>JAHJTV010000002.1 GCA_018829445.1 bacterium
ATACCATAAACTCCTGTAAAATCCGATATCTGAATAATGCTGGTTGCCTTGTATTGAGAGTAACCAAGCAATTGCCAGGGAAGCCCTGAAAAAAGATAAGCTTTGCAGAACTCCAGAACAGTCCATAAGCTCGCTATCCCGGTGCCGGAAAAGAAAGAACATACAGGGAAACCGAGCTCAAAAGCAGCAGTCCTTTTTTAACACAATCCTTTGACCCCTCTTTTCCAAGCATAAGATGTCCTATCTGCATTTGAGATATTTTTGATTTTGTTTTCGAGAATCCAGCACTTTTTGGTCGTTTGAAAAAACATTACAGATTAAATCCAAATCTGTAATCGGAAGATAGCAACCAGAGGGAAAAAATACTCGATCTGTGCCCGTCCATAAACAATTGTCGACAACAGTGTGCTTCCCTATCGTTGCAACCAGCATTGGTTCTCTCATTTTATACTCTGAATATCAAGACTTTCAGGTAATCAAAATAAGGGATTCAAAAGGTGCAAATCTAAAACGGGTCCGGGTCGTTACCGACCTGCAGTTTCCGGACTTCAGATTCGACAGTGGTTAAGACCTGTTCGAAGGGATAGGTTTGGAAACTGCCGAACTTTGCGGAATGTTTCAGTTTTTTCATGGTCATGAAGGGGGAGTTTATTCCACACAAAAAACGTGTTATTTGTCGTACAGTCGGGGTCTCTTCACACATCGTTTTCATTTCAGTGATTGATTCTTTAATTGATTCAAAATCATTGATCTTCAGTGCAATTCTATTAAAGCTGGAGGCCTTTTCACCCAAGCACCAGTCACAGTGACCACATTCTCTTTTAAAGGTTTCTCCGAAGTAGCTTAACAGGTAGCCGATCCTGCAACCCGAGAAATTTGCCATTTTGATTACTTCGTTCAGACGCTTGATTTCTCTTTTTTCACTCTCGTAAAACCTGGTTGTTAGATTGTTTTTCAGGTCTTCTCTGTTAATTGAATGGGGTTTCATTCTGTATCGTTGTTTCAGACCGGTGACATTTAATTCAAGAAAGCCTTTCTCCTCTAAATAAGTAAAGGCTTTTACCAACCTGTCTCTTGGTTCACCTGTTTTCGCAGAAATCTCGTCAAGATCGGCATGCCACCAGATTTTTGCTTTCTTGGATTCGGCAAAGAGTTGATTTAAAAACCGAGTCCTTTGAGGATCGAATTTCTGAGCTATTTCGTTTAATTCAAGATTCGGTTTAAACTTATATGAGTCATAATAAGGGGCGATGGATTCAATAACGTCAAATAACTCAAGATAAGTTAAGAACGTATTGGTAACCAAAGATCTCATATCGAATCTATTTGAGAGATCATAAATGGAAATACTGAATTCCGTTGGTTGTGCGAGTATGTGGTCTACTAATTGATGTATGGAAGAGGCATCCGGTGTGTCTCCGTAGACAAAATTCTCAAGGTTAATCATATCCTCACTTGTGATCAAGGCTTCACAAAAGGAGGCAAGCCCGTCCCTTCCGGCTCTTCCGATCTCTTGAGAATAGTTTTCAAGACTTTTGGGGAGGTTATAATGATAGACATAACGAATATTGGATTTATCAATTCCCATTCCAAATGCGATTGTGGCCACAACAATGGCGTTTTCCGAAGACATGAACCAATCTTGAATTTTTTCCCTTTGTTCGCTTTTTTTCCCGGCATGATAAGCCTGGGCATTTAAATCCTTATTCTGCAAACAACTCGCGACCCATTCAGCCGTTTTCTGCAAGGTTACGTAAACAATAGTAGGGCCGGAAGGATGGGATTTTATTCGTTGGACAAGGAGGTCGATTTTACCATTTTGGTTCATTTCGCATGATGTCATTCTTATTGTCAGATTGGGACGATAAAAACCGGTATTTACGTAGTTTTCTTTAGCAATATGAAATTCCGAGAGTATGTTTTTGGCCACCTTCTGAGTCGCTGTCGCTGTTAAACCGAGAACGACAGGTATTTTCAAGCTTTCCACTGAACGAGCCAGCTTTAAATAATCCGGACGAAAATTATGACCCCATTCCGAGATACAATGGACTTCGTCGATCACCATCAAATCAATCTTCAGATCTCCCAGTAAACTCAGAAACCGTTCATTGGAGAGCCTTTCCGGGGCAACCAGTAATAGTTTTAGCTCATTTTTCCTTAATTGCTCATAAATCCTGCTGGTTTCCAGAAAGTCCAGAGACGAGTCCAAACGAGCTGCCTTTATGCCTTTGGTTTGTAAAAAATCGACCTGATCTTTCATCAAGGCGATTAGCGGGGAGATCACAAGTGTTAATCCGTCCAAAAGAATGGCCGGTAATTGGTAACAGAGGCTTTTGCCACTTCCGGTGGGAAAAACAGCGAGGGTGGAATTACCCGAAAGAAGACTATTGATCACTTTCTCCTGACCTTCGCGAAACTCATTAAAACCAAAAACTTTATTTAGAATGTCCTTTGGATCTTGTCTGTTCATGAGATACCCTACCAACGATACATGACTCTTGAAATATTAACCATTTGGAATTATAGGTGATGCTCTTACTGTATATCAGAGGGTATGGATATTTGAAAACAGGTAATTTTTCATTTGCTAATGATATCGTCCCCTTCCAATCTTTCCTTACACAAATCTAACAAAAACCGCACACCGCGCTAACAGAACAGTAGTGAAATACTAACATTCGCTTAACAACCAGCTAACAATTCCGGGGCATACTTGAAACTGTACATTGGCAGTACGGCGACAGAATGAAAACGCTAACAATTTCTTAACCTGTCGCTAATAAAGTTCTAAGAATCCGGGTGGAAAATAAAACTTCGTTTTCACTCATCATTTATTTTTTTGGAACCTGGTTTTCAGTGTCTGGTTAATTCGAAAACGTTAACGCTTTTTTGACATCCTGTTCCCAGGTTCAACAGATCAGACTCTTTTTGGAGGATTTTAATTATGAAATCAGGTCGATTGTTAAATGCTTTTCTTTTGCTACTAGTAGCGAGTTTCCTTTTTACATCTACGGGTTTTGCCTTGGAAGTGGATCATAAGCTTCCGGATTATCGCAAGACCAGTGGTGTTTCCGGTAGTGTCAAATCAATCGGTTCCGATACCTTGAACAACCTGATGACATACTGGTTTGAAGGGTTTCGCGCATTGTATCCCAGTGTAAAAGTTGAAATTGAAGGGAAAGGGTCTTCAACAGCACCTCCCTCACTAATTCAAAGCACTTCCCAGTTTGGGCCGATGTCCAGGGCTATGAAATCTAAAGAGGTGGACGCGTTTGAAAAGAAATTCGGTTATAAACCTGCTGTTATCAGGGTTGCCGTTGACGCTTTAGCCGTTTTTGTTCACAAGGATAATCCGATTGAATCTATATCTCTGAAACAATTGGACGCCATCTTCTCTAAAAACAGGAAAAGCGGCTATGCCAAAGACATTCGCACCTGGGGAGACCTCGGTTTGACCGGTACATGGGCAAATAAACCAATTTCACTATACGGTAGGAATTCCGCTTCAGGAACCTATGGTTACTTTAAAGATGTTGCTTTGTTCAAAGGCGACTACAAAGATTCAGTGAAGGAACAACCCGGCTCATCTGCAGTGGTACAAGGGATAGCAACTGACAAATATGCCATCGGTTATTCCGGTGTTGGTTACAAGACAGCTGATGTAAGAATTGTTCCACTATCTGTTGACACAGGCGATACAGCTTATGATGCCAATGCTGAAAATGCATACAGCGGCGACTATCCTTTAGCTCGTTTTCTGTACGTATACCTCAACAAGAATCCTAACACGAATTTGGAACCTTTGAGGGCCGAATTTGTGAAGTATGTTCTTTCCAAGCAAGGTCAACAGATTGTGATCAAGGACGGTTTCTATCCGGTTTCCAACATGCTGGCCGAACAGGATAAGGTCGCCCTCAATATTCGCTAGTCACTCAAAGCAGTTAACCGGAACGAATATTGTCAAGACAAATACCGGGATGGAATGAAATCGAATCCCGGTATATCAATTTCCATAAATAAATTCTTTATTGCTTTACATAATTCCATCTAACTCCTAACAAAACTGGCAGCGAGAAAGCCTAATTCGCAAACAATCATGAATCACTCTGCAGAAGAGCCCACTACCGGCCAGCGAAAAGAAAAAAAGGTCAAGCGGTCAGTTATCATCATCGACCGAATAGCCGAGAAGGTTATTACAATTGGTGGTATAATGGTTATTATGGCGGTACTGGGAATCTTGTTCTATCTTGTACAGCAAACACTTCCACTGTTTCGGGCAGGAGAAATAAATTCTTATACTGAATATCACCAGGATATGCCAACCAGTTCGATCATTGGCAGCGGAATGGACGAGTACAGAACCATTTCTTTCATTATCTTTCGGAATGGAACAGTACGTCTTTTTCATACCAAAACAGGGGCGATCATCAATCAGTTCAATTTGGACCTGGCAAAGAGCGAGATCAAGTCGTTTTCCAAAACGATTGACAAACAGCATTTCGCATTTGGATTTGCAGACGGCACCGTGCGGCTGGCAGAGATCAGGTTTCCATACGAAATCCTAACCACTGATCAGATGCCGAAAGAAACCACGAAACTGGATGACGTTGATGCCAGAATTGGAAATGAAATTGTTACTGAAATCCCCGGGGGACAATTCCGTAGAATTCACTTTGAAATAATCCTCGACAAACCAATAGAGGTCAGTACCGAAGGCAATGCCATTGTCGCTGTTGATTACAGGGTTAGCGGAAAAGCTGAAAGACAAACCAGGGCATTTGTATCTGTGGAAAGCAGCGGTAAAGCGACACTGAATCGAATCAAAACCAAATTCAACCTTCTAACCGGTCAGAAAAAACTCAGTATCACCCGATCACAACTCCCTGCTCTTGAGAACGATAGCCAAATTCATTCCGTATTGATGAATGATCGGGCTGACATGGTTTTGATTGCCACTAAAGACGGTCGTGCTTATCGATACGATACAACAGACTTCTCCAACCCGATCCTGGCTGAAGTATCCCCAATGCTTGAACCGGGAGTGATGTTAACCGGTTTCGGTTTCCTAAACGGCGGTCAATCAATTATTGTGGGAGGATCAGACGGTTCATTGAACATCTTTTTTGTAATCAATGATAAAGAGAGAGGGGCTGGAGACGGAAAAGCACTTGTTAAAGCCAGGAGTTACGGCGTTGCCTCTTCAACAGTCACGGGATTTACTCCCTCCAGCCGTGACAAAAGCTTTGCTGTGGCGTATGCAGACGGCAGTGCTGCGATTATCCACGCGACCAGTCGCAAACGTCTGCTGAATTTCGAGGGAAGGAAAGGGAGAAAAATAGTTGAAATCACACTTTCACCGAGGTTTGACGGACTACTTCATATCTATGACGACGGATTGATACGGTTCTCAGAGTTTTCCGTACCACATCCGGAAACAACCTTTTTTACCCTGTTTCAAAAAGTATGGTACGAAGGGTATAAATCTCCCACCTACACCTGGCAATCATCTGCAGCTACAGATGACTACGAGCAGAAGCTTTCACTGGTTCCTCTGATCTTTGGTTCCATAAAAGCCGCTTTGTATTCATTGCTTTTTGCAATACCGATTGCCATTCTCGGCGCCATTTATACATCAGAATTCGTTGACTTTCGTATCAGAAATACTATTAAACCTGCCATGGAAATGATGGCATCTCTTCCATCTGTTGTTCTGGGATTTGTTGCAGCCTTGGTAATGGCACCCATTGTTGAAACCTGGATTGCAGCAGTTTTGGCCGCATTTATTGTCATCCCGCTATCATTGCTGCTTGGATCTCTTTTATGGCAGTTATTACCGCAACATCTGATTATTCGCTGGCAGGGAGCGCCTAAGCTCATTCTTATGTTTTTGTTTGTAATCCTGGCAATTGCCACAACCAGGTTCATAGGTCCTTTGATTGAAGATCAGTTGTTTCATGGAAATTTCAAAGCCTGGTTGAATCGGGATGTGGGAACTGCTGAGCCTTTTTTATTCCTGGTTTTATTGCCGCTTGTATTCCTGGTGACCTCATCATTTTTCTCATGGGCAACCAAACACTATATCACCAAACCGACCGCCGAAGCTTCGCGAGTAATTGGTTACGGTTTTGATATCATATACTGGGTTTTGATTGCCGGTTCTTCCATTTTCCTGACCTATGAACTGGCACAACTGTTTGCCTTTTTCGGTCTTGATGCAAGGGGAAATCTGATCGACACCTACGTCCAAAGGAACACGCTGGTGGTTGGTTTTGCTATGGGATTTGCGGTTATACCCATTATTTACACCATTGCTGAAGATGCTTTGTACGCTGTCCCTGATCACCTGAGAGCAGCCAGTCTGGGGTGTGGGGCAACCCAGTGGCAGACCACGATATATGTCATTCTTCCTGCTGCTGTCAGCGGCGTGTTCTCAGCTATCATGATCGGAATGGGGCGGGCAGTCGGTGAAACAATGATCGTTGTTATGGCGGCCGGAAATACGCCTATCATGGACTGGAACATTTTTAACGGTCTACGGGCACTATCAGCTACAATAGCGGTCGAGTTGCCGGAAGCGGTAAAGGATGGAACACTTTACAGGGTTTTATTCCTCTCCGGATTGGTACTATTTGCCATGACCTTTGTGATAAACACGATTGCCGAAATCGTACGGCTTCGTTTTCGAAAAAAAACAACACAGCTTTAATAACTTTTTCATATGAAATCTTCAAAAAAAACTGTGAAACCCGTTGCCCGCCTGAATCAAACCAACCTGGCAGCCAGGGGTGAACCGGCACTTTGGACCATGGGCGGAACTCTGGTTCTTGGGGTGCTAATGATCGTGTCATTCCTGATACTGATAGTCTGGAATGGTATCACCACCTTTTATCCCGGCAAAATTGAAACAGTGATCCTGGCGGATTCAAGTCTGGTTGCCGGAGAACAGCGCCGATCAGAGACATACAAACCCACCAAAGAAGTCGTTGATTCGCTGGATAGAAAAGACCGGGAACGAATTGTTGAAAACAACGGATTTGCAAAAAGAACATTGTATAAAATTGGTAACTACGATTTATATAATGAAGATTTCAAGTGGGTTGATGAATTCGAAATCAAGCAGAAATCCGAACCTGAAGATATCATGTATTTTGAACGAGTCGAGTGGGGACCGTTTATCGGCTTTATTGAAAAGGTGGAGTTTGGAGATCAAACCCGATTGCCTGGGACCGGACTACAGGAACTGTTGAAAGATCAACACCAAAAAGCGGTGGCAAGGCGTTCGGCCATCGGAGAGATAGAAAAGAAAAAGATCAGTGATATCAACTACGACTTGGAAGAGGAAAGATTAAACCTAAAAAAAGCCGAGCTGAACAACGGCTTGAATTCAGCTAAATTTCTCAAGGTTAAACAGATCTATGAGACAAAAGTATCAGCACTGAAAGCCAGATATCACACACTACAGGCGGAAGCGGAGAAGTTGAAGCAGGAAAACAGTCAATATCGACTCACGCTCAAGGATATCAGCGGACAGCAAAAAGATCTTCTGCTCTCTGACATTGTCAGGTTTTACAGAGCCAATGACCTCTCCCTGTTTCAGAAACTCGGAATTTATTTTTCCAGATGGGCGGAGTTTTTATCTGCCGAACCCAGGGAAGCCAATACAGAAGGTGGCGTGATGCCTGCCATCTTTGGCACACTAACCATGACCCTGCTTTTGGTAATTGCAGTTGCTCCTTTCGGCGTGGTCGCAGCTCTTTATCTTAGAGAATATGCCAAACAGGGATACCTTGTATCGATCGTTCGCATCTGCGTGAATAACCTGGCAGGCGTACCTTCAATTGTTTACGGTGTTTTTGGATTGGGATTTTTTGCTTATACAATCGGAGGATCAATTGACGCGTTGTTTTATTCGGAAAAACTTCCCAATCCTACCTTTGGTACCGGAGGCCTTCTCTGGGCTTCTCTGACACTGGCGTTGCTGACAGTCCCTGTTGTTATTGTTGCTACCGAAGAAGCCCTGGCAGCAGTGCCCCAATCGTTGAGAGAAGGATCACTGGCCTGTGGTGCGTCCAAATGGCAGACGATTAAGAATATTGTTGTTCCCAAGGCACTACCAGGTATTTTAACGGGTCTAATCCTGGCCATGGCCAGGGGTGCTGGAGAAGTGGCACCACTAATGCTGGTTGGAGTCGTAAAAATGGCACCTGAATTACCGTTTGACGGACACTTCCCATTTGTTCACCTGGAGAGAAGCTTCATGCACTTGGGATTTCACATTTTTGATGTCGGATTTCAATCACGAAACGCCGAGGCTGGCAAACCGATGGTTTTTGTAACCACCCTTTTATTGATTTTTTTGGTGGCAATGATGAACGCAGTTGCCATATTTATTCGAAATCGACTGAACCGAAGGTTTTCTGCCGGTCATTTTTAAAAAAGGTAAACCAAATGAATACACACGTTGAAATAGATAGCGATCTGACTGAGACCGTTTATCATTTTCAGAAAGGAACCGATGGAACTGCCATCGATATCGACAAGTTCTCACTCTGGTATGGTGAGAAGCAGGCATTGTTTGATAATAGTATCGATATTCAAAGAGGACTGGTAACCGCTTTGATTGGGCCTTCGGGTTGTGGCAAATCAACACTGCTACGTTCCTTAAATCGCATGAATGACCTGATAGAAGGGTTAAAAACCGGTGGACGGATCTGTTTGAACAAACAGAATATTTTCGATAAAAATGTTGATGTCATCAGCCTGCGCAAGAGAATGGGGATGGTATTTCAAAAACCCAATCCGTTTCCCATGTCCATTGCTGAAAATGTTACCTATCCTTTGAAAGTTGACGGAGTTCGCAATCGCAATGTTCTGGCGGAAACGGTCGAAAGAACCCTCAAAGGCGCCGCCCTTTGGGACGAAGTGAAAGATCGCTTAAAAGAGAACGCCTTGGGATTGTCCGGCGGTCAACAGCAGCGATTGTGTATTGCCCGCGCAATTGCTGCTGAACCGGATGTCCTGCTGATGGATGAGCCCTGTTCAGCATTGGACCCACTGGCAACCATCAAAATTGAAGATTTGATCAATGAACTGAGAGGAAAGTACACAATTGTCATTGTGACGCATAACATGCAACAGGCCGCCCGTGTGTCCGATAATACCGCTTTTATGTATATTGGAAAAATCATTGAATATGGCAAGACACAAACAATATTTACTAAACCCGGAAGTAAAAAGACCCAGGATTATGTCACCGGCCGCTTTGGATAACCGTTTTATAAAGGAACGTTATGAGCAAACATTTCCATAACGAATTGGAAAAAATAAAAAAAATGATCCTTTCTCTCAGCGCTGTCGTCGAGGAAAGAGTCAATATGGTAGTAAAGGCGATACAGGATATCGACTCTGATCTGGCCCGGGACATCATCAACAGAGATTTCGAAATAGATAAAAAAGAGGTCGAAATCGAAGAGGAATGCTTGAAAATCATGGCTCTCCATCAACCGGTTGCTGTTGACCTGAGGTTTTTGATTGCCGTGATTAAGATCAATAACGACCTGGAGAGAATCGGCGATCAGGCAGTTAATATCGCAGAGCGGGTAGTTGTTATCGACAGGCAGAATCCCTGTAACTTCGCTTTTGATTACTCCGACATGGCAGGAAAAGCGCAAACCATGTTCTCGATCAGCCTGGATGCCCTGATTAACCTGGATACAAAAATGGCTTATCAGGTACTGGCAATGGATGACGAAGTTGACCGCTTTCAGAATCAGGCTTATGATGCTTTTAAGGTAGCTATGCAAGATAACAGAGACTGCCTGGGGTTTTTACTGAACCTTTTTTTGGTTTCCCGACATCTTGAACGCCTGGCAGATCATGCTACCAACATTGCCGAAGAGGTCATCCATCTTATTGATGGTGAGATCATCCGGCATAGATCGCACTCCAACGATAAGAAATAATGAGTCAAAAAACTATACTTCTGGTGGACGACGAAGAGGATATTCTGGAACTGTTAAAATATAATCTGACCAGAGAAGGGTATAATACTGTCTGTGCCACCACCGGAGAAAAGGCATTAAAAATAGTAGGCTCCACCGACCTTGACTTAATGGTACTTGATCTTATGCTGCCTGGTGTTGACGGATTGGAGATTACCAGAATTATCAAAAACAACCCAGCAACCGCCGGAATTCCAATTATCATGCTGACAGCCAAAGGAGAAGAAGCAGATATTGTTACCGGATTGGAACTGGGAGCTGATGATTACATAACCAAACCTTTTTCACCCCGAATCCTGCTGGCCAGAATTAAAGCCATGATTCGCCGGAAAAATGTTGCACCGATGGAATCGGAAGAGGTGATTACCATTCACCAGATGAAGATCCACCCTGGCAGGCGAGAGGTAATGGTAGAAGGAGAAACGATCAAACTGACCTATACTGAATTCCAAGTTCTTCACTACCTGGCAAAAAGACCCGGATGGGTGGCAACAAGAACGCAAATTGTGGATGCCGTGCGAGGGACAGACTATTTTGTCACTGATCGAAGTGTTGATGTCCAAATCGTTGGTCTTCGTAAAAAACTTGGATCCAGTGGTAAATATATCCAAACTGTCAGAGGTGTCGGTTACCGACTAATGGAAAAGGATTATGAAAAAGAATAGAAAACTGATCTGGCGAATTTATCCCTCTTTTCTGCTGATTATTATCATTTCACTGGGCTCCTTGACAGGGTATACATCCAACTCAATTCGGAAATTTTTCCTCAATCAAACCAAAAAAGATTTAACAACCCAGGCATTCCTGGTCGAAAAAAAAATTGCCGAATATTTATACCCGTTGAACCAGGCAAAAGTGAAACAATTCTGCAACGAGCTGGGAGACTCGGTTGATACCAGAATCACTGTTATCCTACCCAACGGTAAGGTTATCGGAGATTCGAATGAAAATCCCGATTACATGGATAATCACCAAAACCGCCCGGAAATTGCTATTGCCCTGAAAAACGAAATCGGATCTTCTGTCCGTTATAGCGGGACATTGAGTCAGAATATGATGTATGTGGCCATACCGGTCAAAAAGAACAATGAATTAAAAGCCGTGATTCGTGCCTCTGTTCCCATCACTTCAGTAGAAAAAGAGTTAGACACCATCCAGATGGACCGAGTGGTTTGGGGAATTATAACTGCCCTGCTGGCTTCCATATTTGCCCTGGTTCTATCCAGACGCATCAGTAGGCCCATAGAAGAGATGAAAAAAGGTGCTGAAAACTATGCAAGGGGAGATTTTAACTATTACCTGCCGATACCCGATACCCTGGAACTGGCAAGCCTGGCCGAATCGATGAATGATATGGCGATTCAGTTGGAAAATCGTATCACAACGATAGTAAATCAGCGAAATGAATACGAAGCCGTCTTAACCAGTATGATTGAGGGCGTTATCGCTGTCGATATACAGGAAAGGATTTTGAGTATTAATCAGGCTGCAATGACTATACTAGGTATCCGCTCCGAAAAGCTTAAATATCAAAGTATACAGGAGATGATTCGAAATTCGGAACTCCAAAAACTGGTCAATACAACCCTCTCGGAAAGAAAGCCGTTGGAGCAGGATATTATAATCCGTGGTGAAAACGATCGTATCCTCAACCTGAAATGCCGCCCGTTGTTCAATGCTGATAATGATAATATGGGTGCCCTGATAATACTGAATGATGTAACACGACTCAGATTACTTGAGGATGTCAGAAAGGATTTTGTTGCCAATGTGTCACACGAGTTGAAAACACCGTTAACCACCATAAAAGGATTCGTCGAGACCTTGATTAACGGCTCATTGACGGAGAACCCGGAAGAATCGGAACGATTCCTGAAAATCATTAATAAACATGTTGATCGTCTCAACACTATTATTGAAGACCTGTTATCCCTGGCCCGTATCGAAAAACTGGATGAAAAGCTGGAATTGCGATTTGAAGAAAAAAATATTCAACCCGTAATAGAAACTGCAATCCAATTGATTCAATCAAAAGCAGATGAAAAAAATATCGACCTGGATCTTGAATGTAATACAACACAACAGGTTAAGATCGATACAACCCTGCTGGAGCAGGCTCTTTTTAACCTGCTCGACAATGCTATCAAGTACAGCAGCGAAAATAGTAAAATCAGGATAAAAGCAGACGCCAACGATACGGAAATAGCAGTCAGCATCGAAGACGAAGGCTCCGGAATTCACAAGAAACACATCCCCAGATTGTTTGAAAGATTCTACCGGGCGGATAAGGCGAGGAGTCGTGAACTAGGAGGTACCGGGCTCGGCCTGGCCATTGTCAAACATATCATACAATTGCACTCAGGCCGGGTCACTGTGAGTTCAATCCAGGGAAAAGGAAGTACTTTCACCCTCCATTTGCCCGTTTCCAAGATCCCGAAATCGTGACGATACAGGAGGTGTTGGGGAATATCTCCAGACACCTCCTGTATCCACTCCTTCCAGCACTTAACCACGAGGTATTCCCAATGGTGACCTCACATGGTCGCCATTGGGGTTGAAAAATTTCTTTGTTTGAAAAACTCAAATCTTCCGCCAATAATTTTTCGATTTATCAAACCCCTTTTATCCATTACACTTTAAAAATGAAAACGATTATAGAGTGTAATAGAACGATTAAAAAAGAGGCGGGAAATGGATAAATTGGACTTAGGCTGGATTGGAACCGGGGTAATGGGACGATCCATGTGCTTTCACCTGATTAATGCCGGTCACAAGGTATTTATTTATAATCGCACCATGGAAAAAGCCGAAGACCTGGTAAATGAAGGTGCTGTCTGGTGTGAAACTCCGGCTGAAGTGGCAAAAAACAGCGGTATTGTGTTTTCCATCGTCGGATTTCCTAGTGATGTTGAGGAGGTGATCTTAGGTAGCCAGGGAGTGTTGAGTGGTACCGAGGCCGACTCAATCATTGTTGATATGACGACTTCCGAACCTAAGCTGGCTGCAAAAATTTCAAACGCAGCCAAAGAGAAAAACGTCCGGACTCTGGATGCTCCGGTATCAGGCGGGGATCAAGGGGCACGTGACGGCACCCTGGCAATTATGGTTGGTGGCGACCGAGCAGCTTATGATCGGGTTTTACCCCTGTTTAAAATCATGGGAGAGAATATCGCTTACCTGGGAGAAGCAGGAGCCGGTCAACACACGAAGATGAGTAACCAGATCCTGATCGCATCCACCATGATTGGAGTGGTTGAGAGTTTATTGTATGCCTATTACGCGGGTTTAAATCTGAATGAAGTGATCGATGTCATCGGGAAAGGAGCAGCCAGCTCCTGGTCCATCAATAACCTGGGCAGGAGAATCGTAAAGGGGGATTTTAATCCGGGGTTCTTCATCAAACATTTTATCAAAGATATGGGAATCGCCCTGGATGAAGCTAAGCGGATGAATCTTTCCCTGCCGGGACTGGCCATGGCGCACCAGTTTTATATTTCAGCAACTGCCATGGGGTATGAGAACTTAGGTACCCAGGGATTGTACAAAGTCTTCCAGAATATGAACACCGATGCCCTCTCCTGAACTGTTTATCTTAATAAAATGGATGGTAATCAGGATATAGATAAAGCAGATACATATCAGTCAGTTAAAAATTACGATTTTAAGATTATAGCCTCAATTGCGGAATACTGTTAATGTTGAGGGAAAGATCTTCAGAAATCTTACCCGTATTCTACAATTCAATTGGTGAAGAAAAATGATAATAGAAAAGGACAAAGTCGTTTCGATAAACTATGTGCTGTGCAATGAAGAGGGATTAGAACTGGACAGTACCCAATTTCAAGACCCACTGGTGTATCTTCATGGTGCAAGCAATATTCTGCCTAAGTTGGAAGAGGAGTTGGAAGGAAAAGGCGTAAAAGCAAGAGTTCGTGTCAAGATTTCACCAAAAGACGGTTATGGCGAGTATATCGATGAACTGGTTCAATCCTTTCCCCTCTCCAAGCTCCCAAACGCGGACAAAGTGAAAGTCGGTGTGCAATTTCAGTTAAACACACCCCAAGGGCCTACCATGGCGACCATAACCAAGGTCGAAGATGGTAACTTCACAGTGGATATGAATCATCCATTAGCCGGACAGACCCTCAATTTTGACATTGAAGTCGTTGACATCCGCGAAGCAACCACCGAGGAGAAGGATACGGGTCATATCCATGGTGAAGGTTGCGGCTGTGGACACTCCCATTAAATGCCGAACCCTGAAAATTTATAAACCTCACTTGCTGGCAAAGAATACTGAGACCGGCTATTTCTATACGGTACAATTGTGGATATGCCTGAGTCTTTTGTCGGATTGGTGCCTAATTAACAGCAGCAGGTGAGGGTAAATAGGAAAGTTTCTTTATCAGAAACCAGGGTCAAGAAACCAGGGTCACAAGAAACCAGGGTCAAGTCTTTCATTTTGACTTTTTTGACTAAAATGAACGGTGAAATGATTAAAGCAATTATCACCGGAATGTCCTTTAGCGAAGGCACACCTTTTCAATGGTTCAAGGGGTTGTTTGACTATCATTTCATTGCAGCAAAAAAATCATCAAGGGTTTTGCCGGGTTCCTCTGAGTATTCCTCTTCCAGTATCGAAATATTTGAGATTCTATCTATTCTAAAATTTCTGAAATCATTCCTGAGTTCACACCAGGCTGTCAGCAGCCAAACAGGAGGCATGAAGGCAAGACAGAGCGGACGGACGATCCTGCATGACTTTTGATCGTCCAGTCTGTTGTATTCAAACTCCAATTTCCGATGATTATTAATGGCTTTACGAAGGTCCTGTAAATGATCTGCGTTATTATTATTTCCACTAAGATTCGGGGAAAATAAGGGCGATTTTTCTATTCTTTTTTTAAGATTTTCCGGTAGCGCCGCTTCAACTTTGGAAAGGATATTACCCGCCGCAATTGCCAGGCCTTTATCTGTCCACTGCTTTACAATTCTCACCCCCAGAACCAGAGCCTCAATTTCCTCTTCAGTAAACATCAAGGGAGGAAAATCATAGGTTTTTGACAAAACATAACCTACGCCTGCTTCGCCTTCAATGGGCACGCCAGATCCGATTAAGTCCTGCAGATCACGATAGATGGTCCGTTTCGAAACTTCAAGTTCATCAGCCAGGTGGGCCGCAGTTGTGATGCGGCGTTTTCTCAATATCTGGATTATTTGAAAAAGTCTGTCAGCTCGTCTCATGCGCTGTTTTGAAGTATTGCTTAAATTCTTCGGTCGGAGAAATAAGATGAAAAATGTAAATCGCTACACCGGCTGGATCCAGTAGAATAAAACTGCGATCACCCCAGGGATTATCCTGTACCTGCTGTACTATTTCAAGCCCTTCGTTGCTTAATCGCAAAAATTCCGAATCCACATCGTTCACTTCAAGACAGTAGGTCAAGCCATGACCGGCAAATGTCGGCTGTTGGTCGTTCTCGGGCGCCATAAACGAAATCTCGAATTCCGGATCTTTCCCGGAAACAATGCTCAAATGCTTATCTTCCATTTCGAAGCATACTTTAAAATTGAAATAGCTCGTGTAGAACTCCTTGACTTCATTTATTCTATCGGTAGTTACAATGGGAACCAGTTTTTTTAGTTTCATAAGTATATCCTGCATTTAAGTTGTTGGATTTTAATTAAAAATAACCAATAATATGCTACACAAACTTCGAAGTAATCATAACACACCCCTGTTGACAGCATGGTGTCAGCAGACTTAAAAAAACTATGATAACAAAAAACTACATAATGAAAACTTCTAAAGGGCAACAAATATTGTCAACAAAAAACAGGGACCAATCCCAGTTGATAAACTGGTTACTGGAAGGAGACGTCTCAATTATTGTCTTTATTCGATAAGTAAGAATGTGGAGGATTACCCTGAAGGGGACAGATTATTTTTTGACATGTCATAAAACGGTGCCGCAAAAAATCCTTCGATGGATGATAATGTTACCTTTTCCGACAGATGCTAACTCTTAACCGCCAAATCCGGTTTTTTCATTTTTACCGACACCTTGGATTGTTCAACACGTTTATGTTTCGCCATAATATCAGCTACTCTCGGTCTGACAATTTGGTTGGCGATCCAGTATTCCTCCTCCTTTGACAATGATAAGCCATAGTAATCATCCAGTTCAAACGGTGCTCCAAACTCTATCTTGAGCTTTAATGGCAAGGGCGGCAACATTATTACAGGCATATTGGGACCGTGATCTTTGAATGTTTCCGTGAGAATAGGGCAGGCCTCCCGAAAGCCGATCATGGCAACGGGCACGATAGGAACCTGGTAGCGAACAGCCAGTCTGACAACGCCAGGAAAAAACATGTCGATAACACAACGGTTTTTAAAAAGACCGGAATGTCCCTCCGGGTAGATTGAAATCGTGGCGGGATAGTGTTCCCCGCCTTTCTTCAAATAAGAATCGATCAGCTTGTAATTGATACCGCCTTGAGTTGGAACGGGTATACCGCTGCCCACCCACCAGCGACCCCACCAGTGATTTATGAAATGCCACTTGCTTTCGATCAGTGCCTGGATTTGACGGTCAGGCAAACCGCAATCGCTCAAGGCAACATTATCGAGATCGAACCCTCCTCCATGATTCGCAGCTACCAGCGAAGCGCCCTTAGGGACGTTTTCTCTGCCGATAACCTCCAATCGGTGAAAGAGCTTAAAATAAAACCTGAAAAACACTTTCCTGAATCTGTTGTAAGTCGACCAATTACGTTGATAGGCCTCTATCTTCTCTAACGTCTTGGAAGCTTCTAAATTCATATCAGTAATCCTGAATATTGTTGAATGCAATTCTATTCCTTGCAGAACTTCACTTAAACTGTCTTTTACATATTGATTGAATAATGGCAATCCACTTTTTTATAAGCAGGTTCCCAAAACAGATCCGTTATTTGGATATCCAGGTAATTAGAATCCGGATTATGGTAATGGCAAAAACTGATTGTTGAATTCCACGATCCCTGCTAGAACAGTATAACAATAGATTGATTCTCTAAAATGACAAGCTGAAGATGAAAATATAAAAATATTCCAATCAACTTCGATACGCATGCCGGACCAATGCGGATTTATGCTATGATCTTTTCTATCAACCCCAAGCCGAAAAATGCAAACAGGATCTTATCTGTGATACTGCTTTCCTGCATTCTTCTCCTGATTTTATCGGGTTGTCTGGAGAAAAAAGGAGTGAGAGCGGACAAAGGAATCATCGATCTTTCCGCCTGGAATCCTTCAACTCAAAAGATTTTGGAGCTTGATGGAGAATGGGAGTTCTACTGGGAAAATCTTCTGGAACCTGCCGATTTTAAAGCTCAAGTTGCACTACAAAAAACCGGTTGGATGGTTTTGCCCGACAAATGGAACGGATATTCGGTTAAGGGTAGTCCGTTGTCAGGAATTGGATACGCAACGTTCAGGTTGAGGATCAAAGGCTGTGATCCGTCAAAAGCCTATGGATTAAAGATTTTGGATATGGGGACGGCCTACCGGCTTTGGGTGGATGGTCGCTTGCTGATGGCAAACGGAATGGTGGGAACTTCAAAAAAAGAGACGGTTTCGCAGTATTTGCCGCAGACGGCTGATTTTTTTTCTTCTTCATCTACCGTTGAACTCGTTCTTCAGGTTGCCAATTTCAGACATCGAAAAGGTGGAGTCTGGAAGTCCATAGAATTTGGCCATGCTGGCGATATCAAAGATAAAAGGGAATGGGCTTTAGGGGTGCAGCTTTTTCTGTTTGGTAGTCTTTTGATTATGGGATTGTACCATCTCGGGCTGTATCTGATTCGACCTGTTGATAAATCCCCGCTCTATTTCGGAATTGTCAGCCTGATCACCGGATTCAGGAGTATTGCAACGGGCGAGCGCTTTCTTATCTGGTGTTTTCCGGACATGAACTGGGAGCTGTTTCAGAAAATTGAATATCTTACCTTTTATCTGGGCGTTCCGTTCTTTCTGAAATTTATCGATTCTCTGTTTGAGGAATTTTCCATCAGGGTTGCCAATATCAATGTCGGTGTGACACTTCTCTTCTGTCTGTTGACCCTATTTACGCCGATCGCGATCTATTCTCACACGGTTGTCTGGTATGAAGTGATGCTGATTCCGTTTGCCCTTTATACCCTGTACACTGTCGTCATAGCAATCATGAACAACCGCGAAGGCGCCAAATGGGTTATGATCGGCTTGTTGGTGCTGTTTGCCACTGTTGCCAACGATGTTCTTGCGGCCAACGAACTGGTGCCACCTGTCTACTTGGTCTCATTTGGCCTGTTTGTCTTCATCTTTGCCCAGTCATTTATGTTGTCGATCCGATTTTCCAATGCCTTCAAAGCCGTGGAGACGATATCGAAAAAGCTGTCCAGGGCGGAACGAAAATACCGGAGCGTTTTTGAAAACGCTGTCGAGGGGATTTTCCTGGCGACCCTGAACGGAAAACTTCTTTCAGCCAATCCCGCTTTTTTTGAAATATTCGGATATCAGTCGGTTTACGATTTCGATGCTGATAAAACAGATCTCAACAAACTTTGGCAAAACGACAACAAGGGTCAAGCTAAGGCATTTTCTCTACTGGAGACACAAGGCTATATCAAGGATTTTGAACTGGCGACGCATCGCAAGAATGGAGATCCCATTGAAATCTCGGCGAATATCCATGCCGTTAAAGACGACCAGCAAAACATCCAGTATGTTGAAGGTATTATCGAAGACGTTACCATAAAAAAAACGTCTGAAAAATTGAAGATAGCCAAAGAATCTGCGGAACTTGCCAATCGTCTTAAATCGGAATTCCTGGCAACCATCAGTCATGAACTGCGAACGCCAATGCACGGGGTGTTGGGATTCGCGAACCTTGGGAGAAGCAAAGCTCATAATGCGGATAGAAGTAAAATCCTTAAATTCTTCGATGAGATAGTGAAATGCGGCAACACCTTGATGAACCTGTTGAATGATCTGTTGGATCTTTCAAAGCTGGAGTCGGGGAAGGTGGCTTACCAGTTGAGTGAGCATAAACTGTCCAGCGCAGTCACTGCTGTGATTGATGAGCTGGAAGCGCTAACAGGAGAAAAGCGGATTAAAATACGTTTCAAGGCCCCCGTTGGTGAAATACAGTTACAGTTTGACATGCAGAAAATCATGCAGGTGATCAGAAATCTGCTTTCCAATGCCACTAAGTTCTCCAACCCGGAGGATTGTATAGATATCGAACTTCAAGACCAGAAAGAGTATCTACTGCTTTCGGTTCGCGATTATGGTACCGGAATTCCCAAAGATGAGCTGGAGAGTGTGTTCGACCAGTATATTCAAAGCAGCAAGACAAAATCGGGAGCAGGTGGTACCGGCCTCGGGTTGGCCATCAGTAAAAGAATTATAGAAGACCACCATGGTGAAATCTGGGCCGAGCAGAATGCCGATCAAGGCGTGACCTTCAAGTTTAAAATCCCTGTGACCGGACCCCAATATGATTCTTGATCAGGTGCACTCAAATCCAATTATGATTACTTATAACTTTAAGCCATTCTAATCTGAATTCCTTTTTAGCAAATGAAAATTGATCTGATTATCTTTGATTGTGACGGCGTGCTGGTGGATAGTGAACCCGTTTCCAACAAGATATTAGCCGAAGAGCTGACAAAAATCGGTTTACCAACTACCAGTAAAGAGAGCATCCGAAATTATATGGGAAAATCGGAACATGATAACCTGGAGGAGATCAAAAAAAAACTGGGACATTTGCCCCCTGAGGCTTTTTTTGAATCCTGCCACAAAAGAACCTTTGAGTCATTTAAAAGGGATCTAAAGCCGGTTTTCGGAATAACCGAAGCACTCCGCAGGTTACCCCAAAAAAAATGCGTCGCTTCCAGCGGATCACATGATAAAATCAGGTATACACTGGGATTAACCAACCTGTTACCTTTTTTTATCGGAAGCATCTTCAGTGCAATGGACGTTAACAGGGGCAAGCCACATCCGGATCTGTTCCTCCACGCTGCAGAAATGATGGGATCTTCACCCGAGTCATGTGTTGTCATTGAAGACTCCCTGCCGGGGGTTCAGGCCGGGATCGCTGCCGGCATGAAGGTATTCGGGTATGCTGCCATGTCAGCTGCCGAGGATCTGATCAAAGCCGGTGCCACAGCTTTTACCGAGATGAAGCAGTTACCGGAGTTGTTGCAACTCGATTCAGCCGATAGGCAGGATTAAGCCATATACAAAAAACCAGAACCTCCCCTCATCATCTGCCTTGTTGTTAATTGTTCTGAATATTTGGCATTAAAATAAATATCCTTTCAATTCCAGCAAATCATCGAAATATAGAGGTATCATCTATATTTCGATGGTACGAAATAATAAAAATCCAAAAAAAATGCATACC
Organism: bacterium; assembly: GCA_018829445.1. GTDB lineage: Bacteria > SAR324 > SAR324 > XYD2-FULL-50-16 > XYD2-FULL-50-16 > JAHJTV01. The sequence continues at coordinate 20,441 of JAHJTV010000002.1, forward strand.
ACTCTGTAATAATGATCTATTGGAAATTGGCATATTGATTGCTGATATAGAGTAAGAGTATTCCGCTCAAGGATTATCTTTTCACCTTTATCTGTAACCTTCCCTATCTTAAAAGGAGAGCATCATGAGCCAACTACCGGATAGCCTGAATATCAAAGAAAAACTGGTTTTTAAAACCGTGCGCAATATCAAAAACCTGAAGGAGGATGAAGGTGTTACTCAGGGGATGTATCGTCCGGGGATAAAGCTGGATATCCAGAGGTCAAGGCTGTTGACCAAATCCTATCGGGAAACCGAGGGTCAACCCATGGTTATCCGCAGGGCCAGGGGACTGGAAAAAATTCTTACGGAGATTGATCTCTATATCCAGGATTGGGAAAAAATTGTAGGAAACAATGTGCCGACACCGCAAGGACTTTTTTTTGGTATCGATATGAACTGGCGATCCGTACAGCGGGTGGTCAAAAGCCCGGAAGGTCAATGTCTTTTGTCTGACGACGAACGAGCGGAGTTGGATGAAATGGTTAAATACTGGGACGGAAAATCCATGAGTGATATCCAGCAAAACCTGTTTAGCGGCGATGTTTTGAAATACTGGGACATGGCTGAGGGGGGAGCCGGATTCTGGTCGCATTGGTCAGAGCTTGGAATTCCAAATTATGAGAAGATTTTAAAGGTAGGCTTGAAAGGGATTATCCAGCAAGCTCGGGATCGATTGCAGGAGATTGATGCTGAGGTTCCCGACGACTATATTGATCAAAAGGAGTTCCTGCAGGCAGTCTTGATTTCGCTTGAAGCTGTTATAACCTTTGCTCACCGATATGCAGCCCTAGCAGAGCAGCAATTGGAGCAGACAGATAGTCCTGATCAGCAAAAACGGTTGCAGGAGATCATTTGCTCCTGCAAAAAAGTGCCTGAGCATCCGCCGGAAACCCTGTTGGAAGCTCTACAATGCTTCTTTTTTATCCATGTTGTGCGCTATATTGAATATACCACTCTGGGAATAGGGGTCAGGTTCGACAAGTTGTTCGGTCCTTACCTGGAGAGAGACCTGAAGGCCGGGATAATAGATCACCAGGGAGCCGTAGAACTGCTCCAGCTACTTTGGGTGAAATTTCATGAACTGGGCTTGATCTATTCTCCAACTTTGACTGCTGCCTACGGTGGTGTTGCTTCTCTGCAGGCAATTACCATCGGGGGAGTTGACGAAAATGGAAAAGATGTTACCAACGAGATGACCTACCTGGTTCTGGAAACCGCCAAACACATGAGAACTCCGGAGCCCAGCCTGGTCATGCGTTACCATGACGGTTCTCCGGATGAGCTGCTTTCAGCTGCAACCGACGTCATCCGCACGGGAACGGGATATCCTTCGTTATTTAATGACAAGGCTATTTTGCCACTGCTTGCAAAATGGGATGTCCCGTTAAAAGACGCTCGGGATTATGCCGTTACTGGCTGTGTCTACCTGGAGATTCCGGGGAAAAACATTGCCCGCAGGGCATACGGAGCCATCATTTTGCCGATGGCTCTCTGGTATGCGTTGAATCAGGGCAAGCATCCGGTTTCAGGGAAACAGGCGGGAGCGCCCACTCCGGACCCGTTGACCTTTACATCGGCTGATGATCTGATGGAAGCCTATCTGGAGCAGGTTCACTTTTTCTTTAGTCGACTCTGTAAAATCGAAAATACCAGCAAAGCGCTCTATGAGAAGTACTTGCCTCGCCCCTTTTACTCAGCCCTTCTAGACGGCTGTATCGAAAAGGGACAGGATTGCCGCAAATGGGCTTATCCCTCTCCGGTTTCTGATTTTTGCGTTGTGCTCGGACCCAACAATGTAGCTGATGCCATTACTGCTGTTAAGAAGTTGGTTTTTGATGAAAAAAAGGTGACCATGCAGGAACTGCTCAAGGCTTTGGAAGCGAACTGGGAGGGTTACGAGCCGGTGCGGCAATTGATCCTGAATGCTCCCAAATACGGAAACGATGATGACTATGCCGATTCAATAGCAGTGGAGGTGCAACACAGGACTGCGGAGGTGATGGGTCGGTCTAAAAATCGGTTTGGACAATCCTGCAGGGGCGACGGCAGCGGAATATCCGCCACCTACGGTGCTGGGGCAATTATCCCGGCAACACCGGATGGACGTAAAAGCGGTGAACCTCTCTCCGATGCTACCTTGTCGCCTGTGTTCGGTATGGATCAGAAAGGGCCGACTGCTTTGTTGAAATCAGCCTCCAAGATCAGCACGATCAAAACCTACAACCATCTTCTCAACCAGAAATTTCACCCCTCCTCGCTGGAAGGAGAGATGAAACAAACATTCATTGCTTACCTGAGATCATGGGGTGATCTGGGTATCAGTCAGGTTCAGTTTAATGTGGTTGACAGGGAAACCTTGATTGAGGCTCAGCTGCATCCGGAAAAGCATCCGGATCTTTTGGTGAGGGTCGCCGGCTACAGTGCGTATTTTGTGGATTTAAGCAAAGGGCTCCAGAACTCAATCATAAACAGAACCGAACAGCGATTTTAGAGGATGAGGAGATGAGTGACCGGGAAGGTATTGTGTACAACATTCAACGTTTCAGCGTTCACGACGGGCCTGGAATCCGTACCACTGTTTTTCTGAAGGGATGTCCTTTGAACTGCGCCTGGTGTTCCAACCCGGAATCTCAGCAGTCTCAACCCCAGTTAATGATTCGGGATATTAAATGCAGTCGTTGCGGAGAATGCATCTCCGCCTGTCCCTCTGGAAATGTTTCTCTTTCAGAAGATAGTCAAAATCGAATCATGAATTGGGGGAGTTGTCAGGGCTGTTTTCAATGTGTTGCCGCTTGCGTTTACCAGGCCTTAACGGTCATGGGAGAGACGATGACGGTTCGGGATATTATGGAAGTTGTTGAGAGTGACCGAGTGTTTTATAAGAATTCCAAAGGAGGCGTTACCTTTTCCGGCGGTGAACCTTTGCTGCAGATCGAGTTTTTAGTGGAACTGATGACTGCTGCCAAAAAGAAAGGGTTTCATACTGCACTTGATACAACCGGTCTGGCTCCTGCAGAATCCTTCAGAAGAATCAGTGCTTACACTGATCTGGTGCTATTTGATATTAAACATCTCGACTCCGAACAGCACTACAGCTATACCGGGGTTTCCAACCGCATGATCCTGGAAAATATTCGATTAATTTCCAGGGAAACGGAGATCTGGATTCGAATTCCCCTGGTAGCCGGAATTAATGACGATGACTCCCACATAGCTGATATCGCCGCACTGGCATGCGAATTGGGAATCAGGAAAATCTCGCTGCTGCCTTATCATGAAGGCGGTGTGCTAAAACGAAAACAGCTTGGTATGCAGGAGACTGAAAACATCTGTGCAGCACCCGGCGAAGAACACATCAATTATCTTTCCTCAATTATCACAGGTAAAGGATTAATTGTCGGAATCGGTTCCTGATTCTTTTTTTTTACTCCTTTGACAATTCTCAACCTATCTCCGGTATCCAGCTACCCAATTGGAGTTTAATCTGATTTAATTCGATAAAAAAGCAACAGATTAATGTCATTAATTAACCTAAAGAATTAAATATTGAGTCTACTCCGAAAAGTTGATTTTCTTGTCATTCCGGCCTCCGAGCCGGAATCCAGATTTTTGATTAAACCTTATGGATGCCGGATCAAGTCCGGCATGACAGCGGTTCAGAATTTCTATGGTTTTTAGATTATTGA
>JAHJTV010000022.1 GCA_018829445.1 bacterium
CGACTGCCCCCTATGAACGTTGTCATATTGGACAGCAAGTTTTTTAAACAAATTTAATAATTGAATTGGAACTTGCGTAGTCGCCGCACTATTTGAAACTATCCTCCCTGAGGTTATTGATGGAAAAAATTTTCTTATTTTTTGAGTTTCAATCATGTTGGGCAGACGGGTTCAGACCCCACCCCAAAGGAGAGAAATTAGAGGTTTTAAAAGGGTCTTTAGGGGGACGGGTTCATTATAGAATCTACAGGGGTAAATCTAAATACTACTTGATTGTACGCCCTATAGGGCGTACAACGCGGATATCACTACGAGAAAGACCCTTGAGGGGTTTCGTCCCCACCGGGGGCTTTTTCATTTCTGTGGTTGACCCATTTTCCATACTCCTCTCTCGCGAAATGCCGAAATTGTTTGTCTGCGAGCAGAGTTGATAAGGGAATTGATTGATTTCTTATGTGTCTTAGCAAAGTCAGCAAGTGAAACTATTCTTTCTCCACGAAGATAGGTGATTCTTTTGTGAAACGATTCAGTCAAGGCAAGTGCAACAACTTTCTCCATTGTCTTCGTATTTTTTGAATCACGGTATTCACCAAATGACTTGTAATAAGTCTTTTTTTCTTTGTCACGAATAATAATGCTCGGAAAGCCCAATCGCATCAATTGGTAATTAATTATCACTCGTCCAATCCTACCGTTACCATCACAAAACGGATGAATCGTCTCGAAATCGAGATGAAATTTAGCAATCTTGTCGGCGAAATAGCTATCATAATCATCTACATATTCTAGTAAAATTGCCTCGACCATTCTCTCTATATGCTCTGGTGCAGGCGCAATATGTGTTCCAACGCGAACATATTCGCCTGTTTTGCGGAAACGACCGGCGATACCATCATCAATATTACCGATGAGCATTTTATGTAGAAATACGACTGTTTCTTTGGAAAGCTCTGTTTCCGTGGCTTTGCCTTTGATGTGTTCTGCTACTCGAGCTAGGTTTTTTGCTTCAAAAACTTCCCGCACGGAAACATCTCGAGACACTTCGAGATCGAGCAGAATTCGCTCTGTCTCCTTAAGAGTAAGTGTAGAATTCTCAATGGCATTTGAGTTAAAAACGCTCTCTGAAAGTTCAGACTCGTCAATAATCTTGAGCAACGACTCTTTTCCTTTGCGAAGTTTGTCGTACTCTACTTTGAGAGCTTTAATTTGCTTCTTTATGGAATTATTCATCATGTCTAGAGTATATCAAATTAACGGAATATTGTCAATTCAGCGTTAATATAGTCCTAAAATGGCACACATTAACGGTTTTTATGACTTTTGGGATATTTCAATAATACCCTACTCTGGGAGAGATAGGGCGGGAATGGGGTTCCAATGATGTCACGAGGAGATTTTTTCGCTAATGTTGTCAAAAACTGTCACATCTCCCTTTTCATACTCTCCCATCTCAAACCCGTCATATTTAAAATGGTCGCCATCTTGATAAAAATATAGGGCAGTTTTTAGATCCAGCACCAAAATGAAGCCGCGCTGGCCCCCTGAAAGCGGGTATAGTTCTACTCGTCTGACATCGCCAAAAACACTATGGGCTTTATCAAATACCGGATTGGCGATACCCAGCTCTTTAGCAAATAACTTGAAAGCCGCCCTGGGCCAAAACTTCAGCAGTAGTTTACGATGCCAAGAAATTTTTATGTTAGCCATAGATTGAGTAATTTAATGGGTTTAGTATATCATTATGCTATTTCAAACGCCTCAAAATGAGGTGTTTGTTTTTGCCATCTCTTAGTCGCCTCATCCGCCAGCTCCACTCTATACAAAGAATCGTAGCAGAACTGGGAACGGCCGTTCACGGTTGTGCTCTAATTTTTTGGAGACAGACTTAGCAACACCCGTACTTGGTGGCGGGGTAGGCGGGTTGGTGGCTATGCCCAAGGAGATAATTCGGATCTACTGAGATATCTCAGTAGATAATAAGAGGGATGGGTTTAGCTTGCCCGTCCGTAGCTTTGTGCGACCGTGGTCCTTCCGTAGCTTTAGCGAAGGAGGAAGGAGGGTCCAGCACCCTAAGGAGAACC
>JAHJTV010000122.1 GCA_018829445.1 bacterium
AAGACTGTAGTGAAACGTTTTTTGTCCCATTTTCCTGTCGATCTGCGCATTTCTGTCCTTCCTGCGCGATGAAAAACGCCCTTGATTTTGAAATCCTGGCCGCGGACTACGTCCGCTGCTCGGTATGCGTCCGACCTTGTAATGGATGAAATTATTCGGGAAGTTCCAATGCGGCACGTGATTTTTACCATTCCGGTAGTATTACGAAAAAACTTTTTTTGGCACCGCGAGCACTTAAATGTATTATCAAGGCTGTGCCCTGGCCGCGGCTACGCCGCTGCTCGGGTATGCGTCCGACATGGCGTTCACTTAAAACCTTCATGCAAGCAACTTTAAAGTCAGAAGGTATTCCGGGTGCGATACAGTCCGTTAAGTGTGGGCGCGACGAAGGAGCGGGGTCCCACACTTGACAACCTGTAGCAAGCGACAGCTTGCGTAAGGCAATTGAGACACACGGAAATTTCCTGTCTTTGAACCCGCATGTGCATGTACTCATCACCGACGGGCTTTTTTGTGATAATGGTGATTTTCTCAAAATGCCAAAATATAGTGAAGTTGCATGCAAATATTTGAAAACGCTTTGGGAAAAAGGGTCGCAGGCTTATTGCCGCCTCCTGCGGCGCCTGCTCTCTTAGCACATCCTGTGCATGGCGTTGGTGACTTTTGTATAGCTGAAGGGTATGTCCAAAAAGAGTTTATGAAAAAAATTCTTGGCAGTCAAAGGCTATCGCCTTTTCCTTTGTTCGCAAGTCGGGGGCCCGTTCGCTTCGCTCAGACCCCGACTTTCTGAGCTGGCGGTATACTGGTTTCTCAGTGTATATGGAAACGAGAATTGATTATAAAAAAAGTGATGAGGAAAGTGATAAAAAACTGCGGCAGCTAATACACTATATCAGATATCCGGGGGCGCCGAAGGCAGGGTCCCCGGATATTGAGCAAGTAAGTCTGCGAAAGCAGACTTGCGCCACGCCAAATCGCCGATTGCACTTGAACATTTAAAATATAATGGAGGGACAGTTCTTTATAAAGGGAAATTTAATAAAGGTATTAAAAAAAACTTTGAGACATATGAACCTGACGATTTTCTTGCGGCATTAACATCTCATATCCCAAAACATCGACAAAAGTATCGCAATTTCTATGGAGTTTTTTCAAATAAAACAAGAGGATATAACAAAAAGAATAATTCTGCAATAGAGTACACATTTCCTGTTGATTGCCCGGAAACTCAGGCACAGGATGTGCTAAAGAAGCACGCGCCGCATGAGGCGGCAATAAGCGTGCGCCCACGGCAGAGCAAAGAAGATTTAAACATTGTCGGCGGCTGTCGCTCATGCCTGGCCGCGGCTTTGCCGCTGCTCGGCTATGCGTCCGACCTGAGCGCCGCCGACTTTAGCACTTCGTGTGCCTGACCTGGGCTGTGTTACTTCAGAAAATTTACGAAGTAGATCCTCTTGTATATACTAAGTGTGGGTCAAGGATGAAAGTAATCGCGGTTATTACCGAACACTCATCACTCAAGAAGATTTTAAACACGTAGGACTATGGAATGAGACAATTGAAGCACGAGGTCCACCGTTTCATTCAATATCAAATGAAACTAAGGCTGGTCGCATTTCTAACGAAATGCTGCTCGCCTATGCAACCGAGGAGGATATTGAGTACATTCCATTCAACGATGGGTGGCCGTAACCTCGGTTGCATAGGCGAGCAGCTCGGATCATACCCGAGCAGTGCGCGAAGCGCACGACCAGGGGGAAACGAAGTCCGCGGCCAGCCGGAGTATTAAAAAATGATAACCGACGTATTGGGAGAGATATATTCTGCAAAATATGACGAATTTCGCAAAACTGCAAAATTTTCGATTTTTTTAGTAATCAAGCATTACTTGTGTACAGTATTTCCTCCGAAATGAGGTAATTTCCAAAACTTAAAATTTTTATTGACATTATTGGGAAAATGAATTATACTTTCCCGGTATGTCGATTATAGAAAGTACTATTATTTTTTTGCACCCGTCAATGGCGAAGTTTTCATAGCCGATTAAATTGAGCTCATCGCAGACCATAAGTACATCAAGAAATAATTTATTAATGAGATCTCCCAATAGAAGAAACAAAATCAGCAATCGTTGTAAAGTGTGGCCTACTGTTTGCAGATAGTGCTATAAAGACAATATTTTGCAGACATGCTTCAGCTATTTTTCGTGAGGAAAAAATACCTTTATAATATGCGTATAGAATTATCTTAAGCAGAACACCCGGTAGATAGGCAGGTGCACCAAGATCGTCATTGTTGTATTTTTGATCAAAGCCACTCAGGTCAATTTTATTGTCAATCAGTTCATTTATAGTAAACTCAAATGTACCTGGAAGAATCTGTTTTTGGAAATCAATCGTGACAAGAACAGTTTGAGAATAGTCTGCTTTTTTATATCGTGCCATATGCCCTCCTGATTATAAGTAAATTTTCCTATGGGAAGTCAAAAAAGTAAATTCCTGACTAATTCTACACACTCGTTGCGCAGCCGGAATATCGAAGATAGTTATGTCTGTCTGGAGCTGGGTAGTTTTGCCACCGGATTTAGGTCGGTAGCAGTTTGTTTTCTGTGCATATAATCATATTTATGTTGTGCAAAGTGTTTGTTTTATTTAAATAATGTTTTTTCTTTCAATTAGCTGACCGGATATATATTTATGAATTATACTTTTAACAAATGTTGAATATTTCAAACCTTCACTTTGTGCACATTTCTTAATATTCTCTAATTCAGAATTTTCAATCCTTATATTCATTTTTTTTTCTTTCTTAATAAAATTCTTTGCTGCATTTCGAAAAAATACTTGTTCGGAAATAGTCGTTTTATTAATTTTTTTTAAATCAATTTCTTCGTAAGCAGCAATTATATTCTTTTCATCTGTATCAAAAAATGCAGGATTATACTAATTTTTCATTTTTAACATCCTTTTTTATTAAATTTTTAAATTTTCTATTTGGATAAATCGTTTTTAAAAATATAGTTTTGCTTTTTTCATCAATCACATATGGTACTGAATATGCATAATTTTGATATTGGACAACTAATAACTTTTGATTGATATATTTTGTAGTATTTGGATGGTCAATATTCAACAATATCCCATTCACTGCAATCGTTTCGATAATCTCAGTAAAGGAAATTCCCCTTTCTTTTATTAGTTTATCATTTTTAACCTTGGCGCTCACATAAATTCCCGTTTTATGCTCTGCTAAATGGGACGTTGCAATCGCACTAACATGCACACTGAAAAAAATAAAAATGTGGAATGTAATTGTAATGTGAGATGTGGATTATGTAGTGTTTTGTGAGTAATATACAACGCACTTCTCAAACGCTTCTATAGAGTACTGCACTGCGATTCAAGATAGGCGCCTATTCAATCAGTACATCAGTTACGCACACAGCGAAAAAGACGATACTCGTACAGTTGGTCAATATGACCCAATCTTTACGCGCGTAAACTGTACTCATTCCTCATGAAAATCAACGCACGTAATCATGATAATTCACTTTGTGTCAAAAGTCAAGAAAAAAAAATTTTATCCGTCAAAATATTTCAATGTGACGAAAATACGTTAGCATGAGAATGGGAATTTAAGTGAGCACAATGAGGGAATTTAGCAGAGCGCCAAGGTTTTTAATCCTATCAAAATCAAATGAAAAATCAGATAGATTATAATCCATACTTAAGTATAGCCTAATGTGCGCACAATGTCAAATTTTTTACAATATCTGGTTAGCTATTGAATTTATTTGAACAAACATTCTGCACAGCCACTTTTTTCTCAGCAGCGCCCCGCGACTGTCTGCAGACACTCTAGTTGCCGTTTACGCCGAAGAGCCGCAGGCTCGTAGGTCGACGGCAACGACGCTTTTCACCAGCCGAAGGCGACTCCCCGCAGGGGAGTTGGCGTGGGTCTTGCCTGGTTGTTTTAACTGGGCAGTTTGTACTCTAAACAAAACCTGTTTAAAACCAACCCGGTCTGTGACCAAAACAGCAAGAGCCATGCCAAAGCCGTAGGTCTGGTGGAAAAGCATAGTTGCGCAGCCGGAGCATCGAAGATACAGGGGTCTGTCTGAGTCTGGTTAGTTGCATCCTGTTTTTCTCACGTGCTGGTTGTAATTATTATATATTTCGATAAAAAAATCCATTTAAATCTGGAGAGCCAGAAATGTCCGGTTTTTTTTCATATTTCGGTATATATCTATGTGGAGAAAGGAGTATATACCCAAAGGCATCCTGAAACAACATCACTTTATAAAATTGTGGAAGATCATTACGTCGATTTCAAGTATAACTACGATACAAAATACAGCTGCCTGTTCGGCTATCTGGCCTCACGGCAGCCGAACAGGTTGGCACACATCCTGTGTGCCGCAAAATACGGCTTTTTCCGTCCAGAAATCTCCAAAGAAGTAGAAAAATA
>JAHJTV010000023.1 GCA_018829445.1 bacterium
ATACCATAAACTCCTGTAAAATCCGATATCTGAATAATGCTGGTTGCCTTGTATTGAGAGTAACCAAGCAATTGCCAGGGAAGCCCTGAAAAAAGATAAGCTTTGCAGAACTCCAGAACAGTCCATAAGCTCGCTATCCCGAGCATTTTAATCGTTTTATTAAGTCCGGATCCAAGCAGATAATTCGCACCGACGGCAAAAATCGCAAAATAAAGACCGAAAATGACTCCCAACAGTAGAAACGGAAAGAGAAAACTCATCCAGGGGCTGATATCGCTATATCGAAACGTTGCATAAAAAACCCAGTGAGCAACTATCAGATTCGTTAGGCACCCAAAAATCCAGCCGATGAGAAAGGCATGTTTTATTGAAGTGTTTGATAATAACCCGAGCAACGGAACAAGGCAGAACCATGCCAGTGGATAGTATCCCGGTGACGGAAAAGAAAGAACATACAGGGAAATTGAGCTTAAAAGTAGCATGCCTTTTTTGACGAAATCTTTTGACCCTTCTTTTCCGAGCATAATATGTCCTGTCTGCATTTGAGATATTTTGGATTTTGTTTTTAAGAATCCAGCACTTTTTGGTCGTTTGAAAAAAACATTACAGATTAAATCCAAATCTGTAATCGGAAGACAGCAACCATAGGGAAAAAATACTTCATCTACGCCCATTTATAAATATTCTTCAAGTTAAAGACCTCTTCTTTCCCTGATTTATCAAGGTTTTCATTAACGTGATTCTAATATGGATTAAATCTAATCCTATTAAAAGAGGGCTAGCCTATATTTAACTGATTAGTCCGGAGACCGGATCAGATTACTGAATAATTTTGTGCAGACAGCCAGTTACTGGAAACATGGATTCACTCTCCTATCGGTTTTGGAATATTGCAACAAAGTAGGGCTGCAATAGTGTTTAAAACAGAATTGGTTTTCTCATTTATAATTCTAAATATCGTGATTTTCCGACAATCAAAACAAAGGATTCGAAAGATGAAGGACATAATTCCATATCAACAGCAGATACAAAACTGTTACCAGGATTTACTGAATCAGCATGATTTGATGATTCCAACGGATGAACGATTAAAAATCGATCTGCATTGTCATGATGAAAACAGTAATGTTCCGGACGAGCTATGGGGAAGAATTCTCAGGGTTCCCGAAACCTGGACTAAAACATCGGAATTACAACAATCGCTAAGATTCAACCAATGCAATGCAATTACCATTACGAATCACAACAATGCCAGATCCTGTTGGGAACTCTTGGACAAAGGAGTGGATGTTTTGGTGGGGGCTGAGTTCTCTTGTCACTTCCAGGAATATGATATCAATCTTCATGTTTTGACCTACGGTTTTACTCCGGAACAGGAAGTCAAGCTCAATAAATATCGAAGGAATCTCTATCAGTTTTTAACCTATACAGCTGAACACGATCTGCCGACAGTATTACCCCACCCACTTTTTTTCTCTTCTCGCAAGCCTTATCCTGGTATGGATCTTTTTGAAAAACTGGCCCTGCTGTTTAAAAGATTTGAGGTGGTAAACGGGCAGCGTGATATCCGACAAAATCTGTTGATCTGGGAGTGGTTGGAAAACCTGACAGAAGAAAAAATATGGGATTGGAGTAAAAAACATCAGCTTGATCCGGAAAATTTTTGTAGGATTCCCTATGAAAAAATGTATACCGGTGGATCGGACGATCATATGGGAATGTTTGCCGGAACCTGCGGCAGCTACCTTCATGTGCCTGAATTGGCAAAAAGACTTGAGCGGGAGAAGCCTTCCGAAATCGCATTGGATAGTCTCAGAAATGGTCTGGTTGTTCCTTTTGGTCATGTCGGGAATGATCAAAAACTCAATGCTGCTCTCTTGGATTACCTTTGCCAGATGATACTTAATATGAACGAACCCGGTCTTCTGCGACTGTTTTTACACCACGGAACCTTGAAGGATAAATTGTTCTGCTTAGGGGCATCCAATATTATCCAGGAGTTGAAAAGACATAAGTTTACCGTGTATTTCTTTAAGACCCTTCATGAATCCTTAAATGGCAAAAGGCCCGGTCTATTGGCACGGTTTCGAGTCTCTTCGGACTTCAAACCTGTATTGGTAACAATTGATCGGATAGCCTTAACAAAACGCGGGGATCAGACTACTTATCAAAAAACACTGGGAGAAGCAATTCCCTCCATCTTCAGGACACTGAATCAAGTCGTCGCCGGTAGGATAAAAAATCACATCGAAGAAACCCGGTCACTTGACGGCAATTTTGAATTGGATACCCATACACTAATAAAACGGTTCGAAATACCCTCTCATTATCGCAGTCTTTTTAATGACGAGATCAACAAAACTAATGACCATGTAAGTCAGGTTAATGTTCCCAGATTTCTTGACAAGCTGTCTTTCCCAGTGCTGGCCTCCGCTATCATTGCAGGAATAACACTGATCAGTACCCGATCGCTGAATGCAAACCGTTCATTTATCAATCAATTTGCTGATGATCTGGGAAGGCATAAGCATCCTAACAAGGCCTTATGGTTAACGGACACATTGAATGATAAAAACGGTGTTTCTGTTTCCCTGGGAGCAAAACTCAAAGTCATACAAGAGAATAACCTGCCGATTGATTTCCTGGTGTGCAGTCATGACATTGATAAGCAGGCGCATTTAAAAGTCGTCAGACCCGTCGGCCAGTTCTCTTTTCCGAACTATAAAGAGCAGGCGATTAACGTTCCCGATATTTTAGAGATCAAACAGCTGTTTTTGGAAGGCGGATATGATCGCATTATATGCTCTACCGAAGTTGTCATGGGTTTGGTGGCCTTATTTCTTAAAGAATCCTTTAAGGTGCCTGCCTACTTTTTTTTACATACGGACTGGCTGGAATTCGTCAAGGACACAGCACAACTGGAACCATCCGGTATCGACCGAATTCGAAGGATCTTAAGGATGTTTTACTGTAGTTTTGACGGCGTTTTTGTCCTGAACAAGGATCATCGCAACTGGTTAACCGGTATTGAAATCCAGATGCCGAAGGAAAAAGCATTCCTGACAGCTCATTGGGTATCAGAGCAATTCCATCCCTGTTGTAGACAAACCGGAACTTTTTTTGGAGAAAAAATACAGGAACAGGACTTTGTATTGCTTTATGCAGGACGACTCAGTGAGGAGAAAGGCGTTCTGGAATTGGCAACCATCTTTCAACGGTTAAAAGAAACCCAGCCGGGTGCAAAGCTGGTTATCGCCGGAGTAGGTCCAGCAGAGAAAAAATTGAGAACGGCTCTTCCCGAAGCTGTTTTCCTGGGATGGGTTGAAAAACAGCAGATGCCAATATTGTATTCGAGCTCCAGTTTATTGGTGTTGCCTTCCAGATTCGATACATTCGGAAATGTCGTTCTTGAAGCGATGAGCTGCGGTTTGCCGGTTGCTGCCTATCGGATCAAGGGACCGAAAGACATCATCGAAAATTCAAAAAATGGAATTCTGGCAAATGATTTGACCGAGCTGGCGGAAAAAATAGCCACAATCGCAGGGAAGCCTATGCTGATGAATTCAATAAGAGTCCATGCCTTAAAGAGGGCCCAAAGTTTCACAAAGGAAAAAATAATGAAACAATTTCTGGGTGATCTAAATCTTCAGGGTGACCTGCACATCAGTAGGTCGGAAAGTCGGCAGAAGAACATAACTACCGGCCGGCCTTCCGAAACCGATAAGTTGAAACAAGCGGGATAGCATCGAATGATTATCAGCCCCAGCTCTTTTCTTTATCAAAATTGAATGCGTTATCCATATTGGAGGAAACAGCATGAAAACCACTCCGGTTGTAAAACGGAACTCCATTGATGCTGACCACTCAGTGGGGCTCGGTTCTCACTCCTTATCAACAGGCCAGTTCTGCGATTTGGATTTTGGAGTTTTTACTGCCTGGAACTCCATTGATGATCTGCCTTTTCTGGCGGGTGATGCAACAGCCGGAGTGGAAAACGAACTTCAAGCTGTCGTGATTGGCAATCGTGACCATGTTGATATGCCGATCAATATCAAAAACTCCAACTATTTCAAAAATATTCTGGCCGAAGCAAAAAGCGGGAACTCCCCTGAACAAGTGATAACGGCATTGGAATCCTTTCTGGAAAATAATCAGAATAATGTCTGGGAAAACAGCTGGGTACGTTTTCCAAGGTCTCAATTGAGCACCTACGCCAATGAAGTATTTGAAAGGGATCTGCTGTTTGATAAACGGGATATTTTCGGCCCTCAGCGATCGGATAAACACCACTTCACTTTTCAACAAAATGGACAGGAGTATATTCGGATTCCTATCAGTTACCTGCTCAAGCTGTCGCTGGCAGATGTTATTTCGTTTCAGGAAACAGAGAATAACATTGTCACTATCGGCAATCAAGTAATGAGCCATTTTCTCAGTGACAATACCTCCCCAGAGACGCTGTCTTTCTCGCCTGTTCCCGTTACCTCCAAATTTAATATGGGAAAAGGGATCGTTGATGAAACCCTGATCCGTTTTGCCCTCTGTCAGTTTCTTACCCAGTATGCAAACTCCCGATTCAGATTGTCAGAAAACGGTCAGAAAGCCCTGGTCTATTTTGCTCCAAACCCTCCCGCCAGGCAGAAGCAGTTGAATGAACTGATTACAGATTCTTTTTACAGGGAACTATTCATGAGTCCTTGTCTATCTGGTTGGGACAGAGGGGAAGAAAAAAAACAGTACATGGCACTATGCCATCGCGTACTCTCTTTAAGCCAGATGAATGCCATTTTTAAACTCAGGGAAGCCGGAATTATCACCCGCAATCTGGTCGTGTTGCCGAACACTTCCAATATCAGCCTTGCCAACAATGGAACCCACGTCAGCATTGGCAGCAAGAAGCTTACCCGACTGCTGGCCGATTCCGGTTCCACATTTACTGAAAAGCAGGAGAAACACATCGGGGATCTGGTCATAAAGATTACCGAACATTTTGTACCTCTTTTTATCGGTTTGTACTCAGCCGCTCCCTATCGACTTGATTTTACAAACTTCCATCCTGAACGGCTCTTGGGATTTCTACCCCATGAACTGGAAGCGACTCATCTGAGAATGATCTGGCGCAGATGGAAGAAAAAAGCAGACCTTAAATTTATGGGGCAATCGATGACACCGTTTGGCCCGATATGGCTGGATCGTGCCATCAGTCGATTGTTGCATTTGAAAGGTGATTTTGTACCGGACTTCCGTTTGCTGGACTACTTCGTATCATTGCTGAGTACTGAACAGAGTCCTGCCCTCAATGGTGTCATTGGTAACGATGATCGACTAAAGAGTGATCTGGCATCCCTTGGAATATTTGATGATTCCATGTCCACCTATTTACAGTGCAGGTTGAGACAGTTCTCCCAATCCGGATTTTCAGGTTTTGAATGTCGCCATTACAGTCAGTTCAAGGATATTTCAACGGATATGACCCATGCCGTAAATCTTCAGTTACTGATCATTGCCCTCGCCTATAAATATGTTTTGCACCATCATGTCACCCATGGCCAGATACCGGATAGTCCGTTTATCGAGAGCGAACGTCGGCAGATTGTTTTTAGTGCTGCCATTGGATTACCAACTTTTTTTGTACGTAAGAATAGTAATAATCGATTTCTTGGAGAAATACTAAAGGATGTTAAACGAACGAGACCAAGCCGCCGCTATAATGGATATGTGCGAGTTCACGTTCAGGAACATCTGAACGCCCTGCTCAGAAAGCTGAAAAAAGATGGAGAACCGTTAATCCAGGAAATGGGATTAGCCGAAACCATCCGAGATCTGGAGAAACGCCTGACCTGTCCCGAAAGATTCAGTGCGGCAGGAAAACTGACCTCTGCAATACTGGATAAAGCGGGAGCCCGTAATCCCATGAAACTATCCGGAAGTGATTTTAACTCTGCTGCAGAGAACTACTATCGTAATGATTTGCGAAAAGAGAATATGGAAGAAGCCATGAAGGTTCTGGAATCGCACGCCGGTGAACTGGATTCGATGCAGTCTTGGCGTCAAGGTAAGTATAATGAGTCACTGATGAGTATACTTAAAGGAAAAAATGCAATGGAGTTCATAACAGCCGTACGGGAAGATGCTATTGCTGAAAGGTTGCCTCACAATACCCTGGTTCAACTCATTCAGTTGACACTACTGATAGTTGGTCGCAATAAAAATAATTCTTGCCAAACAGGCAACTGTGCCTAAAAGGAGAAAAATGCATCAGTATATTGACAGGGAAACATCCCGTGTTATCACCGAAAAGCTAATTGCCGATCGGATGATTAATACGATCTATTCAAGTGTCAGGGAAAAATCACCCCTGCTGTTCAACCTGCTGACTTCAGCCAGGGCCTCGGATTTGTTGACCGTCCTCAATTATGACAATCCATTGGTCGCAAAACGTTCACAATTAAATAAGATGATCTTGGAGCTATCCATTGATCTGACCGAGTGTGTCGAAAGTAACGAACAGCTTGATACTCCCAGAAAACTTTTTGAAAGAAAGATCAGATATTGGGAAACCCGACCTCTACCGGAAGATCCACGGATTGTTGTGTCCCCGGCAGATTCAAGAATGCTGGTTGGTTCATTTGCCAAGGATTCCATTCTCCTACTGAAAGAGAAGTTTTTTCATTATGAAGAATTGATCGGCCTGGATAGACCGGAATGGCTCGATACCTTTCAACACGGAGACTATGCAGTGTTCAGACTGACTCCCGACAAGTATCACTATAATCATGTACCGGTTAGTGGTTGTGTAGTTGATTTTTATGAGCTTGACGGCCGCTATCACTCCTGTAACCCGACCGCCATTGTATCACTTGCTACCCCCTACTCTAAAAACAAGCGTACAGTGACCGTCATTGACACAGACGTTGAAGGCGGATCAAGAGTGGGATTGGTATTGATGATAGAATTGGTGGCTTTGATGATAGGAGAGATCAAGCAATGTTATAGCGACGAAAAATACGACAATCCCATAACGGTTGAACCGGGCATGTTTATCAGGAGAGGCGCTCCCAAGAGCCTGTTTCGTCCGGGAAGTTCTGTGGATATTCTGATTTTTCAGAGGAACAGGGTTGAGTTTCAACATGACATTATGCAGAACCTGCATCGCAAAGACGTCGTCAGCCGGTATTCCAGCAAGTTCCAAAAAGCACTGGTGGAAACTGATGTAAAAGTCCGCTCCCCGATAACCACCGGACAATGCATTCAAACAGAACTTCGGTAGGAATGGCTTTTAAACCGCGTTTGTATAGATGATAACGACTTAAGAAAACCGTTTGGAAGGTGCAATAAGTCTATTTCACCTCCAAACCTTTTAACCTGTAGAAATTTATCTCCATTGGAGGATTTTTATGATTGAAAACCTTTTTTTTATCACCGGACTTGGTGGTTTCCTTTTTTTTCTATCGATATGGGGATTTAAATTCCTACCAAAAGAGAAGTGGCAAGTACTGGGAACCATTCCCATTGCTAAAACACCTGATGGTAACTGGAGTGGACTCAACCTGACCTATTATGGATTTTTTAATGGTATAGCTGCAACGATTGCTGTCGCAATAGTATTAATACTGCTTGGAGCCGCCTACATTCCGTTCAGCGCTGGAATTTTGTTTGTTTTAGGTATTTTGGTTTTTGCAGCTCCTTCCGCCAAAATTATCGCCCGATTAGTGGAAAAAAAACCGTGTACGCTTAGTATCGGTGCCGCATCATTTGTTGGGATTATTCTGGCACCCTGGATTGCAGTCGGTGTGCAAACCCTGTTTGCAAGGCTCCAGCTTCCAAATATTGAGATAATGGTATTGATGGCCGCAATCTCAACCGGATACGCTTTTGGAGAGGGTATCGGACGCTTAAGCTGCATCAGTTTCGGCTGTTGCTATGGGAAACCGGTATCACAGTTGCCCCGTTACTTACAGTTTATTTTTCGCCACGCCAACTTTGTGTTCCTCGGAAAAACTAAAAAAATCGCTTATGCGCATGCCTTGGATGAAAAGGAAATTCTGCCAATTCAGGGGATTACATCCATAATCTACTTTATTTCAGGATTGACAGGAACCTTTCTGTTTCTACAGGGAAGTTTCAGGGCCTCTTTTCTGATCACTCTGGCTACAACCCAATTATGGCGGATCGTTTCAGAGTTCCTCAGGGCTGATTTTCGAGGAGAGGGAAAATTGTCCGTGTATCAGTATATGGCGATTTTGAGTGTGATTTATTCGGTCGGCATATCACTATTGTTTTATGACATTCCTGTCTTATCAACCAGTATAAGCCAAGGTCTTAGTCTTATGTGGAATCTGCCCGTGATTCTTTTCCTACAGGCATTATGGCTGGCAGTTTTTATCTCCACAGGCAGAAGCAAAGTGATCTCTGCCGAGTTATCCTTCCATGTAAAAATGGAAAACATTTAGTGAGTTCTGGCGGGGCATTATCCCATCAGTGCTTGCTTAAACACAACCATGTTGGTCATCAGTTTGGATTTACCAGTCGAAATTAGTCTCAGAACAAATCGGAAAACCTTCAAAAAAGGGGGATCTTCAGAACAACGGAAAAGTGATAGAATCTGAGCAAGCCACGTCTATCGTGCTATTGTTACTAGGGTTCTGAATCGTCTTAAACCAGTAACACGATCCAGAATGAAGGCAGGTTCTTGCAGGGGTGTTTGGTGCCTGTTATCAGTCAATTTTCAGGAATAGTTGCCCAGAAGCTGCTTTGCGGTAGTGAAAGAGAAAGAAGATGTGTTTTATCTTTTGTATTTAAGATATTAGGCCGCTGATATCCGGGGAGAATAAGCACATCATACAGTTCTTCACATGATGATTGGTATTGGATTTGGCCGACTACTGATCCTGATGGGAGGTGAATGACGGCTATTCCGCAGATAAGCTCCTTTTTTGCTATGGGAAGATCACTGAACGTATGATTTTTTCTTACCCTTGATAATCCAACAAAAAGATAGTCTCCATAACAGTCCAGTCCCCTCACAAATCCAGGTAGACGCTGTATCACGTCATACGTCCCTTTTCCAGTATCCACTTGAACGACTTCGCCAGTGCCCGACAAAAGCAGGTAAAGCTTATCGTTAAAAATCCTTGGAGAATGGGGCATAAAAAGTCCACCAATCACTTTTTCATTGTTTGTTACATCTAAAACCTGACCACTTTCAGATTTTGTTTTATCCCAGCCCCGCTGTGTATCTGTAGCGGAGAACATGGAAACATACTTTGGTTTTCCGGCCCTGACAGCCATTCCATTAAGATGGCACCGATCTTCAGCGACCAACTCGGAAATATAAGGGGGCACCCAGACAGGCTCAAAACTATAATCCTGACTCATTTTGCACAAACAGGAAAATGCCGTATTAACACCAACTAATCCATCATCACACCAGGCCATATCATGCATTGCAACCTGACCCGTGTAATATTTTGCCCTGGGAACTAGCATTGCGTCGTATGTATTTGGTTTTTGGGGATATCTTCCGGAAAGCCTGATATCATTGGCGAATACTGTTACTTCCGTTTTGGAAGCCAAAGCAAGTCTGTCTCCTTGAAGCGCCATCCCCATTGGCGTGTCAAAGGTACGGGCAAGCTGGGTCAGGCTATCTTTTTCACGATTCGGACTCAGTGTGATGACTTTACCTGCCTGATACGTACTGACAACAAGCGAACAATTAAGATCAGACAAAAGCTCAGGAATATTGGGTGAAAAAGTACAGGAAAAAGGTGGAAAAGGCATTTTTCATCTCCTTTGTGGGCAAAGTCAGTCATTTTCAAGCTACAATTGAGAACGTGTATTGTTAAACCAGGATACAAAGGATTCTTTTGTCTAATCTATCGGACCAACCCTGTTTTGAGTGTCCGTGTCACTCCTACAAACCATGAACAAATCGTAGGATGGGCAACTTGTTGCCCATCTTTTATCTATCCTGATGGGCGTGGTTCGCAGGTGCACCCTACAATCTATTTAGATACGATTACTGAAAGTTATTTTTTGGGCAAGGATTAGTGATGGATCACTTTTTTAAAGAAACTGGCAGGGCAGAAACCCGGTGTAACTGTGATGATCTCCCCATGGGAAAGCAGGCAGGTGTTATTCAATCTCTTTTCAATCGTCGATATAGCAATTTCTAAAGTTTTATCATCCGTGACAGGTCCAAAACAGGACCACCCCCAGAAATATTCTATTCCTTTTTGGTCGTCCAAAATAAAGGTTTTGTTTTTGGATGGCAGGAACAATGGATTGTTAGCAACCCTTTTCGACTGGTAGTGGCGGGTTTCGTTTTCTTTAATTTTTCGGGAAATGTGGGATGGATAGAGAAGATTGGTCTTTACATCTCCATTCTCACTGCATGAAGTTAAAAACTGGTAAAAGTAAGACTCTTTTGCACTTTGATAGAAGATCTGGATCTCTTCTCCCTCAATCAATCTCTGGTCTTCAGGTAATTCCCTTCGAACACCGTCCTTTGCAACATAAAGTTTCCATCGGTTCTGCGCCAGTCTGTTGATTTTCAAATCCCTCTCAAAGAGACTGTTTAACCTAATGTTCGGAAACAATTGTTCTAATTTAGTGGCAATTGCCACCACACGATTCTCCTTACCCGTTTCATTGTAAACAGACATTAATTCGAATCCTGTTTCAATCGTTGTTGCTGATTTTGATTTTTTTTCAAGTGCTATAAAAGTCATCCATACGCTTTGAATTGCATTCAGGTCTCTTACAGAAGGCATTCTTCGGCGATCTTTGGCGCTGAAATATTCTCTCAGAAATTGATCCAGATTTCTTCCATGATCAGCGGTGGCCTCTCGGGTTGACTTTGCAGTATATCGAATCGTTTCCTCCTCCCTTATGACGGTTAGGGTTTTATCGGAGTTCAAAATTCTCACCAAAGTCTTGTTGAAGGTTTTGATATCTGTCCCTTCCGATATTTCCTGCCCGGGGATAAGCGGCTGCCATATTGGATTTACTTCAGACCTGACAGTTGCACGACCGGATACGCTGATGACGACTCCCGTTCCTTTCATATTGGAAGCGATCCCATTCAGGGGCAGCAAACAGATACAGATAAATATGAATAACCTTAGAAACATGGAATAGTTTCCATTAAAATTTTAGAGAGAATGTCAACCTCGTTTCCAAACCGACATTTTGATGCAAAGCCACTGATAGATTGGGAATCGCAGGGGTTTCATTCTTATATGCCAGGATTTCACTTTCCCCTCCCGAAAAAAACAATAAATAGGCTTCCCAGGCAAGTGCAAGGATAGCCACAGTATAGGAGGCGTCAGAATACTGTCTTAATTGCTTCATTTTATCCTGATTCTCTGAATACTCGCTTTCCATCTGTTCTCTTTTGTCCGTATCCAATTCACTGGAAAAGCGGGATTCCAAATCATCATTATCCTCACCCAATTCTTCATACTGTCGAGAAAAATCGAGCGTCATCCAGCCAAATCCAAGAACGGTGGCAATAGCAGCTGCATGCCAGATGGCATTTGAATCCGACGTTTCAACGTCCCTGCTGTTGTCTCGGGTAAGATCCAACAGATCCTGATCGGCATCAGCCCCAGCAGGGTTGTTGTGTAAAGGTGTCTTTTTGACTGCAAACAGAAACTCTCCCTTATCCAGGTAAGGGTTTTTAATCTTGCCATATTGGGGGTGTTGAGCACCGCTCGAATAGACCTCGACCCTATCTTTCAAATACCGACCCAGTTCTGAACCCGTTAAGACCCCATCATTATTAAGATCTCCCTCTCCATTCAGGGCTGAAATAAACTGTTCACGAAAGATACTATGATCAGGCACCGTTTCGTCATTCCTGCCGGATGTAATAAATTGCCGAACCGGCAGGGTCGACTGTAGATCTATCTTTTCTTCAACACCTCTTGGTATGGTAAATATGGTACCTGAGAAACAACTGTCAAACATAAACAGAGCGTGTTTTGATTGGATCTTTTTGGCATAAACCTCAATCTGCCGCATATCGATTGCTTTTGCTAAAAACCCTGCTCTATCCTGTTCAGGATCAGGCGCGTCAACCGGCACAATATAGCCCGTTTCCTCGCCATACGCCTGTTTCTCCGTATGGCCATGCCCTGCATAGTAAAACAAAAGGCGATTATCCGCCGCCATTCCAAATTTTTCTATGAAACGGTCGATAGTCTCCTTAAGCTGATTACTATCAGGATTCATAATCGTGACTGTTTTAAATCCCTTTCTGTTGAGATGCTCTTTGACCGCCTCAATATCATTTTTAACCCCATCCAGAATTGACCAACCGTTTGTATACTCACCAACACCGATCAAAAGGGCGTAACTATCGGTATAAACCGATTCCAAGTCACCTGCTTGCTCTGAGGAAATTGAAGGTTTCAAGCTCCCATACTCTTTTTTCACTCCCCGTTCGGTCGCGTTCAGTCCCGTAACGCAAGCCAGGATCACAAAACCGAAGCACAAGGTCATCTTGACAGTATTCTGTATTGTTTTTTTCTTGATCAACATTTTTTTGTTATCAAATTAAAACTTTATAGGAGAAAGAGAAGAAACGTCTATTAAAGGGGTTGTGCCGGTTTCTTGCCCAAGTTCCCCAAGGGAATTGATTCCCCAGCATTTGACGGAATAATCGCTTAATAAAGCACAAGTATGATATTTACCGGCACTGATACTAAGAACCGTCGTATCACCACCAAAATCGACCGTTGCAAGGGTTCCCATCTCTCCCGAACCGTCTCCAATATGAGTTTGTGTTCCCTGCCCCAATTGTCCGTACTG
Organism: bacterium; assembly: GCA_018829445.1. Lineage (GTDB taxonomy): Bacteria > SAR324 > SAR324 > XYD2-FULL-50-16 > XYD2-FULL-50-16 > JAHJTV01. Next base: position 12,814 of record JAHJTV010000023.1, read on the forward strand.
ATTATGCCCCCAGCATTTCATCGACCCATCTGCAAGCACAGCACAACTATGATTCCAGCCGGCAGCAACTTGTGTTGCGGGTTGTCCCAAATTAACGGGTGAGATATCAGCAACATCCTGACCGCTTCCGTTTCCGCGATAGGCGGTATCATTCTGACCTAGTTGACCGTATTGATTATATCCCCAACAGATTATCTCGCCGCTATCACCATTCAGCAGGGCGCAGGTATGATACTCGCCAAGGGCAACCTGCTCGGCTGTTTTACCGGCACCCAGATTAACGGCAGGCATTGATTGAATCGTATGAGCGACACCATTTCCTCTGTCACTTGTATTATTCAAACCGAGTTGTCCAGCCCAGTTTTCTCCCCAGCATTTTAAGGAGGTATCACTCAAAATAGCACAGGTGTGTTCCACCCCGACTGAAATCGCCGTTACCGTAGTTCCGCTCCCAAAATTAATCTCCGATGATGAGGATTGGGTAATTGCTGTTGTGGATACATTCTGTCCAAGCTGACCATTGTTATTATATCCCCAGCATTTTAAAGATCCATCCTCAAACAACACACATGTATAGCCATCTCCTGCTGCAACCTTATCAACCGTTTTGCCGAGGGCTATTGATGGAAGTTGATCGCCCATTTCATCGGTTTCATTTCCCAGATCAAACGTGCTTTCATTTCCCAAAGCCCAATTCGCACCATCCCCCCAACACTTAAGCGATCTGCCACCAAGGACGGCACAGCTGTGGAGTTGTCCGGCAATATGTGTCAACGCCTGTTTATGGGTCCCAAGATCAATCGGGCTCAGGTTAATCCCCATGGCAAGGTCTGAATCATTCGATCCAAAATTACTTGTGTTCCCTTGCCCAAGCTGACCATTGTTATTATATCCCCAGCATTTGATGGCGCCTTCGGAAAACCTGACGCAGTTATGCCGTTCACCGGAACTGATCTCAACCGGATGTCCCAATGAGTTGTCAGTGACCGATCCGGTGTAAAAGCTCAGTTCCTGATTTGCGGCCAATGGCAATCCCCGTCCGTTCTTGATTGCGGTAGAGATCCTGAGTTTATAAAGCGCATTATAACTTAGATTTGCACATGGGCTCATTACAAATGTTTTATTATCATTTGATACATCCGGGCTACCGCTCATCATGATACAGGTGGTGAAATCGTCTTCAGAGAGTTGAATAGCATATCGACATTCCGTATCAGAGGTGTTTACCGTAACTGTCGAAGGCTGAACCGGATGCGCAAATGAAATGCTGATACTTGTATTTAGTCCAACACCTCTGACATTGTTTACCGGTGAGACTGAGAGTATTTCCGGAGGCAGTATAACTGCTGTTGAAGTGTCGAACGCTGTTGTGATATTTGATTGAACCGAATTGATCTCTTCTGATGTTAACCCGCAATCACCAAGTCCGGAGATAATAGCCGACCGAATACCGTCCAGAAAACCTGAAATTACGATTGAATCTTTGCCCGCGATAATAAGGCCTTGAACAATACCGGTTGCGACTTCATCAGATGCATCCCCAATTCCGGTTGAACTGATGCCCGTGCGTCCAAGTCCGCTAAAGAGACCTGAAATGGCATGTTCCAAGGCGGTTTGATAAACAGACGCCTCTATTCCAGAATTATCAAGCACAGAAGTCACGCCTTTAATGATCGATTCTCCAGCACTTCCCACTTCTGACTCTAAAATTCCGGCGTTAAGAAGTTGGGCAACAATGCTGGAGACGATTCGATTAATCGCCTGCGTTAACGCTTCCTGAGAAACCCCTGATTCAGACAATTCTCTAATTGCAGCGGATGAAATATTTTCAAGAACATCAGCATATTGCACAACAGACGTTTGCGGTGTTTCAACTGTTTTTCGTGAACGAGGATTGGTGTTATTCTCTGAATTGTCTTCAACTCTGCCATTAAGAGAAAGAGTAGCACTGCTGCAAATGACTTCGATGGCTGATATTTTTTCGTCATCAGTCGATAAACTATCCAGATCATTAATTGAAGATATTGCCCCTCTGACGATTGCCGGAGAAACCAGATCAATATTATCCGATGAAGACAGGTTTGAATCCCGAAGTTCCTTGATGGCTCCTGATCTTACTATTGACGCATGATTTTCAGAGTATCCGGCACTTATCAGATTGGAATCCATTTCATTCAACAGAGTGTACACCAGTGAAGCTGATCCGGATTCTGATGCGAGGTCCGAATCTTCTTTATCTGTGTTATCAATGTCTGGATTTTTGCAGGATACAAAAATAAAAAGCAGTAGAATCAAAGCAGAATACTTTATACAAGGTTTCTTCATTTTACTTAGATTTCTAAATCAATGATTTTTAGTGTTCGACTAGGTGATGTTTGACAGCGTAGGACATCAATTGTGCATTGTTGCGAAGTCTCATTTTTGTCAGGATTCTGGTACGGTAAGTGCTGATGGTTTTCACACTGAGAAACATCTGTTTAGCGATTTCCCCAACCGTCTTTCCGGAAGCCAGCAAAATAAAAACTTGAAACTCCCTATCCGACAATTGCTCATGAAGCGAAGTATTTTCTTCTTTTCCAATTTCCTCAGCCAGATATTCGGCTACTGATTCGGTAATATACCGTTTTCCAGAAACCACTTTTTGAATTGCTTTAACAAGTTCTTCCGAAGCGATATCCTTTCTAAGATATCCGGCAGCACCGGCTTTGAGTGCTCTGGTTGCATAGTTGATCTCCGGATTAATGCTTAATATCAAAACAGGTATCCCCGGCTTTTCTCTTTTTATCTGTTTCAACACCTCGATGCCATCCATATCGCCCAGAGAAATATCAAGCACAACAACGTTATAAGCGATACTGAATACTTTTTTAAGCGCATCCCGCCCATCTGCTGCTTCATCAATGGAAAAAAGCCCCTCATCCCGTTCCAGAATATTTCGCAATCCCTGCCTGATAATCTCATGATCATCGACTAATAGCACTTTGATCATTTTTCCCTTGGAGTGTCTTGATGGTTAATAGCCTTAGCACCCAGACCAATAATTTGCCGCCCAATTAAAAACCGAGCTTACCATGGAATAAGAGCCATTCAATAGCATCCACATCAATTTAAAAACGTATATATATGTGAAGCCCCCTGATTCGTTCGCTCCCTTTAAAAAAGTCCTACGCATCGACCGGGACTGACAGTTTCACAGATGTCCCGATATCCTTTAACCCTCTGACAACAAGCTTCCCGTTTGTTGCCCTGGCTCTGTTCTCCATGCCGGACAACCCAAAAGATCCTTTCCTTTTCTTGTCTCTCTTATCAAGACCTTTGCCGTTGTCCGATACTACTAAAACAAACTGATGTTCTCTTTTTGTCATCATAATTCTGACGCGATTTGCTCCGGAGTGTTTCAAGATATTGTTTAAAATCTCCTGGAAAACACGAAAAACCACCAGGGCATTTTCTCGTTTTAGATTCGTTTTCTCGTCCTCAATGGTCATTTCACAAAAAATCCCAGACCGGTTTTCAAATTCAGCGACAAGCCATTTTAAAGCTTCAATAAGCCCAAGCTCCTCCAAAAGGGACGGATTCAAATCTGAAATGATCTGTCGCATGGATTGCATGCTGCGACCGATAAGGGATTTCATGGAGTCGGCTCTTTGTTTCAATCCGCCCTGGTCATGCGATATTTGCTTTAACACAAAATCCAAATCGAATTTCAAGGCAGTGAGATTCTGCCCCAAATCATCATGCAGCTCTCTGGCGATACGTCCTCTTTCTTTTTCCACCTCAACAAACCGGCTGGATTCCAGCTCCTGCACCTTGTTTTTAGAAACACGTAATTCATTTCGGCTGCTTTCAAAACTGGTTTTTAGTCTCCTTACAACAAGCTCAATCATCCGGCCTTTCTGGAAGTTGCACAAAATAAATACCAGGATTAAACCGATAAAGGGCTGAGAGAAAGGTACAATCAAATTGAAGAGGAGAAATATAACAGGCGGAACTATCAGAGCAAAAAAAGACAGAATCAGCAAAGAGCCATAATTCAAGTAAATATTTTCGGTTAGAAACAAAAGTCCGGCAAAGAAAAGCAGGAAAGCTATAATCAAAAAGACAACAAAGGTCGAAGCCTCATTTATAACCCTTTTTGTAAGCATCATATCCAAAGCGACTGCCTGAATCTCCACTCCGAAAGAAGATCGATAATGGTTTGATTTTGTGCTGAAGGGAGTTTGAAAGACATCACCCAAATCCTCTATGGCAGAACCAATCATAATGATTTTATTTTTAATCAAATCGGCGGGGAGGTACTGTATTTCGCTAACTGCATAGATGGGGAAATAGGTCTCAGGATCTGAGAGTCTGGAAGGAGTACCATAATAATCCAACCTCATCCAGTTTTGTGTTGTTGGTATTATGTTCGAGAAATCGTTTTTTTCAAGATTTCCCTGGAACACCTCAAAAATTACCTCACTAAACGATTTGTGTTGTTCAATACCGCCAACTCTAATCCACCTGACAGTATCGTCCACACCGATTTTTAATTCTGCAAACCCGTTGTGATTGGTTCCTAAAAAGTAAGGATGGATAGATCCCGTTTCCGAAAGCGTTCCCTTTCCAGCGCCGCCCTCTTTAACCAGCTTATTGACCAGGACAAGTTTATGCCCGGCTCTTATCAGTGCCTCTTTTAACACAGCATCATCATGCTGAAGATATTTCCGATCCAGCAAAACATCCAGACCAATAACAGCTGCTCCTTTCCTGTTCAACTCGTCAATAAGTTCAGCCAGCATTAAACGGGGCGTTGGGGATCTAAACCCGTAATTCATGGCTGAAGCATCATCAATAAAAACCAGAATTATGGGCGAATCACTTGAGGCTCGCTCTCCGCGCAATAAAAAGAAAGCATCTTCAGCCCGATGATTTAATCCCTCCAGAACACCGCTCATTTTGTCGGAAACAAGAAATCCAGCCAAAAAAACCGAAATGAGGAACAGAGAAATAATCCGACTCAGACTGTAAAATTTGTATATCGTTGTAACCATTTAAAAATAGAAGATCAGTTTTGTAGGGTGGGCACGTTTGTTGTGCCCACGCGGACAGCGTTTCAGCATGGGCAGGCAAATCTTGTCTTCAGAAATTGTATTGTATTGGTGACCTGATGTGACGTCAATGAGACGAAACAACAAGGAGATAGATATTGTTTGTAGGACATCCACCGACACAAAATAGATCGTCTGTCCGATATAAAATAACGGTAGATACCCCCACAATTAATCCTTGTTATTATACTCATGCGTCGGAATCTAAAGCGCATCCCCATGTAGAAAAGCCACAATCAACTCAAAATGTGGAGACCATCCATGCCAACAAAGATGAAAAAAAACAACAGTTCAGTTCTCAAGCTCCGTTCAAAGCTATTAAGAATTCTGATTGACAGATTTGTGACTGCTCGAAGGGGCAGGATGAGTTCAAGCCAATATATCCGCTTGAACAAAATCGTAAAAGATTTCCTGAAAAACAGGAACCGATATCTCAATGCGTCACAATTGTTAAAAAAACTTGAAAGCAAAATTGCCAGAGCTGGAATCATCAGCGCCTTGCTTCTTTTTGCCAACCTCTCCCCGGTTAATGCCGCAACACCGACCTTTGTTGAACAAACAGGGGCCGCGAACCCGTTTAACGGGGAAACTATCAGCCAGAAGTCTGCGCCAGTTTTTATTGATATTGATGGAGACGGTGATTACGATGTTTTTGTTGGAAATACAGATGGAAAAATTCAATTTTTTAAAAACACCGGCAGTTCAACCTCTCCAGCTTTCGATGAACAGACGGGAGCCAATAATCCTCTTAGTAGTGTGGATCTTGAGTATATTTCTACAATCGGATTTGCTGACATTGATAATGATGGTGACTTTGATGCTTATATTACTCAAAGAAATACAAGCCGTGATAATTTCTTCTACCGGAATACTGGCAGCACAACCTCCCCCACTTTCTCGGTACAGACAGGGACTAATAACCCGCTTAATGGCGTTAATGTTGGTAATTTTGCCTCAATCCATTTTGCCGATATTGACAATGACGGTGATTATGACGCGTTCCTTGGAGAATATGATAAGGTTATCAATTATTTCAAGAACACCGGCAGTGCCACCTCCCCGACGATGACTGAACAGACTGGCAGTAATGCACTGTTTCCTGATCCTGTCGTAGATGCTTTTGTGACCCGGATCTCCTTGGCCGATATTGACAATGACGAGGATCTTGATGCCTTTATTGGTGATTGGGATGGAACTCTTACTTATTACAAGAATACCGGAAGTTCCTCTGGCCCAATTTTCAGCAAACTGACGGGAGTCGACAACCCCATGAACGGGGTGGATGTAGGTGATGGAGCCAATCCAGCCTTTGTCGACATCGATGGTGACGGTGATACCGATCTGTTTGTCGGGGAGGATGATGCTGTTATCAATTACTACAAAAACACAAACAACGCCCCGACTGCCCTTGACCTTTCTGCCAGCACCGTTGCGGAGAAAACGGTCGCGGATGTGGGAACCCTGAGTACAACCGATGCGGATTCTAGCGATACACATACCTATTCCTTGGTTGCAGGAACCGGCGATACTGATAACGCTTCCTTCACCATTAGTGGTGACACTCTGAAAACGGCAAATGCTTCCGTGACTGCAGGCCAAAAAAACATCCGGATCAAGGTCACCGATAATCTTGGCGGGAAGTATGAAAAGGTTTTTAATATTGATGTTACCAGTACACCAGCTGTTGTTACCGATACAACAGCCCCTGTCTTTGTTGCCAGTTATCCAAAAACATCAACTATCGGTAGTAACAGTTTCATCGTTGTAACTCAGCTAAATGAACCGGGTAAAGTATACTATGTTATTCTGACCGATGGGGCCACCGCGCCTTCCGCCTCTGAAGTAAAAAACGGCACCGGATCAGCCGGATCCACCGCAGTCACCAGTGGAAACTTCGCTATTTTAACCGCCAATTCGGATACCTCAGCAACAATAACCGGACTAATAGCCAATACCGCTTATGATGTTTATGTAATAGCAGAAGATGACGAAAGTACACCGAACCTTCAATCATCAGCAACTTTGGTTGAGGTCTCAACCAACAATGATAACAACGCTCCCACTGTACCGTCTTTAACGAGCCCGGAAAACGGAGCCACCGTCACTTTGCCTTTAACCTTGACCTGGAAAAAATCATCTGACCCCGACGGCGATGCCGTAACGTATTCATACCTGGTCTGCGAAGATCAAGACTTCAGCGGTTGTGATGCAACAAATGTAACTAGTTCGTCGACATCA
>JAHJTV010000024.1 GCA_018829445.1 bacterium
GGCGTCTGTTAAAACGCTGAGTATAGACGCCATTGATATGTCGCATGCAGCGGGAAAGATTAGCTTCAGGGGTTTGAATCAGCAGATGATAATGATTCGGCATCAGACAATAACCACAAATATGCACTTTCCATAGCCCAAAAGCTTCATCCAAAATCGTTAAAAACAGCCGGTAGTCTTCGTCATCCAGATAGATCTTGTCAATCCGGCGACCGCGATTCATAACGTGATACCAGGCATCCGGATATTCAATTCGTAGTTGACGGCTCATAATAACTTAGAGAAAAAACACAAGAAGACAATCCAACAACTCTTCTTCAATAATTAAATAGACAACATAAGTCAAAAGAAGATTTGACCCCTTAATGGGGGAAAATGGAAAAAAGGATAGAATTTGGTGGTGGATTTTGGCTCAATACGCCTATTGCACTTTTGTTACCTGACTGTCATTATAAGGCAAAGCCCATGTCCGGTGATTTTAGATAATCTCAAACATGCAACGGAAGATGGCCCTGTCAGGTGAAGATTCTTCCAGGTGAAGTCAGGGTGAGTTTGCATTCAATTCAACATCAGATATAGCGTCTTTTACATGTTAGTAGAGGTGTTTGAATCATTACCGATCGCGGAGAAAAACATGTTACCTGTGTTGAAAAGCTGGGTATTGGTGACGGTCGTGCTGCTGACATTCGGTTGTCAGTTTCCCCGCCCCCATGAACCGCCGGTTCCTCCATTGAATGTGATTTTGTTGACCGTTGACAGTGTGAACGTCTCCCACCTCAGTACCTATGGGTATCACCGTCCAACCACACCGACTCTGGATTGGATCTCCGATAATGGAATCCGGTTTGAACATGTTATTGCATCCGCCTGCTGGACAACCCCCGCGCTACTCTCACTTTTCACCGGTCTTTACCCGGAGGTGCACGGTGTCCGAGCTCGCGGTGACTCACTTCTGCCCGAAACAGACTCTGTTTTTGACCTGTTTCGCAGGCACGGATACCGGGTACCGAACATCGCCTACCTGACTGCCATTCCCAACTATGCCAATATCGGGCTGGGAACGAACAAACCTCAATTGGTCGGTCGCAGAATCAAGAAAGGGGATGAGCTGCTGAACTGGTTGAAATCCAATCCGCAAGGGCCGTTTTTCGTCTGGTATCATTACAGTTACCTTCACCTTCCTTATAATCCCGACCCGGAGTTCAACATCTTCCTTGCAAAAAAGCAAAAGAAACACTTAAAGTCCAAGAGTGTCTCCACCGTAATGAAAAGCGGGGTAATCCCGCAAGGAAGCCAGAGGTTCTCCGGACAGGAGAAGAAGATTATTCAGGCACTTTACGATGGACAATTGAGAGAACTGGACCATTTCTTCCGAAAACTGCTTGATCAGATGACAGCTTCGAATCTTCATCAAAACACTCTTTTAGTAATTACGGCAGATCATGGAGAGGAACTGTTCGAACACGGATTTATTGGTCATGCTTCCACGTCACACCAGGCAAAGCTGTACGACGAACTGGTGCGGATTCCGCTGCTGCTTTATGCTCCGTCCCGATTTGAAGGCGGGCAGTCCATAGATTCACCGGTCGGGCAAGTGGATATTATGCCCACTGTGCTTGATATTGTCGGCATTCCCAAACCCGATGGGATTCATGGCATGTCCCTCTATCATGCCTTACAAGGGGTTCAAATCCGGAACGACCGTCCTCTCTATAACGAGAGCATCCTGGCAGGATATCAAAGCAATAGCAAACAGAGATCAATTGTGCTCCGCTCACGCCGAACATCCGATTGGAAACTGATTTGTACGCAAAAACATGATCAGGAAACCTGCAGCCTGTTTGACCTTAAGAATGATCCCTCCGAGCAAAACGACCAGTCGTCCCAAGCGGTGAAGACATTTCTTCAACAGAAGAAGTTGTTGAAACAGCATATAGCTGCACTTCAAATGGAGCGCTTGAGACTGCTGGCGCGGTCAAACACCCGGTTTCTCCCGGAAGAAATTCCAAAAGAGGTTCAACTGCAGTTGCCGCAATTCCTGAAACCGGTCAAAGGAAACAGCAAACTGACAACCGACCGTTGTGTGACCATGAAACTGTCCTGGACAGGAGATCCGAAAGCCGTGTATGTGTTACAATACCGGATCGGTACCGGTTTTCACAATCTGACGGGAGCCATTCCGGTTCAAGGGATATCCAAAGAATTCGGGCCATTACCCGACAATATTTGTGAACTGCTTCCCGGCTGGAATCCGTTCAGGTTTCGAGTGGCTCCCTACGGACTGGATGATTATTGGAGCGACTGGATTGAATTGAGAATTGAACACAAGTAGATCAATAACAGCCGGAAAAAATACTGCTTATGGAAAATCGACATCAAAACCTGATCCGATTCGGTTTGTGGGGTATGGTGATAGGATATACCTTCATTCTTCCCCATGCGATCATTCCATATCAGATCATCAAGGAACGATACTCCATGGAGTTCCTGCTTAAGGTTCCGTTGACGGTTATCCTGTTCTTTTCGGCCGTTTATGTGGTCATCACTTTGATACGCATTCCTTTTCACCGGACGGCTATCACCGTCATCCCCTCTGCGCTTATCATTTTTGCCGTGATTCAACTGGAAAGCAATCCGGTCAAGCACATACATATCCCAGAATATGTGATCATGACCTGGCTGCTATACCAGGGACTATACGAAGATTATCAGGGACGGGGATTCTATCTGCTGCTGTTTGTTTCAGCCTCAATGCTGGGAGTTATCGATGAATTACAGCAAGGGCTTCATCCCAACCGATATTATGGATGGAGCGACATGCTGGTGAATTCAGGATCATCGTTGGTTGGGATTTTTACCCTCATCGGACTCCGAAAACTCCCCCGGAAGGGACCGGACTGGCTTACCGGTCTGAAGAATTTTAAACCGGGCCTGATCAGTCTTGTGATCGGTCTAATGAGTAGTGGAATATCCTGTGCTGTTCTTTTTGAAGTTCAGGAAAAAAAGGCATTTCAAGGAGTCTACCCCTTCTGGCTGCTAACCGTGAATATGGTATACCTTGGAACCGCCATTGTTCTTTCGGCTTTTTACCTGTACCGATCCCACCAGCGAATCAAGACCGGCGGGATAAAGACCGAGTCCGCCGACAGGGTTGCACAATTCTGGATACTAATCCCTTCGGGCATCTTGATCATTCTGCATATTCTTCTGATGATCATCGCCTTTTCAGGCGCACATTTCATGTAGCCTAACCAATCGAGAAACGTCCTTAAAAAAATCGGGGTCAGGTCTTTCATTTTGACATTTTCTGATTTGCAGAAAAAGGCCTGGACTCCACCTACCATACCCGAAAACCATTATAAATATTGCATTTAGAGAAGTTCTACTATTCTTTTCTCAAGTTTTAAATGGCGATCGATTCTTTTGTCTCTCATCCCACTAAAATCAAGTATTTCAAGTGTATTTGGGTTATTGACAAAGTACACCAACTAAGTATGGCTACAACCTGCAATATTTTATCCGCCCTCAAAACCAGGAATTTTGAGCTTTTCAATAGTAGTGTTAAGTTGTTTGTATATATAGTCAACAACGTTATATATAGAATCAGAGGTAAGACACACTCCACCATCAGATACTATACATAAAAAAAAAGTATCTGCAAAAATAAAAAACCTCCTGCCATTATGGTTTCTTTTGAACTGGAATTCAAAGTAAACCAAAATTAACAGGAGGCTTTTAATGACTGACTTTGAGTTTAATAAAGTAGATCATTTCAGACAAATCAAAAAAGAGATCACCCGACTCCAACCTGGAGGAATATCAAAACAGCATCAAGCGGGTTGAAGGAATCAAAACGTTGGAAGCATTGGATTTTAAGGCTGGATCAAATCTCCGAATGACATCCATTGCAGACAGCAGCCAGGTGTCTCTTCAAAATCATACTCAAACCGTTGGTAAAAAACTGACTCAAATCCTGGGCGAAGGACAGAAGACCGATGTTATCCTGGGGGAATATCTTGTAAGCGGTCCCCTTTCAGAAATCGGATTTGATGAAACCGGTCTGCTGATCTTCGAAAACAATATCACCAGTCTGAAAGCCTGGCTGGAAGGACTGGCCAGGGAAGTCCAGAAGATTATCGTCACTATGGGAACCAACCCCAACGTGGCCAAAATAGAACAGATGATCATGGAACTGAGTTTCCTGTTAAAATAAGGAGGAACATATGCCCGGACTGGACGAAGCGGAAGCAACCTTTATCGATGAAATGGTTGAAGCCATGGTAGCCGGAACAGGTGGAGATAAACGGGCTGTTGCAACTGAGCAGGCTGCAGCCATCAAGAAGTTTGTCAAAGCCGGAGTCATCAAGACGATTAATGATATTTTGAAACTGACAGCAGGCGGTTACTCGGTAGTTGGACAATCCACCGGTGATGGCTCGATGAACTGAAACTTAAGGATTTTGATCAATTTAAAAAAAGGAAAACTGGTTATGAAAGGATTTCTTCCCTGGCAGGGCGGCAAAAGTCAGATGGCAGGACAACTATCAGGCTATATCAATGCAATCGATCATCTTTGTTATGTGGAGCCGTTCATGGGAGCAGCTCACGTGTTTTTCGCCAAGGAACCGGCCAAGGTTGAGGTGTTAAACGACATTAACCGGGACATTTCCAATTTGTTCCGGATTCTCCAGAACCATCTGGAGGAGTTTCTGAAGCAGTTCAAGTGGATATTATGCTCCAGGGATGAGTTTAACCGGCTGAACAATCAAAACGGGGAATCCCTGACAGATATCCAGCGGGCAGCCCGGTTCTATTATCTCCAGAAACTCTGTTTTGGAGGAAAGGCAACCCAGAAAACCTAAGGCACGGCAACCACCAGTCCACCCAGGTTGAATCTGGTAAGAATCGAAGAGGAACTCAGCCAGGTGCATCTCAGGTTGCTCCGTACCAACATAGAAAATCTGCCCTGGCAGAAAGCCATCGAAAAATACGACCGGCCACACACCCTTCTTTATCTGGATCCACCCTATTATGATTGTGAAGAAGACTACGGCAAGGATCTGTTCGGCAAGGAGGATTTCAAGGAGATGGTGGAGATCCTGGGGAGCATCAAAGGAAAGTTCATCCTCAGCCTGAACGATCACAAGGAAGTCAGAAAACTGTTCAAGTCATTCCACAAAAAACCGGTCAGCGTGAGATATTCCCTCAACAACACCCAAGGCCAAGCAAAGAAGTTCCCAGAGCTAATCATCAGCAACCTGAAGCTGGCTTCCTAACCCATCCAAATCCAGGTAGGAAGACCAACCCATCCTACCTGACCCACAACTCAAGCCCTGTTCCCTAACTCCCCCTTAAAAACGGTCTTCCCCTATAACCAGAATACAATAATACAAGATTACAAGTATCCCCCCGCACCCCCCAAACTTTTCAGCAGCCGAAAAACCACTTGCGGCAGATGTCAAAATGAAAGACTTGACCCTAGGTTTTTGTTTTCCTGACCTGACCCTAGGTTTTTTCCTGACCCCCTTTAACAGATAGACGCCTAAGGGTTAAACATATTGACGTTTATTCCAAATTGCCTGGCATCTGTTGTCGTATCATATATCTTAACAAGAGTTTTGTTGATACTCTGGATGGCACTTTGAATTTTGTTATTTAAGCTACCATCCCCAGAAACATCTTGAGCGCTTTTATGAATCATTGGGTCAGACTCGCCGCCTCCTATGATTTTTAACTCATCTTCAAATAAGCTCTCTAATTTTGATATTACATTGTTATATCCTGGATTTCTCAATTCAGTAACAATGTATAATAGCCCGGTTTCACCTTCAGCTTGAATTCGATAGGGCTTCAACAAATACCCATTAATACCAATAGCCAAAAAGTCTTCCAATTTATTATCAGCAGCCGGCTTTGTGCCTTTTAAAAACCATTCGATTATTTTCTTTCTGTCATTTTGTGCGTCTGTCTCTTTTGTTAATGATGTTCGGTAGCCACCATCCCTGGCCTTTTTTATGTCCTTGTATGTATCCGGGTAAGTACTTAATGGGTACTTATAGCACTGGTCTTGACAATTACCGCTTGTCATTTTATCAAATAAATCAGTTTTAAGTGTTTCGGCACTCGTTCCATTATCATATTTAAATTCCTTAACAAATTGGTTGATGACTTCATTTGTTAAATGAATCGGATTAACTTTAAAAAAAAGTCCTCCTACATCAAATTTAGCTTCTTCCTCAACATTAGAATAAAGGATCATAAGATAGTTCATATAGTGAAACAAATTCCTGAATTGATAATAAGCGATCATTTCCCTGTTAACCGGTGTAGTTTCAAAGATATTGACTTCAGCGTCATTTTTATATCTTATTTTGGCATTACAAAGGCACTCAAAGCACTTATTTCCTGCTTGATTGGATGATTTCCATAAGTCTTCTATTTTCTTCTGACCGACACCTGTTCTTGATTTTTTAATTAAGTTTTCACTACCGACATATATAAAAGGTACGCCAATTGTAGCTTGGTATGCTAATCCGTTATAATTTCCAGTATTAATCCACCAAGGTTGTCCGGCCGTGTCATAGGAAGCGTCCAGGTAAGTATAGTCTGACCAACGAGCAAAGTTTCCACCGATGATCTTCGTATCATTCAGACCAGCATTTCTGAGATCTGCTTTTAGTGCATTAATTACAACATTTGAAGGGGACATGTCTTCAAAAGATAACTTGCTGTTATCATAAAGTTGTCCGCTACCTGTTTTTAATACTTCTTCCGGAGTTTCTCCTTTTTCCTCAATTATGAATATCCTGTCTGCATTGGTGGCTTGTCTAGTAGCAGTTTCAAAAGCATGGACAATTCCTGCCAATCCTTTAATGGCATTACTCCAATATGGTAAATGATCGTTACTGGTGTCCATCTGATATAAAGGTAATGGTGCCGACACAAATTCCGGTGCACAGGAACCGTATGCCCTGACATCATCTGCAACATCTCCACAATTGTCTGAAAGAATTTTAAAAAGAGGATAATCTAAAACAACATCGTCATACTTAAACAATGTATCTTCGTCCCATTCATAAGGCGTAAAAATAACAGCTCTATCAGTGGCTTGCTTCTTTTGTATTAAATTCCAGACTCTATAACTCCAAATCTCAACTTCAAAACCGAGGCTGTTTACTTTTTGAGTTTTGAAATCCCCAAAACCGGTAATCGGAATAAGCAAAATCAAAAGGGAAAAATATCCGATCAAGGTCTTTTTTTTTGTAGAATTAACGATAAACATTTGTCACTCCCAAGTTGGTAGAAGCAAGGATGATCAAAGTGTTGGGGTATAAGCGCTTACGTTATTGCGTTTAATGATTAGGTCACCTAAATGCAGCAATGCAACCCTGACCCCTACATGTTTTTCAAGAAGGTCAGAAAGCTGTTCAAAGCTTTCAACAAAAAACCGGTCAGTGTGAGATATTCCCTCAACACACCCAAGGCCAGGCAAAGAAGTTTTCAGAGCTAATCATCAGCAACCTGAAGTTGGCTTCCTAACCCATCCAAACCCAGGTAGGAGGAGCAACCCATCCTGCCTGACCCACAACTCAAGCCCTGTTCCCTAACTCCCCCTTAAAAACGGTCTTGCCCCAATAACCAGAATACAATAATACAAGATTACAAGTATCCCCAGCACCCCCCAGGCTTTTCAGCAGCCGAAAAACCGCTTGGGGAAAATGTCAAAATGAAAGACCTGACCCTAGGTTTTTAACTGTCCATTAACAGCCATAAACACTGTACATGCACTTATAGAGGGCGATTGCGCTCGGGTGGATGCTTTTGTTAGATTTTTCCATTCACTTAAATTGTTCATGCAATGGAATTTTACATTCTGGACACCATTTCTTGCCAAAGACTGAGGCAACAGTTTTTTCCCTTTCATTATCGGGAATGATATTTATAATATCATCCTGTTCATATCGTTTGTCACAAATGATACATTTTAGGTGCGAATATCCTTGCCTTATGAGTTCTTCAAGATTTTTTCCCTTTATCTCAAAAGTAAAGTAACGTTTTTGAGAAATATCGAAGTCAAATACAAGACAAACCTCCGCTTCATACCTATACCATTCGATCAGTTCGAGAGGCATGCCTGAAAAAATCTCCAATCCATATAAGTAAAGCTCTTCAATTCTTGATCTTTTTTTTCTTGGAAGAAATTCTAGTTCTTTCGCAATCGCTCCTAGTAAATCATTACCATTAATATGAATTGGAGTTGTTGTTTCTTGCGGTAAATAGCTTCGAAGAATTTGTTTGTTACTGAAGGACATGTGACTAACATGAAAGGTTCTATATCCCTCCAAATATTTATTTAAGATTGAGAATGTTTCTTTCACTCTTTTTTCAGCTGTTCGTGTTAAACGAAACCTTCGATAGACTGGTGGTATTATTGAAATTCCCAATGCCACCAGCACCGCAAAGAAAGTTGAAACAGATGATAGTATTGTCCAACAATTTGTTGATGGGTCCATTTTCTTTTTTTAATCGTCGCGGTAGGAACGCCGATTACTCGACGTCCCCCGCACAGATCCGGACATGAAGTTTTCCCTCATCCGGCTCCTCGGTTATGTTCATTTCCGCGCCTCGCTCCTCCGATTGTTAGGAACAACCGGATACGGACTGGTA
>JAHJTV010000025.1 GCA_018829445.1 bacterium
GGTTGGGCTACTTGTTGCCCAACATTGCTTTCTATTGATGGGCAACAAGTAGCCCATCCTACTTTTTCTAAACAAGAAATAGCTAAAGTTAAAGTAATGGCGTCTTTGTACATTCCATTATTTTGAAAGCCGTTTCTCATAATTGTTGCAAAAGCCTAACCGGACATTACTGATATAAAGGAGAATTTTTTATGGCATTCAATCTAAAAAACAGGAATTTCTTAAAACTACTGGATTTTTCCCCTAAAGAGATCCGATTTCTTTTGGATCAGTCGGTTGAAATAAAAAGGGCCTATTATGCCGGTACCGAACAACAATGTCTTTCCGGAAAAAAAATTGCCCTGATATTTGAAAAAGCCTCTACCCGGACGCGGTGTGCATTTGAAACGGCAGCTTACGACCAGGGGGCTCATATAACATACCTGGGACCTTCGGGAAGCCAGATGGGAGTAAAAGAATCCCTAAAGGACACCGCCAGGGTTCTGGGCCGAATGTATGATGGCATTGAGTACCGGGGATTTGAACAGGAAAGGGTGGAAATCCTGGGGAAATATGCCGGAGTTCCGGTTTGGAACGGCTTAACGAATGAGTATCATCCCACCCAGGTGTTGGCCGATTTTTTAACGATCATGGAGTATTCCCATCAACCGTTAAATCAGGTTAAACTTGCGTATCTGGGTGATGCCAGAAACAACATGGGGAATTCCCTGTTGATAGGAGCCGCAAAAATGGGAATGGACTTTCGCTCGATAGCCCCAAAAGAATGCCAGCAGCATCCCGATCTGGTGGCGGAGGCAAACAAAATTGCCGACTCAACCGGTGCCAGACTTTTAATTACAGACAATCTGGCCGAAGGGTTAAAAGGGTGTGATTTTTTATACACCGATGTCTGGGTATCCATGGGTGAACCTGCGGATGTCTGGCAAAGCAGAATAGAGTTGCTAAAACCTTACCAGGTAAACAAAGCTGCGATGGAGATGACCGGTAATCCTAACGTTAAATTCCTCCATTGCCTGCCTGCTTTCCATAATCGTGAAACCGAGTTGGGTGAAAAAATATATCAGGAATATGGATTGGAAGCCATGGAAGTTACCGAAGAGGTTTTTGAGTCCGACGCTTCCATCGTTTTTGATCAGGCAGAAAACCGGGTACATACCATAAAAGCCGTAATGATGGCGACATTGGCTTAAATTCTGTTCAACGAGTGGTATATCATTCTGACTGATATGCAGACACCGAACCGGGAAAATATTACACTATAATTTCAGGAGATAACAATGATCGAAAAAGTCATCATTATGGGCGCTGCCGGACGTGATTTTCATAATTACAACGTCTATTTTCGCAACAATAAACGGTATGATGTCATCGCATTTACAGCTACCCAGATTCCCGACATAGATGGTCGATTATATCCGGCTGAACTGGCTGGTGAGATGTATCCCCAGGGAATTCCAATCTATTCGGATAGCAAATTGTCTGAATTGATCAAAGAACACAAGATTGACATGGTAGCCTTTTCTTACAGTGATGTTCCCCATATTGAAGTAATGCACAAGGCATCAATTGTCACTGCAGCCGGGGCTGATTTCACCATCATTGGTGCCCCATACACCATGCTGGAGTCCTCTAAAAAAGTGATTTCAGTTTGTGCCGTCAGAACAGGTTGCGGAAAATCCCAGACTTCCAGAAAGGTATTAAGAATCCTGCAGGATATGGGCAAGAAAGTGGTATCAGTCCGACATCCCATGCCTTATGGTGATCTGACCAAACAGATTGTGCAGCGGTTTGCCAAATATGAGGATTTTGACACCCATAAATGTACAATCGAAGAGCGTGAAGAGTACGAACCGGTTGTCGACATGGGAGCCGTGATATACGCAGGTGTGGATTATGAAAAAATACTAAGACAGGCCGAAACAGAAGCGGACGTCATTATCTGGGACGGAGGGAATAATGATACCTCTTTTTACAAACCGGATATCAACATTGTCGTTTTCGATCCACACAGAGCTGGACATGAGACTTCCTATCATCCCGGCGAAACCAATATGCTAATGGCAGATATTGCCATCATCAATAAGGTTGACAGTGCCAAGCCTGCAGATGTGGAAAAAGTGAGGGAAACCATTCGAAAGCATAATCCAAAAGCAGAGATCATCCTGGCGGATTCAGAATTGATTCTGAAAGATGCTGAATCCATCAAGGGAAAGCGAGTATTGGTGATTGAAGACGGACCAACCCTGACCCACGGTGAGATGGCATATGGTGCCGGTGTTATAGCAGCCCAGCGATATGGTGCAGCTTCCCTGGTCGATCCGAGACCCTATCTGGTTGGTACACTGAAGGAAACCTTTAAAAAGTATCCGGAGATTGGAACTCTGTTGCCAGCTATGGGATATAGCCCCCAGCAGGTAAAGGATCTGGAAATGACAATTAACCTGTGTGATTGTGATTTGGTATTGGCTGCGACTCCCATCGACATTCTGAAACTGATTAATATTAAAAAACCGACGTTGAGAATCCAGTATGAATACAAGGATAACAGTCAGCCAACACTGGAGCAGTTGATTAAGAAAATGCTGTAGACTGAATCCAACTTGGGATTTTACTTTTTGATTCAACCAAAATAAGGCCGGTTTTTGATTACAATAACCGGCCTTATTGTTTTTGTGTCATACCGTTTTTTCTAAATTTTTTATTTCTGTCAGGTCTTATCTTAATGGGAAAAATGAGTAAAGAGATAAATAAACCGACTCTGATAATCGCTTTAGGGGGGAACGCCCTCATCAGAAAAGGTCAGACAGGCACAATTGAGGAGCAATTTGATAATCTCAGAGTGCCTATCAGGCAGATTGCCGAACTTTCATTGGATTACAGGATTATTATTACCCATGGCAATGGTCCCCAGGTTGGAAACCTGTTATTACAACAGGAATGCTGTGATAAAGTTCCCAAGTTGCCACTGGAAATCCTGGTTGCCCAGACAGAAGGTCAAATCGGGTTTATGATCGAGTCTTCTCTTGATGAAGAGTTGATGGCATTGGGAATCGACTACAGACCGTTGGTTAGCTTAATCACTTACGTGGTTGTCTCGGAGGATGATCCGGCTTTTAGTAATCCCGTTAAGCCGATCGGGCCCATCTTCACAAAGGAGGAAGCGGAAAAACTGGAATATCCCACTGTTAAAACCATGAAAGGATACCGTCGAGTGGTTGCTTCTCCTCAACCTGTCACTATCGTAGAAAAAAGAGAGATCAAGCAGCTGATGGAAAACGATTTTATCGTAATCTGCTGCGGAGGCGGCGGTATTCCGGTGATTCGAAAAGGCAGGATGTTCTCCGGTGTTAACGCGGTTATTGACAAAGATCTGGCAAGCCTTTGCCTGGCCAAAGAAGTTAAAGCTGACATCTTTTTAATCGCAACCGATGTCGAGGGCGTCATCTTAAACTTCGGAACCAAGCAGCAGAAAAAACTGGATACTTTGTCAATCGCCCAAGCGAATCAACATATGAACGACAATCAGTTCCCACCTGGCTCCATGCTCCCAAAAGTTAGAGCTGCCACAGAATTTATAAAAAACGGTGGAGAGAAAGCGATTATCTGTTCAGTTGAGTCGATTGTCACATCGCTGGAGGGAAAAACGGGCACAACTTTTGTTCCATGATAGAAATTCTCTTTTTTGATGCCAATGAACTTGTTCCCAATAATCCTGAACATTTACATAAATTCAAAACATTACACTTGAAAAATAACTGGATTACAATATAATTGGTTCGCCAGATGTGAAATATCTTCACAACTCTTGTATTTTTAAGTAAAAAATTGTGACACATTTGGGTTTTATATTTTGACTGTTTAATTCAATTAAAAGGAGCGTAATGAAACGAATACTGGTACTTGCCTGCATGATATTTGTATTGGGCGCAACTCAGTCAATGGCCGGAACACCAAAGGATACTTTGGTAATGGCCAATGCGTTTGATGATATTATTACGTTGGATCCGGCGGAGATCTTTGAGTTTTCAGGCGCCGAACTCGCAGCGAATGCTTATGATCGATTGATCGGCTTTGATGTTGATAATGTCAGCGAGATTTTTGGCGTTGTTGCAGAAAGCTGGAAAGTTTCAGATGATGGCTTGCTTTATACGTTTAAGATCCGGAAAAATATTGAGTTTGCTTCGGGAAATAAACTGACGGCAGAGGATGTTGAGTTTTCACTGCAACGGGCGGTTTTGCTTGATAAGTCCCCGGCTTTTATCCTGACTCAGTTTGGTTTTACACCGGAGAACGTCAATCAGACTATCAAAGCGGTTGACACCTACACTGTAGAGTTAAGAATTGATAAGCCCTACGCGGTTACTTTCTTCTTGTATTGCTTAACTTCAACCGTGGGTTCCGTGGTGGATAAAAAGCTGGTAATGGAACATGAAGACAATGGCGATTTGGGATATGGCTGGCTGAAAACCAATTATGCCGGTTCAGGACCGTATGAATTAAAAACCTGGAAACCCTCTGAACTTTTAGTGTTTGAAAGGAATGATAACTATTGGGGAGAAAAAGCAAAGCTGAAACGGATTATCGTACGACATGTTACCGAATCAGCTACCCAGCGTTTGCTTCTGGAAAAAGGTGATATAGACATCGCACGAAATATGCAACCCGATGATGTAAAAGGGTTGAGCAAAAATCCAGATGTAAAAATTCGGACCAAAGCCAAAGGGGCCGTCTGGTATCTTGGATTGAATCAAAAAAATCAATATCTAAAGATCCCGCAAGTCCGCCAGGCATTTAAATATCTGATTGATTATGAAGGTATGGTCTCAACCATTCTGGATGGTAAAGCAACCATTCATCAAGCCTTCTTACCAAAAGGATTTTTAGGCGCCTATGAAGAACTCCCTTTTTCATTAGATGTTGAAAAAGCCAAAGCATTGTTGAAAGAAGTTGGATTGGAAAAAGGGTTCACTGTATCCATGGATACTCGAAATACCGAACCAGCTACCAGTATGGCACTGTCGATTCAATCCACTTTGGCGAAAGCCAATATTACACTTGAAATCATTCCGGGTGAAGGGAAACAGACTTTGACCAAGTATAGGGCCAGACAACATGATATCTATATCGGTCGGTGGGGTCCCGATTATATGGATCCTCATACCAACGCAGATACCTTTGCCAGAAACCCGGATAATGCCGATGATGCCAAGTCCAAACCGCTGGCCTGGCGAAATGCCTGGGATATTCCGGAGATGACCGCGATGGCGGATGCTGCCGTTCTGGAATCAAATACCCAAAAACGGGCGGCGATGTATATCGAAATGCAAAAAATTCATCAGAAAACATCGCCATTTGTGATTATGTTCCAGGACATTGAAATCCTGGCCAAGCGTTCGAATGTAAACGGGTTCATCTTGGGACCAAGCTTTGATAGTAACTTTTATCAGTATACAATCAAGTAAGGGGAACAAGGATCGGCCATGCGGCTGATCCTTGTTGAAGGGGTTTGGGTGGGGTTAGCCCATAAGTGCTCAAATAAAAGAATTTTGGGTATTTGATTTGTGTTTCCTAAACGGTAGGGTTGCCCTACGTGGCCGCCTTTGGATAAGTACAGGCGGGGATGTAACCCCGCCCTACCATCATCCCTGCTTTAAACAGAATGTGCTTTGTTAGTTCAGGTGAAGGCCCCATTAGGATTTGATATATTTTTCAAGGGGGCGAACCTGTATTCCCAGCGATAGTAAGCATGCCCAGGGTTCAATCTTCAATCTATTTACTGCCCAAAATCATGTCAAAAATTCGATTGAATGTTCGTCTGACTAAAAAGCTAAAATCCATGTTGCGATTATTTATTATTGTGGCAACTACTTTTCTTGGATTGCTTCTGGTTACGTTTTTGATCGGCCGGGTGGTGCCGATTGATCCTGTCCTGGCTGTGGTTGGCGATAAAGCATCAGCAGAAGTTTATGAACGAGCTCGTCAGGAGCTGGGGCTACATCTCCCGATTTATCAGCAGTTCTGGATTTACATCGTTAAAATATTAAAAGGTGATTTTGGTAAATCGGTTTTAACGGCAAATCTGGTCTTGGATGACATTATTCGGGTATTTCCGGCAACCTTTGAATTGGCGATTGTAGCGACGTTTATTGGAGTGATCACAGGGATTCCATTGGGTGTTATATCTGCAGTAAAAAGGGGAAGCTGGATAGATCAGGTTACCCGGGTGGGGGGTCTGTTTGGGTATTCGTTACCAATATTCTGGCTGGGATTAATGGGGCTAATGTTCTTTTATGCCAAATTGGGAATTCTTCCGGGGCCGGGACGGATTGATGTGTTTTATGAAGGCATTATTGAACCGGTTACGGGAGTCATCCTGGTTGATTCATTGCTGGCTGGTGAGGTGGATATTTTTTACAATGCGCTGTATCATATTATCCTGCCGGCGTTGCTTCTGGCATACTATAGCCTGGCTTACATCAGTCGCATGACTCGATCTTTCATGCTGGAACAACTTCGTCAGGAATACATTCTAACGGCCCGAGTAAAAGGAGTTCCGGAGTGGAAAGTAATCTGGAAACATGCTTTAGGCAATTGTGCCATTCCATTAATTACTGTTGTAGCGTTGAGCTTCGCCAATTTACTGGAAGGTTCTGTTTTAACCGAAACCGTGTTTTCCTGGCCCGGTTTGGGATTGTATCTTACCCGATCATTGCTTAATGCGGATATGAATGCTGTTTTGGGAGCGACACTGGTGGTTGGCACGATTTTCTTAACCTTCAATCTTTTCTCTGATTTCTTATACCGGGTATTTGACCCGCGGGCACGATAGGTAATTATGTCATATGGAGTAAAACAGAAATATCATGCCATGCAGGCTTGGTTTCTGACAGATACCCCAGCCTCCGCATTTCAGGCAAAAGCCGGGCATGTTTATACCCGCTTGTTGGTTTTTAAATCAAATCAATTGGCCATACTTGGTTTGTTGATTGTTGTGATGTTGCTTGTAACTGCCCTATTTGCGCCTCTGATTGCGCCGTATGATCCTTTGGCCACAGATTTAGCCAACCGACTGCAACCGCTTTCTTCGGAACACTGGTTTGGGACAGATGAAATGGGTCGGGATATTTTTAGTCGGATCATCTGGGGAGCACGACTGACCCTTTATGTTGTTGGCTTAGTGGCTATCATTGCCGCACCCGTTGGGATTCTGGTCGGGACCATTGCCGGCTATCATGGTGGTTGGCTTGATACGGTGTTAATGCGCATCACAGATATATTCCTGGCTTTCCCGAAACTCATTCTGGCCTTGGCTTTTGTGGCAGCATTGGGACCCGGCATTGAAAATGCGATTATCGCGATCTCCATTACCTCCTGGCCCCCATATGCCAGAATAGCACGGGCTGAGACTATAACAATCCGTAACAGTGTATTCATCGATGCTATCCGGGTTCAAGGAGCAGGCCCCCTCCGAATTGTTATCCGACATATTATGCCGCTTTGCCTATCATCACTGATAGTCCGTGTGACTTTGGACATGGCAGGTATTATTCTGACCGCAGCCGGTCTTGGATTCCTGGGACTGGGAGCACAGCCACCATCACCCGAATGGGGAGCAATGACATCCTCTGGACGTTCCTATATCCTGGATCACTGGTGGTTAATTACCATGCCAGGTCTGGCTATTTTTGTGGTGAGTCTGGCCTTTAATCTGTTAGGAGACGGTTTGCGGGAAGTCCTTGATCCAAAAGGTGAAAACTAGATGACGACTCAAAACGCAGATACACCGTTACTGGAAGTGGCAGATCTCAATATCACATTTCCCTCTCCCAAGGGTGATACCCAAGCCTTGCATCATGTCAGTTTTTCCATGGGACGACAAAAACTGGGAATCGTTGGCGAATCAGGTTCCGGGAAATCCATCACAGGGCGTGCTATATTGAAACTGTTGCCATCAACGGCAAAAATTGATGCTAAGAAAATTGTGTTTAATGGGATTGACATACAAAATGCGACTGAAAAAGAGATGCGGCAAGTCAGGGGGCGGCAGATCGCTATGGTGATGCAGGATCCCAAATACTCTTTAAATCCGGTTATGAAAGTTGGGGATCAGATTGCAGAAGCGTTTCTAACCCACACCCGTGCCTCAAGAAAGCTGGCAAGGGATGCAACCATCACCATGTTGAAAGCTGTTCGTATCAGAAATCCGGAACGGGTCTATCATCTTTACCCGCATGAGGTCTCAGGTGGCATGGGACAACGGATCATGATAGCGATGATGCTGATTCCCAAACCCAAATTGCTTATTGCGGATGAACCAACCTCGGCTTTGGATGTAACGGTACAACTTCAGGTAATGGCAATTCTGGATGATCTTGTTACTGATCGGGGCATGGGATTGATTTTTATCAGCCACGATCTGAACCTGGTGGCTTCATTTTGTGATCAGGTGATTATTATGTATGGTGGTCGGATTATGGAAATCTGCGAAGCAAAGACATTACATAATTCCACGCACCCCTATACAAAAGGTCTTATTAACTGTTTACCTGATATTACACAGTCCATTGACTTTCTTCCCACTCTGGAGAGGGATGAAGTCTGGCTTAAGGATTAATAATGCTGGAAATTGAAAATCTGAATGTTATTTTTGGTACCGGAGAACATGCGATCCGTGCTGTAAATAACGCTTCATTTTTTATTAAAACTGGTGATTCATTTGGCCTGGTAGGTGAATCGGGATCGGGAAAATCAACGATCTTGACCTGCGTTTCCGGTTTAAATCGAATCTGGTCCGGTCAAATTCGGGTAAACGGTAAAATCCAGGATTATAAGCGCAACCGGCAGTTTTTCAGTCAGGTACAGATCGTCTTTCAAGATCCATACGGTTCATTGCATCCTCGGTTTACGGTTGATCAGACCTTAAAGGAACCTCTGATTATTCATAAAATGGGAGATTATAATCAACGTATCAGCCGAGTTCTGGAAGAAGTGGGGTTGGGAAACCAGTTTCGTTTCCGCTTTCCCCACCAGCTATCCGGTGGTCAGCGTCAACGGGTTGCCATTGCCCGGGCGCTAATTCTGGAACCCAAACTGCTGTTGCTGGATGAACCAACTTCTGCGTTGGATGTATCCATTCAGGCAGAAGTATTAAATCTTTTAAAACAGGTGCAATACGAGCGAAATCTGACGTATCTGTTGGTGAGTCACAATCTGGCAGTGGTTTCCCATATGTGCAATGACATTGCAGTGATGAATCGTGGTTGTATTGTGGAAAAACTGAATAAAAAGCAATTACAACATGAAGATCTGAGTCACTCCTATACCAAACAATTACTAACAGCCAGCAAAGGATTTGATCGGCAGATTATAGATGCGTTCAAGGACTTTGATATGGACGAGTCCGAATCCAATTTGGTTTAAATTTTATTTGAAATGGAAAAAAGTGCAAAAGTTGATTAATGTGAGTGAGGCAAATCTCTATAAATCACCAACCTATAAAAGTGAAGTAACCACGCAGGCTCTCCTGGGAGAGGTGGTTGATGTGCTGGAAGTGACAGATTCGTTTTCTCTGGTGAAACTGAATGATAGCTATCAGGATTGGATCGACAATCAACAATTGTGTGACTTTCGAGCTTTTTCCGAAACAACAGTGACCATCCGCAGTCACGTGGTTCGTATTCATATAGAACCGAATCTCACTTCTCAAACCATTCGGGATGTGACCATCGGACGGAACCTGCCTGTGGCGGATCAGAATGATAATTGGATTCAGATCGTTTTACCCGACGGTCTAAAAGGTTGGATTGAGAAGGCACATGTGGGAAAATTTCCGCCATTTTCCCGTGAAAATTTAGTCAGACAGGCGATGGAATTTATCGGCTATCCTTATTTTTGGGGCGGAAAAACCCCAAAAGGTCTTGATTGTTCAGGATTTTGCCAGCTTGTTTTTTCACTCCTGGGAAAAGATATTCCGAGGGATTCATGGATGCAGCACCGGGATGCCCAATTTGTATCTCATGATTATCTGGCAGCAAAACCGGGTGATCTTTATTTTTTTGGCGTTTCGGCAGAAAAAATTGATCATGTGGGGATTGCCTTAGGGGGCGGTCGGATTATCCATGGTAATGGAATGATTCGTATAAACAGTTTAAAAGAAGGCGAGCCCGATTTTAAACAGCGATTGATCCAAAAATTTGTGGCTGTTAAAACCTTTTTTGATACCTGATCATGAAGATCACTGAGATTCAGATCGGACACTTGCCGATTCCCCTGTTAAAGACTTTTAAGACAGCCCTGCGTACCATTGACCAGATTGAATGTCTGGTAGTGCGCATGAAAACAGATTCCAACTTGATCGGCTGGGGTGATAGTGCTCCCACTGCTGTTATAACCGGGGACACGACAGAATCCATAAAAGGTGCCATTTCCCACATCCGACCTCTGCTACTGGGGCAAAATATACTGGATATTGAAACCATTGGACAAAAGATTCAAAACAGCATGGTCGGGAATTTTTCTGCCAAAGCAGCACTTGATATGGCGGTTTATGATCTATTGGCCAAATCCTACCAAGTTCCTCTCTATCAACTGTTGGGAGGATTTCGAAATCAGTTAACCACCGATTACACTATCAGTATAGATGATCCTGAAGTGATGGCCAAAGAAAGCCAGGAAATGGTAAGCCAGGGTTTTAAAATTCTGAAAACAAAAGTGGGAAGCGCAGTTCAAACCGATATCCAACGTTTGTGTGCCATCCGGGAAGCGGTTGGACCGGAAATAAAGATTCTGGTGGACGCCAATCAAGGTTGGAAGCCTAAGGAAGCAGTTAATGCTGTTCGGTTGTTACAGCAAGCCGGGGTTAATCTGGAATTTGTGGAACAGCCGGTAAAACGAGAAGATTTTGAAGGTTTACGGTATGTACGGGAGCATATTGATATCCCGGTTGTGGCAGATGAGAGTGCCTTTTCTCCCCAAGATGTTTTGAGACTGGTTAAGATGCATGCGGTGGATGGAATCAATATCAAACTGATGAAATGTGGTGGTATTTACCAGGCTTTGAAAATGGTTGCCATTGCTGAATCAGCTGATATTACCTGTATGGTGGGATCGATGATGGAGGGGCCCATCGGAGTGACAGCAATTGCTCATCTGGCCATGGCGAAATCCATAATTACCGATGTTGACTTGGACGCACCTCTATTCTGTAAGGAGTATCCGGTAAAAGGGGGAATAATATATAAAGGAGCCCACCTGACCTTGCCAGAAAAACCGGGGCTTGGAGTGGAACCCGATGTTACCCGGATTCGATTTTAATACAACTAAAGTGATTGTCTATTATGAAAGTTTATATCAGTGCTGACATTGAAGGTGTCAATGGTACGACCGTGTGGGACGAAACCCAAAAGATTCATACTGATTATCCGGAGTTTGCCAGACAGATGACCGCAGAGGTTAAGGCGGCTTGTGAAGGTGCCTTAGCAGCTGGGGCAACTGAGATCTGGGTGAAAGATGCACACGGTTCCGGAAGAAATGTTATTGCATCGGAACTACCGGAAGAAGCAGTCCTGATTCGTGGTTGGGCTCGTCATCCATACTCAATGATGCAGGGAATTGATGCGTCATTTCAAGCGGCCATGATGATCGGTTACCATGCCTCAGCGGATAGTGGAGGAAACCCGCTGTCACATACCATTAACGGGAAATCCGTTTTCATTCGGATGAACGGTCTGACCGTATCAGAGTTTTTGCTTAATGCATACACTGCCGAAATGAATGGGGTTCCTGTCGTGTACGTTTCCGGTGACGAATCAATCTGTCGGGATGCTTCTGTTCTGAACCCTTTAATTAAAACGAGTTCGGTCAAAATGGGTGTTGGCGGATCCACCATAAATCTGAATCCCAAACGGATATTGCATTTGATCCGGGAAAGCACAGAGAATGTTTTAATCGGTGATCTGAATTTACATCGTTTCAAATTGCCTGAATCATATCAAATGGAAATCCGGTTTAAAGAACATCCAATGGCTTACCATGCATCTTTTTACCCTGGGGTTGAGCTGACAAATCCCTATACCATTTGTGCACAATACTCAGATTTTTTTGAAGTTTTACGTCTGCTGCATTTTGTTTTATAACCCGGGCAGAGGTTGAATTTGTTCCAAGAACTACTCAACAGAAACTCCATATTCAGTCTGGAGAATGAGAATTCGCTTTTTCGATGTCAATGAATTGACGGATTGAATTTTCGGGTTAAAAAATTCCATTAAAAAAAGGAATAGCAAGCCATTCGAATCATGAATTCAATCGGGCAAAAACAGCAGGTTGATTCCTTTTCAATCCAACAGAGTCAACTATTTCCAACAAAACTAATGGAAGGTCATTGACAGTATCATACGATAGTAAAATATAATGAAGTTTTACCTCCGCAAAAAGAAGCTATTCAAACAATTACGCAAGTTTTCTTACGTTAGCACACCGCAAAATGATAAAAGAGATTGTTGACTTAACCAAAGTCCTGGTGCAGTTTCAGACAGTTCACTCCAAACCCGCTGAAATTATTCGTTGTGCCGATTTTATTGAGGAGTACCTCAAAAACATTCCCGTTCATTATCAGAGAATTAACCAAAATAATACACCCTCTTTCCTGGTAACGCCCGACAGTGGAGTATCAACGGTTCTCCTGATGTCCCATTTTGATGTTGTAGAAGGGGCGGATCATCTGTTTCAGCCCTTTGAAGAAAACGGTCGTTTGTATGGCAGGGGTGTTCTGGATGATAAGTATGCGGTCGCCCTTTCCCTGGTATTACTAAAAACTCATATAAAACGACTGGAAAAACTGGGACTAACTCAGAAGCACCTTTCATTTGGAATCCTCTTGACAGGTGACGAGGAAGCGGGTGGAACAGACGGTGCCAACCATGTATTGCCTTCCGTTAAAACGGATTTTTGTATAGCCTTGGATGGCGGAAGTTTAGATGAAATCATTACAAAAGAGAAAGGAATTCTCCTGATAAAACTGATCAATAAGGGAAGGGCTTCCCATTCGGCAAGACCGTGGTTGGGAGATAATGCTGTTGACAGGTTGATTGCTGATTACCAAGTCATCAAAACATTCTTCGATTTAACAACTCCTGACAATTGGCATCGAACCCTGAATCTCTCAACAATTAATGCCGGAAAATCTCACAACCAGGTTCCTGATTATGCGGAAGCAATCATGGACGTCCGCTATACCGAATATGATGATATGGATGAGCTCATTGTACAAATTCGACAAAAAATTCAGGGTGAACTGGTTGTTTTAAGAAAAGATCCCCTGTTTTTCGGACATTCGACCCGATATCTTGATATGCTGGCGGATTCCAACGCAGAGATACGGATTACTGCAGAGCATGGTTCCAGTGATGCCAGATACTTATCGGCGTACGGAATTAATGGAATTGTCTGGGGTGCCAATGGTAACCTGAGCCATCATTCAGAAAAAGAACATATTGAAATAGAAAGTATTTCCATGCTTTATGAAAGATTGGATTCATTTCTTCAAAAAAACTCAGAAATGAATTGATTTTGAAGATTTTCTGTTTATATTTAGATTTTAATAGATTGACAGCTATTGCTGGTTTTGATAGCTCTCAAACGAGCATCCAATCGGATCATTAACAAAAAACAAAAATGATACTGTTTGAATCGGTTAAACCTGTTTTTTTTTGATAGTCTCAATCAGTTTGTTGAACTGTTAATAAATAAGGGTTATGCTGGATTCATTTCAAGGATCGTTTTTAGTCATTGCATGAAAACTTAAATGGAGAGTCGTTATGAAGAGATTTACGATTTTATTGTCGGTGATTCTGACGTCACTTGCTCTTATGTTTGCAGGTTGCGAAAAAAAAGATGAACAGGCAGGAACAACAGAAGTAAAAAAGTCCACAAAAGGAAACACCATGGTTTTTGGACGTGGTGGTGACTCAGTTGGATTAGACCCGGCTTACGAGACTGATGGTAACTCCTTTATGGTGTGCGATAACGTCTTTGAAGCCCTTGTTTTTTATGCTGATGAATCCACAGCTTTGGAACCCGGACTGGCAGAATCCTGGGAAATTTCACCCGATGGCTTGAACTATACTTTCAACCTTAGAAAGGGTGTAAAATTTCATGATGGAACTGATTTTAATGCAAATGCCGTCGTTTTTTCCATCGGTCGGATGATGAAAGACAGAAATCTGGTTTTTTACGGCCAAGGCTGGGAAATCCCCGCACAAGAAAGAACGCCAGAGTACTGGGTATCCATGGAAATGGATGATACTATTGGTTCCATTACGGCAACCGGCGAATATACAGTTGTTTTTAAGCTGAAAAGAGTTGAAGCTCCTTTCCTGGCTAACATGGGAATGGATTTTGCCGATATTATCAGCCCGACTGCTTTCCTGAAAAACCCGACAGAATTTTTGAGAAATCCTGTTGGAACAGGTCCTTTCAAGTTTGATAAATGGGTTAAGGATGATCGAATCATCCTGACAAAAAACGAAAACTATTGGGACAAGTCAGGCGGACCCTATCTTGATCAAGTTATTTTCAGGTCTATTCCTGAAAACTCAGTACGATTTTTAGAACTGAAAACCGGTAATATCGATATTTGTCAATTCCCCAACCCCGCCGATATCGAACTGGCTCGTAAAGATCCAAATATCAAACTTTTGGCTCAACCGGGTATGAATATTGGTTACCTCTCATTTAATCATACCAAAGAACCCTGGAAGAGTAATGTCAAGCTTCGTAAGGCAATTGCATATGCCATTGATCGAAAAGCGATTGTTGATAATATCTACCAGGGTATGGGACAACTTGCCAAAAATCCGATTCCTCCAACCATGTGGGGATATAATAATGCTGTTCCCGGTTACGAATATAACGTTGAGAAAGCAAAACAGCTGTTAGCCGAAGCTGGTTATCCTGAAGGAAAAGGATTGGGACAGATCACCCTGTGGTCAATGCCGGTTCCAAGACCCTACAATCCGGATGGCGTTAAAATTGGTGTTGCCATGTCAGCTGATCTGGCCAAAATCGGAGTTATTGCCCAAATCGTTACTTATGATTGGGGTACATACCTGAAGCGTCAAAGAGAACAACCTGACGATATGGATCTTTTCCAACTTGGTTGGACGGGTGATAATGGTGATCCTGATAACTTTCTGGCTGTGTTGTTTGACGGTGCTGCATCCGACTCAATTCGTACCCAGTGGAAGAATGCCAAATATCACAAGTTGATGCAATTGGGAAAAACAACCATTGATCAGGCCCAACGAACAAAAATCTATGAGGACGCACTCCAGCTGATTTATGACGAAGCTCCTGTCATCAGCATTGCTCACTCTACAGTGATCTGGCCTGCACAAAACAATGTACAGAATTTTAAACTTCATCCTACCGGATCGGTAAGAATGAAAGATGTAAAATTGCAGTAGGCTCATTTTTGATCTGATTTAGTTGCCAGGGAGAGGCGTTGTTTTCTCCCTGGCGCAAAACAAATCCACTGCTCTTTGATTCTCTTTAACCTCTGAGCATATCTCTTAAATTCTTATCCGACCCGTTTAGTCATTTTTTAATCTTTCACCAGTTTAACAGCCATGCTTGCTTATATCACTCGGCGCATCCTTATTTTGATACCCACTCTGCTCGGGGTATCCATCATTGTCTTCTTGATGCTTCGCCTGACACCCGGAGACCCTGCAGAATTGCTCCTTGGGGAACGCGCGACTGAAAAAGCATTAAACGAAGTTCGTGAGCACCTGGGATTAAATGAGCCCCTGCATGTGCAATACGGTTTGTTTCTAAAACGCCTGTCTCAAGGAGACCTGGGCGAAACGATTTTTACCAGACAAAAAGTCTGGATTGAGATAAGGCAAAGATTTCCGGCTACCATTGAATTGTCAATTCTGGCTCTCATGATCAGTTGTTGCCTGGGGACAATTCTCGGAATCGTTTCCGCAACCAAACAATACTCTATATTTGACTACGCTAGTATGCTCGCTGCTCTAGCCGGGGTGAGTATGCCCATATTCTGGCTGGGCTTGATATTCATGATGATATTTTCACTCAACCTGGGCTGGCTACCAATATCCGGGAGACTCAGTATCGGTATCGACCTGGAGGTTATTACGAATTTTTACGTGTTGGATTCCATTTTGACCGCAAACTGGGCTGCCTTTAAAGATAGTCTCTGGCATTTGATCATGCCGGCGGTAACCCTAAGCACAATTCCCACTGCAATTGTTGCCAGAATGACCCGCTCTGCCATGCTGGATGTTCTCAGACAAGACTATATCAAAACGGCAAGAGCAAAAGGATTGTCCCAGT
Organism: bacterium; assembly: GCA_018829445.1. Lineage (GTDB taxonomy): Bacteria > SAR324 > SAR324 > XYD2-FULL-50-16 > XYD2-FULL-50-16 > JAHJTV01. The sequence goes on from JAHJTV010000025.1 coordinate 16,354, forward strand.
TTAAGGTTATTTATAAGCATGCTCTCAGAAATGCCCTGATTCCGGTTGTCACCACCATCGGTCTTCAGTTTGGAGTTCTCCTGGGAGGGGCTATCCTGACGGAAACCATTTTCGCCTGGCCCGGAGTTGGCAAATGGATGTATGATGGTGTGATGCAGCGCGATTATATGGTAATCCAGGGTGGAACTCTTTTTATAGCATCCATTTTTATCTTCATTAATCTGATCGTTGATGTTCTATATGCTGTCATTAACCCCAGGATCAGCATCCAGTAATCAGGGTGCCGTCGTCAGAATTTCATCTATACAACGGTTTAACTGAAAGATTGAAAAGTATTATGAAAGAAAAAACGATAATATCAACTAAAGATCCCCATGATCGACACCCCATGCTGGAGCAAATCAGCCAGCTCTGGCGGAATAAAACCGCAGTGCTCGGTTTGTTCATCATTGTGGTTTTTATTCTGTGCGCCATTTTTGCTCCTTGGATCAGTCCGCATAACCCGGTGGAGACATCACTCTATGATCAGCTGAAACCGCCGGTCTGGCATGAAACGGGAACCTGGAAGAATATTCTGGGGACTGATGATTTGGGTCGGGACACTCTCTCAAGAATAATCTACGGAGCCCGGGTTTCTCTTTTGGTGGCTGTGTTCAGTGTCGGATTGGCATTTGTCACAGGAACACTACTGGGAGCTATCTCAGGGTATTTTAAGGGCAAGATCGACAGTGCAATCATGCGGGTGATGGATATGATTCTGGCGTTTCCCTACCTGCTGCTGGCCATCGTTGTCGTTGCTTATCTGGGGCCAAACTTGCGAAATGCAATGATGGCAATAGCCATTACCTACGTCCCGAGGTTCGCCCGTATTGTCAGGGGAAGTGTCCTGGAAGAGGCGGAGAAAGATTACGTCATGGCTGAACATGCCCTGGGCGCTAAAAAACGTCGAATTATTTTTCTGACCATCTTGCCAAATTGTATGGGCCCCCTGATTGTCCAGACCACTCTCAGTATGGCTTCAGCGATATTGGATGCGGCTGCGCTGAGCTTTTTGGGCCTTGGAGCTCAACCCCCAACACCGGAATGGGGTGCTATGATTTCCAGAAGTCGTGCTCTAATTCTTCGAGCTTCCTGGGTAATGACATTTCCAGGGATTGCAATTCTTCTGGCGGTGCTTGGCTTCAACCTCCTCGGTGACGGTTTGCGAGATGCCCTTGATCCGCGATTAAGAGACTGATCAGTTTATCCTTTGTAATAGATAAAACCAATGGACAATAATAATTTACTAGAGATCAAAGACTTACAGACTCATTTTACGATTCATGGGCAGATTGCCAAGGCAGTAGACCATGTCAATCTTACCATCGAAAGCGGAAAAACTCTTGGATTGGTTGGAGAATCGGGCTGCGGTAAAAGTGTCACTGCTCATTCTATTATTCAGTTGGTCCCCACTCCTCCCGGAAAAATCGTTGGAGGTGAGATTCTCTTTGAGGGCAAGGATCTGCTTAAGTACAACGAACAGCAGATGCGTAAGATAAGGGGCTGTAAAATCTCCATGATTTTTCAGGAACCCATGACCTCACTGAATCCGGTATTCCCTGTTGGTGATCAGGTTGGAGAAGTGATCAGGTTACATAAGAAATTATCAAAAAATGAAACCAGGGACAGGGTGATCGACATGTTCAAATTGGTCGGAATTCCTGCTGCCGAAAAAAGGCTCAATGATTATCCCCACCAGATGAGTGGTGGAATGAGGCAACGGATTATGATCGCCATGGCGCTATCCTGCAATCCTAAATTGATGATAGCCGATGAACCCACCACGGCATTGGATGTTACTATTCAGGCTCAGATTCTGGATCTGATGAACAAGCTTAAAGATGAAACAGGAGCATCCATACTCTTTATCACACACGATCTTGGCGTTATCGCAGAGATGGCCCAGAATGTTGCTGTCATGTATGCTGGCAGAATGATTGAATATGCGGATGTTGAAACACTTTTCTCAAGACCAAAGCATCCCTATACAGTTGGCCTTATGAATTCAATCCCCGTTTTGGGACGGAAAACTGAAGACGGTAAACTTAGTACCATCAGGGGAGTTGTCCCTTCACTATTCAATCTTCCGAGCGGGTGCCATTTTTGTGACCGATGCCCTGATGTATTTGAGGATTGCAGTAGTGTTGAACCACAAATGGTTAATGTTGGTGAGAACCATGTCGCACGGTGCTTAAAATATGCTTGAAAAAAATAAAGTCTTGTTGGAAGTTAAAAACATTGTCAAATATTATCCTATTCTAGGTGGGGTGTTTCTTAAAGAGGTGGGTGCTGTTCAAGCAGTTGATGATGTAAGTATCTCTATAATAGAAGGAGAGACACTGGGACTGGTTGGAGAATCAGGTTGTGGAAAAACAACTCTGGGCAGAGCCATATTAAGACTGGAAGAACCCACCTCCGGAGAGGTGCTGTTTGAAGGTGAAGATATCCTCAAATATGACCAGCAACAGATACGATCGCTCCGTAAAAAAATGCAGATTATTTTTCAGGACCCTTTTTCCTCTTTAAATCCTCGAAAAACAGCAGGGAGTATTATAGCTGAACCCCTAATTATTCACGGGGTTAAGAGCAGAAACGAACGCAACGACAGGGTTCAGAAGCTGCTTGAGGTTGTCGGCCTTAAAAAAGAGCACATGAAGCGTTATCCCCATATGTTTTCCGGGGGCCAGCGACAACGGATCGGAGTTGCCAGGGCATTGGCGTTAAATCCTAAACTGATTGTCTGTGATGAGGCTGTTTCCGCTTTGGATGTATCCATTCAGGCACAGGTTTTAAACCTGTTAAATGATCTGCAGAGTGAGTTTGGATTAACCTACCTGTTCATTTCCCATGACCTGCATGTTGTTGAACATATAAGCGACAGGGTAGCAGTGATGTATTTGGGTAAAATAGTTGAGGCTGCCGGAAGTGAAGAGTTATACAAAAAACCATTTCATCCTTATACTCAAGCCCTTTTATCTGCATCTCCCATGCCTGACCCCAAGAGTAAAAAGAAACGAATTATTCTGAAAGGGGATGTACCCAGTCCGATTAATCCCCCTTCAGGTTGTCGATTTCATCCCCGCTGCTTGTTTGCCAAGGATATTTGCAGCCAGCAGGAGCCTGAGACCAAAGAGATTCTGACTGGTCATCAAGTGGCTTGTCATTTTGCAGGTGAGGTTGGTTTATAATCTGAAGATATTCGGCATCCTGTTCGGATATCTTCAGAGTAGCCTGCTCCGTTTGGATATATCCTGCCCCCATCTTCGGCCTATCGGCTTCCTTCAATATTGCAGAATACCACCGTCAATGGTATAATCAGGCATGCATTCAATTCAAGTTAATCCTTGCCGAAAAAACAAAACAGTACCTTGATATCGGTTCCAGATGAATCTACATTCGCCCGGTTGGTTAAAACGATATATCAATTTTAGACGCGAAAACCCGCTTTTAATCTGGATGGAATCCCCCCATCTGAAAGAACGATATGAAAGACGTTTTTTTTCTTCGGATTATTCCCTGCTTGACAGGCGGCTTTATCAAACCACACGGGAGAATGGCGTGTTGTTCGGATGTCATCTGTTAAATTCGGATTTGATAAATAATCACCAGGAACTTAAGACTCTTTCTCCGGAAGATCGGATCACGTTTATAAACCTGGAAACATTGTTTGAATGCCTGATGCGGGAAATTTTTCTGCTGGTTCCCCATCTAAAGGAATATGACACTTATCTGGCAAGAGTTCTGATAAGGATTATTCAGTTCTACCTGGGAACCGAAATCAAAACCAATCTTTTTTCCTACAGCTGCGAAAAACTACTGGCTGATTCCGCCTTTATCAACCTGATGAGCAGATTTGAAGAGAGGTTCAGCAAGCGGATAACGATTACAAAAAAATTCAATATTGTAACCTCTTTACAAAATAGTTTTATTTTTCTTGAGGTATATGGATTGGTGCGCTGGAATCGGCTATTCCATCAACAAAGTTTGCCTCCAATTCACTTTCTTCAAAGAATAGAAACCTTACATCTAACCCTGCAAAAACAGCTGGCTCTTATTCTTGCCGGATTGATCTGGCTATCGCACGAAGAGAGTCAACACCGACAAAGCTTATCTGTCGATTCATCCAAATCTGCTGGAAATGCATTGCGAATCTTCCCAAAGAAGATGAAGATGCTTGAACGCTACATCGCGAACTCACGGTTACCGAAAAACGAAAAGAAAAGTCTGAAAAGAGTGGTAAGATCTCCTGTAACCATTGAAACAATAGAAATTCTGAAAACCGATGAGGTTATTAACAAGTTTCTGCTGGAGCAGGCGATACTATTGTCATTAATGGACGGTGAGATAAAACCGGCTTATGTGAACTACATACATGAACTGGGAACGAGATTAACTGTAGGCGAGAAAGAGCTTCAGGCCAGCCTCAGCTCGGTCGCAGAGTTTTTCCATCAAAACGAAGAAAGATTTGATTTTCTGAGGGAAAACATCGGATTTTCCTATCTTCGGATGCGGATTCAAAGTCAGATAGCTCTGGTAGTTAATAAGAACCTGGATCGCATCATGAAGGAGATAAAGCGAACAGGTCAATTGTACTCCCTGCTGGTAAAGTCTAGTGTCGATGAATTGACAGAGGAGGAGAAGCGGTTTATCCGTCAACAACTATTAAGCATAGCCAAGACAATTCCTGCCCTGGCTATTTTCTGTCTGCCAGCCGGGGGTATGGTGTTAGCCATCCTGGTAAAGGTATTGCCGTTTAACATCCTGCCCAATTCTTTTGCGGAATAAGCTAGGTCTTTTCCACGTAAATTCGGACGCTATCACCACTGGCGCTGGTAATATTCAGAATGTCATCGTCAACTTCATCGACCATGGTCGATATATTCGTGAGAATTTCCCTGAGATTCACACCATCCTGATCAAACTCGGTGATCTTATCTTTTGGTATCATCTTTAACGCCAGATTTGCCAGTTTCAGGGGCAGTTTGATTTTGACGTTCTCACCTTTTGAACTTTGAATATCAATAATAATTTTTCCTGAAAACGGTGATGATCCCTTGATCTTTTCGGCAAACTTGACAAGGTGATTACTTTGCCTTTCAGTTGAACGGGCTTCATTGATTGCCTTTAACAGCTTTTCCGCGTCTTCGACACTGATTTTGCCGTCAGCCACCATTTTTAAAATCTTTTCCTTATCTGACATCAACTCGCTCCTCTAATTATTTTTTCCCTAATGCTTTTATAAGCTTTTCAGCCTCTTCGGCAGAAATTTTTCCCTGTGAAAGCATCTCCAGAATCATCTTTACATTGTCATCATCATCCGGAACTGTCTCTGCATGCACCTCTACTTCATCATCATCCTTTGACATGGAGAAAAAAGAGGCACAGGTATTCTTCATGGAAGGGAAAAATGATTTGAACGGGTGATTCTTCAGGAACGGCATCCGACGTTTGATTTGCACCGCATCCTCCGGAAAATCTCCAATGACATCCGGATTGCCACTCATGGTACTCACCAGTATCATTGCCTCTCCCTTAAAACTCATAATGTTCAGGTGAATATCACCGGAAAGTGTGTTTACCTCCCCCTCGTTTTCCAATTCAAAATGACCGGCCAACCTGACATCGCCGGTAACGCCTCTTATGGACAAATCTTTGAATACCCCCTCTTCAACAACAATTTTACCGGCCATGGATTTTGTTTTTAAAACTCCCTCAAACCTATCAATTCCGATATTACCGCCAACATTCTGAATGTCGGCTCCATCTGAAATCAAACTTTTAATTCCGATTGTTCCCATAACCGTTTTTATCTTTCCGCAGAAGTTCAATCGATCAGCTGTGATATCTCCTTTTAAAGACGAAATTGTCCCCGATAGCAAAGTCTGAGCCGGAATTTTCAATTTAAGATCACTACTCCATCCTGAATTGAAGAGCGTATCAAACATGGGAGAGTTTCTGGGGGATCGCTCTTTGATATACAATCGATTATTCCTGAAACTGATATTAAAGACCTCATCCACTGTTTTTTTTCTCAAACCGGTGAACTCAATTTCCGCAGTCTCCTCTGCTGTTTCAATAATCTCAATACTCGATTTTGAGAGGGATAGATCCAGTCTTAACTGTTTATCCTGAATGGTGAATTTCATAATGACTTCCTCTGTAAAAAACGTTGAATGCAATTTAATCTGAACAAAAACTATTTCCGCAACTGCTTCAAGGCGTCTTCGACATCAATCTCCCCACTATCCAAACGATCAATCACACTGATATTCTGACTCGTTTTCTCATCCTGAATGCCTAATGCGGTTTTGGTTTTTTTCAACAGATTCTTAATCTTTGGATAGGAACAATTCAGCATCTTTTCGGATTGCTTGATATTGCCCTCCGCATAAATAAAAATCTTGATAAAATCTATAATCTCCCTTTCCAAATCCAGATGACCAACCGGCACGTCAAACTCTCCGGATATTTCTGTTCTACAGGCAGTGCACTTAAAAGCCTTGATAAAAAGCTTATCCGAACAAACGGGACATTGTTTTAATGGTTTTTGCATGTTCACCTCATTTTTAAAAATCATGATTCAACTATATGGGCATAGATAATACTTGTCAAATAAATTTATTAATATAATTAACATTAGTTAAATAAATATTAACTATATTAATATATCAACACGTCAATATAATATTTGCCGATCAATACCAGCGCCTAAAACTTGATAAGGATGTTGAGTAGAGTTGTTATTGGGGTTGGTTGGGCGGGCTAGCTGCGATCAACGCAGCTATGGCCGTTGAGGAGGTATTGTTGACACCACAGAAATGGTAATCCAACACCGGATCAATCTATCTCGAGTAGTAGAGCTTATAAACACTCTCCCGACCCAGGATTTGATCAACCTGATAGCGAATCTGTTTGGGTTCATTTGATTCCAGAAAATTTTCCCAATCATCCCTGGATTCCCATGAGCTTATAATTAGTTGATCTTCAAGATTTTCTCCGCTGATTAATGATTCGCCGGAGATATAGCCTTTTGATTTAAGAGCAAATTTTCGCAACTCTTTTAAAAGGGGGCGCACCACGGTTTCCTGATCATCAGAGATGGTTCTGTATATTAATATCTTTACCGCCATAATGTATCTCCTGAAGTATGTTATAGAATCTAGCCTTATTGGAGAACTCTAGGCATCAGTTGAGAAAATATACAAATGGATAATGACATGAGGGACTGTTTTTCACTGCTATTCAGTCAATAAAATTATAACTCATTTCAGCAATAAAAACTAACTATTATTTTTCTTCTCCATCACTGGTACCGCCTGGATAACTGTCCCTCAATTGCGGTAATCAATTTGTCACGTTCTATTGGTTTACTAACATAGTCATCCATTCCAACCTCAAGGCATTTTTCCCGATCACCTTGCATGGCATTGGCAGTCATAGCTATAATCGGGGTGTGTTTTCCCCGATCCTTTTCTAATTCACGGATAGCTTTTGTTGCCTCAAAACCGTCCATTTCCGGCATTTGACAATCCATTAGCACCAGGTTGTACCGAGATGATTCTTTTATAATATTAAGAGCTTCCAGTCCATTGTTCGCAATGTCACAACTGAAGCCAAGTTTTTTCAGAACCTTAATTGCCACCCTCTGGTTAATGAGGTTGTCTTCTGCCAAAAGGATCCTGATTTTTTGGCGTTCTGCCATATTAAGGGAGATCTGAATTCCGATTTCCCGTTCTTTCTCAGTTCTGCTGTCAATCAGGACTCCCATCGATCGAAGCGCTTTTATATAAAGATCAAGTTGTTTGATTGGTTTTGTCAGATAGTCACAGAATCCCTGTTCAACAATACTCTTTGCTACATTGCGTTTCCCTTTGGGTGTCAAAAAAACGATGGGAATTTCGGCAATGGTTTTTTCGTTTTTTATCCGTTTCACTGTCTCGTCCGGTTTGTTTGAGCCCAGGAGGAGATCAATCAAAATTAGATTCACCTTGTTGCGTTTCTGTTCTAGCAGGGAAATGGCGGTTTCCAGATTATCAGATTGAATCACAGTACAGCCCAGAGCTTCCAGATAATGCATCAGCACTGTTTGAGTGGCTGGACAGTCATCAATGGTTAGGATTGTTTTGTTTTTCAGAATTTCAGCGTTATATTTTACATTCGGCTGCATGGTTGTCGGTTTTTTTAGAAGGACTGTGAACCAGAATGTAGATCCCACGTTTTCCTTACTTTCAAAACCGATCTCTCCGCCCATCGCTTCACAAAGCTGTTTTGAAATTACCAATCCAAGTCCTGTACCTCCAAATTTCCTGGTAGTCGAGACATCCACCTGGGAAAAGCTTTTGAAGAGACGATCCATCCTATCGGTTGGAATACCGATTCCGGTATCTTTCACTTCGAACCTGATTTTAACGCCATCATCCAATTCCTCCAACAATCTGGCATTGATTGAAATCTCCCCTTCGTATGTAAACTTCAGGGCATTATTCAACAGGTTTAATAACACCTGACGAATCCGTCCCGGATCTCCTTGTAATATGGCGGGTATGGACAGCTCCACCAGACAGTTTAATTCCAGCCCCTTCTCTTCAGCCTTTAACGCTAAAAGATCCACAGCTCTTTCAACGGCTTCCCTGATATCAAAATCTATGATCTCCAGTTCCAATTTACCAGCTTCAATTTTGGAATAGTCAAGAATATCATTAATGACCGTTAGCAATGCAGCCGCTGATGATCGAATGGCTTCTGTGAACTCTCTCTGTTCATCATCCAGATCCGTTTCAACCAACAGATCAGACATGCCTATAATTCCATTCATCGGTGTCCTGATCTCATGGCTCATGTTTGCCAGGAACTGGCTCTTGGTGGCGTTAGCCATTTCAGCCTGAAGCATTGACTCTTTTGCAATGGTGGTTTGTTCGATAAGATGGTTGTTTACCTCCTGCAGAGTCTCTTCCATTTTTCGTCTACGGGTGATGTCTCTTACCACTGAAAACAGGGTAGGCTGGTTTTCCAGCTCGACCACACGCGAATTGATTTCAACGGGGATGCTCTCTCCTGACTTAGCTACATATTTACTTTCAATGATAGCCCTCTTTTCCTCCTTGCATTGTAGAAACTGTTGATTAAGATGCTCAGAATGATCCAGCGGACTGATCTTGAACAGGGTCAAACCTTTTAACTCCTGGATTGAATATCCCAGCATCCTGCAGGCTTCTTCGTTGGCGTCCAGGATATTGCCATCGAAATCATGTAGAAACATCGCATCAGCTGCGTTGTCAAACAGCGCCTTAAATTTTTCCTCACTCTTTTCTAAATCCAACCGGGCTGCTTTGGATTGATTCAGGGCTTTTCTAAGTGACTCTTTGCTCAGTTCAAGATTTCTGTTCGTAATTTCGTTCTGTCTTGCTTTTGAAATGGTTTGCCTGAGTTTATCCGTCAATCCCGATGCAAAAAGACGATAGAGGTGATACCCATGGTTCGCCTTCTCGTTAGTAATTATTTGTCTAAGAATATTACTGCTGATACAGCACACTTGACACTCTTTCGTATCAACCGTCACCGTGTTCGAAGCAGGTGCTTCGCCGACTATTGCCATCTCACCAAAAATATCACCCTTCCTCCCCAGTTCAATAATTGCCTCTCCCTTGAAGGACACGATTACCCGCCCCTTCATCAATAAGTAAATCTGGTTCTCTTTGCTGCCCTCAACCACAATTTTATCTCCCGATTGAAAGGTCTTAAACTCAGCAAAGGGCAATAGAAATTCCAGAAAGGATTCGGAAAAGTGTTTTGAGAGGCGGCTGTGCAGGAAGTATTCTATCAGTCTTTTTCGATTCTCAATAATGCCTGTATGTTTGGTTATCATCTTTAGCAAACGAATCTTAAAACAATTAAACAAAGTAGAGATTGGCTCGAATATTAAAGATAAAGCTTAGCATCATACGATTAAAAGTAAAACTGAATAAGAAGTGGGAGGATTCTTGATAACCACCAATCTCTTTTTTGCTGTTATGGTAATAGTCCGTTTATTGGATGAGATAGTGGATCTGTTCAGGTATGAGAAGCTACGGAAGCAGCTTAGTATAAGCCGACGCTGCCAGAACATCGGCTTTTGGAGAGAATAACGGATTTATTATTCTTAAGTTCAGGTATGTGAGACCGCTGAAATTACGTTGTTCATTTTGGTCTTTACCTCCGCGGCCACAGGTAACAAATCATTTCGTCCAACGACGGATAACAATTTTAAGGGATTAACTGCTGATACCTGGTATTCATTTTCTCCCACTTCCCTTACGACTATATTACAGGGGAGTAACAAGCCTAAATCCTCTTCAGCCTGTAAAGCCTGGTGGGCAAAACCCGGATTACATGCACCTAAAATGACTTGGCCGGGAACATCAACCCCGATCTTTTTCTTTAAGGTTTTTTTCACATCAATCTCGGTCAAGACCCCGAATCCTTCCGTTTTTAGTGCCGATATTGTTTTCTCGATCACCTCTTCATAAGTACCCTTGATGAGGGTACTTAATCCATATTCATTGGAAGGCAACCTTTTCTGATCCCCTGTCCCATATGTGTTATCCAGGTATTCAATGATAGCAGCGCTTTCTGCAATTACCTTCCCATTGTCTACTAAGACCGGCACCGATTTCTGCCCACTGACCCTGATTAATTCTGTTCGATCCCCTCCTCTTTCTTCCACCGGAATCAACAAAACAGATAGATTGAGTAGTTCCAGCTTTTTTCGGACAATCTGGCAATAGGGACACGCTTCACGCTGGTAAAGGATGACCGGATTTTTATTTTCCATGATTCATTCCCTTATTAATGATTCTGTTAAGCTGCCGTAGCAACTGCATTCTTGATTTTGGCCGGATCTGCACCGACTATAACTTCCTTTTGTTGACCATTTTCAAAGAGAATCAAGGTGGGAATTCCCCTTACACCGTATTTCATTGCAGACTGTCCGTTTTGATCAACATCCAGCTTGGCAACGACCACTTTGTCCTTATACTCGTCTGCCAACTCATCAAGATATGGCGCAATCATTTTACAGGGACCACACCAATTGGCAAAAAAATCAACTAAAACAGGTTTATCACTCTTTAAGACTTTCTCATCAAAATCACTGTCTGATAAATAGATTACATTTTCACTAGCCATGATCAATCTCCTTAATAGTATATTGCGATTACAGGTTTAATCTGAGTTTAAAATCAAGTAACTCTATTATTGCATTGGCTGTGCCATGACTTTTTAAAATCGTAAGTGCATGTAATTATGAATAATTATCATATTGAGATTCTTAAAGTGAAATCGGCAACCGTTACTGGTTGCGTTATCCGTTACTACAGCAAACAAGTGGCGTTACCGTTCCCTCAAATCGGTTTAGTCACAATCTAATCACAGCATGCTTGACACCGGAAAACCAAATTTGTTGGAATCAGACATTATACCATTGACATTGTACGGTTTTTAAGTATAGACAATACACACTTACGATTTATTCATTGTTGTATTCGATAAGGTGATCCTTTTTAGGCCTAAAAGCTGAACGCGGAGGATGAGTGTTTTTAACCTAATCTTAAAAAGGAGCACATTCCACTGCAATCTCACTTGTAAAGAATCCGTTTAATTGCATATTTCCCTCTGGAGCAAAACTGGAGAAGCTCCCCTTGATATGAAGCATTCAGCTTTGGTTTAATTAACTCTTCTCACAATATAAAAAGTGATACTATTAATGAATACATTTTTTCCCAAAATTTAAATTGGAGGACGTTTTGAAACCAATCAATAAAAAGATTACTTGTTTCATCTTGGTTTTGGCATTTTTATCACTCATTTTCTCATCATGCGAACTGGGACAAACGGAACAGAAGTCAAAAATCTACAAGATTGGGGCAATTTTATCGCTCACAGGCGGCGCATCCTTTTTAGGTGATCCGGAAAAGAAGACTCTTGAGATGTTGGTAGAGAAAGTAAACCTTGAGGGAGGGGTAAACGGTCACCCTCTGAAGCTGATTATTATGGACTCAAACAGTACTTCTCCGGCAACCGTTGCAGCTTTTAATAAACTAGTTTCTGAGGAGAAAGTCCTGGCTATAATAGGACCTTCGACCAGCGGGACAACAATTGAGATCTTACCGTTAACCATGAAGCATGAAATTCCGCTCATCTCCTGTGCTGCCAGTCATAAAATCGTGCAACATACCTACACCAAAACACCATACCCCTGGGTGTTTAAAACCGCACAAAGTGATAGTATGGCGGTCGAAGCCATGTATTCCTTCATGCAGTCCAAGGGAATCAAAAAAATAGCAGTAATGAACATAAATAGTGGATACGGTTATAGCGGTCTAAAAGAAATTGAGCGATTGGCTCCTGTTTATGGAATCGATATCATTGGTAAAGAGGTATATGCTCTCCAGGAAAATGATATGAAACTCCCTTTAACGAGGATCAAAGCGCTGAATCCTCAAGCTATTATCAATTGGTCTATTGGCCCCAGTCAGATTGCGGTCGTTCAAGCCTGGAAAGAGCTAGGCATGGACAAAATAAAGCTATTTCAAAGTCATGGATTTGGCAGTTTGAAAAATGTCCAGTTAGCAGGCGGGAGTGCAGAGGGGGTCTATTTACCACTTGGTGCCGTAAATGTTGCCGATGTTCTGCCAGCCAACCACCCACAGAAGCAAGTGACCACACAATACGCTAAAGAATATAATGAAAAATACCAGGAGCCGGTGAGTTCCTTTGGGGGGCATGCCTGGGATGCTTTTTATCTGTTGGTTAACGCGTTGGAAAAAGCAGGTGCCGACAGAGCCAAAATCCGAGATGAGATCGAGAATACAAAGGGGTTTGTTGGCCAAGGAGGCATATTTAATATGTCAGTGGTTGATCATAACGGATTGGACAAGACAGCATTCAAAATGACTGTCGTTAAAAATAATACCTGGGCACTAGCGGAATAACTCTTATTGCGAACGAGAAGAGTTTTACCTGTTGCTCTAATCACCTTAAATTATCCGCAATAAAGATGTGGAAACAGAAAACGCAACCCAATCCATTTAGGTTGGGTTGCGTTTTTTAGGCGGCTTGGTGTTCTGTTCCCAAAAAGGAGTTAAAGATCTCGGCATCCATTACTTCGATTTCCAACAATCGTTTTGCTATTTTGTGCAGCAGATCCAACTTCTTTTTCAACAGGTCGAGGGTTCGTTCATATCTGTTATTGATTGTTTTTGCAATTTCCTCGTCAATATAATTCTGGGTTGATTCCGAATACTCCTTTCTTTCTGAAGTTTGCATTCCACCCAGATACGAGGTTTGGTTGCTCCCCAAGTAAACATTCTTAAACTTATCACTCATTCCGTATTCGGATATCATCTTGCGGACAATGTCTGTCGCCCGTGATAAATCGTTCGAAGCTCCATTTGAAACCCTGCCAAAAATGATCTGTTCTGCGGCTCGCCCTCCAAGTAATACATCAACTCTTCCCAGGAGTTCCTCCTCATTAATCAAATAGCGATCCTCTGAAGGCATTTGCATGGTATATCCAAGTGCTGCCAGCCCCCTGGGCACGATTGATATTTTCTGCACCGGATCAGCATCAGGCGTAAAGGCTGCCATCAAGGCATGACCGGTTTCGTGATAGGCAACAATCTCTTTTTCCTTCTCATTCATCACCCGGCTTTTTTTCTCCAAACCGGCCACAAGCTTTTCGATAGCCTCGGAGAAGTCAGCTTGCATTACTTTCTTTCGATTGTTACGGACTGCCAGGATTGCAGCTTCATTTACCAGATTTGCCAGGTCAGCACCAGAAAACCCTACTGTAGCTGCTGCAATTTTTCCCAATTCAACCTTCTCATCAACCTGAACATTTTTTGAGTGTATCTCCAGAATAGCTTTTCTTCCTTTCAGATCCGGTCGATCGACAAGTATCTGTCTGTCAAACCGTCCCGGTCTTAAAAGCGCAGGATCAAGGATCTCAGGCCTATTGGTAGCAGCCAGTATAATGACACCGCCTTTGGAATCAAATCCATCCATCTCGACCAAAAGCTGATTAAGGGTTTGTTCACGTTCATCGTTACCGTTAATGGATGCTCCCCTGCTTTTACCGATGGCGTCCAATTCATCGATAAAGATGATACAGGGAGCATTCTTACGGGCTTCTTGAAACAGATCCCGAACTCTTGCGGCTCCAACACCAACAAACAGCTCGACAAAATCTGCTCCGCTCATTTTAAAAAAGGGAACTCCCACTTCACCGGCAACAGCTTTTGCTAGCATTGTTTTGCCGGTACCCGGAGTACCGATTAGAAGTACACCTTTAGGGATCTTTCCTCCTATTTCATCAAACTTGGTAGAATTCTTCAGAAAATCCACTACTTCCACCAACTCCTCTTTCGCTTCATCTGCTCCCGCCACATCTTTAAAGGTTACTCCGGTATCCCCTTCCGAAACCAGTTTTGCCTTGTTTTTACCGAATGACATCACACCACCGGCGCCACCTTTTAATCGAAATGATAAGAACCACCAGAGTCCCATCATCAATCCAAAGGGTAAAATCCAAGTCAAGAACACGTTGCCGAACATTTCACCAAACGAGACAGGTCGGGTGTAGTATTCAACCCTATTGGCATCCAGAAGTCCAATAAAACCGGAATCATTCACCGGAATGGTGCGGTATACTTGTGTCGAATTCCCGAGCTGCTGATTGCCCTGCTGATCTGCCTGTACTAAAGAAGAACCAACATAGTATTTATCTCCCAGCTCTACTCTTTTAATCTCCCCACTGATCACTTTTTGTTTGAATTCGCTGAATTCAATGGTTTGAGGTTTCTCCCCCAAAAAAGTATTGACCATAGATATCAGAAGGAAAAAACCCACAAAGTACCAGAGATTTAACCTGAACCGATTCTGATTGTCGGGTTTTTTAATCCCGGATTTTTGCGGATCTTCCTTTCCCCTACCCTTTACCAGTTGTGAGATTGACTCACGTCTGACATCAGTTTGATCGTTTTGTTGAGAGGGCTTGATTGTTTCTTCCATGCTATCTCCAAATGGTAATAAAATGAGTTAACAAACCAGGGTTTGTGATACGTTGATCTTGATAGTCCTGGAATCTGGCTGCTTGCCTGACAATTATCTCCTGTTTTTAAAACTGACCGTGTCAGACATGAGGTTTTCTTACAAAACAGGTTGGCTTATAAATAAAAACAGGTTTGGTAAGGATGACAAAGTAAGTGTGCGGGGGAAGCAGCCCACAAAAAGCCATCCTTAACAAGCCAAACCTGTCGGGGTAATATTAGCACCTTATAATTTTTTTTCTGCGTTTTTTGGCAGGAAAAAATCTGTTAAGGTGCTTATCCAGTTTATCTGGGTTAGGCTGCCTTTACTTCAATTCGGCGAACCTTTTTTTGTGCACTCTCTGATTTTGGCAAGGTTACCTGGAGCACGCCGTTTTTAAATGAAGCCTTGATCTTATCCACCTCAATCTCATCAGGAATTTGAATCGATCTCTGGAATGAACCAAAACTCCTTTCAACTTTGTAGAACTCTTTTTCCTCTTTCTTCTCTTCACTTTTCTTTTCACCTTTGATAGTAAGAACCCGGTTTTTTAAAACCACCTCAATATCTTTTTCTTCCATTCCGGGGAGTTCTGCAGATACTTCAATGGATTTTTCACCTTCGCTGACATTAATACTGGGTGAAAAAGATGAGAACCTGTCCTTACCGAAAAAGGTAGAAGGGAAGCTACCAAAATCACCAAATACTTCATCAAACATACGATTTACTTCTCTATGGAATGAATCAAATGGGCTTAGTGAATCTCTTTTTTCAATAGCATTGTTTTTTCTATTCCAAAGAACCAGATCTTTAAGTGCCATGGTTACCTCTCTATTTAAATATGGTTTTACTTTTACTTGTCTTTAATTGGATCAGCTTTGCTGCCTGCCACTAAAAAGCAAGCAGCAAAGCATCTATTACAGTTACTAATTTATTTGAATGGTTCTGGGTTGCATCTCCGGCGCCTTGGGCAATACCAGTGACAGCACTCCGTTTTCCATTCTGGCTTCAATCTTTGACTGATCTATTTTATTTGACAGCTCAAACTGTCTTGAATAATTCCCAATATTATACTCGGAATATAGTGGTTTCAGATCGGAGTAAGGTGTTGTCTCAACCAACCCATCAATCTTGATTACATTTTTCTCCAGTTTGACAGTTATATTGTCCTTACCAACACCCGGCATATCCATGAAAACCATTAACTCTTTATCTGTCTCAACAATATCCGTAGCAGGAACATAACGTTTCAAAGGCGTCGTGTGTTCCTTTTTTGCTTCAATCTCTTTTTTCTCTTGGGTTACAAGATCTTTTTTTTCATCGTTCATCTTCATTCTCCCTATTTTTTAAGTTGTTTAATTATTTATAACAGACACAAAAACAATGTCTCTTATGCGACCTTGATCTGCTTAGGCTTATCACTTTCAGCCCTCGGCAGTTTAACCTTTAAAACGCCATTGATATATTCAGCTTTGACGTTGTTGCTATCGACTCTGATAGGAAGCCTGATCGTTCTGTCAAACTTCATATTTTGTCTTTCCACCCTGTGAATACTTGCCTTCTCAGGGTATTCAAGCTTTCTTTCACCATGAATTCGAAAGAGATTCTCCTTCACTTCGATATTGATATCCTCTCTTTTCACGCCAGGAATTTCTGCTGTTAAAACCGTATCGTCTCCATCTTGAAAAAGATCAACAAACGGAAAAGCACCTCTACAGGTTGTCCCCGTTTCAAAATATTCGTTTCTACGGGCAGCTTCTACAGCGTTTTGAACAGCAAAAAGAGCATCTATTGTATTTGAAAATCGACCGAACATAATAACCTCCAAAAAAAAGTTCATCCAAAATAATAAAACAATTTAATTTAAACTTACTTTTTATATTGCATCCGGTGTGCCAACTATTTTTCACCAATTTTTTCAGATTGTTAACCATCAAATGGTTAACACTAGGCCAAAATGGACATGTCCTGTCAATTAACCACCCAATTAATGGACCCATGATGACCGGTTTCGAATCAAAACGACCCATTTGAATAAATTACTGAACAAACCGATGTTTCGAGCGAAATAGATGTTATACGGAAAAAAGGGAGAATTGGAGCACCAAAGAATTGGAGCGGTGAAGGGAATAAGACCTTGTGGAGGCAAACAACACTACAACTGTGGGAAAGGAGCCTGATGGGAAAGTATGAACAAATCTAAGCAATATAGTAGTTGCCCGATTTCAGAGTGTCCATCAATTCCTGAAAAGAATTGAAAAGAGCTACACCAACGGTCATGGGTTTTACAGGCAGTTTTCTCAGGTATTTACCCTTACTGTCTCGGGTGCTTTTCAACCAGACAGACTCAGGATTTCCTTTGAGAGCGGCATCACCCATGAAGAGATTAAATTCTTCTTTATTCCCATTATCTAAATCTAATGTAACGATTAACCTATCTCTGTTTTTGATATTTGTTTCGATTTGCATGGTAATCCTTTTTAATTTGTTCAAATTGAAACATTCTTAAAAAGTCATTCCTGCTCTGATGGGAGCCTTTTTAAGGTTTCTCGCGTCGTTACAGGAATGACTATATTATTATTAGAAAACATTCAAGTTTTATTCCATTTTGATGCATGTAAATCTTTGTTATAATTAAGCTAAAAAATAACTTTTTATGCCCTTTTTAGGGAAACCAGGCAATTTAATCACTATTTGGTAAAAAACACCTCACCATTTAATGAAGTTGTATATTCCAATTACAAGGAATCTTCATCAGGTTATCCATAATAGATAACAGATCACT
Source organism: bacterium (assembly GCA_018829445.1). GTDB lineage: Bacteria > SAR324 > SAR324 > XYD2-FULL-50-16 > XYD2-FULL-50-16 > JAHJTV01. Next base: position 34,241 of record JAHJTV010000025.1, read on the forward strand.
TTTTTGCAGGGTATGGGCACAGCAGAAACAGATAGGACAGTATCGGATGGAAAACAACCAGTCATCAAGATACTGCTATCTTTTACGTGGCTTATTCAGCATCTGGTTCATTGCATGAGCCGGGATTTCAGCGAACGGCTTTCCGATGATTTTGGCAGGAACTCCGGCAGCAGTACTATGGGGCGGTATATTGGTTAGTACCACACTCCCTGCGGCAATTTTGCTGTACTCACCGATCTCAACATTTCCCAGAATCTTTGCACCTGCTCCAATCAGCACTCCCTTTCTCACTTTGGGGTGACGATCACCAACAATATTACCCGTACCACCAAGAGTCACTTCGTGGAGAATGGAAACATCATCCTCAATCACTGCAGTCTCCCCAATAACAACACTGGTAGCATGATCGATCAAGATCCCTTTCCCGATCTGCGCTGCAGGATGAATATCAACTCCAAACAGTTCCGAGATCCTGTTCTGAAGGTGACTGGCCAGTCCTTTTCTTCCTGATTTCCACAACCAATGAGCCACGCGATAAGACTGTAAGGCATGGAACCCTTTGTAGTGTAAAAACGGTTCGGCGAAGTTGTAGGCTGCAGGATCTCGCTCATGTATTGCTTTTAAATCGGCTCTGAATTCTTCACCTATCTTATTACTCTCACAAAAAGCCTGGTCAATTACTTCCCGCATTAACATGGGCTGCAGACTGGAGCTGGCCAATTTCCCCGCCAAGTGAAAAGCTAACGCTTCTTCCAGTGTTTTGTGGTTTAAAACGATGGCATAGAGATAGCTGGCCAGGATCGGTTCCCGTTTTGCCTCTTCTTCAGCCGCTTTATACAGTTTCAACCACAGTGTATCTTCTACTGGTTCCTGTTTGCAATTTTTCATCAGAGTTCATCCGGTTTAATTTTTATTTTTTGTTATTCTCTTCAATAACAGAATTTACGTTGACTAGCAGGGCGCAATTGTCTATTTAATATCTGACCATATCGAGTTTTTTAAGGGATGGTCAATGCACATTTAAGATATGAGATTCGAGTCCTTGTTGAAAGAATTTATCAGATTCCACCAAAGACAAACCTTTATTAATTGAGAGTATTATGAGTTTATCCGAAGATCAGTTAAAACGCTATAATCGTCACATTTTGCTTAAGGAATTTGGAACCGAAGGACAAACCAAAATTGCTGAAGCGAAAGTGCTGGTAATAGGAAGCGGTGGTCTTGGGTCTCCAACTCTTCTATACCTGGCTGCTGCAGGAATAGGCACCATTGGTATTGCAGATGGTGACCAATTGGATGTCAGCAATCTTCAGCGACAGATCATTCACTCAACACCCGACATCGGCCGCTCAAAGGTTGAGTCAGCCGGAGATAGAATTAATGCTTTAAATCCCCATGTGAACCTTAACCTAATCCCCGGTGAGATAAAAGCACACAATATTCTTTCTGTTATCAAGGACTATGACTTTGTCATTGACGGAACAGATAACTTTTCCTCCAAGTTCTTGATAAATGACGCGTGTGTGTTATCAGGAAAGCCCTTTGTTCATTCAGGTGTTTTGCGATTTCACGGCCAGATCATCACGGTTGTTCCACCCTCTTCTGCCTGTTATCGATGCATTTTCATCGAAGCACCGACGGAAGGGACAGTGCCTTCGTGCAGTCGAGTCGGAGTTTTAGGAACAGTGCCAGGAATACTGGGAACAATGCAGGCAACAGAATGTATAAAATATATTATTGGAAAAGGAGATTTATTAACCAATCGGCTCCTGGTTTTTGATGCGTTCACCATGACTTTTAACGAGGTCAAAATCAATAAAAACCCCAATTGCCCGGTGTGTGGAAAAAATCCTTCCATTACAAAGCCTGAAGATTGAAAATCCGCGCCCTGGATTATCTATTTTCCGCAAACTTTACAGGTTACCAGTGGATCATTCGATTCGGTCAAATCAAGATCAATAATCTCACCGGGAACAACCATCTTCTCAAGAAACTCAAATACTAATCGAAGAATATTAATCTGGCGAAACGCCTGACCTGGGAATGAGAAGGGATGCCCAAGGGGAAAACCGGTATAGATCGAACGGGGTGGTTTTATTCTTTTAGAGATCTCTTTTGACAACGTAATCGATATGGTAACAATTCCAGCCTCTTCTATTTTCCGCTGTATCAATCCAACGGATTGATTACATAGCCCTCAGGCAGGGGATAGGACAACTATATCGACCTGTTCCTCTTTCAGACGCTTAATCAGGAGGGGGATGGAATGGTTTCGCAAAACATCCAGCTGATCCCCTAAAATATGCCCCATGAATGAAAAGTGGTATTGACTCAGCTCTCCAATTTCCCGGTTTCCCTGTAAATGCTGAACCCGCTCCAACGGAAAAATGATATTAATATCCTTGTCAGCATTCCTATGGTCATAATAATTGTGGGTAATCTTCAGTTCATTTATGGGAGTGTCGAAAGGAATTTCCCTGAAACCGGCATCTCCATTGGGATCAACCATGTCGAACGGTTCCTGTTTCTTCAGATGCACTCCTCCTGTTGTTACCAGTGCCAGTTTGGACTCGGCAACCGGCTTTTCCAGATTAACCCAGGGGACATCATTAAAAGCCAACGTTTCACTTTTCTTTTCCCAGGCTGTAAAAAGGGCAGGGTGACGGAGCAGGATTTTGGCAATCAGCTTATCCTTAGCCTGTCTGATCTTTGTTATCATCATAGTCTGCTGTTTGAGGATTCACATTAATCCCAAATGTTTGCTCAAGGGCATTTCAGTTCAAAGTATCCGTGTTTTTAAATGGTAGGGTGTACATACATTGACTGCCGTTGAGTAATTCCTGGCGGGGATTTGACCCCGCACGATCATAATGTTGCCTGCAGTTAAATGTATTAGAAATCGCTGAATATCATAATTGAATATAAAATACTGTGCATTTTTATGAAATCAAACTTACAATAGAATCGTTCTATTAGCAAAGCACAAAGGGCAGATTAAAAGAAAACTCAACAGAGAGTGTCAAGGAAACAGATGGGAGAAAAGATTTTTTCAGAGGATGAATATAATCAAGCATACAGGTACAGTATATCTCTGTGTGGTGACCAGGATGAGGCTTTTGACCTGTTGCAGACTTCCTTTGAAAAACTATTAAAAAAGGGTGTAAAAGAGTTGGATAATCCCAAGCAGTATCTATATCGGATTATCCGAAACCAGTTTATTGATAATTATCGTAAAAATAAAAACTGGAAGTTCAACGAATTCAACGAAGAGTCCAATATTATTCACTTAAATTCAGATCGTTTCGATGATGTTCTGGCAACCGAAGATGAGGTCGCGCAGTTGATGAAGTCGATTTCACCTTCGGAAAGAGAGCTACTCTACCTTTCAGCAGTAGAAGGGTACAGTATCACTGAAATGTCTGAGTTGAGCGGTACACCAAGAGGGACTCTACTATCAAAGCTGCATCGTTTGAAAATGCGAATCAAGAAACAGTTTCCAAACAATTCAGCGGAGCAAGCAGGATGACAACAAATCTGGAAGAATCCACTGATAAGTATTTCAAATCGTTCAATCTGACGACCAGTCAAATGAGCGAATTGAAAGCCTTGGAAGAAAGTTATACAATGACCAAACCCTTCTTTAACAACAAAATAAGATGGGTTTGGTCATTATCAGCAATCGTTGCGGGTCTTTTTATCGTATTTGTCACTTTGCAGGAGAAAGAAGAGATAAGCCCGGACGTCATTGCCAATGAGATTGCCTATAATCATAATAAGACTCTTTCCGTGGAGTTTAAAGGCAATTCAATTAACGAAATTAAACCCCATTTTTCCAAACTGGATTTTAATCTGGTACCGTCCGATAGAAACAGGATATCCAATTTTCATATTGTCGGTGGACGGTACATCTCTATTAACAAAAGACTGGCAGCACAATTACAGCTCAAAAAACAAGATAACAAGGATATCGCAACCTGGTACCAACTGCCGCTCCCTGTAAACCACAGATTATTGGCAGTAGATCCTTTTAAAAAGGATCTTGAAGTATACAGTAATGGTGTTAAGGTTATTATTTGGGAAGAGAAAGGTGTGCTGCACGGATTGGCTAGAAAACAGTGATGCCCCCCAACCCCTGCCGGAAAAGTATCAGCGGTCTTTTTCCTCCTTTTGCCCGTTGATCGGGGTGTTATAAGACACTCCAATCCAGACATGATTCCATATCATGGTTATTCGGCAGGGGTTACAACCCTTAGTCAGTCATACTTTTTTTATGATTGAGAAACAGGGAGTGAGAATCCTGAGGTCTCAATTCCTACATCACCAGATAACCTTCGGCCAATTGCTGGTAATCCTTCAGTTGCTGTTTCTTCCATCGTTTCCCAACGTCCAGTTCCTTCGCCATAATATCAGCCACAGCTGGAGCCATTTCCATACTGGCTTTGGCATCAAGCAGTAAAGCCCTTGTTCGACGAGACAGAAAGTCCTCGAGGGTTCTTGCCATTTCATATCTTGCAGCCCAAACCACTTCCCCGGCTAACGTTGGAAATTTGGGGGAAAGCCGTTGAGCGTAGTCTTTTTTCTCTCTTATTAAATCCTGTATTTTGGGAGCATCGGATCCATACAGAGCCAGATCTCCAAATTTTTCCGGATTTTTGTGGTAACCATGAATATGCAGGGTTTTTGTAATACATTCTTTCTCATCCAGGCGTGCGATCATCGCTGCCTGTTTGACTGTATCCTCGGCCATTCTCCGGTAGGTTGTCCATTTACCCCCCGCAATCGTCACCAGACCTGAACGGGAAATGGTAAGTGAATGATCTCTTGACAAAGCAGCCGTATTCGCTTCCTCCTTTGCCTGGATTAAAGGTCTAAGACCAGCAAAGGCACTTAAGACATCTTTCCGCATCGGGTCTTTTGTTAAATATCGGGCAGCGTGGTTCAACAAAAACTGTAATTCCTCTTCAATAGGTCGGGGCTCCAATACCGCTGTTTTTACAGCTGTATCAGTCGTACCGACAATAACCTTGTTGTGCCATGGGATGGCAAACAAAACTCTGCCATCATCTGTATGCGGTACCATAATGGCGCTGTCACCAGGAAGAAAGGACCTTTCAAGAACAATATGAACTCCCTGGCTGGGGCTGATCAAATTTGGCGTTTGAGCATCATCCATTCGGCGAATGGAATCGCTGAAGACGCCAGTAGCATTAATTACGACCTTGGCATCAATTTCATATTCTGTTCCGGATTCCTTATCAACAGCGATCACACCGCAAACCTGGTCGTTTCTTTTACACAAACGGGTTACCTCAAAATAGTTCAACAGTGTCGCCCCTTGGTCAACAGCTGTTTGAGCCATATTGACCACCAGGCGCGAGTCATCAAACTGCCCATCGTGATAAATCACTCCACCCTTGAGTCCTTCTCTTTCAACCGTAGGAATATGATCGATTGTTTTCTTTTTGGAAAGATTCTTTGAAGTTCCGAATCCTCTTTTTCCTGCCAGCATATCGTATACTTTCAGTCCGATACCGTAAAACGGCCCTTCCCACCAGTCATAGTTTGGAACAATAAACAAGAGATTGTGTACCAGATGCGGTGCATTCTGTAACAGCAATCCCCGCTCTTCAAGGGCTTCCAGTACCAGTGAAATATTTCCCTGCTGAAGATAACGAACCCCTCCATGAATCAACTTAGTGCTCCGACTCGATGTCCCCTTGGCAAAGTCACTTTGCTCCAGCAGTAAAACCTGGTAGCCACGCGAGGCAGCGTCAATTGCGACACCGACCCCAGTCGCACCACCACCGATGACAATCATATCCCATTGCCCGGAGTTGTCTTCCAGGCGTGATAGCATTTCATTACGTTTCATAACTCTTTTTCCTCTATTGGAGTTGTTCCGGACTATTGGTAAATCACTCAACAACAATCACAGCCACAGGAAGCGTTCTCTTTTCCCTTTATCCAGGAACTCAAAATGTAACTTGCGCATCCCACACCGGGCGTAACCTGAATAGCGTTGTCTTTACAATTCAGCACACAAGCTCCGCATTCCATGCATCCATTTAAGTCAATAATTGTTGCTTTTTTTTCTGTCATACCAAGCACCCCATGTGGGCAAACTTCCAGGCAGATCTTACATCCGGTGCACTTTTTTATGTCCAGAGTAAGGGTTGATACATTTTTTAAATAAAAAAAAGACTTCATACGATTCATTAAATTGAAATAGTTGACAGTTCTCAGCAAACAACCTGGCAAGTAAATTATTAATATTATAGAAAAGGTGAGATCATCCACAAAGCCAATGCTGTTAATACTCCAAATACCTGCACGGGAATTCCGATTCTCATCTCTTTTTCTACGCCGGAAGGCGAAGTATAAGGTGTTGAACCGGTGAAATTCATGGCGAGAAAAGAACTTAACATGACACTGAATAGAAGCAAGGCAACTGTTTCATAAAGAGATAAATGAACAAAAACTGTATTAACAGATAACACTCCTGTAATACTTCCTATCCCGATCCCTTTTAAGAAAAACGCCCGAAAAGGGATCCAGGGAAGAACCAACGGTGTGAGCACCGTACCTGACAGAATTCCGATCAAGCCTGCCATCAAAACATTAGTTCCCCTGGCAAATAAGGCATCTATCGAGAACAGATCCGGTCCGATACCCGACAGAAGGCCCAAAAAAACCAGAAGAAGACCTGCCGGTTTTAGCAGGTTCTTAATCTCAACGGGAATCAGCACCATTCGATCAATAAAAGTAAACCTGATTCGCCTCATATCCGGTCCGGTTTTTCCGTGGGATGCAAGATAAGGTTTTATATCTGATGCGCGAATCGGCCCCCAACATACCTTAAATCCGCTCTCCTCTTTCACCAAATGTCCCGATACTCCTGTGGCAGATAATTGAGGCAAAATAAGCTTACGGTGACTCACAATTTTGGCCAGTTCGACCGCTTTGATTTGATGTAACAATTCATTTGTAGCAAAGGTTCCTTTTCCGGCCGCACACCATACATTCACACCTTTGGTGTCTAAAACCAGAATCCAGGCATCAACGTCACTTAATTCCTTGCGCAGCGCATCAAAACTTAACTTGTAATTTGCCGTTACCAGAACAGGAGATTTATCATCAGGAGATCCTACACAATACAGCCCGGGATCAATGGCATAGCAGTCTCGATTGATCCCCAATCTTGTCAGAATGCTCCCCCAAACGTCTTGATAGGATAATACGGTGTCCACCTTAGTTACCTCACCAACTGCAGTGTGGTGCTTCCCCAGGATTTTTTTTACATCCAACGCGGTCTCAGAATGCAATTGATTGTCTAAAGCCGCACCACAACATTTATTTGACGGGCTTACGTCTGTTCCATTTTGTTGAGAACATTCGCATTCCAACTTTTCTGTTTTCTTTTCGGATTTAGACTGGCAACAGTCAGTATTCTTGGTTAGTTTTTCCATCGGTGATCCTTAATTAAATGTTCCCAGTTCCTATAAATTATATCTTTTAAAGATCCCTGACAAATACTCAAATCATTTAAGGTGTCATTGGACGAAAATCCCGGATATATCTGAAGTCGTTTGATCATCGAAAAAAAATCATTCCAGGGATGGGAAAATTGTATTCCGATGAAAAGTTTGCCTATCAGCTAATATAAGGTGGGAAACAGGAGTATATCTTGAGAGCAGGAACAAAGAGATTGAACGACTGGAAAATCTTGATATTTAAATGTTCCGTTGAATGGTCTTCACGCGTTCACTTGCGAGCCCTGATATTTAATCAATTGATTCCCTGATGTAAAACTGGCGTTTCATTTTAGCGATTTTAGAAGAGTTTTGCATTAAAAACAAATTTAATTCTTTTATAATATCAGGGTGTGTGACGGTTGACAGATGAAAAGAGGCGATCAGGTGAGGTAAATTAGGGTCCATTAACAAAGCACCCTGCTTGTCAAGTAGACGGAGATGGTAATTGGCCACGGACAGTTCCACATCGGCTCCATCTATTCGTCCCATTAAAGCTTGGAGCAACAATCGGCCGACATCGGTATCTTCATGGATAATTATTTTCTTTGATTCGATCAAATCAGCCCAGTGAAAGGGGGTAAATCCCAGTACTGTTCCCAGTGTTTTAAACGAATCAATGCCTCGCCCTACATTTTCCGGCAGTACCATTGTGCCGGCTACAATGTTGACGACCGGTTTGCTGTAGATTACTTTGACATTTTTCTTTATCTCCTTTTGCCACAGTGGGTGATCCGGATATTTAAAATCAAGTTCTAATGAAACGAATTCGGAAAATAATCGTTTGACCGGTAATGGTCTATATTTAAAGTGATAATTTTTGGATTGAGCAAATAGATCCAAAATCCTTTTGGCCACTCCCTTATTCTCTTTGGTAAAATCGTAGTGTGGATAATACTCAATATTTTCTACTCCAACAATGAACTCTCTATTCTCTGCACTGGCAAACGTTGCCATCATATAAAATGAAATAATGAAAAATCCTATAATAAACTTAAAATTGACATTATCAGCTGAAATACATGGTCTTTTCATAAGTGACTCCCGTGATCCCTCAATGGTTAAATAGGCGTAAAATCCTTTTTCTCTGTGGTGTTTATGAGATTATCATTTTTAAATAAAGATCTCAAAGTTTAATTCACACTTATTGTCGATTCAGATTGAACTTCAAAACCTCTCCTTCCACTTTTACTGAATAATAGCTAATCATTACAGTTCCGCTTCAACAATCGAGACTGAACAAATCAGGCGGATTGACCGAACCTGACCCTATCGTTATTATTGATATATCAACCGTATTAAATACTAACTTTCCTATTTTAAAGGAATCGCCCAATCCAGGATAAAAGGCATGGAAAAACTTCGACTGGCATTAGCCCAGATCAATACAACAGTAGGTGATTTTGCAGGTAATTTTGAGAAAATCAAATCCGGAATCAAACAAGCCGGCAAGGTGGAAGCGGATATTGTTCTTTTTCCTGAATTGTCCATTTGCGGCTACCCGCCTGAAGATCTTTTGTTGAAACCCGATTTTATAAATGCCAATCAAACCTATCTTGAGAAGTTGATCCCACTCTGTAAAAATCTAACAGCTGTTATCGGATTTGTTGAAACAACAGACGATATCTATAATTCAGCAGCAGTAATTCAAAACGAAAAGCTGTGCGGAACCTACAAAAAGTATCTCCTGCCTAATTACGGCGTATTTGACGAGGAACGTTACTTTAAAAGAGGGATAAATCAAGCCATTTACAGTCTTAATGAAATCCCATTCGGAATAAGCATTTGTGAAGATATCTGGTATCCGGCTGGTCCGCCTGAGAATCAAGCTTTCAATGGAGCCCGGATATTGCTCAATATATCAGCTTCTCCCTTCCACGAAGGCAAAATCCTGGAACGTGAAAGAATGATGACGACCAGGGCTGCGGACAATGTTGCGGTGGTCGCATACTGCAATCTTGTCGGCGGTCAGGATGAACTGGTATTTGACGGTTCCAGTGTAATCATTAACGAAAGAGGAGATATTATCGCCCGTGCGAAATCGTTTGATGAGGATTTCCTTGTTGCTGATGTTGATCTGGCCGGTATTTTCAGGCAACGCTTGCGTGACCCCAGGCGCAGGAAAAGTCGTTTTGAATCAAACTCAGCTTTGGCAATCGATACCATTCCCCTGCAGAAAATAAAAACAGATATTAAGAAAATCCATCCGCAAACCATAATCCATCCTCATCGAACGGATATCGAGGATATTTACAGCGCTTTGGTACTCGGTACCAGGGATTATGTAAGGAAGAACGGTTTCAGTAAAGTGACCCTCGGTTTATCCGGAGGTATTGATTCAGCTTTAACGGCAACCATAGCTGTCGATGCACTGGGCAACGATAACGTAATTGGCGTTTCCATGCCTTCCCGGTACTCTTCGGATCATAGTAAAAGCGATGCTCAACAGCTGGCAGAAAATCTTTTAATCCGCTATGAAGTTATTCCCATTGAAACTGTTTTTCAATCCTATCTGGATACGTTTCAAAATCTGTTTTCCGATACCAAACCGAATGAAGCCGAAGAAAACCTGCAAAGCAGAACCAGGGGCAATATTTTGATGGCACTCAGCAATAAATTCGGATGGATGGTATTAACCACTGGAAATAAGAGTGAGATGTCCGTTGGATATGCAACACTGTATGGTGACATGGCCGGAGGGTTTGCGGTTATCAAAGATGTTCCCAAGCTCCTGGTTTATGAACTCTGTTCTTATCGTAATCAATCAGGCGAAATCATCCCCAACAATGTCCTGGTAAAACCTCCGTCAGCCGAACTAAGAGAGAACCAGCTGGATACCGATTCTCTTCCCGATTATGAAATACTTGATGCAATATTAAAAGCGTATGTGGAAGAGGATCGTCGCTTTGACGAAATTGTTGACCAGGGATTTGATGAAGCCATGGTGAGAAGAATCATCAAACTGGTCAATCAAAATGAATATAAAAGACGACAATCTCCTCCTGGCGTCAAAATCACCAGTAAAGCATTTGGAAAAGACAGGAGACTGCCCATTACCAATCGCTATTCCATTATCTGATTCGATTTATCTACCTGGCAGCAATCCCTGGAATTTAGCGGATTTTCAGGTGTTGCTTCCCGAAACTGCGGACATAAAATCCTACCAAACAAAATATAGTCCCCCTTATCTCACCCTTCCCCCTGATTAGACCTAGCCCAGATAAACCGGATAAGAACCTCATAAGTTATTTTCTGCCAAAAAAACGTAGAAAATAACTTATAAGGTTCTAAATACAAAATCTGTTGAGACAAATCAAAAAAGAAATACCAGAAGAATTTTCCCGATTGTTATATGTCAATGGCACAAGAAAAATCAAATTAGTATTGGTGAATTTACTTGAAGAGCAAACGCTCTCTATATAATATTATGTGGAATCGTTTATAGGCAGGTGTTAAAGAGAGCCGTCAATTGAAATTGTCAAAAGACTTTAATAGCAGCAGATTAGATCTGGAAAGCTTATTTCTTCTGCTCTTTTTATTGACAGGTCTCAGGGGTCGCAAAATCATTGTTCCTCTTAGATTAAACAGTGAATTTGGTACCGGAAACCTTAAACGCTTACTATTAACGACGATTTATATACCAGAGGTACGTATCGAGTAGATACGAGTGATCATGCCAATGTATTCTACTCGTTGTAAATCAGGTCGAAAAGGGCGAATTCATAAAGCTTGGACACCCAATGGTGTATGAGTGAAGCCGATGTCAGAGAATATGATGAGGTTTTCAATATGAAATGGGCAAGGGGCATAACAGGCATATGCTCTGTCGTTTCCTTTTTTCGTATGATTTTTGGGTCATGCGAGATTGTTTAAAAATACACACTGCATTCTAAACGGAAACTAGGAGGCAGTTCGGGCGAACTATTTATGTTTTAATACCACGGAGAAAATGATGAGGAAAGATTTGAAGTGGCTTACCATATCAACGATTGGCATATTTTTGGTGATGTTCCTGGCATCCACCGGATTTGCCGATACGTCTATTTCTGAAGCAATGCCAGGTGATCATGCATGGTGGTACTGGCCAATAGTGTTGTTTTTTGTAACATTTGTTATGGGTATATTTGCTGTACTGGGAGGCGTCGGTGGCGGTGTTCTTTACGTTCCCATTATCAGCGGATTTTTCCCATTTCACCTTGACTTTGTCAGGGGAGCAGGTCTTTTGGTAGCCCTGTCAGGTGCTTTAGCAGCCGGACCAGGGTTGTTAAAATCCAACCTGGCAAGTCTGAGACTGGCCATCCCTGTTGCATTGATCGCTTCAAGTTGTGCTATCGTGGGAGCCATGATAGGCCTTGCTTTGCCGACAAATATCGTTCAAATTGCTTTGGGGGCAACAATACTGGGGATTTGCGCGTTAATGCTGACAGCTAAAAAATCGGAAATCCCGGATGTTCCCAAGGCGGATAACCTTTCAACTGCTTTGAGAATTTATGGTGTCTATCGAGAAGACAGCACCGGTGAAACAATTAACTGGAAAATCCATCGTACTCCAGTAGGATTGTTTTTGTTTATCGGTATCGGTCTCATGGCCGGAATGTTCGGGTTGGGAGCCGGTTGGGCCAATGTTCCGGTATTAAACCTGGTAATGGGTGCTCCTCTAAAAATCAGTGTGGCAACCAGTAAATTCCTCCTTTCGATTACTGATACCTCTGCAGCCTGGGTTTATCTGAATCAGGGATGCGTAATCCCCTTGATGGTTATCCCCTCTCTGGTTGGAATTATGCTCGGTTCCTTCATAGGCGTCAGGGTATTGAAAGTTGCAAAACCGACATTCATCAGATGGATGGTGATTGCTATTCTGGTTCTAGCAGGTCTGAAAGCCCTATCTAAAGGATTAGGTTTCTAAAATAAAAAAATGTTTGATTCAATACAGATCGAAACCTTGGTTTTATCAGGAGGAAGATAGATGAGTGAAAATAACAATATCACGTTGGAAGCGACCCCGGAACAGGTAATATATGCAAGCCTGCTGGGTAAGGGTATGCTGATCGGGTTGGCCATGCTGTTTGCCACCTTCGCAATTTATGTTTTCGGTATTATGGACCCCTACATACCGGTGGAGGAGTTATCCAATTATTGGGGAATGGGCGTTCAGGAGTATCTTCAGACAACCAATATTCCTGCAGGTTGGGGATGGGTAAATATGCTTCAATATGGCGATTTCCTCAATTTTCTAGGTGTCGCTGTTTTGTCGGGAATCACAATTCTGTGCTACCTGGCAATCATCCCAACTTTGTTGAAAAACAACGATAAAGTATACGCGTTAATTGCGATTCTGGAAGTTATTGTTCTATCATTGGCTGCCAGTGGAATTCTCTCTGTGGGAGGTCACTAACACAAAAAAATCCGGGTAGTTGATACCCGGATTTCTCACCATTGGATTTCTTCTGTTAATTGGTGCCTAAATTGTCACTGTTAATTTTGCTGCCCATAGCCACAGAAACCACGACCTTTACCATAACCCCTACCTTGACCCCTCATTCCTGATCTGGGGCCGAAAGGACCGTCTTCCATCCGCTTGAGCATAACATCAGCCTGATCCTGCGTTATTTTCCCATCTGCGACAGCCTGTTTAACAACGTTGCTTGTCTTGTCATGCATTTTTGACTGAAAGTCGGAATAGTCCACTTTATAGTCATCAAGAACTGCCCACATGGGTTTATATTGGATCTTTGCCCTGATATCCTCTTTGGATTGCCCCGCCAATTCCGCCAAGACTTCAATACGGGCTTCAAACATTTCAGATCTGAGTACTCTTCCCGGTCCGGGATTGAACTGTTGCTGTTGTGCATAACGTGGTGTTCTATTAGCATTTCCACCGCCCCAACCTTGAGCGAACACTGCACTGACTGAGATCAAACTAATACTGATCAAGGCTGCCGTTACTATTTTTTTAAACCGTTTCATAGTATCCTCCAAATATCCTGTTTTTACTTATCCTGCTTGAACCGATTACAGATTCATGAATTGAACTTGATATTCTCTATCGCATGCAATGTGCCAAAACATGTTTTAGAAAAACAGAACTCAACGTAAATTAATGTTTTTATTTGCATATTTTTTTATTTCAAGGATTCCAGGCATCCAAAAATAAGAAAATTCTTGATCCGCAGATTTAAAAAATGGATACTTAGTATCCACGGGAGGCGGATAATAAAGTGCCAGTGGATACAAATTAGCCATTTCAAATGGAATATAATCCCTTTACCGAATTCTTTGCAACCCGGACAAACGCTGAAATCACTCCTATCTCCGGGGACTACGAATCGATAGCTGAGTCTTAATACAAGTCAGAAACATGGGTACAAGGTTTGCAGATAATAAAAGGGATGGCAGTGAAACCTGCCGCTGATCCAATCCGGATCAACCAAAAAGATATGTGAGTAAACCATTTTTATTCAAAAAAAACCTAAATGAACACATCAATTTCCAGGCGGTTATCCATTCCTCCTTACATCATAATCGGGGCTCTTCTTATTCTTCTGCCCATCTTTATATTTGTGACCCTGCAGAATATTAAAAGACAGCAAGCCAATACAACCTTTTTGCTCCTGGAAAAAGGAGCCGCCCTTATCAGGTCATTTGAAGCAGGAACACGGGCGGGGATGAGGGGACGTCTCTGGGGAAATCGCAAACTTCAGCAATTGTTGGAAGAAACCGCCCAACAACCGGATATCGCTTACCTGATTGTGGCAGATGATGAGGGAACTATTCTGGCACATAGTGATATTACTCAATTGGGGAAAAAACATGGTGCCGGATTGGATATGAAAAAAGTTGCCATTTCTCCCGATTTGCTCTGGAGAGTGGTGAATCTTGGTGACAATAAACGGATCTTTGAGGTTTTCAGACAGTTTATTCCAACGGGAGTTCCCGGGAATCCTGCGATGCAAGGTAGAATGTTGCGTCAGCAGGGAAGGGCTGTCCATAATGGCCCCAGGAATATAGGGGAGGGAGCTCAGGTCATTTTTATAGCTCTGGATATGAGTTCTCTGGATGAAGCAACAAACGCAACGATCAACAACTCAATCCTTACGGGGATACTCCTTTTTCTGGCTGGTTCAGCAGGTATTGTCTTGTTATTTCTTTACCAGAATTATCGCAGCACCCGAACCTCGCTTTCCAGAATCAAAGCTTTTTCCGACAACCTGGTTAATAATATGCCCATTGGCTTATTGGCCCTGGATACGGATAAAAACATCACAGCTGCAAATATTGGAGCTGAAGAGATATTGGGTCTTTCACAAAAGGAGATGATGGGAAAACCTGTTTCGGGGGTACTGCCCGGAAATCTTTTAGGATTATTGAACAGAATTGAATTGGCTGGAAAAGTGATAGGAGAAGAATTACCCTGTACAATCAAGCCGGGTAGAATTACTCCCCTGGAGATCAGTCTTTCAATAATCAAAGATGAACAGGAGAGATCTATCGGGTATGCCTTTCTATTCAAGGACCTCTCAGAAATACATGAACTGAGAAAAGAAGTGGCTCGAAGCCAAAGATTGGCGTCTATTGGGAGGCTGGCTGCCGGCGTTGCTCATGAGATCCGCAATCCGCTCAGCTCCATCAAAGGTTTTGCCACCTACTTCAGAGAACGATACAAAACGGTTCAAAAGGATCAACAGATAGCCAATATAATGATCAGCGAAGTGGAAAGGCTGGACAGGGTGGTAGGACAATTACTGGAGTTGGCAAGACCGGTCAAAATAGTGGTACAGGAAACCAATCTTGCGGACTTTCTTCAAAACTCCGCCCGTTTGATAGAGCAGAAAATTGCAGAAAAAAATATCTCCGTACAGTTCCATCTTCCAGATGAACCCTGCAATTTCGGAATCGATCGAGACAAACTGAATCAGGTTTTATTAAACCTCTACCTGAATGCAATCGATGCCATGGAACCGGAAGGTACACTTGAGCTGGGATTAAACTGTCATCCGACTGAAAGAAAAGCAACCATAACAGTTGCCGATTCCGGGCACGGAATTCCGGAACATCATCTCACGAAGATTTTCGATCCCTATTTTACCACTAAATCCACGGGAACCGGCCTCGGACTGGCCATTGTTCATAACATTCTGGAAGCCCACCAGGGAACAATCAGAGCAGAAAACAGATCTCAGAACGGGGTTGTTTTTACCATAACCATTCCCGACTTAACAAAGGAAACAACAGATGCAACCTAACATATCCATATTAGTCGTTGACGATGATCCCGGGCACCGAACCATGCTGGTTACCCTCCTGGAGGATTGGGGGTATGAAATATTTGAGGCGGATGATGGCTCCACTGCCATAGAAAAGGTAAAAGCCAGGGCTTACGATTTGATACTGATGGACAACCGGATGTTAAAACTGACAGGTCTTGAAGCCCTGGAAGAGATAAAAAAAATCAATGCAGCCATCCCTGTTATCATCATGACAGCTTACTCCTCCATTGAAATTGCCGTGGAAGCGATTAAAAAAGGAGCATACGATTATCTGACCAAACCCTTGGATTTTGATAAACTTAAGCTGATAATGCAACGGGCGGTTGAACATGTGCAGCTGAAAGAGGAAAATCGTTTGCTCAAGGAAAATCTGGGAAGACAGTTTGATGATCGCAATATCATCGGCAACAGTCCGATCATGAGAAATCTACTGGAGACGGTAGCTCAAGTTGCCCCCTCTGAAGCAACTGTCTTGATCAACGGAGATTCCGGCACCGGAAAAGAGCAGATAGCAGGAGCTATTCATTACAACAGCCCAAGAAGGGACAAAGCTTTTATCAAAGTGAATTGTGCTGCCATCGCGGAAACGCTTTTGGATTCCGAACTATTTGGTCATGAAAAGGGGGCTTTTACCAGTGCTGATCGTCGTAAAGATGGAAAATTCATTCAGGCAAGTGGCGGCAGTCTGTTTCTGGACGAAATCGGGGAGATGCCCTTATCCATGCAGGCGAAGCTGCTCAGAGTTTTACAGGAAAAAGAACTCACACGGGTGGGCGGAGAACAGGTGATCAAGGTGGATGTCAGGGTAATAACGGCAACCAATCGAAACCTGTCCGCCATGGTGCAGGCAGGTGAATTCAGGGAAGATCTGTTTTACCGTCTGAATGTTGTCATGCTGAATGTCCCCCTGCTGAAAGAAAGAAGAGAGGATATTCCCCTGCTGGCTCAACATTTCCTTAAAATCTTCTCGGAGAAGAACCGAAAGCCGGTGAAGGGCTTCACACCCGGCGCTATGGAATACCTGATGAGCCACAACTGGCCTGGTAATGTCAGGGAGTTGATGAACACCATCGAAAGAGGAATCGTTCTTTGCCGCAATGAATTATTGGATGAAAGTGATTTTACCCTCCCGGGAAAAAACATGGATTTTGATTCCACTCCGATTCATCCGCATGGGAGCCAAGATGGAGCAATTATTCCATTGGAAGAGGTGGAGAAATCAGCGATTCTGATTGCGTTGGATGCCAACGAAGGAAATAAAAGTGAAACTGCAAGGAAACTGGGAATTACAAGGAGAACACTTCATCAGAAACTGAAAAAATACGGCGTCATGCCTTGAGATTGCCGTGTTGACTGCAAATTGATGTCGGCAAAGAAGAAAACAAATGAAACGCTTGCCGACCGGTTGTAGAACAGATAACACTAAACCATTATGGTTAAAAACAATCTTCACTTTTTTTGCTAATTTTTCTTTATTGAAGTGTGATATGACGGATGAGACAAAAATTCTGGTAATTCGCCATGGAGAGACACAATGGAATATTGAAGGCCGATGGCAAGGTCACTTGGACAGCCCTTTGACAGAAAACGGGAATCGACAAGCCCAGGCTGTTGCAAACAGCCTGGTTGAACTTAAGTTTGAAACCTTATACAGCAGCGATCTGGGCAGGGCTCTCGAAACTGCGGTATATATCTCCAAAGCAACAGGCAAAACAATAATCGAGGACAAAAGAATACGTGAAAGAGGTCTGGGAATTTTCGAAGGACTCACCACCACAGAAATGAAAAAAAAGTACCCACAGGAGTTCGAGGCTTTCATGAATTTTGAAAAAACTGATCCTGATTTTGCTGTGGAAGGCGCTGAGAGTATTCGACAACGTTTTGATCGCAATGTGTCTTTTTTCAATGATATTGCAGGGCAGCATCCGGGGAAAACAGTTGTGGTGGTTTGCCACGGGGGAGTTGTCGACAGCCTGTTCAGATACGTGATTGGCATTCCCCTTATTATCCCCAGAAATTACAAAATCTGGAATTCGGGTAAAAGCCTGTTTTCCTGTTTCAATGGGAAGTGGCAGCTTCAAACATTCGGAGATATCAGCCACCTCAGCCATTTAAAAACACTTGATGATGTTTAAGGTGTAATGGTGGGATAACCTTCCAAAAACCTATTATTTGGATGAGGCAGCAGAAGGAGAGGGTTGAGATGAGCAACAGTCATCTCGATCTCACGCGGTTTATGCCAGCTTGGCAACATCAACAATCCTTTCTACGGGTAACCTACCCGAACTTCTTGAGTTTCAGGGCAATTTCCGCTTTCTGGTCGGAGGGCAATCCGAAAAAAATCCGCAACTGCTGAGTAAAAGGATTCCAGTCAGGATTAGCAGGAGACGTTTGGCATATTTTATTTTAAACCCCATAACAGTTCACTTTTTAGTACTGGTTAAGAAAACAACCCAAAATTCATCCATTTTCAGGTTCTACCAATCAAGCTAAAATCAGTAATGCATTCTGCATTCCAATACTTTTTCATCTCCAAAATACCCTCTTCCCTCTCAGTATTAAGGATCATTCCAAACGATTACGGGTACTATCTTACTGATGACTGAACAGGCGATCAACGCACTGCCTGACAGCTTTCATAGATTGAGTTTCCCCCATCTCCAACAGACTTTTCCCTTCGATATCAAACTGCCTCAACAGATCATCTTCGGAGAGCCAACCGAATAGATCCAGGTTTATTTTTGAGGTTAAAAGGCTCAACTCCTCCTGTTTGACCCGGTTGAAAAAAATCCCTTTTGCTTCGTGTTTAATCGACTTATCTGCCACCGCTGCGATGGTGTGAGCCACATTGATCCCTTTTTGAGACCCATCGGATACCAGCAGAAGATGCGTAACCGATTCCATTACCCGGCGATTAACCTGCTCTATGCCAGCTTCGCCATCGATAACAACAAAATCGAAATTCCGGGAGAGAGATGCTATTAAATCCCGCAAAATCGCGTTAACCTGACAATAGCATCCCTCTTTTTCCGGCCTGCCAATGGCTAAAAACGCCAGATTTTCCCGTTCCTCTATCGCCTCCAGCAAGTCATAATCCAGTTGTTTTGTTATCTGAGAAGAGTCGCCTGCAGTTCTTTTTTTCAAGCGGTCAATCAGTTCATTGCGAATATTGTCGACCGAATTCCCGATTTTAAAACCAAGCGAGGTGGCCAGGCCGATGGCCGGATCTGCATCAATGGCCAATATCCTGTTGGATCTGTTTTCCATCAGAACTCTTGTTATCAAGGCTGACAGGGAGGTTTTTCCAACTCCACCTTTACCGCATAGAGCTACTATCTTTGGTTGTTTATCAATCATTTCAGGCGGAGTCCTCTTTCATTTTCTGTTTGCGCATGATCCGCAGTTCCTCAACATCCCTGCAAATATCACTGTAATCACAGGTATCACAATCAACCAGGGCTTCGTTGAGCATTTTATTCATGGCCTCGATGATTCGTAACACCCGGGCAGCGATGGGCAAGAATCTGTCCAGCAATTCCGGGGAGGTTATAAAGACAATCTCTATGGCTTTGACATATTCCAGGTTCCTGTACTGGCGTATTAACACGTTGCCCAATGTACGAAAGGAAAATCCCTTGTCCATGGCGTCGTTGCTGATTCTGCTCCACTCGCGAAGAAACTGTGAAGCGCCGCGCTTCATATATCCCTTCAAGTCGGTTTGATACTTAACCTCCTCCAATTCCCTGAAAAGCTGATAATCACTTTTTTGATCGGAATTCTCCAATTCCAGCAAGATCACCTGGCCAAAAGGGATACTCATTCCTTTCGATTCCCGCAATGACGGTCCAAAAACGGAAATAGTACCGTCGTTTACTTTACCCGGTTTATCGGTCCAGACCATAAAGGAAGCTGACCTTGTTTTCGGACTGCCCAATTCGACGGCAGTATCCTGTTTTAAAACGAAGTTTGCACCTCCACCCTTTGGCCAGATGTCAGTTGGTGAATATAGACAACGATCAACAACCTCCTCGACAAGTTCCGTTTTGAGGAGGTTGGACAGATCGACAAGCGGTTTATCGAAGATGGACATCTATACTCTCTCTTCTGCCAGAAGAGCGGCTCCGATGGCACCGTTAACCTGGGGATCGATACCACTAAGCCTTTTCAATTCCAGATTCAGTCCCTGCGAAAGAGCTTTAAAAACACCACTGTTTTTCGCCACACCACCGGTCATCACAATATCCTGATCAACCCCGATACTTTTAGCCAACGAGGCAACCCGGTTTGCCAGCGCAATGTGCAGGGCTTTGACAATGTCACAGGTTTCTTTGCCTTCGTTTTGGAGTGAAACCACTTCTGTTTCAGCGAAGATAACACACTGATTGGAGATGATAAGCTTTTCAGTGGAACGATCACCGATCTCTCCCATCTTTTCCAGTTCAATTTCCAGGGATTTGGCCATTACCTCCAGAAAACGTCCAGTGCCCGATGCACATTTATCATTATAGATATAGCGAATTACCTTTCCCTGCTCATCAAGGCGGATTGCCTTTGCATCCTGCCCTCCGATATCGATCACCATACGAGTCGATGGTAAGTTCCACCAGGCTCCTTTAGCATGGCAAACAATCTCCGATTCCACTTCGTTGACAAAATCGATTCTCTCCCTCCCATAACCGGTTCCGATGGCAAAGGAGATATCGCTCATCTTCAGGGAAGCTTTTTCCAGGGCAAGCTGCATCACTTTCCTGGCAGATTCTTCCGGTTTCGCATGGGCGGGGATCACCACCTGTGATAAAATCCTTCCCTGCTCCAAAATGGCTGCTTTTGCTGTAAGTGATCCGACATCACATCCTGCTACTGGCATGTTAATCCTCTGGTTCAATTTGTAAAATAACCCAAAAGGGGTGACTTTTTTTAATACAAAATCATGAAAGCTAATGGTTAGGAGACTTTACATCGCAGCCTTAGAGTTAATACAGGCAAGGATGTAACCCCATAAACACTTAAATAAGGATATTTTTGATGCAAAATCCAGTTTTTCAAAACGGTAGGGTGGCCTTACATGGCCGCCTTTGAGTTGGTTCTGGCGGGGATGTAACCCCGCCCTACCGTAATCCTTGCTCTTGGTAATATTTGTTTAAGTAAGCGTTTATGGGACGTAAACCCGCTCTTCCGTGTTCTTTACGCCAGCAAACTGGCAACCTGACTATGCTGTTGTTCTAATGTTTATGCTGACAGCAGTTTTTCCTGTGCAAACAAAGCTGCCCCTATGGCGCCTGCTAACTGGGGATCGCTTTTTCTGATCTTTCTGATACGGCATCCCATCAACTGTTCCAAGAGAGACATCACTCCCTGGTTTTTAGCAACGCCGCCCGTCATACAGATATCATTCTCAGGCTTGATCGAATTGGCCAAGGTGGCAATTCGTTTTGCCATGGCTAGGTTTATTCCCGCTCCGATATCTTCAATGGGAACACCCGAATTAATCTGTTTGATCACATCTGCCTGAGCCCAAACCGTGCAGGTGGATGCCAAAGTCACCGGGGATTTTGACCGGGAGGATTGTTGTCCCAGTTCACTGATATCGATTCCCAGAACCTGTGCCATCACTTCCAAAAAACGACCGGTTCCCGAAGCGCATTTGTCATTGGTGACAAACCGGGTGGCCGTTCCTGATTCATCAATTTTAATCACCTTACAATCCTGTCCGCCGATATCGATAATAGTTTTCACTGAGGGTAGCAGCCATTTTGCTCCTTTTCCATGGCAGGCAATTTCAGATTTGACTGCATTGACAAAAGCGAGTTTTTCTCTTCCATAGCCGGTACCGACGCAATACTCCATCTCTTTTTCCGAGAGGTCGGCTTTGGCAAATAACTCCTCCATGGCAATTCGGGCGGATTCCTGTGGCTTGGCTTTTGATCGAATCAGACTGGTGCTGATCAACCGATTGTCTTTTAATAACACTGCTTTTGTGGTCAAAGACCCCACATCACACCCTGCCACTATTGTCATAATAATCCCCTGATAGATAAAAACTCTTCCAATCGGTTAACCGTGCTTTCCCATGATTCAACCCGATCATCAAAGGCATCGCCATTCATAATGTGAACCGGGAACCCTGCCTTTTCCACCTCCCTGGCAAACGGTTTGACCATACCCCAGGTATTTCGACAGCCAGGTGTGCCGTTATAGACAACGCAATCCGCATGATAGAGGCGTGCCAGGGAAATGGATTCTTCCAGCCACATATTGGGTTTATCAAAGGGGCCCCGAATGGACCGAACCATGGGAAGGGTGGCATTCATCTCCGACAGGCTTGTCAACATCGTTTCAAAGGTGCTGGTATCAATGCCGTAGGTCGATTTCTCAAGTTCTGAAGCATAGCGGGTGTTATCCCGAAAATTTCTCGACAGAATTCCCCCGAGATGACTGATTCCCCGTCGATTAAGCCAGTCGAAAAAGTCAAGATTCAAGGTGTAATGATCAATATAGCACATAAACACCCTGGCTTTCTCCTGCTCGAAATGCAAACCGGTAATACCCTTTTGAGCATTCTGCTGAACCTTTTCCAGCATCAGCTCCAGCAATTCTGTGTATTCGGGAAGACCCGCCGAGATAAACCGTCCAATGTAGATGAACAGGTTGAAGATAACCGGAATCGGATTGGGAACCAGGCAATAAAAGTCCTCGATTTCGGCTAAAATGTCATCCTGTTTATCAACCTCTTTCAAAACCTCTCTCAGGCGATCCACATCCAGATCTTTTCCAGTCTGCTCCTTTAAAAAAGTTATGAGATCCTTGTAATCGTCCAGGTGATACTTCCTGGTCTTCTCATCACCAATAGTCTGAGGGTAATTCAACTGAAAAAAGGGTTTCTCCATAAAGGTAGATGCAAAAGCAAAGGCATTAGCATTGGTATCGCACACACCCGGGGTATCACACACCAGAAAATCGATCTCTTCGCCTAATCCGGCCAGGTAAGCCCCCAAAGCTCCCCGCTGCGAGGAACAGGAAGTCTCGGTAAATCCAAGTTCACACCCGTAATCCAGGTAATCATAAGCTCCCCTTTTCCAGAGCAATCCTGCCAATCCCGTCATGACCTCCAGCGTTACCGGAACAATATTCATGGCGTGAAACAGCGCCGGGGACAAGCAGAAAGTGATGGCCGAAATCTTTTTACTGTTTTGATGGGCTGTAAGGATGTTATCAAAGTATTTATCCAGCAGTCGAATAAAGCAGGTACCCACTTCGCCTTCCCTGAGCAGGACACTCAGGGTTCCCTTGAAATAGGGAATATAGTTAGTGAGATACTGAATCTCCTTTTCCGAACTATTACCGATTTCGGAGGCAACCTTCAGCAGACTTCCCAGCATCCAATCATAGTTATATTCCTTGATCTCCGGTCTCATATATTTTCCCTGTTTTATGAAATACGTTCCAGAAAGGCATCAATCCGCATTTTGATACGCCCGGTTTCCGTCAGAGGGCCGTACTCCCGCTCCAGTTTGAGACAGGGCACGCCCACTTTTTCCAAATCTCTTTCAAAAAGTCCATTTTCCGAGCCATGGAGATCACAGAATCGGATATTCTGCAGAATGACCCCATCCACTTTGCAGGTCTCTATCTTTTTTTTCATCAGGGTCAACCGTTCTCCGTATTTTCCGAACATCCGGGGACAGGTCGACTCTCCCAGGTAAAACCGGGCCAGAGCCCTGAGCGGATCATCATTTATTGAAATTTCATTCTCCTCCTGACGTACACCGAAACAAAGGTTATCCGCCACCACCACTGCCTTGTTATTGCTTTCAACCAGGCTGACCAGCTCAATATCATCACTGATGCTGCCGATCAGCATCAACCTTTTTTTATGTTTGTGGGTATCGGTAGCGTTGGTTTTGAGATTCTCCACATACTGCTTCAACTCGTTATTAAAATCATCTCTCCACATGACTGTGCCTGCCACTGCTACGGCAAAGGCTTCACTCCCGGAGAGGGGAACCGATTCTTTCCTGCGAAGCCCTTCCAGCTCATCCATCAGCCTGCGACCGGTATTATACACTTCAATTGATGCGTTGATTTTATCTTGGTCAAGCCGGAGATTATACTTTTCCTCAACTGCTATTTTCAGGGCGGTGATCTCATCCACAAACCAGTCGATCCGATGGGAAACCGTTTTATGGGGCACATCCAGGTAATGGAAAAAACCCGGAACAATACCGTCATAATCTTCACCCGCCTTCTGCCAGCATTCATATAACCGTCGCATGGAGTCACATCCCGGGGTAATGACAACACCATCCAATATGGAAAACTTGCCATGCCCGGCCAGTTGCAGAATACATTTGGGAAAAGAGCAGATATAAGGGCCAAAATAGGAGTCCCCAATCTCCATCCCTTCCGTTTCAATGCCCCTCAGACGCATTGAGAGGATACCGGCAGCATGGAATATCTCCGAGGGAACATAGGAACAGCTGTATCCGATGACGGGTTTTCCTTCATCTTTCCACTGCTCCAGATCGGGAAAATTTATACTGGTTGCTGCCTGCAAGAATCTTGAATTCATAATTGCCCCTCATTGCCCAATAACAAGAATCGTAAAGCCTTTCTGGCTTCCGCCGCCTGATCTTCAAATTCATCCTCCTCCGGTTTCAAGATTTCGCAAACCCCCATGACCAACCTGGGCAAAATGGCCCTGCCCAAGGGTTTGATGGCACCTTCCAACCCGGTGCCAAGATTCAAAACCATCTCCTGCAACTGCACAAGATCCACCTGCTGAACAATCTGGTTGCTGAAAGCTGCAAGCAAATCAGGTTGCGCTAAGGAGATCCTTTCAAGCAGACGAGCCGATGATTCCACCACTTCCGACAGCTCTTGCTTGTCCAGGTCTGTCATCATTGATTGCAGCAGTTTATCGAACTCCTGATCCTGCAGGTCTTCTATCACCTTTAGCTTTTGGTTAAGGGACTGCAGCCGACTATTGGATCTGGCTGTTCGATAGGACAGATGCTGATGCAACCGCTCCGGCTCCGAAAAAAGAGTTTCAAAGAGGTGAAACTTGATTTTATCCCAATCCTTGAGTAGTGCCAGCCGGGCTTTTATCATTATCGTTTCATCCAGGCCGCTTAAAACGGAGGTTAACAAACTTGAAACATCCGCCGCTAACCTGGGTGTACCAGGGTCTCCCACAAGGGCACTACCGGTTTCTATTTTTCTTGCAAGTTCAAACAGATTGTTGAGGGAATCGGAGACATCATCAGGGTTAATCTCTTTAATCAGAGAGAGCACGATATCTGCAACAAGATCGGGAGGGGCTTGATTAAAACCGGAAAGAATCACCGTCAGGCTCTTCAACAGGGTATTTGAGCAAAAGGGGACAAAGGAGAGCAGTATCACCAGTTTCGCCGGGTATTTCCAGATGAGGCTGTTGCACGCTTTGACAGCCTCAATCATACTGTCCTGTGATGTTTCAAGCAGCTCCTTCAACTCACCAAAATCCACCTTGGTAATCCAATTGGAAACCATGGATTCAACCAGGCGGGGCAGAAAGTGCTTATCTGCTGTCTGGACTGTTTTGAGCAACCCCACAATAGATCCGAAGATTTCACCGGTTTGTGCGGTAGCCAGACTATTCGCAAAATTGGTGAGAGTCGCAATTTTCAACTCCGGGGATTGTTTCTCAAATTCTCTGAAAAAGGTTTCCAGCAAACCGATGGTGCCCTGTATCACATTTGGGATCTGCCCGGTCAGAAGTTTCATGAACTCCGGATCCTTAAAAAGGCTCTGTACCCCGGTTGCTGCTGTTTCATCGGTGCTTAAAAGGTTCTCAACTCGATTGGTGAGGAATCCTGCAGCTTTTTTTCTGATTGCTTTTTCACCAGCCCATGAGTCTAGAATCTCACCGGTAAATACCCTGGTAAACTTCTTCATTTCAGCTGTTTTCATAATCTCAGCCAGGATGATACCCATGGTTTCACTTCCCTTATTGATAGATGCCTGCATCTTTTTTCTCTCCGGATCTCACTCCTGATTCAATTCTTATCCAAAATGTGTCTGGCCAGTCTTTTTCCCAGGGCAACCAGTGAAAACGTGGGCGGTAGCCCCCAGGCTTCCGGGATCACCGAACAGTCACAAACATAAAGATTTTCGGTTTTTGTCTGCAGGTTACTATCCACCACCTCCCCGATTTTAACCGTTCCACCCGGATGAGCCGCCAGATACATACTCCTGTAAATATCCCTGGCCCCTGCCTTTTTTAAAATCTCCCTCGCCCGTTCAAATCCTTTGTTAAGCTTGTTTTTGTCTTCCTGGCTGATCCGTTTTTTAACTCCACCGCGCCGGGTTAAGCTCCCCCCCAGATCATCCCTGGCTTTCACCATAATCGTGAGGGTTCTGTCATGGGAAAACAATCTCTGCGGTTTTAAAGCCCCCACATTAAAGGCTCGAAACAAGGTTCCGGTCATGGTCATATCTGTCATAAGATATCCCTCCTCCTCCATATGAATGCCCGTGGCCATTGGAATTTCCCTGCCACCCCCCGGAATTCTGTCGGTTGTGCCCATTACAGCTATCAGGGGATCAAAGAAAAAATCTTTCCCCGTGCCCTCAATGCCGCTATTATTAAGAATTACCGGAGAGCCGATGCCGCCTGCTGAAATAACCACCAATGGTGCTTCGATCCGGCTTTTTCTGCCATTTTTTTTGATTTCAACCCCAACCACTTTTCCATTTTCGATCAAAACCTTTTCCACCCTGGTACCGGGAATCAGGTCTGCCCCATTCTCCAACGACTGTTCCACAAAAAGCCGACCGCTCCATTTGGCACCATGAGGACAGCCATAACTGCAACGCCAGCATTCAGTCTTACACTTATCCTGGTAAATGAATTTGGGCAGCTTCTTCCAATCGTAGCCCAGTTCCCGGGCACTGTGCATGATCTTCATAGCCATGGGGCCCACCAAAGAGTCATCCAGGGGTTGAGTGGGAAGCTCTTTTCCGACCTCCATAACCTCTTTGGAGATATCCACGCCATACTTTTTAAAAAGCTCAATGGGAGGCTCAAAAGCCGTTCCATAATAAAAAACAGAACTACCACCGGAAATAATCCCTCTGAAAACCGCGGCAAAATCAGGCGTGAACAGCAAACTTTTACCAGGTATACCGATGGATAACACCGCTTGTATCATATTACCTTTCAGTGGCTTATGCCTCCCCCAATCAACAAGAGCTATCTTTTTACCTGCCTTGGAAAGCTCCCTGGTAACCGTAGCGCCGCCCGGTCCACTGCCAACCACTATTGCATCATAAGCTTCAGAATTGATCATACTTCCCTCGGATTGAGTTATTGTGTGTTTACCAGTTTTTTAGCAAACCGTTTCTCTGTTTGGGCGTACTCCCTGATCACCATTTCCGCCATCTCACCATTTCGTTTTATCACATACTCAGCAACTCGCTGGAATAGTTTCACGTTTTCTTTCAAGTCGTCCTCACGCTGTTGTAGGGAAGCGAATTGGATTCTTCTGTTACTTGGCCAGAGATCTTTGATCATTGATTCCAACAGAGGATTACCGGCTGCTTTCATCCCCGCTGCAGCAAATTTGAAAATATAATCATAATACCCTATGGTATCCCTGTTTTTAACGCAGCGCTCCATATTTGAAAGTGCCTGCTCAATGGCTTCGATATCTGCAACCGTATGATTTTCGGCAGCTCTCAGTGCCACCAGCGCGTATAATTGTTCAAAAATATCATAAAACCACTCTATCTGGGCCTCCGATATTTCCGTTACCACAACTCCACGACGTGGAATCAGCTCCACCAGATGATTTCTCTCCAGAATCCTGAAAGCCTCACGGATGGGAGTGCGACTGATGCCCATCTCTTCAGCTAGCTTTGAATCATATATCCGGGTGCCGGGCTTAAACTCGTTTCTTATTATTTTTTCACTGATATAATGGGTCACCTGATCAACCAGATTTCCATTGGGTTGAAACGTCATAATCTCTCTTGTACTCAAAATACGGTTAAAATGAATAATCCGACCAGCTCCGGGTGTCGGCAGATATTTCAACAATTCCCTTCATTCATAAATTCCGGAATAAAAATCCTAAAATGAATATTGTATACAAAACACAATATACATTTTTGAAAGTTTGTCAATTATTAATTTAATAAGTCCACTCCGATGACGTTTTTTCGAATAGCCAATAATCAATTGTTAATTAAAAACAACCAATGTTTTTTGATTGGGTAAGCCTGAAGGAAGTGCCAGGACATTCCTACTTTTTACTTAAAAGAGTGAAGCCTGTTCAGAATGATTCCTTCAGACTTTGCTTGACTCTGTTTCCGATCCCATATAGGGTTGGGAACGAATCCTTTTCAATTTAGCCAGGAGTTGTTGTGGACGCGGATTTTAAAAACAGATTTATAAGACTGTGGGATGACTATTTCCCCGGCGCAGAACTTCCCATGGGATTTTACTATGCAGATCGGGATTGCGGAATAGAAAAAAAGAAAAAGACCGGAAACCATAGTTGTTTAATCGCCGATCTTTCAGCTGTCCGTCGGGGAAAAGCTCTCTGTTTTAATAAGGAGTCAATCGGTTGTGTCGGAGGTGTTAGATGTTGCGGTTTTCCCTGCGATCAGAGACCGGATTTTGAATACTTTCTTTCCTGCGGAATTCCCGGAAAAGTGGAAGGAATCAGATATAAAAAAACACCGCAACTGGTAAAAGAGACTCAGAATCGGCACCCCCCATTTTCCGCTCCCAAAAGTACAATTGTTTTTAAACGCTGGGACAGCTTTGAAGAGATGGATAACCCGGATGCCATTATTTTTTTTGCAGCTGCTGATGTCCTTGCCGGCCTGTTTTCCCTGGCAAATTTTGATGAAGGAGATCCGCAGTCGGTGATTGCACCCTCCTGCGCCGGTTGCGCCTCAGTTGTCCAATATCCTTACCTGGAATCACAACAGCCTGTACCAAAATCTGTGATGGGTATGTTTGATATTTCAGCACGACCCTACTTGCGGGCAGATCTTTTAACCTTCACCGTTCCGTGGAGTAAATTCCAACGTATGGTAAATCACATGGAAGAAAGTTTTTTGATTACCGATGCCTGGATTCGAATCCAAAAGCGACTTAAAAAACGATTAACCGGGGATACAACCTGAAAAAAGTTTTTGCCTTAGTTTGTCTGCCTTATAGAAAAACACTTTAACCGAAGGAGATACCATGGGACTATTATCCAATAAAGTAGCGCTTATTACAGGATCAAGCAGGGGAATCGGCGCTGCGACCGCCAAATTGTTCGCCGAAAACGGGGCTGCTGTGGTTGTTAATTATGTGTCCAACTCAGAAGCGGCTGATCTGGTTGTTGCAGATATTGTTGAGGTCGGAGGAAAAGCGATCGCCATTCAGGCTGATGCGGCTGATCAAAATCAGGTAAAGAAGATGGTGTCAAAAGCTATCAATGAGCTGGGAAAGATAGATATCCTGGTACTGAACGCAAGTATTACGTTTCCGGTTGTCCCCTTTTTAGAGTTCAAGTGGGAAGATTTTGAGTATAAGCTGACCAGGGAGCTGAAAGCGGCTTTCTTCTGTTGCAAGGAAGTAGTGCCCGGTATGATTGAGAAGAAGAAAGGAACCATCGTCGCAGTTTCAAGTGGCCTTTCCCGGCAGCCAGGCCCGGGGTTTATTGCACACAGCACAGCCAAATCAGGATTGGATTCGTTTGCAAAATCATTAGCCATGGAACTCGGCCCCCACGGAATTAGAGTTAATGTCATTGCGCCGGGGCTTACCCTTACTGATGCCACAGCATTTCATCCCGAGGAGATAAAACAAATAATAGCTGCCAATACACCTTTGCGCCGGCTTGCGAAGCCGGAAGATATCGCAGGTGCCATTTTGATGATGGCCAGTGATCACAGCGAGTTCGTTTCGGGTACCTACACTCCGGTCAGCGGTGGCATGCAGATGGAATAGGTGGGCGGTTAAAAAAAATACGCCCGTAAGGGTCATAAGTGCGAACTTAATAGCATCTTTCTGATAAAATTTATTTCCCCAAAACAGTAGGGCGACCTTACATTGGTAGCCCTACCATAATCCTTGCTCTTGGCAGGATATGGTTATGGAAACGCTTATGTCCGCCCTCCAGCCTTAATTGAAACCGATTTAGTGAATAACCGAAACAAGTAGGAAGAGCAAGCAAAGCAAGTTCAGACTTCGGCGATCTTGAATTTTATTGTAAATTTTGTTCCGTTTTTATTTATCATTTCAACCGACCCATCTAGTTGGTTCTCAGCAATGGCCTTGACCAGTTTCAGACCGAGACTGTTAACGGTATGCAAATCAAAATCCCCGGGCATGCCAACACCATTATCTGATATAACCAGTTCAACTTCGTTTTCTTTATTGGATTCCAGTTTCAGCACAATCTCCCCTTTTCTGCCTTTCGGAAAAGCATACTTCAAGGAGTTGGTTATCAGCTCATTTACAATCAATCCCAACGGCGATGCCTGATTAATCCCAATCATGAGATTACTGGCTTCGATCTTCAAATGAACATTGCTGCCGATTGAATAATTCTGTGTTACGTCACTGGCCAGCTTTGACAGATAGCCGTTCAGATCCACAGCTGAAAAGTTCTCGGACTGATAAAGGATTTCATGAATGACGGACATGGATTGCACCCGGGTCTGACAGACATTGAGAGCCTCTATCAGCCGTTCATCATCGGTTTTGTTAGCCTGTAGCATCAATAAGCCTGACACAACCGCCAGGTTGTTCTTAACCCGGTGATGAACCTCCTTAAGCAGGGTTTCCTTTTCCGCAAGATTGGCTTTGATCTGCTCCTCAGCGATTTTACGTTCAGAGATCTCTCTTTCCAGATCAATGGTTCTCTTTTTGACCGTTTCTTCCAGGTGGAGGTGATTCTGCTTCAATTGGCTTTCCAGACGTTTACGCTTGGTAATATCCGTATGAACGGAAACCAGGACTTTCCCGTATTTGGAATATTCGAAGGCGGAAACATTGGCATAACACCAGAAGATTGTGGCATCTTTCTTCACGTTCTTAATCTCCCCCTGCCAGACACCTGTTTCAATTACAACTCTCATGATCTCATTGGCAGTTTCTTCCGGATGTTTATCTGTCGGGGCATTCACGACAGATATGTGTTTCCCGTTCATCTCCTCAGCATCGTAGCCAAACATTGCTTCCATTTTTGGATTGGCATAGACAATGATGCCATCTTCAACACGCACCAGGAATACTCCTTCGGTCATGTTTGCCACAATTTCACTTTGGAGATTGAGATCTTCAATCGACTTTTTGAGCTGTTGAGACATCTGGTTGAAGGCATTTGCCAGCCAACCGATTTCATCCCTGGACTTCACCGTTACCTGATGGTTCAGGTTCATTCTACTAAACTCAGCCACCCCTGATATCAGCTTCTTTATGGAATCGTTGAGTGTTCTTGTCGAAAGATAACCAAATAGTCCGGCAACCAGAATCACACCCAGAAAAGTGATGGCAGTTGTCTTTAGAATTGTGTTTTTTGTTACCCGGGATTCGATTAACATGGCAGAGGCATTGACGGCGGCGTAGTTCTTCAGGTTCCTCATTTTGCTATTTAATGCTTCAACATGGGCCGCTCCTTTTCCCCTCGTAATGTCAATGGCATGCGCCCGGTTTCCGCTTTTTGTTAACGAGATCACCTCCTCGCGGATCGATTCCCAATCCTGAAACAGTTTTACTGTTTCAGCCAGCAGCAAAGCACCCTCATCACCCAAAATCCACTTTTCTGCGATTCCCAGGTTCTCAAAAACCTCATTTTCATAAGTCTTAACGGCTATAATGGCCGCTTCCAGTTCAGTCTCGGTTGAAGAGAGTGCAACATCCTTCATGCTACGGTGGATTTTCACTATGGCAGTGTCAGCGCTTAGCACTGCTGTTGTCACTCTTAAGGGATGATTAAAAATTCTAGCTGTCAAGTCAGACAAGCGATTCATTTGAGAATACGAATAAATATCCCCAATGCCAGTCACCGCCAAGATAAAAATCAACCCGAACAGAAGCTTCGCAAATATGCCTAACCCCTCTTTCTGTTGAATTAATCCCTGGTTTTTCACGGCTCTCTCCTGATTATTCAAAAAATCTCCAAACCGGTTGTTTTGAATTGATAGTTGTTAATCTTAAAATCCTCTTTTCTGTAAAGGTATCTAATTTTCAGTAGATTGTCACTGATATTGAAAAAAGGCCTTTAATTGAACTCCCTCTGGCGGTATATAATTCAGTGGCTGATTGCTTAAGCAGATTTTTGGTCAAAACGCTTCGAAAATGCTGTTCAATAAGATCAAAGTTTCTTATTTCAACCCTTTAAAAGACTAATCTCCCCGAACGATTACATCAATTTAACCCTTTGCTAACATCTGCTTAACAGAGCGGGCTTAGAGTCATCAATACAAGGAGAAAAACAATTTTCTATAAGGCAACCTCAGTATTCCGGGATATATCGACTTCAATTCGTTGTAAAACAATGGCAGATGATGGGAAAGCAGGTAGAAGAGGAAAGATTGATTTTTAGATGGTTTAAACGTGTTGGGAGAAAAAAGATCTCCATGCAATATCATATCGATAGAAAAGAATTTTCAACAACTACCGTGGAATCATCTCTGGAAGTTATCCCAATAAAAAATCCTGTGATAAATATTGATCAACAATCACACACAAATGACAAGGGAAACAAGAACCGATTTGAAGTTTCCCGGTCTGATCATAAAACGGATTTGGAAATAGGGGTAAATGACTCCAGTGATCCCCCGGTTTTATACTCTCCTGAAACTGTCATTGATTCCATTGAAGGAGTAGGAAACCGGGATATCCTTAAGGAGTTACAACCTATCGTGCCTGTGTATTGGAACATACCAATGCCTGATCTGCTTGAGGTATTCAAACAATATCCTCAATACACCTTTTTCCCGGTTGTTGACGATCTGATGCATCCACAGGGAATTATCAGGGAACAAAAACTCAAAAAATTTGTTTATTCCAGATTCGGTGCTGCGTTACTTGAGAACCCTGATCTGAAAGACAAACTTACCGATTTTATTGAACCTTGCACCATCGTCGGAGTTGACGATAAAAGCGAAGAGATACTGAAAACATACTCGGAGTCGGGAACCACCGAGGGCATAATTGTTACCGCCGATTCAAAATACCTGGGAGTGATTTCGCTACGTTCACTTGTAAAAATGGGCCACGACAGGGAACTTAACCTTCAGGAATCGCACAACCGGATTCTTGAACAGAGAAACAAGGATATCAACCATATTCTTCGGAATATGAAACAGGGGATATTCACAATACAGGAGGATGGCACCGTCCACCACGATTACTCGGTACACCTGGAGACATTATTGGAAACAAACGAGATAGAAGGCAGACACTATGTCGATCTTCTATTCCAGAATGCAAACCTGGAAAAAGATAAACTTTCACAAACACGCTCCGTTATCGAAAATTCAATGGGGGAAGATGTATTGACGTTTGAAGTCAATTCTCACTTATTAATTGAGGAATACCGGATCTGCTTTAGTGGAGAAAGGACAAAACACATTGAGTTGTTCTGGAATCCTGTTGTGGATGAAGATGATATCATCAGGCGTTTTATTGTAAACATTCGTGATAAGACTGAGATCGTTACTCTGCAAAATAATGCTTTTCAGCAACAAAAGGAGTTCAAAATTATCACACAGGTACTTTCAATAACCCGTGACAGGTTCGAAGAGTTTATTAAGTCGTCCAACGAGTATGTTGAATCCTGCATTGCTCTTCTGGATGAAAACAGTTTTTTTGAGATGTCTGTCATCGACCACATTTTTAGAAATCTCCACACCATAAAAGGTAATTCCAGGTTATATGGATTTGATGATCTTACCAACAGTGTACATGATGTTGAAGAGAGTGTTAATCAAGTTCGGTCACGAAATGCGGCTTATGATAGTCGAGAACTAAAGAGTGAGATTCTGAAGGTGGACTCTATGTTGAAGGAATACATAATGGTTACCGAAAAAAAGCTCAGTAGTTTTCAAGGAACAAAACAGAAAGGTGTTTTTTTGGACAATCAGCTTTATTCCGCACTGACAAATACCCTGATGAGTGAAAAACTGCACAATCTGCCAGATTCTATCCAAACGATAATCAAATCCAAAAAGATACTTAACGCTCTGAATACTGCCTCATTAGAGGATCTGTTCAGTGATGTTGGTGCAAGTTTGAAATCAATGGCCGAAATTGTGGGAAAACCAAAACCAAACCTTTTTATTACCAGCAATAACATAAGAATTATTGAGAAGATCTCTTCAATACTAAATGTCATTATAATGCATTCAATTCGCAACTCCCTGGTTCATGGAATTGAAGACCCCCAAATGAGAAGAGCTTTGGGAAAACCGGCAGAAGGAAACATTCACCTGTTTGCCACCCTGACCGATGACCAATTTCGAGTAGAGTATTGGGATGATGGCACTGGGTTGGATCTAAAAAAGATAATGAGCAAAGCCCTTGATTCCGGACTTGTAAAGTTGAATAAACCCCTCCATGACAGGCAGATTGCCCAGTTCATTTTTTGCCCGGGGCTGAGCACAACGAATGATATAACGGAAATGGCCGGTCGGGGTGTGGGGATGGATGCGATTCTCAAGGCAATAAAAAGTGTTGAAGGATCCATGGATATTATCTTTTTAGATAAAAAGGATGATAGTTCCTCAAAAAGACCTTTTAAATTTGTTCTTAATTTTCCAGGTGAATATGCTCAATTACTTAGTTAGAACACGAGTTTCGATACCTGAATACATCCATCCTGATTTGGAAAAGCAGTACAAACCGGTAACCCCTACACATAGTCAACAAAGGTCGACATGGCAAAAATTTTAGTCGTAGATGATTCCGAAACCGTGAGACATCGATTGGTTCTGGATCTTCAAGCTGCAGGACATGAAGTTATAGAAGCGGAGGACGGTGTGAAAGGTCTTCAAACATTAAATTCCAACCAGGATACAAATATTGTTATCAGTGATATCAATATGCCGGAAATGGACGGTATTACAATGTGTTCAAAAATCAATGAGAATGAACGATTTAAGGATATCCATCTTTTTGTTTTAACAACTGAATTTGACTCGGACTTAAAAACAAAGGGCAAAAAAGCCGGCGTGAAGTTATGGATAACCAAACCGGTCAAAATGGCCAAACTCACTGCAGTTATTCAAAAAGTGTTGGAACGTTAAGCAAAACACATACTTTGCCAGCGCCTTGATTAGAAAATACCCAAACCAAAAATAAAAGGACGACCATGCACACTAAAACTGCAGAAACACAACCAGGATCTCAATTATCCGGTTTTAAAAGTAAATTTGGAGAGATTATACGTCATGTGACACTCTCCCGTATACAACTCTATTCTGATCGTCAAGACTTTAAAATTGCAGAGCTTCAGGAAACTTCCCCACACGGTTACGTCTTTGCCAACAGCATGTCGATGATTATAGTGGCGGGAAAATCAATTCGGATTATCCTCAAAACCCATTTTAACCATAAAGACTCAAAGCCTATTGCCAGACACCTTTATGGCTTGGAGCAGGTGGATGACAACAAATCCTTTGATGTTATGAAAGAATACTGCAATTTATCAGCAGGTTTTTTGAAAAAAATCTGTATTGAACAGAATATTGCCGTTGGCATTAGTCTGCCTGTTGTGACCATGGGATTCAATGAAGTTTTTACCGATTTAAACGGACAAGAGCAAAAGATGATATTTGAGGACTGTTGGAAGTTGACATACGCCGAAGGGGATATCATCTGTAGTTGTCATGTTGATATTTTTGAACCGGAGATTCTTAATAATCTAATGGAGTTCGCTGCAACTGATTTGGATGAAGATAATGATGAAGAGTATGAATTTTTATAAACAGGGGAGATAGATGGAATCCATAAACCACGACCTTCAGGCCTCATATGGCGTTATTAAACTGCTGGAGGGATCAAATATAAACTCTGAACGGGTGTTTCAAAGTCTACCCGGAGTTTTCGCCATAATTAATGAAAACAACGAAATTCTTAGGGGAAACGAAACCGTCGCATCCTGCTTGGGAGTGCATAAGGAGGATATTCTTCGACAGCTGTTTTCCAACCTGTTTAACAAGGAAAGTTGGAACATATTTTCGGGTTTCCTGATGAAGCTCCGAGATCTGGCCCAACCTCTTGAAAGCACCAGTTTTGAATTGGGGATTAAAGATTCGGATATAATATCCGGTGAGAGAGCATATTCT
The DNA here is from genome assembly GCA_018829445.1 of bacterium. Classification (GTDB taxonomy): domain Bacteria; phylum SAR324; class SAR324; order XYD2-FULL-50-16; family XYD2-FULL-50-16; genus JAHJTV01. The sequence goes on from JAHJTV010000025.1 coordinate 70,371, forward strand.
TGGAATCTCCGCAGAATGAATGTTCTGAGTAAGGCAGAAGGTGATCTGATTATTATTATAGGCGAGGATATCTCGCAACTCAGGGAATCGCAGCATAAGTTAAACGAGATTTTTTCCAGTATTCCCTTGGGGATTTTCTCCATAAACAGTATGGGCAAGATAGAAGAGATCCATTCCAATTACCTGGAATATCTTTTAGATGATAAAGAGTTCACAGGAAAATCCTTGCGTGAGGTTCTGTTTGAACCAACGATGAACTCCATGACCAGCGCTGAAAAAGACGGGGTTGTCAGTTTGGATTTTGTTTTAGGACAAAGCTCTACGACCTACGATATGCTGGAACCCTTTTTCCCGAAACAGATATTTTACCCAAAAGTCGGCCCAAAGGATGGAGGACTCTGGTTAAAAATAACTTACCAGCCGGTCATATACAATGAAACCATTAAACGGCTGCTGATTATCCTGGAGGACAGATCTGAGATTGTCAGAGCCCAGGAAATGAGGAAAAAAGCGAGGTTACTGGAGGATCAAAGCGTACAGCGAATTTGCCAGTTAAAACAGATTGATAAAAATGGACTACATTTGTATATCAGTGAGTTGAACAATCTGGTAATACGTCTCCAGGAAGAGAAAAGAACAGATGCAGATAAAAAACAATTATTTGCAACTGTTCATGGCATAAAAGGTATTGCCCGAGTGGCAGGATTTACTTTTTTAAAAACCATCGCCAATGATTTGGAATCTGAATTTCAAAACTCATCACTTCAACAGACAAACGCCGAAGAGAAAAAAATTGAGGAACTGTTAAACGAATTTTACAATCTGAATGCTCTATACAATGCAGTTTATAAAAACGGGGAATCCATTGATGCCAAATCGGGATCACTCAATAAACTGCGGGTGGAAAACAATCAATTGGGAGAGCTCTTTTCGCAGTATAACGCCCTTTTAAACTCACCAAGTTCGCTCAATAAGACTTTTCAAATTGATCAATTATTCTGGGGACTTCTCTCCCACCACTATACCTTTGTACATACTCTGGAAGAGGGACTTGTCAACCAGTCCAGTGCCACTGCCGCAGCTCTTGGGAAAAAGGTTAAGATCCATTTTAACTGGGGTAATGTCCTCGTTAAAACACCAGTTTTATCCGCTTTAAATGAATGCCTGATCCACCTGATCAATAATGCCATTGATCATGGTATTGAGGCACCGGTAACCAGAAAGGAGTTGGATAAAGATCCGTTTGGACATATTACCCTCTTTTTATCGGTAAAGGATTCCATTCTGGTATGTGAAATTACCGATGACGGGACTGGGATAAATAGTGGTAAAATAAGGGAAATGGCTGCTGAAAAAAAGTTGAAATCCGCCATGGAACTTGCGGAAATGGAAGAATCTGACATCCTGCAGCTCATCCTTCACCCCGGATTTTCAACGGCAGATAAGGTGTCGGATACGAGCGGTAGGGGAATCGGGATGGAAGCTGTTACAGCTAACCTGGAAAGATTCAGGGGGGCTATTCATATTGATTCCAGAATTGGAAGCGGCACAACATTTCAGCTCAGTTTTCAGTTGATTGGTCGAGATGACCTTCAGTTCATAAAACAGTGTTATCCCCTCTCCTACTTTCAAAAAGCAATAAAGGATTACATAGATTATATGGTAAAAGAAAATGATTTTTGCATTGAGATGAATTTTGAAGAAGGATTTGAGAAAGGCATTTTTTATGGAGATCTAGTCAAGGCCGTTGTTTGCTTTTCTTCCTTCATCGGCAATTATGCCGGCAAAGGGAGGTTGTCCATTGACTGGAGGCTGGTGACGGATTCTCACATCAACTGTTCCTGCAAAATAGTTGAACCGGCAGCGGTTTCCAGATCACTCATCCAGTTTTCAGCTCCGTTGCAACTCTGCAGATTCTTTATTCATCAAGACAAGGGCAGCATTGTGGAAAAGGAGGGGATACTGGAGATTCAGATTCCCGGTTTCTTTCACTCAAAAGGAGCTCCGGAATTATTTATCGGTTATAGTTCCAAAATTAATCAGAAACAGGCCAAGTCCACCTTCAAAATGATCAAGTCGGTTGCTGCCGATCTTGATGTAAGTGTCACATTTTCCGGGGATAAGGAAAAAGTTAATATGCTGATCTATCCCTCCATAACCAAAAGCTGTGAAAAAAGAGTATTGCCGTATCCGGGAATTACTGTTTCCTCATCCAGAAAAAAAATTCAACAGGATTTGCTCAAAGGTATGGAGCAACTGGTCACAAGGAAAAGAGCACCTATCGGGAAAATTTAACCTTAAAATCACTTTTCCGGTTTATATGGGATGGTATTCAGGAAAAAAAGTGATGTAAAAGAATAAGTTAGAATAATGCTTCAACAGGGCTGGAACCGCCCTCCTTGATTACTATCTGATCTTCTTCTGTCAGAACAGTTTTTCCCTTATTCCTGGTAAAAACATATGCTCCCAATATTGCGGTAAAGGGTGCGACCATTACCAGTCCAAAACTGCCAACCAATACTTTCACAACCTCTGCGGAGACATACACCAGATTCAATATATTGGTAATGGGGATTCCCTGGGCCATAAAAGCCATGAGCATGGTGACATATCCACCGGAATAAGCAAATAGAAGTGTGGTAGTCATGGTTCCCACAACAGCTCTGCCGACAAACAAGCCCGACTTTGCTGCCTCGGAAAAGCCGATGTCCGGCTTTTTGTCCACAACTTCTTTCATACTGGCAGAAACATCAATCGCAATATCCATTACAGCTCCTGAAGCTGCAATAAAAACAGCGCTCACATAAATGCTGGCCAAATCGAGATGTCCAAATCCTGAATAGAGAAGTGTTTCGGAAAAAGGTAAAATGGCACCATGAATGTGGATCAGATTTGTGAATATCTGCGCCAGCACACAGCTGGTAGTTGTCCCCAGACAAGCCCCCAAGAATGCAACCAGTCCCATCCTGGTCAAACCGGCCACCAGGAATATAATAGCGGCGCTTAATAAAAAAACAATCCCCACCGAGTAGAGAATTGGGTTTAATCCGGCCAGTAAAATAGGCACCAAAACTTTCCACAGTGTCATCACAGCAAAAACAAAAGACAGAATAGCCTTTGCTCCGGTCCAGCCACCAAAAATGATCAGCAGAGTTATAAATACCCCCAGTAAAAGTAATTCATAGCCCAAACGGTAGTGTTCCTGGGGATTGACAAACAATATCCTGTTTTCTTCATCCAATGATAGAACAACAAACGCAATATCACCTTTCACAAAAATCTTATCACGATCCAATCGCCCCAGTAGCTGGTTTAAGCCTTGAAGAATTTCTCCTTGATATGGGCCGTCCAGAAGCCTAAGTGTCACCGTCTGGGAGCCTTTCTTGAGCATTCCCAGCTGCATTAATTCCGAGTTGTCAATCTCAATAACTTCGCCCTTGCATCTGACCGATTTATTCACATTCCTTTTCTCGTAACCGGTCGGAATAAAATATAAGACAAAAGACAGAACCGTAAACAGCATTACAAGGGTCACATTGGCCCTTTTTGATAAACAGATTTTTGTTTTCATCGGATTACCTGCGTGGAATCGGTTGGTTGATTAAATGATAGGCAACATGTTTATGAAGTGTTGCTTTTCGGATATGACTCGAATTGTGTTTTGAAGGCTTTGATTCGGTGAAAGGCGAGCAGAGCTGCTCGCCCGGGAGGGGAGGAGAGATAACTTGATAAACTTGCTTTCTCCGAAGATAGTTAAAGCTTATACTTTTTTTCCGCCATTAGGCCCATGGCAGCTTTCAGTTTCAGTGCTATATCGGTATTGTCATAGAAGCCACTGAAGAGCTCTTCTCCGGCACCGATTGCTGAAGTGCTAATCGGGACGCCAGTATGCGAGTAGGAGGTCCATCCCAAACCTGCTTTTTGGTTTAAAACATGGGTCAAAGTCACTGTCAGGGGTTCATAACCACCATAAAGGAGTTGGTTTTCAACAGTTTCATCAACCTTTTTTTCCATACTTTGATTAAATGCTTTTTCGATCATTTTCTTTTCAAAATCGTTAAGAACCAACTGATCTTTCTTTGGGTCACCCTGGAATTTCAGGCCAAAGTTTGTTGTTATCACATCTTTAACCTGCTCGAATGTGATAGTGCTTCTGGCGTGTTGCTCTTTGATTTTTTTAACCGTTTCATCCGAGAATTTCTGGAATGACACCTTTTGGTTTTTAAGAATGCTAAAGTTGGTATCATAAACTGTTCCCGCAAATCCCAATGTTAATCCACCACATTCATGATCACCTGTTACCACGATCAGGGTTTCATTCCAATGTTTTTTATAGAATTCCAGTGCTTTGCCGATTGCCTCATCAAATGCAATATTATTTGTAATAGTTGCAGCGGCGTCATTCGCATGAGCTGCCCAATCTATTTTCCCACCTTCTACCATCATAAAAAAACCTTTTGGATTGTCCAGCAGCTCAATCGCTTTTTCAGTAAATTCGGATAAAGTGATGTCTTCAGGCCCCATATCCATAGCATACGGCAATGCTCCTGCATCCTGCAGCCAGGCATTCCAGGCCAGAATTTTGCCTGAGTTCTTCCCCAACGACATAAATTCGGTTTTGTTGTTAACAATGCGATAACCGTTTTGTTTTGCCAACTCCAATGCGTTACCCATGGGCGCTTTGGATTTCTTGCCGGTAGGATCCATCAACCCGCCACCTCCAAAGAAATCAAAACCACTTTTGGCCAGATCCATATCGATCTCATGCAACATTTTCCTCGTTTTTACATGGGCATAAAAAGCCGCCGGGGTAGCATGATCGATGGAAACGCTGGAAATGATACCCACTTTCATCCCCAATTCCTTGGCTTCTTCGGCAATGGTTTTAACCGGGCGGAAATCGGGATCAACGCCAACATAATTTATATTGGTTTTAAATCCGGTCGCCAGAGCAGTTGCGGAAGCTGCCGAACCGGTGATAAAACGGTCGTTGGCATATGTCGTAGTAATTCCTTGAATCGGAAATTCATCCATCAACAACTTACGTCCCATGTAGTTGTTTGTGGCAGCTCGTTGGGGAATCCCCATTCCATCACCGATAAACAGAAAAACGTATTTGGCTTTCTGTAACGGTTCTTTGGCAACAATATTACCGGTAAAACTGATTATCATGCAGATAATCAAGAAAAACCATTTCATTGCGATGATTTTAAGAGTATTATCTTTTTTCATCTTTCTTCCTTATATAAGATTTGGTTCAAAACAAAATTCTCTCAAGAATAATCAACTCAAATTGATTCACAACACATCAAAGATTAATCGGGTTTATAAGCTCAAAAAAAAACTGCCTAATAACAACTGGAGGGTTAGCTTTGCTCATACCGTTGTTTCAACTGATTTGCGAATGCTTCGTTTTTATTATCCACTTCAAAAATAACGGTTTCACCATTGGGTCCGGCACCCAGAACCGTTTTGGTATAGGGGAGATGGTGCACTGTCTTGAATTTCTGGTTGGTTTTTTCGTTTCCAATAACATAAAATAATATGGACTTAGACACACATTTAGAGACAATAAAAAATATGGGGCTCACCTCGTTGCCTTCTTCAGAATCTAACCGAAAAAAAAAGATCCTGGTTGTTGATGATGAGGAAGCAATCGTTGAATTGCTGAGGTATAATCTAAGGCAAAAAAACTATGACATTACAACTGCGTTTGATGGAAAACAGGCCTTGGATACCGCACGATTTGAAATGCCTGATTTAATTATCCTGGATTTTATGCTTCCGATCCTCAATGGTCCTGAAGTAGCCGAAATTCTAAAGAGTATCCCCGTGACAGCCGATATTCCCATCATATTTCTTACAGCCAGGAACGATCAAGATAGCGTTGCAGCAGGATTTAGAACCGGTGCCAGTGACTATGTTACCAAACCGTTTAATATCGGTGAGTTATTGGCAAGAGTGGAAACACAACTAAAATTGAAGGAGGTCATAGACCAATTAAAGAAAACGGAAAATGATTTGAGAGAAGCAAATTCAATAAAAGACAAGCTTTTTGCCGTTTTTATTCATGATATCAGATCCCCTTTCCATGCCCTCGGCGGATACATCAGTATTCTACACCATCGATACGAACAATTGGGAATATCAAGGCAAAAGAAGATTATCGGGACAATCCAAAAAGGCTCAGTTCAGATTCAGGAACTACTGGAGAATTTGCTGCAATGGTCTCGAATGGAATCTAATCTTTTTGAATTCAGACCTCGGAAATTTAATTTACTGAATGTAATAACCCGAATTCTTAACTTGTATTCTGCACAATTAAAAACAAAAGGGGTTGTTCCCATAATCGAAATCGACCATTCCGTTAATATTCATGCTGATGAGGTAATGACCGAATCCATCGTCCGCAATCTGCTTTTGAATGCGATTAAATTCACCCCGGATAACGGTACTATCAAGATTCAATCCAGATCCCTTGGGGATTTTGAAGAAGTATCAATTTCTGATTCAGGCGTCGGTATCAGTGAAGAAAACCAAAAAATGATCTTCAACAAAGAGCATCGGTTCACAAAGTTGGGATTGAATGGTGAAACAGGCGCTGGATTAGGGCTGATTCTATGTAAAGAGTTCATTCAAATCAACGGAGGTGAGATATCTGTTAACAGTATTGAGGGCAAAGGTTCAAATTTCCGGTTCACCCTTCCCAGGTCAGGATACTTCAAAACAGCAACTTCAATTAAAAAGGGAGAATAGAAGTGAACACAGCTAATATTAAACCAGAAAATAGAATAGATCTCGAAAACGCGATTACTGTCCTCGATTATGCATTTCAACCGATAGTTAATATTCACACCGGGATTTGCTATGGTCATGAAGCGCTGTTGCGTTATACTGATAAAATTGGGTTTAAGACGATAGATGCCTTTTTCGATTACCTGTATCTTGACGGATGCTTACACGAAATTGAATTGGCATTACAGGAAAAAGCCATCACCAAATTTTCCTCCTTACCTGCCAATCGAAAAACCAAGCTATTTTATAATCTGGATAGTCGTCTTTTTCATTCCGAATCTGACTTCACAATAGAGACGCAGACCATTCTTGAAAAGAATGATCTTAGCTGGGAGAACATCTGTTTTGAAATATCTGAAAAGAATGACCTCCCGGACATTAAAACATTAAGGAAAAATCAGGAAATTTTCCGTACCAGAAAAATAAAAATTGCAATCGATGACTATGGAATCGGTTTTTCTGGTCTGCAAAAGCTCTATGATACGGAACCCAACCTGATCAAGATTGATCGTTTTTTTATTCGTGATGTTTCGACAGATAATAAAAAACGTCTGTTTGTGACCATGATCGTCAATCTGGCGCATATGATGGGGTGCCTGGTTGTGGCGGAAGGGGTCGAAACCGAGAAGGAATACTTCAGTTGTCGGGATATTGGCTGCGATCTGGTGCAGGGGTATCTGGTACAAAGACCGGTTATTGATATCTCAGAACTTAAATCAAATTATGATCTTATCCATCGTTTAGGAACGCAAGACCGCCGCACAATAAAGGAAAATGACCGAAAACTGATTCTTTCCGAGCTGGAATCCCTGAAACCGGCGCTCAATACCGAAAGAGTGGTGAATGCATTTGAAATGTTCAGAACACAGAAGGAAGGACTGTTACCCATCATCAACCAGACAGGAGAGCCAATAGGAATCATTCGGGAAAGCATTTTTAAGGATTATGCCTATTCGAGATACGGCCGTGATCTGCTGGAAAAAGTGTCCCGAAACCAGTCGCTTGAAGACTTCATCACCTATTTCCCAATAGCTGAAATTCGAACGCCCATCGAGAAAGTACTGGAAATATACTCTCTGAACGAGAATATCGAGGGTATTATCATCACTGAAAATCAGGAGTATCTTGGATTTTTAAGCGCTCAGTCCCTGTTAAAAGTCCTGAATGACAAGAACCTGGCAATTGCCCGTGATTTGAATCCATTAACCAGGCTACCGGGCAATACCCTGATTCATGAATACATCTCCAATTCGTTACAAACTCTCGACACGCAATACAGCCTTATCTATTTCGATTTTAATGATTTCAAGGCTTATAATGATCGATACGGATTCCGACAGGGAGATCGGGCCTTGCATCTCTTTGCCCAGATTCTCAAGCGCAAAGCCAGTATGCCGAACTATTTTACCGGTCATATCGGAGGCGACGATTTTTTTATGGGGATTAAGGACGAAATGACGGAACATATTCTGGGATTGGTTCTGGATATTGTTTACACATTTAAAAAAGACGTGGAAAGTTTTTACGATAGAGAGACCCTCGAAAAGGGTTATATCAAAGCCAAAGACAGGTATGGAAAAATGCGATCTTTTCCCCTCATGGCTATCAGCTCAGTGTTGATCACTCTTCCGTCAAACCGAACCCGTGTCTTTTCATTCGAAGATATCAGCAATACCATGGCCGTGATGAAAAAAAGGTCCAAAGCTTGTGAAACCGGAATCTGCCACTTGAATCTGGGATGCATTGAAGACCAGCCCACTCTTGGTTTTGACTTCATTGATGATTACCTAACTCAGGTTGGCAATGAAATCTATAATTAGGAGACCGGGGCTTGCATCCTGGTGTTAATGGCCATCGCGATTTTGTGCAAATGTGCAAGCCCTTTCCGGTTGTTAAAATTTTAGTATGAAGCTGTTCAAACAAAGCAGCAAAGTCCTCAAAGGAGAACAATTGAATTAATCCTGAAACCACCACCTCCGGTTAACTCCCGAAAACCAGTCTTTTCTCCACCCTTTGACAAATGCTCAAATTTGATTGTATGATCCCCCTATTTAAGGATGATCAATTGAATTATCCAGAGTTTTTTCCATGACCGATCAAACGTCATTTTTACCCCTAAAAACGAACAATGAAGCCAAGTGCCAACGCTAAGATAAGATAGGATCATATACTGGCATGCTACAACATTTATTTTTCATCAATACCTCTTAAACAACCATTAACAAAGTCACCATCTAAAACCGCTTTTCGATTTATATCTTCAAATAGCGGTATAATAAAAAGTTTGGGGCATATTTATAAAGTTGAAATGATAAGAGAAGTAAGCATTAAAGATGCTGACCAAATATGCAAAATTTACAACCACTACATTGAAAATACTATTGTGTCCTTTGAGGAACAACCTGTATCTACCCTTGATATGGAGGAACGGATAGCGAAAGTTATTTCATCCAATCTTCCTTGGTTGATAATGGAAGATAAAAATTCAGTTGTAGGATATGCTTATTCTTCCCCTTGGAGCGAAAGAGGTGCTTATCGCCACTCAGTTGGAGTTACAATTTATCTTTTGCATGATCACACTGGCAGAGGACTTGGGTTTGAGCTTTATAGTGCATTATTTGATAAACTCAGATCTTTAAACGTTCATTCACTAATTGGTGGAATTGCATTACCGAACCCCGGAAGTGTCGCTTTACACGAAAAAATGGGCATGATAAAAGTTGCTCATTATAAAGAAATAGGTTTTAAATTTGGTGACTGGGTTGATGTTGCATTTTGGCAACTCATAATTTGATCCTATTAAATATCTGGAGTCGGCGCTAGTCGCCTTGGATGAGTTCAAATTTTATAGTTTTTGGCAGCATTATCTTTAATCAACTACCGTCGCAGCCGCGGCTCATAATTGCGTTGGTGTAAAAAAATTACATGCGAAAGATAGAAGTCGTCGAATATGATCCCTCCTGGCCAAAGCACTTTGAATCTGAGAAAACGCTCTTGCTGAACACCTTGGGATCAATCGCCATCGAAGTGTATCATGTCGGGAGTACGGCGGTTCCAGGTCTGGCAGCCAAGCTAACTATCGATATACTTGTCGAGGTTAGAGACCTGGCTGCACTTGATGACCTCAATGGTGAGATGGAAAAAATCGGGTACAAGGTTAAAGGAGAGTTCGGTATTCCTGGCAGAAGATACTTTCAGAAAGGTGGTGATGACCGCTCACATCAGGTTCACGCCTTTACGGACCGTGATGATAATGTTTTTAGGCACATTGCTTTTCGTGACTATTTACGTTCAAACCAGGCTGTTGCGCTCGAGTACGCTGCTTTAAAGAAAAGAGTCGCCAGGCAATGCAATAATGACATTGATAAGTATTGTTGCGGTAAAGATGCCTTCGTGAAACACCATGAAGAGATTGCAGTGAAACTAAAAGCATTTCACCCAGAATAGAAAAAGGGGGGCAAAAACCCGAGATATGGAAAAAGTAAATTATGACAATGTGGCTGAAGTATATGAATATCGATATCAGAGTGCATACTCTATCGACGGAATTCCGCATAAGCTGCAGAATATTGAAAAAAAGTACAATATCAAAACTGTTCTTGAAGTTGGGTGTGGAACAGGTCATTGGCTGAACGTTTTTAAGAACGACCCATTTGTTATTGGCATTGATGCTTCTCCTGCTATGCTGTCAAAAGCAAACACACCGGAATCGTCCTGTTACCTGGTTCAAGGCCTCGACAATCGGCTACCAATTAAAAACAACTCTATTGATTTCATTTATTGTGTCAATGCTATCCACCATTTCGAAGATCCGGAGAAATTCATTCACGAATGCAAACCCATTCTGACTCAAAACGGGATATTATCAATAATCTGTATGAATCCTCATGCTGGTTTGGATAATTGGTTTATCTACGATTTTTTTAGTGGGACGCTGGAAAAAGATTTACAGCGCTATCCTTCACCCGTTGATTTTGAAAGATGGCTTCATAAAGCTGGATTTACGGAAATAACACTTCAAATTGGTGAAAGATTGCAAAACAGAATTATTGGAGAAGATATTTTCCCATTGCCAAAAGAGTATACTTCGCAGCTTTCTTTAATGAATGATCACGAATATGAAATGGGAATCAAAAAAATTCGAGATTTTATGGATTTTACATGTTCAAAGAATAAAATACCTGAATTCAATGTCGATATATCACTTTCAATGGTGACAGCCAGAATTTCTAGATAGTTCCAATCTCCAAATGCATTCAGTCGACCATCCCTGCTGCTCTGGGGCTGACGAGTAATGCCGATGTTAGCTTCATCCTTACAATCCAATTTGGTGTTCTCCATTTGAGAGATACTGACACGTGGTGAAAAAGAATGAACCGTGGAAAAAACAAGATTTGAAATTCCAACGGGAGCGGGGAAGAAATCAGAATTTATAAGAAGAAAATAAATAACTTGCAGACAAATTGCTAAAGATCGACCCGTTCAGCCGCTTGCGTGTCAAAACCGGTGGTTTGTAACGGCATTGTGCTTTTACTCAATATAAGTGACTTCAATACCTAGTTTTTTTGCAGATTCTGCAAATTTGATATCAGCGGTTAGTAATGGAGTTTTATTTGATGCAGCAATTGCCAGATGCAATGCATCCAGAGTTCTGAGAGGTAGGTTGAATTCGGCAATCCAATTCATTGCTGTCGAGAAGTGCTTTGGCTGAATAGGCAGGTATGTAAAGCTCTTTTTGTCAATATGAGTTCTAAATACAGACAAAACGGCTTTGCCATCTTCTTGAGACAAAGCTTTTTCTCTGATTTTTCGCGTAAGTGCAGAGGCTAATTCAACTTCGGTAAGCTGGCTAATTACAGGATTTGCAGTTTCAGTCAAAATGCTTTCGACTTGGTCACTATTTTTTTCTGGGCAGTAATATGCTACCAGAACACTCGTATCAATATAAATCATTAGTAGCGCTCTTCTTCTCTATGATCTATTACGGTTTGACTGAGTGATTTTCCTTTAACACTAATTTTACTTCTAAATTGCTTTAAACTCTGTAAGGGGTTAGGTTTAGTATCAATATTAGAAATACGGGCAACACGTTTTCCTCTACGTGTGATAATAATTTCTTCCCCTTTTTCGACTTTATCAAGGATAGAACTAAGATTGTCCCTGACTTCTTTCACATTGATTTCAAGCATGATTACCTCCTGTTATGTACACTTGAAGAGTACCCTTAGTGTTGCCCTTTGTCAAGACAACATTACATTTTCATAAAATATTGGTTTTAAACAGCAATGTCCGGTTAGGTTATTGCAACAATAACGAGAAACGGCTTTCAAAATAATGGAATGTACAAAGACGCCATTACTTTAACTTTAGCTATTATTTGTTTAGAAAAAAGTAGGATGGGCTACTCGTTGCCCATCAATA
>JAHJTV010000113.1 GCA_018829445.1 bacterium
AGTTTTCATCTGAATTATACCAATTATGCCTAGGTTAACTAACATTTGCATTAAGGAAAATAAATGTAACTGCTCTGTCAACAAATTAGAAAATTCAAAATCAAATCCGGATAAGAAAAATTTAAGAAAATATAGCAAGAGTATGGGGATAGAATAAATTAAGATATCCCTTAAGCCGGAATAGAGTGTATTCTCATGGATTAACTTAGAAATTTTAAAAATTCTTTTATGGGAAATTGGTAAACTTAGTTGCTTAGATAACAGTTTACCAATAAAATAAAAATATTCCCGATGAAAAAGATTGGGTTTTATCTGTCCAGAAGGCTCTATCTCTAAAATATCCATTAATTCTAAATAATTTGCTAAATTAATCACTTCTTCTGAAGATAAAGTATTCTTCGCCTTCTCTCTCAAATAATCTAAGGAAACCCCTTCAATGGGCCGGGTAAAAATAATTTCCAAAACTTCTTCTATTCTTTTACGTATTGGGTTCGTAAAGAAAGATCTTAATAAAAATAGCCGGTATCTAACTGAAATATAAAACCTTTGACTTAAATATAGAAGATAGTTTTTAACTTTACTATAAATATTGGTTCCGGAACAAGAATAGAAGTCGGCAAAAAATGCAACAATAACTATAGAGAAAAAAGGTAAAAATATAATTCCAAGCAGAATAAAATCCACTTTATTAAAATTCAAATTAAAGCCAATATTCAGTCTCTCCAGAATAAAAGGAAGAATCAACGCGAGAATTAGTACTGGTTTTACCATTCGCTTTATAGTGGGGGCAAGTTTTGGAATGTGCATTCGCTCTTTTTTCTCCACAGGCGAGTCCGCAGGCGAGCTGCTATTTTTCTTTTTGATTGCTACCGTAGGAATTGTTTTGCAACTTTGGGCAATTTCTTTTAATATCCCTACATCACTCAAGGCAGCGGCTATAAGCTCGGTTTTATTAAATATTTGCAAAATGCGGGGACTCAGGCAGATGGCGGGTTGGTTATTGTTTTGGGAATCAAGAAAAGTAAGACTTCTAACAGAGAGTTCTCCTTCGGCAATATATATTCTTGGCCCGGCTTTATTGCCGCCTTCTGACTTAACAAACTCTACAGCAAGATCCTTCATCTCTATAGGAAAGAAAAAATCTCCTCCTTCTTCAAAATCTCCTCCCTTAATAATCTCCCAAAAAGCCGGTGCTAATTTTTTCCATTCACTTTTATTAATTTTGTAAATATTCCATGGGAGCAACAGGCGTCCTTCCGGGGGTAACGAACCTTTTGAATTAACATCCGAAAGACTAGTTCTTTTATTGAGAGCTGAGCTTGCTATATAATTTCCGGCTTCAAAGCCTGACCCCATTATTTTACCCGACCTACGCGGTCGGATAAGGTTCATTGAATCCTGATGGCTGAATCCTGAATGCTGTATTGGGCTGGAGGAAACTTCAATGTCTCTAAACAGATAATCTTGTTGTGGGCTTTTTATGTTATATAAATATGAATCTTCACAAAGCGGGCCTGTGATAGCTTCGTAATAAGGCTCTCTTATTAATCTGTTACCTTTTCTTGTCCAATGAGCCTGCTCGAGATACTGATGAAGTGCGTCTTCTATAAGAATCTCCCCATCATCTTTTAGGGACGAGCCTAATATTTTTAGCATATTATGAAGTGCTTGAACATTACCCTTGATATGGAAATATTTTGCCAGGCTGCCCATTCTTATCGCATCAATATCTTCAAGATAAAATCTACCTGTGAGTATATCCTGCTCATATATCTCTACAGAGACATTTTCACCTCTGTATAATTTTAATTCCGGTAAGACTCTTGAAAAAACCTCATAATTTTCTTCCTCGTATTCTTTCTTTAAGCATTCTGCCTTAGCAATAAGGTCGTTAAAGGACTCGTCATAAGAAGCTATCCGTTCATCATATTCATCCAAGATAAATTTATCAATTCTATTATCTCCATCGTACCGAACAATCATTGGTTTTTTATCACATACTATCTGCCTAAGAATACCGTCGGATGTAAAATAACCTTCTACTTCATCTTTAGTTACCTTATAGAGTTTTAGAAATTTATCTATGCCTATCAATCTAATTTTGGGTTTCTTGCCTTTAATCAACCTTAGTTTTTCATCAAGTTTTCTCACCCAGCTAAGGAGCTTAGCTCCCGCCCCAAAAGCATAATCAAGAATAACCACCCTATCCTGCCCTAAGCGCGGCAGAATAATGTGTTCGAAAAATGAATCTGTTGATTCTTCAAAACAAAAAAGAGGATTATCTGAAGTATAGAAATCTTTAAAAAGCTTAGCCCGGTCAACGATTGATTCTATTAACTGCGGGATTTGTTTAATCTTATATCTATCAACTTCAGTAAGTTTATCGGCTTCTTTACGTGTTAACTTTAAGAGCAAATCTCTCAAGGCAAAGGCAATGCCTAAATCCTTACATCCATATCCCAGTATATCAGTTGCCGCAAAAACAAGTAACTCTGTTGCTTCTTCTACAAAAAGCTGTAATGCCTTTTTGTGTAAAACATAGAGTATCCTTATATCTATATTAGAAGGTACTATTTGTAAAGGGTTAAGAGAGTCGTCTTTTATTATTTTTTCAAGTAGCTTCTCGGCTTCTAATCCCAATTTTCCATTATCGACTACTCCCTCCAGCGGCGA
>JAHJTV010000026.1 GCA_018829445.1 bacterium
AATCCATAATCTAAAGGATATACAATGCTTGGATATTTTGGATGCTTTGATCCTTTTGGTCTATCAATGACCGGTTTTGTGGAATTCAATAATTTGTCTAGTCTAGTCCAAAAATCCATTATTCGTTTGTAAAGATAACGCCGGGCATAAGTGGCCGCCGGCACGAATTTCATATTGATGGTTTACTTGCCAAGACCTTGTAACTTGAACTCTGCAAAAACGCGATGGCGGTCCATCTTAATGCCTTTGTTAGAGCCCCTACTTAAAGCCTCTCAGCGGCGAATGTTCTGATAGCCCCGGTTTATTTGAATCTTTTGGCATGACTTTGAAGAATTCATCAGCACGTTTGAGAAAACCATTTATGTCACCCTCATAAACCTCATTCATAACCAAACTGCAGTCAGTGCGTGTAATACTGTCCATCGCCGCTTGATCCCATGACCTTTTACATTTCCAATGACCAAGGTATTTTGCAGTTGGTGCTGCTGTTTGGTGCTCTCGTAATCTTGTTTCAAGATTATCTGTATACCCAATTTTGACTCGATCAGGTACGGCTTCAGGAATGAGTTGGATAATGTAGAAATATCCAAATCGATCTAGTGCCGCTGAATCAGAATTGGAAATTGGCTTATCACGATTTTCAAAATGTGAAATAAGCAAATTGGCATTATCAATACTTAAGCACTGAACCCTTGCTCCTTTGCTTGTTTCAGTTTTCTCATTTCTGATCTCAAGATCAAGACGTTTAACATTGCGACGAATCGTGGTTATCTCTACTCCGATTTGATCTGCAAGCTCTCGAAAAGTCACGAAATCAGACATTGTCTATTCCTTTTATTTTTTTGCTCTAACAATTTAGTGAGTATAATTTTTACAACGTTTTTCTGGTTAAGACCCAGCAACTGAGAAAAATTTCTATCTAGTAACGGATTTTCGATTTAAAAAATCGCTTCCGGAAAAAATGCTGTAACTCTTTGATGCACCTATAGTTATCGGAAATTTTCCTGAAGTACAACCAGAAAAACAAAATTTTTCATGTGTATGATATATTTATGTTTTTCTGTTTTTTTTGTCAAACCTGCATATCAAGAATTTTCTCTATATTTTTGGGGTTAAAGCCCCGGCTTTGAGAATTTTTCTTTGAGGGGATTTAGAAATAAAATGAGCTGGTTTTTCATTAACTTCAATGATGGATTTAATTGGTTTCGAACTAAGGATGATCCTTTTAAGGTACTTATTTCAGGTTACAGCTCAATCAAGTCGCGGCTGCTGAAGGTTAACCACCGGTTGGAGTCTTTGCCGATTATAACCGTATCCTCCAGTTTAATCACGCCGACATTTTCCTGGTACATATGCATTTCGATGGCAATCACGTGGTTTTCTCCAATGACCTCATTGCTGTATGAGGAGATAATAGGAGGTTCATTGACTTCCAGCCCAATGCCGTGACCAATCAACATGCTTTTTTTGCTGTTGCCAAAACTGAGAAAAGGAGCTTCCATTTTCAATTTCGCCGCTGTCTTCATGGCAAACTGGTAAATTGCCTTGCCGGTCATGCCGGGCCTGATTGTCTTGATGACCGTTTCGTGGATCTCCTTGAGTGCTTCATAAAGATCCTTCAATTGATGGCTGGCCTTAACAGCAAAATAAGTTCTGGTTTGATCGGCATGATACCCGTTTACCGAGGTCGGAATATCCACCATAACCGGATCTCCGGCTTCAATCACCCTGCGAGACGGACCAATGGGTACTGAAGCGCCCAACCCTACTCCGGTGATGGAATAAACCACCCCGCTGAATTTGGAAAGGTTGGGTCCGGAAGCGGACGGGCCGCGGCTCATGAAAAAATCCGGGAGACGAAAGAAAAAACAGCCATCATGCTCGGCTAACCGGTGAGCATTTTCAACCTTTGCCGCCACTTCCAATTCCGATAAACCCGCAAGAGTCCCTGAAACAACCGCTTTATGCCCGGCATCTATGGCTTGGCATGCCTTTTCCAGCTGTTTGATCTCATTCTCATCCTTGGTTTTCCGTTGTTCTAAAATCAAGGGTGAAACATCCTTCAGTTCGATTCCCTTAAAAGCCTTCTGATATTTATAAAACTGGTTAACAGGAAGAATATCAAGCTCGGTGGCCATGGTTTTAAAACCTGCTTTCTTAAACCAGCTTTCATAAATGATTTCCAGTTTTCGTTCTTCCTGAATCTTTGAAACATCAATGAATACTTCTTCTAAAACAAAATCATAACCGCTTCTGACATACAAACCATAGTCATTCGGAGTCACTACCAAATAAGAGGGTTGAGCCGTTCCCGTATAATAATAAACGTCCCTGGAATAAAACAGGAAGGCACCATCCAGCTTTTGTTTTGCCAATTCGGCCTGCAAAATTTCAATTCTGTGGAGTTTACTCATGTCGTTATTCAGATTAAGGTTAATGAATCGAAACCGTTCTGTTTTTCTAAACCGATAGAATCGTTATTGTCATTATTAATCATTAGAAACCAACAATACTTTGAATCATGGCATAATTATGAACATCACTCCAATCACCCCCACTGACAAACCTGTCATTCAGACCTGGTTAAGCCAATTTCTGAAAGAGCACCTTTTCTGGTGGACAAAATCGCTTCATCTCGGATGGGACGATTTGAAAATACGGGAACATATCGAAATTCATGCACTGCAGGAAAAGGCTTGGGAAAGGCTTTTAAAAGATGCAGGCAAACCGGATAATTTTGTAAGGATCATTCGGATCAACGACTTAACAACCGGAATTATTCATGCCAGTTTTGATATCGATACGCTGATCGGATTACAGATGGGGCAGATTCAGTGGATTTATGTTGATCCCCAAAAATGCGGCCTGGGGTATGGCCAACACCTACTGAAGATAGCTCATGACTGGTTTTCCGATAAAAACCTGGTTGGAGTAAGGCTCCATGTGAACCACTGCAATGATGGTGCTAAGAGTCTCTACAAAAAGTTTGGATACCAGATCTCAGATGAAGAGATGCTGTTTGCTTTTTGAAGCAGATGTATCACATGTCTCAATATATTTTGATACACTACATCAGATTTTCGGTTATTTTTTATGTTTGGCAGTTGGTTTATAGCTTGCCCGGAAAACAAAAAATATTCGTAATTTTTTGTTTTTATAATCTATTTTAAATTTCAGTACTAATAGAAGTGCCAGGCCAAAGGCACCTTTGAAGAAGAAACTGATTCACAGACCCACTTGGCACCTATTCTGCAAGAGTCTTGTCACTATTCATTTATGATTTAGAAACCCAAAGACACCTTCAGGAGTTAAAAATGGCACAAATCACTTTAAAAGGAAATAAAATCGAAACCATTGGCAGTCTGCCCACACTAAACTCAACAGCTGCCGATTTTGCCCTGACGGGAACCGATCTGGCTGATGTCAAGCTTAGCGATTACAAGGGCAAGAATGTTGTCTTGAATATATTCCCCAGTATCGACACCCCGGTCTGCGCTGCTTCGGTAAGGCGATTTAATGAGGAAGCTTCCAAACGAGAAGATACCGTGGTTTTTAGCATTTCAGCAGATCTTCCTTTTGCCCATAATCGTTTCTGTGAGGTGGAAGGGTTGAAAGATGTTATACCGCTGTCTGTATTCCGAGCACCTGATTTCGGTCAGAAATACGGTGTGACCATAAAAACAGGTCCCCTGGCCGGTCTGCTTTCCAGAGCAATTGTAATCGTCGATCAGAACGGAAAAGTCGTTTATACCGAGCAGGTACCGGAGATCGCTCAGGAGCCTGATTATGAAACAGCTCTAAAAGCGCTGGCAAAATAAACTGGCAACTCAGACGGGGAAACCGTAATGATTTCCCCGATGATTCAAATTCCCCATTCTATCACCTTCTCCTGGTCGCAATTCCAGTTATAGCCCCCTCATATCAGAATTGCAGATAAATACAGGCGTCTAAAATAAGGATTGACAAGTTTCTGTGATTAATCTCCACTGATTTAGAACAGAACGGTAGCTTTTACGGAGAAATGAATAATCTCCGGATGTTACTTTGAATTGACGACAAATATGCCCTATCTCCTCATGAAAACCAGAATCTACATTGTCGACGCATTTACAGATACTCCATTTTCCGGGAATCCGGCTTGTGTCTCTATTCTATCGGAACCAAAAGATGATCACTGGATGCAACAGGTCGCGTTTGAGATGAACCTGTCGGAAACGGCTTTTCTGCAAAAACGGGACGATGGTTTTGACCTGAGATGGTTTACTCCCAAAACCGAGGTCGACCTTTGTGGACATGCGACACTGGCCAGTGCCCATATCATCTGGGAAACCGGCGTATTGCCTCCGGAAGAAAAGGTAACGTTTTTTACCCGCAGTGGAGTTTTGACGGCAGAAAAAAAAGACAAAATCATAGAGCTCGGATTTCCAGCACTTTATGCCCGTCCGGAGGAGTTTTCCCCTGAATTGTTGGATGCTTTCGGGATTAATCCCATCTACGCCGGTATGTTTGACGAAAAACATCTGTTCGAAGTGGAATCGGAGGAGATCGTTACCTCGCTAAATCCTGATTTTAATCACTTGAAAAAGCTCAAGGGAAGAGGAGTGGTTATCACTGCCGCTTCCAGTTCCGGTAAATACGATTTCGTTTCCCGCTATTTTGCTCCCTGGGTAGGAGTATATGAAGACCCGGTAACCGGTTCCAGCCACTGCTGTCTTGCCACTCACTGGAGCAAACGTCTGGAAAAGCAGGAGCTGAAAGCGTATCAGGCATCACCTCGCGGAGGATATCTGACGACAAAAGTCGTTGATAACAGGGTGCTGCTGGGAGGGCAAGCCGTTACCATTCTGGCTGGAGAGCTTCTGGTTTAGGTGCCCTCCGATTTGTGAGACCAAAAACTGACATTATTATTCTTAAAAATTTTTGCACACCATGACTGTTTTTAGCCTGTTATACAATCAGGTGTTTATCTACCGGTGAATCTGGCTTCTCTTTTTTCGAACATGGCGTTTAACGCTTCAACGTGATCCTCTGTATGATGACATAGAGCCTGGTAAGAAGCTGATTGTTCCAGCAGTTGAGGCAATGTAAGGGTTTGCCCCATATAAAGAAGGCGTTTGGCCATTCTTAAGGCAGCCGGTGGTTTGCTGGCAATTTTGGTTGCCAGCTCCAATGCTTTTGGTAGCAGTTGATCGTGTTCCACAACATAATTTACCAGTCCGATCTCTTTTGCCTCCTCGCCATCAATGATATCTCCGGTAAAGGTCAACTCACACGCCTTTGCCATCCCGACAGCCCTGGGAAGGAAATAGGCCCCGCCATCACCGGGTATTATCCCTATATTTAAAAACGTTTCTCCGAATTTTGCTTTTTTGGAAGCTACCCTGATATCACACATCATTGCCAGATCACATCCCGCGCCAATGGCAGCTCCATTGACTGCGGCGATGGTTGGAACCTCTATGCCGTGCACTGCCAAGGGTATCTTCTGAACATTGTTTCGATACCCTTCCATCAGTGCGGCAGGGGAACCGGAAAACATGCCTTCCCTCTTGGCCATCTCCTTAACATTACCGCCGGCAGAAAACGCGGGATCAGCACCGGTGATTATTAATACCCTGATTGACATGTCCCCGTTAACCAGCCGGCAAACCTCTTCCATTTCACGGATGGTGTTTGATCCGGTTATAACGTTTCTTGTTTCCGGAAGATTCAGGGTCAGTACAGCAATATGGTCTTTTGCCTCATATTTTAAATCCTTAAATTCCATAAGTATCTCCATGTTATCGATTAGCTTTTCGAATACCCAACTGGTCCATCGCAATGATCCATTTGCAGATATTTGCTGAGCCCTCAACAATGTAATAAGTGGGTGTATCCCTGTAGTATCGGGCAATGGGATATTCATTTGAATAGCCATAGGCACCAAAAATTCTCATTGCATGATTGCTGCATTTGTTTACGACTTCTCCAGCAAAATACTTGGCTTGAGCCACTTCAAGTCCATTGTTCAGTTTGCCTTCATCCTTGGCAACTGCAGCTTTGTATACCAACAGTCTGGCAGCCTCAATTTCCGTGGACATTTGGGCGATCAGATCCTGATTCATCTGAAACTCGCCGATCGCCTTGCCAAACTGTTTTCTTGAATTGCAGTAGCCGATTGCCGCTTCCAGACATGCCTGTGCCAGTCCAACGGCACCCGCCGCTGCGGAGAGTCGCGTCTGGTTTAATGATCCGAATACTATCTTTGAACCATCCCCGGGATTACCAAGGATATTCTCTTTGGGAACTTTAGTGTTATCCAGAAAGACTTCTCCGGTTGGAGAAGAATGCGATCCCATCTTCTCCAATGCCGAAGTTCTGATACCATTAAAATTCTTCATCTCCACCACAAATGCCGAAAGCCCTTTGGAGCCTTTGGCTTTATCCGTGTACGCATAATAGATCAAGACATCGGCTGAAGCGGCATTTGAGATCCAGGTCTTGGAGCCATTCAATAACCAGTGATCCCCCTTATCTTCTGCAGTTGATGACAGAGCCATTACATCCGAGCCGGCATCCGGCTCCGTAATCCCGAACCCGCCGATGTATTCGGCGCGACAAAGCTTTTTGATATATTTCCGTTTCAACTCCTGACTGCCATAAGTGAGGATAGTAAAAGCGGTGCCCAGCTCCTGCATATTAACCTGCACCCTGAGAGAACTGGAAACCTTGGCAATCTCCTCCGTAATTATCATTGCAGCCAGCCATCCCATGTTTTCCCCGCCATACTCTTCGGGAATAACAGTTCCAAAAAAGCCCATCTCTCCCATGGGTTTAATAACCTCTTCATAGGGAAAGTAATGATCGGCATCCCACTGGTCAGCAAACGGGGCGATTTTTTTCCTGGAAAAGTCTCGAACAGCATCTCGTAACATTTGATGCTCTTTTGACAACTTAAAATCCATTTTAGTCCCTCCAAATTGCGACAAAATATTTGTTGAACAAAAGAATCACCCAATCATCCTGGAAATCTCTTTTCGAAGGTGATCCATGGCAATATCGGCCAGTGATTTCTCTTTTTCCTCCAATATCCACTGAAAGGAGTTGTAAAAAACCAACGCCAGAATATTCGTTGCAAAAAATTCCGGTTGAAACGCAGTTGAAAATTCTCCCTTATCCTGTCCTTCTTGAATGATCTTGTGAAGCAATTTCCGGGCACCGTCAGTATAAGGATCGATGATGCTGTTTCCGGCTTTCAACTCATGCAAATAGATACTGGCGACAATATCCCTTCCCTTGCGCTCGAAATAATCAAACCCATATCGGAGAACCTCCAGTAATTTATCAAACGATGATGCCGTTGTCAGGCCTTCATAAAAGGACTCCAGATCTTCAACTTCCTGAAGAATTAGCTCTCTCAGAATATCTGTTGTCGAAGAAAAGTAATGATAAAAAGTACCGTTGGCAACTCCCGAAGCCCTGCATAAATCCTGCAGAGTCACGCCGGCAAATCCCTTTTTCTTGATCAGATTGATCGATTTTTCGAGTATTGATTCTTTTGTTTTCTGTCCCTTCGATGTCTTGGGGCTTTTCATACAACTTGTATCCGTTTTAAGGATTATGGTAGAGCGGGGTTACATCCCAAAAGCGCTTAATTAAGCAAAAAAACCGTTATTAATTGACGATTAACAATCGATTATTGATTATTCACGAAGTGATAGCTCTTAACAACCAATTGTTTTTGTAAGATAAATAGTCAACAATCAATTGATAATAATTAGTAATCAACGAACTGATTTACCAATTTTTATTTTTATTTATGCGCTTATGGGGTTACTTCACCGCCTGTATATACCCAAAGGCGGCCATGTAAGACCGCCCTACCGTTTTGAAATCGTGAGTTTTGTGTCCAAAATAATCTTACTTAAGTGCTCAAATATGTATACTCTGCCAAGAGCAGGGAGTATGCTAGGGCGGGGTTACTTCACCGCCTGTATATACCCAAAGGCGGCCATGTAAGACCGCCCTACCGTTTTGAAATCGTAAGTTTTGTGCAACTTGCGCCTGTTTGAACACTTATGGGAATTATATCCCTGCCAAAACCTGTTAGCCGCCTGATAACGGGCCGATAAAACTGATGATATCTCCTTCTGAAAGCTTTCTGTCCGATTTTCCCCTTTCGTAATTAACCATACAGAGTAATGAATTTCGGAGCAAAAAGGGAATTTTCATTTTTTTGAAAACGTCATTCAAGGTAGCGTTTTCAGCCAGTTCAAGACAACCGGAATCATCAAGCGCGTCGGTATTACCGAAAATCGGAGCATATACTTTGATCTTCATTCCCAAGTTTTAAATTCTATTGATCATGTTTAGCAGTGGATCCGTCGCTTCGTTCGAAGCAGCAAGTTGCGCTTCTTATGATCCACTGTTTGTATTGTGACACAGCTTGATGACCCGGAATCCAGTTCCATATTTGAATGGATCCGGGATGACAAGATGAAGCAAGCTTCGGGGATTTAGATCCGAAGCCGACTATACCATGGAGATTGCTTCAACCGGACAATCCTTGGCGCAGATGGAGCACCCGTTACATTCATTGTAGCTACCCAGGCGAGGGTAAGCCTTCTGATACAGATCGATATCCGTCTTGTCCGCGATAAGACAACTCAATGGACAAACAGCAACACAATCTTTGCAGGCCATGCAGATCTCATAGGCGAATAACGGTATCTTTTTTTGTTTATTTACAGTCATGTTAGTATTTTATCCGTAAGTGTATGATTCTGATAATAAGTTGTTTAAGCCGAGCTTTTCTACGGTTTCATCTTTCGGTCTGCCGCTTTTCTCATCCCATCCCCAGGTCTGGTAATAAAGTGGGATCATTTCATCAATTCGCAGTGTAACCCCTTTAACCGGGCCGTTCTTAAGCGGTGGATTTCCGATTGCTCGCTCATGCATTCTGAATTGTGTCATATCCACCTTCTGCCTGGCATTGAACATCTGTCGCATGGTCTGGATGCGGATACCGATTTCCATATAATCATCCGGAGTCTTATTCCACCCGGTCACCTGATTCAGGTATTCAAACAACCTGAGATGCTGTTCGCCAGTGAGCATGCCATAATAACAACTCCCGGTACCATCCACCAGCATTTTGTAGGCTGTCATGGCCTTGTTTTTTAATGCCTCTTCTGATGATGGGATAAATTCATCCGCTTTTGGTGCCTTCTTTTGCTTTGGTAACCAACTCACATATTCCCACAAACTGGAGAATTTGTAGTACAAACCACCACTGGTTGTGTGCCTTCCGGGAGTAGGGTCTGCACTGTAAACAACTCCCAACATCGGATCAATTTTTGGATCATGCATGGGAAGTTCCTGTCCACCAGCATGTATTGCAAATTTTTCCGAACCCTTCCCGATCTTTTGAGCCGCAATCCGAACGCCATCCGCAAGTATATCGCCGATCCCGTCACGGGCAATGATCTTTTTGACCAGGGCAATAATGGCTTCCGTATTTCCCCAGGTTAGCTCCAAACCATCGGTTTCCACCCCGGTTAAAATCCCGTTTTCATAACATTCGACGGCAAAAGCCACCACACCACCGGTGGAAATTGTATCCAGTCCTCCACGATTTAGTAGTTCGTTGATGTAATGAATGGCGTCATAGTCCTTATTCATCAGAAGACCACCGAAAACACAGACTGTTTCATACTCCGGTTTGTGCGTGTGCTTGAATTCGCCACCGTTAATATCCTTAATGTCACAGATCCCGCCACAGCCGATAATGCAGGAATTACAGTGGTACTTCTGCGTTTCTCTTTTGATGCTCTTGTCCGGATTGATCCCTTTATAGAATTTTTTGTCATAATCCTTTACCGACCCTGCCCAGTTTTTCAGAGGACTGTCTCCGTTGGTTATTGCCAGGGTGTTGTTCATGATTGAACCATATTTTTTGAGCAGCATGGCCGTTAACATCCCATCCATGGGCCCCGCCTTTTTTGGCATGGACATCAGTTTTCCCATGATCGGAAACAATCCCCCTTTAAAAAGCCGGGGCAGGTTAACCTTGCGAACCTTGTTTGCAAATATCTTGCTGGTTTTTTTGATTTCATCCGATTGCTCCCCCCTGACCCGTTTTGTACCTGCCAGGACAACTCCTTTTAACCGTTTGGAACCCATCACCGCTCCCACGCCTGAGCGTGCCGCATAGCGTCCCTGGTCGTTGGATATCCCGGCAATAAGAGACAGTTTTTCACCTCCCGGACCGATGGTAGCAACTGCCGGTATCTTTTTTCCCGAGTTTTCTTTGATTAAAAGCTGTTCAGTCTCGATGGCATCTTTTCCCCAGAGATGCGTGGCATCCTTCAATTGCGGTCCCTTTTTATCGACATAAAGATAAACCGGGGTTTTTGAAGTTCCTCTGAAAAAAATCGCATCAACGCCACACTGTTTGATAGCAGGAGCCAGATTCCCGCCACAATTGGCATCGCCCCAACCACCTGTCAAGGGCGATTTGCATACTGCCATCCAACGCCCTGTCATAAAACTGCCTGTGCCGGTTAAGAGACCGGAGGTAAACCCCAGGATGTTATCAGGCCCCAACGGATCAGCACCGGATGGGATATTATTGTAGAGATAATAAGCACCTAAACCAACACCGGAAAGTAGAAGCTCATACACCGAATCATCGATTTTTTGAAAATCGAACTCTCCGGTTGACAGGTCCACAACCAGTACCTGCCCCATGTATCCTTTCATTTAAGTTATCCTTTATTGAATTGACGTTATTTTATGGTTACAAATCGGTTTGACTTCCTCAAAAAAATCCTGCACTAAAACGAATTTTTTCTAACATCCGCCAGAATCGCCTTCTTTTCTTCACCTTCCAGTTTTGGCATGGGCCATTCAATGAAATCTTTCCTGCTATCTTCATCGGAAAGATGAGGGATCAGGGACAGGCTGTCATCCCAATATGAAGGACGCATATCCACTCGAATGCCTGATTTGACAAGTTTTATCCGTTTTTTTCGCATTTTCAGAGCTGAAAAGGCAATCTTGGCCAATTGTTTGTTTTTGAGAGAAAATATTCTGTTCCAGGTTCCGGTCAGTTTATGCAGGCTATTGAGCCCATCGATCGGTTTCGGCATACATCCCGCCGAATAGGTGTTTCCGAATCCGGCCAGAGTGCTGGTACACGATCCGAAAACCATTTTCTTCAATGGGGATCTTTTGATCTCATCCACGGTATAGGCCCTGCCGTTACGATCGAAGTAGTAGGAGATCCCATCGATTTCGGTTCCATTCCCCAATATAACCATCAGGGCAAAATCGGTCTTTAACCCCTGGTAATAGAACATCTCAAAAGACTGCCGCAATGCCGCAATACACCCTCCAATACAGGAACCTTCAATTGCCTTAACATCATCCGGCATCACTTTCTCTATGGAATCAAATTTCGGTGCCCGACTATTGGTATGACCCACCAGAAACGTGACATTGGGAAATTTCCGATAAAACTGATCACTCAGCAGGGTTTGATCCGCTTTTCGAAACGGTGTGACTTTCTCCCTACCGACGATGATCACTTTTTCATCGCCGAATCCTCTTGAAACAGCATCTGTCAACAGCTCAATGGTTTCAGGATCAATACCCATCATTCTTGTGGCCACCGTATCGGTTTCCACACTGTTATTGCCGCTGATCAAGACATGGGATCTGACCGGATCTACAGGAGCCGGCGTATCCCCTTCACCGCCGATTATGCCGTCAATAATCACCAGATCAGGTTTGAACAGGTAAAGTATGTCCACCAGTTTGTTGTTGATCTGATAACTGTGGTTCTTCTGCCTGAGATTGTAAGGGATAGTTCCCATGGCATTCTTAAATCCGAGGGTCACCCCTGTATAAAGATTGGTTTTCATCTTCGGCACGGAAATATAGAAGGCTTCTCCTCTGACAACCTCACTGAATATCCTGGGGATATAAATCTCCTTCATCACTTTCGCCTTGGGAAGAATATACCGATCTATAGGTTGCTCCTCTACCGCCAGTAACTGAAGATGAAATCGTTTCGCCACCCTGTCAATCCCTGAAATCTTAAATGAAGCATGCGTCGGCATGCCCCGTCCAGAGCCCTCAACAATAACAATATCATCAGTGTAGTTCAGTAAATAGCGAATGATAGACTCAAAAACCCTTGGATCTGTAGATTCAGGATAATTTTCGTCCTTAAACCCGATTTTATGAAAAACCGATACCAGATTGGGTTTAATAATAATCCTTTTATCCTTGATGCTCCCGGTGAAATCGATTCGACGATCCAGTTCCTCCAGGTTTTGAATGACTGTCCTGTCAATATTGCGAATATCCTGCCGATCATAATAGGCCTTTGATCCGTAATTGTCCGGCAGGGCTACATAATCGACCAAATAGTCACCCTGCGGGGCTTCCGTAATAACAACCGTGCTGTTTGTATCCATTTTAAGACTCCATAGTTTTTAGAGTGCACTCCATATTTTAGATATTAAGATTTTGACAAATATCCGTCAAAGGAAAAATAGAGTGCGATCTATTTTTATCGTTATTACTTCTTATCAGATTATTATTAAAAGGTTACGAGGAGGATGGATTATTGAAGTTGGAATTATGATTAACCGAAATAGCTGAGGATTTTAAATATTGGAAGATGTGAAGCTTTATTCCTGATGGGATCAATGGCAAACCATCCTTCAAGATGGTCTGCCACAGATCTAAGAAAGGAGTTAAAACTTATAACCTGCGATTAAACTGACATGCATATTAAAAGGGATTTGCAGGTCACTAAGAGATTGATTACTATAATCATTTAAAGTTCCATCGGTTTCATAAGCCTGCATGCAAAAATCGCAGTTGCCCCCTATGAACCAATGATTGAGTAAGTAATTGATCTCCAACCGGCCACAGGCAGCCAAGGAAGACGTGTTTAAATTTTCCGCATCCAACAACCTGTTAAAGGAGTATCGTTGATACATAAAACTGCCGCCCACTTCCACATCCACCTTAAATTTGGGCAGAACATTATACACGGCAAATACCCCGATACCAAGATATCTTCCGGATGTGGAAGAGTTTGCATACTTGGTGCAAAATTCTGTCTGTTTATCTTCATCCTGGCAATTAAAAGCGGAGGTTGACAATTGACCGAAACTGGATGTTACTTCATAACTGAACTGATCAAGTGTCCTTTTTACGCCAAGATGCATAACAGTACCGGATAAGGCAGTGGAGCCGGATTCGGTTTGTTCTGTTCCGGAATCATCGTCGTATGAAAACTTGTAATTCAAAACCGCCATATGAAACCCAAAACCGTAGTTGAGACGGTACCCATCCCTATTGATTTTAACCCACGGGGTGTCCTCTTCTTCGACCGCGGAAACAACTGGTATATTATACTCTTCTTGCGGAAGCTGGCTCAGATTTGAGAGTTCCTGGTCTTTTCTCACAAAAAAGAATTCCCCTATTTCATCATCAGCAATATGTAGTCGGCCGTATTCCGGAGTTTGATCCGCCATTGCGTTTTTGACCTCTTTTCTCAGGTTTAACGCCAGTTCCGATGCACTGATGGGTTCTGTTCGTTTTTGAGAAAGAATATCCAGCAGCTTACCTGCAAAAACGGAATTATCGTCCCAGCCCTGATCGCTTACCGGTTCCAGTCCGCCGGAGGTGATGATTTGTCTACTCTTTCTGGTCGAAAGATCCCGAAAATATCGCGAATGTATTTCCGCTCCCCTGGTTCGTCTGATCAATGATCCGCTGAAGCAGGAATCCGCCATCACCAGTGTATGTCTGGACTGAATCGATTTTATTTTACTCAATATGGTACTGGTTGGCAAAAACAACCGCTGGGAGTTTGGTTCCCCTGCATCACTTGGAATCCAATAACCTTCATCTTCTCCGGGTGGATAATAGCCGTGACCGGCGTAATAAACCAGAAGATTGGTGTCCTCATCGGACATCTGTTTGATATTATTGAAAGCGCTGATAATTTCCTCATAGGTTGCATTCTCAATCAGGATAACATCCTGTTCTTCAAACAGGTATTCGGACGTTAACACACGCTTCAGTTCTTTAATATCCCTGATCGGCGTTTTTAAAGATTGCCAGTTCGAATCTCTGTACTCGTTTATTCCTATCAACAACGCTTTGTATTTTCCGGGACTGTATTTTTCATCAGCGTTCAAACGTGAGATTTCCAACTCCTGGTTTATATCATCCAGACTTATCTCTTTTAAGGAATCGATTCTCAGCTGTTTAATGAAAGCATTATTTAAATCCGGCGAACTGTTCAACCGTTCCAGGATATAGGCCACTCTGGCAGGTTTTTGTTGCTGTTGAAACCAGGCCGCAGCGGCTATCAGGTCATGAGCCCTCAGTTGGGTCGGTTGTGATGAAGGTTCCAGTGCCACTTGAAGCCAGATTTCCTCAAAGTCTTCTTCTCCTTGCCCTTCCCGATTACCACCCCTGACTCGGGACTGGGTGATATAGTCTCTGGGGGATACCAGGTTTTTTAAAAAGACAAGAGTATTCTCAAAAACAGAGGCCTGCTGTTTGAAAACATCGGCTAAAAGAAAAACACCCGACGTTTTCAACTCCACCATCTTTTTTCCTGCCTGTAAAAAAAGATGGCTGGAGGGACTCGTCTCAACCCATGGATACTCGACCGGTGAAACCTCCTGTCCGATTCTGGCAGGATGCTTCTGTTTATTCTGGTCCAACAGATAGACATCCCCTCTGAATAGCACCAGCGTCACAGGCTCTTCCGCTCCATAGGATTTTCCAGTAAGCAGAAGCAGACAAAAGCAGATGGAAACCAGCTGTGAAAACATCCGGTATTTGGTGATGGGTCTTTCCTGTTTTCGATTTTTCATTCCGGCCAACATTTACGGGAAACTAAATAAAATTAAGAATATCTTCGATTTTCGATCCTTGCTGTCATCTGGCACTGAAAATCAGACAAAATCAATAAGGCATTGTCTACAAATCTAACATGCATCAATTTTATACAGCAAGCTCATTATGGTCTAACCAATGGGTAATCTCAGCTCTGCTGTCCAGGTTTGTTCTCTGCCTCCGAAATCCAGCTGATATCCTCCCCTGGGATAAGCCCAGGACAGTCGTTCCTTCAGGTTTCTCAGCCCTGTTTTTGATGAGGTTAATTTTAAGCCCTCCCGATAAGGATTTCCAACCCTGAAGACCAAAAACCGATTCTGCCGGCTTAAATCGACTTCAATTTCTGCTGTGGTAACGCCAGTCTGTTTGATATACCCTTCAGTGTACTTGACTGCATTCTCAACCAAGGGAAAGAATACATGCCAGGGAGCCGGGACACTGTTGAGCTCTTCATCCAGAGTTAGTTTAAAGATCAGTTTTTCTTTAAAAATCAGCCGTTGCTGGTTGAGATAGGATTTGAGATATTCCAACTGGATACCGGTAGCAACCAGGGACTTATCACCATACTTTAAGGAACTTCGCAGCATCTCCGCAAATTCAACCAGATACTCTTTAGCCGCCTTGGGATCATGGCCAATCATCACACTCAATCGAGAGAACTCATTAAACAAATGATGAGAATGCAACTCATTTGTCAGGTAATCAATTTTTGTCTGCTTTAATTGCAGTTCAGTCTCCATCCTGAAAAAACGTTCCTGAACACTATGCACTAAAACAATCACCAGAACGTAAAAACTGATAGATAAGGCCGGCAACACAAATGGAATTTCTAAGTTCTTAAAAGCAAAAGCCCATCCCGAGCCAACAAGCAGCATCAGAATAATCAACAAAAAGCCAGGCAAGGCAAAGGGAGATCCTTTATAGATCGTTATAACTGTTATACAGATCAGGAAAAAAAAGAGCACGATGGCGACCGTAACAGGCGACACTGAATCAAAGCCCCGCTGACCTGCAATCATATCCAGCACCTGGGCTATCACCTCTGTCTCCTGGAGCATCATCTCTGGAGACGAAAGCGGTGCCCTGTATAATGGATACAAATCTGGAAAACCGGCACCTAACAAAACAATCTTATCCTTCAAGGCAAAATCAGGTAGCTGGCTGAGCTCGTGTGCTTTAATCACCGGATAACTCAGGATTTTTTTCCCCTCACTTTCCTGTTGGATCGCTGCAAAATTTATTTTCAGCCACGGTATTTCCGGATTCTCAAAGTTCCCCTCTTTCCCTTTGACAAGCCGGTAATGATCCAGAATCTTAAGATAAAGCAGATCCGTGCTCTGACAGGTGAGTGCTGATGCACAGACTTCCTGAACAGTATCAGAGGAATCCAGTCTGAACCTTAAGGTTCCCTTGTCTAATGCCACCTTTGTGAATAACGGATGAGCCGGATAAAACGGATCACTTCTCAAAATAACATTCCCGGCAGTCTCTATCGCTGCTGTCAATTCATTATCCGCTGACGGATTGCTTGTTCTGTCCAGGAGAATATTCATTCCAATCAGGGCGGGTTGGTAATTTGATAGTTCAGACACCAGCTCTGCCAGCCAGCTTCTGTCAATGGGAGATCTGGATGCTCCTGCGGGAAGGGAATTGTCATCGATCAGCACCAGTATAAGAGGCAGATCAGCCACTTCGGGTTGAGAAAAATGGGTTCTTAAGAGGTAAAAATTCGATTGGAATCTGTTTTCCCAGTCCCGAACGATGTCTGTTTTTTGCAGAAAAATCGACAACAGGCTGTACAAAAAAGCAAATGCAATGAGAAAACATAATAGACGAATTTGCCGCAAAGATGTATTGTCCGAGAAACTAGACCTTATCATTTTAAGCCTCAAGAGTTACCACATATCCAGGGTTGGAAATGCAAGTTATTAAAGCTGTAATCGTAGATGACGAAGAATTTGCCATCATTGACATCAAAGACCACCTTTGTGCTTATCCGAATATTGAAGTTATCGGCACATTCTCCAACGGAAAAGAAGGTCTCGACGGTATCAACAGACTAAAGCCCGATCTGATCTTTGTTGACATCGAAATGCCGGAATTAAACGGTTTTGAGATGCTGGGTCGTTTGTCATATTCCCCGGTGGTTGTTTTTTGTACCGGGTTCAGCAAATATGCCATTGAGGGATATGAATATGATCCATCCGATTTTCTCTTAAAACCGATTAAGGTGCAGCGATTTGATATCGCCATGCAAAAAGTGTTTAAGGATATCGATCACCGTCTCCTGGAGCAACGATTGTTTCGCCAAAAGCAACAAGTTGGTTATCTGCTGCTTGAGTTTCGTGATCTTCATGGAGATTCCCGAAAAGTCTATGTATGGCCGGATGACATTGTCTATGTCCAGCCCCAGGAAAACAATGCCAACTACATTGAATATCATCTTTCAGATGCAACCTGTTACATCGTTAAAAAACCGCTGAAAAAAGCACTGTTGGATCTGGAACCCAAAGGCTTTGTCCAGGTCCATCGCAGTTTTCTGGTTAATAAATCAAAAATAAAAGAACTTTTCAAAAACGAAACCCTGGTACTGAGAGGAGCAAATCCTGTTCAGATTCCCATCAGCAAAGGATACCGCAAGATTGTGAAAAACCTGATGGTATCCATCCATGCCGAATGATTCGTGTTGCCTGCTTGTTCAACAGGCAACAATTAACCTTAAAAGGCGTAGCCGATAGACAGCGTGCAGATATAGGGAATCTGTTTCTCGTTGGATTTAATCTGTTTTTTCCAGTATTCCATGTCTGCCTCACTGACAGCGCTCGTGCTGGAAACCGTTACTTCGGCTTCTTGTCTGCCGAGACCTATATTAAAAGCTGTTCCGAGGGTCAGTCCATTCCCAAAAATATGATTGATACCCCAACCCAGTGCCAAGCCCGACCAGGCCTCGTACTCTACCAGGGCTTCCAGACCTGTTGTATAGGTATTCTCGCCAATTTCTCTCTCTTTAGTCTTATAGGTAATGGTTGAGGTCTGTTCACCCCGATACATTCCCCCAAGTGAAAAATAAAGTCCGAAATCCCAAGGAGTGAACCGCATTTCTGCTAAATAAATGGGATCCAATTCCGATTCGGATTTTCTGACACCATCCTGCCCATACACTTCACGACTATCACAACAATCATCATCGTCATCATCATTGCTGCTATTATCATATTCATAGCTGTGTGCGTCATCCCACTGGTTTCGATTATCAAAAAAAGCGGAACCGGTTAAACCGATATAAACGACATTGCTTAATTGATAACCCAGATGTAACCCGGCACCTGGAGCCCCTGTGTAAGGTCTTGCCGATGCCACCGTTCCTACCAGCTGAATTTGTAAGGGATTAGACTCTCGTCTTTCGGTATGCATGAATTTGACTCCCTCTTCAACCTCTTCAACGGCAATGACGCTATCCTGGGTTTCCTGGGAATCTGTTAAAACCTCTGTTGACTGTCCAAAAACTGAGCTGAATGACAAACAGATGGCTATAAAAAAAAGAATTGTTAATTGGTGTTTCATTGATCACCTCCGTGTTGTTTTGGTAAAATTTACTGAATCATGACTCTACTTTCTTATAAAACTGATTAAAGATCTTTTTGAGGTGACAAATGGGTTCACTTTGTTGATAAATGATCGGTGACATCAAACGTAATCTCACTATAAATAATACCTGCACGCTGGATGATTCAATTTCAAAAATTAAGGAAAACGATATCCCATGTTACTACGATAAACAGTTTCAGCAAACGCAAAACCTCATTTTTCCTGGATACGATCAGCTTGATTTATTAATACTTGGCGGGATATGCTTATATCACCCTTTCAAAAACTGATTCCTCAAAAAGAAATATCGGAACTCAATAACATGGCCATCAGAATATTAATCACGGGCGGAACCATCGATAAAGACTATGACAAAATACAGGGTCAACTTGTCTTAACCAGATCCCATATCGATCAGATGATAGAACAGGCGCGGTGCAAACTGGATATTGTCGTTGATTCCCACATGTTAAAAGACAGTCTGTACATGGATGCAAACGACAGAACAGGCATTTTGAAAAAATGTCAGGGATTAAAGGAGGAAATAATCGTTATTACCCATGGCACTGATACCATGGTGGAAACGGCAACTGTCCTCGCCGAGAATATCCAGGAAAAAACCATTGTTCTTTTTGGTGCCATGGTTCCTTTCAGCTTTGGAGATTCCGATGCTCTTTTTAACTTCGGCACAGCGCTGGCAGCAGCACAAACTCTTCCTTACGGCGTGTACCTGACCATGAATGGAATTGTGTTCCCTTACGATAAAGTCAAAAAAAACAAAGAGGAAGGCCATTTTGAATCACGTGAGTGATTTCCCTTTCACAAATCACCAACCGTCATAAGCCAGCAATCGAATGCCATTTATAGTTGATTTAATAAGCTCCTTTGGATTCTCAACCTCCGATTGGATCATTTCCCTGATCTGCGGAATCTTAATCGGGACAGCGAAGGCCGGTGTTGCCGGAACCGGCTTGATGGTGGTTCCCATTATGGCCGTGGTTTTCGGGGGAAAGCCGTCCACCGGCATTGTACTTCCAATGCTGATTATCGCTGATCTGTTTGCCGTTCGACACTATCACAAACATGCCAATTGGAAATATATCCTGAAAGTCACACCGTGGGCTTTAGTGGGAATAATCATCGCCCTGTTTGTCGGACAGGCTGTTTCGGATGAATCCTTTAAGAGTATCCTGTCTCTTTCTGTTTTATGCGGCATTGCGTTAATGATCTGGAGGGATGTCAGAAAACCGGTTTCGATTCCGGACAATTGGTGGTTTGCAATGATTCTGGGACTGGCAGGCGGCTTCGCCACCATGATCGCCAATGCTGCCGGACCGATTTTATCACTCTACCTGCTGTCCATGAGAATCCCCAAGTATATTTTTATCGGAACCGGCGCCTGGTTTTTCCTGTTGGTGAATCTCTTCAAAGTCCCCCTGCATATTTTCTCATGGAAAACCATGACGCTGAAAACCATAAGTTTCAACCTGATCCTTGCTCCAGCCATTATTCTGGGGGTCTATTTGGGCATTCAAATCGTAAAACTGCTCCCGGAAAAGCTCTTTCGCATATTGGTAATCAGTACTGCCGCCATCTCGGCACTCTTTCTTTTTTGATTTGCCCATTATCATCTTTTAACCTATTATTTTCCAACCAGCATGATTATTTTTAACCCCCTGCCAGGCAAAAATTGAGAAGAAAAACACGATCGGGACGAGCCCGAATAGATGAGAAAATTCTGGACGGATTTCTAACGAAGGAAACCAGTTTTTTAGCAGCCGAAGAGGTCAAGGCACTTGTGGGTACAATGCGTATCACGGTTGAAGAGCTGATCAATCAGCTCCTACCCTGGGTTGCGGAGCGGGCGGTTGCTCCTCTTTCCAGGTTCAAAGTGGGAGCCATCTGCCGAGGCAACAGCGGCAATCTCTATTTTGGAGCAAATATAGAATTCACCGGGCAATCCCTGAAATCGACCATACATGCCGAGCAGGCAGCACTTGCAAATGCTCTTTCCAAAAATGAATCGGGAATACGGGCGCTTGCAGTAACAGCTCCACCCTGTGGCCATTGCAGACAGTTCTTAAACGAGTTGAATACAGCCGACAGCCTAAGAATCTATCTTCCGGGAAAAGAGGCAGTCCAACTACATGATCTGTTGCCGGTTAGTTTTGGCCCCGCTGATCTGGAGATTAAAAACCGGTTGATGGATGACCAGACTCATGGTCTTTCGCTGGAAAATATTGAACAGGATGAACTGATCTGCAGAGCTCTGGACGCGGCTAACAAATCCTACGCTCCATATTCCAAAGCCTTTGCCGGAGTGGCGATACAAACCGAAAATGGACAAATATTCACCGGACTGTATGTGGAAAATGCGGCTTATAATCCCAGTTTACTGCCTCTTCAGGCAGCACTCGCCAACCTGATTATGGCAGGTCGCCAATTCCCGGAGATTCAAAAAGTGGTTCTGGTACAGTCAAAACAGCCGCGACTGGATCATGATATTTCAGCTCAAACGCTTTTAAAATCAATATCGCCCGTCCCTCTCTCTGTTTGCGATGCGACGGAATAAGAAAATCATCCCAAAAGCACCTATTGCCAGAAACAAGGATTATGGTAGGGCGGGTTTACATCCCCGCCGGAACCAACTCAAAGGCGGCCATGTAAAGCCGCCCTACCGTTTTAAAAACTGAATTTTGTATCGAAAATATCCTTATTTAAGCGCTTATGGGGTTACATCCCCGCCGGAACCAACTCAAAGGCGGCCATGTAAAGCCGCCCTACCGTTTTAAATAGTGACTATTGCAGCATTATTCACGCATCATTAGCTGGTGCTCAATATCGGCTTCCAGAAAAACATCTCCTTTTGCCTTAAAACCATGCTTTTCGTAAAATTTCAATGCATGCACCTGGGCATGAAGTTTATACTTTGAGTATCCTTTTTCCCTGGCTGCATTCATCGCGAACTGGAGAAGTTGGTTGCCATGGCCCTGTCCACGATAAGCTTTTCTAATGGCTAGTCTCTCAAATTTAACATACTCGCCCAGAAAACGTATCCGGCCGGCCGCGAAGGGTTCATCATCCTTTACACCAAGAATGTGCATGGCAGTAAAATCCATTCCGTCCACTTCAATATTATAGGAACAATTCTGCTCCTCAATAAAAACAATAGATCTAACGGAATAAACCTTTAAAAGGTCAT
This sequence comes from bacterium, assembly GCA_018829445.1. GTDB lineage: Bacteria > SAR324 > SAR324 > XYD2-FULL-50-16 > XYD2-FULL-50-16 > JAHJTV01. The sequence continues at coordinate 21,701 of JAHJTV010000026.1, forward strand.
CCTGTGACGTAACAATTCGAAACATTTAAAAACCTCATGAATTAACTGTGATAAAACCTATCTTACCTTAACCCTGTTTCGACCTTCCAGTTTTGCCCTGTAAAGGGCGCTATCAGCATCGTTCACCAGATTATGTTTGGATTCTTTATAATCGGGAACAACACTGGCGATGCCAAAACTAATGGTTAGTTTCAGTAAATCTCCTTTGTATTCAATCCTGGTTGACTCAACTTTTTGCCTTACCTGTTCAGCCATTTCGAATGCACGCATGGAATCCGTATCAGGCATTATCACCACAAACTCCTCACCACCATACCTGGCAACCACATCCGTATCCCTTTTAAAAATACTTCTAAGGATGAGGGAGATCTGCCTAAGACATTCATCACCGGCAAGATGACCGTAAGTATCGTTTATCAACTTAAAATGATCGATGTCGCCCATAACAATGGTGAACAGACTTTTATCCCTGCTGGCTTTTTTCCATTCCGTTTCAAAAACCTCGTTAAAGAAACGCCTGTTATACAACCCGGTTAAATCGTCGATACGGATGGCTTTCTCCAGAGCTTCCGACTTTTCCTGAAGAATGACCTCGATATTCATGGCGTCCCAATATTCTCTGTTTCCACGGAAGGTAATGCCGATCATATATCCAAAAAAAAGAAGAATCATGGTTGCCAGTGGCAGATTGACATCACTGACTATCAAAAGGATTGCAGCCGGCACGACCATGAAAAAATTATATACAAAAGATAAACTGCGGTTGGGCATGAACGCCACAATCCCTCCTGAACTAAGCCCGACTGTACACATCGCCATCAACAATTTGGAGTTGGGTTCCACAGGCATGAACATGAACCAGGCAAAACCGATTCCCCATATCAATGACGTTAACCCAACAAGAACAAAAAACAGGATCGTGTTAAATCGTTCATTCAGATTATTTATTCGATCAAAAAGCAAGACGTGAAGAAACCTTAGAAAACATATCGTACAGACCGAAAAAACAAAGAAAAAGGCAAATGTCTTATATTTGAGATGACAGTCACCGGCATAAATGACAATAGGAACCAGAATGATATAAAAAATGATACCAATGGATGATCGTCTTTTCAGATCCTGCAATACCCTGTAATTCAATTTTTGTCTTTTGGATTTCATTTATTCCCTAATTATGTAACACCTTCAAATCTTAGTGTTGTTTAGGACAAGGTAATGGGTAGTTTGACAAATCGCTCAAACAAATACAAGCATTTAGGAGTCAAAACTGTCTCCCAAGGCAGAAGACGGTGTAACAGGGGAAATAGTCCCTGATCCAGGTTTCTTTACTCAACTGTATCATTACGAAAGCTTTGTCAGTCCTTTGTGACGGGATCATATCTTTCTGACCAAACCCGGCTGACATACAAAATCCTCTGTGATATTGTTGCAACTCTAAACAGCCTGTTTTTTATCCATTGGTCACCTTTCCCCGGAGAAGGGTGTGTTCTTCCAAAATATTCAATTGGATATAAAAAACATAATAAATTTGAACAATAAGGTTCTGCGATAAATGAAAAAACTTATTTTGTTATCGATTTGTTTGTTGTTTGCGGTTATTGACAGCAATGTACTATCGGCCCTCCCGAAAAAAACCGAAGACCGGAAAGTAATTACCAGTCAGGATACAATCGAGATCCGACTTATCACCTTGTCCCCCCATGATGATCTGTTCGCCTGGTTTGGCCACAGCGCATTGGAGGTGCACAATACGGTTACCGATCAAGCTTTCAGTTTTAATTTCGGTGGCTTTTATTTTGACTTTGAACACCTGTTGCAGTTTTCCCTGGGAAAATTTACCTTTTGGACTTACGCTTTGGAAACTGAGAGGGCTCTTACTCCTTACCGGCGGGAAGATCGCCACATCGTTTTCCAAAGCCTTAATTTAACCCCGGTTCAGAAAATCAAGATCAGAAAGGCATTGATTGAGTATCTAAAGCCCGACAAGCGCTACTATCAATACGACCATTTTCTGGATAACTGCTCCACTCGCATCAGGGACATCATTGACGAAGCCCTGGACGGTGCTTTAAAAGATCAAACCCAGCAGCCGGCAGACTTGACGTTCAGGGAATTTGTTCATCGCATGACCTACAATTACCCCCATATTGACTTTATGGTGATGTTTCTGATGAACGACCAAATTGACAAACCAATAACCCAATGGGATTCAATGTTTCTTCCGGACAGGCTGATGGCTGTTATCCAATCGTCGCATACTCCGTTTATAAATAATAATGGTAATGCTCCTCTTGTTGCAATAAAGAAAGAAGAAAACAGGGGAAAGGGAATCCCTTACTATTACCCAAAGGCTACTGCAGCTGATACAGTTACCAGGGAGCTTATCTGGGGTACGATTTTACTGGTCTTATTTGGGTTCAACGCGATATTCTATTTAAAAAGAAAAAAGGTGTTTCTCAGGTTATACCCTGCGATTGTATCGGGTTTCGGCCTGATTTTCGGTTTACTTGGAACAACTCTCTTTTTTATGATGTGCTTTACAGAACACAAAGATACCTACTGGAATGAAAATATTCTGCTGATAAATCCAATCACGTTGTTTCTATTACCCGTTGGGATCATAAGAGTTTTTAATAGGGCAAAACCCGCTTTTGCATGGTTATCTGTTTCTGCAGGTTTAATTGCCTTCAGTGGTTTGATATTAAAACTGCTTCCCGCTTTTGACCAGGTAAACGGGCAGCAATTAAGAATACTGCTGCCGACATTAATGGTAATTGCGATCACAGGGATTTTGGATTTGAGCATTAATAACCACTTGTCCTTTGTTAACAAATTAAGAAAAAAGAACTGGAGATGAAAAGAAGAAATACTGCCATATTGATTTTTGACGATGTAGAGGTTTTGGACTTTGCGGGACCCTTTGAGGTTTTTTCCGTGACAGATGAACTCAGCGATTACCAGAGGCTAAATGTCTACACGGTTGCGAGGGAAGATCAGCCAATTACAACCAGAAACGGACTTTCTGTTAACCCCAAATATACGATAAAAAATGCTCCCAAGCCCGATATTCTTATCATACCGGGAGGGGAGGGAACCCGGGAAGTGATTGAACAGGGAGATGTCATCACCTGGATTTTCCAGAATGCCGTCTCTGCTGAAAAGGTTTTTTCTGTCTGCTCGGGAGCATTATTATTGGCTAAAGCCGGTTTGTTAAAAGGATTGAAAGCAACAACCCATTATCAGGTATTCGACGTCCTGGAATCCATTGCACCCGATACCCGGATTATTAAAGGACAGCGTTTTGTTGACAATGGTAAAATAGCAACATCAGCTGGAATCAGCGCCGGGATTGATTTAAGTCTGTATGTGATCGAACAGATGTTTGGCGCTGAAATAGCCGATTCAACTGCAGACTACATGGAATACAGGAGATTATAAATGCATTATCTCTATCTGGTCATAGCAATCATTGCAGAAGTCATTGCCACTTCCCTGCTAAAATCTACGGAGGAATTTACCAAACCTTTGCTGACAGTTGTCGTTATCGTGGGATACCTGATCTCGTTTTATTTTTTAACCTTGACTCTGCGTGTCATCCCGGTCAGCATCACTTATGCTGCATGGACCGGCCTGGGAGTGGTACTGGTATCCATTACCGCTTTTTTCCTTTACGATCAGACCCTTGATTTAGCTGCGATTATTGGAATAACATTGATTATTAGCGGTGTTGTTATCTTGAATCTTTTTTCCAAGGCCGTTGTTCATTAAACATTTCAGAAAAAACCAACGGGGACCAAATTGAGAACCGATTGGAAAAGGGTGTTTTTATTGATTTTTATTGAGGAGCCAAATGGTTAAAAAAATAGAATCACCAGCGGTTGTTGAAGCTGCCGGTAATAAGCCGAAGGTCATTTCCGAATTTATTGGCCGGGTAAACACAAATACTGAAGCCTTAAGTGTTGCCCATATGAAAAGCCCGGCAGGGTGGGTCGAGCCTGGGCAAACGCCTGAATTTGATGAATATACAATTGTATTAAACGGCAAACTCCTGGTAAAATCCAAGGAACAGACTCTTGAAATCAAAGCGGGTGAAGCCGTTATCGCCTACGCCGGTGAGTGGATTCAATATAGCACTCCAGATTCAGAGGGTGCTGACTATATTGCCGTTTGTCTTCCGGCTTTTTCTCCGGGAACTGTCCACAGGGATGAATAAAACCGGATTAAGAGTTAAACAATCAAAAAATTATTTCCTTTATAAACTAACAGCTAACCGCTTAACAACTATCAACGATATTTTTCCGTAAAAACGCCATGAAAAAAGCAGAAAGAGCACTGCATCTATTCTCTGAAGGATATATCTGCACGCAAGCAGTCCTGTCAACCTATGCGGAGCAGTTTGGACTTGACTATGAAACCTCACTGAAGTTGGCAACGGCTTTTGGAGGGGGATTGGCACGCAGAGCCGAGGTTTGTGGTGTAATAACCGGTTCCTTGATGGTTATTGGGTTAATGCATGGAAATACTGACGTTGAAGATACCGCTGCAAAAGAGAAAACCTACCTGCTTGCTCAGGAACTTATGAAACGGTTTGAACAGAAATTCGGGGCTTTAAAATGCAGATCCCTGTTGAATGAAGATATTAGCAATCTCGAAGGGTTGGAACGAGCGAGAGAGGAAAAATTATTTGAAACACTCTGCCCTGAATATATTAGATATACCATTCAGCTCCTCGAAGAAATCCTCTAACAGATTTTCATCATTCACTACTGAATCTGGCTATTTTCCCCGACAGTGATTGTTCATGGCAAGATTGACAACATTGATAACGGCAATTGAAGGATCTCTCTCTCGAATACAAGAGTCCTTCGTTGTTTTGGAATAACAGGGGTTACTCAGCATATTGTCTCAAACAATCTTATTCTACATAGCCTACGAATACTGCCCTCCTATTTTGCCGCTTCCGAGTCGCGGCACCTCCATGTAACCTCCTCAGGATTCACAAAGTTAATTTTCTTGCTGTATTTGCCCCAATGGATAACAATAACAGCATATAATGTTAGGGTTTTAATAAACCGCAGGAATGCCAAGAATTTTAACAACTGAGTTGAGGGTGTTATCAAACCTTTTCTCAGGAAGATTAAAAGAGAGAGGATCTTAAACCGAAGGAGTTTGTTTGATGAATACAAAAATAAATAATCCGAAGTTGCATCTGAGCGGTTTAACAGAGGAAGAAGTCGCGGCGAGCAGACTCAAACATGGTGTCAATGAACTGACCCCACCCAGCAGAGATCCGTGGTGGAAGCAATACCTTGAGAAGTATAACGACCCCGTTATTCGAATCTTGCTGATTGCTGCATTTATTGCCTTGCTGGTCGGGTTGACAGATGGTCATTATTTTGAGGCGTTGGGGATTTTAATTGCAGTATTACTGGCAACAACTCTGGCATTTTTAAATGAGTATGCTGCCAATCGAAAATTTGATATTTTAAATCAAGTCAGTGATGAGGTGCCGGTCAAGGTTATTCGAGACGGAAGCTATCATTCAATTCCCCGAAAAGAGGTGGTGGTAGACGATCTTGTCATGGTCGAAACCGGAGAAGAGATACCGGCTGATGGTTTTTTGGTAGAGGCGGTTTCGCTTCAGATCGATGAATCGCGTTTAACCGGTGAATCGTTACCGGTGACCAAAAGACATACTGAACATCAGGATAAATCAGCCCATTCCACGGCTTATGCCGAAGACTTTCTTCTAAGAGAAACCTTTGTCCGGGATGGCCATGCCATCTTCAGGGTATCAGCGGTCGGTGATCACACCGAAATCGGGAAGACAGCCAGGGCTGCCGGCGAAGCATCTGACGTAAAAACCCCTCTGAATAAGCAGCTGGAAAAACTCAGTAAAATTATTGGGCTTTTCGGATTTACTATTGCATTATCCGTCTATATCGCCCTGGTGGTAAGAGGGGCGGTAACCGCTGAACTGGTCATGTCCCTGCAACAATGGTCCGTGATGAGCCTCCTTTCAGTCAGTGTTTTCATCGCTATATTACCGGTTTGGTTACCGATGGGTTATGACTTTTTTGAATTGATTGGTCATCCCCGGAAAAAACCTGACTGGTTAACTTCAAGCACCATTAAGTCCTGGTTGATTTCATTCTCTTTTGGTTTGATACTTATCGGTAGTGGGATCGGGATCGGTGTTCTGACCGATTGGTTGCCCCCGCAAATCCAAAACTGGTTACCGGGTGGTGTCGGAACGGAATTTCTGAATTATTTCATGATCGCTGTCACAATTATTGTGGTGGCAGTCCCTGAAGGCTTGGCCATGAGCGTAACCCTCAGTCTGGCCTATAGTATGCGGAAAATGACGGAATCAAACAACCTGGTGCGTCGAATGCACGCCTGCGAAACCATTGGGGCAACCACAGTCATTTGCACCGATAAAACCGGGACATTGACACAAAATGTGATGAACGTGCAAATGGCTCATTTCGACATATTGCCCGAAGATCCCAAACCGGATATGGTCAGCATGGGGGAAAAACTGGTAGTGGAATCAATTGCAGCAAACAGTACTGCCCAGTTGGAATATGCTGCGGAAATGCCGAAAGTCATCGGCAACCCGACGGAAGGAGCCCTTCTGCTCTGGCTCAATAAATGCGGTCTTGACTATCTTGACAACCGAAATCTCTTCAAAGTCGATCAACAGTGGACATTTAACACTGAACGCAAATTTATGGCAACCCTGGGAACCTCGGAAACTATCAATCAATCCATTCTTTATCTGAAAGGAGCCCCTGAGATCATTCTGGATCGTTGTCAAAACCGCTATACGGTTGAAGGAATCAAACCGCTATCTGATGCCAGATCATCCATCGAAAAAGAGTTACGCGACTATCAACAACGGGGAATGAGAACCCTTGCCTTTGCTGTCGGGACTGAAAAAAACCATTTAATATCAGGTAAAATTGAAGAGATTGCCACCAACCTCATCTGGCTGGGTTATGTCGCCATTGCTGACCCGATTAGGGAAGAGGTGCCGGAAGCCATTCAATCCTGCAAAAAGGCCGGTATCCAGGTAAAAATGGTAACCGGTGATGTATCGGAGACAGCCAAAGAGATCGGACGTCGCACCGGACTGTTGAGTGAAAACGAAATCCCGGAATCCAGTATCACGGGAACAGAATTTGGACTGATGGATGACAACGAAGCAGCCATCGCTGTTCAAAAACTAAAGGTGCTTTCAAGAGCCCGCCCCATGGACAAATTGAGATTGGTAAAATTGTTACAACAGCAAAATCATGTGGTGGCCGTCACTGGTGACGGCACCAATGATGCCCCGGCGCTGAATCATGCCGATGTCGGACTCGCCATGGGAAAAACGGGAACTGCAGTAGCCAAGGAAGCCAGCGATATTGTGTTGTTGGACGATTCCTTCAACAGTATTGTCAATGCCGTAATGTGGGGAAGATCACTCTATCAGAACATTCAGCGTTTTGTTTTATTCCAGATAACGATCAACATCGCAGCACTTTGCGTCGCCCTGGTCGGGCCTTTTATTGGTGTCAAATTGCCCCTGACCGTCATTCAAATGCTATGGATTAATCTGATTATGGATAGCTTTGCCGCTCTGGCATTGGCAACAGAACCCCCCAGTAGAAAGGTGTTGGACAGACCGCCTCGTCATCCGGATGATTTTATTGTTTCTCCACCGATGCTGAAACAGATTTTGATGACAGCGGGTGTGTTCTTCGGGGTGATGATATGGTTTCTTCTCTATTTTTTAAAAGATTCAATTGTTACAGCCAGAGAGTTATCCCTGTTCTTCACCTTGTTCGTCCTGCTCCAATTCTGGAACCTGTTTAACGCCAAAGTCCTGGGTCAGCAACGATCAGTTTTTGTGAGGTTTTTTGAAAACAAGGCATTTGTCTTCATAGCCGGGGTGATTATGGGAGGTCAGATCCTGATTGTTCAATTTGGCGGACCTTTTTTCCGAACAGTGCCTTTGGCCCTCAATGATTGGCTTATCCTGCTACTGGGCAGCTCTGTTGTTCTTTGGATTGGTGAAATCTGGCGTTTTTTTCAGCGACTTCGATCATGAATATTGCGTTGAACTTCGTAATAGCATGGTAGATCCCGGATCGAGTCCGGGATGACACAGTGCGAACCAGCTCAGCTGAGGTGCGTTTTCTGTATTGTGACACAGTCTGTTGTGCCGGAATTTGGGTGTATGAGCCTTTGGTTTGATTAACAATATTCTGGGGTAAACCCGGATTTTATCAGTAACACACTAAACCCTCCATAAGACGCTTTTTCAGGAGTGAATTCGATGTCAGCAGCAAAAAAGTTTGGCACTTTCGGCGGTGTATTTACCCCCGCCATTTTAACAATCCTCGGTGTGATTATGTATCTGAGATTACCGTGGATTGTAGGTCAGGCAGGACTCTATTCCGCCATCGGTATTATTGTGGTCGCCCACATCATTTCCATCACTACCGGGCTGAGTGTGTCTTCGATTGCAACGGACAAAAAAGTAAAAACCGGTGGGACCTATTATATGATTTCCCGAAGCCTGGGACTTCCGATCGGCGGCACATTGGGATTGGCACTTTTTGTTGGTTTGTCTTTCAGTGTCAGTTTATATCTGATCGGATTTTCCGAAAGTTTTTTAGGATTCTGGGGATTCGAAGTCACCAAAAACAGCATCCGACTGGCCGGAACCATTGCTTTACTAGCTGTCACCGTTATAACATTCATCAGCACAAGCCTGGCGTTAAAAACCCAGTTCTTTATCCTACTGGCAATTATTCTATCCCTCGGTTCCATCTTTTTAGGATCATCTCCAGCCGTTCCACAGGAACCTCTATTAACACCCATTGCTGGTGCTGCCCCCTTTATCGTTCTGTTTGGCATCTTTTTCCCCGCGGTAACTGGATTTGAAGCGGGCGTATCCATGTCGGGAGATCTGCAGAATCCTAAAAAATCGATACCAATAGGTACTATTGTTGCGATTAGTGTGGGACTGGTAGTTTACGTCGGCATGGCCATCTTCTTAACATTTCGGGTAACTTCCGATCAACTGGTGAACAACCCGAATATACTGCTGGAAATTTCCCTGTTCTCGCCATTGGTACTGGCAGGAATCTGGGGTGCCACTTTGTCATCCGCTCTTGGCAGTATCCTGGGCGCTCCCCGTATTTTGCAGGCCATCTCCATTGACAAAATAACACCAAAATTCTTTGGAGTGGGTTTTGGTAAGGAGAACGAGCCCCGTAATGCGTTGTTGTTAACATTTGTAATTGCCGAAGTGGGGATCCTGATTGGAGAACTGGATGTCATCGCCCGTGTTGTATCCATGTTTTTCATTGCCACCTATAGTTTCCTGAATATGAGTTGCGCCATCGAAAACTGGGCAAGCCCGGATTTTAGACCCGATTTTCGAGTCTCAAAGTATATCAGTATCCTGGGATCAATAACCTGCCTGATCGTAATGATTCAGTTGGATCTCATTGCGATGATCGGGGCAATCTTGATTCTTTCCGCCCTGTTTTTCTATTTAAAACGCAAAGAGCTGACTCTGGAATCCGGCGATACCTGGGAAGGGGTCTGGTCTTCTGTGATCAGGGCGGGGCTGGATTATCTCAACAAAGGAAAGGTGCAGCAGCGCAACTGGCGACCAAATATCATCCTGTTCAGCGGGGGAAGTTCGGCCCGACCTCATTTGCTGGACCTGGGACGGCGGATGGTAGATAAACGGGGCATGCTCTCCAATTTCGACCTGGTGGAAGCTGAAGGGTCGAAAATGCTCTTTCGAAAATCGGAACAGTCCATTAACAAAGAGGATGAAGCCATCAGGGGTATTTATACTCGTCGAGTAGGATGTGATGACGTGTACACAGCCATGGAAACAATTTCAAAGTTTTACGGGTTCTCCGGTATTGAACCGAATACTGTTTTAATGGGATGGGGTCGCAACAGTGAACGTCCTGAAAAACTGGTTCATACTATAAAAACCATCATCAGTCTGGACTACAATCTGATGTTGCTGAGCTATGATGAAAGCAGAGGATTTGGTGATCATCGGCAGATTGATGTTTGGTGGCGTGGTATCGGTAATACTATTGCATTTGCGGCTTCCCTGTGTCGATTCTTAACTACTTCCGATGAATGGCAGCATGCCTCCATACGATTTTTGTTGATTACCGATCATACGGCTTTGATCGAGCGGCTGCACCAGGTTGTAAACCGTGTAGTAGAGGATTTCCGTGTCGATGCCTCCATAAAAATTATAAACAACGCCGTGGAACAGAAACCGTTTTACGAAATCATCCAGCGGGAATCAAAGGATGCCGATCTGATCATCAATGGTATTCCGGATATTCAAACGGGCGAAGAAAATCTGTACGTCAGTAAAACCAATGCCATTATCGAAAGTCTGGGAACAGTGCTATTGATTCGGGCTTCCTCCTTTTTCGGGGATGACTATTCCGATGTGATTCATGAAGCGGAATTCCCTGTTTCAGACATCAAACGCCCCGGTTTGATCGATATAGATCAAAAAATAGAGATCGATTTGCCGGATGACTCTACAGGGAGAGTAAAGAGGCTGTTGAATCTGTTATCGGTTGTTAACCATCATTTTGAAAAAGAGTACCTGCATCAATTGCAGCAGACTGTTGAAGTGCCGATTCTAGCGCTCCAGTCTTTGATAAAAGGGAGTGTAGATACCATTCGTAAACAATACCCTGACAATGAACGGATTAAGAATCACAGACTTATCACCCGAGTATTGGGAGATTTTTTGTTTCAGTTGCAGAACAGATTGTTCAGTCATGTAAAAGATACGGATATTTTCAAGAAAGGACTGCTGATCGAATCAATAGAATGGGTCAAGACGAAAACTGATTCGATTCCGGGAGGACTCCCCCATTATTTAAAAGTACCGCGTCAGAAAGAGCAATTGGTACCTGTTGTTGGAGATCCCATCATAATCCGAATAGATAAGCTGCTCAAGCGTCTCAACCTCCGACTTTTTAAGCGCCCGGCAATGAGTACTGTCCGCTTTCAGTCTCTGGTTCAATTTCATCTACAGATATTATATAGGGAACAATGGCTTGGATTTATCAACGATTATGTTATCCAGAGTCTTCAAATCTACTCAGAAATGCAGCGCACCATCGATAAGATTGTAGACAGCCTGGGAATGATCAATCAGCAATTAAAATCGAAGCCGGATTTAACAACGGAAGAGGTGTTGTTGGAACTGGACCGGAATCAGAAAGTCAGCGACAAGTTGACAGATATGAACAGCACCTTATGGCAACGTGCCGTTGGTAACCTTCAAACAGTACCTGGTCATGTGATTTCAGAGATAGTTGCCGACCTTTCGCAGTTTAATAGTCATTATCGGCTAAAAAAACGAGGTCAAATAAAAAAGAGAGCCGAGAAGTTACTGGAACAGATACTGGAAATCCCGGACACCTGGGCCATCAATCATCAGATCATGATGAAGACAGTGATGGCAGACCTGATTCTCCTCTCCTTTAAAAACAGGGTCTCCTCTGTTGTCAGAAGAACCAAAAGTGAGATCTGGGCGAGTATAGATAACAATCTCCTGGAGGAAATTGAGTACCTGATCGGACAGTTGGAAAATCTTAAGGCAGGGAAAACCTCAATAACTGAATTCCAGTCTTCTTCTGCCACTTGCTTCAAAAAAATGGTGAATATTCCGGAAAGCTGGCAACATCTGTCCGAAGAGATTCGCAGAGTTATAAATGACCTGCCCGAATCCGTTGAATCAGTTTTGCAGGAATCGATTCAATCGACACCTGAACCGGTCATCCAGCCCATGTCGACAATGAGCATACCGCTGAGACGTAAGGTTGAATATTTTTTTGAATCAACTTTTCTGGGTCCAATGGAGGAAGAGCTGGCAGACATTACTGCTCAATTTGAGAAAAGCACCACCAGTAGTCTGGACGTAATACGATTAATGTCCGTCACCCTTTCAGAAGCAGGGGAGACTACCTCGGATTCCCAACAGAACAGCTTCGAGTCGCTCAGTCTGATAATCGGTGATTCCGTGGGTAGACTGGACGTGGCTAAAAACAAGGTACTGAAAACCAGGGAGGAATATGATCGGTTGGTGGATCACTCTCTCAGAAATACGATGGAATCAATTAATCTGTATTCACTGGCCGGATCTTATGATCAGGTGGATCATGTAGGCAAGACAAAGAGAGAGTTCTGGATGCTGAAACAGCTCACGGAAAAATGGCATTCATTGGTTTCCGGAATGGGTATTTTTTCAACCAATCTCCTCTATCGACAATCCACCGCAACATCCAACCGAAAAAAGGCAGGATATCAGGCTCAAAAGCCCAAATCCGCTGTAGAGCATCTTCTGAGCTTTGTCGAATCCGCCTCCCCTTATCCGGAAATTGTGTCTGCCCTGCCGTTTTATTACCGGCACCTTTTTCTCAGCAAACCGCTGATAACCAAGGAATTCTGGGTCGGAAGGTCTTCGGAGATACAGAGAGCTTCCATTGCCATTAACCGATTCAAAAGCGGAATACCAGGAGGATTGGCGGTCACCGGATATCCCGGTTCCGGAAAATCAGCCCTCTGTAGGATGATTGCCACAAAATTCTTTGAAAAACAAAAAATCTGGCACCTGACTCCTCCGGAAAGCGGTTCCGCAGATCCGGATCTGTTCGAATCAAGACTGAAGGAAGCACTGGATATGGCTCCCGGAGAATCACTTCATCAGTTCCAATGGCCGAAAAACAGCATATTGATAATCGATGACATTGGCAGTTGGTGGCAACGACTTGATGGAGGTTTCCGGGTGATAAGTCGGATAACCGAACTGATCAGAGAGATAGGTGATCGTTGTTTGATTCTGATTAATGCCAACATCGCTACTTTTAATTTTTTAGGGGAGTTGTTGGATCTTGATCCCTATCTGCTCGACATTATTTCCTGTGATCCCTTTGATATCAAATCTCTAAAAGAGATCGTCATGGTTCGTCATCATTCCACCGGATTAAAGCTCAACTTTAATGGGAGATCAGAGGATGAATTAAGCAGCTGGGCCTTGGCCAGGCTTTTTACCCGCAGTTTCAGCGATTGTTCGGGGAACGTCGGATTGGTGTTAAAAAAGTGGATTCGCTGCATCGATACGGTATCAAAAGACAATCTAAAGCTGGTTGTACCCGACCTTCCTTTATTGGACGAATTAAGATATCTGGAAAGTAACCAGTTGATCCTGATTACCCAGTTGTTACTTCATACCCGATTGTCCCGTTCTGCGTTGGCCGCCATCATGAAAGTGGAACCGGACCATCTTAATGTTGATCTGCAGCTATTGCACAGGGCGGGAATCCTGTTCATTTCCAGGAATGATATCATTGAACCGAACCTGTTCGTAGTGGATTATCTGTTTCAACACCTGCAACAAAAAGGATTAATATGATTGAGCTGATTCCCCCGGTTGTAGAATCCCACTGGATCGAGTTTTTGATTTGGACTGCAGTGATACTGTCAGTCCTTTGGGTGCTGCGAAAGCTGGAACTCTTTGGAAAATTCAAACCCGGTCGTGTGCGTATGCTTCGCAGGCTGATTCCCATGGTAGACGCGATCGGGGCTGTGTTGATCGTTTTATTGTTGGGCAGTATTTTATTTAAGGACCAACCGACATACCGTATTGGATTTACCGTTGCCGTATTTGTCTTTATTCTCTGGCTACTACGGATCTCCCTGCTGGATGTTGTTTCCGGAATTATTCTTCGCTTTGAACACTTATTTAGCCCGGGAGACCAGATCGATTTTGGCGAAGGCAGCGGTACAATCGTAAAGGTTGGTCTGCGTTGTCTGGATATAACTGTGGATAAAGGCAAACAGATCTCTATCCCTTATTCCCGGCTTTCATCAGAGTCACTGGTCAAGCTGTCTTCATCTCAGCTTGTCAAATCAGCAGTGTTCAATCTTGAGATCCCCAAATCAGCGTCAAATATTGCTGAGATTATTTCACAACTGAAGCGGGAAATAATGACACAACCCTGGTCAATTGCAGCTTTAAAGCCGACTATTGACCTCCTGGATGAAGAGTTGAAACGATCCAAATTTAAAATCACCGTTTATGCCCTGGAGCTTGAACATCTGGTTGAGATTGAACGAGCCCTGCGAGAGAAATATCCAACGCCCGGATAGGAACTTTCTACAAAGCAAAACCTCGCTATAAGAAAAAGAAGACCTTTATCACCATAAACACGTGAAGCAAGGTAACAGTGGGGAGGGGGTGCATCCCATAAGCACTTGCTTAAGCATATCTCATTAAGAGCAAGGATTATGGTAGGGCGGCCTTACATGGCCGCCTAAGGATAAGTACAGGCAGCCATGTAAAACTACCCACCATTCAGAAAATATGCATTTTGCACTAAAAATTCCCTTAAATTAGCGCTTATGGGATTACATCTCCGCCTTCATTCATTCAGTTTATTCAGGTTAAAAAATGTTAATTATTCACTAAATTACCATAGGAAAGCGCTTTTAATCTTCATCCCTACCCTCTGATTTGTAAAGAATATGTAAATAATTTTGACAGCCTACTTTTGCAACCGTATATAATCATTAAATAGTGATATTGGCTAAAAACCGAGACAAAAAATTTTAATATCACTGCAGGAAAATAATCACTGAATAATTTTGATCCCTTCAGATCATCACCTTCCTAATAAAATGAAACGTACTGTTATCATAAATGATATTCTCCCCTTTATCTTGTGGTTTGTACTCCTGGTTTTTTCCGCCATCAGCCTGGATTTTTTTCTCCATCAATTTCAATTGGAATGGATAGGGAAATATTGCGGAATACCGGGACTTCTGCTGCTGGTTGTTTCATTTATCTACTCTTTAAGAAAACGTAGGATGATCGAAGCTGGTTCACTGAAATTTCTGCTATCGCTTCATATTTACCTTTCCTGGATAGGAGCGCTTCTAATCATTATACATGCGGGTATTCATTTTAATGCGGTATTGCCGTGGTCTGCATTCTTTCTTATGCTTCTTGTTGTTATCAGCGGGTTGGTAGGAGAATACCTTTTGAAGGATGCAAGAAACACTTTGCGAATCAAGTATGCTCACCTGCTTGAAAAAGGATATTCAAAGGAAGAGGTCGAAAAGAAGGTGTTCCTGGATGCTTTTGCAGTAAAAACCATGGCCAGATGGCGAATGGTACACAAACCCATCACTCTTATTTTTGGTGCTCTGGCACTCTTGCATGTCATAACCATTTTTATGTTCTGGAGGTGGTTTTAATGGTCAAGAGATCTTCAATTCTGCTGATTGTCATCGCAATTGCCGGATGGCTGACCTATTTGTTTCCCAAGGAAGCTATCACTCCCGGGAATCTTCTGGAAAAACACAACCAACTCGAAGTAAATTGTTTAAACTGCCACGACCTCTTTCAAGGACCTTCTGACGAGAAATGTATTCAATGCCATGCAAAAGAACAAATCGGCACCTTAAACAGCAACAACCAGATTGTCGATCAGAAAAAAAAGCGGCTCTCTTTTCACGCCGGACTTGCCAGTGATTCCTGCCTGTCCTGTCACAGGGAACACCAAGGCGGTCTGGCTGCCGGATCAACGACTCAATTCTCTCACGAACTTCTGGGAATCGAAGACACGAAAAACTGCACGGAATGTCATAGCAAACCAACAAATTCAATTCATCAGCAAAGCGAACAACCTTGCTCCCAATGCCACCAAACAACCAATTGGGCGTCCACTGAAATTGATCACGATAATTATTTCAGATTTGATAAAGACCATCGAACAAATTGCTCCGTCTGCCATCCGAATTCAACCTACAAGGAATATACCTGCTATGGTTGTCACGAGCACTCACCGCGAAAAATCGAACGTGAGCATCTCAAAGAGGGGATCAGTGACTTTGAAAATTGTGCTGAATGTCATTCCAGCGGCAACGAACACGATGTCAGAAACACCAGAAAAGTCAGAATCCCGGAAAGCAGATCGAAAAGGGAAGGTTTTAAAAATCGAGACAGAAAACCGGAACACTCCCCTGATCGCCGCACGAGAAAAAAGCATCATGATAAGGATGACCATGACGACTGATCAGGCTCCCATTATAATCGGATTTGCAGATTATCCGCATATTCTGTGGTATAAATAATAGAAACTGCTATTTTTATAGTTCAGCTCGGTCTCACTAAAACAAAGCTGCGTTTCCAGTTTATTCAGGTCTCCGCAGTCCATCCGATTTTGCAGAAACTTTTTATTCGCTGCTCCAATGGAACTATATATTTTCTCAGACTTTAATTGCCAAATATCTCCTTTTTTTATTGATAGGTTTTTTTGATTGAAGAACAATGGTACATCAGTTGATTTCTTTTTATTGTAGCAGGCAACACCCTGAAGATCATTAAATAATTCTTCCCCGTCAGGAATTCTGATTAGATTTGTTTATCCAAAACTTTCGGAGATAACCGTCATGTTTGATTCAAAAAGTATATCGATACTGAACAATGCCCTAAACCACCTGGAAAAGGGATTTTCCGGACTACCCGATTTTGAATTGATACTTAATACAGAGTCCCTGAATGAAACATTGATCGAAGTTGCCGAGCGATTAAAAGACAATTTCCCCTATTTTCACCCGCTCTATGCCGGGCAGATGCTGAAACCGCCTCATCCAATTGCCCGTCTGGCATATATGCTGGCACTCTGGATTAACCCGAATAATCATGCATTGGACGGTGGACGGGCAAGTTCAGCCATGGAAAAGGAAGCAGTGGTGAATATTGCTGCCATGTTTGGATGGGACAAGTTTTTAGGCCATCTCACCAGCGGCGGAACCATGGCAAACCTGGAAGCCCTCTGGATATCAAAAAAGCTTCATCCGGAAAAAATGGTAGTCGCATCAGAACAGGCCCACTATACACATAACAGAATATCCGAAGTGTTGAAACTGGATTTTGAATCCGTACCTTGTGATTATCAGGCACGAATGGATCTTGAAGGTTTGGAAAGAATTCTTAAAACCGGGAAGGTGGGAACAGTAGTGGCAACTCTGGGAACAACAGGGGTGGGCTCCCTCGATCCCCTGCCTGAAATCCTTGAATTGAGAAAGAAATATGAATTCAGAGTGCATGTAGACTCTGCATACGGCGGTTATTTTACCCTGGTTGATAACCTGAACGAATATTGTAGAGAGGTTTACGATGCCATCACCCATGTCGACTCCATTGTTATTGATCCGCATAAACACGGTCTACAACCTTACGGATGTGGCTGTGTTCTTTTTAATGATCCGGATGTTGGCAGGTTCTACAAACATGATTCGCCCTATACTTATTTCAGTTCTTCGGACCTGCACCTCGGGGAGATAAGTCTTGAATGTTCACGGGCTGGAGCATCAGCGGTCGCACTTTGGGCTACTCAAAGACTTTATCCGATGAATAAAGGAGGAGAATTCGCCTCTAATCTTGCTAAATCCCGCAGTGCTGCTCTTGATTTGTACAATAGATTAAAGTGTGACTCCCGGTTTCTGACAATTCTGGAACCCGATCTGGATATCGTTGTCTGGGCTCCAAAGGCAGAGAAAATAAGCCAAATCTCACAATTATCACAAGAGATGTTCGATCTTTGCGCTGAACATGATCTCCATTTGGCGGTATTCAACTATCCAACCAATCTTCTGGAAGGGCTGTGGCGGAACATCGTCGTGGATCAGAACACTGTTACCTGCTTACGATCATGTCTGATAAAGCCCGAACATCAGGATTGGATGGATCAAATCTGGCAGATAATGGACAAGGTTATTGATTCCATGATACCAAGAAGCAGTTGATTGAAAAAGAACTTACCCGATTAGAGTAACTTTGCTCTTCCATAAAGTGCACTCTTGAGCGTTAGAACTATTTTGCCTGCTTGTCCGCAAGCACTATCGATCTTTTTAGTAGTAAAAAACAGGAAATGAGTACAAAACTTAATCTGGATTGTGATAGATTTAGATAACATTAATTTATGGATGTTTTAGCTACGGTAACATTGATGCATCATTGAAAAAAACAGATGGGATCAGATCTTACGAAAATTGGCAGGGACTTAAATCAGTACGCATTCTCAACCCGTTTTTAACCCGAATAAGATATGAAAGTCAGTCTCCCCAAAGAAGCTGTCGATAAAATTGCTCATGAATATGGTGTTACAGAAGAAGAAGCCGCCAAAGCCTTTCTTGATGCACAGGATAAAGCCAATGAAGCTTTTAGACAGGAATTGTACCGGACCTTTGCGAAAGAAAAGGCTGCGGATCATGATGACCTGATAGTTTTCACTCCTAAAGAGATTAAGGAAAACCTCGATAAATTCGTTATTGGACAGGAAGAGTATAAGAAACGTTTATCCATTGCTGTGGGATTTCATTTTGCTGTGGTGAAACACCTTGGCAATCACCCTGAAGATGGAAGAATCAAACGATTTCGTAAAAAAAACACCCTCATCTCCGGCCCTACCGGTAGTGGAAAAACATACTGCGTTGAAGTGCTGGGAGATATATTAAAAGTCCCGGTTTTAACCGTGGATGCCACCGATTACACCGAAGCCGGTTACGTGGGAAAGAGCGCCGATGACATGATACGCGAACTGATTGATCTTGCCCCTGGAAATAATCGACGCGAGCAGGCACAATTCGTTTGCAGATACGGAGGCATGATATTTATCGATGAAATAGATAAAAAAGCCAAAGAGGGTCAGATCATCGGTCATGATATCTCCAGGGAGGGATTTCAAAGGGCTGTTTTGAAGCTCATTGAACGTAAACAGGTCCCGATTGAGAATCCCAATTCACCCTCTGTCCAGATCCATGAACTGATGAACCGAAAAAAAGAGGGTGACAATAAACAAACGGATTCCATGATCTCTACAGGGAACATTCTATTTCTTCTTGGAGGATCGTTTGAAAGAACGGTTAACAGCCTGGACAGTATCGTGGAAAAACGTCTGGCCCATGGTGGGAATGTGTCCGAAGACGACACCCCTGTTGTTAAAGGATTCGGATGGAGCCCGGAGAATCAGCATCAAAAGCAGTTACAGAATTATTACAAGCAGGCTGAGGCTAATGATTATATTAAATTCGGATTATTGCCGGAGATTGTCGGTCGCTCTCCGATCAGGACATTTGTTAATCCTCTGTCAAAAAGCAATCTGATCAGAATTATGTTGGATACCAAAGACTCTATTTTGGATCAATACAAGGTGGAATTTGGTCTGTTCGGCATTGACATAGAATTTACCCCTAATGCTGTGGATTATGTTGCAGAGTTGGCTGAGAATTTGAAAACAGGGGCTAGAGCTCTTGTCAGTGTTTGGGAAGAGATCCTGACCGATTTTCAGTTTGAACTGCCCGGTTCACACTTTAAGAAATTAACGGTCAACCGGAGATTGTGTGAAAGGCCCAAGGATGTTTTGTTGGAGATGATAGAACGATCTCCTTTCCTGGATTATATCATCAATTTTAAAAAGGGACACGGTGTGGACCTGGTTATCGATGAAGAGGCCGAAAATTATGTGATCGAATATGCCAGGCAAAACAACCTTCAGGTTTCCGAAACTCTAAAAAATATGCTTTTGGGAGCAACGGCTCTTGGATTTATGAACGTAAAGGAAACCTTTCACATCACTCGTGAAATGCTGCAGGATAAGAAATATTTTGATAACCTTTTTACCAACTGGTATCAGGAACAGAAACCTGATAAAAGCTAAGGTACCAAGTCTGCCGCTGACTTATTTCCCTAAAAAGCGTATTAGACCTAGATCGTTGTTTTTCGTTGTTGCCGCCACGTTATTTTTTCCATTGATGTCTCGGTGGGAACGCCTGACACTTCGTTTTACCAGGGATAGCCAAACATGATGGTTGTGGTCATCCCTTCGTCCCCCCAGGCTAAATCTGTTCTATAGACATAACCGGATGCAGACACCATCCTGAATCCTACACCCTGCGACGTTTTCACAATTTTGCCCAAATCTTCTCTTAAATCCGCAACACTACCCGCTTCATAAAATACTGCCAATTGAAATCCTGTGGCGACATCCTTCCAGATCCAGAAATTGAAGGGAACGACATCTTGAGCAAAATTCCAGCGTAATTCTGTAGAATAATAATACATATGAGCTGCTTGAAAACGTCCCTGTGGATAGGCACGCAATAGTTCATCACCACCCAGGCTATCTGCGGTTCCATATTTTCTGGCTGCGATAAACCGTTGAATCAGTTGATCTTCGGTTTCGAGGCACTCCGCATCGGTAGGCTCACAGGTTAACCCCACAATCGCCTTAATATTGTCATAATCGGTGTCTCCTTCGCTCCTGACTACAGCATCCGAGGCATAAAGATTAAACGCCCAGGTACTCGATTCCCCAAGGGGAATAAATGCGGAAATCTGATAATTCATGACATAATAATCGGGATTTTCGTTTGATTGCCGGGGAGAACTTACACTCTCTGAAGTCAAACGCAGCCCTTTGCGAGGGTCTTGATGATCATCGGTATAATCCAGGGTGAAGCCGTACAAGTACTGTTCATTCTTTTCCTTGTAGGGATCACTGAATTCTCCGATCAAATCACCCTCAGGAGTTCTGATACGGGTAATTTCTATCTCCTGACTGAAATATCTGGCATAGAGCTCAAACATCCTGTCAAAAAGAGAAAGAGTGGCTTTTGCGCTCTGGCTGAGCACTTTTGAAAGTTCAATATATTGAAACTCATCCTTTTTAGTATCCATACCTCGGACGTCATAGTTCTGGACCATCGCCTTGCTCAGATCCTGGTACATCAATTCAATAAATAGAGTTTCAGAGATTAAATGGAAATCGTCCACTCCCATGATAATCCCTTCTGCATCACCTGTAATTGCTACCCCAAATAGATCAATGTTCGTGTCAAAGATATTGGCCGCTAACCCGGTGAGCATTATACCTTCTCCAATCCCCGGAAGACTGTAGGGCATTGGTAAGATCATATAACTCGGTTCGGATAAAAACTGCTCTTTTCTTCTATCCATGGCGGATAAGGCAAAGCTTATGCTCAAACAAAGCGACAAGAGCATTTGAATCCTGAAGACTTTAAACATGGTTTATTCCAATGAGAGTAAAAATTTATCTAACCTCCGGCTAGTATTCCTTTAAAGTGGACTTCTAACCGGCCCGAAGCTGCAGAATAAATCAAATTAGCTTACTGTGTCAAAAATACTTTTGCTACGGCTTCATAACTGCCAGAACCGACATTCGAAAGAGAATGCAATTTTGGGAATAAATTCAATCATCACTGCAAACCAATCAACATGTCTGTTATTGATAGTTACCTAAAACCGTTTAAGTTAGGATTACTTGTGGATGAATAGTAAACAAAAGATGATAAGTGGAAAATGGAGAGGTTTGGATAAGACTTATATGGTGTACGTTTTTTGTGTTTCCATTTGCTTACAACAAGCAGCTTGCCAGTTGGAAAGCAGCCCCGTCCTACAATAATCCCTGTTTTGGGTGAGGTATGAATTTTTTAACGATTATCGGGAACACCCGGTTGAATTCGGGTATGCCCAACAGGACAGGTATTAAAGGCAATTTAAAGTGATGTGGTCTCAAAATGCTGGGAATTGCGATTAAATCGTTTCACCACTGAGTCAAAGTGATTTCCATAGGGACGGATTTTTTTAAAGTCGATTTCCTTTATACTTTTTTTTACAGCAGACAAACCGTCGATAAGAGCTTGATGATCAAAAACCATTTTCGCCTGTTCATCCGTCAGTCTACTGATGATCACTCCCATATGATGACCATAGAATCCGTCTGTATGCAACAGCTCATCCGGGATAATAACGGAGTTGAATTGAATGGTGCATTGGGGATCTTCATAGAGGACGCATGGTTTATTTCCCTGCAGAGATAATCGGACAGGTGTCAGTATGTGACTAAATAAGAGCCCCGGATTTGTTGTTTCTATATCGGGATTTGCCGCTAAGACCATTTTGTAGTGATATCCCGAGCCTAAATATCGTAAAACATCATTTCCGGTGATGTTAAATGATGCCGGATCATCTGCGGCATATGAGCAGAAATCGAAGAGGTTATCAATTGGTGTTCTTTGAATGTTTTGTTTTGATATCTCCAAAAATGGCGAAAAATCAACTTCAGTTGTGCCTCTGGATTGTTGGTACTTTGTAAATAGTCTTTGTTCATTCTCTTCAGAAATCGGGCATTTGCAGCTCAGTATTCCGAAAAGAAAAGCACCTAATGCGGGTGTTTCAATTTTTATGGTCATGGTATTGTTATTATCTAGGAAAAGACCGGAACAACCGTATGAATGTCCCGACCATTACAGTTAAAATGAACGTTTTGAATATCCAAACGATATAAGTCCTTCAAATGGGAATCATCCATTATCTCTGTGGCAGCACCGAATTCATATCTGTCCGGTGAATACATTAATAGCACCTTGTCCGCGATATGTAAGGCATGTTGCGGATAATGCGTTGTAAACAGGACTGACATATTCTTATTGTGAGTAATATCTCTCAATGTTTTTAAGATAATGTCCTGGTTTTTGAAATCAAGTGCCGAAGCCGGTTCATCTAAAATTAGACAGTTACAGCCTGAAGCCATTGCCCTGGCTATTAATACCAGTTGTTTTTCCCCTCCGCTTAGGCTGGAAAACTCCCGATCTTTTAAACCGATCAATCCTAACAATTCCAGAGCTTCAAGAGCAAGATTCTTGTCTTTCGCAGTTGGGGAAGAAAACATGCCAAGGTGTCTCGCACGTCCCATGATGACCATATCGATCACATTGTAAGAAAATGGGGATTGCGAATACTGATGAACAACCCCTATATCACAGGTCTTGGTTATTTTGCCCTGGGTTATTTTCAGAAGACCGATAATGGATTTTAAGAGGGTCGTTTTTCCCCTGCCATTTGGCCCCAAAATGGCCATTGTTTCACCGGTTTTGAGATGAAAACTGTGATTGCGGAAGATCCAGCCACTATCTTTGAATCTGAACCCCGCTTTTTCAACCTTAATCATTTTTCCAACCTCCGGCATGCGTTCTTTTCAATAAAACAGCGAAAACAGGCGCTCCAATAATTGCGGTCAAAATCCCGACAGGGATCTCTGCTTGGGTCGCCCCGCGGGCAATGTCATCAACAAGCAGAAAAAATATGCTGCCGATGAGGGCGGATGCGGGAAACAGGATCCTATGGTCAGGTCCTGTAATCATTCTTGCTACATGGGGAATAACAAGTCCAACCCATCCAATGATCCCACATACAGATACAACGGCAGATGTGATAAGAGTGGCGCACAGAATCAACACCCATCTTGTCGGTCCTACTTTTATTCCCAACGACTCCGCTTCTTCATCACCAAGGGAAAGAATATTGATCCGAAACCTGATCATGTAAATAACAGCACCGGCCAACAAAATTGGAATCCCGGCAATAACCACTTTTGAGTAGGTAATCAGGGCAAGACTCCCCATTAACCAGAAAACAATAGCTGGCAATTGATCATAAGGATCAGCAACATATTTGGCTAGAGAGATTAAAGCTGTAAAGAAAGCGCTGACCACAACACCTGAAAGTACCAACATCAACACAGGAGAGCGGCCGTTGGTTCTGCTCATTATAAAAACAATGACAACCGCAATCAAACCAAACACAAAAGCCGTCAAAATGGTTAGGATCTGGCTTTCCCAGATCAGGATTGCTAAAACACCTCCAAATGCTGCCCCGGAAGAGACGCCTATAATTTGAGGGCCAACCAGGGGATTTCGAAAAACTCCCT
The DNA here is from genome assembly GCA_018829445.1 of bacterium. Classification (GTDB taxonomy): domain Bacteria; phylum SAR324; class SAR324; order XYD2-FULL-50-16; family XYD2-FULL-50-16; genus JAHJTV01. The sequence continues at coordinate 45,556 of JAHJTV010000026.1, forward strand.
GAAGTCCGGCACCAGACAAAGCAAGTCCGGCACCTGCAAAAACAGCCATCAGGATTCGCGGCATTCGAATTAACAGTACTACCCTCTCATCGGTGTCCGTCCAGGTCGGAATACTTGAATAAACCCTGGACCAACAAATTTTGACCACTGTAAAAAAATCCACATGATATCTGCCGATTCCCAATGAAATCAACACCGTCATTCCTAACAAAATTGCCAATCCAACCCAGATTAACATCCTTGGTTGGGATTGAACTGCTGACCTGCCAGTATGAACAGAGATAGAACTCATCCCTTAACCTTCTGTTCTTGCAAACTGCTGATAATTGGAGGATATACCGTTCATCCGGAATCTTAAAATGGCATCAATTTCATCATCTTTCAGGGTGTAATTATAAAGAAACTGATATTTTTCCTTCATTTCCGTTCTGATATCCCATGATATTTGATCCGGATAAAATATCATGGAAAGCCACTTCCACATCAGGGGAGATTCCTGATTTGGGGGGTCCCATCTATATCCTCCCATGGGAGCCCTGTACACCCTTTTATTTTTTACCGCACTTAGTCCAGCCAACATGGCATTTGAATAGATGTCCTGCGGTTGTAACTTTGCTTCAAAATTATTGAGGAAAATCACCTCCGGGTCCCAGGCAATAATCTGTTCGGGGCTGACAACCTTGTATCCTTTAATCTCCCGGGCCGGATTTTTCCCGCCTGCCAGGCCGATACAAAGACCATGGTATGTGTCACCCCCCGCGACTTTGAGCGATGACAGCGCCCTGATCAAAAATATAACCCTTGTTTTTCCTGACTCCGGAATGATATCTGTCTTCTGCTTTAATTGACTCATGGTCGATTTATGCCAGGCTATTATTGTCTCAACTTTATCCTTTTTTCCGGAAACACTCCCGAACGAATTCAGCATTGTCTCCAAAGAGTTTTGATCCCCATATTTAACCAGTGCTACTTTAAGACCGGCGTTTTTGATTGGATCGACGATGCCCATGCCCTCGTTGCCCCATTGAAAAATGATGTCAGGGTGTAGCGTCAACATCTCTTCAACATTGGGAATATAACTTCCCTTGTTTCCAATATCACTATTGATATTTATGGCATCCGGGAACATCTGCATCATTATCCCTTCCCTTATGGCGTCCATTGAGCCGGGATGTATACCGACAATTCTTTCGCTGCTACCATCAACAGCCATAAACATTGAAGGTGCCGGTTTGGGTATGGTTATAATCCGTTCAGCCGGTTTTTCAAGTGTTACTTCATTATTATAATGGTCAAAAAATGTCACTTTTTGATTTGTTTCTCCAAACAAAGAGGAAAACATAAAAAACAGACTGAGACTTATAAGCAATACTTTGTTGATTCTCTTCATCATTTTCTGCCTCCGTGGTTTTGATGATATTCTAACATTTGTTGAATGTTCAGTGGTTTACTATTCGATAATCTATACAAATCTCACAGATTGAACCAACAATGCAAATTGATAATCTCAATAAAAACAGCGCTATCTTATAGTTAATACCAATACCTCTGGAACGAACCTGGATTTGCCAACTGGCATATGATTCAGGAGAGCAATGAACCAGTCTGCGGCAAGTAGCAGAGTACTGCCCTTTATTCCGAATTTGCAGGCTGTGTCACGATTCAGAAATGATCAGGTTATCTCAAAAGTTGATAGATGAAAAAAGAAGAGCGGATATGCCTACATGAGTAATGGGGACAGAGCTGTTTGTTTGCACAGCTCTGTGTGTCAGCCGGAAGGTATAAAAAACGATTCTACCTGGGAGTCAGAACAATCTCGTGGGTTTTGGATTGTTCGATTTGTAGTTCGCTGAAAACGATCCTGCGATACTCACCATGGATAAACATTTCAGCCTGATCATCATAAAAGGCACTGGGGAAGTTCCCGGAATTACCTGTGGGCAGAATGCTCCAGGAGTTTTCGGGAGAACCAATATCGATCAGCCGACGGGTGGATGGCATTGAAGTCACTTTGTAATCGTGGTTTCCGATACTTGATTTTAACTTGTTAACCGAGGTGAATTCAGCCGGACTGGGAAACGGCCCGATGTTGAACAAAAGATTCAACGGCTTTTTCCGACCAACGGGATGCACCCACTCCACAGAATGAACCTTTCCCCACTGCCAATCGCTCTCATCTTTTCCAAGACGATCACCCATCTCTTGAACAGCATCCCGAAAGCCAGAAAGAATCAGCTGGTCAAATTGTTTCTGGGTGTCGGTAGCGCTTTTACCCTCTATAGGAGAGGCTTTACCATTTAGAATTCGCTTCAGAAAGTCCCAATGATCAACCAGGTTCAGGTAAGTCACCAGATGCTTCTCTCCCATGTGAGGCTCAAGGGTATTCTTTAAAATATGGTAGGTAGTGAACTGAAAAACGCTCCCGCCTGTGCTTTCAAGCCCCATTCCACCATCCCATGAATTGAGTGCCGATAATGCTTTCTGTTCCAGGGGGGTCAGCATAGACTTGAATTTGGAGAGAATCTTCATGATATCATTTTTCATTCCGACACCTGCCCAGAGTTTATCATCGGTCTGGATCGCTTTTAGCTCCTCAATACTCCATTTTTCCTGTTGTGCAAGCAGGTCATAAATCCGGTTACCACGATCTGAAGGTCTGAAGTATCCGGTCAATAGTGGTATCTGACCGACCGCATTCAAGGTTGAAAGTTGGTTGGTCGTAATGATCACTCCATTTTCCGGATTAATCAGCTTTGGATTCTGTGCAAACGGAACATACCCAAGCCAGTCATCCTTGCCACTGCTTCCGTCATGGATCTTCTTCCCGGAAACATGTTCAGGTCTGATTGGAACCAATCCCGCAGCCCACCAGGCAATATTGCCTTTGTTGTCGACATAGGAAACATTCAGACCGGGCGCAGCCAGTTGTGACAAAGCAGATTCAAACTCAGTCAGGTTTTGGGCAACGGCCATTTCATACATGACATTAAGAACAGGGTTTTCAACAAGAAGCGCAACCCAGTTAACAGCAACCGGGACTCCTGAGTATTCTTTGATAAAATCGCTGATAATCGGGCCATGAGGTGTTATTCTAACAACCAGAGAAACCTCCGCCTGATCTTTCACCTTAACCTTTTCTTCCAGTGTCCTGACCTCTGCCCATTGCCCTTTATGCATCACCAGATCCGGATTTTGCGGATGAAAGGTTTCTGCGTAAAGATCCAGATCGTCATTTAAAAACATGGTGATGGCCCAGCCTTTGACTGAATTATGCGCAATCATGGGCAACGGGATCAGGGGCAGATGATAACCGTAGTTTTCATACCCGGGATATTTGATATGGGCTTCATACCAAACTCCCGGATTGGCGATGCCTATGTGCGGATCGTTGGCAAGCAGAGCATTTCCACTTTTACTGCGGAAAGGAGCCAGCACCCAGGAATTACTGCCTTCAAAAGGCGGATCGATACTGGCTGCGTCTTTTAGAGTCACCAGAATAGACTCAAGAAGCTCCCGGTTTTTATTATCAGAGTTTGTTTCAGGAGCACTCGAATGTTGCTGCAATTTACCATCCCGAGCGTGAAAGCTCGTCTCTTGAACTGCAACACCGGTCGGTTCCATTATGGTTGTCTTATTCTCCAGCCTATAATCCGGGAAAATCGTATCCAGATCGGAAACAGTCAACACCTCTTCCAGCATTGTGAAAAGAGCATCTCTCTTGATTCCATCGGCAAAAGAATAGGCCATGTAGCCCACCATGGAAACACAATCCAATCTTGTGAAAGGTCGAGGGCTGAATCCGAGCAGTTGATACTCAACGGGCAGGTTGCCGGTACTGATATGAAAATTGATGCCTTCAATAAAAGAATCCAATATCTGCAAGGCTTCGGGATGAATAGCCTGCTGGTTTCGCAAATAGTCTTCGGCCCAATGCTTGAACATGAGGGTTCTAAACATTTTATCGACGGCAAGAAGGCTTTCTCCCATGATTTCGGCTAATTCTCCCTGGGCCAGACGACGCTGCAATTCCATCTGAAATAAACGATCCTGAGCAATAGTATAGCCATATGCAAAATAAGCATCTTCTTTTGATTCCGCACTGATATGGGCAACTCCCCATTGATCCCGAGTAATCTTTGTCCTGCCTTTAATTCGATCGCTGGTAATTGTACCATCCAGATCAGGTAAACAATTGTTAAGATAAACCCATCCCCCTACACATAAAATCAACCCCAATCCCACTAACAAACCTGAAGTCCATTTCAGAAAACGCCTCATTGCACCCCCTCCATATCAATTGGAAATTAACTCGACATAAAATCAACGTAAATGATTAGACTATACGGTCATTCTGTCAAATGGTTTTACCGTATGGAAAGCCAGGTCTTTTTTATAGAGGTTGTCAGGAGTTGCATGGGGCTTTGCCTGAAATGGCAACTATCGGCTGTTCTGTGGATTAAAACTATCAGAGAACCCGGCAAAAGTGGTTAACATGGAAAATCTACTCCCTGTCAAAGCGATCATCTGATGCATGGCAGTAGTACAACAACTTAAGCCAAATTTCCGTGGAATTAAATGAGAAAAAAATGTATATTATGCGGTGTGCCGTGATGACCAATTTGCCCTGAACCGGTAAATCACTTGCAGATCGTTTCTGTTGCTTGTTTACTCTAATTCACTTGCATACTGGAAATACTGAATTCAATACATGAGTGGTTTGTAGGAGAATCATCCTAAAAGGTAGTTTTCAGATGGATATGTTTTTTTGGAGACAATTTTGATACACAAATTAAATTCCTTGAGTCTTCTGATTATTTTTTTTCTTATTCCGTCATCGCTTTTTTCCTCTGACTATTACACGGTTGACAGTGATTTTAACTCAATAGACCTCGGGACAGGTCTCCAATATATTGAAGATAAGGACGGTGCCACTTCAATTTCTGAGATTATGAATGAAGATATCATCTGGAAACATTCCCAAAACAATAATATAGCGTTTGGTTATACCCAGTCAGCATGGTGGTTCAAATTCAATGTAGAAAATATCAGTGACAAGACAAAGGAGATGTTTCTAAAGGTCGACAACCCTCTCTTTGACAATATTGATCTCTATAAAGCTGTTTCAGGATTTCCCCGAAAAATAAAAAGTACGGGCGACCAACTTCCGGCTGAAACCAGAGATATTCAATCAAACAAATTCTTCCTTAGACTTTCAGTTGTACCGGGAGAGAATCAGTATTATCTGAGGATACGGACTACGAGTTCGATGATTTTTACCCCCAGACTTGTAACCACCTATGCACTTTTAAAGGATGCAACACGTGAAAGCTCTCTGATATTTTTCCTGTCGGGTTGGTTGATCCTCCTGATTTTGTATAATATATTTGTATTTTACTCCATTCGTAAAGTTGAAATAATTCTATTTGTGTTCCTGGTATTGTCACTCCTGATGCTCCGCTTAACAACATTGGGATACATTTCACTATATGTATTACCGCCTTCGCTAAACAATTTCAGTGTCGTATTTGTGATTATCAGCACTGTCATCAGTTGCGCCTATTTTATACAGTATTATTTCAATCCCCGAAAAAACTATCCTTTCTTTTATAAAACTTTAAATATTGGCATTAAATATCCGATTTTTGTGATAATTCTGTTATCCCCCTTCCTTCTTTATAGACATGTTCTGATTGCGGTTAATATTATCGCAGCCATTTTGCCGCTATACTTATTTTCTCTTTCTATTTACGCTTCATTCCGCAGGAATAGGCAGGCATATTTCATTTTCATTGGATTCAGCATCATCTTGGTGACTGTTCCCATTGACGGTTTGAATCTTTTTGGATTCATTGGTAGAGCTGAGATATTTGACTGGTTTTACAACATTGGTCTAGCGTGGTTGATGCTTTTTTCATCCCTGGGTCTCGCAGATAGGCTCACTATGATGACAAAGGAACTTCAGAAAAGAGGATATATAATAGACTCTGCATCGAGTGCCATAATCACCTCCGATTTGGATGGAAACATTGAATACGTGAATCCCACTTTCCTTCATTTGTGGAACTATTCCAATGCAGGGGAACTCAAAGGAAAGGATTTCAGGAGTTTCTGGATAGCAGAAGAAAATATGGAAGCAATGAACCAGTCTCTGAAGAATATTGGAAAATGGACCGGTGAACTAAAAGCCATACGAAAAAACGGGCAATTTTTTGATGTTCAAGTATCCGCTGCGCTTGTTACCGATACCCAGGGAAACCCAAAAGGGTTTATGTCATCTGCTGTTGATATCACCATGCGAAATCAGGCGTTGGAATCCTTAAAAGAAAGCGAGAGTAAGTATAAGACAGTAATCGAAAACGCAAACGACTCAATTGTAGTCCTTCAGGGGAGAAATTTTACTTTTTTTAATCCCCGGACATGTGAAGTAACGGGATATAGCGCAGAAGAACTTGCAGCCAAACCGTTTATTGAATTAATTCACCCTGAGGAAAGGAAACGCATCAGCGGCAACACTGCAGAAGAGCAGATAGGAAATATTCGATATGAAACCTTTACACTCAGAGTAATCGGAAAGAAAGGAAACGTTATATGGTGTGAAATCAAACCGGTAGTCATCAAGTGGAAAGAAAAGGCTGCAATTTTATGTTTCATCAATGATGTAACAGAAAAAAAGCAGACAGAGGAACTAATGATCCAATCAGAGAAAATGATGTCTATTGGCAGATTGGCTGCAGGAACAGCCCATGAATTGAACAATCCTCTGGCTGGAATACTGCAGGGAGCTCAAAATATTCAACGAAGGTTGCTGGTTGAGTTGCCAGTAAATCTTGAAGTTGCAGAAGAAGTTGGGATTGGATTTGATAAATTACAGTCTTATATAAAAAAACGGAAAATTCATACGTTAATTGAAGGCATTCAAGATTCAGGTAACAAAGCAGCCGAGATCATCTCAAACATGCTACAGTTCAGCCGAAAGAGTGAATCGAAAATGATTCCTACCGATCTCGCTTCATTGCTAAAGAACGTCATTGACCTTGCAAATAAGGAATACAATTTGACCAAAAAATTTGATTTCAAAAGTATCAAAATCAAGAAAGAATTTGATCCAAATATGCCTATGGTGCCATGCAATAAAACGGAGATAGAACAGGTCTTTCTGAATCTTCTCAGCAATGCAGCCTGGGCTATGGCCAATCAGAAGGACAATAAAAGCCCCCAAATCACCCTGAGAGTAAAGCTTGAGGGGGGAATGGCCTGCACTGAAGTTGAAGATAACGGGCCAGGAATGGATGAAGAAACAAGAAAAAGGATTTTTGAGCCCTTTTTCACTACAAAGCCTGTAGGTGAGGGGACAGGACTTGGTTTATCAGTCTCCTTTATGATCATTACCAACAACCACAAAGGCACTATCAAGGTTGACTCTGAGATTGGCAAAAGAACCAAATTTATTGTCAAACTTCCTTTGGAATAATGAGCACTTCTCCATCGAATCCACTGCCAACAGAAGAATCCGGCGAATGATTAAGAATCTTGAATCACAATTCAAGGTTTGCCCACTTTTCAGGCCAGCATGCCACCATCGCAGGTTATACAGGAGCCGGTTGTATAAGATGCTGCATCAGATGCCAGGTAGAGAACTGCGCCGGAGATTTCATCAGGGTCTGCTGCACGGCCCATTGGGATTTGCCGGAAAACATGTTTTTCAATATCTTCATTGGCTGTAATCGCACCGGCAAATTTGGTGTCAGTCAATCCGGGCAGGACTGCATTAACACGAATACTAAAAGTAATCAGCTCTTTAGCAAACGCTTTTGTCATGGCAATGAGACCCGCTTTGGTAATGGAATAAATACCCTGCATCATGGCTGGACGAAGTCCGTTTATGGAGGAAATATTTACTATACTTCCTCCATTACCTGACTCTCGCATCAGTTTGACGGCTTCAGTTGTCATGAAAAAGGGACCTTTCAGATTAACCTCGTTTGTTTTATCCCAGGCCCACTCTTCTGCTTCAATCATCTCCCCAAAATAGGGATTGGCAGCCGCATTATTAACAAGGATATCCAAGCGGCCAAACCTGTCCTTTATGGTTTTCATGAGCAACTGAATTTGTTCCAGATAACCCATATTACAAACAATAGCAGAGGATTTTCCGCCGCGGTTTGAAATCGTTTCTGCAACTTTATCCAGCTCTTCCTGTTTGCGGCTGACCAGGATAACATGAGCGCCCTGCTGAGCCAGGAGCAAGGCGATACTTTTACCGATCCCTCTGCTGGCACCGCTTACAATAGCAATTTTTTTTTCAAGTGAGAAAAGTGTCATATTCAACTGAGAAAGTCAGGTTTCTTAAAAGTGGGATTGGGGTACTGATAAAATCCCTTACCGGATTTTTGTCCGATTTTACCTTGGTCAATATAGGATTTCAGAAAAGCAGCATTTGCTTTTGCCTGTCTATCATCCTTTTTTTCCGCCCAATAGTCGGTGATCTTCCAAACGGTTTCCAGTCCAATTGAATCCATGATTGCAAAGGGACCGACTGTGGTATGCATAACTCCCATCCAGGATTTGTCAATCTCCTCTATTGAGGTCACGCCTTTCTGTGCCAACGTAAGAGCAGAAGCCAAAAAACTCATCAGCATATTGTTAAAAACATAACCGTTGTTTTCACGTTTAAGAACGATGGGGATCTGTCCTATGGATCGGACAAAGTCTGTCACAATTTGAATAACTTCGGATGTAGTCCCCTCATGCGGCATCACATCAACTATTTTTGTTACCCTGATATCATGGAAATGCAGGGCACAAAGCCTTTCCGATCTCCCCGACGCTTCCGCGAATTGTGAGGGAAGCAGTGAGGATGTATTGCTTGTGAAGATGGTATCCGAGCTGCAAACTGTGTGAAACTCCTGAAAGACTTTTCCCTTAAGCTCCGGATCTTCTGGAACTGATTCACTAATCAGGTCGACACCTTCTGCTGCTTTTTTCGGGTTTGAATAAAAGGTGACATGCGAAAGGAGGTCGACCGCTTTCTTTTTGGCTATTCTTGAGATTCTTTCTTGTGCATTTTTCAGGGATTTCTCGATGATATCGTAAATGTGAACTTTATACCCCTGTTCAGCGCACAGCAAGGATATCATCTGCCCCATGGTCCCCGCTCCCAGTATCAGTACTGTCCTTATTTCCATCAATTTTTCTCCTGGAGTCTTCTTCTTAGCAACTTGCCTGTCGGCAAAGTTGGCAGGGTTTCTCTAAACTCAACATGAACCGGGCACTTGTAGGAGGACATGTTTTCTTTAGCCCAGGATTTGATCTCTTCCTCAGTTGTTTTCTGACCTGCAGTAAGCACGATAAAGGCTTTGACGACTTCTCCCTTGGTTTCATCAGGAACTCCGATAACAGCTGACTGGTCAATTGCCGGATGTTTCCCGAGAAGCAGTTCCACCTCTTCCGGGTAGACTGAAAAGCCGGAAACCTTGATCATCTCTTTCACCCGCCCCAGTAGATACAAATACCCATCATCATCAAATTTTCCAATGTCACCGGTGTAAACCCAGCCGTCCATCAACGTTACAGCGGTCTCATCCGGTCTTTTCCAATACCCTTTAAAAACCGCAGGATTTTTGAGAGCAATCTCTCCCTCTTCTCCCAACGCCAGTTCTTTGGTGCGATCTTCAATTGAAACAATCTTGAACTCCTGATCAAATCCCGGAATACCGCAACTGCCGTACTTCACTTTCTGTCTCGGGATAAAGGTATCAGCCGTATGAGTCTCACTTAATCCATAGGCTCCCTCAATCAACAATCCGCCTTTTGTAGCATCACGCCACTGATTGGAGATCTGCTCCGTCAACTGAATTCCAAATGAGGAGGTCATACAGGTTTTCAGGCAGGAAATATCAAATTTCTGAAGAGCAGGTTGCTGCATGATGGCAAGATTCATGGGGACTGCACTGTACCAGAAATCGACCTTATAGTCAGAAATCGCCTTTATGGCGGTTTCAGCATCAAACATGGAAAGAAGAATCTGGGTAGCACCGGACATGACAGCGCTGTTAAGTCCGGCCAGCATACCGGCTATATGAAAAATAGGCATGGTAACCAGGCAAACCGTGTCTTTACGAATGTCACCAATCTCACAAACCGCGGCTGTCTTGAACAGAGCAGCATAATAGGTAAGCATACATCCTTTCGGTAGCCCGGTTGTTCCTCCTGTGTACTGAAACAGACCAATATCCTCCCTAGCATTTATTTCAACAATCGGAATTTCTGCAGATGTGCTGACAATAGTCAGAAAATCATCTGTCCCCGGAATGTCCTGCTTTGGAACTTTCATATAGTCGATAAGCGGAAGAGTCGGCTCCGATGGAAGGTAATCATTCAGGTTTGTGACAACCAGTTTCCGCAAGACAGTCTTTGATCGTACTTCGCTGATGATGGGCATGAACAGATCAAGGGCAACAAGAATCTCAATATCAGCATCGTTTAGTTCATATTCCAGCTCTAAAGCTTTAAACAAGGGTGAACAGGGACATACGATGCCTCCGATTTTCTGAATGCCAAAATGAGCAATGGCGTACTGCGGGCAGTTCAGCATCATAATACCGACACGATCACCTTTTTTGATCCCCTGCTGCAACAAGTAAGCACCAAACCGATCAGATGCTTCATCAAGTTCCTTGTACGCGATCTCCCTGCCATAAAAAATTATAGCGGGTTTGTCCGGTTGGCTTTTTGCCTGTGCCCTCAAATATTCATGAACCGGTTTAATCCCCAAATCAAAAGCCAGTTTTTGGGGCATATCTTGAGGCCAGTTCTTCATCCAGATCGGTTCCATATTCACTCCTTTTTTTCAGGTTTATCTTCCGAGTAGGGACAGTTTTCAACCAACTCTTCAAACAGGCATCTCAACAGTTCATCGCAGTTAGTGTCCCTTATAAAAGACTTCAGGAAATGTCTAATCTCTATATAATTTTGTCTCAGCTCCTCATCAAAAAACTTCTGTTCGGCCATCATTTTTTCTCCATCCCTGCCAGATCTCTAATAAGGTTTTTTCGGTCTTCAATATCATATTGGGAAGTGATGGCAATCTGCTCCATGATTGGAGATCCGCCACCATGATAGTTACCGTAGTTCAGAATGCTGGCAAACCCGGAGCAGGTCATGTCCCCAAAATACATCCAGAATTTAATCTGATCTTCGATCGGAATCTTCGGGTTCCGCATGAGATACTTTTCCAACAACGGTTTCAGTTCCGGATCTGTCAAGTCACCTTCATATGGAAATGTTGCGGGAACGCCACCAGCAATTTCACAAAGAATTTCCTGTTCATGAAATACGGCTTCCCCTGTTAAACATCTTCCGACATTAGCATAAATTGAGTTTGGAATGTAGCTGCCGGGACCGTAAGGCACCATTCCCAGTTTTGGAATATACACCTCAGGTTTTCCCATGGCGGAGGCTGTAAACCCTGCTGCATAGCCCAATTCAGATACCTTAATAATTTCTGCCAAAGCGGCCCGCGCATGGGAGGTCTTTTGAATACCGTTATGTTCTGCTGCAAGTGCTGCAAGCCCCAAGATAACGTCACCAATTGCCGGCTTGCATCCTGAATAGCTGTGCCTGTGGAAGAGAGCAAACAACAGTGCGCAGAGCCCACCATGATCGTTTTCACCACATAAAAACACTCTTTCCCAAGGAACAAAAACATCATCAAAAATGACATAAGAATCAGTATATCCGGGGTTTATGCCTCTATAAAACTTGGATCTGCTGCGATAATTGTGGACAGAGACAACCTGCTTTACACCGTCATAATCGGCCGGTACAGCAAAGGCAACAGCATAATCTTTTTCGTCCGGCATCAAAGCACGTGTAGGAACAACCAGAATCTCATCGGCAATGGAGGCTTCAGAGATATGTACCTTACACCCGCGTACTACAATTCCGTCACTTCGTTTTTCTACAACATGAACATAAGAATCCGGGTCGGTTTGCTGTGCAGGACGTTTTAACCGCTCTCCCTTAACATCCGTCTGAGCACAACAACCTACAAGATCATTATTCTGGAAGTTTTCCAGCCATTTCAGAAAATTTTTGTGATACTCAGTTTTTCCGTTATTTAATTTATCCGCCTCATAAGAGACAGCATTAATTGCATTCAGGGCGTCAACACCCATACAACGTTGAATACACCCGCCAACTTTCCGGCAAAGAGAACGAGTCATATTTTGTTTTCGGTGCAGATCGTCGGTGCTTTGATGAATATGACAAAACCGGTTGATTGTCTTTCCTGTCAAATGCGAGGTAGCTGTGCACAAGTCAGCCATTTCGGGATTTGTAGCTGCGTCAAAAGTTGTTGCCATAACCGATAATGCAGCTTGTTGGATCTCATCATCCCGATCAATTTTATGACCATCATGATAAAGATTTCTCTTCATCCCTTTCAATCTCTTGAAGTAATCTTCTTTCGTTCTCAGCACACTTTCCGGTTTCGGGTTTGCATTCATTTATTCTCCAGATATTCTAGTTTATTTAGTGCCCGGGGTTCCAACTCTCCGGAATCTGTTTTTGTTTTGGTTATCAATTTCAACGGTCAGAAAAAAAATGGAGTAAATAATCAACCGCGAAGCTGACCACCGAAGGTTGATCGCCATTAAATCGCAGTGGGCCAGTTAGCCAATAGTCGCTGGCTGCGCCCACCATTTTTGATTCTTGTTAAGTCCAAGCATTGAAGGATGATGCTGCGCGTATCCACCGGATAAATAACATCATCAAGATAAGCCAGGCCAGCGGCTTTCCATGGTTCACTGGCTTTTCTCAAGCTTTGTAATGCCGCTTGTTTTAATTGTTCGGGATTTTCAAGCGTTTTTAATTTTTCCCCAAATATTACATTCACCGCAACTTCTGGTCCCATGAAACTGATATCTGCACCAGGCCATGCGAAAAGAAAATCGGATCCCATGTTTGCACCCCCCATATTGCAATTAGCCATCCCATAGGATTTCCTGATGACAATTGAGATTTTCGGGACAGTGGCCAGCGAAAGCGCCTGAATGAAAGTAATAATTTTGCTTGGCATCTTCTTCTGCTCTGCTGCCTTTCCAACAAAAAAGCCAGGAGTGTCGTGCAGAAAAAGAAGGGGTATGTTGAATGAATCGCAAAGGCAGATAAAACTGGTGCACTTGTCACAACCATCGGGTCCCATTGCGCCTGCATAACGAGATGGCTGATTGGCGATAATTCCGATTGTTTTCCCGTCAATCCGGGCTAAACATGTAATTACACTCGGATCGAACTCAGGTTTGAGCTCAAACAACTTTTCATGATCCACAATAGTCCGAATCAATCGCTTCATGTCGTAGGATTGGTTCGATCTCTCCGGCAATATTTTTAACAGAGTATTTTGTCGATTTTTCGCACTGTCGTCTCCCTCTATAGCAGGAGGCAATTCATCCGAATTCTGAGGGAGATATGACAGAAACTCCTTAACCAGTTCCAGGCATTCATCTTCATTTTCTGCAACCCTGTCAATCTGCCCGGTTATCTGTGCATGAAGCTGCCACCCTCCCAGCTCATCATTAGAAACCTTTTCATTGGTTGCAATTTCCAAAACACGTGGGCTCGAAACTGCCATACACGACCCCTTAACCTGAATGGAGAAATCAGATAATGCAACCATCCATGAGGGATCACCAAAACATTCACCCATGATGGTGGCAACCATTGGAATCTGTCTGGTTCTAAAAGCAACCCTGTTGGTTATGGTCATTGAGCTCATACCGTCTGATCCCTGAATGTCTGGTATTCTAGCTCCACCTGCTTCACCGATATTGACAAAAGGAAATCCTTTTTTGGTAGCAGTATCCAGGATACGAATGGCTTTTTTATGACCAACACGACCACCACTGCCGGCCAGAACAGTTGCATCATTCGCTGATACACCTATACTTCGACCGTTAATTTTACCAAATCCGCTGATCTTTCCGTCTGCCGGTGTTTTAATCTCCATCCCTGGAACATCGGAATGCGCCAGCATACCGATTTCCATGAAGCTGCCGGGGTCAAGCAACCGCAGTATTCTTTCTCTGGCTGTATAACTCCCCTTCCGGTTCTGGGCTTCAATCTTATGATCACCACCCATTTTCAATGCCAGGGTTTTTCTTTTTTCCAGATCTTCAATAACGTCTATTTTCATCCAACTCCTTGGTTCTCTTCTAAAAACTAGTGCTAAAAAGCTGTTATATCTATTTTTTACTATGCGTATCCCTCCATTCCATTGATCCGGAAGGTCGTAACCTGCATCCTTTACTATTAAAAATGGTGATGTGATCAGTTTATTAGCCTAGTGTCATCAATACCTGTCCAAGTTCCACCGAATCTCCTTCTGCAATACTGATCTCCACTATAGTACCTTCTGAACCAGCCACAATCGCGTTTTCCATTTTCATGGCTTCATGGATAAGAACCTGGGTTTCAGCCGTAACCTTATCGCCCGCTCTTACAAGTACTTTATTTATTTTTCCCGGCATGGGGGATGTGATCTGATTCATAACATTTACTCACGAATATTGGTTTTTATACTAAAAAGTATTAACGAATTAAAGATTTATCCAAAATAAGAGGGTCTGCTCCTTGTCAGGATTTTGCCTGTTTCAACAGCCCTGAAGTATAAAACGATCATTCTTTCAACTGGACCTGATAATTGCCGAATGTCGGATGAATCAACTCTTATTGATCCTGATAGTGACTCTTATCGCCTCGGATTTGATTCGACATACAGGCTAACTCAAAAGATTAATAATCTTGGTTGATGAGTCGGAAACCGTTATGACACGTCGTAACGGGACAAGATTTAAACATTTTATTGATCCTTTATAAAACCAAGTGCTTCTGCACAGGAATGATGACAATTTCTGTCTGTCTGGCCTCTTAAAACAAAGCAAGCTTCGAATAACCAAGATCAAAATTGAATTGAGTATCGTTTGCTTTCCTTCTTGAATTGCCAGATCTATACCAATTGTATATTCATTTGTTTTTGTTGTATTTTTCAATTTGTTAATGACTATTTATTATCTATTCTGTTACTAATAATGATAAAAATACGAATATTGGTGATTCTGTTGTTTAACTTCTGTTCTGAACAATAATTATGTAATACGGGTGCACCAAAAAGTTTCGGGTTATATTTGATAAAAATTTTTTATCTTTGCAGCGTAGGCAAAGCGTTACCCACGTAACCCATTTGATGCGCGGATAATGTGGGATGGACAGCGCGTTGTCCATCAATTTTTGTTATCCGAAACTTATTGGTGCACCCTGTAATACCCGTCTTCCCTGCCAGGGTTTTTAGGACGCCTCTGAATAGTTGTATGGTTATTGGATAATTCTTGAGCAATTGATCACATTTTTCATAGCAAAGACAGATCATGGTAAAAGCATGAAATCGAAGACATTAAGGGATAAGAGTGAACTTGTAGGGATTGAAATTCTAGGACCTGCAGCTGTTTTTAAAGGAAGTTTTTCTATTGATTGGATTCAGGAAATAACGGGTGCAAAAGCGTCGATAATTTTATCCGTTTTTAACCAGGGTATGGATCATAACTGGCTGAAGCCGGAAAAGGAGGGTTTTTACAGTTTTTCCAATGAAAATATTAAAAAACGATTCTGGCAGACTGTTTCAATAGAAGAGCGAGAAAAGCTTCATCGTCGTGCAGCGGAAATAATCGCGGAGGAATTGCCTTTGGAGGATGAATCTGACCTTGAATTGGTGGATCATCTCTTACAAATCAAAAATGATAAGACATCCTGTGGGAAACTTCTAAAGGCCGGTAACCGTGCACGGAAAAGCTATCAATTGGAAAAAGCAAAAGAGATTTATCAAAAAATTCTACTGGATCTCAGCAGCGCGAAAGGGGAATCGGAAGATCAATTGTTCACAGATACAGCTATTCAGTATTCAAAAATTACAACACCTGCTGATACTTTTGGTGTCATTGATATCCTCAAGGACGCCATCAAAAGGGCACAGAAAAGGAATCTAAGTTCAAACCTGTGTTTGTTAAGAATGCATCTGGCCAAACAGGAGTGGTTGTTATCTAATTTTAAAGTGGCATTTCATCAATTCAATACCGGATGGGAGCTGGCTAAAAGCATTGATAATCCGAATTTCAAACGATCAGTCAATATCTTTAGTGTTTTCTTTAGATATTGGCAGGGCCGTTTCAAAGACGTCGTGGCTGACTATGAAAAATTTGCGCCTGCTGTTTCAGAACTTCCAAAATCGGAATTCTCTATGCTGGCCAATCTGACTATTGGTGCCTGTCTTGGGAACAGTGGGCAGATCTACCAGGGAATCGGAATGATGGATGTGATCAGAAGACATTGCGAGGAAACTGGTAATTCCAATCTGGCCAGCCATGCACTTGCTGTGCTGGCTCTATTCCTGGTTGATCTCAAACGATTTGAGGAGGCTATTCCATATTATCAAGAAGCAATGGAGTCCGCAATTAAAGGGCACAATAACTTCATTCGTGTATTCGTTCACCTGGGGCTTGCACACGTTTATTATCTGACGGGTAAAAAAGAGAACGCGATTGAAGAGCTGGGGCATTTTCTGGCGTTAAGAAAGCAGCAGCAGATCCTGGCAACGCCTTTCCCTCTTCTTCTGGAGCTTTGTTATGAGGTTGAGACAGGCTGGGGAGATTTTTTACCTGAGCTTTCCATTGAATTTGAGATTCAACAGGCGTTGAAGTCGGAAAACGTCTATATGCAAGGAATGGCTGTTTTTTATCAAGCTCTGTTTAAAAACCAAAAGGGTGCAGCCCCACAAGTGGTTATCAGAAAGCTGCAAAAGGCTCTGAAGCTTCTTGAAGACTCCGGTCATTTTATCGGAATTGAAAACTGCAGACTTGAGCTGGCAAGAATCAGTCTACAAAACGGGGATAAAGAAAAAGGGATTGAGTTGGCATCACTGGCCGTGAAACAGTTGCTGACAATTGACAGAAAACTGATTCCCGGGGACTTTAGCCATCTGGTTCAGGATCAAGATGCTGAAAAAGAACTTCTGAAAGAGATCCTGGCTTTAGGTCAGGAATTGGCAGTCATCCGAGATCCTCGTGATCTTGTCAACCGGATTATTACTACGGTTAACCGTATAATAGGTGCTGAACGCGGTGCCATTTTTCTGGTTTATGAGAAAGGAGAGAAAATCAGCCTGAAGGCTGCTAAAAACATCACGAATGATACGGTCAAGTCAGAAGAGTTTTCCAAATCGATGGAGTTGATTTGGAAGACAGTAAGAACGAAACGGGAACAGATTACTCGGATCAAATCAGAAACAGAGTTTGAAAGTAAAAACCAGACTTTTTACTCTGTTATCTGTATTCCAATGTTGTTGAGAAACCAAATTGTCGGGGTTTTGTATTCGGATATTAGGATTAACAAGCTTTCCTTGGAAAGCTTAAACCTTGAAGCTTTGAAGTATTTTGCAGCGCAAGCGGCTATAATGCTTGAAAATGCACAGGCTTATCAGGCATTACAAGAGCAATACCAGAAAGAGAAAGAGGAAAAACGATACCTGGAGCAGCAATTCAAAGAGGAGTTTCATTTTGAAGAGATAATAGGCCGAAGCCAGGCAATAAAGTCTGTTTTTACTGATATTGATTCAGTTGCCGCAACCGACTCTGCTGTCCTGATTCTTGGAGAAACGGGTGTGGGGAAAGAACTCGTCGCCAGAGCTATTCACCGGAGCAGTAATCGGAAAAAGGGGCCGTTCATTAAGGTCAATAGTAGTGCTCTGTCAGAATTTCTTATTTCCAGCGAATTGTTTGGTCACGAGAAAGGTGCATTTACCGGAGCTGTTGAACAGAAGATCGGACGATTTGAGTTGGCTAATGGTGGAACACTTTTCCTGGACGAAATTGGAGATGTCTCCCAAACGGTTCAACTTCAGTTGTTAAGGGTTCTACAAACCAAGGAATTTGAAAGAGTAGGCGGGCGCAGCACAATCCGGTCGGATTTCCGCTTAATGGCAGCAACCAACAAAGATCTTCGACAGGAAATCCAAAAGGGAAAGTTTCGTTTGGATCTTTACTACCGCCTTAATGTTTTTCCGATAAACGTCCCCCCCCTTGTCAACAGGAAAGAAGACATTCCATTGCTGGCATTCCATTTTCTAAAAATCTACACCAAAAAACTGAATAAAAAGATCGATACGATTCCGGGACAAGTTATTGATAAAATGGTGACCTATAAATGGCCGGGGAATGTTCGGGAGCTGGAAAATTTCATTGAACGGGGAACGATACTAAGCCGAAATAATCGCTTCAATGCGCCTCCTATTGAAGATAATTCGCAATTAACCACTGTTAACGCGACACTACTCTCTCATCAGGATAATGAAAGGCAGCACATTCTTAATACACTCCGAAAAACAAATGGGAAAATAGCAGGAAAGGGAGGGGCGGCAGAACTTCTCAGAATCCATCCCAATACATTGCGCTACCGGATGAAAAAACTGAATATCAAAATGGGCCGGACTCCGGATTAGCGGTAAGTTGAAATCGTGAGACATAAGTAATCTCATTAAAAGCCACCAGTGGATCAACCGGTTCAGCACAGAGGTAATGGGGGAGATAACGTGAAAATTGCACATGGGGTATTTGAGCAAAGTATCCAATAAACTTATAACAGAAGCCACCACACCGATTTTTAATTTTTTTAATCCCGGAAACAAGAAATCTATTCAAGGATCACTCGTTTCTGGCTGTTTTTCTTGCCATTGTCCTTTTCAACGAAAATCGATGAGTCGTTTTCATATGACTGTTCAGTATAGTACATAAGGGTTGCGATTGAGGAGGGAGTGGGAGTGAATATTTGAACCTGTTGGGGTCTGAATCCAAGCGTTTTACGGCAGAATGTTTTCAGCTGCCGCATATCAGCTTCTGTGCATCCAGGATAGGCGGCCATAAAATAAAAAGTTAGAAACTGTTTCATACCAACGATTTTATTGATTCTGTCAAAATGCTTTTTGAAGGCTATGAGTCTGTCAATCCCGGGTTTACCCATGAGTTTTAACACGCTGTTCTCAGAATGCTCCGGAGCTAATTTCAACTGGCCGGAAATATGGTGTTTGATGATCTCCTCCAGGTACTCCAACCCATGCGCCTCGTCGCTGAGAATAAGATCATAGCGAATTCCCGAACTTACGAATACTTTTTTTATTTTGGGTAGTTTCCGCAGTTTTCTCAGGAGATTTATCTGTTGCGTATGGTCAATTTTCAGTGTGTTGCATGTATCCGGTGTAAGACATCGTTTATCGTGACAGATCCCTTTTCGTTTATTCCGTTTGCATTCGAATCCATACATATTGGCTGTTGGGCCTCCCACATTCTGCAAGATTCCTTTGAAATCCTTTTGGTGTGACAACTTTTCCGCTTCTCTGATGATAGACGATTCACTTCTGCTGATCACAGTCTGGCCCTGATGAACCGCTATGGAACAAAAATTACATTGTCCGTAGCAGCCCCGGTGAGAGATGATTGAAAAGCGGATGGTATCAAGGGCTCTTACTTCTCCTTGATTGCCATAAAAGGGATGAACCTCGTTTTCATATTCCAGTTCATGAATTCGGTCCAGTTCGTCAGTAGTGGGATTAAGCTGGGGAGGGTTCTGAATTAGAAAGCGCGTATCCTGTTGCTGGCAAATACCCTGAGCTGTACGCGGATCATTATTGGCATAAAACAGCTTGAACATCTCGGTAAACTGTCTTTTGTCCATTACAACCTCGCTGTGTGAAGGAAGTTCGAGATAACCCTCTCGTTTTTCCTTCGCGATATAGCATATTCCACGAATATCGGTGGTGCTTTTGCCGGTTTTTAGCTTCTCTGCGATCTCAAGAATGGTTTTCTCCCCCATACCATAGACAAGAATATCAGCTTTGGCATCAAAGAGAATGGAGCGCCGGACACTGTTATTCCAATAATGATAATGGGATATACGCCGTAGGCTGGCTTCGATACCTCCAATCACAATGGGTTTGCAGTTCTTAAAAAACCTCCTCACCAGGTTGGTGTAGGAGATAACAGCCAGGTCAGGTCTGCGAGTG
Source organism: bacterium (assembly GCA_018829445.1). Lineage (GTDB taxonomy): Bacteria > SAR324 > SAR324 > XYD2-FULL-50-16 > XYD2-FULL-50-16 > JAHJTV01. The sequence continues at coordinate 65,660 of JAHJTV010000026.1, forward strand.
TTGTGTCCACCTGCAGTAAGATCATCGTTATTACGTTTTTTCCTGGTTGCAGTATAATTTGACACCATGGAGTCCATACAACCGGCAGTGATACCCCAGAAAAGAACGGGTTCTCCCAATCGCTTAATATCCGAATCATCATTCATATCAGGCTGTGCGATGATCCCCACCCTGTAACCGGCATCAAGCAGAACTTTTCCGATCACTGAAACACCAATGTAGGGCGAGTCGATATAAGTATCACCAGTAACGAGAATAATATCAAGACTATCCCAGCCAAGTGCTTTCAGCTCGTTGCAGGTCGTAGGGAGAAACATAACCAATCAGTGTTTAAAAGTTTTACCATGTACGATCCGGACAGACCGCAGAAATGAAATCAAAATATAGATGCAGGTATTATGGGAAATCTGCAAGTCACAACTTTATGACTGAAAATCTGAATCCTATTCCCAGTATCAGGGAAAATCGCAAAGTCTGTCAGCAGTTTTGAGGCCACATGTAAGCAGTGATAACTGTAAAATATTTTAAAATGAATCACACCATTCTTGAGTTCATAATAAAAGAGTACCTCACAATTGTGAACTAAGGCACTAACTTCTTTAACTAACAGAAATGATTAGTAAAATCCAGGTCAGAGATAGCTTTATATCCGATAAAAATGAGCGGCATATTAAAAGACCAAACGCCAAAGAGATAGGTGTGAACGGAGAAATACCATGCGTACGCCGTTTAATGCAACCCGAACTCTTGAACCTCTACCTTCAGTTATCTCAGCACCAAGAGCATTCAACAAGCTTTCTATTCGATTTCAGGCAATACTTGAACGAACAGGTTCTTGAAAAATGGCGTGTAATGTTTTCTTGTGATTGGAACTCAATGACATTGGTTACCAATTCTTAAAAGTTATTATTCAAGTGTTGAAATAATGGTATCAAAATATGATATCAACAGCCAAGTTTTGCCCCAACAATAATTGGAATCGAACGCTGTACGCATTTGTTATCTTTTGAATATTTATCCTACTTATAGAAGATCTTTAAAAAAACGAGTTTTCCTCGGGATATAGAAGTTATCATAATTCAGAGACATGACTACCAAGTTTGTCTTTCCTCTAATCTCATTTCGAGGAATAAAACCATGAACGCGCGAATCTGCACTATTATTTCGATTGTCTCCTAAAACGAGATAGCTGTTGCTAGGAACTTTGACCGGAGGAAAACTACTGAATACTGGCGAATCTCCGTATATTTTAATTAAATGTTTGATTCCGATTAAGTCTTCCTCAACAATTAAGCCATTGTAATCTTGTTTAACTATTGAATAAGAAGCAGGTTTTCCATTAATGATAAGTCGATTGTTGACCATTTCCACTGTGTCTTCTGGTAAACCAATGACCCGCTTGACTAGGGTTACACCCGCTGATTTAGAATCAAATGTAATAATATCCCCTCTTTTTGGATTCGAAATTTGATGTAAGGAAACTGCTGTAAATGGAATTCTAAGATCATAAGCAAGTTTATTCACCCAAACTCTATCGCCTTCAACAATTGTTGGCTTCATTGAGCCGGTTGGAACTGTGTTCCAATCCGCTAAAGCACTTCTGAAACAAATCATCAATAAAATAAAAAGGACCAAAATTCTATTTTCCTTCCAGATTTTCCTGACCCATAAGTTCATATAATTCCTCCTTTTGAAAGATAACACCATTACAAACGGTCGCTGCGACGGGATTTAGCCCGACTAAAGATTTGCCAGGATTACAAAGCTCGAATTCACCGGCGGCTAGAGCGCTCCGTTTGATAAAATTGTTATGAATTATTCATTCTTGTACAACCCCTTCACCACACCTTTGTTTATAGCCTCTTCGGCGATGCCCCATAGTTGAGGAGAAAAATCTTTGATAAGTCTATTCTTCTCAATAATTTGGCTCTTGGTCAACCCATGAGGATTTTCATTATCATTTCCTGTTATCACATGGTTGAGTAGTGGTTGTAATCCATCCATCACTGCTGCGACAGAAAAACGGGGGTCAGGTCTTTAATTTTGACATTTTTTGATCCCTTGCCGTCTTAGAAAATAAAAATTAAAGACCTGGCCCCCTGCTCGTTTATAAGACAGATTTTCTGAAACCGGTTTTTCGATGAAGGACATTGTCTGTTCAAAATCTGAAATAGTGAGTCCAACTTTGACAACATGCTCGATGATTTCTGTTTATTTCCAAAAATTGAGCCTTATGTTCTCATAAACCAAGTTGAATACCTTGACACACGAAAACCAAATTCTTATCATCTCATCTGCTAAAAACTGGTAATATAATCCTCCAAAAAAATTGCTGTTTCCTCCAATATTGCTGGATCGACGTGATTTATTGTATCACGCGGCGTATGCGAAAATCCCATTATCTCACTTTCAAGATCTGATGAGGTTACTGCAATGCAAGGGATGTTGCGGAAGGCAAAAATGCTGTGATCGCCAGCAATCCATTGTGAGCCCGTTTCGCAGATTTGATGGGAATCCATCACCTTCTGGACTTTCTTTTTATCCGAAGGGTTAAAATTATAAAACGACAGGGCTGTTTTGGAGTTGGTATGTCCCGGGGAGTCGATATTGATGACCAGTGCGATGCTTTCTGCCTTTTGCTCCTGATCGGCCAGGTAAGCCAACTGTCCACTGACACCGTAATATTCTTCCCCGTTAAAGGGCACGAATTCCAGCTTATAATCTCCTGAATAGCTGGAAATCCGTGCTGCCAACTTCAACATGACGATTAATCCGGTAGCATTATCCAGCGCGCCCGGTGTGTTATACGCTGTATCCATGTGACCACAGATTACAATCTTCCGGGGACACGAATCGCGGGTTGACGCGACCAGTTGTCGGCTTTTCCCGGGAATGCGCCGAGAATTGATGGTTAAGGTCAGTTTGTTTTCTGAGTAATTGATTTTATTGGCTGAATTTTGATCCATGCAGGCGTTTGGAATGTTAAAATTGCCGTCATCAAAAAGGGGAAAAGGGTTAAGTCCACAAAAGGGATGCTTACCAGTTACAGCCACAATAGCACTCGGATTCTTGGATTCCAGAGCATTGATAATCCGCTGATGTTCCTCCGGGTAGTAAAAAGGGAAATCTTTAGGCATCAGCGGTTCATTTGATATGGTGCCATTTAACACAGCTATTTTATTTTCAAGGTTGGCAGATTCCAGTTGATCCACAGTCTCAATCAATTCAATCGGGCAAGTTCCTTCAAAAAAATTGGAAAACCCACCGGGATGAATTGGATGGTTTCTCTGCGTTGTTTTTATGCTGGACTCTCCATATTCCCAGCAATAGCAGTCAAAATCCAGGTTTTTCAGGTTGTATCCCAATTTCACGAATTGTCTCTCCAAGAGTGCCAGTGATGCATGATTCCCCGAAGATCCCACAGGGCGTTCCCCAATTTCGTTAACCAGATGGGCCAATATCTTTTCAAAATTATTATTCATGGTTTCCTTTTATTGTGCAGATTGGGCTTAATACTCCCTTCGAAGCTGAAAGTTTCGCTTCTCACTAACGGCGTATGTCATCCCGAACTCTGATCCGGGATCCATTTGATTATTATTCTGGATTTCGGATCGAGCCCAATGATACATGTTACCCCACTGCTTGTTCTGGGGCGGGTTTTATACGCCAGATTATCGAATTTCCAGCTTGATATTGAGGATTGGGATGGCTGCGGATTGGTTCTAACATCTAATATTCGAAGCCTGCAGTTACATCCGTTGGTTGAAAATTCCAGAAAAAATCAATTGTATCAGAAAAAGTCAGGGTGGTGGTCAAGTGTAGTGTTTTTAAGTTGGCTTTTCAGATTGGGATTGTTTGAAGAAAGGCTGATAGTTCGGTGGCTTTGGATCGAGTATGACACAGGGCTTCCAGCACGTGGTCGCCGGTTGAGATGACAGATTCAATGTCGGGTAATTCCAGGGAATCTACAGCTTCTTGCCTTTTTCCCTGGTCTAGCAATCGAAGTGCTTGAAATATTGCCGCGATGCTGATTCTGGACTGTCGCAGCATGTAGATCACCCTAAGGCGATCAAGTTCCTTTTTAGTAAAGTATCGAGAGTTGTTGCTTCCTTTTCTTGGAATGAAAATCAGCCGGTTCCGTTCCCAGTTCCTGATGGTCTCGCGTGTAGTCCCCAATATTTTTGCCGCCTGGCGAAAATCCAAAACGGTTTTTTTCTTGTTATGTGATACGCTGGATGGCCAATCCTTAATAATAGCAACAGCTTTGGTTGTTTTATCTATCTCTTTCTGAATGATTTTAAGATAGTCGCTGCATTGCTGCAAGGCTGTTTGAATATCCCACTGTTTCATTGCTTCAATAATACCATAAGAAGCTTTCCTTACCGTTTTCCCGGGCCACTCATCCAGAAATAGATATCTCAACACCAACACCTGGTAGAGATGCTGCTCCGAAAAAATGCGGTAATTATTAGCGTCTCGCGGGACTTCGGAAATAAGCCCGATGCGTTCATAAAAACGTACAGTATTGACGTGGATGTTGGCTCGACGGGCAATATCCACAGTTCTGATTTTGGGCACCTTTTTCCTCATGTTTTGCTCCATGTTTCGTTGTTTAATCTAGCATGAAGTGTCTCCCAACGAAAAGTCAAAATCAGCCCGATTCAGTCGGAAGACAGTTTGTGCTTGTCGCCCGCACTATTGACTTATGTTTAAAATCAGCAATGTCCGGTTAGGTTATTGCAACAATAACGAGAAACGGCTTTCAAAATAATGGAATGTACAAAGACGCCATTACTTTAACTTTAGCTATTATTTGTTTAGAAAAAAGTAGGATGGGCTACTCGTTGCCCATCAATA
>JAHJTV010000027.1 GCA_018829445.1 bacterium
ATTGATGGGCAACGAGTAGCCCATCCTACTTTTTCTAAACAAATAATAGCTAAAGTTAAAGTAATGGCGTCTTTGTACATTCCATTATTTTGAAAGCCGTTTCTCGTTATTGTTGCAATAACCTAACCGGACATTGCTGACTTATTGTACCAGTTTATTGAAGCGTGCCTGCAAAGAAATTCCTTTTTCATCGATCTTGATCGAAATCACTTCAGGCTTTAAGGCAAGACTTAAAGGGGTGATGCCGACATCTATCCGATTCTCTATTGTCAGGAGTTTGGTGATATCGATATCCACCAAAGGGGAAAGAAACTTTTTTCTTACTACCTCAACAAAGAGTTTTTCCAGCCATAATGGCATATATTTAACATCAAAACTTGAGAATCGTCCGTGCGCAACCAATCGTAATGCCCCTTTATTTTCTATTATCCCCGGATTCAGTTCAACCGCAACTGTGTTGGATTTGATACCCACTTTGAAGGTGGATTGATCAAATTGGATGGCTGCATCAGTGATCTTCAGCTCTACCAGATTATTGGATTTTGTTCTGACTTCCGCATCTGATATCGAGATTTTGATCTGTTTGTTCTCGTGAACCGGTATAGACGTTTCAAAAGGCAGATTTTGCAGCAACAGCTCATTTATAATCTGGTTTGAGATAGTTAGCTCAATATCAGGCTTTTCTACCGGTTCTGGTTTTAAAGCGGGGACCAACTGTCTTGAGTCAGGATCAACCCTCAACGTTTCTACTAAAAATTTAGATGCCTTAAGAAGGTTTTTCATCTGTAAGAATGTTAATATCTGTGAATTTACTTGAGGTGTAAGTCTGATTCCACTTAAAGGAATTATGTTAACGAGATCGAGAAGCTCACACAAGCGGGAAGTCTGGTATTGAACAAGAAATGTTTATGGAGTGAGCAATCTGCGTTGAGTTTAAATGGATAAGATTGCTTTATTTCTGCAAGGGCAATTCGTACAAATCTGGCTGAATCGATCCTGTTGTGAAAACAGGATCGACAGTTTATTCAACCAATTGAAAGCGATGAATTCTGCAATGGGTCATAACCTTTCTTTTACCCTGTACTTCGTTGACAGGATCAAGCCTAATGGTTTCACATTCGGTAATGGCTTTTTGTGCTGCTGATCCTTTATCAAAGCTGCCAAAGGCAAAACCGCAGACATAAAATCCGTTATCCACTGCAATTGCCAGTGCATTATACCCTTTTGCCAACTGCCCCTGGTAGGATTGAAAACAGGATTCCATACCACTTTCCTGGGAAACCCCCACAGATACAACCAGAAATGTTGCTGCAAACAGGAAAACGAGTTTCTTCATCAGATTCCTCACATTTATAGACTTTTGAAGTGTACAGGTTAAGGCTAAACATTCGTTTTATTCTACCTGTTTTTCTCAAAAAATCAGGTAGAATAATTCAGTTTATTAAACCAAAGATTTATAGCGGTAGATGTCTGAGGTGATCTTTTCGCAAAAGTTTTTTCCCCTGTTCATTCTACCTGTTCGATCGAAAGATAGTTCGTTAAAAGAGAAATGCAGGAAAAAGACCAAATAGCGCCTTGCTTAATCGGTTGACAATGATTTGACAGCCGATTCCGCTGCCAGCCAGCCGGTGGAAAATGCGGCCTGAAGATTGTAACCGCCTGTATCCGCTTGAATATCCAATACTTCTCCCGCAAAAAACAACTGTCTTACCAGTCTGGATTCCATGGTCTTAGGATTTACCTCTTTAACACTGACTCCTCCTGATGTGATAATCGCTTCAGAAAAAGGACGATAGCCGGATATGGAAAAGGGAACCGCTTTTAACCAGTTTCTGATCCGTTTTCTTTCCCCGGCCTGAATCTCATTTCCGGTTATATCCGGCTCAATATTCAGATCTTCCAAACAAAACTGGATCAACTGCCTGGGCAACAGGTTCTTCAAGATCGACTTAAACTGTTTTTTGCCGCTCTGTTGAAACTCCCTTATGAGTCGATCATCAAGGGTTTTATGATCCAATGCCGGTTTAAGATCAATCTGCAATTCCACCTGATTTCCATTGGAAAGCTGATCAACAACTTCATGACTCAAAGTCAGAATAATCGGTCCGGTTACCCCGAATGGAGTAAAAGACATCTCTCCGAATTCCAGGGCAGATCGTTTTCCATTAACCCAGGTTGAGGCAGTCACATTTTTAAGTTGTAAGCCATCCAGGGCTTCAGTTCTACGACCTGCTGTTTCCAAGGGAACCAGGGCCGGTCTGGGAGTTATCACTGTATGTCCCAGCTTTTTTGCTATTCTGTATCCTTCTCCGGTGGACCCGGTGGCGGGATAACTGGCACCGCCTGTTACTAAAATTAATGAGTTGCATTGAATCTCTTCCTGTTTTCCTATTTTGACCAACTTGTTTTTACGTCGCTCCACCGCGCTGATTAAAACTCCCTTAACGGTATCCTGCTCAGTAATAACTTGCTCTACGGCGGTGTTTAACCTTATGGTCACTCCCGATTTTTTCACCCATTGCTCCAAAGCGTTGACGACATCTCCTGCATTACCGCTCTGAGGAAATACCCTGCCCCCTCTTTCAATAACGGTTTTAACACCCTTGGCTTCAAAAAAATTTATTATATGATCGGAAAAAAAACCGGAAAAAGCGGTTCTCAAGAAGCGACCGTTTGGATAAAAATGTTTCAAGAATTCAGCCTGTTCAGCAACATTTGTCAGGTTGCACCTTCCTTTCCCGGTAATGGCAAGTTTTCGACCGACAGCACTCATATGTTCAATCAATAACACGTCTGCTCCGAGTTCGGCCGCCCGACCCGCCGCCATCAGCCCCCCCGCACCTGCACCAACCACTATGATATCCTTTTTTGTCATCTTGATTCCATTTTTAAAAGCCACTCAAACTCAAATTGTCGCAAAACCGTATCTCCCAATAGAACAAGTATTTAATTTTCTAAATTTTGATTTTTCTTTTTATATTGACTAGACTTATAACTGATGTTTGAACACAATTTTTTTTCCGGATAACTATATCACAATTGAGAATTTTCTGAATTAAAACCTGATATAACATTAGAACTGGTATGAGAAAGCGACGGATACCGGATGAAAAAATCGCAGAGATTGTTTCCGATGTTAATTTTAATACCGTTTCCAGCAAGTGGATGCCGAATCTGGAAAAATGTTTCCACAAGGTGTTGAAGTATGAATACTACCTCAACAAAATACCGGATAATCTGGCATTGCCTAAGTATCGTAAACTGGTGATCCGGATTGTGTATCGGTTGTTTTGTCAGATTCATCCAGCGAAGCTTGAATTTACCAGAGATATTCGTAATCCGGACCCGATCATCGGTCAGTTTATGGATTACCTGGTTGAGGCGGAAATTAATCGAAAACAGTATATATTGGATAATAATCCGTTAACTCAAGATAGCATACGATCTGCCCTGTTTAATTTAAAGAGAGAATTTGAGATTTGATTCTCTTGTTTGATAACGATCGCAAATTGATGCGATATTAACCAACCTCGCTTTGAGGTTGTTTCATTAACCTGACCAAAGGATTCCTCATGAACGTCGATGAACTCAATGCAAAATACGATGAGATTTACAATCGAAATGCTGAAATACAGCAATTGCTGACAGAAGTGAAAGACTACAACGACATACTTTTCTTTCTATACGGAACGGAAATAAAACGCCCCAATATTGTGCTGAACACCATGATCGATAATTACGAAGGGCTTATCTTCAAGCTGAGAGAATCCCATAAGGAGATTAAAGCCAGCCTGAAGGAATTCGGTGATGAGCAGGAACTGGCTGAAGGTGTTTCCAATAATGACAACCTGTCAGAGAAGGTCAAAGAACTGATTCTGTGGAAATTGAGAAGGCTCTTCATGGTTTACGACGAAGAACCGATTCTACCCTATGTGAAAGGTGATTTCCTGGCTGCGGAACTAATAGGCAAAACCAAAACCACAGTTCCTTCAGCAAAACCAACCCCTGTTAAAAAAGAGGATAACTCTCCTAGGGTAACCCCGGAAGGAGGAGTATTCCCGGAAAAAGAGCAGTCAAACGACAAAAACTGACATTGTAAACGCGGAATTGAAGTCACCGGTTTTCAATTCCGCGTAACACCGAAAAATATCAGATCACTTCCTCAACTCCTCCACCTGTTTATAAACTGAACAGTTTATCCGTATTAAGCATCCTTTTTACTGAAACAGCGTTGAATATCCAATAGTATGCAGTTACACTTAATGACTCGCAACATTTATTCCGTGTAACAGGAGAGTATAAATCAGACCTATCAGGGAGAAGGATCATGAAACGGATTGGTGCACATGTCAGCGCCAGCGGAGGAGTTGAAAACGCCCCTTTGAATGCGGAGAAAATCGGAGCCAGTGCTTTTGGACTGTTTGTTAAGAACCAGAGGCGATGGGAAGCAAAGCCACTTAGCAAAAAGAGTATTACCGAGTTCAAAAAAAACTGTGAAAAAGTTGGGATCGATACGGACTTTATTTTGCCCCATGATGGATACCTGATCAACCTCGGACATCCGGACAGGGAAGCACTGACTAAATCCAGAGATGCTTTCATAGATGAAATGAAGCGTTGTCATCAACTGCAGTTAAAACTCCTCAACTTTCACCCCGGCAGTCACCTCAATAAAATATCACCGGAGGAATGCCTTGGCCTGATCGCTGAATCGATAAACCTGGTGCATGAAGCAGTTCCGGAAGTAATCGCAGTGATCGAAAACACTGCGGGTCAGGGTACCAATCTCGGTTTTGAGTTTGAACAACTGGCTGCCATCATCAATCAGGTCAATGACAAATCAAGAGTAGGGGTCTGCCTTGACACCTGTCATACCTTTGTTGCCGGATATGATCTTTCCACCGCAAAGGCTTGTGACACAACTTTCGAACAATTCTCCTCCATCATTGGATTCAATTATTTAAAGGGGATGCACCTCAACGATACCAAAAAGGAACTGGGAAGCCGGGTCGATCGACATCAAAGCCTGGGAAAAGGAAAATTGGGGCTTGAAGTGTTTAAATATATTATGAACGATGAGCGCTTTGAAGAGATTCCCATGATTCTGGAAACAGTCGATGAAACCATCTGGGATCTGGAGATTCAAATGTTGCTTGATATGATTGAGGATTAACAGAGGTAGAAGCCAACGCTCCTGCAGTTTCATTTTCCCAGGTAAAATATAGGGATATTATATAATACAAGGATTGTAACCAATGAAAAAAACACCAAAAAACATCATTGATTTTCATGTTCACCTGTTCCCCGATAAACTTTTTGATGCCATCTGGGAATACTTCGGATCTGTCTACAAATGGAATGTCATTCATAAATTCTATTACAAAGAGTGCGTTGAACACCTCAATGTTCGCAATGTCAGTCATATTATCTATTCCAATTATGCTCATAAACCAGGCGTGGCAGAAGCCTTAAATCGATGGAATAAAGAGATACTGGATGAGATCCCCAATTTATACTGCTTTGCAGCTTTTCACCCCGGTGACGAGAAAGCCCTTGATGTCGCCCGGGATATTCTGGATCACCCCAAAGTGTTGGGATTTAAGCTTCAATTGCTGGTGCAGGATTTCTATCCCCATGATGAACGTTTATTTCCACTCTATGAGTTGATGATTGACCGAAATAAGCGGATTCTATTTCACGCGGGAACCGGCCCTACCGGGAATCAATATGTTGGCTATCAGCAGTTCATTAAAGTGTTAAAACGATACCCGCAGCTACATGCCAACGTCGCCCATATGGGCGGTCTTGAATATCAGGAATTCATAGATCTGTTGCCCCAATATCCCAATCTGTACCTGGATACCTCCTTTTCCTTCCATAAATCGATGGGCTCGGGATTTAATCTTGATCCCCAGTTTTTAGAACAGAATCGAGAGCAGCTTGTCTACGGCTCCGACTTTCCAAATCTTATCTTCCCCCGAGAAGAGGAGATAGAGGTCTTACTGGATTATAACCTCTCCGATGAGTTTTACCGGAAACTGTTTTTTGAAAACGGAATGCGCCTGATCAACCAACACACCAACCAATAGTGCCATATGAATAAGAGTAATAGCTTAAGCCCTGAAAAGCCGGGTTCGCCGCCGGTAGCCGTTCCCGCGTCCACAGTTATCCTGGCCAGGAATGGAAAGCAAGGAGTGGAAATTTTTATGGTTCTCAGGCATCACCAGATCGATTTTGCATCCGGCGCCCTGGTCTTTCCGGGTGGAAAAGTGGAAGAGCGGGATCTGGATTCACGTTTTATGGAAGTCTCTAATTCCCAGCTCGACCCGGGACTGAAACCCTGTTATTTAATAGCCGCTATCAGGGAGACCTACGAAGAGAGTGGTATCCTGCTGGCCATGGAACCCGATGGCAGTGAAATCACCGCTGAAAGGTTGAATACCCTGTTCCATTACCGTAAAAAACTTGAGAATAATAATATCGGATTGTATGAGTTCTTGAAAAAAGAAAACCTGGTGGCCGACACCAGAAGTCTTGTATCTTATGCCCATTGGATTACTCCGATTGTCATGCCAAAACGATTTGATACCCACTTCTTTCTGGTCAAGGCACCTGAAGGTCAAATTGGAAAACATGATGGTTCCGAATCGGTTGATTCCCTGTGGATCACCCCTAAACAAGCTTTGCTGGACTATGAGCAGGGAAAAAGAACCATTGTGTTTCCCACCCGAATGAATATTAGAAAACTGCTCCCTTTTGATACAGTTGAACAGGTAATGGAAACCGTAAAAAAAGAAAAGCTCGAAACAATCTGTCCCTGGATAGAGGATAGAAAAGAGGGGCAGTTTCTCTGTATTCCAAAGGAAGCGGGGTATGGTATTTCGGAAATCTCTGTGGAACAACTGCTAAAAAACGGCGGATAAACGGAGATGTGGATCTGCCGGCGCAGACCCACAATGAATTGTCTTAGCTGAAGAGCTTATCGATACCCAATTCTTTCATCCTCGCCGGTGTCGGGCCTCCAATTGCTTCATCCCAACCAACCGTCTCAAAGAACTCGCGTTGCATACCATCAATATCAATGGTGACACCTTTCAATGGCCCGGAGGTCAGAGGCTTCGTTCCGATTGCCCTGTCCGGCAGTCTACTGTCTTCCTGCTTCAGTCCTTCCCGGACATTGAACGCTTTCCTTAAGCTTAGAATTCTTAATCCTATTTGATAGTAATCTTCCATTGATAAATTCCAACCGGTTGCGGCATTAATATAATCACCAATGGGAACCAGGGACACCAAAGGGGCAAAATGACACATGCCACATCCGTTTATCAATTGCATCAATACGGTACCAGCAGCCTGCTGTTTGACCTCTTTTGCCATTTTGCCTTTTGATTTTTTTATGGCTTTCTTAACTTCGGGGAATAGCTTTTTCACATGATACAATGTCGAATAGCTGAAACTGCTGACGGTATGACGACCCGGGGTTGGTTCCACTTGATAGGCGATTCCGAATCCGGCGTCCAATCTTGAATCATGCATGGGCAATTCCTGTCCTCCAGCATGGATAGCGTATTTTTCGGCTCCTTTACCGATTTTTTTGGCCGCAACCCTTGATCCGTCAGCCAGAATATCACCAAATCCTTCCCGATTGATAATCATCTCGGTTAACTTCACCATCTCTTTGGATCGTCCCCAACCCAGTTTCAAACCACCGGTGGTTTCCTCGTTAATTAGCCCGTTCTCAAAACACTCAACCGCAAAGGCAACCGTTCCGCCCGTCGAAATTGTATCGATTCCGGCACGGTTGCAAAGCTCGTTGCATTCAATAATGGCGTCATAATCATCATTTAACTGCATTCCACCAAAAGCGCCCCAGGCTTCATATTCCGTCTTGTGGCCTTCAGTTCCGGCAAATTTTCCTTTTTTGATATCGACAATACCTCCGCACCCCATGGGGCACTGCTGACAAGCATACTTCTTCTTCTGATCGGCAATCACCTTGTCCGGGCTGATGTTTAACGCCTTCGCATAGGTAAAATCGGAATGCCCCACACCACCCCAGTTTTTGATGGGCATATCACCAACCATTACCGAATAAACATTGGAACCGGGAGTTCCGTACGTTTTAAAAACCTCTTTAAACAGATCGGTTGTGGGAGGAACGCTGACACCGGTTTTTGCGATCAGTTTACCTACAAAACCCATGAACTTGACCGTTAGTCTGTCTGTTCCCCTGGACTTTCTTATGGTCTTCTGTATGGATTGGGTCAGTTCTTTCATCTTTGCCGCATTCGCCACCGGCACCTTCAGATTTCCTCTGAATGAAACTGCCTTGAGCTTTTTTGAACCCATAATGGCACCCATGCCCGACCGACCGGCAATTCTTCCATCATCCGTCGTTACACCTGAAATAAAAGAAAGCTTTTCACCGGCCACTCCAATCGAAGCAACCTGCACTCGTTTATCGCCTAATTCACTCTTGATCGCTTGATTAGTCTCGACATTATCTTTTCCCCAAAGCGATGATGCATCCTTGAACTCAATCTTCTCATCGGTAATGTTCACCCAGACCGGTTTTTTTGAAACACCTGTAAAAAACACGGCATCATAACCACTGCGCTTAATCTCCCTGGATAAAAATCCGCCGGAATTTGAATCCCCCCATCCCCCGGTCAAAGGAGACTTTCCCACAACCATAAACCGTCCTGAAAAGGAGGTGTTGGTTCCGGTCAATAATCCCGAGCAGAAACCCAAATGTGCTTCAGGAGCCAGCGGATCAATTCCGGCTTTTTGCCGCTCCGTAATGATGGCTGCACCCAGTCCGTAACCGGACAGGTATTTTTTATAGAAATCCTCTTCCAATTCCACCACTTCCGTCTTCTGCTTTGTTAAATCAATAACACAATACTTACCCATAAATCCGCCAGCCATGACAGTCTCCTTTTTGCAGATTTGATATTATCGAACAATTTATTCTCAATGCCGATCTGTAGGATATAGACCTCTACTAGTTTGCTCTGAAACACTAATAAAATTCAACAAGTGTGTCAATCTCTTATTAACAAAGGGGTCAAGTCTACTGTTGACTCAATAAATTGAGTCAACAGTAGACTTGACCCCTTTGAGGTTTCCAAAAAAAACGAGGATTTTGAGATAACAATCCCCGTTCTTTTTTTGCCTTATGATGACTATCTATGGATTACAGTCCACCGAAGCCTTCATCGGAAATATCAATGGCAGCCGGGCAGAAATCGATGATGGTGCTCATCCTGCCGATACTGGTTGGTACTATTGTTCTGATAAAGAATTCAGCAGTCTTCACCTGACCGTCATAGAAAGCAACATCCTTTTTCTTTGGATTGTCTTCGAGTTTCTGGCTGGCGACCATAGCTCTCCACAACAACATCCAGGCCATGATAGTATCACCCATTACATCAAGGTAGGGAAGTGAATGGGCAAAAGCTATTTTATAATTGAGACTCATGGCATTTTTGCCGAGGTGTCCGGCAACTTCACCCAGTTTGTTAACCATGCCCTCAACTCTTTCCGCCAGATCTTTGGTAGCTTCCACTTCCTTGGCAGCGTTTACTATTTTCATAATCTCACCCAGGAATGCCATGAAAACCTTTCCACCTTCCATTCCCATTTTTCGGCCCAGCAGATCCATAGCCTGAATCCCGCAGGTTCCTTCATAGATTGAGGTGATTTTACAATCTCTCATGTACTGTTCCACCAGATAATCCTTGGTATAACCGGCACCTGCGTACACCTGAACAGCTTGAACACAAACATCATACCCCTTGTTTGCCAGGTAGCTTTTGATAATCGGAGTCAGCAGCTCATACATGCTATTGGCCAGTTTTTTTATCTCTTCAGTTTCACCAAGATGTGACATCTCTTTTTGGTAGTCCATGTACTGATAAAAGCTCCTTAGACCACTCACGTAGGATTTCATCCAGAGGAGATTTCTTCTAACGTCAGGGTGGTTGATAATAGCTACTGAAGGAGCATCATGCGGTTGACCCAGTTCACGCATCTGAATTCTTTCACGTGCATAGTTAACAGCCATTAAATAGGCAGCGGAAGCATATGCCAGGGCCTGTTGACCTGTATGCATCCTTGCTCCGTTCATCATGTTAAACATGATTTTCATCCCTTCATTTTCATTTCCCAACAGGTAACCAATACAGGTACCCTTGGCTCCCATTGCCATGCTGCAGGTAGCACTGGCTTTAATTCCGTGCTTATGCTCAATACCGGTGCACCAGATATCATTCCTGTCCCCAAGACTTCCATCGTCATTTACAAAAAACTTCGGAACGATAAAGATCGAAATCCCTTTTGTTCCTACCGGTGCACCTTCAATTCTTGCCAATACCGGATGAATAATATTATCACACAGATCATGCTCGCCATTGGTAATAAAAATTTTATTCCCGGACAAAGAATAAGTTCCATCATCATTTTTTACCGCTGTTGTCTCCAAAGCTCCAACATCAGATCCGGCACTGGATTCAGTCAAAAGCATGGTTCCGCCCCATTCGGCTGAAACCAGTTTTTTTACATAGGTCTTTTTCTGTTCTTCAGTACCATACATGGCGATCATGGCAGCCGTTCCGTTACCCATGCTTAAATAAGCATTCAACGGCCAGTTGGCAGCCATAAAGTACTCGGCCACTGCAGAAGAGATAAAATCAGGAGCTCCCTGCCCACCCATCTCTTCAGGAATCATCAGGTTGCCCCAATCGCCTTCCTTCATCAGTTCAAATACAGGTTTCATGCACTCCGGAACCTTGACAACTCCATCCTTGAATTCCAGTCCGACATCCTCACTCTCCGCCATGGTTGGAAGCATTTCGTTAATTGCTATCTTTCTTGCTTCCTTTAAAATCATATCGCAAGTCTTTCTATTAAACGCGGCAAACTGTTCGCTCTTCAGAAACTCTTCATTATCAAACTGCTCCCAGATAACAAATTCCATGTCGCGTTGATCAACTAATTGTTGGGCCATATTCTTCCTCTTCTCTGGTTAATGTAACTTTCAGACCTAGGTCAGTTAACTAAAACAGTATAAAATTACACTCCCATTTTTGACTGTTCACCACTCTGGCAAAAAGAAACTGATAAAAAAATAACCTTCCTGGCTTCTTTTGTTGATTTTCAAATCAATAATGTGAGTAAAGTACGGGAAAAACCAAATTTGATCTCTTCATCATATTTAGTAAAGCTGGTTAAATTATGCGATCTAGGGTGATCAATGTCAAGATTTTACGAACGAACGTTCATTTTTTTGTTGATCAAAATCAGTTCGGATTTGATTTTCTGGCAGACAACGAATAAGCCGACTTTTTCGCCTTATTCGTTAAGCTGTTTAATAAGACGACTCGATTATAATCTGCACATTCTTGAAAAGGGATGTTGAACCAAGGAATTGAGATTGAGGAGTCTGTATCGAGGATTATTAGTGTTATCTATAAGTTTAAAACAAATGAACAGTTCTGCATTAAGTTACGGGATATAGCACTGTCATTCCGGCCTTGAGCCGGAATCTATTGATATTGAGTGCATTCCCTGGATGCCGGGTCAAGCCCGGCATGACAGCACGTGGCATGCTGCAGGGGAATTAAGCCAAAAGCGATTGAAGTTACACTCGGTTTTGTAAAACTACTAACATTGATTCATATTTCTATCAGAATTAATTAATAATAATAACGTCTTATAGTTACTGTAATACTCCCTTTAAATACTGTCCGGTGTAACTGTGTTTCGATCTGGTTACTTTTTCCGGAGTGCCTTCGGCAATAATTTTTCCTCCTTCCTTGCCACCGTCAGGTCCCATATCTATTATCCAATCAGCACATTTGATCACATCCAGGTTGTGTTCAATCACTATCACGGAGTTCCCGTTATCGACCAGTTGGTGCAGCACGTTCAGTAAGAGCCTGATGTCATTAAAATGTAAGCCTGTGGTGGGTTCATCCAGAATATACAGTGTCCGACCTGTGTCTTTTTTTGCCAATTCACGAGCCAGCTTGATCCGCTGTGCCTCGCCGCCGGAAAGGGTGGTTGCGGGTTGCCCCAGTTTTATATAGGTCAGTCCGACCTCTTTCAGGGTATCTAAAACTGTCTTGATTTTCGGCTGGTTGGAAAAAACCTCCAGGGCATCCCGGACCGAGAGATCCAGGATATCGCTTATGGAATGTCCCTTATAGAGTATTTCCAGGGTGGAATTGTTAAACCGCTTACCAAAACATGTTTCGCAAGGGACAAAAACATCGGCCAGGAAATGCATTTCGACTTTTATGTAGCCATCACCTTTGCATTGCTCACAACGTCCACCCTTAACATTAAAAGAAAAACGACCTTTTTTATACCCCCTCGCTTTGGATTCCGGTAAGACGGAAAACAGGTCCCGAATATGGTCAAATACCTTGGTATAGGTAGCCGGATTGCTCCTGGGAGTCCGACCGATTGCTCTTTGATCAATATTGATGATTTTATCCAGATGGGAAAGCCCCAATATCTCCTTGTGTTCTCCGACTTCAAGGCTGGCTTTATGGATTTTTTTTGCCAGCGCCGGATAGAGAATCTGGTTTATCAAGGTGGATTTTCCTGCTCCGGATACTCCGGTTACAGCGGTGAAAACTCCCAGGGGAATCTTGACATCGATATTTTTAAGATTGTTGGCTGCTGCTTTCTTAATGGTAATCCATTGATCTCCGGTACTTTTGGGTGTCCTTCTTTTCTTCGGGATTTCGATTTTTTCCACACCACATAAAAACCGCCCGGTAAGGGACGCCTTATTTTGTCGGATTTCTTCCGGGGTCCCTTGGGCGACAATCTCGCCTCCAAGTCTTCCGGCCCCCGGCCCGATATCTAAAACCCAATCGGCCTGCTCAATTGTTTCCTGATCATGCTCCACAACTATCAGGGTATTGCCGATATCCCGCAAATGACAAAGACTGTCAAGCAGTTTCCTGTTATCCTTTTGGTGCAACCCTATGGAAGGTTCATCCAGAATGTATAGTACTCCTGTTAACTCGGAGCCGATCTGGGATGCCAACCTGATCCTCTGGGATTCGCCCCCCGAAAGGGTCGGCCCTTTCCGATCCAGGGAAAGATAGTTAAGTCCAACATTGATGAGGAAACCAAGGCGATTGGTGATCTCTTTCAGCAACTCCTCGGCGATCATTTTTTTATTGCCATCAAGTTCCAGTTTACTTAAAAATTCAAAGGTTTCAAAAATCGTCATGGAGGTGATATCAATAATGGACTTATCTTCTATTTTTACATGCAGAATTTCAGGCTGCAGTCTCTTCCCCTGACAGACAGGGCAGGTCTGATTCGACATGAAGGTGGCATACCAGGATTTGGTGCCTTCCGAATTGGTCTGCAAATAGCGTCGCATCAGGGTGTTCATAATCCCTTCAAATTTGGTGACAATCGAACCCTGCATTTTTTGAGAGTTAAAATCGACCACCATCTCCTGATCACCGGAGCCGAACAGGAAAACATCCTTATGATTCTTCGGTAATTCCTGCCAAGGGGTATCAAAATTGATCTTCCATTTCCTCTGAACCGCTTCCAGGTGCTTCATCCCCCATGAATCATTCTTTTTGCCGCCATTGGCAAAATAGTTTTTCCATGGAACAACAGCACCTTGGTTAATACTCAAATTTTGGTCCGGAATAATCTTGTCCTCATCCATGGAAAGAACAGTTCCAATACCATTACACTCGGGGCACATCCCGCGGGGGGAATTAAACGAAAAGAGGGTCGGTTCCAGTTCGGGATAGGCGAAACCGCAACAGGAACGAGATTCACTCATGCGAATATCCCTGTTATCATCAGTATGGACAATCAACTGGCCTTTTCCTAATCTAAGAGCTGTTTCCACGGAATCGGTTAACCGCTTTCGAAAACTGTCTTCTGCCTTAATCTTTAAGCGATCAATCACCACTTCAATATCATGCTTTTTATGTTTGGCCAGTGCCTGAACATTATCAACTGTTTGGACAACCCCATCGACTCTAACCCGGGTATATCCCTCCCGATTCAATTCATCCAGTAGCTCTTTGTGCTCACCCTTCCGGCTTTCCACCAACGGAGAAAGCACCAAAATGGATGAAAGAGAGGGGATTTTCAGAATCTGCTCCACCATGCTGTTAGCATCGCCTCTTCCCACCTCTTTCCCGCACTTGTGACAATACTGAACACCAATCCGGGCAAACAGGACACGCAGGTAATCATAAATTTCAGTAATGGTGCCAACAGTCGACCGGGGATTCTTTGATGCAGACTTCTGCTCAATGGATATTGTTGGAGATAATCCCTTAATCATTTCATATTTTGGTTTCTCCATTTGACCAATAAACTGGCGGGCATAAGATGATAAAGACTCAATGTAACGACGCTGCCCCTCCGCAAAAATAGTGTCAAACGCCAAACTGGATTTTCCGGAACCGGAAACGCCGGTAAAAACGATCAGTTTCTTTTTGGGAAGTTCAACAGTGACATTTTTTAAATTATGCTCTCTCGCCCCTTTCACAATAATGTGATCTAATTCACTGGAGCTGTTTCGGCTTTGATTGTTATTCATGGATTACGAATGATAATAAACTGATTATTACATGTGATCAGGTCGGAGCTAAAAACAATCTCATGTTTCAAAAAAACCCAAACATCACCTAAAATGATCTATCGATCAACACAATTTTCACCCTATCATTTTATTGATGATAGGGTGAAATCGACGGGGATTGCCAATTAGTTAATTAATTGTCTGTGCCAGTCTCATCAAGTAGAAGTTTTGGGATCAATTGAACTAAAATAGACAAATTCTATTTAATAAAGCAAGTACAAATGTTCACTTTATTGATACAGAATTGAATTCTTCCGCTGATTATATAAAAAGTAAATATTATCAAAAAGGTAAGGATTATTGAAAGATGCGATATTAAGATTTGATTGGATCAATCAACTTCATTAATATATGGAACTTATAGGGAAAAGCGATAATGCAGGGTAGATATTGGAGAGGATTAATGTGATATGGCAAAAGTTAAAAAATACAAAACCCTAGTCACCCACCCTGCACTATGATGCGCTTGATTCCGAGGCTTGATCAAGGCTTCCAAGTCATTATCGTTGCGATTGCTTGATAGATTGTGTTGTTTAATAGTCAGTGAATTCGGCTGCTCCTTGTCAGATCATTGCTATGATATAACTTATGCTTTTTTCACTGAATAAACTCCAATTTTGACTTGCGGACCATGTGAATTAAGATGATTCTAGGCATATGCTCATTATTAGTCAAGTATAATTTAAACCCGAGAATTTCCGACTGTGATCTTCTTCCTAAGTAACACTATGAAATAATGAAATTTTAGGAGAACAGCGACCCTCTCAGTCTTATTATAAGGAGATGATTGTTGACATTTTAATATTAATCTAACCCTCATTTAAATGAATTCGATTAAACCCAAATTCCAATTCAAGGCATGAAAAAACAAGCGCAAATTGTTAGCATCATTGTTTTTTTTATTATCTCTTTGAATGTTAAGCTCCGGGCCTTGGAACTTTATTCAATTGTTCATCC
This sequence comes from bacterium, assembly GCA_018829445.1. Classification (GTDB taxonomy): domain Bacteria; phylum SAR324; class SAR324; order XYD2-FULL-50-16; family XYD2-FULL-50-16; genus JAHJTV01. Next base: position 15,596 of record JAHJTV010000027.1, read on the forward strand.
CGGATGCCAATCCACTACCGGTTTGATTATCAATGTTGATACCGAGAGGATCTATCTGTTAAAAACCGATGGCAGCATTTCGGAACTGCCGAAAAAAAGTGTTGAGTACATTCTGGTGTTTAATGTTCTGGACAATCCCATACAACAGATCGATTTAACCGGCAGTCTGAGGGATTTTGCTCGCAAGGTCGATGTTCAGGGAGAAGTGGAATATTCTTTTACCGGTTGGCCGATCCGTTTTCAGGAAGAGCTGATTGTCTTTTATGACATTGAAGGAAAAACTCACCTGGTCGACATTGAACTTATACAGGGCTTTGAACTGGCTGGTGAAATCGCTCCCGAAATCAGACCAATCCCCCAGTTTAAAGAAAATCAATTCGGGTTTGGTACAAATCTCCCGGGCTGTGTACAAAAAACCGAACCCATAATGGATAGTGTACAACCCACCCGCATGATCAGTGATCAGATTAAGATCTCTAAATTCCTGTCAGTATATGAGAAAGGATTTATCAAACTGGATCGTTTTCAAAAGAGAACCTCCTTTTATGCCCGTCCTTATCTCTATAACAAAAAGACCAAGGTTGGCATTGTTGTAGACCGAGAAGATTATAAGGAGGAACTTCCCTACGGGTTCCCCCTGAACTTTCAGTGGCCGACAGGAAGCAATTTCGGGCCCCAGGGGATTCTGAATATTGGTTCGAATACCAATGAATACTTGCCCAATGTCGAACCGGTTTTTGGTGTTAAATTTTCCGGAAAATATCACTTTCTTTCCGTCTTTTTTTCTGGAAACTCCTGGGCTTTTGCTTACGGGCAAAAATATGTTATTGAAAACCGCTCCTGGTTTAAGGAATATTTTAAAAAAAGAGATCCGGACGATATACTCGTGTTACCCCAATACAACCAGGTTGCCATGACAGGTCTTGAATGGGGCTCCTACTCTTTTGCAGCCGGATACTATTATCCCATAATCTGCCTCCAGGGAAACGGACTGTTCCGTGAAATTGTAACGGAACAGTCGATACCCATCGCCAGTCTGAGTTACATCACCCCCAGGTATAAACTCCAGTTTCTTGGTGCGGATATGAAGTTTCAATCCAATAACCCCTCAGACGATTTTATCAACCTGATATACGCAGAAGAGATGTCCCAGGAGGTGGCCATCACCTCAGCGTCCCAGGAACTGCTCAACGAAATGAACAGCTATGATCTGCAATCCCAATTCTTCAGGATAAATTTTGATTATGACATAACCAGGGAGATTCAATTTGGACTCAGCGAGGTGATCTTCTATGGAGATTATGTGGAGTCTTTTCCCGGTTCGAATTACGAGCTGTCTTATCGTCAGCACATCACCTCTGCCCGTATTGAGCAAGAGTTTGGTGATTATGTTTCCCTAAAGGGCTATCTCAACTTTTTTATCCGTCAATTTCATTCCAAATCAAATGATGATGAAGAAGATACCGCACGCAATGATGTCTCATTCACAGTGGTTGTTGAATTTATCCTGTAAAATTATTCGCCCGGGATTGATGCTGTTTGTTTTTATATTTGCCAGCAACCACCTATTGGCAGTTAATATATCTGCAATCTATTCATCAGCCTGCATTCGGGATACCGGTGTCATCATCAGCGTTGATGATAATACTCTGCAATTGATGACATTAAAAGGTGAAATTCGCAGCATCCCCAGGTTTGATATTATCTACATCACTAATTATCCGGTCGGTAGCATCCAGATCCGGGAAATAGTCAATCCGGAAGAATCGGATATTATAACCGTTAAAACCATTTACGAGAACGAAGTTGTGGACATGGTTAAGGGGTGGATGATTGACTATTCCGAGGATCAGATCTCCTTTTTAACAACATCAGGAACTCAAACCATCATTGATACCGCAGATATCTGGGATATTGATATCACCCCAATGGACGGAAAGTCGGCAACTCAGAAATCGGAAACCATTGCCTATCGTTTTGTCCATCCCTACCCCTTTATGCATTGTAAACAGGAGGTCGATGGGGACAGGGAAGATAAACCGGTTCACACCATTTATCCTCAACACCTGCTGGAAGATCCCTTATTGATTAAAAGGGAGCTGGATCGATTAAAAGAGGGGTACGACCGAATCAGGAAATATGAGAACAACAGGCGATTTTACCCGGTGCCCCAGGTTTACGATAACGAAACCTCTCTGGGAGTCTGGATCAATCTGGGAAATCGTTTTGGTTCTTCCAAAAACAGGAGCAACAGTTTTATTCCTTCCATCGTTCGCGAATCAACTGATGGGCCCTTCAGCTTTCAAAGTCTTTTTATCACTGGAAGCTACCCCATGTTTTTCAGCGTCCACGAAGAACCGCAAATCCAGGCTTACTATAAGATGAAAGCCAGCTATATCCACTTTTCCATTATGCTGGATCTGAGCCTTTACACCATGGGATCAGGTAAATACCGATGGACCGAGGAGGATCTTGAAGCACATGATGACCGGGAAAATGAATTCCTGCACTTGGCCGGAGGATTTGATTTTGGACCTTTTTCCCTGGATATGACCGTTATTAACAAGATGTACTACGCTGTCCAGCAGGGGGCCAATTTCCACGATGAAGATATGGATGTGGATAAAGGCAGCATCTCCTATCACAACCGGTTTTTTCGTATGGAACTCTATCATGGCTTTGGTTATGACCGAAAACCAAAACTGATTACCATGCCGGATGATGTTTCCGACTGGGAAGAAGCCTGGATTGATGCTTATAATGAGCACTTGCGGTCCATCGCGGACTATTATGCTAATTTTCAGTTTTATCGCTTTAATCTTGACCTGTTTAACTTTGGTAAATTGCACCCGAAATACTCTTTGATATACAGAACCTTGGACTTTGAACGAAAACCGAACGGAGACGGATTAGGGGCATTTAAGTACGCCAGCCGGTCGGTAACAAACGCACTTTACCTCTCTTACCCTATAGCTGATCAACTAAAGCTCAGCGGTTATATTTCTGTGGAAATCCAGGAGAAAAAATTCGGCGAAGAGAAACTGGATGAGGAAAAAGCCAACACCTATCCCAAGGGAGGACTTTCGCTGGCTCTTCTATTTTAAGTTAGGGCGCCCTATGATGGGCGCCGGACAAATAATCTGATTCCAACAATTTGATACAGCAGTCAGAATGGCCTATCTCAGCTCAAACAGAAAGCACTCTCCAGGTAAAACTGAGATATTTTTTTCTGGCCAGCTGTTACCTTTCTCGTCAATCCCACCAATTTTGTAGTCACCAGAAGCCACTTCCAAAGAACTAATAGCTTTGTTGGTCTCTTGTCCACATGTGGGTTCTGAATCAGTGTACCCTGTCAACAGAGCTTTGGTCTTACCATTAATCTTGACTTCCAGGTTGCTGCAATCTTCACAAGAGGTCCAAATCGATATGATCGCGCCGGATGCCGTTTCTGATTTGTTTGCAGTTTCTAAACCGGGACTTGTATATATACTTCCGCAATTGGAACTCAGATAGTAGTATGTTCCACCAGCGTATAAATACCCACTGCATGAAAGTGAACCACTTTGGTAATTGTAATTATAGTTCCAGGTCATGGAAAAAGATCCATAGCTACCGGAAATACTCAAAGAGCCAGTATATTTACTCGTATAACTACTGGTGGAACTAGAACTGGTGTATGTAAACGTCTGGGTGAGCGTTCCGGACAGAGTTATACCTCCGTAAGAGTAACTACTGAAGGTGATGGTATATCGCCCATAATCTGAATCGGAATTATAGTAGAATACCAGTTTTACTTTACCGTCACTACTTGTATAAGTTGTTGTTGTTGCTTGGGGAAGGTTGGTTTCGGTTGTTTCTGAATCTTGATAATCTGAAACGATCTGGCTGAGAAATTCTTTTGATCTCAATAACTTCATACTATTGTCAATCTCTTTGATGACCTGTTCTTCACTGGGCGGAGTGGAAGTTGATCCCGAAATAGCTGACGAAATCCCCATCGCAACCGCCGTCATTGAGCTGGAAACAGCAGTCGTGGATGGTCCACTTGAATCACCATCATCTCCATAGTCATAATCTTCGGATTCTGATGAATCATCATCTGATGAATCATCAGAGAATGGTATTGGCAAACAACCGCCTACAAAAAAGCTCAGAGCTGTGAACAATGTGACGAAAAAAAATAAATTTTTAAAACGAGTTAACATACCTCCTCCTTACACCAGAATTGGTGTGACCGAGTTCTGAGATTAAAACACCAAATATAAAAACAATTGGTAATGGCTTTGCTATTGAAATGCCATTACCTGCCCCTCCAAAAAAACTCTTTTTAATTACTTAATTTAATAGAGATTCTATAAAACCAGGTAGTATCACTCAATTTAGAACCTGGTATAAAGTGTCCAACAAACTTTACTATCCCGGATAGAATCGTCCAGTTTTTTGGACAATTAATTGTTAAGTCCGCATTAAGGTAAATCCAGAAGATCTTTTCAGTTTTAACGATTGCATGACAGCCATAAAGCCAGAAACCACAGCCTTCATAGATATTTTACGATGATATCATCTGGATCTTAAAAGGAACCTAATCATAAACAAGGTGTTATAGTCAAGAAGAAAAACAGTTCAGCAGAATACAGAACAAGCGGGTAATATTTCTTTAGTAATTCAAGAGAGATAACAGGTGAGGAAAAACTGGATGAGGAAAAGACCAGTATCTACCCCAAGGAAGTACTTTCGCTGGCTCTTTTGTTTTGAGTGATGGGCCAAGCGATTGCTTACGAATCGCTTGGTTCATTTTTATTCAGCCCAGGCCGGCATGGCCTTCAGGTAATTATCGGCTCTTTTCATAAAATCCACACCCTCTTTTTCAGGTGCAAACATCTTCAGCCATTCCGCAATACCTGCCTGAACTGCTTCTCGCGGTTGAAGCTTTTCGTTTTCATCTGCACAATATTTACAGAATATGGTTGAAGAAGCGTGTTTGGTATCATCCATCATGGGCATACCGCAGGACTGACAAAATTTATCGAACATATTCACCTCGCTAATGAGTTAAGAAATGAGTTTTTTAACAACAAGTCCATTTCAGTATAGACGAGGCGTTTGACACCATTGTGTCAGGTTTCATATTTCGCCATGATTTTTTCTATTATTTCCCATACCAACCAGTTAACTACAGGTGGCAAAATCGCCCTTTATCTGGAAAAAGCCGTAAAATATTTCGAAGCGTGGTTAATCAAACCGATTCCGGTTATTCAGTCTTCTCAATCTGTTTTGGTTCTCTATCCTCAACTTGAGGAATGCGCTTGTTCAAGGATGTCTGCAGCTTTTTGGTTTCTTCCAGTAAGCCTTTCAGAATTTTTGTATTCTCAACATTTATTTCACGAGTGCTTAATGTTGTCAAAAAATGACCTGCAATCAGCACTCCGGCAACAAAGCCAATAATCATACCAGTCAGATCATAAAACAGCGAACCGACAATAGTGGTTCCTACAATTTGCAGCATTAGCAATATCTTGTAGATTCGAATGATCATCCTGTTCTCCTGATAAAATGTTCAGTTTTTTAACAATATACCGATGCAGGTTGGGTTCGTTTCAATTGACCTAACCTGCAAAATCAGAGGTTCTATCTTTATTCCATACGATTGTTCCATATCTCGGATGAAAAGTATAAGGTCTTTGTGACAAAATTAATTCCTGATAAATATGTCGCAATTTCTTCTGTTAAGTAAAATTCTGTAAAATACACAGTAATGTCCGGTTAGGTTTTTGCAACAATAATGAGAAACGGCTTTCAAAATAATGGAATGTACAAAGACGCCATTACTTTAACTTTAGCTATTTCTTGTTTAGAAAAAGTAGGATGGGCTACTTGTTGCCCATCAATAG
>JAHJTV010000028.1 GCA_018829445.1 bacterium
CCGGAATCCAGATTTTTGATTAAACCTTATGGATGCCGGATCAAGTCCGGCATGACAGCGGTTCAGAATTTCTATGGTTTTTAGATTATTGAGTTAAAAGCCCTAAATTGAACATTACAATACTTTTCGGAGTGGACTCAATATTCAATTTGACTTCATAACCAGATTACAAGGACTTATAATATATTGCAGGGAACAACGGTAGGGCTCTACGTGGCAGCCGTGGAATAAGTACAGGCGGGGATGTAACCCCGCCCTACCATTTATATTCTGCATTTTCGGTAGTTCAATGAAAGAGCAAGACTTTTAATTAATGACATTAGCGTAGGGTTACCCTTCCATTAAAACAAAACAGCAAGAACGGAATGAAAACGTAATAATGATAATTCTATTAATATGCCATACCAGATAACAACCAGCTTGTGCGCCAATTCGGGTCTATGTTTTCAAGAATGCCCCATGGATGCCATCCAGTTTGATAAAAACAGTGATCGGTATGTAATCGATCCCGATTTATGCACTGATTGCGGTTCGTGTGCCGATGTTTGCCCTGAAGGGGCTATTACCGGTCTTGAAGAATAACTCAATATGCTGTAACCTATCATGGGCAAAAAATTAAAAATTATGCTTGTTTTGATTGGTTTTGTGATGGTACTGGCTGGCATCAACTGGGTTTACCAGGTTGTTCATAACCCGGTTATTCTTCTCAATCCTTTTATCGGGGACGATTACAAATCCTTCCGTTCCACTTGGAAAGCATATCGCCATCTTTTTGAACGACATGCCACGCCTATCATGACGGCCGAATACCTGGGAGCTCTTGCCCAGGTGGAAAGCGCCGGAAATCCTTTAATCACGCCCGAATGGAGATGGCGACTGACGACCGATTTCTTCAAGATATATGCACCGGCCTCTACTTCAGCCGGACTGTATCAATATACCAAACCTACCTTCCAGGATGCCAAGCGCTTTTGTATTCACAACCATAAGGTCGCCCTCAAGGGACCCTTTTTTAAACTGAACTCCTGCTGGTTTAACGGTTTCTATTCCAGGCTTTGGCCATCACATGCCATTGAAATGACATCAGCACGATTGCACTATTATGTTGAGCAAATTTTATCTGAGCAGGGGAAAAAGGGGATAGAGGTTGAGACCAAGCAGAAACTGGCTTCGATTATACACCTGTGCGGTGTAGGAAAGGGTAAGCGTTTTGTACAAAGGGAGTTCAGGTTCAGTTCCGTTCCAACCTGCGGAACCCATAATACCTTAAAATACTACAATCGCATTCGCAGCGTGAAAAAACGTTATCAGACCTCAGGAAATATCTTTCTCTGAAATCAGATCTTAACGGAGATCAGTTGGGTATATGATCCGGCGGTCTGATTTCGATGAGTTTGATTGCCTCTTCCTGGCAACCGGTTTTACAGACACCACATCCCATGCAATCGTCTTCGGATATGTGGATGATTCCTTCCTCCTGGTCGAAAGAGATGGCATCGAAGATACAGCGGTCGATACACTCTTCGCACAAGGTGCACTTGTTTTCAGAAACAGACGCCAAAAAGCGACTGGGTGAAATGAATCTTCTTCCACCCGGCCAATTTTCACAACAATCCTCGCAGCAATTACAGATAATCATCCCAACAGATTTATGATTAGTGGCATTATGCACTAATCCCCTCTCACTGCACATTTTCAGGATTTCAACGGCTTCCGTTTTATCGATTTGGCGCCCGGTTCCCCTTTCAATGGCATAATCGGCAGCCTTATTTACTTGAATACAGACATCTACAGGGTGTCCGCATTCGCCATGCACCACTCGGCAGGAGCACTTGGTTACCGCCAGATTGTAAGCATTATCCACCGCCTTGGTGATATCATCAAATGGCATTACCCGGGTTCCGGCATCCAAACTTTCATTAATCGGAATAACCCTTACCGGTGGGGTTGGGAAAAACTCACAAAGCTGCCTGAAATAATCCGGCCACTCCTCATGATCATATTGTTTCCACAAATCCAGCATTCTCTGATCGGGATTATCCACCACCAGAGTTGCATCATGAAATTGAATCACATTACGAACACAATAGTATTTGATACCATCCGTTTTTTTTGATTTGTAAATCAACCCTTTATAAAAGAGCTTCTTGATCATCTCATTGATCTCAGTTTCATGGAATCCGGTGTTTTTACTTAATACTGTGGCAGAAGCAGGTGCTTTTGCAGCCAGCAACAGAATTGCCTCTTTTTCATTTGCCAGGATCTCAAATATCTGCGGAATGTACCTGGAATGCGCATGTCCTATGTGCTCAGCCAGTTGACTGTACAATGATACTCCTGTCATAAAAAGCCCTCCGTTCTCCAGATTTTCAACATTTCTGTAACGTCCCCGGTTCCTAAATCAGATGAATTTGTAACTCACTCTTAGCGGGTTGGATTCATTTCCGTCAAATCGATGAAAGCAGGTTTATATTACACCTTTACAATCGGGAGGGAAACATCCTGATTATGACAGAAATCGATTAACACAAGCCTAAGACGTGTGCTAGAGTTAAAAAAAAATTACGAGGACATTCTCCCCATGAACCCATGAAAACAACATTGGATAAGAGCGAATGCCAATACTGGCCTTTTTACTGTGAAGAAAATATCTGGTATCTCTGTCAGGAATCGGCATTTAAGAATCTAAATAAACGAGTGGTCTTTATTTCTAACCCGGATAAACAATGCTTGTTTTTAAACCAAAGCACCGGGAATGGTGGATCTGTCCTCTGGGATTACCACGTACTACTCATAACCGTCGGTTTTGCCTGGGATTTTGATACTACTTTACCCTTTCCCTGTCCGCTTTCACACTATTTGAACCTGACTTTCAGAGAAACAACACCAGCCTCTTTACAACCATTTTTTAAGATTATTGATCCAGATTTATATCTTCAGGAATTTGCTTCTGACAGATCTCATATGTTGGATGAATTGGGGAATTACATTCATGTCATTCCGCCATGGCCATCCGTTAATGGCGACAAGGAGTCCAACCTGCATCTGTTCACGGATATGAAATCTACCGTTTTTTGCGAGGATATCCTGACCTTAAAGTATATGTTAAATTGGGTTAAAACCTTTGCCAACCAACAAAAAATTGACAAGGAGTATGCGAAAGTTTAGGTTCAATTTAAGTCCGGACTAACTGTAAACCTACTGGTTACCAACCCGGCCAAAATCATCGGTGTCAATTTTCTTTCAACTTGAACGGGATAAATTGAGCCAAAACGCACAACCACAAGGTCACATCTTTTATTTGCATTGGGGCGTTAAGACAAAGTGGACACGGCCCGCCAGATGGAATTTGTTGATCAAAAACCAGGATTGAAGAATGGATGATCCCATTATCGGAATCATGTCCCCAAAAGCCAAAGAATGGTTTGCTCGGGCAGTTGTAGGAATGATTTGGGCTGATGGCCGTATTGATCAGGCGGAGATTGATTATTTGAAGAGCCTCCTGGGATTTCTGAAGGACAAGGATTTGATTCATTCCGTATTGGGGATGATAAAACAGAATAAAATACCGCCACTGGAATCCATCCAGCTTGAGCAGGCACAAGCCTTGGCAATCCTGAAACACCTCACCTCGATTTCCATCGTTGATGAAGATTTGGATAAGTCGGAGGTGGCGTTTCTTAAAAATATTGCCAGACTGTTGAATTTGCCTCCCGAAATCCCTGAAAAGTTTATCAGTCTTGGCAGAAAACGACTGGGCGGAAACCGTTTTCACAGCAATCTCCTGGTGGGTGATGATTCCCTGGATGTGGTCTGCTTCGGTTTCTCTGAACGCGAGTGTCTGTTCTTTTCCAATCGGTTGGTTAATCCCATGGCCCGATTGACTTTGAGGGTATACAAAGACCAAAAGAACAGATCGGAATCCGGCCTGCATGCCCCCTTTGTCGCCGAAGCTCAATGGTGTAGAGCTGTAAAATCCGGAATTGCAAAATATGTAGTTAAGGCTGTCTTTAAGAAGCAGATTACGTCCGAGGAAGGCGCCAGACTTATATTCTCAATGCCGGAAGAAGTAGAGACCAGAAAAACATTTGAACCTCAATATAATTCACTGTTGGGATATTATCTCCAATGTCGGGTGTGTGGGACAAACGACATCCCGTTCTGGCAACTGCGATCTCGCTGCTTACACACCAAAAATAATATCTTCGGTATTCCTCATTACGACCGAGCTGTCGGAGGCAAAGACTTCTGTGACTATAACCTGTTTCAGATCTCGGTTTGTCCAAATTGTCTGTTTGCTTCCAACATGATGGAATACTTTCAACGGCAGGATCAGGAGATTGGTTCTCCTAAGTTTGATCAAAAACTATTCCAGTCTAAATGGCAGCCAACCCTTCACAAACGGAAAAAACTTGTTGCGGCTGATGACAACTGGCTTTATTCTCTGGAAAGAACCCCTGAACAGGCAATTGTGAGTTACCAACTGGCGATGGATACCCATCAACAACTGGGATTAATTAGTGACGACCTGGAGCAGTCCAATCATCAGCGCAAGGTTGTTTCTTTTATGCTTACACAGGCTGAAATGTTAATGGACCAAGGGGATAAGGCGAACGCCAGAAAGCTGGTCCAGAATGCCAAAACCATTCTGGAAAAAGCTTTCCCGACTCTGGAAAAAGAAGCGGCGATCAGAGCCGCACACCTCATCATCCTTATCAACATCTATTTCAAGGAATATGATAATATAGGTGAGTATCTGAATTTTCTGCAGAAATTTGACAAACTCCATGGAGTCGCCTCGGCATCAAAAGAGGCAAAGATCCTTTATCATGCCATGGAAACTGCAAAAGACGCCTGGCAAAGCAAAGATGAATACGCCTTTGACAAGATCAGCAGTTTTCATTTGAAAGATTGAGGAGATCTGCCACTGCTTTGATGAGGGAACGCCGGCACAAGACTGACAATGTGCCGTTATTCAATTAATACTCCTTCCTGGTATTCCACCTTCCGTTCGGAGCCATCCGGATATTTATATTGTCCGACACCATCCATTTTGTCTCCCTTCCAAGTTCCCTGAAATATACTTCCGTCAGAAAAGATGTATTCCCCCTTACCATGCCATTTGTCCTTCACCAGTTCTCCCTTGAACTTTTCCCCATTTGGAAAAGAAACCGTACCCCAGCCATGTCTTTGTCCCTCTGCCCAATCTCCTTCATACTGCTCTCCATCCAGGTATATCATAACCCCTTTGCCATGACGTTTTCCATTCTTCCACTTGCCGGTGTATTTTTGCTCCTCATCTTCATAGATCATGGTGCCCGCTCCGTGGCGAAGACTGTTTTTAAAATCTCCTTCATATCGACTGCCGTCTTCCCACATAAAGACGCCAAAATCATTGATACAATTGCCCTCAATGCACATGCCTTCTGTTGCATAACCCGTCAATGAAAAGCCGCAAATGGCTGTCAGAATTATCAGAACCTGTTTCATGGAAAAAGCCTATAGAAAAGTTGAGAGTATCAAAAAAAAACCCAAATATCTTCAAGAGAGAACCAGGCAGCAGGCTGCCCGAAGATGTCGGTTTAAAGGTTGGCTTAGAATACCGGTGTTTTTTTTTTCTGGCAAGCCCTAAAGGGAGGATGGGAAATGACCGGAATTATTTTACTTCAGAGTCTGTTATTCCCGGATTGCTTTTTTGCTTTTTCAATCAATTCCAGAATTGACTGTAGTTTGGGTGGTCGGACTGAGACCATGGCATGCTTCTCTTCTGCTGAGAAATTATTGTCAATAAAATCCTGAATCGGAATACGTTCGAAATAACAATCTCTTAACTTGGAGCAGGGGATGCCATTCTGCTGGGTTCTGCAATATTTAAACGGAATGGTGTGCCCTAATTGACGGCAATACCCTTCCAGATCATCAAACTGTTCTTTGCACATATGCTTCCTTGAAACCCTCGGAGACACTGTTAAAATGTCCCCGAGTGCATTCTACCACTTGCCGGTTTTTGCTGCCGTAACAGGCGGGTGTCCTTTAATTGCTTCCAGGGACTTATCCAGATCTTCCTGGGGAAGTGAATAATTAAAAAGTTTTCCGGACATGTAAGCGTCATAGCCATTGAGATCCATCAAACCATGGCCGCTGAGATTAAAGACGATCACTTTCTCTTTTGCCTCCTCTTTGGCCTGCTTAGCCTGTCGAATAGCCATAGCTACTGCGTGACTGGTCTCGGGAGCGATAATCATACCTTCGGTTTGAGCAAACAGCATTGCTGCTTCATAACACTCCAACTGCATAATGGATTCCGGAGTTATCAAACCCTCCACAGCCGCTTGTGAAACCAGGGGAGCCATGCCATGGTAACGAAGACCGCCAGCATGAATGGGAGGTGGAACAAATGCATGACCCAGTGAGTGCATCGGCAATAAAGGCGTCATTTTGGCAATATCCCCATGATCATATATAAACGGAGCCCTGGTCAGAGTGGGACAGGAAGCAGGCTCAACCGCCAGTATGTCGATATCTGCTCCGTTAATCTTGTCGTTTATAAACGGAAATGCCAGTCCTGCAAAATTACTTCCTCCACCGGCGCAACCGATTACAACGTCAACCTTTTTCTCACCGGCTATCACCAATTGTTTTTTGGCTTCAAGTCCGATGATGGTTTGATGCAGCAACACATGATTCAGTACACTTCCGAGAGAATATCGAGTTTGACCGCTCTCATCGGAGACAGCCGCTTCAATTGCTTCACTGATTGCTATACCTAGACTTCCCGGCGTGTCGGGATACTTGGCCAGTACATCTCGACCGGCCTGGGTTTCTTCACTCGGGCTGGCAATACACTGTCCACCCCAGGTTTGCATCATCGTTTTCCGGAAAGGCTTTTGATCAAAACTGATCCTCACCATAAAAACTTTGCACTCCAAACCAATCAGTGAGCAGGCGAAAGAGAGAGCGCTTCCCCATTGCCCAGCCCCGGTTTCGGTCGTCAGTCGTTTAATCCCAAATTGTTTGTTGTACCAGGCCTGGGCAACTGCCGTGTTCGGCTTGTGGCTGCCGGCCGGAGATACACTTTCATTTTTATAATAGATGCGTGCCGGAGTTCCCAAGGCCTTTTCCAGGTATCTTGCCCTGTGCAGAGGAGAAGGTCGCCATCTCAGCAATAGTTCCAGAATCGGTTCCGGGATATCGATCCATCGCTCCTGACTCATTTCCTGTTCAATCAGGTTCATGGGGAAAACCGGAGCCAGCATTTCCGGCGAAATAGGGTTCCCATCCGGCCCAAGCGGTGGTTGCATTGGAGTCGGCAAATCAGCCGCCAGATTATACCATTGTCTGGGGATATCTTGTTCATTGAGGAAAATCTTTGTGCTCATTGACATTCTCCTATTGTGCACTGTTATAAAATTTGAATAAATGACAGTATTCAGTCCAAATGCGAGCTTTTTTCAATCATCTGCTTAAAATAGGACGGATCTTTTTTCAGCTCTTTTGAACCTCGTGTAATCTTACAGAGACTGAGACCCAGTTTTTCGGATATCTTTCTTTGACTCATGCCTTCATCCAGCAACTTCACCAGTTCCCATCTGGATGAAACCTCTTTGGCCTCACTTGGAGTCAACAGACTTCGTAAGAATTCCTCTATCTCTTTCGCATTTTCCGTTTTGGCCAATACGGTAGCGATCTCTTTTATTCTGTCCATATCAGTACACGAATTATAATTTGCAGGAATTGCCAAAAAATTCAATCGTTTCTACATAAAGAAACATTACTGATAGAGATTTTAACTGTCAAGTTTTTTTCAGATTCAAAAAAGTTGCGCTTGATATGTTTCTTTGCAAAGAAACATATCAAGCGCAATAACAGAAAAGGAAGGAGAGGATTCGGCTTCTCCGTTTCTATATATAGAAACGATACTCCCATGATAATATCTCTGTCAATCCCCTTGATGCAGATTTTCCATGTGATCTTTAATCAGTTATTTGGTTTTCTATTTCCGTACTGCTGAAGCCTTTTTGATCTTTCTATTATTGGATTAAGACCGGGAAAACTGCATCCGGTAAAACCTGCCTTTGCTTTTTCCCGATTGTTTTTACAGAAATGTCTTAAACCCCCGAGAACAATCGAGCAGCGTTTTCATACAACCATTTTCTTTTAACGGTTTCTTTCAGAGGCAGTTCCATAACCTGATCGGCTAGCTGTTTAACGGAAAGTCCCATGAACAGCCAGGTGGAACCAAAGATCACCTGATCCTGCAACACCGAATTACCATAGTGCAATAGAGATTCCCAGCCGGAACCAGGCCTGGACATGTACTTTGGCATGTAGGAGGCAATATCAATATAGATATTGCTGTTTCTCCAGGCTACTGCCGTCATCTCCTGTACCCATGGCCATCCTCCATGACCGGCGATCATTTTCAGATCAGGAAAATCCTGTGCCACAATATCCAAATAGATCGGTCGTTCCACCTCCATGGTCTGGGTGGAGTAATTAATGGAGAGATGAAACCAAATGGGGATATTTAACTCCGAACAGACAGTATAAAGAGGATACATTTTTGCGTGATGCGGCGGAATACCGAACATGAATGGTCGGACAGCGATTCCCCGAAGTCCCAGCTGATAACTCCTTCTGATTTCTTTTACAGCTTCCATTCCCTTCATGGGGTCAATCCCTGCAAATCCCAGGAACTTATCGGGATAACGTTTGACAATCTCGGCATAATAATCGTTGGGGAGGCCTTTTAATCCACTTGGAGTCTCTTCATCCAGGTTAAAGATAACCGCCTTTTCGACCCCCATCTCATCCAGTTCCCGAATAAACTCATCAATGGGTCGGGTCAAGGGTTGAAACTTGGGTGCCAGGATCGTTTGCAACTCCTCTTCCGTCTTTGTAATTTTTAGCTGGTATAGCTCTTCTGCTTCCATCCCCAGCAGTGGGGCTATCCGGGGGCCGAACACATTCCTCAGGTAACCGGCCATCTGGGGTGGGAGAGATGTCACCAGATCCAGCATGACCTCTTGTGTCGGCAGATAACACAATGCATCAATAATCTTGTAATCAGTCATATTTTTTCTTTTTTGTTTAGGGTTTCTGGACAGAGCCTGCTTGTGCTTTTTCCAGCAATTGAAATACACGGTTGATAAGGGTTTCCATCTGCAACGCTCTTCCCATGGAGATCTCCGGGGCAAAATTGCGGACGATGTCTATTTCCTCTTTTGTGGGCAGTGGGGTTTGGGTCAGGTTCTCGGTAATTTTGAGATCCCAGGGCACTGACGCCTTAATATCGTCCAGCTCCACTCCCGGGTGGATTTCAGCAAGGTAGATCTCTTTACTTTCTTTCTCGAATTTAAACACGCCTTTGTTGCTGATGAGAACATGGGGGCCGGAATCTTCGGGCATGCCTTCTTCATATCTTGAGTTACCACCGTACAGATACCCGGGTGAGGTAAAATAATCAAGCTTTTCCACAAACTCTCCCCCCAGCATGGTGAGAATGGTTCTGCTGGAATAGCCGACAAATTCCGGGGCTCCACCGGCGCCTGTCATCCTGAACTCATAATTATCGGAATCACCGATATAGCTGCTGTTCATGTTGCCGAATTTATCGATCTGCCCGACGCCCAGAAAACTGACATCAACGTAACCGCGGTTTAATACCGTGGTAAATATATCGGTCATGTCGCAGGAATAGGTAAATCCCCGTGTGCAACTGGGATCGGCGATATGTATCGGGACCTTGAACGGTTCGATTCCCAGCAATCCTGCTTCAGTTAGAATAACCAGATTGGGAGCGTGGGTGCGTTTAGCCAGGACCCCGGCACCCATGGCAATCCCCTGACCAATCACCACCATTTCACCGTCTTTAATCTCTTTTGCCGCCCGCGATAGAATCAGTTCGGATATTGTATAATCAGCCATTGATCAATCCTCCTTTCTCTTTCAACATATTGGTAAATTGCTCCATATTCATTCCCAGTTGCTTGGAGAAACCCTCATCATCCCAGGTTCGGGTAAAGGTAAAACCATAATCAGCCGGTTTACTGAGAAATGGTTGCGCTTTGAGCGCATCCAGCGTGTCATCTCCGTATAGATCACGATAATGACGAATGTACTCTTGTCGATCCTTCATTCCGAAAATCCATTCGTTCATCCAGGCATCCATGCTTTCCTCAGCTCCGGTGGAACCGAAAAAGATAGCCCTGAAGATGGTGTCACTGTCGTAATGGCCTGCCAGCTCGGTGGGATGAGCTCCCCATGGACACTCCACAACGGCACAGACCTTGTGTGATGGAACAATTGTCAGGTGTGGGGCTGACATGATCACCTCGGCATCCACAATCTCTTCGGCAGAGAGAATGACCTTTTTTGACGCCAGGGCAGCCCATTTGCTGTTTATCATGGCTCCCCACAGCTGTCCGTTGCCTGCTTTATCTGCCCGCTGCACATGCATCAGGGCAAAATCGGGATTGTACCCCTTAACCACCAGGGTTCGATCGCCGGTAAAAGGATCGATGGTTTCCCCAAAACACTGATCGCCCAGGAATCCCTGTTTTTGCACCACATCGGTGGAACGTATACCGGACATCACGGGAATAAAGGGATATCCCATGGCCCCTGCTTTCATAGTAGAAAGCAGGGTGTGATTGGTCATCTCCTCAACCTCAACCCTCTCCTCTTTCATGGCGCGATCCAGGGGTGTTACCAACCGTCTGCCTCCCGCTCGAAAATTATACGCCATAACCAGGCGATCGATGACCCTGCCGCCTAAGAGCTGGTCGATCTCTTCAATTCCTCCCTGTTGAAACACCATCAGGTTTTTCTTCCGTTGCCGGATCAACTCATGGGACAGTGCCAGGGGCATTGAATAGAGACAGTTTGCAAAGACAAAAGAATCCCCGTCTTTGACAAACTGCTCCACCGCCTCTCTGGCCGTCATTCTTTTATCCTTATCCATATATTTCTGCATGGCAGACTCCGTTTGGTTCATTCTTGATTTTTTGCATGAGACTCTCGAGATGTCGCAATGACTCCTCTAAATTTTTTCTAACCCTATGGTTTTTATGGGAGAAACTCAAGGATTTTAGGGTGCAATAAGCGGACGTTTCGGTGCAATCATATGGATTGATCAGGGAGGAGTGGCAATAAACAATGGCATGGAGGAAGAAGACTGAGATACGGCTTCCTTTCCTTTCTTGTTTAAACAGCAGGGGATCAGAAATATCTGCGATATTCCAGTGGTGTTAAGCCATACCAGCGTTTAAATGCTTTGGGGAAACAGGATTGATTGGTAAAACCTAAAAGGTTGGCAATCTGTAGTATGGAAAAACCACTATTTTTAAGATAGTCCACTGCAAGATTCTTTCTAATATCAGCAAGGATATCCTGAAAAGAGGTTCCTTCGGCTGAGAGTTTTCTGTTCAAAGTCCATCGGCTCATGCGAAAACGATCGGAGACCATCTCAATATCGATTTTTCCCTGATGCAGGTGCTTGAGGATGACCGCCCTCACCTGTTCCTGAAATGTTTGTGCAATCTGGTGATCTGGAAGAAGCAACTCGATATGACTGCTTAGAATCTCTTTGATTTCGGAGTTATAATGACAGCACTGATATTCCAGATACTCGGTTTTAAAGACGATGGCATTTTCGAAATGGTTAAAAAACAGGGGGCAACGAAAAATCCTTTGGTACTGATCAGTATAGGAGACTGGTGGATGACAAAACCGCATCTCCAATGGTCGAATTTCCCTCCCGGATAATTGCCTGACAAAGGTGATGGTGGTGGCAAAAAATTTTTCCACCAGCAGGTGCCGTATCCCTTCAGGAGCTTGTACATCAAAAATGATAAAGATCCGGTCTTTTTCCAACCGCGTTTCCACGCGAGTCAGTTCCCTGGAAACGGGATAGTAACGACACAGGGGCTCGATCATCTCTCCCAGATTGCAGCAGTTCATAATAATATTGCCGAATATTCCCAGGCTTCGCGGGCTGGTATTCTCCCCAATCCGCAAGGCAAAGGCGGGGTCTGCGACCGATTCGTTTGCTGCCTGGCAGATTTGGAAGGTCGGCCAGATGGGCAAACGCTCATCGGAATAATCCAGTCGGCTTCGCTCCAGTCCGGTAATAGTCTCCAGCCTTTCCGGGGACATTCCCATCTGCACAATCAGCTCAAAATCATTTTTAACCACGGCTTTGGAAACCGTCGGTGAACGCCTCATGGTTCTTCCTATTTAGTACCTTATCAGTTATTTTGTTCGTTTTTTTTGGCAGAAAATGACTTTTAGGTTCTTATCCAGTCTATCTGGGTTTGGTATTGACAGCTTTGACTTTTTTGTCCTCTATCAGAATCGGACTGTCTAATCAATCCCAAATATTACCAATAAGTCCTGATAAGGTGCTTTAGGGGACACCCTTTTTTATAAGAAAAACACAATCTTTTTCCCCGCTTTAATCGATATAAAGGCATAAGAACCGTGATGACCCAGTTTTAAAAAACTGCTGATAAAGTGGAATTAATTCAATTGATCAGAAATTATCGATCCTTTATACTCTTTTTGTATTACCGATACGGAAACAGGATAAGAAAGGGAGAGCAAAGGATCAGGTCAAAATTCTGTCCATAGATCCTCTTTGTATATCCCATTCGGTTCCAAACAATCTAAAAAACCTTCCGTAAAACACCCTGCTGCAAAATGGAGCATTGTCAGGGAAAAGTTCACATTGCCGATAAAAAAATTGAGGATCAAAAATGTTTGGAGTAGATAATATACTTGTTTTTTTGGGAGCCGGAATTCTTTTAAACTTGTACCCCGGCCCCGATACGCTTTACATTGTGGGAAGAAGTATCAGTCAGGGAAGATTATCCGGGATCTCCGCAGTCCTGGGCATCAGTTCGGGATCAATCGTTCATACCTTGGCCGGAGCTTTCGGCTTTTCCGCTATCTTGTCGACATCGGCTCATGCTTTTTTGATCATCAAGTATCTTGGGGCGGCTTATTTGATATTTCAGGGGATACAGATGATTTTCCAAAAGGCGAGTGATTCCCCGATGCCGGAACATAACAAGGGATCTGCCAGGTACTTTGAAATTTACCGGCGAGGTGCGTTGACCAATGTTCTTAATCCCAAGGTGGCTTTGTTTTTTCTTGCCTTTCTGCCCCAATTCATATCGGCGTCAAGCCCCAATAAAGCCCTGTCTTTTCTGTTTCTGGGGGCCATCTTTATTACGACCGGTACCATCTGGTGTTTAATGGTTGCTATATTTTCCTCATTTGTCAGCCGACGTCTTCGATCTAATTCATCGATTACTCGATGGATGTTAAAAATAAACGGGATTCTGTATACTGCCCTGGGCGTGAGGCTTGCCGCAGTTGATCTTGAGTTTTAACCCTGACTGTCTAATGTATTTGATGTTGTATTTGGGGACGTTGTTGACTATGTATACTAACTCAGTTTGGCCACAACCTATAATGTTTTATAAGACCTCATAACCAGGAATTTTGAGCTTGTCAATGTTAGTGTTAAATCGTTTGTATACATAGTCAACAACGTCCCCAATTATCTATTATTCTGCTTAGGAGCAGGCAAATGTTTGCAAGATCGCTTTTAACTTGGTTGACTTCAAAAAACCAAATTCTTATCGCCTCACCTTATCTAAGTCTTCCCTAGCCCACCAGGTATTTTTTTAGGACATGCGAATAGTATCGGCTGGAAATCACCTTATATCCATCGATCAGTTCAATCTCGAACCTTGCTGATCCCAGTGATCTAAATGATTTTATGGACTTGTAGGCGATGATGGTTGACCGGTGTACCCTGATAAAAGTAGACGGATCCAGTTTCTCTTCCAACTCCTGGAGCGTGAAATTAACAATGCTGTCGATGCCCTTTGACCTCAAGTAGCAATATTTATCTTCTGTAAAAAACAGATCCACCTCTGGCTCCTCTATGATTATCCACTTTTTCCCCATCTTGAGAACGAATCGCTTAATGTAACCCGTTAGCGGATTGGATTGCCGTTGGCTTGTTGGAAGGTTTTCTCTATGTTTGAGAAACCTGTTTTCAAGACTCTCCAACTTGGAAACCGAATTTTGCAGTTGAGATAGTTTTACGGGTTTTAAAAGGTAATCAATAGCCAAGCTTTCAAAGGCTCTTAGGGCGTACTGGTCATAGGCCGTAACAAAAATGATCAATGGCAGGATATTGGAAGGAATCTGTTGAATCAATTCAAAGCCGTTTAATCCTGGCATTTGAATATCCAGAAATAGTAAATCTGGGTTGAGTTCCCCAATCAGTTCAATGCAGGTGAAGGGATTATCGGCTTCAGCAATAAGATCCACCGAGTCCACCTGGAAAAGCAATTTCTTAAGCCGGTTTCGAGCTAACTCTTCATCATCAACCAGGATGGACCTATACATTCCCATATTTAAAACTCCTGATATTTTTTATGGTAATTACAGCAATTGCACCCTCTTGATGTGTCGTTAGGTTTAATTCTGCTGCATTCCCATAGACAAGATTCAACCGCTTACACACATTTTTTATCCCTATATTCTCTCCCTTAGAAGCCTCAGACAAGGGATAATTTTCATCAATAGTTAAGATATCTTCTACAATTACTACTAGATCCGTATCACCTTTAATATCAATAACAATCTTTCCTCCCAACACAGAAGTGTTGATTCCATGTAAAATTGCGTTCTCAACCAGCGGTTCGATCACAAGGCAGGGAATAAATATGGTATCCAACGGTTGCGAGGAAGAGATCGAGAATTTAAGATTCTTCCCCAAGCGCACCGATTCTATGTTAAGATAGTTCCGGATCAATTCCAGTTCTTCACCCAGGGTCCACCACCCTTTTCTGCTGGCTCCCAGTATCTTGCGAAACAGCTCCGACACCTCAATCGTCAAATTTTCCGCCCGTTCAGGGCTGGCAGAGATCAAGCTGGCCAGACTATTCAGGGTATTAAACAAAAAATGTGGATTAATCTGCGCCTGTAATGCCTTAAGTTCAGCCAGATACCGCATAGATTCCTCTGTCAGCAGATTCACTTTTTCATCCATAAAAAGCTTAACCAGGATGGCAAATCCTGCCAGCACCATTACTATCTCAATGATAGTGGCGATCTGGAGACTTAAGCGTATGAGTCCTGTTTTTTCATCTACCGGATCCAGGGACAGTTTTGTATTTATACTGCCCAATCCTTTGCCGTCAAATATCAATGGAGTTGTCACACTCAGAAAGCGTTTCTCTTTCTGAAATCCCCCAAAAGATGCAGACTTATCAGAAATCGGGTGGGCATCGTTCTCATCATCTTCATCATTGTCCTCTTCCACACCGATAAACACAACCGGCTTGCCGTATTTGAGAGACGACAGGAGGTTTTCATGCTCCTCCTCCGATGTTTCTTCGATATTACCGGGTTCGTTACTGGCTACAATTATTGAACCATCCCCTTCCAATAGCATAATATTCAATTCTATGAATTTAATATTACTTTCGCTGGAAGTGGTAAACCTGTCGATTCTGGCTTGCAAACCGGAAGTATTTTCAAGATCTTCACGCGAGACAATACTTGCCGACAGGATATGGGACAACAGAATCCCTTCGCGCTGAAGATTAAAGGTAGAAAACTCTTCGAATTGTTTCAGATTGTAGAATGCCAGGGTAGTGCTTGCAATGATGACGAGTAGGATCACCATGATCGCGTAGCGCATCTGTTTTAGATAACCTAAGATATTCTGCATTGATTACTCCATTTATGTCCCACTGTACTCCAAACAGATTGCACCAAAACGATTTTTTCCCCAGTAGCACAAAATTCATGACGAATGACACTCACCCCGTTTTTTGAGTGCCCGATCCCATTCATAATTGAACCAATTCCGATTTCAGAAGATCATAATAAGTAGTAACCCCCTTAATGCCAAACTGTACAGCCAATCCTGTTTTAATAAAAGGGTTAGATGAAACAAGCCTTTTACAGATTAAGCGTTATCTTTCCATTTATTTTGTTTTTGGGATTGACGGCTTGTAACGAACCATCTTCCATGTCTAACAATTATCAGCCTGTTCAGCAACACTCTCCACCTGTGAATTCGGATTACTATTTTAATGTATTTGGTGACCCTCAGAATGGAAAAGCCGTTTATTCTCACCTGGTAGCGGTGGCACTGACCGGGGCAAATCCGGCATTCACCGTTATTGTGGGGGATATGATCTCCTCTCCTACTGAAGTCGAACAATGGCCAGCCTTCAAAGCAGTATCGACTCCCCTGATGGCAAAGGGGGATTTCTGGGTTGTAATTGGGAATCATGACATTGAAGACCGGAACAGCCTTGAGACACTTCGAACCTATTATCCCGATGTACCCGAATCGGGATACTACGCCAGACAAAACAATGGTATCTATAATATTTTTCTGAACAGTCAGGAATTTGATACCGACAAAATTACGGAAACCCAGCTGGACTGGCTTGAGCAGCAGTTAATGCACGAAGGAGCATCCAGAGGAAGGATTCCAATCGTCTACAGTCATCGCCCACCCTTTCCTCAAAATCGTCACAAAGATGAGCCCTTTCAAGACAATGAAGCGATCCATGAATTGCTCTTACATTACAATGTACGATTGATGATATCGGGTCACGAACACAATTATTCCAGATATGAGAGGGATGGGGTAACTTACCTTATTACAGGTGGCGCTGGGGCAGCCTTATATACTGAAGCCGGTGACAACACCTTCTATCATTTTACCCGAATTTTTGTGGGAGATGGTTTTTTAACTGTTCGCATTATCGGCGTATTTGGAAAAAAGTATGATGAATTCAAAATTATCTTATAAAAACAATCTGTTAAAAAAGACAGTTTTGGTTTTAATCCTGGCTTTACTTATCGAAATCCTGGTCGCGTCTCCTTCATTGTCGGCCTTTAGTCTTTCGGGTTCTTTGGGAGTCTATACACCTTCGGATCAACTGGTTAACAATCTTTACGGTTCCTCATCCATTGGAATAATACGTCTGTCCATTCCCTACTATTCAAGATTTGACTGGACAATTGCAGTTGCTTCCCAGACTCTTCAATCCGATAATCCCGGTGTAAGTTCTGAAATAACCTTAACGACAGTGATGGCAGGTTTTGAAAAAAGGTTGTCCGGGCCAAACCTGGGAGAATCCTATATAGAACCTTTTCTGGGAGTGGGGCTGAGTATTATCCATGGTTCCGAGAATCTGAGCTATGACAATCAGAATTCCTCTCAGTATCAAAGTTATGTGTATGGCCATTATTGGGAAATGGGTTTGCTTTTTCCGCTGTTATCATCTTTAGATTCATGGATAACAGTGGAAATAATGCAATCAAATGTAGTTAGAATGATTAGCAGTGATATCAATCTGAGTGGTTCTATTTTCAAACTCGGCTATCGTTGGCAATTCTGATCTGCTGATCTGAAAAATAAGGGTCAGGTCTTTAATTTTGACATTTTCTAATTTGTCAGAAAAAAGGCTTGGTCACCACCTGCCATACCCGGATACTATTATGAATATTGAAAAATATTGTGAAAATAAGGGTCATAATTTTGAAAATAAGGGTCAGGTCTTTAATTTTGACATTTTCTAATTTGTCAGAAAAAAGGCTTGGTCACCACCTACCATACCCGGATACTATTATGAATATTGCATCTAGAGAATTTCCACCATTTTACCCCTAATACCATCCGTATCATCTTCATTGCTTGCTGTAACATACAAATATCATAGCTAGTTCAATGATTTTTAAGAGTTTTTTTTGAATGTTCATATATCCCAAATGTTCACGTTAATTCGCTTAAAATCACTAAGGAATGGGCTGAACAGGGCTGCACAAATGGGCTGGGATTTTTTGATAAATATTTCAAGATAACCTCTTTCAAAAATTGCCAAAGAGCAATCGTATTGGAGGCAAAACCAAAAAAAAATACAATCCCTAGAACTTAACACAAAAGGGTATAGTTGACGATTTGCAATTTTAATTTGATACATGGAAAATTAAAGTTGAGTGAAATCCGTAGCAGAGTTAAATCGTTTGTATACATAGTCAACAACGTCCCCTTTATTATCTTAAATCGTTTGTATACATAGTCAACAACGTCCCCTTTATTATCCCCTTATTTAGATTACCCCGATCCCAGGGAAAAATAATGGCTCAAGTAATAAAAAGTCAAAGGGATATTCACAATTGGAAAAAATGAGGTATAATTCAGCAAGGAAAAACGATTTGAAGCTCTCAGGATGGTGTTTTAATAATTTTTGCACTGTTATCGATCGTTTGATCGCTAATAAAAACACAGCAAAATTTTGGTGAAAGTGGTTCATCTTCATAAAATCAGCATAATGCTACTTAACAGGATAAGCAGATGAAATATTCAGAGAATCCAAGGTTTGACCTGAAATCCTACAAAGCCATCAGCCAGGCTATTTCGACTTATGAGGATCTTCAACTTCTGTTTCAGCATTTGGTTGAAGGAATTTGTCGCTCTTTTAAGATCAAGGGAAGCAGTATCTTGCTTTATGACGAGAATGAGGAGCAGCTTTTCAGGGTCAGTAGCCACGGATTAAGTGATGAGTACCTGCATAAGGGAGTTATCTATATGGACGATGAGTACCAGGAATTTTTAAAGGGACGGGTTATCGTTGTTGATGATCTGACAAAGGACTCGCGAGTCCAGTATGTAAAAGCAGCGACAGATGAAGGAATAGTAGCCATCCATTCAATTCCAATATGGAGTAAAAATACTATTATTGGCATACTGAAAAACTATCACAGCAACTCCATTGTTCCCCATGAAGAAGATCTGGATTCAATGAGTGTTCTCATGCATCAATTGGGACTTGTGATTGAATTGAACGGACTGAGAAATCTTGTATCATCAGTTAAATCCGCCATGGAGAGTCTACCATCCCATTTGTTATCGGGAATGTGAGTATGGAACCCAGGATATTCACGGATACATCCGATTTTTGCAGAATAGACTACCGCGACATAATAGAGGTCGGGGGCAAACAATACCGGGTAATCGGAAACGCCAAGGAGATGCGTTTTGGTATCGAGGATCCCAAGTACTGGGTGAAGCGGGTAGTTGACATGGAAACGGAAGAGAGAAAGATAATCAAACTGGTTTTTTATGAGACCTTCAAAACAACCATTGCCGGTGTGACAATCAACTGCTTTAGAGACCCGGAAAAAGAGGCAAAAATCCTGGATCTGGTTCAAGACCATACCTTATTCATGCATGGAAAATACTACGCTGATAGCAAGGGCAACAATGTAAGGGTGCTGGATATTGTGAGGGGAACCAATGTTTTTGTTTTCATCGATTCATTGGAGATGCCCCACGAGCGATACTTTTATGAAGTTCTGCCGACGATTCTAATTAATCTGATCAAGGCTTTTGAAGCGATTCAGTTTTTGCACAGCAATGGTTTTAGACACGGTGATGTCCGTAACGACCACCTGATCATAGAGAACAGCACAGGCAATTATGTCTGGATCGATTTTGATTATGATTACGATTCAGCAGAAAATCCTTTCAGTCTTGACCTGTTCGGAATGGGCAATATTCTTCTTTATACCATTGGTAAGGGATTCCACCTCTACTACTCAATCATCCATGATACAACCTACGATGATTTAAAGGAGCGGATAACACTCGAGGATTTCTCCCTCCTGGAACCTTCCCGATTTTTAAACCTGAGGATGTTGTACCCCTACATTCCGAAATTACTGAATGATATTCTCATGCACTTCTCGGGAGGAGCTGGTATTAGTTATGAAACAGCTTATGAGCTAATAGAGGATCTAAAACGGTGTGTTTATTCCACTTTTTAATTTTTCCAGGAGAAACCATTGAAACATTCTATTCTAATAGCATTGAGCGATTCATTCATCTCAACATCAGTGCTGAATTACCTGGTCAATCTTGAATTAAATCCGCATGACCAGAAGATTACCCTTTTGCATGTACTGATTCGACCAAAAGCGGAGCAGTCTTTAATGGGTAAAAAGTATTCGTCGGAACAGGAAAAGAGAATGCTGGGTTATCTTGATAAGGCCAAAGCCAGATTACTTGAGATTGGCTATCAGCAAGATCAGGTCAGAACAGTTCTGTTAACCAAACCTTATACGACCGTGGCTGAGGGCATCATCGATCATTTTAACCAGGAATCCTATGACATGGTAATGATTGGCAGAAAAAAAATGTCAAAATCGGAAGAGTTTGTTCTGGGCGATATCAGCATCAAACTGGTCAGGGCGCTAGCCCGAACAGCGATTGTTGTTGTGAAGCCCTAAATTACTAATCTCATGTTATAATTTTAGCCCTAACCGCTATGTTCCCACCTCATTCGTGTTTGAGATCCCTGCTGTTTTTTGTGTTTCAATACGAAGTTTGCCAAAAGCCCCAACTCTAACTATAATGATGCTTTCGATGGGGGAAAACCACTATAATATTATTGTTAATAGCATATGATAGAATTATCCGGCTATGCCATACGGGATGTGATCCATGAAGGCAGTCGCTCTGTTGTCTTTAGAGGAAGCAGGATTGAGAATGATCTTCCCGTTGTAATTAAGCTACTCAAGGAGGAGTATCCCACCAACAGAGAGCTTGCTCGGTTTGCACAGGAATATGAAATTACGCACAATCTTGATCTACAGAATGTCATTCAGGTCTACAACCTGGAAAGACATAAAAACGGACTGGCTATTGTGATGGAAGATATTGCAGGCGAAGCCCTGAACACAATACTGCCCAGACTAAAACCTGATCTGGCGGAACTTGTATCCCTTGCCGGCAGGATTTCGGAAATCCTCGTTGGCGTACACCGGAAGGACATTATTCACAACGATATCAATCCATCCAATATTATCTGGAATCCGGAAAGTGGACAGATCAGACTGATCGATTTTGGTATATCCACCCGACTCATTCAGGAAAGAAAAGAGATCAAAAATCCGGGGGGTATCGAAGGAACGCTTGCCTACATTTCTCCGGAACAAACCGGCCGTATGAACAGAGCCGTTGATTATCGTTCCGACCTCTATTCATTGGGGGTTACGCTTTATGAAATGTTTACCGGTAATCTTCCCTTTCAAACCCGGGATTTGATGGAGTTACTCCATGCCCACATTTCTCTGCCACCAACACCGCCTTTTCACATTGTGCCCGCAATTCCCGAAGTTCTATCGGATATAGTCTTAAAAGCCCTTGCCAAGGATGCGGAAAACCGATATCAGGGCGCTCTTGGCTTAAAAATGGATCTGGATAAGTGTTTTGAGCAACTGCAAGTCAGTGGACGGGTTGATTATTTTGAAATTGGGCAAAAGGATATTCCCGAGCGTTTCCTCATTCCGGAAAAACTCTATGGCAGGGAGAGGGAGAGGGAGATTCTCTATGATGAGTTCGCCAGGGCAAAAAGAGGAGCAGCCCGGATGTTGTTGGTGGAAGGGGCTCCCGGCATCGGAAAATCATCCCTCATTAGTGAGATTCATAAACCGTTGATTGAAGGAGGGGGAACCTTTATTGCCAGTAAATTTGATCAAAGTAGAAAATCATCCCCCTTCAGCGGGTTTACTCAGGCATTTAGACAGCTTATCAGGCAACTTCTATCGGAACCCCAGGAGAGTCTTGACAAATGGAAATCTAAAATTATCGAAGCCATAGCCCCCAACGGGAAACTCATTACAGACATGGTCCCGGAGCTTGAATTGATTATTGGCTGCCGACCCGAGGTTGAAGCTTTGAACCCCATGGACGCCCTCAATCGGTTCCATATCACGTTTTATAAATTCGTGCAGGTTTTCACCCGATATGAGAATCCCCTGGTGATTTTTATCGATGATCTGCAATGGGCTGATTTGGCCACCCTGGATTTGCTGAAAGTCTTAATGACGAATCCTTCGGCCGGAAATCTCCTTGTCATCGGAGCGTACAGAGATAATGAAGTAGACCGGTCACACCCCCTTACCCTGACTCTGGACAAGATATACGCGGAGAGAAAGCACGAAGCTGCCATCATCAAATTAAATCCGCTTGGAGATTCTGATTTTGTTCAGTTCCTCTCTGAAACACTTCATTGTCAACCGGATAAAGCCGAGACCCTTGCAACTATAGTGTCGCATAAAACCAGTAGAAATCCTTTCTTCGTCAAACAGTTTCTTCAGAATTTGTATGAAGAGAAAACGCTCTTTTTTAATCCGGACAAGTATTCATGGGATTGGGATATCGAAGCCCTGAACCGGGCAACCATAACCAACAATGTGGTTGATCTGTTGGTCAATCGCCTGAGAAATCTGCCCTCCTCGACTCAGGTACTAATGAAACTGGCTTCCTGTATTGGAACCCGGTTTGATTTAAAAACACTTTCTTCAATTTCAAAACAGACACAGGAAAAAACCAGCGAAGCCCTCTTCCCGGCTTTAAAAGAGGGATTGATTTTATCCTTTAATGATCGCTACAGTTATTTACCGATATTCTCGCAGGAACAGGAGGAAGAAAATATTTCTTTTTCTTTTCTGCACGACCGGGTTCATCAGGCAGCTTATTCACTGATTTCTCAAGAAGTAAAAACGGTTGTCCATCTTGAAATTGGCAGGATGCTACTGGCCGAAATAAAGGAGGTTGAACAGGAAGAGTTTATTTTCAGAATCGTGAACCATCTTAATCAAGGAATCGAAAAGATTGTTGATCCCCAGGAAACGTATGCACTGGTAAACCTTAATCTGAAAGCAGGTCGGAAAGCCAAGAGTACAACCGCATGGAAAGAAGCGCTCAGCTATTTCGAAATCGGGATCAGTCTTCTTGATGACCTGTCGTGGCAGCACCATTACGATTTAACCCATGAGCTTTTCAAGGAGAGAGCCGAAGCGGAATTTCTAAACGGGAACTATGAAAAAGCGGAAGCACTGATCCAGGTATTGTTAACAAGGGTAAAAAACAATCTTGAGAAGATCAAAGTTTATGAACTTCTCATAAACCTGCACACCGTAAGAGCAAAATTCAGTGAGGCCATGGAAGCCGGCAAGATAGCTCTTAAACTGGTAGGGCTCGTCCTTCCCGAAGATGATCAGGATAATGCCCTGCTGGACGAAATAGAACTGGCCTCGAAGAACCTGGGAGGACGTAAGATTGCGGAATTAATCAACGAGCCGGAGATGACGGATCCGGAGAAACAGGCTGCCATGAACCTGTTAATGAACCTGAATTCCACAGCATATCTTTCCGACCAAAAATTATATGCTGTCATTATTCTGAAAATGGTTAATCTGTCTCTGCAACACGGTAATGTTCCCGAATCGTCAAAGGCCTATTCAACCTATGGCAATATCCTGGGATCTGTGAATGGAGATTATGCTGCGGGATACGAGTTTGGCGTATTGGGAATGCGGATGAGCGAAAAATATAATGCCCTCAAATGCAGATCCTTCGGCGCCGTTCTCTTTTTCATTAATCACTGGTCCAGGCATATCAGGGAATCGGATTTTATCGGCAGGGAAGCCTACCAGGCCGGGCTGGACTCAGGAGACATTCAGTATACCGGTTGGGTCTCAGTAACCTGGTTGTTAGCCCTTTTTTACCAGGGACAAGCTCTACCGGGAGTTATGAGCAAAATTTCTGAATTTCTGAATTTCAGCCAGAAAGCGAATAATCTTGCTGTAATTGATGCCCTCCAGGGGATCCGGCTTTGTTTGGAATCGCTGACTAGTTTAACAGTAGAGCCCAGTTCATTTATTGCCAATGATTATAGCGAAAAAGAGTTCCATAAGGACTGCGAATCCCACCGCAGTTTGCTGGCCATGGGAATCTTCCTTGTTTTAAAAGCACAAGTTTTGTATCTCCATGGGAACTATGCTTTATCGCATACGGTCCTTCTTGAAACAGAGAAGTACCTTGGTTATATCAGGGGTATTTCAGCGGTTGCTCATCACAACTTTTATTCTTCTCTGGTTCACTGTGCACTTTTTTTAGAGGTTTCCGACGAACAACAGCAACAATTTTTGGATCTCATTAAAACCAATCAGCAACAGATGAAAATTTGGGCTGATAATTGCCCGGAAAATTACAGGCACAAGTACCTGCTGGTTGAAGCTGAAATAACCCGCATTGAAGGTAAGCCGATAGAAGCCATGAAGCTGTATGAGCAATGTGTCGCACTGGCAGATCAGCAGGAGTTTATTCAGGAAGCTGCCATTGCCAACGAATTGGCAGGAAATCTCTTCTTTAAGGAGGGGCTGGAAAGACCCGCAGCAATATACCTTAAAGAAGCCCAATACCTTTACAAAAAATGGGGTGCTTCAGCCAAAGCGGCACAGCTAAATCTCACCAACCCGATTTACCCGGCTGCAGGAAGTAAACTAGATGAGAATATTACGACCGGCACAACACATTATTCCGATCTGTCGGTTACATCCAGCGATACCGGGATCGGTTCAATCCTGGATATTAATACGGTTATTAAAACGATGAGGGCTATTTCCAGCGAGATTGATCTGGAAAAGTTACTGAAGAAAATGTTGAAAATCATGATGGAGAACGCTGGGGCTGACAAGGGGGTGCTGGTGCTCCGATCCCAAGAGGATGACCTGCAAATTGTAGCTCAAGCCGATGCTTCACGTTCAGAGATTGATGTATTGCAAAACGTACCTGTAACGGAGATCGGGGTTTTACCGGAAACCATCGTTCGTTTTGTCAGCCGCACCGGGGAAGATGTTATCCTTCACAGACCAGCTGTTGATGGTAATTTTACCCGTGATCCCTATATCCTTGAACATAAACCCAAATCCATTCTTTGCACACCCCTACGATACCGAGATAGAATTCCGGGAGTTCTTTATCTTGAAAACAATTTGATCGAGACGGCCTTTACCCGGGAAGGGATTAGAATCCTACAGATTCTGTTACCGCAGGCGGCCATATCTCTGGAAAATGCGGAGCTTTTTGAAAAAACCAGGCAGTCATATGATGCCCTTAAGAAGTCGGAAAAAAGATTTCGCACGCTGTTTGAGAATGTTCCCGAAGGAATAACGGTTACAGATCACGATGGTAATTTCCTGGCCTATAATGATGCTGTTCCCCAAATCACCGGGTATACCAAAGATGAACTGAAAGAGGTTAATGCTTTCAATTTTTACCGGGATGGCGGAGAACGATTGTTCCTGCTGGAAGAGTTGAGAAGGAAGGGAATAGTCCGCAGTTTCGATACTGTGATTATCGGGAAAAACCGGGTTGATATAGCCATCAGCCTTACCATGATTCCCTTTACCTATGACGATCAACCGGTAATACTGACGTTGCTCAAAGATATTACCGAACGGAAAAAGACCCAGGAAATAATCATTCAGTCGGAGAAGATGATGTCTGTCGGCGGATTGGCTGCTGGGATGGCCCATGAGATCAACAATCCGCTGGGAGTAATGATGAATCTGGCCCAGACAATCTCCCGACGGGTTTCGCTCGACCTAAAGAAAAACAGTGATATCGCCGAAGAGATTGGAATTGATCTGGAAAAGATCAATGCCTATATGGAAAAACGGGAGATTTTTCAGTACCTGACAGGAATCCGGCAGTCAGGTGAGAGGGCTGCCAGGATTGTCCGCAACATGCTCGATTTTAGTCGCAAAAGCGAATCCATTCGGGTTGAATACAATATCCATGATTTACTGGAAAAATCTTTAGAATTGGCATCCAAAGATTATGATTTAAAAAAGAACTTCGATTTTCGTTTCATTCGAATTAACCGCGAGTATGAAAATACGCTCTTCCCTGTTAGGGTTATCGAAACAGAAATCGAACAGGTGTTTTTAAACCTGCTAAAAAATGCTGCTCAAGCCATCGTGGAAAAGAGATTTAAGGATGAAACTCCGACCATCACTCTTCGGACAATGCAGGATACAGGCTGGATCAGGATAGAAATTGAAGATAATGGCTTTGGCATGGATGAAGAGACACGCAAACGAATTTTTGAACCATTTTTTACAACCAAAGAGGTTGGAAGGGGAACCGGACTTGGACTTTCAGTCTCCTATTTTATCATCACCAAAAACCATGATGGAGAATTTTATGTGGAGTCCGGTCTAAATACCGGAACAAAATTCATCATCCGTCTTCCCCTGACATAACTTCAGAGATGTCCATAACCTCTTTGCTCAAGCCAGGTGAAAATATTTCCCGATAGTTATTCATAGAATTTAATCAGGAAGTTATCAAAATACAGGTAGGGCGCATTGTCCTGGCCTCCTCCCATTCCGGCAAAACCATCTCTATGGGTACCGTCTGTTGTGGTGACACTGAGATTCGTATCGGCTGAAATATCCGGATCTCCTGCAAACGAGCAAGTCAGACTGGAATCGTTTAGCTCGAATATAAGTGAGGAACTTGTGCCATCGGGGAGAACAAAATCAGCGGTTGTATCACTCAGAGATGAATAAACGCCCTCTTCATATATCCCAATTGATATCTTGCTGCTGGAACCATAATATCCGCAGACATAGGAATTAACATCGGCGCTTTCATCGTTATCGGATCTGGCGAAAACAAAGGCCGGACCACTGTAAACATCCGTTGTGGCATCCCCTGAAACATCCACATTGACCGATATTCTGATGTTATTTAGTCCAATATAAGAAACATAAGTAGCTGTGGGAGTAGCCCCATTTTTTATTATATGAGCCTTGTTATCCAGCACTTTGAAAGAACCCCCATCAACCACTGTACTCCAGCAACAACCTAAGTGCGCATCATGCCGGTCAAAACTGTCTGAGAACAGATCTCTCCAATAGCTGGGATTGACCATGTCAGAGTCCGAACCGCAATTGATCAATAAAAATGAACAGACTATTAAAAATAACAACCTCAGCGCAGAATTTTTGGTGTCCATAATTTACTCCCGCTTAATGGCAGTGAATAAGCATTCTTAGGTATTCCTGCCCTCTTCCGGTGAATACTCAAAATGGAATCCCGGCCTTCAATGATACACATGACGGTAAACAACAAAATCATTTCACTTGCCATTACTCATATGATCATTTATAAACTCTCTGTTTCAGGGTATCCTGCTTTTTGGCTTAACAACCTGATCTCTATACCTGGAATACCACAATATTGTGAAAAAGCAAAGCACAGGTTGTGGTAGAGATAAAGACAATGCCCTGCCTTTTTTCCAAATCCCGGTTTTGCGCATTTTAAATAGTCCTCTCCGAGATTGTTGACTGCTGTTCCTTGAATTAACTCCAAGGCGTTATCAATCGGATCTGACTACCCTTGCGTCCACTGATCACATCAAGACGGGTCGTTAGTTGTTCCCGGAGATCTGAGACATGAGAGATGATACCAATCATACGTCCCGATGATTGCAGGTCGACCAAGGTGCGGATTGCCAGTTCAAGAGCTTCCGGATCAAGGCTGCCGAATCCTTCATCAATGAACAGCGTATCCAGTTTGATACCGCCGGCATAAGCCTGTACCACATCAGACAATCCCAGCGCCATGGACAGCGCAGCCATAAAACTTTCCCCCCCGGACAGAGTGGCAACCGGTCGTACTTTCCCCGAATAGGCATCTTCGACTTCAAGATCCAATCCTGATGCCCTGTTTCCTTTTGCCTTGTCCTCCTTGCGTAACAGCTGATAGCGCCCCTTGCTCATCAGCCGCAAGCGGTGGCTGGCTTCTATCAGAACATCATCCAATAAGACACTAAGCACAAATCGTTGCAGGCTCACCTTATTTCCCGTTTGACCATTTGCAACATCACTCAGGGTGCCGATCAGTGCATACCGTTTTTCCAGCTTTTCCCTGTCAGAATCTGCCTTTTTGAGCTTTTTTTGAGTAGCCTGTAATTGACTCAGTCGCTTGTCAAGAAGTTGCCATTCCTCTTCAACCTCTGATTTTTCAGCTTCGACTTTTTGCAAAGCTTCTTCCAGAAGCTCCAGATCCGGTTGCTTCTGATCTTTCAAAGCCGACTCCTGCTGATCCAACGCTCCCTTAAGATGATTAACCTTGAGGTCAAACTCGTCGATCTCCTGTTTAAGAAGTCGCAACACCTCCTCTTTCAGAAGAGATGATAGATAAGCGGTTTCAGTTTCAAAAACGCTGTGGTTCAAAGCGGTTTCCCAATTGCTGACAGCATCTTCCAGCAGTTTTTTTGCTGTCCGCTGAGATTCGGTTGCAGCCTGATGTGATGCATCAGCAGCTTTCCACTTTCCCATGCAGTCCTGGTGGGATTTTCGAATGGTTTCAATCTCCTTTTCCAGTTTCTTAAGATCCTGCCTTTTATCCTTTATTTTCCTGTCCAACTCCCCGGTCTCTCGATATTCCGGTGGCAATTCCTGTTTCGCGCCTTCAACCTGAGCTTCAATACTTGCCAACAGAGACTTCTTTTCAGTGGCTTGCTTTTGAGCTTCTTCCAGTGTTTTTCTGGCTGCGGTTTCCTCTTTTTTATGGGTGGCAATGGTTGCGATCAGCTTTTTAATCTGTGTTTGTTGTTTTACCAGGGAATC
Source organism: bacterium (assembly GCA_018829445.1). Lineage (GTDB taxonomy): Bacteria > SAR324 > SAR324 > XYD2-FULL-50-16 > XYD2-FULL-50-16 > JAHJTV01. The sequence continues at coordinate 28,537 of JAHJTV010000028.1, forward strand.
CACCAGGTTTTCCAGGGATTTGCGTTGTTCCAACAATTCTTCGATTGAGCGGGTGCCCAATTGCCCCATTTTCTCAACTGAGGCGTTGACAATATTTAAAGCTCCGGACACCTCGCTCTTGATTTGGATATAAGTATCCCGAGCTGAAGCAAGGGATTCCTGGGATTGTTCTCTCCTAATCCTGGCCTGTTCCAACTCCAACTCGGTGGGTACAGAGTCACTTCCCTTGGTAGGAGAGGGATGTTCCAGACTGCCACAGACCGGGCAGGGTTGTCCGGGTTTCAATTCTTTTGCCAGCAAAGCTGCCTGCCCCTGGTGCCATTTCAGTTCCAGGTTTTTTACCATGCTTTCTGTCTTAGCGTGGGCTTCTGCGAGTTTTTTCCCAGCCAGTTCTGCCTGGCTCAGCCGGTCTTGCTGTTGGGCCAGCTTTTTCCGGTTGTTTTCCAGTTCTGCCCTGGTTGCCAGGTGTTCGGATAACTCCTTAAATTCAAGTTTTTTATCCGTGAATTGCAATTGGTTCTGCTGCAACTCCTCCAGCTCTTTTTCTGATTGCTCTCTTTCCTGTGATACCCGGCGCAGTTTCTCATCTGTTTGGCGCAGCAATTTCTCCGCTTCCTTTTCTGACTTTTCCGCTTCTGCCAAAGCTTGCTGTACCTTCGCAAGCTTAGCGGATCTCTCAAGGTAACTATTGAGTTTAACCAGATCCTGCTTCAACTGATCCAATTGAAGTGATAATGAATCCATATCTCTCAGTTTTTGTTCTGCAAAATCCAGGTTTTTTCGAGTTGTAAGCTTATCTTTTTCTGTCTGTTGCAGCTTTTGCGTGAGCAGGATTAACTCATTTTTGCAGCGAGCCATCTCTTTATGCAGGGGTGAGAGCTTACCAGCGAGTTCCGCTTTCCATAATTGTTGCCGTTTTTGTTCGAACTCCGGTTTGTGAGTCGTCAATTCCTGCTGTTGCTGACGGGTGGCCTGCAGTTGAGAAAACCTGTCAAAAAGGCTTCTTGCTTTCTGCAACTGATTGCTGGCTTCCAGGAAGTTTTTCTCTTTTGTCAGTTTAGCTTTCCGGGTTTGTTCCCACTGGGGTGACAATACAGTTAGTTCAGCTGCAAGTGCCTCACTGCTTTCAAGATCCGCGGCATCCAGAATTCCTTGATTAATCTGCCTCTGCTTTTCCACTTCCCGCCGAATTTCGTTGGCCTGGGATTTCAGGCTGTCTTCCAGTTTTTTGTAATGCTGCGTTTGAAACAGTTTGCTGAAGATCTGCTCACGGTCTTTGGATTCTGCCATCAGCAACTGCCGGAATTTTCCCTGGGGTAATACCATTACCTGCCTGAACTGGTCTGCATTCAAGCCGGTAAGCGTTTCGATTTCACTGGTTGCTTCCGTAACCTTACCGGAAACGATCAATCGTTCCTCTCCATTGTCCAGAAGTTCATAAAACTCAGCTTTTACTGGCTGGGTGGTAAATCCCTCGCCCCTGGCCTTGGGACGCAGTTGTTCTGGAATCCGGTGGATTCGATAGGTTTTTCCAGCTAATTCAAATGTCAGGGCAACTTCAGTCAAAGTCCCCGGTTCTGCGAGATCGCACCGCATTTGTGAGGCTTCCCGCTCATCACCGGTGCTCTTTCCATAAAGCGCAAAACAGATGGCATCGAGGAGTGATGTCTTTCCGGACCCGGTGGCGCCATTAATTAGAAACAGGGGATTTTTCCCCAATTTGTCAAAATGGATCTCTTCCGTCATGGGAAAAGGACCAAATGCACTTAGACTCAAATGAACGGGTCTCATGCCTCTTCCTCCCCGTGAATCATTTCCATGGTTTCTTCGACAATGGCTGCCTGTTCGGGGTTCAACTCCTCCCCACTGATCTGCTTGAAAAAATCCCTGAACATACTCATCTCACCCCGTTTCAAATGATCCCGATGCAGGGACGGTTGATTCCCGGTCCCCATCAATCCGGGGCGTTCCAGGTGTAGAACATTGGGATAGACCTCCCGCAATTTACTCATGATATCAAGGATGGCATGGGTATCGGTTAACCGGATTAAGAGATAATCCTCGTTATACAAATCCGATTTTCCCCGTTCGAGCAGGTTTTCCAGAGTTCCTTCCAGAACCCGCATGTCCCGCTTTGGGGTCAAGAGTACATGTTCCAGGGAACAGATCCCTTTTTCATCCATATCCACCAGTGTAATTCCTTTCTGGTGATGCTCTTCGGAAAAGGAGTATTTCAGAATTGAGCCGGAATAGCGAATTGTCTGGGTTCCTTTATGCTGCCGACCGTGCAGATGCCCCAGTGCTGCATAGTTAAAAAAACTGAAATGATCCGCAGAGACTTGATCCAGACCTCCAATGGAAAGTGGTCGTTCCGATTCTGATGTTTCCCCGCCGTCCAGAAAGACATGGCTTAATACTACACTGCGATGGCCGGATGTGTGGTTTTCCTTCACCTTGGAAAGGATAAATGATAAGGCTTCTTCATGGGTGGAAACCGCAACGCTGAACAGGTTACGAACCGTGGCAGGATCAGTGTAGGGAATGCCATAAAAGGCTACTGGTCCGTACCTGTCTTCCAGAATTATGGGCTGGGGTGTATCGGCGAGTGAACCGCATATATACAATCCCGAACCCGCCAATTGCCGCGAACCGAAGCTCAGACGTTCCGGTCCGTCATGATTCCCGGAAATTAAAATCACCGGAATCTCTAAACCGCTGCAGATTCGGTCAAAAACATTATCCAGGAGAGCGACAGCACCTGCCGGGGGAACTGACCGGTCATAGATGTCACCTGCAACCAAAACGGCATCAACCTTCCGGTCTCTGGCAATGGCTATAATCTGCTCCAAAACTATAGCCTGATCTTCCAGCAGTGAAATACCATGAAATTGCCGCCCGATATGCCAGTCAGAGGTGTGAAGTAGTAGCATGATAAAAAAATCCCGATCGTTTACGATAATGAAAAGCTCTTCAATGGATTGAGCCGATTACTGGTTCAATGAAACCTATTTGAAACCAAATTGCTGTTTTTTGTATATTCCTTTTTTCTGTTTTTCACCCGGTTGGATTTTTACCGTCTGCCTGTGAACCTCAGCGTTTCGAACTCACATGTCGATTGTTGTGCCGAGATCTAATATATAAAAGCAGGAGACAATTTAGAAAAAATGATATCTTTTTTCCTAACCCTCCCATAAAAATGTTAAATTAATGTAAAAAACATTGCTCATAAGTGAATGAACGTTTATTATTAAAGCCATATTAGTTACCCATGTGCAATAAAGAATTAGTGATTTCTGGCATAATCTTAATGAATTATCATGGAAATATTGGCCAAAGACGCTTAATTCCAAGTAGACAGATCAATAGGTATAAAAAGGATAAAATCAGTTTTATACCTTGCGATGCTGAAACGTAAATGAACATTCACTAATAAGAACAAGATGACAACAGATGAGGACAAAATGAAAAAAGGGGTTTTCTTATTGGTAACATTAGGGATTTCTGTACTTTTTGCAGGAAATTCCTGCTCCAGTGTCAGCTATGAAAGCAATAGACAGAAAATTGAGAATTCACCGCAATTCAACAACGGTAAATTCCGCAATCCGGAAAAATGGTTACAGCCCCCTTTTCTTGAGATGCTATCCACCTCCTGGGATTTTCTCATGACCGATAACAACAGAGAACCGAAACACGAGCTTCCAAGACTTGTGTCAGATCTTTCGGGATATAATCAGCACGGGGAGAACAGACTTAATGTAACCTGGCTGGGACATTCCTCATTGTTAATCAATATTGATGGGTACAAAATCATTACTGATCCGGTGTTTGAGAAAAGTGTCTCTGTTGTTGGTCCCAGTCGTTTTAACGGAGAAATCCCCGTTACTCCCGATGAATTAACTGATATTGATGCTGTTGTTATTTCCCATGATCACTATGACCACCTGAACAAAGACAGCATCAAACAGCTGGAACCTAAAACAAAACGGTTTTTTGTTCCGATTGGAGTGGGGAATCGCCTGTTAAAATGGGGGGTGCCTGCTGAGAAAATTGTCCAGCTTGATTGGTGGGAAGAGACAAAATTTGATGAGACTCTAACACTGGTCTCCACCCCGGCACAGCATTTCTCCGGAAGGGGATTATTCGATAGGGATAAGACACTCTGGTCTTCCTGGGTGATTAAGACACCGCAGCACAGATTGTTTTTCAGTGGTGATTCCGGTTACTTTGACGGATTCAAAAAAATCGGGGAGCAATATGGCCCCTTTGATATAACATTCCTTGAATGTGGGGCTTACAATGAAAAATGGCATTATGTGCACATGTATCCCGAGGAAACCGTACAGGCTCACCTGGATTTGAAAGGAAATATCCTTCATCCGATCCATTGGGGAACCTTCAACCTCTCCCTCCACCCTTGGTATGATCCGATGATTCGATTAACGGAAGCAGCCAGGCAGGCAAAAGTAAAAACAGCCACACCAATCGTAGGTGACACAACAGTATATAGAGAGTATATTCCCGCCAGAAAATGGTGGGATACTGAAATAGCCCTCCTGAAAAATTGAACTGATAAAACGGTAAAAGAAGAGAAAACAAAGAAATTGTTTTCTCTTCACAAATCTTCCCCCGGTTTGGCATAATTCAATTCTGGTTTTTACTCCTAAAATAAGTCAACCCCAACTACCTCTTTTTTCTCTCTGTGGTTATTTCGTTATCTAATTTCTATCGAGTTAAAATCTGAAGGGAGATCCCTTTTCATCCGCTTATGAACAAAACCATCCATTCATGAATATCCATAACCCTTTGTGAAAGGATCATACCGGTTGTGAAATAATCCTTTGCTAATACTCTTCCTGCTATTTAGGATGGGTTCTCATTCTCAGAGCAGCATCAAGATTCATGTTTTGAGAGGAGGAGAGCAAGGAGATATCTCAAGCTGCTTCCTGTCGTTCAAAGATAAATTCTTAAAAAGAGGAAAAGATGAAAAAGGTGTTCTTCAGTAGTCTGTTCATGTCGCTTTGTTTACTTCCAGTCCTTTTATTTGCAGCCGATGAAATAGGACGTTTCAGGCTTATCATGCCGGTGGCTTCTTCGGGAACAGCTTCCACAATGGGTGAAACAGACGTTTCTGCCAGTATCAGTGAATCAGTTGGAATTGGTCCGTTTACCACTCAAACAGTAAGTCTGTCGGTAGCCGGTTCATTCAAAGAGGAGATGATTGACGAACCGACAAGCAGCGCCTATAGTTTGCACTATATATCCCCCTGGGGAGTCGGAATAGGCGTAACTTCGCAGCAAATCAGCTACAAAATCGGATTGGAAGCAGCGGGACCAACAACCGTCAGCGGGTCAATCGGCGGATTGTCGACAAGCTATACCCTGGAAGAAGGGTATGTTTCTGCCATTGAAACAATCACCCTCGACCTGGGATATCTGGACCTGTTTTACTGCTATGGCTTTCTTGATGATTTTTCAATTACTGCCGGTTTGGGATTTCCTGTCTTAAAAGCTGAAGGCAATGTCAGTATTTCCAGCGGCACCAGCCGTGCAATCTCTGATTATCTGGATAACTACATCCAAAGTGCTCTCGACAGCAGCGAGGTTGAAAATGCCTCAGCCATGTCATTATACCTGATGTTGGGTTATGAAATATCAAATTTTGAAATAATTGCCAGTTACCGGCAGAGTAATTTAAGTGCGGATTTTAAGCTTGCTAGTCAGATTTCAGATTTTCTGGATAAGGATACAATTGAGTGGAATCTCCAGATTACTGAATACCTTATCGGTTTGGGATATCGCTTTTAATCCAGTCTCTTACAGACACTTCTGAAATGGATGTTTTATTGATTAATTCTGAGAGGATCCCATGCAAATGAAAAACTGGTTAAGTGTATTTTCCATTATAGCTGTCATTTTGATGTTGGGTAGTGGGTGTACCACCATTGAACCAATTGCAGAAAATAGTCCACAAAAACAAGTGAAGCCAAACGTGATTCTGATTCATGGATTTGGGAACATAGTGGCGCCGGGAACCGATCTGGTTAAATGGGGCATGACAGAGTTTTACTGGGGACGATGGGTAGAAGAAGCCTTTTCCGACGTGGAAACAAAGTACATCTATTGGGATTCCACTAAAAGAATTGAACAGCAGCTGGGAGATATTGTCGACCAGTTCAATTCTCATCTGGAGGCAGGACACTGCCCTGTCGGCTGCCTTGTGTTTACTCATTCAACCGGGGGACTGGTGATTGATGTGCTGATGTCAAGGGCATACGAATCCCGGGGAAGAATGAATGATTTTTCTCAGATCTGGGATAAAACCATTGCCTCGGTCAATATTGCGTCCGCTGCTGGTGGAGTGGGATTGGCGACCATACTCACCGACCTGGTTATGGGAAGCTGCAATGTTGTTCTCGAATCGCTCTTCTCATTTATTGAATGCGGGAAGCCGGCTTCAATGGGAACAGGTCATGATCTGCGGCCGGACGAAGCCCGATTTATCAATCATTCAGACAATGTTCGGACACCTTCGCTTATGATTGCCGGGTTTGGACTGATGATGCCTGATTTTATCAGACTGTCCCTGTTTGGAACCAATGATGGTCTGGTAGCAATGCACTCTGCCTGCGGTGGAAACAGTTTTCCCATATCTGAGGAGGAAGCTCCTGAAAGCTGTTCTCCCATCCTTGCTCCCGATGGTGAAGTAAAACCTCAAAAAGCCCCCGACCTTTATCGAAACCACTATCCTGTAATCATGACAAAAGAGGGGCATGTCAGCCAGTTAAGACGGGGATTGCTAAACATTGATTTTATATCCACCAAGACGGAAACACTGGTTTTTTATGAAAATAGCGGGGCCATCGGCAGGCAGATCCCTCAAAAATTCAGTGGGGTCAAAACTTTAAATGTAAATCACAACAGCAGTCATCTCTCAGATATTGTGGGAGACTATTTTGATTTACGTGCGGAGCATTTGTCAGACAGTTCCAATAACCCTGGAGTACTTTCACGGGAAGACTTTCACAGCAACCTGCTTGCCATCTCCAAATCATTCGAAAGATCACTGGAATACCCCCTCTATTCGCGGCCCCTGTTTTGGCAGGATCATGCCTTGTTGAATTCCAATGAATCCAATACCATTTATCGAGACTTCAATAAAAATTCCTATACGGCAGCAATCATCCTGCCTCAATATGTCATGTTCAGGGAGTCCGTTGTACCCATTACATTCAGGGTTGTCCAGTCCAAAGACAAGGCGCTTCCTGAAATCGAATATGTTAAGGGTGAAATCATCAGCGGAGAGGGAACAGTTACAAATGAATTTGATCTACAACTGACCGCTTCAAAATCATCCGAGTTATTATACAAGATCGATTTTATGCCCTCAGAAACCGATTATTCCCAATGGTCACCCGAGGTAAACCTTAAAATCTCTTTTAAACCAAAGGGTAAAAAGAAGGAAACCCTGACTAAAATGTTCAAGGTTGTTACCTCCATCGCTTCAATCACGGATAAAGGACAGGAACGGGTGGAAGGACCGAATCTCGTGATTCCGTTGGATCTGGAGGTAAAACAGCCCGGATATTATAGGGTCACGGGCAATCTTTTTTCAAGAGAAACCGGCCAGCCGATTGCTCATTTAATCGGAGAAGAACCTGCAGTGGATTTTAATGGTACGATTATGTTGAAGGTTTACTCTAAAGTATTAAAAGAGAAAAATGAGTCGGGCCCTTACCTGCTCAAAGATATCATGATTACCCGCCTTCCGGACAGTTTTGAGGAGCCTCGCCAGTTTGGTGATGCCAGCGGGCAACAGTTTGAAATCGAGGGATTTGAACTGAATCTGTACAGTGAAAAAACCGTGACGGTTGAATATGAACAAAGCAAGCTCAAACAGTTTCAGCATTTTGTAAATTCGCTGGTGGAAGAGTAGTTACGGGTCGTTATAATGGTGCATCGCCCATTCCCTATCAGCACGGGTTTATTAATGAGCAACCGGATCAGAAGCCTTATAAGGTACTAAAACCTGACAACTTCAACATTATTAAGCATTTTCTGAAATTGATCACTCCAGTTTTCACCCCCTGCCTTCATTGCCAGGTCAACCGCAATGTGGCGGGGCTGAACCTTCAGGCGACTATTCCTTCCTAATCCTTGCAGACAGGAGGGGCAGTTGGTTAGCAGGGTCGTGGTCACATCGGTTTTCGACATCGCCTCTTCAATGGCAATCGCCTTTCTTTGACGCAGGGAATCGGTGATATCCGGTCGGCTGAGAGCCATGGTTCCGGCTTCAGAACAACAATGAGGCACGTTAACCAGATTATAAACGCCATAATTTTGAAACAGAGCTGCCGCCGTTCCCTTCAGGGAGTCGTGGCAGGGGGTGTGGTAAAGACATGAATCGTTGACATCGACCGAAAGCCCGTTTTTTACCACAAAACGGCTGACATCCTCAATGGGGGCCTTGAATATACTATCTCCTCCAATATCGATCAGCGCTTCCATGCAGGTACCGCAACTGACCAGGCAGGCATCAAGGTTCAGGTAGTTGAACATTTTGGATATCTGGCTGAACAGGATACTGTTTCTCAAGGTAATGCGTGTGTGACTGTCGGTTTTTGCATTTACCTTGGCTGGAAATCCGCAACACAGGTAGGGAGGAGGCAAGACAACCTGCAACCCAATCTTCAGCAAAATATAAACCGCTGCCTTGGCAATATCCGAGAACAATCGTTCGGAACCGCAACCGGGAAAATAAAAAACTGCCCGATTTGGTTCTGTCAGAGGCGAAATCACCAGGGCCTGGTTTTCCTCACAAGTGGGTAAAATATCCCAGATACTTTCTGCTGCAGCAGGCGTCATGGGGGAATGAAGATATTTAAAGGGAGATCCCGGAGAAATCTGTCCATTCTGCAACAGGGGAGCCATCACTCTGGAACCCAGTCGTTGGAGAGAACTTCCGCCCCGCAGGATTGCCTTTTTAAAGATTGAATTCAATAGTGGCGAACGGCTTTCCAGATATCCCAGCGACATTTTCGTGGCCAGAGGAGTATGTTTAAACTTCTGAGTGCTGAGAATCTCCCTTTCCAGAATCGAAACCTCTCCTGTATCGATATCCACCGGACAGGGCTTTGCACATTTGTGACAGATGGTGCAGTGATCAGCAATATCCTCCAGCTGTTTGAGGGACTCAAAGCGAGTTGAATGCGATCGTTGGGCAGTGTATAATAATGCTTCAATCAATGATCCGATGGCCAGGTTTTTATTGCGGGGGTGAAAAAACAGGTTAGCTGCCGGATAAAAGACACAACAGTCCGGTTTACATTTCCCGCAACGAATACACTTGGCTATGTTTTCCGAGAGTTTTTCCAGTGATCCTTTCTGAAGTATACGGGCTTCCAATTCCAGCAGGTTAAAGGATGGGGTGAAAACCTGATTGGGGATATTTGGATCGGATAGCTTTCCCGGGTTCATCAACCCTTTGGGATCAACTGTTTTTCGATATGCGGCCAGCTGATCCAATCTTTCCTGATCAAGGTATTTAAGTTTGGTAATACCGATCCCATGTTCTCCGCTGACCACACCTCCCAGTTTAATCGACTTATCCATTACGATGTCTGCAGCTCTTTTGGCTCTTTCCATCATCTCCCGATCATTGGAGAAAACAGGGATGTTAACATGAACATTACCATCGCCGGCATGCATGTGGGTTGCAATCACAATCAAACGGGATCTGACTTCCGAGATAATCTTTTCGATCCTGGCTCTGACCTGTTTGTAGCCCCTGACCAGATCCAACAGATCGGTTTCCAGGGTTTTGACTATACTTCGGGAACGCAGCTTTTCGCCGCTAATCGAAAAAATCTCATCAAGTGCAGCCTGACAAAGAGTTGTAAATCTAACGTTTTTCCCCGCCAACCATTCGGGAGTTTCCAGTGGTTCGGCTGTCTCCAGGTATTCCTGAAGCTGCCGGGTCAGGGAGGTTTGATTATAACGTTCCTCTTCAATATTGGTATTTTCGATAAAACGGGTAAATTCAGATATTTTGTCCAGGGGCAAAACAACATCCTCGTTCAATTTGAAGGCATTTGTCCGGGATGCGATGGCACCCAGTCGTTTGCGGTCCTGCCAGTATCGATTTGCTTCTTCCCGGTTTGAAGCAGTATAAATAAAGGTATTGTTGTATCCTTCCAGCAGGTGGTTTAACTTCTCCACACCTCGGGTAACCTGTTCGGGTGTGTGACCGACAATATCGATCAGTAAAACGGCTTTCGGGACTTCCCGTTTTGCAGATTTGACCTTATATTGAATCGCTTTTACGTATTCCTCATCAAAATGTTCCAGAGCAAATAGCGCTTCCTCGCCTCTGTTCACAAAAGACTTCGAGATTTCCAGGATCACCTCTCCGGCTTCGTCAAAATTCTTCCCGAAAAACTCAATACAGCAGGTGCGCTTCTCGGCATAAGCTTGATGCAGGATAAAACGGGCGGAAGTGATAATCCCGTCAGTGCCCTCTTTTTGGATTCCCGGCAGGTTTCCCAGGCATTTATTGGTGATATCTTTCCAGAGACCTTTTTTGCGAACGTCATCCCCCCTCATAGTAATGGTGGTGGAATGGTGAATGGTGAGGTTTTTAACTTGAAAACGTACGATATCATCCGGCAGTATTTTTCTGCAGGGATGATCGAGGCGACAGACTTCAATTTGGTTGCCGTCCGGCATTGCCATTTTGTAGGAATAAACATTATCGATGGCCGTTCCCCACAACACAGCGGTTTTACCCCCTGCGTTTTCCGCAATATTCCCTCCTATGGTGCAGGCCCAGGAACTGGTGGGATCGGTGGCAAACACCAGATTTCGATCAGACGCAAATTCCATGGCATCCCCTGTGATGACTCCGGATTCCAACTCAAGTAGCGTCAGTGTGGAGGTTATGTTGTCACCATTCTCCACAGTTTTCTCAACAATCCCGCGAATACGGTTGAGCTTTTCCACATTGATAATGACAATATTTTCTCCGACAGGAACAGCACCACCGGTCAACCCGGTTCCTGCACCACGGGGAATTACACCCAACTCCAATGATGATAGGGCCGAAATCAGAGGGGCAACCTGTTCTTCATCTGTCGGCCTGATCACAGCTAAAGGGAGATATAGTCGCCAGTCGGTAGCGTCAGTAACATGAGAGACCAATGTCAAGGGGTCAAAAAAAATATTCTTCTTTCCCACAATCGGTCCCAGCTTAGCCTGCAGCTTTTCCCGCAAGATTACCACCATGTCCAGACGCTGTTTAAACTTCTTATATAAATCACGGCAACGGGAGGTGATAAATTCCACATCCTCATTACCACCGGCACTTATTTCAACCAGTTTCAGGTCGGTATCCAATGCTGCCAGAAAATCTTTCCTTTTTGCGGTTGAATCCAACAGATCCTGATAGAGAAAGGGATTGCGGTTAAGAATAAAAATATCTCCCAGAAACCGCATCATCAATTTAGCCGATCGACCCGTTATTCTCCGGGAACGTAACCGCTCTGATCGATCCCAGCAGTCACCTCCCAGCAAAAAACGGATAATCTGCTCGTCATCGGCGGAAGTGTAGTTAAATGGAATTTCTCGGCGGTTGGTAATTGTCATGATACAATGTCAAGTGGGGATGTTGCCTGAAAGATTGTCTATGAAGTGGTAAATTTTACGGAATGGAGATGTCTAACGCAATCCAAAATTTGGGTATCAATGAATCCCTACCCTCTTTCAATAATAATCGGACTTATACCAAAGCTACACCGGGCTTACCCCTATTAACGTTTAAATGAGATTATTTTGGAAACAAAAATCTCATTTTTAAAACGGTAGGGCGGCTTTACATGGCCGCTCTACCATAATCCCCATTCTTGGAAGAATGTGCTTACTTTCGATTCTGCTTGACCTTCAAAATTCAAATCCCTATCATCTGTTTTCGATCACGGTGTGTTTTACAGCCTGCACATGGATTTTTAATTGAAACCTTTCTTTCTAAAATTGATATGAATACGAACAAACTCTTCCAAAAAGGCAACAACCTGAAAATTATCGCAGTCTTTTTGATCAGCTTTTTTGTTTTTGTATTGGCGGTTTTTATTGCGCACCTGATGCAGACGGATTTTGGACGGATTGAAGTATCCAATGTTACTTACAAAAATTACAATGGTAAAAACATACGGGCAAAGCTTTTCAGGCCTTTGACTGCTAATGTGCACAACCATCTTCCGGGTGTGGTCTTCATTCATGGCTATCAGAATAACAGGGAAAGCGGAGATGCCTATAATATTGAGCTGGCCAAAAGGGGATTTGTGGTGTTGGGAATTGATGCCATCGGTCGGGGAAACTCGGATACACCTTTTGATCTTGAAGACGCCAGATTTGACAGTACCTTTGGCGCCCGTACATCGGTAAGCTATTTGCGCTCCCTTCCTTTTGTGGATCAGACGTCAGTAGGCATCATGGGCCACAGTATGGGGGCAAAATTCGCTTACGAAGTAGCTCTTGAAGATCCCACCATTCAGTCGGTAATCATAATCGGCAGTGCTTATGATGAGCGGGTGTCCAAAACCGCTCCGAGAAACATGCTGATGATAATCGGTGAATTGGATGAGTTCAGGGATTTTTTCACCAAAACCAAGGATATCACCCGGGAATGGATGTCGACCCGATCAACTCTGAATGCCTTTCCTGATGACCAGCCACGCTTTAATACCCTATACGGCAATTTCTCCGAAGGGACGGCTCGAAAAGTGTTTAAGATTCGAATAAGCCACATACAGGAATCTCATAATAAGGCATGTATTGCTGAGGCACTGCGATGGATGAAAGATTCGTTGGGCCCCCCGAAAGCTCTCTGGAAGGATCCATTCGATCAATCATGGCCCATCAAAGAAGCCATGACACTGCTGGCGATGCTGGCGTGCTTTATTTGCACCATGCCACTGGCGTTGTTGTTATTGAAGACAACCTTATTTCAATCTATCAGAGGACCTATTAACAGCAGATACAGCGCTTCCACCGGCGAATATCTCAAAGGTACCGCTATTAACGGTGTCTTCATGTGGTTATACCTGCCTCTGATCATGACGCTGTTTGCCGTTCATAAGTTCTTGATTCCGGTTGACTCCGTGTTTCCCATGCTGCTGGTTGATGCCATTGTCTGGTGGTTTGTCTGGATCAATATATTTGGTCTAATCGTTATACGAAGATGGTATAAAAAAAGAGGGGGTTCATCCGGCGTAACATTGTATGATCTGGGCCTCTCATACAGTAAAGGAAGATTTTCCCTGGGCAGGGAGAGAGTCTTAAAGACAATTTTGTTGGGGTTGATCCTGTTTTCTTTCCTTTACATTTTTGAGGTGCTGTCCGAAACATTTTTTCTGGTTGATTTCAGGTTTATTTATCCCCTGGTCAGTGATTTGACACCTTACCGCGTTTTGATGTTTCTGATCTATTTCCCTTTTATACTTTTCGGATTTTTCGTCCTGACCATCTTTATTCATGGTCAGATACGACGCCTTCGGAAAAAAACCTGGCTAAAAACCTACTTCTTTTGGACCGGATCGAACATCCTGGCCCTGGTTACGCCGTTAATCCTGTTTCTGCTGGTTCAGTACATCCCGCTCCTGTCCACAGGATTTATTCCTTTTGAAGGTCCGGGTGGTGTCTTTGTTGTGTTTATACTGGAACTGTTTTTCATCATGCTGACATTAACCATTGTGATGGTACTCTCCACCTGGTTTTTTCAGATAACAGGCAAAATATATCTCAGCGCTCTGATGAATGCCTTGATTGTTACCTGGTTGTTTGCCTCCTCCCAGGTGATCGCGCCGATTCCCTAACTGATCAAAACCGGTAAAAACATGAGTAAAGATAGATTGTTCCAGGGATTTTCGCCCAAAACATTGCATTTCCTTAAGAGTCTGGAGAGAAACAATAAGAAGGAATGGTTTGAAGCCCACAGGAAGGACTATGAAACCTGGCTGTTGAACCCTTTTAAAAGCCTGACAACGGATCTTGGGGGGTTTATGCTACTGATTGATCCCATGCTGGAGATCAAACCGGTGGTAAACAAAACCATATCCAGAATTCATCGGGATACCCGGTTTTCAAAAGATAAATCTCCCTACAAATCCAATCTCTGGCTGACATTCAAGCGTCGGGTGCCAGACTGGAAGAAAACACCGGTGTTCTTTTTCGAGTTGTTTACAGACTGGTATCGATTTGGAATGGGGTTCTACAATGCAGCTCCTGCAACCATGATCAGCTTTCGAAACAAAATTGAGAGGAATCCGGATGAGTTTTCAGCATTAATTGAGACAATCAACCGACAACAAATATTTAAACTGGATGGTGAGGATTATAAGCGACCCCTTGGCAATGAATATCCCGCTTTGATTCAACCCTGGTACCAGAAAAAGAGTTTCTATCTTTCCTGCAATCGTGAAACTGATGATCTGCTGATGAGTCCGGAATTGAGTGACAGGATACTGGAGGGTTTTAATATGCTGGTTCCGCTATATCGCTTTTTGTGGAAAGCTATTGAAGTTGAATAGATAGGGATAATTAAGAACCGACCTGGAAGGAGACTTCAATCCCCATCTCCTTCCGGCCAATTCCACAGTTCCAAAAGACCCTTTTAACAATCAGATCTTGCGGAATTTGCATCCTAACTTATGAAGCATCAATGATTGCGTTCAAGGTTGCACTTGCGCGCATGGCACCCGATACTTTATCAAATTCAGGTTTGTAATAACCACCGATGTCAACCGGTTTTCCTTGAGCCGCCATTAGTTCGCCAACGATTTTTGACTCGTTAGCTTCAATCTCTTTGGCAACTTTCTGGAAACGAGCTTGAAGAGCTGCATCTTCAGTCTGAGCAGCCAGGGCCTGTGCCCAGTATAGAGCGAGGTAAAAATGGCTTCCCCGATTATCAATTTCGTTTACTTTTCGAGAAGGGGATTTTCCCTCGTCCAGGAACTTGGTATTGGCTTCACCCAGTGTTTTGGCAAACAGCTTGGCTGCCTTATTGTTGGTGGTATTTCCCAGATGATCCAGTGATTCGGCAAAAGCCAGGAATTCACCCAGCGAATCCCATCTCAAATGTCCTTCTTCTACAAATTGCTGGACATGCTTGGGAGCTGATCCACCTGCACCGGTCTCAAAAAGTCCGCCACCTGCCATCAAAGGAACAATTGACAGCAGTTTTGCACTGGTTCCCAGTTCCAGGATTGGAAACAGATCGGTTAAATAATCACGCAACACATTTCCGGTCGACCCAATGGTGTCTTGAGAATTTCTGACACGTGCCAATGAGAATGTTGTGGCATCTGCAGGTGACATGATTTTAATTTCCAGACCGGATGTATCATGATTCGGTAAATACTTGTTTACTTTCTCAATGAGCTGAGCATCATGAGCCCTTTTCTTGTCCAGCCAGAAAACAGCAGGAAACCCGGTTAATCGTGCCCTGTTGACGGTCAACTTGATCCAATCCTGAATCGGAGCATCTTTCACCTGGCACATGCGGAAAACATCTCCCTCTTCCACTTTCTGTTCCAACACAGCTTTTCCGGATGCATCAGTTACACGAACGGTTCCGGCTTTTGCAATCTGGAAAGTTTTGTCATGAGATCCATATTCCTCAGCTTTTTTTGCCATCAAGCCTACGTTCTGAACGGTTCCCATGGTGGCGGGCTGGAAAGCACCATTTTTCTTACAATCTTCGATGGTTGCTTGAAAGACACCAGCATAAGCCCTGTCCGGAATCAACGCCTTGGTGTCGGCCAATTTGCCATCCGGTCCCCACATTTTCCCGGATTCACGAATCATAGCCGGCATGGAAGCATCAATAATAACATCACTTGAAACATGCAGATTGGTGATTCCTTTATCTGAGTTCACCATTGCCAGTTTAGGGCGTTTTTCGTAAGTTGCCTGGATATCCGCTTCAATTTCAGCTTTTTTGTCGGCTGGTAAATCAGAGATTCTAGCATAAAGATCACCAAGACCCATATTTGGATTTACTCCGATCTCTTTGAAAGTAGCCGCATGCTTCTCAAAAACATCTTTAAAATAAACATAAACGATATGACCAAAAAAGATGGGGTCGGAGACTTTCATCATGGTTGCTTTAAGGTGAGCAGACAACAATACGCCTTTGTCTTTTGCATCCTGAATTTCCCTTTCAAGATAATCACGCAACGCTTTTTTGCTCATAACCGCAGCATCAATAATTTCTCCTGCTTCCAATTTCAGCTTATCTTTGAGAACAGTTGTGCTGCCGTCTTGTCCGACAAGTTCAATCTTTACTTCTCCAGCCGCCGGCATGGTTTTAGAGACTTCACTACCAAAATAATCCCCTTCGGTCATGGAGGCTACATGCGTTTTTGAATCCGCACTCCAAACACCCATTTTATGAGGATTCTTTTTAGCAAATTCCTTAACCGCTACAGCCGCTCTCCGATCGGAGTTTCCTTCTCTCAATACAGGGTTGACAGCACTTCCCAAATTCTTAGAATATCTTTCCTTTATTTCTTTTTCTTCGTCATTTTTGGGATCATCCGGATAGTCCGGAACATTATAGCCTTTTTCCTGTAGTTCTTTGATAGCGCCTTTCAATTGTGGTACTGAAGCACTGATATTGGGCAGTTTGATAATATTGGCTTCGGGCTTTTTCGCCAGTTCACCTAAAAATGCCAGGTCATCGGACTGCTTTTGCTCTTCGGTTAATCTATCGGACCAGTTAGCAATAACCCTGCCGGCCAGAGAGATATCCTTTACTTCAATTTCAATACCAGATCCT
Source organism: bacterium (assembly GCA_018829445.1). GTDB lineage: Bacteria > SAR324 > SAR324 > XYD2-FULL-50-16 > XYD2-FULL-50-16 > JAHJTV01. Next base: position 45,365 of record JAHJTV010000028.1, read on the forward strand.
TTAATATATGATTGAATAATGGGGAGCAAAGAATATGTGGCTAACCCCGGCGCTTCATCAACTTTTGTCCATCTAATCTTTGATGTATCTGCGGTCATGTTATCTCCTTTGATACGGAGTTTGGAAAAAGAGGTAGATCAATCAAGGATTTACCCCCATGAAAAAACGTTTTCTAAAAATCACAGAATCGATACAAGTATCTATTATTCAACGGAGAAAGGCTTTGAGGCAAATCAATTTTCAATCTAATTATGAAGAAGCCTCCAATGCCAGCAGTGGTTGATGATCAAAAGCATCTGCTTCATTCGATCCGATTGTTTTTACGGTTTTGATCGATCTCCATTTCGAAAACGGAAACTTCGGTGGTCAATACACTTATAAAAACTCTCGGACATTAAAAATAGCAACCATATTGGTGTGGGCTGCCAAACCGGACATGTTTCCCGATACAATGACATTCTCATCAATATCCAGAAACCCTTGTTGGTAACAAATTTTCACCGCCGTTTTAATGCGAAGCAGGATCGAGTTTTCTGACACCAACTCAGTAATCAGAAGTGGTTCCAATCCCCACAGGAGTCTCATCTCCCTGACGGTTCTCTCTGAACAGGAGATCCCAAGGATGGGTATTGAGGGTCTGTATTTGGAAATCATCCTGGCAGAATGGCCCCCCTGGGTTAAACAGACAATTTTCCCCTCGGTGTAATTGATATCCCGGAATTCTTTGCAGGCAGATGAAACCAGGTGACCGATGATTTCTGAGGTGGTCTCATGATCGGAGTCAAATTTATCGGGATCACGAAAAGGGATCATGGATTCCGACATTTTTATTATCTTTTCCATCACCGTGACGGCTTCGGCGGGGTATTTCCCGGAAGCAGTTTCAGCACTCAGCATCACCGCATCCGCTCCATCCATGATTGCATTATAAACATCCGACACTTCAGCCCTGGTAGCAATGGGGTTCTGCACCATGGACTCCAGCATTTGTGTCGCCACAATCACGGGTTTGCCTTCGATATTGCATCTGTTGATAATCCTTTTTTGAGCCGGTATCACCTCCTGGGGCGGAATCTCGACTCCCAAATCCCCTCGGGCTACCATGATACCATCAGAGACTTTCAGGATAGCATCAAAGTTTTCCAATGCTATCGGTCGTTCAATTTTGGAGATCAATTTAATCCGGTCATTACCGAAATCTTTAAGAATACTTCTGATTCTGAGAACATCCTCAGCCGTTCCTACAAACGATACCGCAACAAATTCAGGGTCCAGTTCGGCAATCAGTTTCAGGTCTTCGATGTCCTTTTCGGTCGGAACCTTGAGGGAGATCTCGGTTGAAGGCAGATTGACGCCTTTTCTGGAGGAGATGATCCCACCTGACAGAATGGTGCAGGTTATCTCACACCCCTCGGTTTTTTCAACTCTCAGGCATACAATTCCGTCATTGATGTAGATAAGTTCACCCACCCTGATCTCTTCGGGAAGTTTTGGGTACATGAGGGTTATCCTATTCTCGTCTCCGATAACCTCTTCTGTCGTCACCACGATTTTTTTCCCCGGTAACAAAAGGACTCCCCCCTCCTTAACCAGTCCGATTCTTATTTTGGGTCCTTGAATATCACAAAGGATGGCCAGGCTGTTATCTGTTTTTCTGATGCGATTAAAGAGCTCAATCTTATCTTCACGGGTTCCATGGGAAAAATTGATACGAGTACAATCCATTCCAATGTCTGATAGTTCTTTTATCTTCTCCGCGGTGCTGGAGGCCGGTCCCAGGGTGCATACAATTTTTGATTTGGTGATCGCTTTTCGCGCTGTCATCTAATTCCTTTGTCTTTATATTTTAAAATAATTCACCCATTTTTGGATTGTAACACAACCCGCAAGTTTCTTAAACATTTTAACAAGCACATTCTGCCATGAGCAAGGTTTATGGTAGGGCGGGGTTACATCCCATCAGCGCTTACTTAAGCAAATATTACCAAGAGCAAGGATTACGGTAGGGCGGGGTTACATCCCCGCCAGAACCAACTCAAAGGCGGCCATGTAAGGCCGCCCTACCGTTTTGAAACACTGAATTTTGTATCGAAAATATCCTTATTTAAGCGCTTATGGGGTCACATCCCCGCCTGTACTTATTCTCAGGCGGCTATGTAAGGCTGCCCTACCGTTTTGAAAACATGATTATTTTATTTGGAATTCTCCCTTATTAAGCGCTTATGGAATCAACCCCGGCCGATAGTAACAAAACCGGGTTTAAGTCAATTGCGACACAGTCTGTAAACCTGGAATGCCAGTCATGATTTTAAGACTCCAGATCATTAGAATATGCTTCTTTTACCCTATTTTTAAGGCTTCATCAATGATTTTTTCAAAAGGAAAGGAAAACGGAGATCTTAAGGAGGGATCTTTTCTTTAGTTTTTCCACCTGGGGATTTAAGATTCAATTTTGTCTGTTGACGCATAAACCGTTATTCTGATAAGCGTTTAAGCGTCATCTTATACAAATCCCTAACAATAGAGCGGAGAGAAAAATGGAGAGTTTTCTAGTGAATATCGAAAAGGGTTTGGGGTCGGATATAATTCTATGGTTCCAATCCTGGCGGACGGATGCGATTAGCGCCCTGTTTCAACCGTTCAACTTGGCAGGAGAGGAAACCTTCTTTTTGGTCCTGCTGACAATCATATACTGGACGATCAATAAAAAAACCGGACGCCGGCTAACCATTATTTTTCTTTTTTCCGCATGGTTGAATGCTTTTTGTAAGGAGTGGTGGAAGAGACCCCGTCCGTTCCAGGTGTCGGAAAAGGTAAAATCAGCTTATTTGGTGAGCGGATACGGTCTTCCCAGTGGACATACCCAGTCCGCCACAACAATTGCATCGGTCTTAATGACGGAGACCAGAAAAAGATGGGCCATCATCCTGCTGATTCTTTACATGTTCCTGATGGGTATCTCCCGAATGGTGCACGGAGTTCATTTTCCGCAAGATGTCCTGATTGGCTGGATTTTGGGAATCCTGGTTGTCGTTGTTCTCCTCAAATTGGAAACAAAATTCGGTCGGTTTCTGGCTGACATCACCCTGAATCAGGTTATCGTGATTACCCTGCTTACCGCTGCAATCTTGCTCGGGTTAACATTTTGGACTGTACCGAATGCCAACGGTATAGAAAGTATGATTACTCCGACTGCTGTTTTGATCGGTGTGATCCCCGGGGTTTTTATTGAATCAAAACGAGTAAGGTTTTCAATTCAGGGCAGTCTGAAGCAGAAATGTCTTCGATACCTGGTGGGAATAATCACCGCTCTATTAATAAAAGAGGGATTAAAACCGGTGCTTGGAATCATTAATGATCATAGCCTTTTTATGGAAGCTTTTGTCCGTTTTACGCGTTATTTTGCATTGGGACTCTGGATCTCTGCGGGAGCTCCATGGCTTTTCATTAAAAGCGGATTAGCGCTCAGTGAGGATAATCAGGTTGATTAGAGGATAGAATCTTTTTGTGCCTTATAAGTCATTTTCTGCGTTTTTTAGCAGAAAATATATGGTAGGGCGGCCCTACGTGGCCGCCATCTGGTTGAGAAGTGTGAATTAGAAATCATGTCACACTCCCCGTATTTCTCATACTTATTTGGCGCCCATGTAAGGGCGCCCTCCCGTTATATTGATATGACAGGGTCATTCCGGGATAAAACATAAGAATTTAATTTATCAATGTGCTCTAAAAAAAAGACCGTACCAGATAGTAAACCAAAGGAATAAAAATGGCGGGCACCATGTTCCCGACCCGGATTTTGACAATGCCCAGCAGATTGATACCGATGGCCGCTATTAAAAGACCTCCGGTTGCGGACATTTGGGCAATGACGGAGGCAATCAGAAAAGGCTTGATCAGCCCGGCTGTAATTGTCAGTACACCCTGATACAAAAAAACGGGAACAGAGGAGAGTAATACCCCAATTCCCAGCGAAGAAGCGAAGATAATGGCTGAAATCCCATCCAGTGCAGATTTGGCAAACAGGGTCTGATGATTCCCGGTCAGACCGCTTTCAAATGATCCTACAATGGCCATGGAGCCCACACAATAAACCAGGCTGGCTGTTACAAATCCTTTCGCCACCGATCCACTTTCACTGGAAAACCTGCTCTCTATCCACCTCCCCAATGCTTCCAGACCACTTTCAATGCCGACGAATTCTCCGATGACACTACCCAAAGCAAGGCTGATTATCACAATTAAAAGATCATCTGTCTTCAAAGCACTCTTGATTCCGATTAAAATAATGGCAAGACTGAGTGCCTGCATCACGGTTTTTTTATACCTCTCCGGAATTCCTTTCTTTAGAAAAAGTCCCAGCAGGCTTCCTGCAATAATCGAAACAGCATTAACAATCGTACCAAGCATATACAAATCGAATTGAGGGGGGCTGCAGACACAAAGCCCTATTATTAATGACTTGAGAGTCCAAAATTCTCACTGTCATGCCGGGCTTGACCTAATGTCATTAACTGAAGGAATTATATATTCAATTCTTCTATTCAACCTTATGACCAGACTACGAGATCTTTTAATTTATTGCAGGTAATAACGGTAGGGCGGCCTTACATGGCCGCCTTTGGTTCCGCGCTGGCGGGGATGTAACTCCGCCCTACCATTTATATTCTGCATTCTTTGTAGTTCAATGAAGGTGAATGACCTTAACTAAATGACATTTGAGCTTGACCCGGCATCCATTAGTTATAAGATGCTGCAATCATTATGGATTCCAACTCAAAGCCGGAATGACACAATCTCTGTTCAATACAACCTATAACTTCAGCAAAATAGAAGAGAATTTTTAACTGTCGAATTAATGAAATAAAAAGATCATTATCACTTCGGTTAAGATCTTTGTCCATCAATTCGTGCGGGATTGCAGGTGGTTTTAATCCTAGCGCTTTCCTCACAAATGACAGGTAAAAACCGATAAAAAATCCAGTCTTGTAAAATGTACCTAACCTGATACAATTTGCGCTAGGCTTTAAAATGTTAAAGCAGGTGCTAATTTCAAGTATGTACTTGGGAGCGGTTATTGCAATAAATCTAATAACAATAGTCCTGTGTTTATTGTAACCAGACTCTTTCTTAAAACCGGTATCAGCCTTGGCTGATTTCAATGGGAGATTTTTATGGATAAAGATAAATTTGGCAGTCGCCAAAAAATTCAGTTAAAATCCGGATCAGCTGATTTTTACAATATCAATAAACTGGAGCAGGACGGTATCGGCAAAATAGATCGGCTTCCATTCTCAATCAAAATCCTGTTGGAACAAACTCTCAGAAATCTTGACGGTTTTCAGGTTAATGAGGACGATATTGTGGCCTTGGCCAACTGGAGAGCCGATGAGAAATCTGAAAAGGAGATCCCCTTTAAACCCACCCGGGTTATTTTGCAGGACTTCACTGGTGTACCGGCTTTGGTCGATCTGGCCGCCCTACGAAGCTCAATGAAAAAACTTGGAGGTGATCCCGCCGTGATAAACCCACGGATTCCCGTCGATCTGATCATCGATCATTCTATCCAGGTCGATTCGTTTGGATTACCCGGATCGCTACAAATCAATATGGAGAAGGAATTCGAGCGCAATCGTGAGCGCTATGAATTTCTGAAATGGGGACAGCATAATTTTAAGGATTTGAATATCTATCCGCCGGGAGTTGGTATTGTACATCAAGTCAACCTGGAATCCCTGGCCAATGTTGTTCAGCTTAGGGATAATACTCTCTTTTCCGACACCGTGGTCGGAACCGATTCTCACACACCAATGATCAACAGTCTCGGTGTTTTGGGATGGGGAGTTGGGGGTATTGAGGCAGAATCCGTGATGCTGGGGCAACCTATTTACATGCAGATCCCTCAGGTTGTGGGATTTAAACTCAGCGGAGCACTTCAACCCGGGACAACAGCAACGGATCTGGTTTTCAGAATAGTGCAGATTTTGCGTGAGATCGGTGTGGTCGAAAAATTCGTTGAATTCTTTGGTGAAGGTTTGTCAGGTCTCAGCCTGGCAGACAGAGCCACCATCTCCAACATGGCTCCTGAATATGGTGCTACCATGGGGTTTTTTCCAACTGATGAGGAAACATTACGATATCTAAAAGCAACTGGCAGGAGCAATGAAATATTGGAAAGAGTTGAATCATACTGCAAAGAGCAGGGGATTTTCCGTGTCCACGAGATGAAAGCACCCGATTTCTCTGAAGTAGTGGCGTTGGATCTCTCTACTGTCGAATCTTCCCTGGCCGGCCCCAAACGCCCCCAGGACAGGATTTCTCTAAAGGATATGAAACCGGTCTGGAATAAGCTTCTGCCCCAGCCTGTCAAGAAACGGGGATTTGAATTAAATGAAAGGGAGCTTACAAAATCAGTCAGAATCGCTCTCCCGGAAACCGGTGACAGTTTCGAGCTGACACACGGCTCTGTCGTGCTGGCAGCCATTACCTCCTGCACCAATACCAGCAATCCTTCGGTAATGATTGCCGCCGGACTGCTGGCTAAAAAGGCGGTGGACAAGGGATTGAAGGTCAAACCCTGGATAAAGACCTCCTTGGCTCCCGGATCACGAGTGGTAACCGACTATCTTCGCAAAGCCGGACTTGATGAATACCTGGAAAAACTTGGCTTTTTTACGGTTGGATATGGTTGCACCAGTTGTATCGGAAATTCAGGCCCCTTATCCCAACCCATTAGTGATGCCATTGTGGAACAGGAACTGGTGGTTGCCGCGGTGCTTTCGGGCAATCGGAATTTCGAAGGTCGGGTTAACCCGCTTACCAAGGCCAACTTTCTGGCAAGTCCGCCATTGGTTGTGGCCTATGCCATCGCCGGCACCTTAAACATCGATCTGCTGAATGAACCGCTGGGGAGTGATAAAAATGGTAATCCGGTGATGTTAAAGGATATCTGGCCAGGTAAAGAGGAGATCACCCGGGTTGAAGAGCTCATCACTCCGGAGATGTACCTGGAGCGATATAGCAATTACGAAACCCTCTCTCCGATCTGGAACGATATCCCTACAAAAGGTACCGAGGTTTACGACTGGGATGAAGCCTCCACCTATATCCGAAATCCTCCCTTCTTTCAGGACATGAATGTAAATATCAACCCTCTGCAGGATATCAAAGACGCCAGGGTATTGGTGAAGGTCGGAGATTCGGTCACCACCGACCATATCTCTCCGGCAGGCGCCATTGCCAGTAACACTCCGGCTGCCAACTACCTGATTGCTCGTGGGATTGAGACTAAAGACTTCAACTCCTATGGGTCCAGGAGAGGAAATGATGAGGTCATGGTTCGCGGCACCTTCGCCAATATTCGTCTTCGTAATCAACTGGCACCTGGTACTGAGGGAGGAGTTACCACTTATTTGCCAACAACAGAACAAACATCAGTATTTGAAGCAGCGGAAAAATATAAAGCGTCCGCTACGCCCTTGGTTGTCCTGGCAGGAAAAGAGTATGGAACAGGCTCTTCCCGGGACTGGGCGGCCAAGGGCACTTATCTATTGGGGATTAAGGCCGTCATTGCTGTTAGTTATGAACGTATCCACCGTTCAAACCTTTTGGGTATGGGAGTGCTTCCTCTCCAGTTCAAAAACGATGATTCACCGGAAAAACTTGGGCTCACAGGAAAAGAAACCTACAGTATTCTTGGTCTTAAGGATGATATCAAACCGAAACAGGAGCTCATCCTCAAAATTGATGACAAAGAGGTTGCTGTCACCTTGCGCCTGGATACCCCGGTGGAAATTGAGTATTTTAAAAACGGTGGGATTTTACACACTGTTCTAAGAAAATTTATTAAGGAGGTGTGACGTAGAGCAAATAAGGCTTCCCGACACAACCAAAATTATCTCCCAATCGGGTGTTAATTTACTAAAATTTGTTGATCGGTGAAACTGTCTGTGTTAAATTTACCCTGTGCCAATGAAGCTTTTTTTAAATTATGTTGACCAACTTTTATGGAGGTTCACATGAAAACACTTGAACTTGATGTCAAGGATCAAAAGCTTGATTTTAAAACTGCCGAAAAAATGGCTGATTCCAAGGCAGAGGCCGAATTGGGGGACTGTATCCGATTGGGATGGTATAATGATGAATTGAAGCTTGTTTCTCCGGATCACCTGCTCGGCAGCCCGGAAAAGCCTCAGCAAGGGGTGGAGTCATTTGCAAAGAGTCGTGGCGCTGAAATGGAAATCGATGTCTATGGAGGGCGTTATCGCTTTTATTATAAGCAGTTTGCGGATTAGCTACTCAATTAAACGTTAAACCGGGATTGACACCAACTGCATCTTAAGAGGTGTCATATGAATAGGAAATTAAGTGGGCGAAAGGTGGAACTCCAATAAGGGCAACACTTTTCGCCTTTTTTGTTGGCCACTCTATTAAACCAACAGAGACCTGTTTTGAGTTGTATCATCTTTTCCAAATGGTGATACCCTTTTTTGTCACATTTGTGAGACTATAATTTCACACGACAAATGAATGATCCATAAAGATATTTACACCGGACACCGACCGGTAGCAATTGGTGTTGATCACCCCGGTTTACGGCTGGAGGAGCCCCTCACTGCAGAGCAGCAATCAGCTCTGTTTGAAGATATTTTGATAAAACGAGGGGATGAAGGGGTCAATCAGGCCATTCAATAAAGGATTCAGCCGTCTCTTTTATGTTGAAACAATTGTGTGTCATGATACAAGTAAACTCAAACCAATCTCAATCAACCGCCTAAAAGAGGTGATAATTGGGCGGTTAAAGCGATCAATAAAGCCCCTGTTACACCTTTTGGGAAGTGCCGGACATAAACAGCGGATTTGTTTTTCCCAGGTATTCTTTCAGTTTGTACCCCAGGTAGTTGCCCAGGATTTTGTGCTTGATGAGCTTCAGACAATCATTGGTAGCCTGGGGGTCAGCCCCAAGTTGTTCGGTGACATAAACAAAGTATTCCTCTTCTAAACGACCAACTTTCTTGGAACTGATAAGAATCTGGGATAGATAGGTGAGCAAACGGTATTTCTGTTCACTGGATACCCGGATTGTTTCCAGATCCGGTTTGGTTTTTCGCTTTATCAGCTCGATATAATGCTTAACTCTGTCTTCTTCCCGATCACTGCGAACAATGGAATTGAGGTAATTCATCTCCGTTTTGGTCAGTACCTTGTCCGCATTGATCAACCCGATGGAAGCCAGGGCAAACCATTTTTTCTGTTTGGAGTCCAGGGATTGAAAAAAGCGGGAAAAATAGATCTGATCGTAGAGTTCCTCATCACTGAGCTTGTCATCGGGATTATAGGTTTCATCGCCTGTTTCCCTGCTTTCCCACAGTTTTTCGTTCATCTCCTTTATAATCTGCTCTTTATGGCGGAGCAGCAGATCCGAATCGTACTTCTGCAATGCAGATTTAAGGGTCAGTTTTAAGTCATCTTTCTGCCACGGTTTTGCGATATACCGGTAGAGAGCTGCATGGTTAATGGCATTGGTCACGCCTTCGATCTGGCTTTGTCCGGTGAGTAGGATATTGACAGCAGCCGGATAATCCTCATGGATTTTGATCAATAATTCATCCCCTTTCATTTCCGGCATGATGTGATCGGATATAACAACTGCCAGCTTATGTCCCTCCTCAAAGAGTTCTCCGCATAATTCCAATGCTTCTATCCCGTTGGGCGCTAATTCCACCTGATATTCCCCCGTTGGATCAGAAAGATCCATTTCCAGACTTTTGAGAATGGTTTCCTCATCATCCACACAAAGAACTATTTTATTTCCCATTTGATCTCCTTTTCCTGTTATTCACATTAGTCAGGTGCGGTTTTTTCTTTTCCGATTTTTACTTGGCCGTTAGAAAAGCTTATAATAGATATACTGTTTCAGTTTGGTTACCATTTCATGACAAATTGCGTATAAAGTCAACAACTCACATCAGGATACGGGAAGAATGACCGTAAAGGTTGTCCCTTCACCCGGTTTGCTTTCAAAACTGATGGTTCCGTTGTGTTTGTCGATAATCTTTTTGACGATATCCAGTCCCAGACCGCTGCCTTCACCGGCCTGTTTGGTCGTAAAAAAGGGCTGAAAGATCTTATCCCTGATCTCCTCCGGTATTCCGGGTCCGGTATCCGCAATGGAAACCCGAATCTGCCCTTCCTTCTGTTCTGTTTTAATAGCCAGTTCTCCCTGGTTTTTCATTGCCTGAAGAGCGTTATGAATCAGGTTGGTCCAGACCTGTGTTAGTTCATCGGGGTATCCCTGAATGGGTGGCAACGTTCCATAATCCTCAACCAGTTTTACATTCTGTTTAATCTGGTTGCCATAGATGGTCAAAACTGTTTCCAACCCATTCTGGACATCGGTTTGCACTTTTTCACCCCCCTGGTCAAAATGGGCGAAGGTCTTAAGCGCAAATACGATTTTAGCAGCTTTAGCCCCTGCATCGGCAATATTGGCGATGCCTGTTTTGAGATTGGAAATAAGGATGAGGAGTTTTATGACTGTTTCAACTTCCGGATGCTGAAGTAGGGGAAGAAAACGGGCGACATCGGTTTGGAATCCAAGATCCACAAGTGTTCTGGCCTCCATGGTTCCCAATGAAACTCCTCCCTCCTGCAATTGAGTCATCAATTCCTTGGTAACTTTTCTCTTTTCACTGAAGGAGAGGGCTGGCACACTGGAATCTTGCAGTAGCAGTTCACAAAAAAGCGTTAACTCTTCACCGACAAGTTTTGCTGCAAGTGTTGGCAAACTTGACAGGGTCGTTTTTAGGGATGAATCGGCAGTTTCAATGGAAGACTTAATCGCTCCCAGGGGCGTGTTGATTTCGTGGGCGATTCCGGCCACCAGCTGACCCAATGCTGCCAGTTTTTCCGATTGCACCAGCTGATCCTGGGCTGTTTTCAACTCCTCCAGGGTGCTTTCCAGGGTTTTATTTTTTTCAACCAACGCCTGCTGGGCAAGCTTAAGGGAAAGATGGGTTTTGACTCGTGAAAGAACTATGGGCGGACTGATTGGTTTGGTGATATAGTCAACTGCTCCCAGGTCCAATCCTTTCACCTCATCTGCAACTTCGGCTTTCGCAGTCAGGAAAATCACCGGTATATCCCTCGTTGTTTCCTCTGCCTTTAACCGTCGGCAAACCTCATAGCCATCCATCTCCGGCATCATGATGTCGAGGAGAACTAAATCAGGCAATCCCTTTGACACGACGGCCAGAGCCTTTTCTCCACTTGGGGCTGCCTTAACTTTATAATTCTCTTTTAATAGCCCAACAATGACGTCTATGTTTTCCGGCGTATCATCAACAACCAAAACAGTCGGTTTCTGTTCATCATTCATACATTCCCTTGAATTTTGTGATCTGACTGCAGGCTGGTACTCTCTAAAAAACAATCTTTCTCAACCGCGGGAGTTGAATTGATCACTGTTCAATATCACCTGCATCTTTTTCATATTATTGACTGTGACATTAGCAGTCATAAAGCTAATATGCAATAGTATAAGCAGTTCTAGATTCATCGTTATCAGTGGATAGTCGAGGACGACAGGCTGCTTATTCTTCCGTCCAGCTTTTTCCTCCTCCCGGTTCCTTGGGGAAGGAAAAAGATTCACAGCGTAGGGGTATATAAAACAGGAGGTGTGCGGTTTACGTCATAAAATTAAAAATTTACAATGACGAATTTTTTATACAATATGTATAAAAAGAATCACCATTAAAATCTGAACTGAGATCCCATGAAGTATTGTAAACATTCTTTCAGATGGCAATGCGGGGGCTTGGAAAAAAACGAATCACAAAGCGGGAGTTTCACTTTAAACAGAGGAGAGTGAATGGAAGATAAACCCACAATTCTGGTTGTGGACGATACTCCGGAAAATATAGATATCCTGGTTGGCATATTAAAAGAGTCGTATCGGGTGAAAGCGGCTATCAGTGGAGAAAAAGCCCTGAAAAGTGCAAAGAAAAATCCACCGGATCTGATTCTGCTGGACATCATGATGCCGGGAATGGATGGTTACCAGGTTTTTGAGCAACTGAAAGCTGATCCTGTGACTGCGAATGTCCCGGTTGTTTTTGTCACCGGCAGAAGTGAAAGTGCCGATTTGGAAAAGGGAATGGCAATGGGGGCCAGAGGGTATCTCACCAAACCGGTGGATCCGGTAAAGGTCACCACATTGGTTCATGAAATTCTTTCTTAATATGCAAGATTGCTAATACACTTAAACTTCTAATCCCTTGTCACTATCAGGTAAAAAACAACCATGGAAAAACGAGTTTAGAATCCAAATTCAGGTTTAAGTCATGATAAAATCTCCATATGTTTTTTTTAGACAATTTACGGTTTTAATACTCATCTCACAGATCTTTTTAGGCTTTTTAATCATAAATATTTTTGCTGAAGAGTCTGTCCTTCGATCCGTAAAAGACCTGAGCCCTGATTACAGAAAAGAAATTGTCAATAAGGCGGACACCGAAATCGAATTTAAAAGAGAGATACTGTCCAATTTTGTTCAACAGATTGAGGATAAGGTTCGCACTTTGGCAAATAATGATTTCACCCTCAGATATGCCGCTCAAAACAATGCGGAGAACAGAAAGAACCTAACGCAACTGTTTTTTATCGTAGCGTCCGGAAACGGAGGTTTTATGCAGGTTCGATTTCTGGATGCCGGGGGATGGGAAAAAGTGAGGGTGGACAGACCACAAGGTCAGGATATTCCGATTGTTATAGAGGGAAAAAGCCTTCAAAACAAGGGAAAGCGGGATTACTTTTTGTCCATTAAAGAAACTCCGGCCGGTCAACTCTGGCGCTCCAGGTTTGATCTGAATATTGAAAACGGGGAAATAGAACAACCGCTTAATCCAACTTTTCGTATTGGTAGCCCGGTGTATTTAAATAACAGTTTCAAAGGAATCGTTATTATCAATCTTAGGCTGGAACCTGTTTTAAAGCTTTTGCGCAATTCCACGGATTTTGACATCTACCTGGTTGATCAGGATGGAAGATACATTATACATCCTGACCGTAAAAAGGAGTGGAGCCGTTACTTCCCTGAAAGGGGCCAGATCCTGGACGCCTTTCCTGATGCGGGGAGTCAGATCTTAAGACAGGAGAACTATAAAAACAGCCTGTTTTCCTATTCTCTTAATCGAGATCTTCAAAACAGTGAACATCTGAAAATCATTTTTGTTCCGAAAAGAGAAAAGGATTTTCTACTCTCCGAATCCATTCGGGAGTGGTTAAAAAAAAATCCCGAATTGAGTCTGGGAATACTCTTTGTCATTTTGTTGGCGGGAGTGACACTGGGAGTCATTTTGTATTGGAATCGCAAACTGGTAAGGGAAATAGTCGAAAAAAAAGTGGTTGAAAAACGTCTTTTGGAAAACGAACGCAAAACCAGGGCGGTGAGTGAGGCCATTCACGATGGACTGATTATGATAGATGACAAGGCAACAATTATGTACTGGAACCGATCAGCTGAACGACTTTTCGGAATGTCCGCTGATGAGGTGATGGGTCAGGACATGCATAGCTTTTTGGTTCCTGAGAAGTATCATAACCAGACCAAATCCGGATTAAAAAATTTTGCCAAAACAGGACAGGGACCGGTAGTCGGGAAACTGCAGGAATTGACGGCCCTGGGTAAGGATGGAATCCCATTCCCTGTTGAAGTCGGTGTTTCCGCTTTTCAAGTCGGAGAAAATTGGTATGCTGTGGGTACCATCAGAGATATCACCGAACGTAAGCGTATAGAGGACAAACTGCGGGAATCTGAAGATCGAGTTACAACGGTTCTGAATTCGATCAACACGGGGATTATTATTATCAATCCCCAAAGCCGAACCATCGTCGATACTAATCCTGTTGCAGCAAAGATGATCGGACTATCTGCGGAGGATATTACAGGTAAAACCTGTCACCAGTTCATCTGTCCACGGAAATATAAAGAGTGCCCCATCATTGACCTGGAAAAAAAAGTAGATAACACGGAGGGTGTTTTGGTAACAGGCGATGGGAAGCAGATTCCAATCCTGAAAACTGTTGTTCCCGTTATGCTGGGCGGAGAGAAACATCTGTTGGAGAGCTTTGTGGACTTGACAGGGCGTAAGGTTGTTGAAGAGGAGTTAAAAAATAAGATGGTTGAACTGGAACGATTTAACCAGCTTACAATTGACCGGGAAGAGCGCATGATAGAACTGAAGGAGGAAATTAATCAGCTGTGTGTCCAGATGGGGAACTCCCCAAAATATAAAATTGTCGGTTAATAGCAGGAGGAGATATGTTTAAAGAAGAGCGCGAAGAGCTTCAATTTGACTGGAGCATGATCGGTGATATCGCAAAAGGTCGTCCAAACCTGGGATCCACAATGGATGTCTCGGTTTATCGCTTGATGCAGTTCACCTTGAGAGATGTCATCATTAAGGAGTTCGGCCCCGCAGTTGCGGATCGTATTTTTTACGATGCCGGTTTATCAGCAGGTCGTGAATTCTTTCGACAACTGGTGAATAAAGACAATGATTTTAATGCTTTTATCCAGCAACTTCAGGATCTGCTGAGCAGCCTGAAAATCGGTATTTTAAGGATCGAGGCATCGGATCTTGAAAAGATGCATTTCACCCTTACGGTTTCGGAAGATCTCGACTGTTCCGGTTTGCCTGTGTCTGATGAAACCATCTGTACCTATGACGAAGGATTTATCTCCGGGATCTTGTCGGAATATACGGGAAGTGCATTTGAAGTAAAAGAAGTTGACTGCTGGTGCTCAGGTGACCGGGTGTGCCGTTTTGAAGCGCGACCAATAGCTGGTTAGAACAGCTCCAGCAAAGTTTTTATAGCCAAGGGAGCCCTAATTAGTCTTGTTCTGCGGGCTTGGTGTTTTATTCCACATCAATGGAAATTCAAGGTGAGATCACAATGCTAACGGTCAGAGAAGAAGATATCGATAAAATCACCGAGGTGTTTTACAATCTAACCAAGGGTAAGACGCCCAAGGATATAATGTTACCGGCGGACCACCCTGATAATGAGCTGAAACAGATGGTGGGATATATCAATCGATTTTTAGGTGAATATCGAACCAGCAGCGATTTCGCCTTTAATCTTGGCAAGGGTGTTGTTGATGTCGAAACGCCTCGTAACAGCACTTCCATTCTCCAGGCATTAAAAAGTCTCCAGGCGAGCTTGAATCATCTAACCTGGACAACCCAACAGATAGCCAAGGGAGATTTTTCCCATGAAGTCAGCTTCATGGGAGAGTTTTCCGATGCTTTTAACAGCATGACCGGTCAACTCAAGAATTCTTTTAAAGAACGTGAGGAATCAGCCCTGGCCATGGAAAAGCAGATAAAGGAACTGGACCGGGCCAGACGCGCCATGCTCAATATAATGGAAGACCTTAATCTGAGTCAGGCCGGAATGTCAGCTCTGATTGATGCACTGCCGGATGCAACGATGGTTTATGATCGGAATGGTGTTTATCAAAAAATCTATTTCAGGAATCAGGAAAGCGATGAGCGCGGTTTGTTGAAAGACAGCGAAGATGTCAAAAGTTTGATTGGTAAATCCGTCAGTGATGTTCTACCGCTTGCAGCAGCTGAGAAAATTAGTGATGCCATTCATGAGGCAATGGGAAAAAATAAAACCATCCGCATCGAGTACAGTCTGCCGACCAGTCTTGGAGTCCGCTGGTATGACGCCCGTTTTTCGCCGATGATTACTAAAGATAGTAACCAGTCGCTGGTTGTCTCGGTTGCCAGAGATATTACCAAGATCAAACAACTGACCGAGGAACTTGATTCCAGCCAGCAGCGTTTAAATCTGGCACTGGAAGCTTCCAATACGGGATTATGGGATTTTAAACCTGCTGAAAATGAACTCTATCTCAATGACCAGTGGTATAAACAATTGGGATATGACCCCGGGAAATTTAAAGATGAAACCGACCCCCTGTCAATGCTCCTTCATCCGGAGGATAAGGATCGAGTTAACAAGTCCCTGGATCATAACATGAATGAAAAAATCGATAGATATCAGGCGGAATTCCGTCTGAAAGCGGCCGATGATTCATGGAAGTGGATTCTTTCTGTTGGCAGGGTTGTTGGTAGAGATGATAAAGGAAGAGCCCGACGTATCATCGGTGTTCATATGGATATCACGGAAAGAAAACAGATGGAGCAGGAGATTCTGAAGGCCAAGGAACAGGCGGAAGAAGCCACGAAGGCCAAAAGTGATTTTCTGGCCAACATGAGCCATGAGATCAGAACCCCCATGAATGCAATTATGGGGATGACCCATTTGGCATTAAAGACGGATCTTACGGTGAAGCAGGAGGATTACCTCAATAAAATCTATACTGCTGCAACTTCCCTGCTGGGACTCATCAACGATATTCTCGACTTTTCCAAGATTGAAGCTGGAAAACTGGATATGGAGTCAATCGACTTTAACCTGGAAGATGTTCTGGACAATGTAACCAATTTAATCGCATTAAAAGCCCAGGAAAAAGATCTGGAGTTTTTGATCCAGAATCCGTCCGAACTCCCCCGATACCTGGTTGGGGACCCGTTAAGATTGGGCCAGGTTCTGATCAATCTATCCAATAATGCTGTAAAATTTACCGAAAAGGGCCAGATTGTTATCCAGACAAAGGTGCTGGATGAAAAGCCAGAAAAGGTTACCCTGCAGTTTGCCGTTCGGGATACGGGGATTGGACTAACCCAAGAGCAGATCTCAAAACTGTTTCAGTCCTTTTCTCAGGCCGACACCTCTACAACCCGGAAATATGGAGGAACCGGACTTGGGTTAACCATTACCAAACGGCTGGTTGAGATGATGAATGGTAAAGTCTGGGTGGAAAGTGAGCCGGGTGCCGGCAGTGCTTTTATCTTTACGGCGGAATTCGGGCAGCAGACGGAACGGGAAAAAACACCATTGCCCCTGGCACAGGACTTAAAGGGATTAAGGGTATTGGTAGTTGATGATAACGAAACATCCCGGCAAATTTTCGCAGAAATCCTATCCTCTTTTGAGTTTGAGGTAGAATCGGCGTTTACGGGAGGCAAGGCATTGGATGCCTTGGCAACAGCCAAAAAACCCTTCGATCTGGTGATTATGGATTGGAAAATGCCGGGTATGGATGGTATTGAGACCAGTTTGCAGATTAAGAATCAGCTGAAACTGTCTTCTATTCCAAAGATCATTATGTGCACCGGTTATGGACGAGAAGAGGTCATGAAGAGATCGAATGAAGCTGGCCTGGATGGATTCCTGGTAAAACCGGTTAATGCCTCCACTCTTTTGGATACTATTCTGCACGTCTTCGGGAAAACGGATGGTAAACGAGTATCGGCCCGTCGCAGTCATTCGGTTGAAATGGATGAACTGAAACAGGTTCAGGGAGCCAAAATCCTATTGGTGGAGGATAACGAAATCAACCAGCAGGTGGCCCGGGAAATACTGGAGGGAGCGGGATTTTTTGTGGATCTGGTTGAAGATGGCAGACAGGCTGTGAACAAAGTCCAAGCAGCAGACTATGATATTGTGCTGATGGATATTCAGATGCCGGTGATGGATGGGTATGAAGCAACTCAGGCCATCCGTAAGGACAAGAAGTATGATAACCTGCCCATTGTGGCCATGACAGCCAATGCCATGGTAGGAGACCGGGAGAAAGCTGTTGAGGTGGGAATGAACGATCATGTGGCCAAACCCATCGATCCTGGTCAGCTATTCTCAGCTTTGGTTAAATGGATTAAGCCGGGAGACAGACCCCTGCCTGAGGGATTTTCACCAGACGGACTTCCGGAAGAAAAGGAAATAGAACCTGCTGATGAGTTACCGGCAGAACTCCCGGGTATTGATGTTAAAACAGGTCTCTCCAGGGTTGGAGGCAATGTTAAATTGTACCGTAATCTTCTGAACAAGTTTTCAAAAAACCAGGGCGGTTCACTCAAGGAGATTAAAGCCGCATTGGAAACAGGAGACATAAAAACAGCCGAACGTCTGGCTCACACTATCAAAGGTGTTTCCGGCAACGTCGGTGCCATGGATCTCCATCTGGCAGCAAAAGATCTTGAAGCGGAGATCAAAGAGCAGGGAAGATCCGTTGCAAAGGAATTGATCTCAGCAACGCAAGACCGGCTGGATATTGTCTTAACATCCATCAGAACCCTGACAGCAAAAGTCGACACTCCTCCTGCTGAAACAGCCGGTGATTCCGCTACCATGGATATTGAAAAGATTGATCCATTATTAAAGGAATTGAAGGAGTTTATTAAAGATGATGATACCGATGCCCTGGATATCCTGGAAAAACTGCGTGAGCTGGTTTCCGGTGTGGAATTGACGAATGCACTGAATTCAGTTGAACAAGCCCTGAATAGCTATGATTTCGAGGCGGCGCTTGAGCATCTGGAAAGGGTTGAAGATTTGTTGAAACAGGGTTGAAGGTATTGACCAAAAAATTGGTCTTTAGAAATCAGGTTATAGGACCCGTTTTGTAAAACTGATCGGAGCATGATATCCAGCTAGAGCCACTCCGCTATTTTTTTATCTTCCTTGGCAATATGTTCAATCAGCCAGCCAGCCAGGCGGGATTGAATTCTATAGGCAAGATCCCGGTTATTTCCAAGGTAGTCATATTCCGATTTAAGGCGTTCCAACCCTTTAATAAAGGCTTCATGGGACTCTTTTTGAACAGGAAGATGAGGATAAAAAATCGATTCCATTAATTTCTCTTCGGATTGAAAATGCTTGATGCAATCCTCCTTCATAAGATCCAGAATTTTAAAGATATCACGTGTGGACTTATCCTGATTTAGTGCCTTTAATAGTGTATTCAATTGATCAACAAGTTCCCGATGCTGGTTATCGATTTCGGCATTTCCAATGCACATCTCATCCTGCCAGATTGCCAGTTTGTTCAACTCCCAGTTTTTTTGAAAAGGATCGGTTGCCATGTCCACCACACCATCCCAATCAAAAGCCGGAGGGTTCTCTTGGAGGAAAAACAGAAAATCAAGGTGATGCTGAACAACTCTGTCTCCCGGAAATATTTTCAGGGCATCATGAAAGGCATACCGCGCCTTCTGCCAGTCTTGTAGACTTCTTTGATACAATCCCTCAACTATGAAAGGAGCTGTTTCCATTTTCAGCTTCTGAATGTCCGGTGGATCACAATCAAATACCTCATAAATCCTGGTAGGTTCTGTTCTTCCTTTTACTTTCACTGTGTCCAGTTGACGGAATTTAAACCCGGCAGAATCTCCCAGGAGTTCCATGGTAACACCACTGATGATGATTTTTACGCCATAGGTTTTGGTAAGCCCTTCAAGGCGGGATGCAATATTAACGGTATCACCCAGTACTGTCGAATCCATGCGTTCTTCCGAACCAACTGTCCCGATGATAGCATAACCACTGTGAATCCCGACGCCATTGGCAATGGAAGGATTATCCTGCTCTTGCTGAACCTTGTTAAACACCTCCAGTGCCTTTTGCATGTCAATGGCAGCCTGAATGGCACATCTGGCTTCTATACTATCACTTGCCGAAGGATTATCAAAGAGTGCCATGATAGCATCCCCGATGAATTTATCGATGAAACCGTTATTGGCGTGGAGCGGTTTGTTCATATGGGAGAAATAGGAATTGAGGAAATTGAGCAACTCCTGGGGCTCCATTTTCTCCGACAAGGTAGTAAAGGAGCGGATGTCGGAAAACAGGATGGTTATCGTATCACTTTCCGCTTTTCCCAGTTCAATATTTTCAAAACCCTCTTTGGCAATTCGATTGAGAAACTGTTTGGGAACAAATTTTTCAAAAACCCGGGTCATGGCTTTGATCTTCTCCGTCTCCGCCAACTGGACTTTCTGATGCTGTATGGTCAGGTGAGTATTGACCCTTGCCAGCAGTTCCACCGGATTAAACGGTTTTATCACGTAATCAACGGCCCCCAGCTCAAATCCTTTTACAATATCTTCCGTTTCTGTTTTTGCCGTCAAAAAAATTATGGGAATCTCCCTGGTTTTTGGATTTTCCTTCAGTTTTTTGCAGGTTTCATAGCCGTCCATTACCGGCATCATGATATCCATCAGGATCAGATCAGGCGGACTTTTCTCCACCGCTTTGAGCGCCTTTTCGCCGTTGGGAGCCGCCTTAACCTTATACTTCTCTTTGAGGATTCCCACTAGAACATCAATGTTCTCGGGAGTATCATCCACCGCCAGTATGGTTTGTTTTTCCTTGGGTTCCATCTTTTTGCTGATATTATGAGAGTTTTACTGATGAATACAGAAATTGCCCCGAACAGATAATGAACAAATCATGCCAACATCTTTACACCTCTTTGAAATAATGTGAATAAAAAAAAAGAACCTGTTTTTAATCCGGAAAATCGAGGACTTGGTATGCTAGAAAAGTTTAAACCCGGAACAGTTCCGATTTGGGTTTTGAAGTGATATTTTAAACTGAGAATCGCAATCGTCAGCTCTGCTATGCTTATGTCTGTTATGTCTCACAAACATTGCTGTCTAATCAACTTGAAGTTCCCGATCCATTGCTATACCATGGATAGAAAAAAACGCCTTTTCACAGAATATTCTTAAAAATATCTATTTGTGGGCAGCAATGTCCGGTTAGGTTATTGCAACAATAACGAGAAACGGCTTTCAAAATAATGGAATGTACAAAGACGCCATTACTTTAACTTTAGCTATTATTTGTTTAGAAAAAGTAGGATGGGCTACTCGTTGCCCATCAATA
>JAHJTV010000029.1 GCA_018829445.1 bacterium
CTCGACATTACTCCGCCATGAGTCCAAGGCTCGATACGGGTGGGTGGCTAGCCCTTACACAGATGCTTCTCAGCATCTATTCCCTACAGGGACTTTCACCCTGCCAGATACACCGAGCTTTCCTCGGCGCGATAACACCAGCATCAGTTGCGGTTCGAGCGCAGCGAGAACCGTCAACTGAATGCGCTTGTTACACCGATTTTTATTTGTGGTTTACCCAGATTAAATCATCAGAACGGAAACCGAGACTTTCAATCTTTTGTACAAACTTTGTTTTCGTGGCTTCGTCAATTTCGGGTGTTCGGGATAAAAACCACAGATATGAAGTATTGGAGCTTGTCACATAGGCATATTGGTAAGTCTCAGAATCAAGCTCAAAAACAATGTAGGAACCGTAGAATGGACCGAAGAAAGAAACTTTAAGATATCCTTTGTCTTGTGCTTCAACAAAAAAAGCTTTCCCTATTGCCTCTTTCCATTCCTTTTTTTCAACTGAGTAACCTGTATTCTTTACACTTATGCCACCATCCTTTCGAATCGAATATTCAGCAGTTACTTTTTCTAAGCCACGTTCGAATGAATGATCTAATCTGGCAATTTCATACCATTTACCTAAATAACTTTGCAGATTAAACCCACTTATTGGCTTTATCCCTTCCGGATATCCTAGACAGCCAGTCATGAATAAAAAAATGACTCCATAAATCAGTTTCTTCATTTTCTACCTGCCGCAGGTGTAACAATTTAGTGAGTATAACTTTCACTATGTTTTTCTGGTTAAGACCCAGCAACTGAGAAAAAATTCTATCTAGTAACGGTTTTTCGATTTTAAAAAATCGCTCCCGGAAAAAATGCTGTAACTCTTTGATACACTTATAGTTATAGGAATTTTTCTTGAAGTACAACCAGAAAAGCAACTTTTTTCATGTTCCTGAATATTTTATGCTTTTCTTGCTTTTCTCAAAACTGCATATTAAGAATTTCTTCTATGTTTTTGGGGTTCAGTGCTTTCTATTAAGAATTTGATCTATGGTTAAGATTCTTATCTGGCATTCGAAAATGAAAAGGAGATGAACAAGAAGCATTTTGTGATCTGTTAGGAGCGGATTTATTGCTGCCATTATTCTCAAAACTGGAAGGGACGAGGGCTGAAAACGAAAACGTAAGGAGCGATCGATCAGGTGTGGTAGTTACGAAAAGCAGTCTCAGAAAAATAGACACTCCCCCCTTTCATTTGAACGGAAACAACACCCTTACTGTCGCTCCTCTCTCTCTGCCTTCACTGGTGAACACCATCTCTCCATCATTTTGTTCCACAAAAACTTTGCAGTAATAGAGCCCGATGCCTGATGATCCCTTCTTCGATTTACCAAATTCGAAGATGGAAGCGATCTGCCCGGAATCGATCCCGATTCCCGTATCAGAGATTTCAAAACCGATTTGTTCCTGCTCCAGGAAGGTACTAATTGAAATGGAATGGGTACTTTCCGTATTGAATTCATCAATGGCCTCATAACCGTTCTTGATGATATTTATGATCACCTGGATCAGGCGGTTTTTATTGATAACCAGTTTTGGCAGATTCGGTGCCAGATGCTTGATAATTCTGATATGCCTTTTTTCCAGAGCACTTGATTGCATATGCAGGGCATCTTCAAGTAGCAGGTTTAAATTGACCTGTTGTCTGGCATCGGTATCATGCACGGCATAAGCCTGTTGGAGGGCCAGTATTTCAGAAATATAGGAGATCGCTTTGTCGATTTTATCAATGTTAACCTGCTGTTTATCTCTACGGTCTTTCAACTTGGAAATCAGCTCTCCCATAAACTTAAAAACCTCTTTTCCCCGTTGATCATTGGTTATGTATTCAGTCAAATTCTCTGCATGTGCAGTGAGCTCTCCATAGCACTTTTCCAGGTAATCGATTACTTTTAAGAGGCTGTCCGACTTCATCTCCTCTATTTTTACTTTGGCGGGGGTTATGGCGTTTCCGATATTATGGAGCACCATGGCGGACAGTTGCGATCGTCCTGCTTCAATGGCCTTATTAATCAACTCCGCATGGGTTATTTCCAGTTTTCGGGTCCGTTCGTAAACCATCTGTTCCAGATTATCCTGGTACTGCTTCACCCCTATTTCGGCCATCTTGCTTTTGTGGATATCGATATGGGTACCAATTAAACGGACCGGAATACCGTCCTTATCACGTTCCACCACTTTTCCCAAGCATAAAACCCAAATCCATTCCCCCGTTTTCTTCCGATAACGTTGCTCCAGTCTGTATTCCGACAGTTTTCCCGCCAGCACATCAGCGAGTGTTTCCTGCATATGGGGTTGATCATCGGGATGGACAAGCTTTACCCGATGAGAAGTATCGTTTTCAATCTCTCCCTCCTCATATCCCAACATGGAGGAGTAGCGGGAATTAAAGTGGATTTTTTTCTGCTGAACATTCCAATCCCATAAACCGGCGTTCATGGTTATCATTGCCAATTCCAGCCGTTGCCGACTCTCTTTCAATTCCTCTTCAGCCAATTTGCGATCCGACACATCTCTGATGATGCCTACGGCATTCCACTGCCCATCAATGATAACAGGTGAGATCGTCACTTCTACCGAAATGATGGTTTCGTCTTTTTTCTTTACTTTGAGTTCGATGGGTTTGTTGATATCCTCTCTCCTCCCCCCCTTCATTAACTCCTCCAATATTTGTTGGTAGACGAACTTGTGCTGCGGTGGAGCTAATATTTCCACTACCTGGCAGCCGATCACATCTTCCGAACGGTAACCAAAGACCGATTTTGCCGAAGGATTCCAGTAAGAAATATCACCATCGCTATCAACCATGATAATGGGATCAAAAGCAGAATCGGTGATCGAGCGGAATTTCAGTTCGCTTTCCATAAGGACATTCTGCGATTGGGTAACCTGATCGTTCTTTCTTTTAATCTCATCCATCATCTGGTTGAATCGGGAAGCAAATTCATCCAATTCATTGTCTTCACCGTGTGGTAAACGGGTTTCAAAATCTCCCTCGGCAATTCTCCTGGTGGCAAAAATGAATCTCCTGAACGGCCTGATGATTAATCGATATAGCAGAATCATCGTTAATAGCGACAAGGCGGTATACATGAAAATACTTTCAATCGTGATCAGCTTGCGGAAAGAGGCCAGGGTTTTCTCTTCAGTCTCCATATTCATGGTAATCAAAAGCACCAGTTTGGATTGTTGATTGTTTGCAGATACACCCCGAATATCATCAATCAGCGTTGCCACTTTAATGCTTTCATCTGCTTCAATGACATTGACGGCTTGTTGCAGCCTGAAAGCGCTTTTTACCAATGATTCGCTTGTTACTTTCCCAACCTCGTCTTCATCGCCGGACGCGATAATGATATTGTCTGCATTGATTAAACGGGCTGATAAAACCTGCGGAAAATCCTCAATCCTTTTTAACAGGTTTTGTACTGATTCTTGATCATTGTGGATAATGACAGGCGCAAGGACAGATTTTGCAAGATTAGAGATATTGGTGGTTTGTCGAACATTCTCCTCATTCTGAACCGACTGTGACAAACGGTCTATCACCAGTAAGGAGATAATAATGATGATGATGGTAGCCACGGTGAGCTGACCAAATACCTTGGTTGCTATTGAATGCCTGCTTTCCACTGCCTAAACCGGGAATGAGTTGAAATACAATCTAACGCCTAATGATTGGAGGTTCAAAGAGTGCCAAATAAATGGAAAAGGCACATTTTAATCCGGAATCCTGACTTTATCATTCTCCGTCAGACCGGATACAATCTCAATATTGATGCTATCTGACAAGCCAACTGTCACCTCTTTTTTTTCGAAAACCTGGGATTGCGTTTCAACTTCGACATAGGTTTTTTCGCCTTCGAACTGAAGCCAGGCTTCTTCTACTGCCAGAACACCGGTTTTCTTATCCAAAACAATGTCCGCATTTGCACTGTATCCTGCTCTCACAAACAAGGAATCTCTGAGTTCCAGCTTAGCGCGAATATCAAATTGAACGGCTCCGCTTACCTTTTTCCCTTTGGGGGCTATATACTCAATGGTTGCATGAAAGGTTCGGTTTTCGATGGCACCGATGGTCAGAATCAGCTCCATTCCTTCCTTTATCTTTCCTATCTCCGATTCATCGATACTGCCTTCGAATATCATATCATTCATATCGGCCACAACGGCCACTGTCGTTCCAACGTTGGAAGTGCTGCTCTCTATCACCAGGTTTCCTTCTTTAACCATAATATCCAGAACCATTCCGTCAGTTGTGGAGCGAATTAGCGTATTGGCATCGTCCACATTTTCATCTGTCACACCTTCCTTGATCAATTGCAGGTTATTCCTGGCAGAGATAAACTCGGCATTTGCCTTATTCAGCGCCAGATTGGTCTTCTGATACTCCTGTTCAATCAGTTCCAGAGTCTCCTCCTTTATCAGTTGATAGTTATCATTCGCCTCTTTAAAATCAGTTTTTGCTTTTTCCAGGGCCAATTCGGTATTCTGGAATTCATCCGGAGTAATTATGGATTTTTGGAGAAGCATTTTCTGTCTTTCATAACCCTTCTCTTCGTCCTCCAATATCAGTCTTGCCTTATCCAGCTTAAACAACGCACTGCTTAGCTTTACCATATGCGGATTGGAATTCTGAATAACCAGATGGCCATCGTTGAATGACTCATCGTAGAACTTCTTCTGCCTCTCATAGGTTGCCATTGCATCTTCCAATGCTATTTTTGCCTGATTAAACCGGGTCTCAGCATTGTTAAGCGTAACCATATTCGGGGTAACCTTGATCTTGGCAATTAGATCTCCCTCCTTTACGATATCTCCGGCATGTGTGTAAATTTCATCAATAATTCCTATTATCTGCGGCTTGATCTCTATCTCCTTCCTGGGAATAACGGCCCCCGTGACGACCGTTTTCTTTACGATATCGGTGATAAAGGGTGTTCCAATCGCAACTTTTTTCGGACTCTTTTTCGATTTCTGATACAGAAAAACAATTGTACCGACAAAAACAGCCACTATTAATAAAAGGATAAAAATCTTGATTACTTTTTTCATAACCTGTATTTCAATTGAATTAATCACTCCTGCCGAATGGCATCCACCGGTTTGATACTGATCGCTCTTCTGGCGGGTATCAATCCTGCCAGAGCTCCGGAAATAATCAACACCAGCAGTGAAACCAAAGCGATATTAATATCCACCTCAGGATGTCTGAACATGCTGGATCGTGTCGCTGTCTTTTCTACAAAAGCGGAGACAGCCTCAAGCAAACCAACTCCCACAACAAGCCCCCAGTAGCCGGAAAAGGAGGTTAACAATACCGATTCGGACATGATCTGGCTGACAATGTGGAAAGGGGTTGCCCCGAGGGCTCTTTTGATTCCGATCTCTTTGGTTCTCTCCTTCACCACAATCAGCATAATGTTACTGACGCCGATAACTCCGGCAATCAGCGTAAAGATCCCCACAAACCAGATCAGAAAATCGATACCGGTAAACAAATTATAAATTTTATTAAACTCTTTTTCAGAATCCCAAAACCCAATGGCCCTGGTATCGTCCGGAGATACCTTGTGTCGCTTGATCAAAAGCTTAACCGCTTTATCCTTAACGACCGAAACCGATATCCCTTTTTTTGATGTCAGAGAAAACCAGCCAATACGACGCCCATAATTAAAAGACTGCTGAAAGGAGGTCAACGGCACATACACGGTCTTCAGATCGTCATGATCCTCTCCCGCAAGACTTTCTATATCAAAAACGCCAACGACCTGAAAAAAGACTCCGCTGATCTCAATATATTCACCTGACGATTTTTCTCCCTGCGGAAACAGCTCCTCATAAACACGCTTACCTATGACTGCAACCTTGCGTTTGTTTTTTATATCCAGCTCATTCAGAAAACGTCCCTGAATCATCTCCATCAACCGGATATGAATAACATCCGGATAATCTCCGTAAACGTTAAAAGTCCCTGTTCTCAGGCCGCGGGTAACATTATTCTTGCCATCAGCATTGGACAATTGGATCCTGGGAGCAATATACTCAATCTCCGGGATATTCTGTTTTAATGCCTCAATATCGTCATTATCAAAACTAAATCTTCTCCCCTTCGGCAACCCTTGGTAGGGAATGGTAGTGGCCCTGGTCCACATATAAACCGCATTACTGGCAAACCTGGAAAAATCGTCAGTCACTCCGTTTTGAAGTCCCTTGCCCGCTCCCAGCATGATCACCAGCATCAGTATCCCCCAGAAAACACCAAAAGCAGTCAATATGGATCTCAGCTTATTGCTTTTCAGGGTAATGAAAATTTCCTGCCAGCTGTCCGTATCAAGTATCATCTTATTCATCCCTGAGCGCTTCCACCGGTTTAATGGCAGCAGCTCTTCTGGCCGGGAAATAACCTGCCAGTGATCCGGCGATGATGAGCAGTACAATGGCGCCAAAAGCAACATTCAGGTCTACCTGCGGATTCGCAAAGTAGTCCACACCCTTGATATTTTCCGCCATAAATTCCAAAACAATAACGCCGAAGACCAACCCGATATAACCAGACAGGGCCGTCAGAAGAATCGACTCTGTCAATATCAGTTCTATGATTGACCAGGGAGTCGCGCCAATGGCCTTTCTGATGCCAATCTCCTTTGTTCTCTCCTTTACCACAATCAACATGATATTGCTCACACCAACAATACCCGCAATGATGGAACCGATTCCGATAATCCAGACAAAAATCCTGACATTACGAAAGAGGGTCATGAATTTCAGGTAACGTTCCAGATTATTACGGATATAAACCGCCCTTTCATCTTTCGGGTCAAAATCATGGCGAGCGGATAGGTCTTTTTTTACTGCTTTGATAATTGATTCGCTTTTTTCTTCGTCGGCATCGGTGACTGAAAAATAGATATTGTGAATCCGATCACTGCCCCCAAACACCTTTTGTGCCGTAGAGATGGGAATGTAGATCTGGCTTTCAGCACGTTCATCCTTGGGATCGCTAAAAATACCAATAACTTTAAAGGCTACTCCGTTGATCTGAAGGTACTTTCCGATTGAGGACTCTCCTCTAAAGATCTCTTTATCCACCACTTTCCCAATATTAACAACCTTTCTGGACTCTTCAATATCCCTGTCATTAATCAGCCTGCCCCTGTCCGGAATGGATCGTTCCAGGTACTTGTGATCCGGATGAATAGCGATGATGGTGTAACTGCCCGACTCTTTTTTGTAGCTGATGGTATTATTACTCCACATATAATATCGGGCAGTCAGATACTCCAACCCTTTGATCGAACGGTTTACCTGGTCATAATCACGATTGGTGAATTGAATCTGTCTTCCCTGATCCAAACCTTTGTAAGGAAGGCTGGTCTGACCCGGATTGATGTTAATCGTATTGGTGGCGTCACGCTCGAACTCCTGCCGAACGCCGTTTTCCAGACCCTGTCCGGTTCCCAGCAGCAGCACCAGCATGAAGATTCCCCAGGAAACACTGAAACAGGTGAGGAAAGTTCGCAGTTTGTTCTCTCTGATGTGTGTAAAAATCTCCTGAAATTTGTCAGTACCGAAAATCATTTTGGGTTATAATTGTTCTGCATGTCGTCAAATTATCTACAAAAGAGTTGGTTTTTAAACCTGTTTGTTTTTCAAGCCTGAGTCCACTTCGAAAAGTATTATAATCGTCAATTTAAAGCTTTTGACTCAATAATCGAAAAACCATGGAAATTCTGAACCGCCGTCATGCCGGATCCCAAGTCAAGCAGAGGACAGGCCCGATCCGGTATCCATAAAATTTAACCAAAAATCTGGATTCCGGCTCGGAGGCCGGAATGACGAGAAGATCGATTTTTCGGAGTGGACTCAACTATCAAACCGGAAATCACGATCCTCAATTTTCCCGTCTTGAATTCTGATGATTCGATCCGTTTTTTCGGCGATATCATGCTCATGGGTAATTATCACGATTGTGATTCCGGCTTTGTTGATCTGCTGGAACAGGGTCATGACATCGTTTGAAGTTTTGCTGTCCAAAGCACCGGTCGGCTCATCAGCCAGGACTATTTTGGGCTGGGTGATCATGGCCCTGGCAATCGCCACCCGTTGTTTTTCTCCGCCCGAAAGCTCACCGGGAAAATGTTCGGCTCTTTCCGCCAGCCCCATTTTGCCCAGGTATTCCAATGCAATCGCATTGCGTTTTTTTCGGCCCACATTCTGGTAATATAGGGGCAAAGCCACATTATCAAGGGCATTTTTAAAAGGAATCAGATTAAACGATTGAAAAACGAAACCCAGGTACTGGTTGCGAAATCTGGCAGCTCTGGTTTCATTCATACTCTTTACCAGTATTCCGTTCAGATAATACTCTCCCGTATCATAGGAATCAAGAATCCCGATAATATTCAATAAAGTGGACTTGCCCGATCCGGACGACCCCATGATGGACACCAATTCGCCCTCCTTGATATGAAGATCGATCCCTTTGAGAACATGCAGATTATTACTGCCGGTTATGTAGGATTTATTTATACTTTTCAGCCGTATCATCTTTAACAAATAAAAAATGGAAAAAATCGATGCTATTTTGTGGTGATTCTATTCAAAATTAATGCAATCTCAACAGAATGGGGTAAATTATCGACCGGTTATCTGCTTTTAACCAGGTTTTGTTGCTAAAACTGACCATTTCGAGGAATCAAATATGGAATAGTCCCTTTAAGCGTTTTCCATTGTCACAACACATTGGATTGCGGGTATCACCCGACTTAGTAGCTTAAAACTATTTTCTGCCAAAAAAACACAGAAAAACACTTTTAAGATACTAATGTTATTAGTTGTCTATCATCCAATTTTAGGTACAACCAGGACTCTTTGACTAGTTGTGATGAAAAGATTAAGTAATGCAGAATAAACTTGTCCTGAGCTTTCCAAATCTCACGGAGGGAAGAGATTTAGAAGTATTCAGCGATTTGTTTAATTTCCGAGCGCAGCCATTTAATGGCCGGATCAAGGTGATTGCGTTCATGCCAGTATTGACACACAAAATACTTATTGACCTTAAAGGGTAAATCCAGAACTTCCAAAGGTAGAAACTCCTTAAAAACCTTAGCCATTCGCCTGGGCATGTTTACGACAATTTCATTGTCCTTTAAAACCAGGGGAAGTACCATCTCATGCTGGACTTCCAGGACAATATTCCGTTCCAGATTATGAGATTTCAGTTCTCGGTCAATCATGTTGATTTCCTCGAACCATTGAAACTGAGCGTGTTTCAAAGTGATATAACGCTCCAGGGTCAGCTCAGCTTTTAAAACCGGACTGTCATTTCTAACGATAAGCACCTCTTCATCTTCAAATAACGCTTGCTGGTAGATATTGGCCCCAAATTGAAGGGAGCATCCCAGGATGATATCCAGATCATCACCTTCCAATACGTTTTTATAATCGTTGGGAGAAAGATGTTTACTTTCCAACCTTATTTTGGGGGCATACTCCTGCAACCTTTTGAACAGTTTTGGCATGACAATCATCTCTGTATAGTCGCTCATAGCCAATCGAAAAGTCCGACTTGAATTGGCAGGGTCAAATTCTCCCCGGTCAAAAAAGGTATTCTTTGCCAGGCTGATAATCTGTTTCACCTGAGGTGCGATGCGAATGGCGCAAGTAGTAGGGATCAGTTCCTTGCCGCTTCTGACAAACAACTGATCCTGAAATGTATCTCTCAGCCGTTTCAGAGCCTGGCTCATGGCGGGTTGACTCATTTTTAACTTCTCCCCGGCCTTGGTCAGGTGACGTTCGGTGAAGATCATATCAAAAATTGCCAGGAGATTGAGGTCGTATTCGTGAAGATTCATAAATCGAATGTCAGTAATTTGAATTGATTATTAGATTCCGGGATTTTTCAGTGTTATGCTGTCAATAAGTACTCGTTAATTAAGGAGGGCACAATGCAACAGAAACTGAAAAATCATAACCTGATCTTAACCAACAATACCGTTGTTGCCAAGATCCCCTTAACAGGATCATTAAATTTATCCAGGTTCAAATTATCCAAAATGTTAAAAACGCTGCATGACTGGATCATTCGTGAACAACACCGGCAGTATCTGTTAGACTTACCGGATTATCTGCTGGATGACATAGGTTTGACCCGAGACCAGGTTGTTGACGAAGCCAGAAAATCATTCTGGCAGAAAGGCATTTTTTAACAGAAAAAGGGGATAGCCCCCCTTTTCTGTTACGCAGCAGATTCAGGCTCGGATGATTTTAAGATACCAAAATCCCCGAGGATTGAATAAAAGGCAGGGATTGCAATAAGGACAAGAAAGGTTGAAGACATCAAACCAAAAGCGATGCTGGCTGCGATAGGCACCAGCATCTGTGCTTGCAGGCTGGTTTCACTGAGCAGGGGTAATAGACCCAGGATTGTGGTGACCGATGTCAGCAAAACAGCCCTGAATCGTTCCCGACTGGCCTGGCAGCTTGATTCGACGATTGATTTTCCTTCCAGTCTTCTTTTTTTAATAAATTCGATCAACAGGATGGAATCGTTTACGACGATGCCTGTCAGGGAAATATAGCCGAGAGCGCTGGGCATGGACATGGGAATTCCAAGGGCAAGGTGTCCCCATATGACCCCAATCAGTGAAAAGGGGATAGCCAGCATTACCACCAGTGGTTCTGCGTAACTCCTGAACTGGAAGCTTAGCAAGATAAAGATCCCCAGCAGTCCGATGACAAGCGCCTTGATCATGGATGCTCCGGTTTCGGCTGTGTTTTTTGACTCTCCGCCCAGGATGATCTCAATATCCGGGTATTCCAACTCAATTTTTGATACAAAATCCTTCTTAAATTTATTCATAATCTCCCGGGTATTTGCCACCTGGGTATTGATGCTTCCATACAGAGTGATGGTTCTCAGACCGTCGACATGGTTGATGGTGGAGTAGCCTCGGTTACCTTCAAGTGAAACGATGCTATCCAGCGGAATTCTCTCACCTTTGATGCCGATGATCTTATAATTATCCAGGTCGGAGAGAGAGTTTTTACTATCCGGGTCAAGACGGACATCAATTTCATATGAATTGCGGCCCACCTGAAGCTCGGTCGCTATGGTGCCCTGGAAAGCGGAACTTAGCTGGTTTGCTATCGCGCCAGCATCCATTCCCAACAGGGATGCTCCCTGTTTTAACTTCATTTGAATCTCCTGTTTTCCCAAGCGCAGATCTGAGTAAAGGTCATAAATCCCATCAAACTGGTAGAAATACTCCTGCATTTGTCGGGAGACAAGATCAAGCAGCTCCAGGTCATCACCTCTCAACTCGACCTCAATGGCGTTACCAGCGGGTCCCATTGAAGGTTTGGTATATTTGAGGCTGATCACGTCACTCACCTTTCCGGTTTGTTCTCGCCAATGATCCAGAATTTCGTCGATCCTACCCACCCTAAGATCATTCGATAACAGGTCGGCATAGATGGTTGCCAGATGAGCGCCGGTTTCGTTAACGTCGGCATTGGTCGAATAGGTTACGCTGATTTTCTCCACCAGTTTTCTGCCGTTAGGTTGTTTTGGAGTGTACACCTCGTCGGTTTTATCCAGACCATTTAACAGCTGTTCAACTACTTTCTCTGTCTGTTTGAGTGGTGTCCCGGGGGGAAGATAGATCCTGGCCTGGATGGAATCATCTTCCATTTCCGGAAATCCTACAAATTTTGACCAGCCGATACTGAACGTCCCAAGAGAAACCAGAAAAATCGCAATAATTAATCCAGCAGTCAAATAACGGTACTTGACCGCCACATCAACCGTTTTTCCCAGGATGATCTCGCGAAACCACTCTATTCCCTGGTTAAAAGATCCTCTTAATCGCCCCGGTTTATCAAGTCTGTGGTTTTTCAGGGAGTGGGAAAGATGATGTGGAAGTATCAAAAATGCCTCAATCAGACTGACGGCTAGCACGGCAAGTAAGACAACCGGAATCACTTTTAATACCCGACCCATTTGTCCGCTAAGGAAGGCCAGAGGAATAAAGACACAGCCGGTGGTGAGAAATGAGGAGATGATACCAACCTGTACTTCTGTTACCCCGTCAATGGTCGCTTTTAAAGCGGATTTCCCCTGCTGAAGATGGGAGGCGATATTCTCCGCAATGACGATTGCATCATCCATCAGCAATCCCAGGGTGATGATCAACGCAACGGTTGTCATCATGTTAAGAGAATAGCCTATCAGCTGCATCACAAAAACAGCGCCGGCAAAGGAAACCGGCAAACCCATGGTCACCCAGAAAGAGAGCCTTAAACTGAAAAACAGCCAGAGGGAGAAAAAAACCAACAGCAATCCCTGCCAGCCGTTTTTGATCAACAGATCCATACGATCCTGGATAATGGAAGCAAGATCGCCCGTCAGTTCCAGTTTTACTCCCGGGAGTGTTCTTAACTGTTCATCCTTCAGGAATTTCTTAACAGCATTCACCACAACCAGTGCATCTTCCGCGTCTGTTTTCTCGATATTGATGGTCCCTGCCCGGCTATTATTAAAAATGGTTTTTATCTCATCCTTTTCAAAACGTTCGGTGATCTTTGCGATATCACCCAGTCTTATTTCAGCACCCTGGCTACCTCCCAGAATGACGATATTTTCGAACTCCTGCGGTTTGCGTCGTTGATCCTTAAAGCGAAGGAGAATCTCCTTTTCCGAGGATTCAATTGTGCCGATGGGACGATTAATGCTCTGTCTGGCGATTTTGTTGGCGATATCATTAACACTCAGTCCATAACTGAGCAGGTTCTCCGAAGCTATCTCTATGCGAATCTGTCGGTCGGAAAACCCGGAGACATTGACAAGTGAGACCTCTGGTAATCGTTGTATCTTCCTTTTCAGTGATTCGGTATAATCCTTAAGATCGGTTGTGGTCATGGGACCGGTTACGGCAACCGACACCACCCGACTGCTTCTGGCCATTTCGGTGACAACAGGTTCTTTGGCTTCTTCCGGGAAATTGGAAATGGCAGCCACTTCAGTGCGGATATCATCCAGGAACTCTTTTATATCACCGGTATCCTCATTCATTTCCAGGACAACAAAACCGACTCCTTCAGTTGCCCGTGAAGTAGTCCGCAGGACATGTTCTATCCCATTTAACGCCTCTTCCAATCGCTGAACTATAGCTTCTTCAACTTCCTGCGCAGTTGCCCCGGGGTAGGAAACGCTGACCTGCACTTTTCTGGGGGTAAAAGGCGGAAAGGTCTCTCGATTCAATTGAGGCAGGGTCGTAATACCGAGTACCAGAAAGATGATCATCAGAAGATTGGCTGCCGTTGGATGTTCGGAGAAAAAGCGTATCATAATTCTTCTCCCTTAGCATCAATGACCAGTTGGCTAAATATCTCAGTGTCCATTGCCGGATCAACTTTCATCCCCTCCACAGCGGGGATAATATCAGATAGGATCAAGTTGTCACCGCTTTTCAAACCGTTTTGGATCACTGAAAAATTGCTGAGACTGTAAAAAACCTCTATTTTCCTCTTTTCCAGCTTTTGTTCACTATTCATCAGGTAGACAATATTCTGAGGATGAAGCGCGCTTCTGGGAATAACGATGCTACCGGGTTGCTCCAATCCTTTTAAAAGCACTTTGCAGTATGCTCCCTTAAGCAGTAACCGACCTCTTTTTTGCGCCGGATTTTCAAAGTCGTTGTTCACAGTCACGATCAGTCCTATGGTTCTGGTTTCCGTATCAAGGGTATCACTGCGACGACTGAACGTACCCTCCCATTGCACGTCATTGCCGACATAGCCCGCCAACCCGACTTTTGCCTGAATTCCCAAGGCATCTCCCATCGAATGGGTGGTCGCTTCCAAATTCACTGCTCTGGACTGGATAGACATAAAAATTGGCAACATGGATTGCATGACAAACTGCGCTTCCACTTCGGATTTAGAGATATCATTTGCCTCCAGGATTGTCTGACCTGTCTGAATAAATTCGGAGATCTTGTTGTTAACCGCTGCAACCTGGATATCGAACGGAGCGGTGATGGTGGTATAGGAAAGTTTGAGCTGGGCAGTCTCCAAATCGCTGTTGGCCTGGGATAGTTGGGTTTGCAAAAGCTCCAGCTTCACCGGAACCAGGTTTAAGGCATTCTGGATATTCTGTACCTGTACTTCCTGGGAAATGAAAGCCCGCAACTGGGACTCATACTCGGTTTTTGAGATGATTTTTTTCTTATACAATTGCTCTTGTCGTTCAGCTTCCTGGCGCTTGATCTCCAGATCCGTTTTCTGGAGATCCAACAGTTTATGATTATTTTTATCCTCCACCTTTAACTGCTGGATCTGCACCAAAAAGTTCTGAATGCTGGATTTGGTTTTGGTAATATTAATCTGGTATTCGGTCGGATCGATCCTCAATAGCTCACTGCCTTGCTTGATGATACTGCCCTTCTGCAATTGAGGATGCGTATATATGATCTTGCCGCTGACCTGGGCGATGGCCTTCCATGTTCTAATTGGCTGCGCAGTGCCATATCCAATAGCTCGGGGAACCACTGTGATCGGTTTTATTTCCATAACCCTTACAGTTGGAGAATTAGCAACAATATTTTTTTGCCCCGGCGGTTTTCGACTGCTGGACATGAACAGGAAAATACCGATTCCAATGCCGATTGGCACGGCCAACATGATAACCTTTTTTAGTTGTTTAGATATCTTTTTCTCTTCGGTCATGGTGTATCCCCTAAGTCACCCGGTTTATATTGAGGTTGAGTAGACAAGTGCGAATCTTTTTTTGTTCGCATACTTCATTATATTCAGGATTGTCCGGTTAGAAATTTGCATCTGCTCGTAGGTTGGGCTACTTGTTGCCCAACATTGCTTTCTATTGATGGGCAACGAGTAGCCCATCCTACTTTTCTAAACAAATAATAGTTAAAGTAATGGCGTCTTTGTGCATTCCATTATTTTGAAAGCCGTTTCTCGTTATTGTTGCAATAACCTAACCGGACATTGCTGATTATTATTATCACATTTCCAACTAATCCTTAAAGAAGTTTTTAATTCTTGGATGTTTTACTCTCATTGGCCAATTTACTGACGTTTTCCCTGAAAGGTTTCTCGCTATTGGCAGTACAGTCGGATTTGATCCTTTCCGGTAAGCATCAATTTGGGATTGTGTAACAGAATATAGGTTCTCTAATTGATATGTTTTCTTGTCTGATTTAATACTAATAGTGGTTTTAGGTTATATCTTTCTGTTGTCACAACCATTGAGCCATGATAGTGTATAGAGCAACGATTGCACCGTGAAAACCACGCGGATGATCAGCACTTTTTCCGTTTTTAGTCCGTATCAAAGCGTTTTTATATTAACCCGTCATCTGAGGTTGTCATGACAACAAAAGTGAAAACCATCGAAATAGCATTGGAAAACGAATTAAGGGAAAGGGATTTTTACTTAAGACAGAGTAAAAAAACCGATAATCCGATCGGGAAGAAGATGTTTGAAACCATCGCCCAGGAGGAAAATGATCACTATAATAAACTGAAAATGATTCATAAAGAGTTGGAGAGCAAAGGAACCTGGCCGGAAGATGTGTCAATTGTTGTAGCAGATACGAATATTCAGGAAGTCTTGAAGGAATTGCCATCAATTGCTGATAAAACCTTTGATTCCACAGCCGATGATAAGGAGGCAATAAGAGTTGCCATCGAATTCGAAAAGCAGGCTCATCTCTTTTATATCAATCTAAAGAATAAAGCGGATGACAAAAAAGAGATGAGCTTTTTTGATCACATGGCCAAGATTGAATGGGAGCATATGCAATCACTGCAGGATACCCTCTTCTTTTTTGAAAACCCGGCAGGTTGGTATGAAGAGAAAGAAAAACCCCATTTTGATTAAAGTCTCCGTTCAACATTTATGATGATTACGAAGGCTGTAGAAACAAGTCACACTACCTTCCTTAGCAATCTTGAGGCGCATAAACCCATCTATTTCCTCCAAGCCCGGTTTTTGTGCCATGAAGGCAAAGAGCAGGGATATCACGACCGGGAACTTCACTTTCAGTTCAGACTAAAAAAAAGGCCTATCAAACAATTTATTTTGGGTCATCTCACAAAGCGTTCTGGCAAA
The DNA here is from genome assembly GCA_018829445.1 of bacterium. Lineage (GTDB taxonomy): Bacteria > SAR324 > SAR324 > XYD2-FULL-50-16 > XYD2-FULL-50-16 > JAHJTV01. The sequence goes on from JAHJTV010000029.1 coordinate 16,175, forward strand.
CCTATGATCGAGATCCTTCATTGCAAGCTTCTCAGCATGACAGGATGCATTTCCCTATTTTATAAAGAACTGAATAGATGCTTTGATGATTCATTTAATTCTAGTCCGCCTTTTATTTTAACAGGTTAATTAAACAATTAGGACCAAGCTTGACATATATCTAGCGAAAACCTTTCAAAGGTTTTGCAGGATATAATAAATTATTCTACAAATAAGGGATATCATTTATCATTCGGTCAAAACGAGTTGCCCGGATCTGGTAATACTCACTATCGTTTAGGTTGGCAGTAGCGATGTTCTTAAAAAAGGCTGATTAATGAAATCTACGCGAATAGGCATTTCTCAAGATCAAACCGATCTGCTCATTACTATCTTGCGGGTCTTACTTATCATCCTGGCCCTATACGCGTTTTTGATCAGCGTTGGATTAATGGGCTCCGGGTTTAAGGTTTTTGGGAAAGGTTTTGCAAAAGCGCTAATTGAAACAACCAGTAACCCTTTTGTTGGATTGTTTGTTGGTGTTCTGGCTACAGCACTCATCCAAAGTTCCAGTACCACGACCTCCATGGTTGTCGCCTTTGTGGCAGCAGGCAGTTTGAGTGTAACCAATGCAATTCCCATCATCATGGGAGCAAATATCGGAACAGCCGTAACGTCTACTATTGTATCCCTTGGTCATGTTTCCAGGGTAAATGAATTTAAACGGGCATACGCAGCCGGCACGGTGCACGATATGTTCAACCTGTTGGCAGTGTTCACAGTTTTGCCTCTTGAACTGACCACCGGTTTTTTATCCAAATCAGCAACAGCTTTAACGACCGTTTTATCAGGCTCGACCGGCATGGAGTTTAAAAGCCCGCTTAAACTGGTAACACAGCCCGTCAACAACGCAATTGTTTCTGCAATCAGTTCAATTGAATTCTCAAAGGTTTTAACCGGAATCATCATTGTGATTCTGGGGATCGCTTTATTAATTATCAGTCTTTATTTTCTATCGAAACTGTTAAAAGTTCTGGTGATGGGAAGGATCAAAGACTTTTTTGAAGGCTCATTTTACAATAATGGATTGGTTGCCATGATGATTGGATTAATATTCACCGCGATTGTCCAGTCAAGTTCGGTTACGACCTCCCTGATGATACCAATGGCAGCCGCAGGAATCATGACCATTCATCAGGTTTTTCCGGTTGCCCTGGGTGCTAACGTTGGTACTACGGTAACAGCCCTGTTGGCTTCACTGGCAACTGGGAGTCCTGCTGCGTTGACTATAGCCCTGGTTCATCTTTTGTTCAATGTTACCGGGATTTTAATTTTTTATCCAATTCCTGCTCTGCGGCAAATTCCAATAAAATGCGCATTGATTTTAGCTGACCTTGCCGCCAGGAATCGAATTTATGCTATCTTGTTTATTCTTTTTGTTTATTTCTTAATTCCCGGTTTGGCAGTTTTCTTAACCTAATTCCCAAGGAAAATCCATGTTTGAAAGGTTTAGTCGACTCTGGAAAGGAGATGCTCCCCTGAGAGAAGAATACCGGCTGTTTGTTCAAATGCTGAATAAAGCCAGGGAGCTTTATTTGATGATTATTCATGTGATGAATACCGGTGAGGGATTAGAAGAACTGGAAACAGTCGTGTATAATACGGATATTCAGATTAACAAATTGGAACGCCGCATTCGTAAGGCGTTGGTAACTCATCTGGCTGTAAATCCCGGCCAGGAAGTCTCCGGTTGCCTGATTTTGATGAGCGTTGTCAAAGATGCGGAACGTCTGGGCGACTTCTGTAAAAACCTCTATGAAGCCACCAGTTATTGGTGTCAGCCCTGTTCAAACATGTACTATGCGGATCGCCTCACTGATTTAAAGAACTATGTGAGTGATGTCTTTGATGCCACTATCAAGGCTTTTGAAAAGGAGGATGATGTTCTGGCTTCGGAGATCATCCAGGATGAAGTAAAATGGAATAAACGGTTTGACGCTTTTATCGGGGAGATAGCCAATTCGGAAATTGGGACAAAAGAAGCGGTTTGCACAGTGCTGATGGTAAGAACTCTGAAGCGCTTACAAGCCCACCTGTCAAATATTGCTTCATCTGTGGTGCTACCGGTGCATCATATTGATCACAGACCCAAGCATTTAAGGTAGGTTATAGCGGTTAGCGACTGTTCAACCACAAATCCTTCAATCCATACTAAATCCCAAGCCAATCGCTAACAGCTAACCTCCATACGCTATTTTTCCTTTGAAACTCCGGCTTCATCGAAAGAAGCCATCTCCCTCATTATTTTACAGGCTGTTTCGACAATATTGATGGTAATGGCTGCGCCTGTTCCTTCTCCCAGTCTCATGTCCAGATCCAGAACAGGATCGAGCTGCATATATTCCAGGGCCGATTTTTGGGCAACCTCCACTGACTTATGACCAGAAACCAGGTAATCTTTGATATCCGGATTTATCAAATAGGCTATCAAACCTGCAGATGTGGAGATAACACCGTCCAATACGACGATAGTCTTTTTTGAAGCCGCCGCCAGAATTGCCCCGGCTATCCCGCCGATTTCAAAACCACCGACGAGACTCAGAATCTCCAGTCCATCTTTGGAATTCAGCTGGTGAAAATCTAAAGCCCGTTGAATCACGTCCGCCTTGTGTTTTAATCCTTTATCATCCAAACCGGTTCCCCTGCCTGTGGCTTCTCCGGGTGAAACGCCGGCAACAGCACAGATGATGGCAGTCGCGGATGTTGTATTTCCGATACCGATCTCCCCCAGCCCCAGAATATCAACCCTGTTTTTGCTGTTTTCGCACAGAAACACTTCCATCCCCGTTTCAATAGCTTGCTGAGCTTCCAATAGTGTCATAGCCGGTTGAAGAGCAAAGTTTCTTGTTCCCTCTCCGATTTTTCTTTTAATGAGCATGGGTTGGTCTTCAAACTCACCTTTAACTCCCATATCCACAACACGAAAATCGATATCATAGGCGCGGCAGAAAACATTGATTGCAGCCCCCCCATGAAAAAAATTAACAACCATTTGATAGGTAACTTCGGAAGGGTATGCTGAAATTCCTTCCGCCGTAACACCGTGATCCGCTCCAAATGTGAGCATCAGCTTTCGCTTGATGTCGGGGTTGAGGTTGTTTTGAATAAGTGCTGCCTGGACACCCAGTTTTTCCAGCGTGCCCAGGGAACCGAGCGGTTTGGTTTTGTTGTCGATTTTATGTTGAGCAGACACAACCAAATCTTTAGAAACCGGATTTATCGCACCTATAATGGTTGTATATAAATTTGTGTCGTACTCTGAAGCTTTGTTTATTTTGAGAGATGTGTCATTTTCCGCTGGCATCTGTTACTCCTGATCGATTGGTTTTGGTTTGTTACCGGTCTAAACTGCTTTTCTCCAAAAATCATCCGGCTGTGGTGATTATAAAGAGAGCAGCCAGTCTTAAAAACGCCCGTTCAAAGACAACAGCTGGATACAGAGTGGGCAATGTCAAAATAACCAAATTGGAATTGTAACGAGATATGACGCCGTAATCGTGTATCCTTGTGCCATCTCTGATCGAAGCTGATGGTTCTGAATACGGACAGCGTCCAGCGGGACATCCGGTAGGTTGGTCAGTCGGCTTAGATAACTAACACAAATTTAACAGGCAGGCTTTCTGGCTCAAGGATCTTTCTAATGACTGCGCCTTCCCGGTATAAAACCAGTGGCTGATGCAGCTTTCGTCCCCTAATACAGCAATGGCTGGCTTGCGATGGATTCTAACCATCTTTCCTTTTAATTCCCACCTGGTATAAATAAACCTGTGGAGCACCTGTGTTGTTATGTCTCAAAATAGAATAGCCTCTGGTGGTCTGTCAATTCTTCAAAAAGAAGTTTCAAACGTAAAGAACAATAATCTAGAGAAAAAAAAGATGTAATCTATTGACTTCATTTTTCTTCTATAGATATTTTTCCAGAATCTCCGCAAGTTGATCTATCCCAAAAGGCTTTTTCAGGCTGTCTGTGAATCCGTACTCCTCTGGATTTGCAATGGCATCATCTTCGGAATAGCCACTTGCGACAAACACGGGAATATTGGCATCGATTTTTCGAATTTCTTTTACGGTTTCCTTTCCACCCATACCGCCTCGGATGGTAAGATCAAGAATAACAGCCTGATATGGAGTACCCTGTTCTTTTGATCTTTTAAATTCATCAAGAGCCTGTTGACCTTCATCGGTTATAAAAGGAGTGAACCCCATGTCTTCAAGCATATCAACCATCATTCTCTTCAGGATTTCGTCATCATCCATAACTAAAATATTGCCCGATCCCTGGTACGATTTCTGGTAAATAGCCGATGCCTCGGTTTTCTGAATCTCTGACGCAGGAATAAAAATGAAAAACGTCGATCCAACCCCCGGTTTCGAGTCAACAGTGATAATCCCATCATGCTTTTTGATAATGGAATAGCCGGTTGCAAGACCCAAACCGCTTCCTTTTTGTTTTGTTGTAAAAAAAGGATCGAAGATCTTGGAAATGTATTTTTCCGGAATTCCTGTACCGGAATCCGATATGGATATTTTGACATAGTTGCCCGGTTTTAGTCCAACCTGTTCGTTTTCCTGCAGGATAACATTAACTGCCGAGATTTGAATCTTACCTCCGGAAGGCATAGCGTGATGGGCGTTGATGATGATATTGTCGATCACCTGACCGATCTGGTTTTTATCAAAATCACACATCCACAGATCATCCGGTATATCAAAGCTACAGGACACATTTGATCCACTTAAGGCGAAATGAGCGGTTTCTTGAAGGAAAGGAACAAGGGGGCCCACTTTTTTAATAGGCGCACCACCTTTTGAAAAAGTCAGCAACTGGTGGGTCAACCCCTCTGCTCTTTCAGATGCACTAAAAGCCTTATTGAGATATTCTGCAATTTCGGGATCTTTTTCCTTTTTCCGTGCAATATCCAGATATCCAAATATCCCGCCAAGCAGGTTGTTGAAATCATGGGCAATACCCCCTGCCAGAGTCCCTATGGACTCCATCTTTTGGGCTTGTTCAAACTGAGCCTCAAGAGCCTTTCTTTCCGTAATATCGGCAAGAATTACAACCATCCCCGTGGGCTCATCATCATTTCCTTTGGCAACAGCTGCACTGAGAAGAATATCAAGAATACGACCATCTTTGGCAAATCTTTTCGTTTCAAATTTAACGGGTTTTCCCTGGATATATATTTCCTTGATTCTTTCTGACGTTTTCGTTTTCTGATCTTCAGGAACAAAGGGAATGAGCCTTCCTCTCAGCTCTTCCATTGTCCAGCCAAACACTTCTATAAAAGCGGGATTCACAAAAAGCGGATGTCCATCCTTGTTATACATGACCATTGGATCAGGGCTTGCTTCCAGGATAGCTCTCATGCGCTGTTCACTTTCCCGGAGAGCTTGTTCACTCTGTTTCCTGGAGGTAATGTCCGTACAAACCCCAACCCACTTAAAGGGTAAACCGGCTTCATCAAGAAGTGGCAGGGCATTATCTGCCCAGTATCTCCAACTGCCATCCTTTCGTTTTATCCTGTATTCGTAATGAATGGGATTAGTTGCGGTTCGATGATGCTCAACAGCGTTTTCAAGTTTTGGTAAATCATCAGAATGGATCAGATCAAGCCAGGCAGCAATATTGCTTGATATCTCCCCTTTTTCAAATCCCAGCAAGGTATCAATATCCCCAAACCACACTAAAGAATCCGTTTTCACATCCCATTCATAGATCAGGTCATAGGATACCTTTCCGGCCATTTTGAACCGTTCTTCACTTTGCTTCAGGGCGGCTTCCGCCTGTTTGGTATCGGTAATATCACGGGTGATCCCTTCGACACCGGCGATATTACCGTTTTTATCCTTAAAAAAATGAGCATTGGTTGAAGCCCACCAGATAGAACCGTCTTTACGCTTCAAACCGGCCTGAAAGTTTTTGACAGCACCCTGTTTTTTCAGCTCTTCCATAAAAGCATGCCTTTCTTCCGGAAAGGCATACACCTCTTCAGCCATTTTCATGCCAATGGCTTCCTGGACGGTATAACCGGAAAGTCTGTATACAGAAGATGACATAAAAGTGATGATTCCATTCAAGTCGGTGCGGTAAAGAAGATCCGGAGTGTTCTCCACAACGGCCCTGTATTTTTGTTCGCTTTCCAGTAATGCCTTCTCTGCCTGTTTTTGAAGGGTCATATCGGTATGGGTACCCACCAGACCTATGATCTGATTCTGTTCATTTTTTATAGCATAAGCCCTGAGCAGAATATTCAAGATATTTCCTTTTCTACTGTGCATTTCGACCTCACCGGTCCACTGTCCTCCTGCCATGATAGTCTCAAAAATTTCTCGCCCCACTTTTTCATCCACATAAGCACTTGCCGGAGGGTCTTGTCCTATGTCGCCAAAAAGTTCATTAAAGGACTTATTCTGGTACCAGTGTTTCCCCGTTGGATCAGACATCCCGATTGCATCAGAGGAGTATTCGACGGCGGTCCTGAAATAATGCAATCGTTTCTCATCCAATTTACGATTGGTCAAATCTGCAAGTGTAATGAGAGATCTCCCGTCGGGAAGAAATGTTCCTCTGAATTCGATCTCTTTTACCTGACCGTTTTTGCAGGTAATCTCAAATTCTCTCTGCGCGTCAGTGAGATCTTTTGAGTATTCCCAATCTTCAGCCACACGATTCCGGTATTCAAGATCAGGATATGCTTTAGTGAACCAGCTATTACGATCTTTTATATCTTCACTGGAATACCCGGTTAATTCAGTGAATGTCTTATTGGCAAATATAAGTAATCCATCGCAATCCCACAGCATGACTCCCTGGGGGATATTTTCGAACAGGGAGTTCAAAAGATCACTCTGGGTCTGGAGAATCCGCTGGGCATCCATCTCCCGAATTCTGAACAGATGCTGACGGATAAATAGAATGATAGTAAAACCAATGATTATCAGGGTCAGTATAAACAGCAAGTTCACATTGTATAAGAATCGATCAAGCCGTCCACGTTCTTGATCCAATTGATTCTGAATATGCAAACGCGATTGCCTATTCATTTTTTTTGCTTTGTGGAAAGTATCGGAGATCCTGGAACGAACGATCTGAATGGTAGTTAGCGATGTGGGGTCATATCCTGAAACTCCTTCCGATAACCAGGTCTGAAGATCGGATATAGCAGGCATTACCATAGCATGAAACGCGGATGCCTGGATCAGGTTGTCGAATACATAGGTTTGGCGCAGATTTTTGATTCTTCTTTCAGCGGCTTCAACCTCCTCTTTTAGCCGATCAATATTTTGTGGCGAGGTTCTTATCGCTGCCACTTCCGCTGCTGCCACAACTTCGGAAATCTGCTCAAGAACAAGATCAAGCGAGATCAGTTCTTTGAATAAAGTGCTGGGGAGATTCTTTTCTACGGATCGCAGAGTAGTATTGGTTATAATAATGGAAACAACCACCGCAGCAATGGCTATCACGATGGAGCTTAACAGCAGAATCTGGGATAAAGGCCAGGTTTTCTTCATTGCTATTCAATCTCCCTCTTCAAAAATTTCAGTTCCCGGTAAAACCTCTTTGCCCCTTCATGAAGGGGAATGGAAAGCCCGACTAAGGCTGATTCGGGAACAATCGACTTTCCTTGGGGGTGCCCCTGATGGAGAAGAGTCTGTGTATGGTTACTCCATAATGAAGATGTTACCTGGTAAATTAAATCGTCATCCATTTCAGAGCTTACCACCAGCAAGGCATAAACCTGAATGGTAGGCGTTTCAGGGATACCGGGATAAACGTTAGCGGACACCTTGCCAGGAACAAGATAGGGATAACGTCGATTGATATTAAATGCAATGTCCTTTTGAATAGGCACCAGTGAAATACCAATTCCAGATAAGCATAAAGCCGATTCCATGGGAGTTCCCGCCATCATTACAAACCCTTGCAACTCTCCGCTTATCATTTTGTCACGTGTAAACTCAGGTTTGAGATAGACCGGATGCAAATCCCTTTCAGATAAACCGTGAGCCTCAAGGATAATTTGCATTACAGACAATGTGCCGGAACCAATTTCATCCAAAGAGATTCGTTTCCCTTTAAGATCAAAGACACTATTAATCTTGGCATCGCTACGGGTAATGATCTGGAACTTTTCAGGGTATAGACTGGCCACCGCCCGAATGCTTTCAAATTCTTTATTCCCGCTGAATACTCCCAAAGACTTATATGCCCGGGATGCAACGTCCGCCTGGACTAATCCCGCTTCAACCTCACCTGATACTATGGCTTCCAGATTTGCTACCGAACCTGCCGAGTTCTGGGCAACACCAATATAATCCGTTAATCCTCTTTTCCCGGTTGCAGCAGTGTCTTTGTCTTTTGATGCTTCTGTGAGCCCTTGGGCAATCAGTTTTCCAATGGGATAATAAACTCCAGTCTTCCCGCCGGTTCCTATTCTAAAGAGCTTTTTGGGTTGAGTGTTCCCGACGTCAGGGAACATCAGGATAAACAACAGGAACAAACAGAAAGGATTAAATCCGGCAGTGAGTTTTGTCATTTGTTGGTTTTTACTATGAATTAAATGCAAGGAACATGATCAAAGATCTTATCTACCTTACTCACAGTTTAGGGTATTATAATCACATTGTACACCAAATATACCTTGGGCTCAAACACCAATTTATGTCCATGTTCTCAGTTTACTTCATGCCGGACCTATTGATGAACGATATACAGGTAGTTAAGATGAATTGGTGGTGAGAATCTTCTTCTTTTTTTAACACGCGGGCGGAGAAGTATTGATAAGCTGTTCAAAAAGGTCATTTCCACTTGAGGGAACACGTAATAAGAGATCCACATGTCCCTCCCTGTTACTCAAACTTCCCGTTGATCATAACTTTTGTCGGTCTTTTGGCAATTACTGGGGAGTATCTCAAGCGATTAGGCAGAGAAATGCTCAACCGGCGGGCCTATAAACAAAGCACATCGATAAACATCTTTGCCATAACGACTCATGCGATGAAATTCAGCATGATCAATCTTCACATTCCTGGTTTTAAGGGAGACCTCCCCTTCAACTGGTTCTGAAGGATCATGAAGGTATACAAAATCGGAATCAAAACCTGTTATGACCACCCAATGCGGTTCTCGGGTACCAAAGAGACGATATGTGCTGATTAAAGAAATAGGAATCCACCCTTGCAGCAACATGCTTTTGATATCCTCAAAGGTAAAATCGTACGACATTGACCCAACTCCCAGGTGTATGGCTCTGTGCTTCATATCATCATGAATCAGTCGGATTATAGCTTTTTTTTCAGGAATTCGGACTGAACGGACAAAGGGAGTCTTCTCTGAGGATGAGATAATGCGGGCTTGAAACCCGCGCTTTGCTGCTGCCAGGGCCATTCCATAAGATCCGGTACCACCAAATCCGGATGTCATGAAGATCGTTGTAGCCTCCTTCCAAAGATTCATTTCCAGTGTCCGATTATATTTGTCCTCCGGCTTGAAAAACTTCATCGCCATGATCAGGCAGGCTGGTCCGCAGGTAAATCCCAAGGTTTGCGCATAATAGGGAACCTTGTTTCGGATCCGGTCGGGAACCTTGACCTTCAAGATTTTCACCATCCTTATGGCCGGGGCACCATCATCATAAAAATTGGGCGTTGTAGTATACGATTCATAACCATGCTTTTGGTAAAACAAAATACCGGTCTGATTATCAACCCGCACCTCTAGCGTTAACTGGCTGCAACTCCTGCGTACAGCTTCCGTTTCGCATTCGATTAACAGACTTTCTCCAACACCTTTTTTCTGATATTCCGGATCAACTGCAAAATTATAAAGTCTTCCGCTATGCGAGTTCTTGCGCCATAAAATATATGCCACTCCAATTACACGTCCTTCGGTTTCTACCACAAAAATCGAGGCCCGTGCCCGTGTTAGCATATATTCAACATGATCTTTTGTGAAACGATCAGACGAAAATACAATTTGTTCCAGTCTGACCAGATTCGCCAGATCTTTGGGATTGGATTGGCGAACCCTGAAATTTAGCCTGCTATTTATCATGTTCCATAAATCAAAAAATTTATTAAACGCTCATTTAGATTAATTGCTTTTTTATCCTCTTCTCCCTGGATAATAGTTGGATTATCATTCACCTCAATCACCAGAAAATCTTCCTCTGTCTGTTTTAAATCGACTCCGTACAATCCCTTTCCTATCGACGTAGTAGCCTGTTTGGCCCTCTCAAGCAAAAGGGGATTAGCCTGGGAAACTGATAAAGCTCTCACCGGTCCATATTCAGTTTGTCCGTCCGCAGTATAGGTTGCGATTTTCCATCTTTTCTTCGGAATCATATATTGACAGACATATAGGGGTTCTCCATCCAGTATTCCAACCCGCCAATCAAATCCGGATTTGACAAAGCGCTGCACAACAATCCGATCAGCCCGACGAAAATACTTTTTTGCGATTTTTAAGAACTCTTCAATGGTTTCTGCACGATCAACATATAAGGAAAAAGCGCTATTTGGAGCTTTTAAGACCAACGGACTCCCCAGACTGTCAAACAATCGTTGACCAATTTCCCTGGTCAATTCATGTTCGTGTAAGAATACGGTTTGGGGCATCGGAACACCGGCGTTGATCAGATGGCGATACATATTGATTTTATCACAGCAGATGCGAATTGAGCTGGAATCATCAATTACTCGGATTCCGTGCATCTCAGCCGTTCTTGCTGCCACGTAGGCTGAGTTGAGCGGATCTGTGGTTGCCCTGATATAAATGGCATTGTATTCGGGAATTTTAAACATATCCGGACGAAAGAGAAAATCCGTGCGATGCCCCATACGCTGGGCAACTTGTGCAAATCTCATCAAACTGTTCATTTGATCCGCATGTGAAATAGTATACCGTTCAACATAAATCCCTATTTTACCCATTGAATATTCTCCTCAAGATATGTTCTCTCTTTAACACCCAACGATTCAAGAAGCAACGGTGAGATATCGCTAAGCAGTAATCGTCCGTCAGGTGTAATAATCAACCGAACCTTGGCCAAAGGAATTTGGAACTGCTGCCATAGCAACAGTGATATATCCCGGAACCTTCCTGAAACACACCAACCCAGAACTGACCGGAAATAAGCAACTTTGCTATTCAGGGGGATCTCCTGACAACAGATGGCATAGGTATGGTTGCGGGTCATTGATTTGGCAATGGAATCTTCCCTGCCACTTTTCCAGACGATTCGACCTTTTGTGATAAAAGGATTAATTGGATCAATGATCACAGGTGGTTCAAAAAATCCATTGCTGATGTAAAAATCCGGCACATCCAACCCTGCCAGCTTCGCTTTCTCCAGAAACAGGGGAGGAACATAAGCATCTAGCATTTCCTTGCAAGTTGGATGAATAGAATGACCCGAATTCTCATAATCTTGTGAAACATAATAGGGAAGTTCAAGATAATTATAGATACCTGCCAGGTTCAGATAACACTGATCTTTTTCATACCACGCAACGCAAGGAGAGATCGGAGACTCCAAAAAAGGTAACGGAACCTCTTGACATTTTTTTTCCATAAAATAGATTTTCTCGAATTTTGATAAAAGAAGAGGATAAACCCCTCTCTTGAAAGGATTAAACCAAACCCTCCCGGGCATTTGGCTACTATTGATATGATGCGACTATTTTTTACAAAAAATCCAGATAAAAAACAGTCTGCTATTTCATCAACTTAGTCTTGAATACATCCATTGCAAGCAATTGATGCATTCAGCTTTCATTATCGAACAATAACCCTGTTCCACCCTGCTATCAACAGGAATAAATTGGATTGTAATATATCTCCAGATAGTTAAGATACAAGCTGACAGGACACCAACGTTGTTTGATGAAATATCTGGAACCAATACCCTCATTTTCCCGGGTATTGGCCGGTGGAGCGTTGAAGACTTGGTATTAGGAAAGACGGGACTTGTAATCTTCATACTTGAACTGTCTTACAATCCTGGTCCGGTTGAGCTTGTCCTGAATCAGAATGGAAGGAAGACAGACACCATTGAAGGTATTGTTCTTCACCATGGAATAATGAGCCATATCCAGAAAGACCAGCTTTGAGCCGGGGAGCAGGGGTTCATCAAATGAATAATCTCCGATGACGTCTCCGGCAAGACAGGTAGGGCCTGCCAGTCGGTAGGTATGTTGACTCTTGTCTGGTTGAGCCGCCCCTATGATTTCGGGTCGGTAGGGCATGGCCAGAACATCAGGCATGTGAGCCTCTGCAGAAGTATCCAGAATGGCAATACGGATATCGTTTTCGACAATATCAATCACCGATGCTACCAGAATCCCGCAATTGAGGGCAACAGCCTCACCCGGCTCCAGGAAAACCTCAAGGCCGTATTTTTCTCGAATGTTTCTGATAATGCGGATAAGAAGATCCACATTGTATCCCGGTCTGGTGATGTGGTGACCATCTCCCAGGTTGATCCAATCAATCTGGTGCAGAAAACTGCTGAAATCACGCTCCACAATCTCCATAATCCGCTCCAGGGTATCAGCATCCTGTTCACACATGGCATGAAAATGAAGACCGGAGATGCCTTCAGGAATTCCTTCAAACTGGCTGCGGACGATCCCCAGTCTTGATTTTTTAGCGCAAGGATTGTAAAGATCCACCTTGATTTCCGAATACCCGGGATTTATCCGCAACCCACAGCGGATACTGTTCGGAATGCGACTGCGATACCGCCCCCACTGCCCAAACGAGTTGAAGATCAGGACATCGGAGATTTGAACCAGTTCATCCATATCCGCTTCACTGTAGGCAGGAGCATAAGTATGCACCTCTCCCTTGAATTCCTCTTTGCCAAGCCTGGCTTCATGCGGTGAACTGGCCGAGACTCCCCTCAGATACCGTCTGATTAGCGGGAAGGTAGAAAACATTGAAAACGCCTTGAGAGCGAGCAATATCCGGCGTCCGCTATCCTGCTGCACCCTCTCGAGCAGTTTCAGGTTGTTTTCCAGCAGCTCTTCATCAACAAGATAACAGGGGGTTGGTATTTCCTTTAAATCGATCCGTGAAAATCGCTGGTGGTCCATGGCAGTCCATATTTATTGAGATTTTTCATAAAAGGATCCGGATCAAACTGTTCCATATTGAATACCCCTTCACCCTTCCAGATTCCCTTCAACATCAACATGGCCCCAATCATGGCTGTCACGCCGGTTGTGTAAGAAACAGCCTGGGATTCTACTTCTTCATAACATTGGGCATGATCGCAGATATTATAGATATAGGATTTTTTGGATTGTCCATCCTTTTCTCCATCAAAGACACAATAGCTTTTATTTTTATCGTTTTTAATATTGTTTGAACTATCCATCCTTAGTCGTTTTTCGTTTTTATTTGATCATAATCATCATATTTACACCCACTTCGTAAACTTCAGTTTCAATATATCGACATATGAGTGTCTTTATTTATAGAACTTTATAGGTATTTTTATTCATAAAGCTGGATTTGCTGTCATTCAGAGAAACACACATATAGTGAATATCTCATTACTTAACATACTGTATTATTGCTCTTTTTATATTTTTTAGCATGTTTATCAATTTTTACGGCGATTTTCGTTTTTTACATCATTCTCACGATTGAATTCCAGCAACTCAAGTATCCAACTTTCATTTCCAGTGCAATTTTGGTGATCTTCCTGTTTTAATCAATGGGTACCCCTTTTGTTTATTCCCCCATTAATCGGATCATAAACATCTTCAAGTACAGAAAAACGGCACACTCGGTCAAAATATTGGCCTTGAGAGTCAAAGACAATGGATCGTAAAGCCGGTAGGGTGCAAACTGTTCGACGTTTTACATAAAGAATGCAACAGACTTTATTTATGTGGAGATAAAAAGGGAATATTATGAAAACAAATCTTAAAACCGTATGTCTTTTGTTGATAGTGTTGTTTCCATTGGTCATGGGAACATCCTGTTCCACCAAGAACCAATTGAATATTCCATTATCCAAAGACGGCGAGGAGAAAATCAGCAGCTTCGGCAAGTACACCGGATATTCCAGGGCAGAATACCAGGGATACAAGAAACTATCTCAATTCATGACCGTTTCCGATGGAACCCGCCTGGCTGTGGATATTTTTCTACCTGATAAGGGACCAGCTCAAAAGTCTTTCCCGGTGGTGTTGGAGTATTCACCGTATGGCAGGTCTTTTACCTACCCGGACATGCCCTGGTACTCACAACTGGCATCAAAATTCAGCAGCGGAAACCCGGGTCCGGTGTATGATAAAGCCATGAATAAGCATGTCAGACGATTACTGGCCCATGGATATGCTTTTGCGGCGGCTGACATGAGGGGCACCGGCGCTTCCTATGGCACTCAGATTCCTTTGATGCCGAGACTTGGAAAGGACGGTAAGGATCTGATTGACTGGATTGCATCTCAGGAGTGGTCCAATGGCAAAGTCGGTATGCAGGGACAATCATTTGTGGGATGGAGTCAGCTGGCTACCGCCCGTTATAAACCCGAAGCCCTGAAATGCATCATGCCGGCAATGATCATGTTCGAAGCGTATACCGCCAACAATCCGGGTGGTATTGAAGCCGCTCGATGGTTGAACTGGTACAGTTATTTGTTGAATAACCACCACCATAATCGATTCAGCCTGGATGATAAAATATGGAAAACACTACCGACCACACCGGTAATTGACGAAGACGGCGATGGTGAAATAGCAGATGAAATTCCCCTTATGATTCAGGGAGATCCGACAATATTAACCGACGACCCGCTGCCTGTTTATAAAGATGGTATTGAACGAAACGAACAATATTATTATCAGGCAACCATGGAACATAAAACCAACATGACTGTCCTTGAAATGAAAGAACGCTATTCAACCATAGATAAAGTTATCGATACCAATGATGGCCTATTGCTGGCGTATGACGGCAGTCCTGGGTATTTTATACCTACAATAGCAGAATCCGGGATTGCGGTTTACCATATCGGTGGATGGATGGATGGTTTTACCAAGGGAACCACCAAGCTTTACAGCACCATGAGAGTGTCTAATCCTTCGAAACTGAGGATTGGGCCAAGATTTCACCTCCCAATGAGCGTAACGAAAGCGTATGCCGACTACCTGGGTTATACCGACGATCTGGTCGAGCAGAGCAGTTTCGAGGCACTTCGATTTTTCGACCATTATCTTAAAGGAATTAACAATAACATTGACCGGGAACCAGCCGTGCAGATCTATGTCATGCATAAAGGTTGGCGTTCGTTTGACATGTGGCCTCCACGAGAACAGGTAATGACGCCTTTATTCATGGCTGAAGGAGGAAAGTTGTTAATCAACAGCCCGAATGAGACGGGAATGGATTCGTATCAGGTTGATTTCTCTCATCAGTCCAATTATGGATCGGAGCAAACCAATCGCTGGTTGATGTTGAAGAAGACGGATGATGTCATGTGGCGGACGGAACCTGACAAAAAAAGCATGTTATATCAAACTGAACCGTTATCCGATGAAATGGAAATTGCCGGTCACCCGGTGATTGAATTATGGATCTCTTCAAACCAGGATGATGGTGATGTTTTCATCTATCTAACCGATGTGGACGAAAACAATCGGTCTGTTTATGTCACCGAGGGGCAATTGCGGGCCGGTTGGCATCAACTTCGAAACGATGATGATCAGGTACTAAATGTAGTGGATGTCAAACCGGACCTTCCCTGGCATGGCTATAAAAGCGATCAGTACGCCGACCGGGTCTTTAATGACAATAAGATTGTCAAACTAAGTTTCGATCTGTTACCGATAGCCTGGAACTTTAAAAAGGGACATAGTATCCGCGTTGCTATCGCAGGAGCGGACGAGGGGAATTTTCGGCTTAATCCGAAACTTTGTGAAAATAACGATGTACAAAAATGCATTGACACACAAATCAACATCCATCGTGATTCAACCATGTTATCGCGAATCGAGCTTCCCGTTATTCCCGAATAAACCGCTTTTCAGATTCTTCCGGTATTGGCTGGGAGTCAACCCGGACCAGCGTTTGAATGCGCGATGAAAGGCAGAGAGTTCAGAAAAACCGGTTTGGTCAGCCACATGTTGAATCGTGATTTGCAGGTCTTTCATCAGGGATATTGCCTTCTGATACAGGACCTTATCCCTGATCTGATTAAATGAAGTGCCGTTTTCCGTGAGCTGACGGTGAAGGGTTCTCCGACTGGTTTGCAGTCGGCCGGCAACTGCGTCCATGGACAACATCCCGACTTGGGAGTCATTGAGGATAATCTGTGAGACTTTTTCGGTAACGGATTCTGGCGGAAAAACCAGATTTTTCACCTGGCTTTCCGCCCACTGGTTCCATCTCGGGTTGGCACAAACGAGCAAATGCGAAAATTCATCCCTATCGAATCTCATCTCCGAATAATCTGCATCAAATACCAACGGCGATCGAAAGAGATCTTCGTAAAACTCTGCATAGCCTGGTTTGGCGTACTGAAAGCATGTTTGTAGAGGCCTAATGTCTCGACCTGTTAACAGCCGCCCGTAGGTCAACATTGATCCCATAAAGAGTTCCAGGTATTGGCGGGATTTTGACATCTCATTGGTTGGGATATATTGAATTGTAACCGATCTTTCCTCTCTCATGATTTTGAATTTTGCATAGGGATGAACCAAGAATCGATACCGGTCAAAAAGGTCGATTGCATGAGAAAGATCCATTGCTGTGGGGATCAGACAATCAAGAGGTTCAATTCTAGAAAGTTTCAAATCTGCAGCCATCCTGATATAACAGTGTGGTTCATCTTTGACTTCAGGAAAAGCCAGCATGATATTGTCTACCTGATCAACCGGGACATAACTCTGATTGGGCATGATCTGGCAATCTTCCAAACCGGCTTGCCTGAATAGAACCTTCTCTTCTATTCCATGATTTCTGCAGTCCGTCAGCAGTTTGAATAACCAACGGGTAGGGACAAGTAAACTGGATTTCATTCCACTCTTATTTTTGTAACTCATATCCGAACTTTGCCGATGATTGTGATTCCCTTCCCCCATATTTCCTCCCTTGCCGAAGATTCAAGCGGTTGAAACTTATCCTTCCGAAAGCATAATCAAACCTATCCTATCTGTTCATCGCACCCATAAGCCTCGACAATACAGTATCGGTAGACATGCTCAGATGTACACTTCACCCCTAACACGCGAAGAAAACTCTTGACCTGCTTCACTTATTATTACTTGTTGGCGTTTTTGTCATTATTCAAATTGGTGAAATTTACGTATCACAACTGTTCTTCAATAACTTGTAGAGCTTCTTATGACAATGCAAATGGTGTTTTACAGGTAATGCAACATTGACAACCTGATCTCTTTGAAGATAGGCATATACGATAAGCTTATGATTCAGACCCGTTTAAACAAAGCCATACCAGGAGACCAGATGTCAACCACCCTGTTCAGCAACGGATTAATAGTAGATGGAACCGGCAAACCCTCTTTCAAGGGGAGTATACTCATTGAAGATTCAAGAATTACAGGGATTTTCAAGGAAGGACAGGAGCTGCCTGAAGCTGAACAGGTTATTGATGCCAAGGGGCTGGTGATCTCCCCCGGATTCATCGACATGCATTCCCATGCGGACTGGCTACTTCCCTTGGATGATCACCCCAAGATCATGAAATGTATGGTGGAGCAGGGAGTTACAACTGTCATTGCTGGTAATTGTGGCATCTCTCCCGCCCCCATGAACAAAAAAGCGATCACAAAAACTGAGATCCTGGCAGCCATCGCCATGGACGGATGTTTTGATTACCTGTGGGAGACCATGGACGAGTATCTGACCCATGTTAACAATAGTAAACCGATTGTGAATATGGCTGAACTGGTAGGACATGCAACTCTGAGATATAATACAAATCAGGATGACCGCGGTGATATGACAGCGCGAGAATTGAAACAATGCTTGGATAACACACGACGCGCCCTGGATGATGGGGCTTGTGGATTGAGTTTTGGACTTGGCTATGATCCGGGAATGTACTCCTCACAAGAAGAACTGGAAGCTTTCTGCTCGGTCGCTGCAGCAGCTGATAAGCCGGTAACCATGCACATCAAGGCCTTATCCAAACTCTCTCCCTGTTATCCGTTAACATCCCTAACGGCTCATAATGTGAGGGCTTTGATAGAAGCCTTGTCAATTGCGGAAAAAACCGGAGTTCGGCTGCAATTGTCACATTTTATATTTGTGGGCAGGAAAAGCTGGTCAACGGCAGAAAAGTGTATACAACTGGTTGAAGATGCAAGAAGCAGGGGTGTTGATGTGCAAATCGATGCTTTTCCCTACTTGTGCGGCAATACAACAATATTAGCCCCGGTTCCCTACTGGTTTCTGGCAAAAATCCCCGAAGCCTATTCGAGCCCCTTCTTAAGAGCCCGTTTAAAACTGGAACTGTCCGTCGGTTTTAAGCTGGTGGGATTCAACTACGGGGATTTTCAGGTGATGGATGCTTATGTTCCCGAATATGAGAGATTTAACGGGAAACGGATATCTGAAATTGCCAAGGCTTTAAATAGATCTTCCTTCGACACTATGATGGACATTGCCGAGAAGAGTAAAGGAGCAACCCTGATGTTGTATCATACCTACAGCGGCGAACCCGGTTACGAGAAGGTCCTTGATCGTGTGTTAGCATTGGATTACTGTCTCTTCGAAACCGATGCCTTTGTCAAGGTTTCGGGATTCCCCAATCCGGCCATAAAGGGAAACTTTCCCAGAATTCTTGGACACTGTGTAAGAGACAAAAAACTGTTCACGCTGGAAAATGCCGTCCATCGAATGACAGGTGCTTCTGCTGCCCGCTTTGGTCTAAACAGCATTGGAAGATTGGAAACAGGCAAGGCTGCGGACATCGTCTGTTTTGATCCCAAAACCATTGCCGATAATCCTGGAGATGACAATCATCCGGCCGAGAAACCTGATGGAATCAGACATGTTTTTCTCAATGGCCAACAGGTTGTTGAAAATGGCAAATACATTGAATCTGCCAGGGCTGGCCGCGTGATCAGGGGGTAGGAGGGATTTATTGCCTGCCAGCAGACAACCAGTTTCCCCATTGCAAGCAGTGGGGAAACTGGTTGGCACAAACCTGCATAACCATCACTTGGATCAACAGAGCTTCCACCATGATAATGAACACTTTTCTGATTATCCATATTCCTCAGTTCCCATGTAAGGTGCCCTGCCGTTATTTCTTTGTTTGAGATAAGACCACTAAAAACATCACCATATATCAATCACCATTGGCCAGACAGTGAATCTGATATAATGCCAACCAACAATGCTTAATCCGCATCCTAACTGAAATTTCATTTCCTGATCGATCCTTATTTGATCACTGACTGAAATTCAATACTGAAACCCCCCCCCCTCTCATTCGAATGTTTTTTAGCCGATAAAAAGTCCTGATTAAAGGGCTTCAGCTCATAACACCTTTTCCGCAGGTTGACTTTAAATGATCGGATAGCAATGATAATGGGCAAAAATATAAACCCTTTATTAATCCATCTGCCATGGTCCATCGTTGTGTAATTCTCGTATTAGTGTGTCTGACATTGACGTCACAAAAGCTGATCGCCGATTACGGAAAAAATGAAATCGGTATTAGAATTGGATACTTCAAACCCAAGGGGTACGAAGCTTATTTCCCTGTTCAATCGGAAGCGACGGAGGAGTATCTGCACTATGACAATGCCATTATTAATATCAACTACAACCGAAAAATAAACTCCGGTTTTGATGTCGGTGTTGATCTTGGTTTCACAGGAGTTTTAGATAACTCAGATCACAATACGATCCTAAACTCATTTCCCTTAGGTATTTATGCCGTTACAAAAATTATCAGCTTATACGGTTTGGAATGCTACGGTGGCGGTGGCCTCAATTTTTGGTATATGGAGACAAAAAAGGGAGATACGCAGGGGCTCAGCGGGTATCATCTCAGACTCAATCTCAAATTCCAGGTTTTTCGAGTTGAGTTGGATTATTCAACGATCAATGATTTTGGTGCCGAGGACAAGGATATTGGAGGATGGAGCATCAAAATCGGAGCTGCATTTACTTTCTCCTACCATTAATAACGATCGGTTGTCATGAATAGAGTCTACCATCAGAAAACCAAGTTTGGACGAGTAACCGTTATTCTTATACTACTGACACTGATTTTTTCACTGCTCTCAATCAGTTGCAAGGAGGAGAAAGAGCCAGGACAAAATGATGAATCCTCGTCCGATATTGCCGAAAACATGGTTGACAATGTTGGAAGCAGGATCAACTTAGCCCTTGATGGGGTTCCGGAGGAAGTTCTGGCTCATCTTAAATCCTGTGCTACCAGTCAACTGGTTGAGAATAATCTTCTGGCTTCTGCCGATTCCGCTGCCATTGCAACAGCCGTTGCCACAGGAATGATGCAGGGATTAGGAGACTACTCCGATGATCAACTTTCCGATACGCCAAACGAAGATACTTCAGTAAAAACCCCAAATAAGAAAATTGTAATCGCAGCAATAGTGAACAAATTAACTCTGGAACTGGCCCAATCTCTCTCCGGAGAGGAATTGGAAACCGCTGTGGGAAATGTTGTTGCAGCTGTGACCGGAGCCTTCAAAACAGCCGGCATTGACGGAACGGATATGGGAGTAGTTGCCAGAGAGGTGATCGCTGGAACTCTTCAGGCTTTTAAAGAAAAAGCTATGGATGATGATACCATGTTTAACGTTTCCCTGGTTGCTATTCAATCCGCAATTGCAGGGATCGGAGATGATGTAAATGGATTATCGGGCGAAGAGATGAATACGGCTGTGAAAAAAGCGGTGGCCGGACTTGTTTATTCCCTCGACGCTGTGGGTATCTTAAAGGAGAGTATTATCTCAAATATATCCGATATCATAAGCGCCGCCATCACGGGAATAGGCATGGCAGATGTTGAAGCCGGGGACTACGTGGGGCTATGCAGTTCCGTGAAAAATGGTTTTATTTCAGGTCTTCAGGAGATAGGAGTCACTAATATTGAGATCAACGCCATCTATTCCGACATTGAAAATGCATGCGCTGAGGCTTTAAACGACCTGATCCTCAGCGATCCTGATCCTGTGACAGCCAGTTCTCTGATCAGCACCATCCACCTCAACCTGGCATCTATCGATTCTGCCACCAATCTGACACTCACCGACTCACAAAAATCAACCATTAAATCCAATCTTGACGCTGTGATTGCAAATGCAAACCTGTCCACTTCAGATGACCTGGAAAAGATTATCCCGGCGATAATCGAGGATGCAGCCAAATCAATTGCAGATATGATCCCTCAATTATCAGATGAACAAAAGGTAGATGTTTATCGAAATATCCTGGAATCCTGCCAGGAATTCCTGATTGGTAAATTGAGCGGAGAAGAGGCCGTAAAAGTGCTGGTGGTCATTGCGGAATCCTCTGTTAATTACTTCAATGGAATCTCAATAAATTCTGATAATTATGCCTCCTCAATAAAAGACATTGCTAATAGCCTTACAAAGTCACTGGATGTTATTCCCCTGGGAGACAAATCAATCGCTGACGCCGCGCCTGAAATTGTTGGAGCAATGGTGGAGACAATCGATCTCCTCGGATTAACCGAACCTATCGAATTGGAAACAATTGAGTCCATAGTGACCGGTGCTGTTAAAGGTATTAGTGAAGCTGACCTTAATAGGGATGATTTGATCGAATTGATCGGAATAATCAGTGAGCAGGCAACTAACAGTGCTATCAAAAATAAGGTAGACGCCGGCAAAACCGAGTCAGAACTGATCAGTATCGTTGACGATGTTGCCAAGAGTATTTTGGATGGATTAACTGCTGCCGGTGTATCAACAGCAGATTGCGCCGATATGGCCGACAGTATCATTCAGGGAGCTGCAAGTGAACTGGGCCGGGTTTTGACTGCAGAAGAGCTGAACGAAGCACTCACCAACGCCGTTGGCGGTATCATTAATGGACTGGATGAGGCCGGTGCGACAGATGAAGAAAAAGCGACTGCGGAAAGCTCAGCTACGGAAGCTGTGGATAGTGCTGTTTCCGATACAGCAGATCCAACGGAACCTAAGCTGATTACCAGTGATGAAAACCTGATGACCGAAGAGGGGGCTGATGAAAAAGGAAGTTTCAAAGTATCTTTGGACAAAAAACCGGCCAGCAATATTACTGTTTCGATTGTCAGTAAAGACACGACCGAAGGAACCGTCTCGCCTTCATTTTTAATATTTAATTCCACCAACTGGAACCAAACTCAAGTTGTGTTCATCAATCCCGTTGACGAAGGGTACGTAGACGGTGAGATCAAATACAATATAGTAGTCAGCACAAATGGCGGAGCCAGAAAAACCTTGATAATAACCAACATGGATAATGACAAAGTCGGCATCAAGGTGACGCCATCCAAAAAACAGTACTCATCAGAAGTGGGTGGGCAAGCCTGGTTTTATGTGAATCTAACATCTCAACCGAAAGGTCCGATAAGACTGCGTTGGGCAATCACAATCGGGCAGAGTTCGATCTTTTTTAATCCCAATGAAACCAGAATTATGGATTTTTCCACAACCAACTATGGAACCCCGCAAAGAATCATTATCGAAGGAAAGGAATGCCTGGATTGTGAAGAACACGCATCAGCTTCAATAGAGTCGCAAAACATCATCTCATTGGATGGAAATGATGGTGATTATCCGGAGCTAAGACCTGAAACGATCTCCCTGGTAAATCTGAAAGGCGGACCAAAGATAATGACAACCAGTGCCGTTGGAAATGATACCGTAACGGTTACTTTTGATGCTGCAAAAATTGATTTCAGCAATGATGACGACAAATTTATCTATGAAACCGTTTTTGCGACCGAATCCATCACCATGACCTATGCGCGTTATCAATCAAGACCCTTGTTGATAAAAGAAAGCGAGTGTTTTAATGGGGACAATGTTAAACTGAATATCACGACAAACCCGGGAGATCCAACAGCCACACCCCCGGTTCCTCCCAGCTCATCCTTTACCTTTTGCCTTAAGTTCTATAATGCCAACACCGGTCAGACAGCATCAGGAATGAACAACTGGGCAACCGCCAATGGTTTTATAGTATCCTCCTGCACCGGTAACGGTGCCACCCCGAATTACATAACATGTGAGTTCAACGGCTCGGGATCTACACTGCCGAGTTCGACCATTCCCCAAAATACCATATTTAGCGATGAAAAGATCGGTAATGCTTCCTGTTCTTTAAACGGAGGATCTGGCTATTATTCCTCCCCTCCGCTATTATCCCCCCAGACATCCCAGCCGGCAGTAACTCTTAACTATAAAACCCTGAGTATTTCAGGTGCCAATACAGCCCAATTCAAATCCAGCTCCGGTTTGCAACCGGGACTCTGGTATCTCTCAGATAAAAGCAAGTCTTACGTTTACGGAGGAAGCATCAATAGCGCTTCAATTTACCATTACATCGATGTTGCCCCGTAACCGTTTAAGAAGTTCTGACGTTAAGTTAACAATTGGTTATTAAAAAATGATTATTGATTATTAAAATGGCAAAAGGTGATGATATTCAGGAAAGACTTATTGATTTTGCAGTAGGCTTAATTCAACTGACAACAAAATTGACAAAATCTTCCGCCGAGAAACATGTGGCGAATCAAATATTGCGTAGTGGAACTTCTCCGGCTCCTAATTATGCCGAGGCTCGATCCGCTGAGAGTTCCAACGATTTTATTCATAAGCTAAAGATTGCCTTAAAGTAGTTAAATGAGACAAAAGTCTGGCTACAGATTATTATCCGGAGTCAAATGACACCAAAAAACGAATGCTCTCATCTACAAAACGAGTGCGACGAACTCTGCAGAATCATTAGTGCAAGCGTAAAAACCGCCATTAAACGCAAGAGGAATAATTAATAATCAATTGATAATTACAAATAGTAAATGGGTTACTGAATGCACATTTTGAATAAGACAAACCGCAAACCGTAAAAATGACTCTTTTCCGACCGACCTATTCAGCATTACGTAACCCGGGTACTTATGCCAATCGATATCCCTGATTCTCTTCAACCACAGTCCCCTCTTTCTTCAACTTTTCCAGATGAGCCCTCAGAATTCCGACCCCGGGAAAAACGTAAAGGGCTTCGTGCCTGAACAGCACGGGCAAGAGTTCTTTAAAAGTAACAGGGATGTTGGAAAGGGCAGCTATTAGTCGCTCTTCCCGTTTTTTCAGTTTTGAGAGTGTCGTTTCTACTATTTCCATCGGATTTCTGACCAGTTCTCCATGGGAGGGAATGATGATATCGATATCCAGTTTTTGATATTTATGCATGGTTGAAATCATGCCTTCGATTCCACCAGCTCGAACATTGTAGAAAGGGACTTCCAACCCGGCCATGTCTCCGACAAAAAGGGCTTTAACATTTGGTTCATAAAGGCTGATATGCCCGGGATGATGCCCGGGAGTATGGATGACTTCAAAAGAGTAGTCACCACAATTCAACGTATCACCTTCAACCACAGTCCGGTCTTCTGTTGCCTCGCTGATGGGGCAGAAAGCTTGATAAAAGGCGATAACGTCAAATTTGTTTTCTGGAAAATATTTCTCGGTAATATCGGATTCAAAGATATGATTGAGCTTTGTATTATCCCGAAGATACCGGGCATCCGCTTCGTGGGTGATCACTTTTATATTGCCTTGTTTTGAGAGAAACCAGGCAATTGCCCCCATATGATCTGCATGGGTGTGAGAGATGATGACAGTGTGGATATCAGCGATATTCAGATCGTTTTTTTCCAGCAGTCCAACGGTGCGGGCAATGTTTTCTTCGCCTCCGCCACCCACATCAATACAAATAATTCCATTATCATCGCGAATAGCCAAAAAGCTTGATGAATCCACAAACCCCGTTTTCTCCACTTGCAGAAAGTAAAAATCCTTAAATAATTCCATGACAATCCTTATCATTGGTAAGTTGGATAATTCCTTGGTTCAGTCATTCCGGTGGAATAATTACACCGTCATTTACAGGGCTGTTTTACAGCATTCAAACAGTGTAGGAAACAAGAAAGCCAAACCTCTCCAATTTTTGGATATCCTTTGATCCTTGAATAGGATTAATTTCCACCCCGGACACAGCGAGTGAAGAATTCATATGCAGCTTTACTATTAACCATAGTAAGACTATCATTAAAATGCAGAGCTTCCGCTAATGTTACAGGTGACGCTGATGTTGAAGACCAATAGAAATCGGAAGTCGCATCCGGAAAGAGAGTTGTATTAATAATTGGATTTGTAAATGAATAGTCTGTAATGGATTGCAGTTCTTTGATGTTTGGGAGACGCCAATCATTTTTACCAGCCAAAGTCAAGCCCTCACAATATCCAAGTGCATTTTCCCAGTACTTCATGCCGCCTTCCCATTTTTGCCAAATTAGCCCGGTTAGCTTGTCACTGACTGTATCGTCGCCGTTATCTTTCAGGTCTTTATTTGCCTGGCTTCCACGGACGCACCTGGGTGACGGTGTTGTTGGGGAATTCGTTATTTCATTGGATGTGTTTAGATAGAGATGATTACTATTTGCAGAAGTGGAAGACCAGAAATCGTATCCAGTATTGGCAATAAAAAGAGTATTAAAATCTGAACTGCCATTCCACAAGGTGATTCCAAGTAGTTCAGAAATGGTAGGCAAACGCCAGTCATTAAAACCTCCCAGAGTCAAACCAGAGCAATCTCCGGATGCCTCTTCAAAATCAGATGTTGATGAACCATAACCCCGCTGCCAGATCAGGCCGGTGACGTTATCAATAACGGTGTCATTACTGGCATCATAGTAAGCGAAAGACTGAGTGTTTATGCTATAGTCGGAATCCTCTCCAAAAGTGGCGGTTGTATCAGCCGTCTGATCTGTGTCAGAGAAAAGAGCATGATTAACAGAAATGCTGAATGTAGCCGTTGCTGAATAGTCGACTCCGTTTTCGGCCCTGAAGGTGAAAGAGTCATTACCAGTGTAGTCGGATATTGGATCGTAGATAACAGTAGTTCCAGTTATCATTACGCTTCCATGGGCAGGTGATGTTACGGACTCGAATGTAATACCACTAGTAGTATTCATGTTGGTTTCCAGATTAAATTCCTTCTTAAAATCACGTACAGTGAAGTCGGAGGAGTCCAAAGCAAGAAACCTGACAGTGAAAGCGGAAGTAAAATCATTCTCCAGATTTATACCTTCACTACTCTTAACATCCTTAGTAATCTCTATGGTGTATTTTGCATCATTTTCCAGCCATGATTCAGGAGTAAATTCAACCGTATCCACATTCAAGGACACAGTTCCGGAAGTTTTTGTTCCTGAGTGATGATAAAGATTGATGGTACTCGTCGTAATTGTGGTTGTATCCATGGGTTTATTAAAGACAATGGTTACTACGCGGTCTGGTTCTACATTATCAGAATCATTGCCTGGATTCACAGAGTCTACTTTCGGAGGATCTGCTTGTTCGTCTCCGGGATTGTCACCTGGGTTGTCACCTGGGTTGTCATCAATAGGTTGTGTGTTCTGATCAGAACTTCCATTGCCAGAAGACAAAGGCTGGCAACTTGAAACACTTAAAAAAGAAATCAGTATAAGGCATAAAAATATAAAGGACGAGAAATGATTGATCTTCATTTTTACCTCCTGCTTCTTTGTCTTGTTTTTCTTAATCGATCCCGGGTTATTATTGGAACCTACCTTATGTATTTAATTCTATTGAATAGATCAAAATGGTTGCAATTGAGTACAGAACTGATTCACAAGTGATATGATTAGTTCACAAATGGAAAAGCCTTCCATTCTGCAGGACATGAGTGGCAGGTTTTATTCATAAGTGACTTTTATTCAGTCATTAATTTTGGATTTGTGGGCTGAATGAGTTTTGCTTCCATCCATTTCTGAAAATTGGACTTAACTATAATAAGCTGTCTCCGACTAATTGGTAGAACCAGTTCTGATCCCTTAAGCTTGACACTGTTATTTCCCTCAACACTGATGATTCTTTCAATCTGGTTTAGATTCACCGAATGGGAGCGGTGGATTCGACAAAATTGCTGTGGTGGCAGAAAATCCATGATCTTCTTCATTGAAGCTTTAACCTGTACCTCCTTCAGACCTTCAGTGATGATAATAAAAAAAGTGGCATAATGCTGATCGATGGATATATGGGAAATATTGTCAGGATTGAACCTAAAAGTGTTTGATCCAGCAGTGAACTCGATGGTTTTTACATGGGGAAAAGTAGTAGTATTTAAGATCGGTTTTGTTTTTTTTAATAGCACATGGGTTATCAGAAAAACATCTATCGCCCAAGTGGGAGTCATTTTGAGTAGAAACGATAAGCTAAACGGCATAAACCCCTGGATTGGATCAAAATAATATGAAAGCTCTGCTATCCGTTGTTTTTGCAAAATCAACTGAATGCAGCCCAAAAATAAAAAACCAACCAGGAAAACAGCCAATCCTGTTATCCAAACCTTCTTTATAGTAAAGTTAAACGTTTCCGAACCCATACGAAGGAGTAGTAAAATACGGATTTCCGAAACCAGAACTACAGTACTGCCAAAACAAAAAAAATAGCTGAGTCCAACGACGAGACGAGAAAACATAGAGACAGGATGAAAGGATGAGCCAGCAAAGGCTACCAGTCCAATCAACAGTGAAATCAGCCCATACTTCCCCAAACGCTGCTTTGCAGAGTAATTGAAAAACAGGACCGTGTTTAGGTATGTGCCAACCGACCGTTTAAATTTTCGAATATATTTCATTGAGGTGAGTAGGAAAAAAATGATTGCAAAATTAGATTGTCATTTTTTTTCAACCTTTTCAAAAGATCCGTCAAGATGCGAAAGCAAATGAGGCGTCAAAACTTTCATTTTTATTTTTTCGATAAGGTGGATAAAACAATGAAGACCTAACGGACTATTCTTGTTTACAACCAATCAAGGGCAATAACCAAACGAATAGGTTGCATCTCAAGTAAAAACCTTTTCTTTCTACCTCGACCTTTCGTAAGCATTTTCGACTGAATCTGACGAACGCAGGCAGAATTAGAAAAAGCTGATGTATATTTTTGAGCCTAAATTTTTTTTGCTAACTCGATACGATAGTATCACTCATTCTCGACCATACCTGTTTGTAAAATTCAACTGATGGTCGTGATTTTGATGGTGATGCATTTTTAATTCTGTTTTTTAAAAGAAATGATCGAAGTTAAAATTTTCAATGCAAAACAGAGGAATGAGCCAGTTAATTGGTTCTTTATCATATGTTACTGATCTGTCATAATGAGCAAGAAATATCTGGTTTGATTATTGTACTATTAATTTTTTCCTGTCAATTCAACAGATTCAATTGCTCTTTCTGACGCTTTTTTCGATCACAGCAGATGTATTGGAATTTCTTTTAGGAGTTAGCGATGCCTGATTTAACCGTAAACTACATGGGACTTGAATTAAAGAATCCGCTGATTGCAGCGAGCTCTGGGTTGACCGGCTCAATTAACAGTATCAAAAAGCTCGAAGAGAACGGAATCGCTGCCGTGGTTCTGAAGTCTTTGTTTGAAGAACAAATCCTGATGGAAAGCAAATCGATGAAGGGTGACTTTTCCCTTCATGCTGAAGAAACAGACTATATCAAAGGTTATATCAGGCAAAACAATCTGAGTGATTATCTCAGAATGTTGGAGACTTGTAAAAAAGAGACATCAATTCCGATAATAGCCAGTATTAATTGCATCTCTGCGAGTGAGTGGACTGACTTTGCCAAACAGATCGAGGGATCAGGTGCTGATGCAATTGAACTGAATATGTTTATTCTTCCCGGGGATATTGAACAAACTGGGGAGCAGATTGAAAAGATTTATTTTGATATCATTAAGACAGTAAGCCAGAAGGTATCAATACCTATCGCTGTGAAAATCGGTTTCTACTTTACAGGCCTGGCAAAATTTGTTTTTGATCTTTCGATCCGGGAAACTTCTGCAATCGTTCTTTTTAATCGATACTACAGACCGGACATTGATATTAATAATATGGAAATCATAGCTGCTGATGTCTTCAGTTCGCCCTATGAAAACGCCATACCCCTGCGATGGATTAGCATCCTTTCCGACAAAGTCAAATGTGATCTCTCAGCTACAACGGGCATCCATGACGGTTATACTACCATTAAAAACCTGCTTGCGGGTGCTAAAACTGTACAGGTAGCAACAAGCCTCTATAAAAACGGACCGCAATATATACAAACAATGTTGGAACAGATAACAGGCTGGTTAAGTGATCACGGATTTAAATCGGTACAAGATATTTTTGGAAAGATGAGTCAAAGCCATATAAAAAACCCGGCAGTTTATGAAAGATCCCAGTTTATGAAATACTACTCAGATCGAAAATAAGAGTGGGAAAGACGACAGGACGTTGATTTTGGCGTGTTAGGGTAAGGCTACACATTTTCAAGTTAACGCAGCTTAACCTTAGAGCCGAATTTAAAAGCTCGATCAGAGATTGTGCATCAACCGGATTTATATCTTTTACGTCAGAAGTTGATCAGGCAACAGGCGAGACTTGTTTGTCAGGCTCAGAGAGGCCAAGAGACAACCGGAAAGCTGATAGAATTCCGGTTGTCAAATTGGAAACCCTGACCATGGTATCAGGGTTAGTCGGTTTGACTAGTCACACAGTTCAAACAGGGCAGCAGCACCCATTCCACCACCAATACACATGGATTCGACACCGTATTTAACGCCGAGTCGTTGCATATTAGCGATCAGGGTTGCGGCCAATTTGGAACCGGTACATCCAAGTGGATGACCAAGAGCAATGGCACCACCATGGATGTTGATGATTTTGTCGGGGCTGTCAGACGCCCAGTATTTCTTGTCACCTACTCCGATAACTCTTGCACTGTAGAGACATTGTGAAGCAAATGCTTCATTCAGTTCCCACAGACCGATATCGGAGGCTTTTAAACCGGCTTTGGCCAAAAGTTTTGGCACTGCAACGGCAGGACCCACACCCATTTCATCGGATTTGCAGCCTACGGTTGTGTATAGCTTCAGTTTTGCCAGTGGTTTTAATCCATATTTTTTAACGGCATCTCCACTCATGATAACACAGGCAGCAGCTCCATCCGTTGTTTGTGAGGAGTTGCCGGCTGTTACGGAACCCATGGCGGAAAAAACAGGTCTCAATTTGGCAAGTCCTTCCACTGTTGTGGTGGGTCGAACACCATCATCGAATTCCTGAATGAACTCCTCCTTGATCACCGTTCCTTCTTTATCGTTAACAATGTAACGAACAGCCGGAGTGGGAACAACCTCGGTAAACAGTCCGTTCTTTTGTGCTTCAGCAGCTTTCATATGAGAATGATAGGCGAAATCATCTTGGTCTTCACGACTGACACCGTATCTGGTGGCAACGTTTTCCGCCGTCATCCCCATGGAGATGTATCCTTCCGGATATGCAGCTGCAAATTCAGGATTGGGTCGAGGAAGACCTCCACCCATGGGTACGATACTCATACTTTCTACACCACCGGCCATGGTTACTTCGGACCAACCTGCCATGACTCTCATGGAAGACTGGGCTATGGATTCCAACCCGGATGAGCAGAAACGGTTGATGGTTGCGCCTGATACTGAATCAGGAAAACCAGCCATCTGAATAGCGATTCGGCCAATATTGATTCCCTGCTCCGCTTCCGGAAAAGAACAGCCAAGCATGAAATCATCAACAGAACTCTTGTCAAGATTGATCTTATCGGCAGCGGCTTTAACGATATGGCAGATGAGATCTTCCGGTCTTGTTTGAGCCAGGGCGCCTTTATTTCTTCTACAACCGGGGGTTCTAACGGCGCTTACTATGTATGCATCTCTCATTATGCTTTCTCCTAATATATGTATTCCTTAATCGTCCTGTTAAATAAAGAGCGGTTTTCCATTTTTCAACATATGTTCTGCCATCTTTTGTGAGTTTTCGGTCTTCCAAAGCTCAACAAAAGTGTCTCGTTCTATCCGGAGTAGATGCTCTTCGGGAACTTCCAGTCCTCCCAGAACTTCACCACCTGTAACAACATATCCGATCTTCCTGGTAATAAAACCCATATGAGGAGGAAGATAACCGCCTTTTTCCATATTAAAGAGATTCGCAGATATCATTCCCTGTCCTTCTCTACCCATTACAGGAAGCTTCTTCTGAGCTGGTGCGACATACCCGTCATCAACCATTTTCAATACTTCCTTCTTAGCTTCACCGATTAAGTAATCCTTATTGTATACAATTCGATCCTTTGGTCCCAACAGACCCATACTTCTGGCTTCTGCTGCAGAAGTTGAAGTTTTACCCTGTCCGATATTGGTCATCAGCAACAGGAAGTAAGGAGCCAGATCAGTAATTTTTACACCGACCGGGATTGTTTCCAGTACTTTTCTCCAATACATCATGTTTCCACCGCCACCGGGTAAAAGACCGGCACCAATTTCCACAAGACCCATGTATAATTCACAGTGGGCAACAATTCTATCCACAGCCAGACAGATTTCACAGCCACCGCCCAGTACCAGACCATAAGGAGCAGCTACTACCGGAAACGGAGCGTACCTGATTCTCTGGTTGGATTCCTGAAGGGTCTGTGCACCTAATTTGATATCGTCAAATTTGCCTTCTTTGGCAGCCGTTAGCATTTGCGCCAGATCTGCACCTGCGGACCATGCACCCGGCATTCCACCAGCTTGGTTTCCGATAACAAGTCCGGCACCATTTGCTTTTACATAGTCGATAGTCTCAGCCAGAAATTCCACGATCTCAAAGTTGAGCGCGTTCATCTTGGTATGGAATTCGAGATTGAAAACACCATCGCCCAGATCAATCAATGAAGCAGATGCATTTTCCTTGATAACTTTATTGTCAGCTTTTAGATCAGCCAGGAAGATGATATTGTCGCTGAGAACCATCGGCTTGTATTCACCGGCCACCAGGTCGAAGTAGACCTTCTTGCCGTTTTCAATCTTGTAAAAGCTCTCATTACCACCTGCCAACATTTTCTTAACATTCTCGGGGACCTTCATTCCATCAGCTTCCATTCTATCGGCAGCTTTCTGAACGCCCATCATATCCCACATCTCAAAGGGGCCGACTTCATAGTTATAACCCCATTTCATGGCGTTATCGATCTCTACAATTGAGTCTGCAATTTCCGGAACACGGTTGGCCGAATAGATCAATGAGGCGGCGTTCATCTGCCAGGCGTACTTACAAACCTGCTCTTCACCGTTCATAACAATATTGATCTGCTCACTTAAGGACTTTGCAGCTTTAACCGCTTTCAGAACTTCCAGTTCAGGCTTCTTGATTGCGTCTACATATTCACCTGTTTCAAGGTCATACTTGAGCTTCTTCTTCTGCCAATCCGGAGTCAGCTCTTTCTTGTAAAAGCCCTGCTTGGTTTTGTTTCCGAATATTTTAGCGTCGATCATCTTCTGAAACCAATCCGGAACACTGTATACGTCTCTTGCTTCATCGTCCGGAAGCAAGCTGTGGGAATTGACCAGTAGATGATGCATTGTGTCCAGACCTACTAAATCAGCCAGCCCGAAAACACCGGTTCTGGGTCGTCCAAGGGGTGGTCCGAATACGGCGTCAACCTCTTCCAATGTCACACCGGAATCCTTGATTGTATTCACCATAACAGCCAGACTATGCACGCCAATTCTGTTTCCGATGAAATTAGGAGTGTCCTTACCAATTACTATTCCTTTCCCCAGGATTTTCTCGCCCCAGGCTGACATCAGATCAACAATCTCTTTCTTGGTATCAACCCCCGGCACTACCTCCAGCAGTTTCATGTAACGTACGGGATTAAAGAAATGGGTGATGAGAAAGTTTTCCTTGAATTGTTGACTTCTTCCTTCCGCCATGTGAGCCAGGGGAAGACCGGAAGTATTGGAAGCAATGATCATGTCAGGTGTCAGTATCTTTTCAATTCTGGAGAAAAGAGCCTGCTTGATTTTTAGATTTTCTACAATAACCTCAACAATCAAATCACAGTCTTTCAGCTTATCAAAATCATCTTCCAGGTTGCCGATCTCGATGTTGGCCGGATCAACCTTTTTGTCCATAAAAGCCGCCGGTTTTGTCTTGATCAGGTTCTGCAACCCCATCTCCACAATTCTGTTTCTGGCTTTGGGGTCATTTTTTTCTTCATCTTTCAGATCAAAAGGCACTATATCCAATAGCAATGTTTTAATACCGGCACTGGCACATAATGCAGCGATTCCGCCGCCCATAATACCGGAGCCGATAACAGCGACTTTTTCAATCCTTTTTAGCATAATATCCTCCCTAAATGATTTTATGACTATAAAAGCAAGGCTTTTACGTTAATATGCGGACAAATAAGATATTCAATACATTTCGAGGGTTTTTCTATCACCTTGGCCGGAATCTCTTATTTTCCCTATACGAAACGCCCATCAGACGGAACGTTTCCCATGATAAACAGGCAATGTCCAATCTAAGCAACATTGACCTTCTGTCAAAGACAAACAAAAAACTCGGCTTCAGTTTCCATAAGGATTCCTTAACCTGATCGGAATTTTCCATTTATCTGAAAAAAAAATCCATGTGGTATCAATTTTAAAAATCGAGCGAACGTCCGTTTTTCAAAATTTCCCCGTGAATTCAAAATGTTAATATGTTTTCGAATGATCAATAACAGCTATTATCTCAGAAGTGATGTTCGGTTTACAAGCCTTAATCCAATAAAAATGGAGATTAGTAGATATAAACGGCAAATATCGGGATCTATGGGGTAAATCCCGGGTATTGAGAATTCTTGAAAGCTTGATTTTCAAACAATGAGTCCGCTCCGAAAAGTCATTTTTTCTTGTCATTCCGGCCTTCGAGCCGGAATCCAGGATAATGTGCATTTAGGTAAAACCGCCTGGATCCCGGATCAAGTCCGGGATGACAACCTTCGAAAATTTTATTGCAAAAATCAGATATTCAATGTTTAGTTACCATTTTGAATATTTGAATACTTTTCGGAGTGGACTCAACAATTAAAAGGACAAATCAAAGCTCATACTGTATTTGGTATGACGTGTCATATATGACAGGGTTGAGATGTCGTATATGACAGCCTATCTCATTCTAGTTTTATATCTTATTGATATTTTTTGCCATATTTCATGGCACAATCCTCGCAAAATTGACCTCATCCGAATTCAGATATTCTGGCAACCATGGACTGAAATGAATTAGTGCTATGAGAAAGGTACAGCCAAGCTGATAATCATTTAGCATCTTGGTCATTACTTACACAAGAACCGGATATCTGTATTTTATCGATTCGAATTAACAACTACTTCGAGGAGGCGTAAGTGGAAAACTGGTTGAACCGGCGGGACTTTTTAAAAATGTCCGCTTTTGCAGGCGCTGCCACGGCTATTGGGATGCCCTGTGAAGCTTTTGCAGGGCTTGTAAAAAAATCACCGGGGGATGCCGGTGATTCTTTTAAAACGATTAAATCGGCTTGTCGGCAATGTTATGGTCGTTGCGGTATTCTGGCAGAGGTAAAAAACGGCCGGGTCACCAAAATTCAAGGTGATCCTGATGTGTTCAGTGAAGGAACCCTTTGCGGTCGTGCCTATAATATCCCGCAGATGATGTATAATCCCCTGCGGATTACCTACCCGATGAAAAGAATGGGGGAGCGTGGTGAAGGCAAGTGGCAGCGTATTACCTGGGAAGAAGCCATGAGTACCATAACAGAGAAGTTCACGGAAATACAGAAGAAGTACGGCGGACATACGATTATACACCAGTATGGAACAGGCCGGGACATGTACAACTACCAGGCTATCAACAGGCTGTTCAAAGAGATGGGAAGTACATCCACCTTTGGCGTTGGTAACCTTTGCTGGGTAGGATCATATTTAACTTCTCAGAGAATATATGGAGATGAGACCCAATACACGGGGTGGGATGGACAAAACACAAAATGTATTATTCTCTGGTCCCGGCAGGAGCGCTCCCGTGGTTATTATGATTGGCTTGTCATCAAACGAGCCCAGGAACGAGGTGTGAAGGTGATTGCCGTCGACCCCCGTTATACATGCACAGCTTCCAAGGCAGATGTCTGGCTTCCCATTCGTCCCGGTAGTGATATGGCCATGGTGCTCACTTTTATCAATGCCATCATCCAGGAAAAACAATATGACAAGGAGTTTGTCGAACAGTGGACCAACGGTCCTTTTCTCGTCAAAACCGATGGTTTTTTATTACGTGAAAGCGATTTGAAGCCTGCCGGGAGTGAGGATCGATTTGCCGCCTGGGATGAAAATAGCAAAAAAGTTGTCTTCTGGGATGGAAAAGCTTTGCGATGGATTGGAGGACAAAACATTAAACCGGCGCTGGAAGGCTCATACCTGGTTCAAGGAAAACGCTATCAAACCTCGTTTCAAATGTTTGCCGACAGTATTTCGGAATGGACTTATGAAAAAGCCGCTGAGGTAACCTGGGTTCCCATCGAACGCATTAAGGAAGCCGCACGTCTATATATTGATAACAGTCCCGGTGCCAGTTTTTGCCGAGGACAAAAAGTTGAATTCAGCGTTAATACCAGCGGGATTTCCCATGCTTTTACAATCATGATGGCACTTGCCGGTAACTTTGATGTTCCGGGAGGTCAAAACTGCGGCAGAGAACCGGCAACCTTTCGAAATTCACATTTCTTTGATTTTGAAAAGATCGCCCCTCATGGAGAATTGCGAAAACACGTTGAAAAGAATATTGACGATTACAGCGTGTGTCCGGGAACCCAGAAAATCATGGGAAATATGGGCGGCTATGGGGCTGCAACAACACATGCCATCATAACGGGAAAACCGTTTCAGCCACGTGCTTATTGGGGGCAAACCTCTGAACCCATCATCGGTGTGGAAGACAGCTATGAAGTTTTGGAGGCATTCAAAAAACTTGACTTTGTAGTGCAGGTAGATCTTTATATGTCACCTACCGGTGAAATGGCGGATATTTTTCTGCCGGCCGCCCATGGACAGGAAGTGGACCGTATTGAGTGGGCGCATTCCGGTCATGGTTGGCCGGCCAGTCATACTGCCCAGATTAGGCAACCTTTATCCAAGCCACCGGGTGAGTGTCGTGACGACATCGATATCTGCTTTGATTTGGCCAAACGGATGGGAATCAATATGGGTTGGAAGGATAAGTATCATTTCTTCAATTTTGTTCTGCAACCAACCGGGTTGAATTTTGAACAGTTTCGTAAAAAGAAGTTCATTGTCAGAGAGCAGACCTTTCACAAATACAAGAGAGGTTTGATGCGGTTTGACCATAGACCGGGATTCCAGACACCCAACGGGAAATTCAATCTCTACTCGGAGGATCTGAAAAATTTCGGTTGGGGTGCCCTTCCGCGTTACATAGAACCTCCGGAATCACCATATAGTGCTCCTGAGCTGGCAAAGGATTTTCCATATATTCTGATCACCGGGGGACGCTCCCATGCCTATTTTCACTGCGAATACCGCCAATCTCCCTGGATGCGCGAAATCCACACCTACCCCACTGTGGATATTAACCCCGAAGTTGCTGAGAAACATGGCATCAAAAACGGCGACTGGGTTAATATCCGCACCAAATACGGCAAGTGTAAACAGAGGGCCAATGTCACCAACGGGACAAGCCCACGGATCATTCATGCTGAACACGACTGGTGGTTTCCGGAACGTGATGCAACTGACGGATTGCATGGAGCCTTTGATTCCAATTGCAACACCATGCTGAGTAATGACGGAATGCATGATCCGGCAATCGGCACCAATAATTTTGGGGGGATGTGCACCATATCAAAGGCTTTGGATGGGCCACCCAAGAACAGTTATTTTACGGCAAAAGAATTAAAAGCTCTTTTACCAAAAGGAGGGAATTAACTATGTCTCGAAAAATAATAATTATGGATGTAGACAACTGCATCGGTTGTCATTCGTGTGCTGTTGTCTGTAAGCAGGAGAACAATGTCGGACTCGGGACATTCTGGAACAAGGTTATAACGGTTGGACCCTTCGGTACCTACCCTGATCTGGAGCAGTATTTTCTGCCGGTATTGTGTCAGCATTGTGATAATCCCAAATGTGTTGAAGCGTGCCCAACCGGGGCTTCCTATAAAAGGGAAGATGGTATTGTTCTGGTGGATCACGAAAAATGTGTAGGATGCCGTTATTGTATCATGGCATGCCCCTATGGCGTTCGCGACTATTCAGAGGACAAGGGTGTAATCGAGAAATGTACGATGTGCGCACACCTGGTAGACAATGATGATGTCCCTGCCTGTGTATTCCACTGTCCAGGAAAAGCTCGCGTTTTCGGTGATCTGGAAGATCCCGATTCCGCACCATCCAGACTCGTTAAAAAGGCCGGGAAAGATCTTCATTACTTATCAGACATTGGTAACAAACCCGGCATGGGCTATGTTCTGAAAAAATTCAAATGGAGGGAATAATATGGATATTCAATGGGAATTGCTGTTTTTCAGCCTTTTTGTCGCCCTGGGAATGGGCGGATTTGCATTTGTTGCAATCACTGAAGTGAATGGAAAACTCCAATCCATTCGCCTGCCCGGAGCTGTTTCCAGTCTTTTCTTTTTGGGTCTGGGAGGGATGTTCAGTTTCTTTCATTTAGGACATCCGGAACGGATATTTCATATGCTGGGTAATATGGAATCTGGCATATCACAGGAATTCTTATCTTCGGGATTTGCAGGAAGCATGGTTGCTCTATACACAGTCTTATTATTAAAAAAAGACAGCTCCCCCAAATGGCGAAAGGGCATAGCCATCATCGGGTTTATAGCTGCGATTGTTGTGGTCTTATCCACGGGAAAGATCTATCTCCAAGGCGCCCGTCCTGCATGGAACACAATAATTATTCCTTTGATGTACTTAGCGTCTGCCGGACCTCTTGGACTGTTTTTGATGTACACCTGGGCTTCATTGAAATCAGATGATCTCCCTCTCCTAAAGATGATCAATAAGATTACTTTTTATAGTCAGATCGCTTTTATGGCAACAATCATCATGTATTTATTGTACCTTGGTTTTGCCCCTTTTCCCGACCCCAGTCGGTCATCATTGCGTTTGCTGACAGGAGATCTGGCTCCGGCATTCTGGTTGCTGGTAGTCGGTATAGGGTTGATGCTTCCGATGGGAATAACCGCCAAAGTGACCTTCTCCGATAACAAGCACATTTCTGCCCTACTTCCCTTTTTCGGACTGATTTGTACAATTGTCGGAGCCGGTACAATAAGGGCTCTCATGTATCTTCTGGGAAGCAGTGTTCACCAATACATCACCGGATAGGTGTCACGAAAAGTTAGAAATCACACTGTGAACAGATTGTGTTGCAAATCAGGAGTAACGTGTTTCAACGTGTTGTGACTTACTCAACATAAAAAAGATCCAATCATGGATCTTTTTTCAGATGGCACATACCTTAACGAGATCAGAGGAATGACGACATTTAAACGAAATGAAACAGCACAGCTTATTTCCAACTACGGAAAGCTGTTTCAGTATCTTGGCCGACTATATCGCAAGGAAATCGATGAAGATCAATTGAAACACCTGTGTTCCCTTGAGTTCGCGCAAGATATGGGTGAACCCAATATGGAAAAAGGAAGTCTGATTTTACACAACTTCTTTAAAAACGTAAAGGAAGACACCATTTCAACTCTGTCTGTTGATTTTGCCCGTGTTTTTTTAGGGGCTGGCCCTAAACCGGAATTTGCTGCAGTTCCCCATGAATCAGTCTTCACAAATCCAAAAGGACTGATGATGCAGGAAGCCAAAGACGAGATGACAATGCTCCTGAACGACGAACAACTGCAACTTGAATTCGGGAACCCAGAACCGGAAGATCATATCTCCAGTGAATTCGATTATCTGCATCATCTTTGTGAAAAAGCTTCCAATGGCTTTCGAATTGGTGATAATCAAATGATAAGCACCTATCTAAGCAAAATAAAAACATTTTTTAATCATCATTTATTAAATTGGGTTCCCTGTTTTTGCGATCGTGTTATTGTCGGAGCAGCAACTGACTTTTACAAGGGATTGGGATTGTTAACAAAAGGGTTCCTTACAGCCAGTTATCATCTGATCCTTGAAATAGAAAGAGATCTGTTTTTGGAAACGGATATGGTTCTGGCTGTTGGAGAATCGGAGGTAGCATGAGCCATAACACCGGATTACATCGAAGACGGTTTATTCGCATCGCCAGCCTCTCGGTGTTCAGTCTGTTGACTGGAGGGGCTTTGCAGATTACCGAAAAAAACAGAACATTTTTAAGACCACCCGGCTCCCTAAATGAATCAACTTTTTTGTCTCGATGCATAAAGTGCCAACGTTGTCTTCAGGTTTGTCCATCGAGGGTGATCGTCCCCATTTCGCTTAATGACAGTATCCGCAGTGTCAGCACACCGACTCTCAATTTCAAGCACGGGTATTGTGATCTTTGCATGGAATGTATGTCGGTTTGTCCCACTGGAGCTATTCAGCCGATGAACAAAGAGGATATCAAGCTGGGAAATGCAGTTGTGATAAAAGAGGCTTGCATCGCCTGGGATTGGGGAGGTTGTACAAAATGTGCAGCTGAATGTCCTGAGAATGCCATTCAGCTGGACAATGAAAAAAGACCCGTCATTGATCAAAACAAGTGTAACGGTTGCGGACTCTGTGAGTTCATTTGCCCGAGTTCATCTTTACGAGCTTACAATGCTAATATCAAATCCAAAGGCATTGTTGTTCAACCGCTGAATCATCGTTCCGCATAAGTCATTCCCACATAAAAACCAGAGATAAACTAATGAGAAAAAAAATCTTCACACTGGGACGGATTCGCATAGCCGTTGCTGCCATACTGGTTTTAGGGGTGACCTATACCGGAACGAAGTATCAGCTTGATTGGGGAACACTGTGTTCTTACTGCCCCGTTGGATTGTTGCAGGTGATGCTGGCTGCCAAGACCTTGGCTATTTCGAAAACACTGTTTTTATCGATCCCAATTTTAATTTTCGCTCTTTTTTTGGGGCGTCTTTTTTGTGCCTGGGGATGCCCGGTAACACTGACACGAGACACACTCAATCAGAAAAGCCACAGTGGGGAGAGAAAAAAAAGTAGCGGAACACTGCAAAACATTGACGATTATTCACCAGTTGTTAAAAAGGGAAAAGGTCTGTCTCAATACACAACATACTGTGTTTTCGTATTGACACTGATTTTATCTTTTTCCCTGGGATTCCCCGTCTTCTGTCTGATTTGTCCCATCGGACTGTTTTTCGGTTTCTGTTTTTCGCTTTGGAAACTGTCGACGCTTTATCAACCTGGATGGGAGTTGATTATCTTTCCGAGCATACTCTTTGTTGAGCTGTTTTTATTCCGGTCCTGGTGCAGCAGCATATGTCCAGTAGGATTGATTTTTAAGCTGACCGGTGCACTGGGAAGGACTTTTGGAGTTGCCCTAAGGCCGATTGTTAAATCAGACTCCTGTCTTTCGCAATTGGGAAGTAATTGTAAAATTTGCAGCAAAGTATGTCCCGAACAGATCGATCTGCAAAAACCGGAACCCAAGCTTTTGGATGATTGCACACTGTGTCTGGAGTGTTATACGAAATGCGGCAAAGACGCCATAACCATTAAACCGGAACTGTTCAGGAAGAAACATCAATTGGAATCGGGAACTGCAAAGGAGCTAAAAAACTAAAACTTTCATACATCCGGTCTGCACTATTCACCGAAAACTAATGCTTTTTGAGAAGAGTGTTTTAAGATTCAGGAATTGATTTTGATGAGGACTGTCCGAAGGGAATTCCAAGTTTTCTCAGCCGATGTCGCAAAGTACTCGAATGAAGACCTAATTTTACGGCAGCACCATCCTTTCCTTGAATCTTGCCTTGAGTCAGTTGCAGCACCCCTTTTATATGAGTGCGAATAACGTCTTCAAGGTTCAGACAAGCTTCAGGTGATATTGATATATGGGAACCGGAAACAGGAGGATTCGCTGCTATTGAAGAGGTAAAATCCATAAATGTCAGATGTTCATTGGATCGATGTCTGCGGTTGCGAATAATCTCGCGTTCCACAACATTTTCCAATTCTCGGACATTACCCGGCCAATCGTACTGTTTTAGGCGATTAAAAGCAGCGGGGGAAACAAAAGGACGATGATTTAGCTTCATCTCCTGAGTTTTACGATCAATAAAATAGGTCACAAGATCGGGAATATCATCAACACGGTCCCGTAAGGGCGGAATCGTTATCGGGAAGACGTTTAAGCGAAACCATAAATCTTCGCGGAAATCGCCGTTTTCGACCATTTTTTGCAGATTACGATGAGTTGCTGCCATGATGCGGACATTTACCGGAATGGGTTTATTCCCCCCAATCCTTTCTATATGTCGATCTTGTATCACACGCAATAAGCGGACTTGGGCATTGGAATGTAGTTCACCGATTTCATCTAGAAAGATCGTTCCGCCATGGGCGCGTTCAAATCGGCCCCGTTTTTGAGAAATAGCACCGGTAAAAGCGCCTTTTTCATGGCCGAACAGTTCACTATCGATAAGATTATCCGGAATGGCACCACAGTTTACTTTAATCAGAGGGCCATCTCTTCTGGATGAGGTATAGTGGATAGCATTTGCTATCACTTCCTTACCAACACCGGTTTCACCTAAAAGCAATACGTTGCTGTTGAGTTCGGCCACCTGGTTAACACTATCGATAACGTCTCTTAATCCGGAACTTCGGCCAATGATCTCGTCTCCGGAGATCATGTGCAGTTCATTGAAAAGGTACCGGTTATCATCCTTTAGATTTTCCTTGAGACGTTTCAATTCATCAAAACGATGAATATTGGACATGGCTAGAGCTAACGGATCATGAAGTAACTTGAGTAAACGCTGGTGTTCTTCGGTAAACAGGTTAGCGTCCTCAGAAAAAAGGACAACAACACCTAGACGAGATTTTTTCACACGAAGACGAAGTGCAAGAAATGATGGCTTTTTAAGTCCCAGAGCAGCACCTATTCTTTGCGATATCGGTGTGCTGTCAGGATGATTGACAAGTTCGGAATTGTCTGTATGTTCCCTGTCCAAAATCATTTGCTGCTCAGATTTTGGAAGCATGATGGGTTTGTCCAGTTGATTAACTTTGATGACGGATTCTAATCCCAAAGCACGCAAACCGCCAATTTCAGGATCATAGTAGTCGAGCAGAATCCCGGAAAGAGGCATATAGCGTTTTAAAAAAAACAGACTGTTTTTCAGTATTTCACTAACTTCCAGGCTACCGCAAATTTGAAGGGTACCCTCGTGGAAGAAAGTCATGTCGTTTGTTTTCATTAATCTTTGAAAGGGAGCTTCACAATTCGCCATCTTAACCGATTGAACAAATTATTAGGGTGTCACATATGACAGCTCGTGTCTATACGATATAGTCTGTCTATCCCCAAGTCGGCAGTTCATGATTGATATTTCACATTTTTTTCACCTTCTTTTTATCTGGATTTCACATAACCATTGCTATGCTGATTATACATTCTATCGAACCGTGGAAGTACTAAACACTGACGATGACGATGACAGGAAATTTTGCAGGAAAGAGTATTACAGCCCAAATAAACTTAATAAGCACCTCGAAAGCTATTCTCTTCAAGAAAACACAGAAAACAGTTTATGAGGTACAAATAAAGGAGACCGAATAATGAAATTAAAACTGAAAAAAAACTGGTTGTATTTTACGGTTAATATTCTCTTGGGATTAATGTGTTGGCATTTTTTGTCGGATTTGATCGCCGGTCAATCCCCGGACAAAATGCTGACTAGAACCGGCGAGATGACACTATGGCTGTTGATTTTAACCATCGCCTGTACGCCAATCGCCCGGACATTCAAAATTAAACACTATCGACGATATCGAAAAGCGTTTGGGATATTCTCTTTTCTGTATGTATTGCTGCATGTTGCTGCATTTCTGACCAAAAGCAGATGGAACCTGTCGGAAACTGCGATCTCCCTGTTTTCGGAATGGAATCTGATCCTTGCTTTTCTGTCATTTCTGATCATGATCCCCTTGGGCCTTACCTCAAATCGTTTTTCACTTCGATTACTGAAGAAACGCTGGAATAGCCTGCATCGAAGCACTTACTTGCTGGTGATATTGGCTTTCGGGCATGTCCTTTTCCTTACGGACAGCTATCAGCCCGATAAACTCGCCTACGGAGTGGTGATTGCCCTTCTGCTCATCCTGCGATTACCGGTTGTGTCAAACCTGTTTCACCCAACTGCCAAAGCCGGTCGAAGCCAAATAAAATCAATCAAATCATCCAATGGCTTATCCAAATCCGGAAACGCTTTGCTGATGATTATTGCCGGATCGATAACCATGGTGAGTTTTATCAACGGAAATGCTGAGGCTGACACTGGTCAGCCATACACCTATGATCCCAACCATGGAGTGTTTTCAACCTTGTTTATGGCATCTGAAATGCCGATCGTCAAAAACGGGAAAACCCGGCAGCTTTGCGGTGTCCAGTGTCATTGGACGTTTCAACCGGGATTGCTGCCCCAGAGTTCATGGGAAAGAATCATGAATCAACTGCAGGATCACTTCGGAGAAACCATAAATCTCAGCCCGGACGAAAAAGAGGAGATCAGCAGATACCTTATGCAAAACTCTGCCGATCATACAGCATCCAGGGTAGCCGTAAACATTCTTGATAGTCTCAAAGGGACAACGCCCGGCTCCATGGATTCAATCCCCTATCTGAAAAAAAAGCATTCAGATATTGATGCCGGGATGTTTCAACATGAATCGGTAGTCAGATTTTCCAACTGCCCTGCCTGCCATATAGGAGTCGAGCAATCAGGAAGCTACAAGGAAAAACATGTGAGCCTGCCTGAAGGTCTGTGAATCTTTGGGAGACGTTTAACCGACATTTCCACCCTTCATCTCTTAACTCACATTTCAGGATTTTCTAATTCTGCTTTGAAAAAGACTGTGTGATGGGCGTGTCTTCGATGCCCATCCTGACAAAACACTATGAAACGTTATTATCAGTATTCATGTTTTCAATAACAGTGCTGTTTTGATAATAACCTGGACCTCCACACCCCCATCCTCTTCCTCGGAACAAACCACAACTGCTGAGTGTAAAAACCAAGGTTATAAAAGTGGCTGAATATAATAATACTCTTTTTGTTTTAATCATGAGCTTACCTTTATTTTAGTAAAGTGAATCTGAATAATGAATAGTGCCTGAACATCATACTATTTGATACACCAGAGAACAGAAAATATTTCATTTTTTTGGGGAATATTTAAGGGGCAAAATGGGAAGATGAACGAATTGTTACATTATTTGAAATATATCGCTCTTTCAATTATATTACCCCATAATAGA
Source organism: bacterium (assembly GCA_018829445.1). GTDB lineage: Bacteria > SAR324 > SAR324 > XYD2-FULL-50-16 > XYD2-FULL-50-16 > JAHJTV01. Next base: position 60,828 of record JAHJTV010000029.1, read on the forward strand.
ACAAATCAATGGAGATTGATTTAGCCGTCCAAGAGGAGGTAATTACGAGAAGTGAAGCAACTCCTGGCGTGAATGGGAATGCGACAGTCGCCTGGTCATGAATAATCTCAATTTCTAGTATTGTACCGTATTATCAGCCTGGATTAACAGAGCCTTTAATTTGGTTCTCGAAGGTACAACACCCGAGGTTATGATTTTTCCGTTAATGACCAGCGCCGGAGAAACCACGGCACCGTACCGTCCTATTTCAGCAATATCGCGGACATGCTCCAGGTCAGCCTTAATACCTGTTTCAACAAGGATTTCCATGACTTCGCGCTCAAGTCTTTCGCATCGGGGGCAACCCGGTCCCAGTACTTTAATCTCAAGTATTTCCCCGAAAGCTTCTGCAACCGTTTCTCCGATATGTTTTTTAAACTCGCGTAAAAAGGCCTGTGCATATTCATCCCGGAGATCCGGCACTATATAATTGTTTTGGGATAGTTCCTCTACCAACATCTGTCCGATCTGTTCATCGGTCATATCCCTGCACCGATCTACTGCTTCTTCCAGTACTTTTTTCAAACCGCTGATACCAATCTTGTTCTTGCCGACGCGTATTTGCACAAAATCATTCATGATCCAACCTTAAATTTCCAGATTAATTCTTTTTCACCAACTGGCAAAAACACCCAATACTCCCCTGTTCAAATGGACACGGATTCCATCTTCACTGTCGACTATTTTTACCAATTGTATCTTTTCCCAAATGTGACGCCGCCCCCATCTGAATCAATCTGAACAATCGCTAATTTTTGTAATTGATTGCCGGAGACAAATTATATCGTTTATAAAGACTTCACTTCCTGGAGTCGGTATCAGACTTGTTAGGACGAATAGTCAAAATCTGATGAACATTACATCGACTAAAATGTATTTAAATATAAAATGGGCTGACAATGAAATAAATCCCAAGAACACAAATGAGAATACCTGCTCCTTTTCGGAACCAGATACCACCACGTTGCCAAGCCCTGTTTTCGATCAGGCCTTGCACCAGAGCCGCTGAACTACCGGCTATCAGAATCGGCAGACAATGGCCGATGGCAAACAGCAGGATATAGAGGATACCTGTCCCAACCTGTTTCTGTATTGTGATGATTGCCAAAATGGGAGCGATGAATCCAAAGGTACAGGTCCCGGACAGAATGCCATAAGCTAGCCCCAGCAAAAAAGCACCGGAGTAACCTTTGAGATTAATACGTGTCAACATATTACCCGATACACTGCACCTCTCCACACCCAGTATTCCTAATGACACCCAGATCAGAATCACCCCGATAATAATCTGCCAATAATTACCAACATCCCCCAGCATCCTTCCCAGCAATGAACAAACAATCCCGACCAACGTAATTGTGGTAAACAACCCGGCAGTAAAAAGAGCGGAGTAAACACCAGCCTGCCGGGTATCAAGTGTTTTCCGCTGCCCCCCAATGTAAGCAACAATCAGGGGAATGGATGCAATATGACAGGGGCTGAACAGAACACTAGTCATTCCCCAGGTAAAACTCCCGACAGCACCAATCATGGATCCATTTACAATCCACTGATTTACTGTAAGGAATAGTGAGTTCAGCATCATCAATCCTAATGATTTATAAGGTAAATCCCCAGACAGCTTGAAACCCCAAGGGCAACGATGGGGCTGACGCCTAACAAAATGGATAAAACGCACTTTTTTATGACTCTGCCCTTCTCAAATTTTTTTTGTAAGAGCAAGCTCTTTGCAGAATCAGAGATTTAGATCAAGCGCCCAAACGGATTGGAACCGGACAATACGGAGCGTTATTAAAAAGGGTGCTCCATTAACACCTATCTGCAATTTGTTTGCTCATTAGCGGACGAACTGCCCACACTTGTGGGTTTTCACAATCCGAATGTGCTGGATGACGGTTTATGGGCTGAAGATGAAAATAATCCACAACCATTGAAAAAGAAAACCGAGGTCAAAAAAACGAAAACCAACTTGAAATGATTTATGTAAACCATATCTGATGAGCTCCTTTTTCAAGGCTAATTACGAAATATTCAACCTGGTCCTTTCCTGAATCTGATAAAAAACAAGCCGGAAAAAATAAGAATGGTGATGCAGACGCAAGCAACAATAACCCATACCAGGTTAGCGATTAGCCAGCCTTTTGGCTCAACTTCCTTTTTCCCAACAGGTTTTATGCCTGCCTGACCGGGCAGTTTCGCACCCAAGGCATCCAGCATCCGAACAATTGACTCTTCATCCAGAAAACCCTCATGGCGAAACACTTCCGTTCCATCCCTATCAAAAAAAATTTGCGTGGGGATTGTCCGAATCCCAAAACGTTTTGCTTCACTAGCGTCTTTCCAGACATCAACGAAGATAACAGCAGCTCTCCCCCTATATTCTCTCTCAAGCTTTTCAAGTATGGGGGCCATCATTTTACAGGGCACACAGGCCTTCGCCCCCAGATCTAGAACCGTTGGCATATCTTTTTCCGGGATTTGCCTGTATTCCCCCGTTTGAGACAAGCCTGAGTATGACAACAATATGCAAATCAAAAAAAAGACCGAAAGTGCCATGTATTTACAAGGTGCAGCTTGTGAACCCGTGGATAAAGCCATAAAGAACTCCGTTAAATAGCGATATCTGATTCTACTTTTCACAGTCACACGACACATTCCCCCTGATAATCTCCTGCCAGTCTCCAATTACATCGTGCGTCCAGCAGTCATCGGCACCTGCTGCCTCTCTCATTACCAGGGCGAGGATATAAGCCAATTCTTTAACCGTTGCTCCAGCCTCCAAAGCGCCCTTGAAGTGTTTCAGAACACAAGGCTTTGATCGCCCTTTTATCGATAACGCAAAACAGATAAACTGATATGTTTTTTCATCAATTGATCTCTTTTCAGCGTAGAGATTGTCCATATTGTCCAGAATCTCAGAAAATTCCGGGAAAAATTCGGCTAACATTCTCATAATAAACCTCCTTTGAATTCCGTTAAAAAGGAAATACTCAATTGCTATACTGAATCTGAAAAAGTTGCTGCTTCTGATTTGCCTTAAACCGGGCATCAGCTTTAGTCAGACGTCAAAAAAATCAATGTCCGTTTATCCTAGATGACACTCTCCTCAGTTTGAATGATTTTCTGTCGAATGGATCTGATCGTCTGATCTGTGACACTGGTTTCGCCCTTTTTAAGCCCCATTTCTGTTAAAACATAGCTCTTTGGAGTTACACCCACCCTTTCCAAAGAAAGCCTGGCGCAATATTTATCACATCCATCAATGGTAATGTTCTCTGTTGCACCTTTGGCTGACTCGATAAAACCGGAAAGCCCGGCGCCAATGGCAGCTACACAGGTCATTTTTCCAAATCCATCTCTTGATAACCCCCTGGCGACACGATCAGAAACATTACCGACATCTGATGCCCCAGAGCAGGCATACAACAAGACAGTCTTTTCGTTTCCACAACACTCAGACATGTTTTCTCCTTTTTTCAATCGTTGATTAATTGTTTAAGTTTCTCTATGGACGGAACGGCTCCCGTGGATTTAACGTCTCCATCAACTACTAAAGCCGGTGTAATCATAACACCATATTTTACAAATTCATTCATATCAGTGACTTTTTCCACTTCATATTCAATATTCATCTGGCCGGCAGCCTGGTTTACCTGTTCATAAAGTTTGTTGCATTTGGCGCAACCGCTTCCCAGTATCTTAATCGATTTCACTTTTTTGACTCCTGTTCAATGTTTTATTGATCTAACCCCATAAACTGGATAAGTACCTAAAAGACAATTTCCTGCTAAAAAACCGCAGAAAATGATCTGTAAGGTACTAAAAGAAACTACCGAAAATCATGCCGCAGATCGTGGACATGATGATAACAAGTAGTATGAACGCAATTGTTTTTTTATTCCCCAAGACACTTCGAATAACAAGCATGTTGGGAAGCGATAAGGCAGGGCCCGACAATAACAACGCAAGAGCAGGGCCATTACCCATTCCGTTTCCGATCAGCCCCTGCAGAATAGGGATTTCGGTCAAAGTAGCAAAGTACATGAACGCACCGACAACGGAAGCAAACAGATTGGACCAGAGTGAATTGCCACCAACCGCCCAATCTACCCAGGCAGATGGAATAATACCTTCTCCCCCCGGTCTTCCAAGTAGAAGTCCCGCTGCCAATACGCCAAATAGCAATAGTGGCAATATTTGTTTTGTAAAATCCCAGGTTTGACCAAACCACTCTTCAGCTTCTCCTTTGTCTGTGCTGGTGACGATTCCCAGGCCAACGGCTCCGACAGCAAAGGACAGCAAAGGAATAGCAGGGAAAGTAAAAGCAACAATAATCACCGGAACGGCAATCAATAACAGTTTCCAGAGTTTTATTTCAAACCAACGGTACAAAACAAACCCCAATCCGATTGCCGCTATTCCAGTAATCATCCACTTAATAGCAAAAATCTGAAACCAGATTCCCGATGAGGTATCCGGTCTCCCCCAGTTTGCGAAAACCAGAATTGCAACCATCAGAGCGAAAAAAATACCGTTTTGCCAAAGGGGACGTTTAACCTCTACCTCAGGCATGGCCATCATTCCAACCTTTCTTTCCGCTTCTTCTTTTCGAAAAAGAAAATGCATGACTAACCCGATGATTATGGCAAACAGGATGGCACCCACTGCTCTTGCAATGCCCAGAGGCGCACCCAGAACACGGGCAGTCAATATAATCGCCAGAACATTGATGGCAGGTCCTGAATAAAGAAAGGCTGTGGCTGGGCCGATTCCAGCCCCCATGCGGTAAATTCCTGAAAACAAAGGCAGAACAGTACAAGAACAAACAGCCAGTACTGATCCCGAAACTGAAGAAACCCCATATGATACAACCTTATTCGCGGTTGGACCCAGATATTTCATCACGGATTCCTGGCTAATGAATACCGCAATTGCTCCCGCAATGAAAAAAGCGGGAATCAGGCAGAGAATTACATGCTCCTGTGCATACCATTTAACAAGGTGGAAAGCCTCCAAAATAGCATTGTCGAATCGCGATATTCCCATCGGCAAAAAAAACGCAATTAGGAAGCCTGATGTTATCCATACCAGTGCCTTCCACTCGCTTTTCCAAATCATCTTTATTACTCCTTTATATCTTTTATATTTCTTATTTGGCCAATAAGGAAATTTTTAGATGAAAAAAAAAATCACCCCTTTTTGGTTTTACAACTGATCACCGTTTCCATCTGTCCAAAAGCATTTGCTTCAATAACCGATTCGATACAATTGAAAAAGTCCAGAATACACGGCATCCTCAGATTATAAAACACTGTGGTTCCCTTTTTCTCAACGAATACGAGACCTGCGTTTTTCAATACACTCAGGTGCTTTGAAACCGTTGAGGTATCCGAACCGACCAATTCAGTTAATTCAGAAACACATCTTTTGCCTTTGGCCAACTCTTCAACAACCATTAGTCGGCTGGGATGAGAAAGGGCTTTAATGATCCTTGCCTGTTCCTCATATCTATCTATCGTCTTTTTGTCCATATAGTTCCATATCTATTTTCCTATTTGCATATATTGCCAAATAACAAAACAGCAGTCAACACAAATCTTCAGATAAAGATTTTTAACATTCCACCTGATTTCCTTCCGGGCTTTACTTGCCTTTACAATTCTAAAATAGAAAATAATATCAACGGCTAACAAAGCAAACACTCTAAGTCACATTTTTAGGGTAAAAATTAAACCACTTTATAAAGCGTTTAAAAAATCAGTTTATTAGATTTAAAGAGAATCGATTCCTCTCACTTCGACCAGTCATAATCGTATCTAAAAGATTTTGCAGGATCAGTCGATGAGGTTGTTATCCTGGAAATAGTCTTCGATCTTGCTGAGAATTCTCCAGAGCTCATTTTTTTGGTTTTCAGTTATTTGTCTGCAACTGATGGCACAAACCAGAAGCTTTTCCAAAATTTTTTTTGGTAGATTACAGACCTTTTCCAATTCCCCCTGCTCATACAATTTTTTTAGCTTGGTCGGGGAGAGCTCCGCAATCGTATCAAACCTTATCCAGGTTTCTTCTTTCAGGTAGGTGGAGTGCAAAGGGAGAAAAAAACTGGGTAGCTCATCATTGAGTTGGCATCCGTATTGATTCCCGCGTTTTTCATGCGGTTGTGAGGTCGTTGTGACGGTGATATAAGGGTGCTGTCGTCCATCATTCAAAACAACCAGTAGTTCTCTCTCTTGTTGATCATTCGGTAGCTGATGAAAGCTGCTGAGAAAAATTGTTCCAGGTCGCATAGTTAGGTTTCCAAAGGTAATTTGATATCAATCATTCCGTCTCTTTATTCAGGCGTATACCCAATTGTGTAACTCTATCACCGGTTGCATAAATCTCGACAGCATCATGAATAATACGACTTTTTAATTTAGATTTCCAGCATCTATCTACCTCTTTGTCTCACACGGAGTGTAAAACCTCTATAATGGGCAACTCCCATTCTTCAGATTTTGCGGCATCCTGATATTCTGTAGCTTCATCCGATCTATATCGCTTAACCATGGCCAAAACTCTGGCATGCTCGATTTTGGGCAAAATGGGTTCCCATTCCGCGATGGCTGATTTGGACAGTTTAGAAACAATTTGATTATTGTTGGTCCGAATACAGATGCTGCCATTTTCCCGGCTTATCACGACAGGATCATTCGGATTTAAAGCTGCCAGATCAGCATGTATTCTTGCCCGGTGATTAAATGTGCCGGGGAATCCCAAATAAAGGTTCTTCAGGCCAAGGATTTGAAATCGTTTTTTTGTAGGTGCTTTAGGTTCGGTGTTTTGTGACTGAAATTCAACAACCTTACAATTGCTGAACTTAAGAAGCGGCAAATGGGGATTGGCGGAACCGTTTACCGAAAGAATGGTTAAGGTCTCCATTGCCCTGGTCATGGCGACATAGAACAATCTTCGCTCATCTTCGATATCAGGCGACGATGACGATGCTTGCCAGCCGCCATCCGGTATAAATACATGGTTAAATTCCATTCCTTTGGCAGCATGCATGGTGCTTAAGAAGACACCGTTTCCATATATCTGCTCTTTTCGAAATTCAGCTAAATTGTCGTAGAGATAATCAATGACATCTCCTATGGGGATCTCGGCATCACCGGATTCCTGGCGGAGGTTCTCCAGTATGGAATTGAGCATTTCTCCCCAGGCATTATCGGCAATGGGTTTGATTTGTGTTTCAAATCCCTGTTTTAACGAAGATATTTTTGACGATGTTTTTCGTCTATCGTGCAGATACACCAGGAAGTCATGAATTTCACGCACCCGATGGGGAGGGGGAGCATCATCCTTGTTCAGTCCGAATGATACCGGAATCTCATTTTCTTCAAGCAGGCAACGAATAGGGACCAGTATGGAATTTGTGCGAGCAAGAATCGCAAAGTCCGACCATCGTGTATCCGGATTAAGTGCTTTTAAACGCTTCATCTCTGTGACGATGGCTAACGGCTGCAAACCATCGCCAGGAACCTTGATAATCAGTACGTTCCCTTTTCTGTCCGGGTCGAGACTCTCCCATTGTCCTCCGGCAGGCTCATTCCTGCGAGAGCTGTTGATCCTGATGGGGAAATCCGTTTTCATCCGATCGCGATTGTGGGCAATAAACCGATTGGCAATATCGATTATCGAAGCGGTGGAACGGTAGTTTTCCGTTAGATACCTGAGAGTGACGTCAAGCGGTTTTTTGGATTTATCATTGCCGTAAACACGGTAGTCCTCCCGGAATTTCCGAATGTATTTAATATTGGCACCGCGGAAGCTGTAGATATTCTGGTCATCATCACCGACGGCCATAATGGATATCTTTTCATCCCCGTCATCAATTTTCCGACCGGCAATGGCCGAAATCAGGTCGTACTGGGACGAGTCGATATCCTGATACTCATCCACCAGAATCGTCTGGATACCTCCCAAAAGGCGTTCCCTCTGCTCTTCGGCATCGATTCCGGGCAGTTCGATCTTTCCGTTTAAAAGATCGGTGGCATTACCAATCACTTTATTAAAATCGATTTGCTCCGATTCCATTTTTTCATCGTTAAAGGAGACTCCGGTCAGTCGCATTGCCAGGGCATGGTAGGTGGATACCCATACCCATCTTCCTCTTTGTCCTGTCAAGTTGATCAGTCGTTTTTTCAGATTGATGGCCGCATTGTGGTTGTAACACAGTATCAAAACGGATGATGGACGTACCTGTTGAACACAAAGCAGATAAGCGCAGCGATGAACGATGGCCTTGGTCTTTCCCGAGCCGGGTCCTGCAAGCACCAAAATATTGGATTGCAGGTCGTTGGTTACGATCTCCTGTTGCTGGGAATTCCTCAACTCTTCAACGATTCTGTTGTACGTTTCAGGGTTGGCGGGGAAAGCTACTTCATCCTCACGTCCATGGAAGTATTTTTTGAAGAACGATTTTTTGTCTTCTTCAAAATAGTCAAATACAAGTTTCAGCGCCTGTTTCAACTTCTCAATTCCCAGCCGGGCATATTCTCCCATCACATGGATCTGGAAGATTCTTTCGGTATAATGCAGTTCAAGCGGTTTGTAGTCCCCTTTGTTATATCTGGCGTTCTTTTTATCTGCTGACAGTTTGATCCGCATTGCCTGCCGAAACACAGCCAGTCCGCCCTGCAGAGTAATAATCTTAAAGTCGTGCATTTGAACCAGGCAGCGCTCTACAATGGCCAGATAGTCATCGATCACTCCCTGTAATTCGATATCCCGTTTTAACTCGTCTATCAGATCCTCGCAGGTGAATTCTATCAGGACATTACCGTCCTCCGGGCTTGATTCTGGGGTCTTTTGCATGAGGTAGTTCAATATTACCGAGGAAGCAGCCTGACGCCGCCGAACGGTTTCCGTGATATTGAACCAGCCCCGCTGCAATTTTATTTTATATTTGTCTTTTGAAACCTGTTTATAAATCAGGCTTCCTTTTTTTCCAGCCAGTCCTTTTCCATCCTGAGAGATTCCCATCAGGATCAGTTTCACGGTTTCAGGGGCATTCTCGAAGCCCTCTTTTTTGAGGCGTTGGCTGATTTTTATCAAATGGAAATCAACCCATTCCCCTTTATCAGAATCGGGATCCTCCACTTTCATCAGATTTATCAGGGCATTTTCTAGAACACAGAGGTTATTCAGAAGGCCGGTTGCGTGATTTTTTCCTTTTGATTTCACAAAAGCGGACAACTGAATCCCTTTTTTGAGCAGGCCTGCTTCAACCATTTGATTCAAGATGCGGATAACCATCTGACTTGGTGTGATCTGGCTGTTGAAGGCTTCCTTTCCACTTTTTTCGTAGGGGATGGCGGCTTCTGCTATTTGATCCGCTTTTAATCCCTCGTCTATTTCAGCATTGAATATTTCCTGAAAGACCTTCAGCCAGATTTTCTTCTGACCCGGCTCCAGATTGAGGGAGTTGATTCTTTCCTCGGCTTCCACCATTGTCGTGACGGTTGGTGTCCCTTGAAAAACACTGGTTTGATTCATATTTCTTTCCAGATAACCTGCCCGCTCCAACCAGGCTATCCCGGTTCGGATTTTGGTATCGCTGGATGATTCTCCGGGATCAAAGGAGTAGTCACTGTCATCAAACCGTGCGATTTCTCCACTGGTCACGATCACCTCGCCGCTTCGTGCCTTTCTGCAGCGCCTCAGGGTTCGCAATATTCCGGCGATATCTTGTCGGGTCAGTTCGGAGCGTTTCTCCATACCAAACTGGCTGTCAAGATCTGTGGGATCAAACAAGAGGATACATTCCGCCTCTTTCAAATCACGACCCGCCCGACCTGCTTCCTGCAGGTAGTTTTCCAGGGAACCCGGTATATCTGCATGTATCACCAGCCTCACATTATCTTTATCGATTCCCATCCCAAAAGCGTTGGTGGCGCTGATAACCCGAATTTCTCCCCTGATGAAGCCTTCAAGGATACTTCGTTTTTCAGCGGCATCCAATCCTGCGTGGAAGGCCTTAACATTGTGATCCTTTTCTTCAAGGTAGTCGGCGATCACCTCCGTTCGTCTTCGTTTTGATGCATAAATGATGACGCTTCCGTTGTCATCCTGCAATTTGGCTGATATCAGTTCATGGATTTTTTCATTTTTCTCAAACGATTTAGAGGGGATGACCTTAAACTGCAGATTTGTCCGTTCCACGGTAGAGTGGAACACCGTCAATTCCTGATCCAGGATCTTTTGGAAGTGCTCCTGAATTTCACTGATCACATCCAATTTAGCGGTTGCCGTATAGCAGGCGATCGGTGAGATTTGATTCTGATAGTTTTTGGAAAACTCCTTGATAAAACGGGACGCATACAGATAATCCGGTCTGAAATCGTGTCCCCACCTGGATAAACAATGGGCTTCATCAAACACCCAACCTCCGATTTCCCTTTGCGAGATAGTATCTCGCACCGATCTGTTTCTTAATTGTTCAGGCGAAATATATAAGATGGAGATATCCCCCAACCGCACCCGATCCAGAATCTGCCTGCGCTCCGGCGGTGTCAGCATACCATATATTGCTGCGACCGAAGGGGACGCCAGGTTGTCTACCTGGTCTTTCATCAGGGCTTGAAGGGGAGAGATCACAATCGTTAAGAGACCTCTTCGCTGATAGCGAACAAAAGCCGGTAGCTGGTAACACAAAGACTTCCCACCACCTGTCGGCAGAATAGCCAGCATCGGTTGTCCTCTCATACCGGAGGTGACAATCTGCTCTTGGAGGCTCGAACCGTCCTCGGCTTTTGGGTGCGACCTGAAATCGTCGAATCCAAAGTACTGGTTCAGATGCCATTTGGGATTATGGTTCGTCGCACAATAAGGGCAGTCTTCCTTTCCACACGGTGCTTCACGAAGTCTGGCGATCATATCGGTAATTTCAGAGAACCGATGTCGAACCCAACCGGGAAGGACGGAGTTCCCCCCTGATACCTGCATCCAGGCTACACAATAAGGGATCAGCAGTGCCTTTTCTGAATTCAGAAACTCATCGCAGATATCCGAAGCTGCAGACGGGCAGGTCTTTTCCGCCACCAGCCTGCGAAAGCACTCTTTTGCTTCCGCTAATGAAACAGATTGGTCGGAAAGCAGACGATTGAACAGGTGACCGGTTCCGTGATAATCGTTCAGTCCTCCCCTTGTGGAACTCTGGTTGAAGCAAAAGGCAAACAGCCTGATCAGATGCGGTGATGTTTGGTTTTGGTTTTGAAAACTTTCCCATTGTTCACGAAATATCTTCCCGGCCAGTCTGGCATCGTTGACGGGATTGTTTAAAGAGTCTCTGACCAGTTTGTAATTCTTTACCAGTTTGTGATAAGGATTTTGGGGGAAAGCCAGCGGGGACAGGTAAAGCGTATCAATAACAGGCAATGTAAGAATGGAGAGATTGGGAACGAACGATCGAAGAATCGGAAGATCATGTTCGACAATATTATGACCGAGAATATATTCGGCATTTTTTGCAAATTGATCCAACTGCTGGAAATCTGCTTTTGAAAGATTTTTATCGTTTAACTCAAACTCCTGATTTTGAAATACCGCTCCCACCTGGTAGATCTTTTTATTCGACCCTATCTCCAGATCAATCAATAAGCTGTGTGATAAAAAGCTGTTCTCATCCATGATCTGTTTTCCCAACTTCATTGTCTATCGGCGAATAAATGTCGGTTTTAAAACCACTCTTTCTCCGTGGGAGCAAAGCGATGTCTTACACCTATTGAGAGTTACTTTTTTTCTTCTGATTGTTTTAAAATTGTTTCAATACGAGAAATAATAATTGGAACCCTTGCCTGAGAAGCCTTATCACCAGGCATAATACCGGGGAGAGCCTCAAGAAATCGATCATCCTTTAATAAACGATCGAAACATCCTATAAGGTATCCTTTTAGTTTTTTATCCGAGGATATGATTTCTTCTACTATTTCTGTACGGCCATCCAATAGCGCAACTACATCCTCTATATCCTGACTTAAGAGATAGTCTTCTTCTCCACGGCTTTCAAAAGCAGAAAACTTGCATGCAATAAAAGATGAGGTCGCAATCATTGAAATCTGTTTTCCTGAAGGAAGAGATACCAATTGAGCTGTATCAAGAGCAATTTTGAACCACTCACTCCCAAACCCTAAAACATTAGGATCTGTTGGCATTACATCCAGAGTTAGATTCCCTTTCCTCCATCTACAAATGGGTGCTTCCTCTCTTTGATCTTCATAGAAGCCTCTACTGCGCAAGCACTCCTGGAGACTGTAATAGCCCTTCAAATCAACATCCGCAATAACATCAACATCTTGAGTAACTCGAATAGTGGGAGCAGTATCATCCGATATTAGTATACCTACTGTGCAGCCACCCACAAATACCAGTCTTTCGGTTAACTCTCCCAGAAATTCAACTGCAAGTTCCAGCATCTGTATATTGGGATTTCTGCTATCATCCATAAGCTTCCAGGCGTTTGATCAATTCTTTGCTTGCAATATCTTTTTCCCGAGCACGGCCATCCCTGATAGAATCAACCAGTATCAACAATTCATACAACGCATGGTCTTTTTTTGCCGCCTGAGGAGCCAGTTTATATATTGGAGAAAATGAAATGCCGCGCTTTTCCCCCTCTGGATCAGGCCAAACCGGGAGGGGTTCACTAGATGATTCAATCAATAATTCTTTCAGGGGCGATGCCGCATATCTGGTGGGTATCCCCCTAGTTAATTCTCCCCTTTCTGCGACAAAAACATATTTTACGCCATGGACTAAGAATTCTTTTAGGTTTCTGATGTTGGGGACTATGGCTTTGTTCTTCTCAAATGCAAGACCTGCGATCTTCACACGTTTTATCGCTGAGTGTAACTGTGAGGAGCTCATCCCAAGTGAAGCCGATAATTCTGCGTAAGACCATGAAGTTGGTCCAATTGCAACCAGTTTAAGTAAAACCAAGATATCTTGAGGTTTCATTCTTTTGTCCCATCCTTTGTTCTAGATTCTAGAATATAGAATGTTAGTCTCACAGATGTCTCTGCAAAAATCAATCAAAGTTCGTAAAAAATGGTTTCGCTTTCTTTGACAGAAAGGTGGAGCTGTAACCGGAAGACTCAATTCTCTATTACCGGAGAATCTATTGAATTGAGATGTTATGATTAATGAAGATTGTAAGACGTTTTATCAGGATTTGATACATTTCAGTCATACGCCACAGCTTTTTATCTTTTACCTGAAATGTATCGGTTTTTTTGAGATAGTCAGCCGGAAGTGAACCTAATAACCTCTAGAAATTATGGATTGATGTGATTATGAAGAAGAACAGGCTGTTTTTTATCAAAATCAGTGAAGACTTATTGAAGAGATTTGTGGGATAACATCCTGAAGAATGATTATCAATTGTAAATCAGCAATTAACAATGATGAGACTCAATTCGCAATCCGGGCAATCCAATACCAGAAAATGGCACTTGTGGCAGGTTGAACCTGATTTGGAGTGCAATCTGAATTGTATCATGTGTCCTTGGCGTGGCTATCGAAAACAGCTGAAAGACGATGGAATAATGGACAAAGCTGTCTGGAATTCTCTAGTACCTTTCTTAAAAGATGTAAAATCGATAGATTTTACCGGCGGAGGGGAACCGCTGTTGAATGGCAATTTGTTGGATTGGATGCAGCAAGCCAGACATCATGGATGCGAAACCGGATTTTTAACCAACGGGTTGTTGTTGAAACCATCGTTCTCAGAGAAGCTGATCCAAATTAACCCCGATTGGCTGGCCATATCCATTGATGGCGCTGATGCGGTAAGCTACGAAAGAATTCGCAGGGGATCAAATTTTGATGAATTGTGCCGCAATATTTCTACCCTTTCCCGGCTTCGGATTTCTGACAAACCCTGGCTCATGATCAATTTTGTTATTATGGAGTCCAATGCAGATCAGCTGGAAGAGATGGTACGTCTGGCAGCCGGCCTGGGAGTCGATCAGATCAATGTCAAACAGTGTGATGTTATCCGCTCCGATTTTGGCAAGAACCTGGGGATTTATGCCGGTGAAGAAAACAAGTCTATCAAACGCTATAAAAATTACTCAAACGAGCTCAAAAACTTGCCCGAAAATTGAAATTTAAAATCACTGCCTTTTCTTTTACAGCAGATGAACAACCTATCTGTGACCAGAACCCCGGCAAATCAATGTTTATAAGCTATGACGGAACAGTCTCACCTTGTATTAATCTGGCATTAGGCGGTCCTTCCGAATTCTTGGGGTCCCCGGTTCATTTTCCCACAATTCGTTACGGCAATGTTCTTGAGAATAATATAGATAACTTGTGGGAATCAAAAACATGTCTCAGCTACAGAATCCGTTTTCAAAATAGAGATAAGATATATGGCAATGTTTTAGCATGATCTGATATCGGAGCCTCCTTATTATCCCTTGAAAGAGCTTTTCAGGATGCAGTGAAGGCTATGCCTGAAGCACCGGAGGGTTGTAAGACGTGTCATTATTTATATGGGATATAGGAATCCGGTGAATATGTTTCTACCGATTTCTACAACAATCACTGATCACCAAAAGTCTTTGGTTTTGGCACTGAGCCTGGCTGAGTTGATGGCCCTATCCCGCCAGGCAAGCTCATAAGGATCACCCGTTGATATTGGCACCTCGCGTTGAACACCTCAAGCTTTTGGATCACTCTGGTTAAAACAGGAACCTTGAGCAGCGAATCCTAATCATAGGCGTCGGTGAGCTCTACTTCGCGATTTTGTCCGGTCGGTCTGACATTCGGGTTGTCATTTAGGATGCGGGCGCAGGTGTTCCACCGTAAAGCCGCATCCTGGTTTCCATCGGGATTGCTTTCCAGAACCTGTTCATATTCGGCCATGGCTTTGACACAATAGTCATGAGCTATGTCGTCTGAGGTAGGTTCGCTCTTGTTGAGATGAGCTTTTGCACGACGTTCATAAATGACCCCACGATAGTAAGTTTTACTATGCTCATCGTGAAGTTGATCAAGTACACTTAAAGCATTGTTAAATGCCGGATTGATCTCCGTTTTGAATTTGTCCGTATATGCCAGAAGCAGCATGATCAAGGCCTCCTGATTATCGGGTTCCGCACGCAAGATATCAAGGCAGACGCTTTCCGCTTCCCTGGGTTCATTTAACAAACGGTACCGCTCCGCTTTTTGAAGTGCAGAAGGGATTGATTCAATTTTTAGCGTTTTCAGAGTAAACATGGAAGCCTCCTTTTGTTTGAAAGTTTTTAAATTCAAAACAATATTTGGATGCTGATACGGTACACGCAGAACATATCTGTAATGCATATCCATCTGAATCTTTAAAATCAACCGCGCCGTTTTTTATCGAAAGAGGTTGTGTTCCCCTGCAAAATCACCTCCGACATCATTTACAGTAAAACTCAACAGATTGAAAATCTTTTTTCACTTTTAACAACTCATTTTAACACTGCTTCTTTTCAGTTCCACTTTGTGGTAGTGATATGCCTGCCGAATAATAGTAACACAATCTTGACGATCCAATCAATCCTCTAAATCCCGATTCAGGATATGAAGTTGTTAGTGTGGAGGCAAAGGCTAATAACGTTATAAACCTATCTTAATTCAGTATCCTGTCATCAACCCGCCCTTCTGCTTTTAGCTCATCCGATTGTTCCTTGATAATTATTCGGTCACCTCCCAGAAACCGCCCTTGTTGGGCCCAATACGTCTGATCCGACCGGCTTTTTTTAATCCCGCAAGCTGTTTTTCCACAGCCCGAGTAGTGATCTGCAGTGCTTCGGCTAATCTCGAAATTGTCATGTTCGGATCTTGTCTTAATTGTTCTACTATTATTTCCGAACGTTTTCTCGACCGTTTACTGTTTTTCACCGAACTAACCGGAGACTCTTGTAAGACATTACCGGGATTGTTCCTGGCGTATTTCCAGTATTTTTCATGCTTTTCTTGAATCAGGTACGAATTTCTTTGAGAGTAATTCCGAACTTTTTCCAAGACCGGAAATTCTCTCCGGTATATGATTGCTGAAAACATGCATCCGTCGCGATCATCTTTGAAGTCAATCGCAGGCCAACTTTCCAAAGCCCTTTTGATACCTGATCCAAGACCTTTATAGGGCAATATGCCTTTGGCTACGAAGGAAACCAGAATTGGATTACGAATATTGGTATTTCCTGCTTTAATCTTTTCTACCGTTAGATTATTTGGGAGATGACCAGGACTGACGATTTCTACCCTATTATCAAATATGAATAGCCGAATCGGTGCACTGATCATGTAATCCCGGTGAGACAGGGCATTAACCAGCAATTCTTCAAACACCGATTCCGGAACTTCCGGTTTCCCGGGATAGTTTACCCCTTTTCCTGCTTGCAGTTTATGCAAGTTACGCATGATGAAGGCCAAAGCATCCTTAAACATCTTGTCCATCGGTCCCGAAAAATCTTCACTATCCAAATAATCCGAAGGGTGAAAATCATTCCCCGGATAACGAATAGCTTTAATGATGAATTGTGGCCTGATCCATTCAGGTCTTTCAGCAAATAAGAGAGCGCCGGCCAGATTAAGTGCCCCATCTTCAGTTACCAGATTTAAATTCTGTAGCAGATTTGTCTGGTCTTTGATGGAATCCGGATATTCCAGCTGATAAACATCTCTGATGAAATCTCTGAAACGCAGTTTATCCAATTTATCTATTCCTGCTTTTGTCGGCAATTCATCGGCATGAAACTGAGCAACATTCTGAAATACTCTTCTCAATTCCTCTTTTGAGTTGATCCGACGTTTATCAGCCCCACATTTTAGCCAGATTATACCGTTTTTATCAAAATAGGGTTTGTCAATTCCTTTAGGAATCGTCACAACAATGATCACTCGTCCATTGTTAAGGGCAATATTTTTTGTGAGAACGTTTAGTGGACTTCGGACATGCTGACTGGCCGCATTACTGATCAACTGATTAATTCGGCTAAGATCCTTCGGATCCAAGCCTTCCAAATTACCATTGTCAGCGACACCAATATAGATATCGCCACCTTCGCAATTAGCAAACGCTACCATCTCTGCTGCCAGGGAGTTGACATTCCTTACATCAACCTTAAACTGGCGGCTGCTA
The DNA here is from genome assembly GCA_018829445.1 of bacterium. GTDB lineage: Bacteria > SAR324 > SAR324 > XYD2-FULL-50-16 > XYD2-FULL-50-16 > JAHJTV01. Next base: position 78,022 of record JAHJTV010000029.1, read on the forward strand.
TCTTCACCAATTTTGGACAGGGATTGTAGAGAAGAAAGGTTCATGTTTTTCCATTAAGTTTTACAAAACAGTTAGATAAAGTGCAATTTTTGTTTCCGATACCCAATCTTAATTTGTTCGAGAAGTGCGAATCTGTTTAGAGATTAAAAAGTCTTCATCCCGAACATTTGCGTTTTTCTTGAAATAATCCGAACGAAAATTGATAATTACCGAATAGAAATCAAAATGGTATTCATTTATTCCGAAAAAATTCTGTGCAATCTTAAAATACTGCCATTCTGCCGTCAAGAAATCTTTCTTTTTTTCGGAATAAGTTCACTTCATCCAATTCATGGGACATCAAGATGATGGAATTTGTGTTTTGGGTATAGTTTGTTCTGTTTTTAGCTTTTAAAGGTACCGGAACAATGTGTCAAAAGAGTAGCTCTTGACTGCCTGCTCTCTCCATGCAGATTATAAGGATATACTGTAAGCTCATTTGAAAGGAAAAAGTATAGCTTGTTTTTTTATAGAAAAAACTCATCTTTTCGATTCGCTTTGCTTACAGTCCTTACATTGGGAAAAGGCTAAATGTAAAAACATTTCATAGCAGTCGCTTCTGAATGGCAATTGAGCAGATCATTAATCTGAATACGAGACTTGAATAAAACACCGAAATATCCTGATTGTGAAGATTATGAATGGAGTTATTTTGTTGGTTAAAAAGCAGTGGTTTATCATTGCTTTGATTGCTTCCGTGGCATTGGGAGTTCTGTTTCCGCAGGTTTCCTCCCTAAATAAGGGTGGTTGGATTACAACGACTATTGTGGCACTGGTATTCCTTGGAATGGGATTCACCCTTCCTTCAGAATCACTGATTGCCGGTTTGGGAAAATGGAAATTACATCTGTTTATCCAATTCTATATTTTCCTGTTTATTCCAGCGTTTTTTATTTTATCCCTATCATTTTTCAAGGAGTTGATTTCCACCGAACTATACATTGGATTGCTTGCATTGGCAGTACTACCTACAACTATTTCAACTTGCACAGTTTTTACTCAAATAAGCCGTGGAGATGTGGTACTTACCCTGTTCAATGCCTCGTTTTCAAATCTTATTGGCGTTTTTATATCGCCCTTGCTTCTTTCATTGTTATTGCGCGAAGTTGGCAGGACCATGCCCTTGTCTGTTCTCGTTGGCATCATTACAGGACTGGCTCTAAAAATGGTTCTACCACTTGTTGCTGGTCAGATGTTGCGGTTTATATTTCTGAAAACGACAGCAAAATTACAGAGAGTAATTGGGATCATCAGTAACATAATGATTCTCACCATTGTATTTTTTACTCTGGCAAAATCTGCATCAACCCCTTTGCTTGGCGAGAGTATGGGATTGATGCTGATACCTGTTATTTATCTTATAGTTGTTCATTTTCTGCTTATTCTGATTTCCCTATGTTTTTCCAGGTTGTTTAAACTGACCGGCTCCGAGACGATCTCCGTTATGTATACAACACCACAAAAAACCCTTGCCATGGGTATTCCTCTGCTATCTGCCTATTTCGCCGATGATCCGCTGGTTCTTGGAATTGCCATTCTCCCACTTCTTTTTTATCATCCCTGGGAGTTGCTCATCTCAGGCGTTCTTAAATCTTTGCCTATTGTGAGACGTTGGGGGAGAGAGGGCTAATCGCTCCTGAGGCGGCCATGATCAATTGTAAATGATCCGGTTATTGAGTTTTTCGTCAATTCCATATACTTTGGGTCAAGATGACATATCACGGATTTGCCTGTAAGGACTTTTTATTCTGTCTAGCTGGCTTGAATACAATATTCGCATCAATTCGTCTGGTAATTTTTGTACTCTCAGAAAACGAGAATAAACATGCATTTGAAACAAATAATAATCGACCAAAGCAGGTTTCCCACTGAGGAGGAGTATCCATTTAATCTTTCCGTTTTCAAGAAAACTCAGCGGCTAGAACTAACACACCCGGTGACAATTCTAACCGGAGAGAATGGTTCGGGAAAATCGACTTTTCTCAAAGGTTTATGTCGCAGGTGCAACATTCACATCTGGGAAGGGGCGATGCGTACACCCTATCGTTTTAATCCTTATGAAAACATGTTGCCTCAAGTCCTGGATCTTGAGTGGACAAACGGATCGGTTCAAGGGTCTTTTTTTTCTCCCGAATTATTTCGTAACTATTCACAATTGGTTGACGAGTGGGCCACCAGCAGCCCCGGAGTATTGAAACACTATGGTGGATCATCATTGGTTACACAATCCCATGGTCAATCCTGCATGGCTTATTTCAAATCAATGTATAAGGTTGAAGGTCTCTATTTTCTCGATGAGCCCGAATCCGCCCTTTCACCAAAAACGCAACTGGAACTGCTGGCACTATTGACAGAAACGAGTAAAAAAGGACATGCACAATTTATCATTGCGACACACTCCCCAATACTGATGTCCTGTGATCAGGCTGCACTTTATAGCTTTGACGGTGAAACCATTGAGTCCACAAGTTTTAAGAAGACTGAACATTATAAAGTCTACCACGAATTTTTTAACGGGCGATAGAGCTGGAATCCCAGTTCATGAAGATTTGGATAATGGTCTTGGTTTTAGACAAACACAATTTATTGATAGTGGGGATGCCGTCCATTTACCGGGTGGACTTGAAGGATTGACCGGGGATCTGTTAGAAGAATCGCTTGTTTGGAGCACGAGAGAGGATTTTTTTAAAAAAAAAGATTCTGAATAATAGATATGATTACTGCTTATCCAATCGATACACTGCAAAATTACCGATCTGGGTAATTTTCACCATAGAGAAGTCTCTCAAACCTGAAATCATTGATATGGGGATTTCGCTGACAACATACCTTATGCCTTGCTCGTAATACTCCTTGAGTTTTTCTTTCTCAACGGACGGACTTAATGACAACCCCTTTCGGTGAAGATAGTACAGATAGACTATGGGGGTATTATCTCCAAAGACCATAATACGTGCGTCTTCGGGGATGGCTTGCTGGATCTCCTCCGACTGGTATAATAATTCATTGGGGACCTGTTTCGCCCACAACCATCTGTGACCCACTCTGCCAACCATGACAAAAGGAATGCAAAAAAGCAAAATACAAATAAACAATCGAGCTTTGCCACTACGCAGACTTATTTCGATGCCATAAGTGCTCCCCATGGCGGCAAAAACCAGAATCGGTGTCATGTAATAAGCATGTTGGCGAAACCGGCTAAAGAAAAAAAGACTAAAAATCAGGAAACTGATTAACCACATGACCCAAAATTGACCCTGCTTACTTCTCCATTTTTTATTTTTTAGCGCAAAATAACTCCCGATTAGAAAGAAAGGGATAGCCATGGTATTTACGTACATTTCCAGAAACCATTGAATGACTGCAGGTTTCAAGGTTGCTATGAAGTCCTGCCAGGATTGCATGAAATGACGTGCTGACAATGTTACGCCTTTCTGACGCTCATATGGTGCTAATTCGGCCAGGTTGTTCGAATGCAAATAGATCAGGGCGTTAGGGATAAGAACAATCAGTAATGACACGAATGCCACAACCAGGGTTATATAGTTGCGGTCCTTATAGAATTGATAAAAAAACAGATAGGCAACAGACAAACCAAAAAACAGATAAGTAGCTTTTGAAAGCGTTCCGAGCGATATCAACAATATTCCCAGCCAGAATTTATAGTTCCAGGATTGTTGCTCCAGTTGGGGATTGATTAACGCAATCCCCAGAATAAACCAGGTCAAGGCCGGCATATTTGGAGAGGCCGTGATGGAATAATAGAAAAAATAGGGGGAGAAACTGATAAAAAAGGTGAACCAGCGAGCACGAGATTCACTAGCACCAAAGCTGCGCATGAATTTGTGGCTGCTAAAAATGAGAACAATGCCCATCAACAGCATCATCAATCGACTGTTGGCATGAGAAAAACCAGTGATCTGATATGAAATTCCGATTAAATAGGGCAATAACGGGAATTCAAAATATAAAGCCCCCTTGTCATCAGCAGCAATGCGAACATCTTGCGAAGGGTAAAAAAAAGAGTCTTTTTCCTCGTAATAGTTTCTGGCTTCTGCAGTCCACACCACCTGTCGCCAGGTATGTTGGCCCATGGGAGGCAGAGAAATAATAGGAATGTGTAAGATGATTTGAATTGCTGCTATTGTCAGTAAAAAACGTTTTGTTGACCAGCCTGCCAATGTTGTTGAAATTTTCTCAATCAACAGATTAATGGCAGATACTTTTGTCGTTTGGGTCATATTATTCTGGACGTTAAAAGCAGATTATTCAGGCTCTTCCTCTTTACCAACAGTTTCACTGACTAAAAATCTCGTATCATATGTCATCAGCATATAAATTCTGCCGAGATACTCACCAATGATTCCCAGAGAAAACAATACAAGACCGATCAAAATCAGAAGCAATATGGTAATTGTTGTCCATCCTTCCGTATCGATTAAACCGGTAAAGTATTCATAGAGATAATAGGGAATAAGCAAAAAGCCAAACAGCGATACAATGAAACCTAAGTAGGTTGAGATTCTCAAGGGGACGATGGAAAAGCTTGTAACTATTTTCAGGAACAATTTAACGGATCTGCCCAGGGTGAAGTTGCTTTCTCCCTGATTTCTTTTATAATGAGTTGCGGGAATTTTGGAAACATTCTGTGTCAGGTTCAAAATGATTCCATCAATGTAAGGATATTGTCCTCGGTATTTTATGATCTCATCCACCAATTTCTTTTTAATAATCTTATAGGGAGAGATATACAAACCTTTTGGTTTATTCAGGAGTAGTGAGGCCACTTTTCCGTTCACCCAGCTGCCAAGGTTTTTCCAAAAAGCTTGTTCTTTTTTAAAAAAATCCGCGTATACGACATCAAATCCCTTCTGACAGGCATCGTAAAGTTTTAACAAATCTGATGGTGAATGCTGCAGATCGTCATCCATAATCACGACATATTTGCCCTGTACATGGTGCAGACCAGCCAGTATTGCATTATCCTGTCCATAGTTCCTGTTGAGGCGAAGTCCTGTAACATTGGCGTAGCTGGTTGATATCTCTTTTATAACTTCCCAGCTGTTGTCCTTGCTTCTATCGTCGACCATAATGATTTCATGGTCGTGTTTTTCCAGAGCAGATTGAATCTGGGAGACCAGTTCTTTCAGATTCGATTCACTATTAAATACAGGTATGACAATGCTAATTTCTATCATATTATTCTTATGACTTTTTTATGATTTTCTTTTATTTCGCCCAAAAACCTTACCAATAGGACATTATACCGGGTAAAAGATGTATTAAGGAGTTATGGATCAGACTTAAAAACAGTTTTTGATGGTGTTGATAATATAGTCTACTTCGCCGTTGGACAACCCCGGAGATAGAGGAATACTCACCGTTTTTTCCCCAATTTCCTTACTGTTTGGATAATCTTCTTCAATCCAGCCATATTTTTCCCGATAAAATGTGTGGCTTGGGATTGCTTGATAATGGACACCCACTCCGATGTTGTTCTTTTGCATATAGTTTAAAAAACCATCCCTGGTTATTCCGGATTCATCTTGAATCAAAACCGGGAATAGATGATAACCATGTTTGACATTTTTGGCAGGCTCTGCCGGTAGTTTGATTGGAAGTCCTCTCAGTTCCTTTTGGTATCTATCCCAAATCTCCTTTCTTCTCTGCCATGATGGTTCGATTTTTGCCAACTGATGAAGGCCCATGGCAGCCTGAATATCCATCATGTTATACTTGAATCCTGCTGCCATGACGTCATAGTGCTTATATCCGGTATCGGAAAACCGATGCCAGGCATCTCGACTTAAGCCATGTAAGGCCATAATCTTAAGTTTATTGGCATGATTTTCATCTTCAGTTAGGACCATTCCTCCTTCCCCGGTGGTCAGGTTTTTAGTGACATAGAAACTGAAACATCCAAAATCACCGATGGTTCCAACATGTTTACCTGAGTATGTGGTCTCGATTGCATGCGCACAGTCCTCAATAACCTTTAGATTGTATTTTCTGGCTATCTTCATTAACTTATCCATTTCACAGGCATTACCGGCAAAATGAACAGGGATTATTGCCTTTGTTTTATTCGTGATTTTTGCTTCTATCTGGGCTGTATCGATACAATATGTCTCCCTATCGCAATCCACTATAACGGGTGTCGCTCCGCTGTGAATAATGGCATTAACTGTCGAACAAAATGTCATCGACGTTGTTATAACTTCATCCTGATCACCTATTCCAGCAACAATTATGCTGAGATGCAAAGCAGATGTGCAGGAATTAACGGCGACCGCGTATCTGGAGTTTTCATATTCCTTGAATCTTTCTTCAAAGAGTTTTACTTTCGGACCGGTACCAATCCAGCCGGATTTTATTGAATCGACAACTTCATTGGTTTCTTCTTCGCCAAAATGCGGTCTTCCAAAAACGATGAATTTTTCTACTGACATCAAATAACACCTTTGGGAATTTTCTAAGATAAACAACAATTCATTAAAAACAAGGGGAAAAATTTAGTATTGATACTATCTAATACACCACTCCGGTTTTTCTGCTCTTCAGATTATGACATAGAAACGACTCTTCATGTTTTTTGTTCATCACCGGAAGTCAATCATTTAAGTGATTTGGCATTCATGCCGATAATAGACAGGATTGGGCAATCGAGCAACCGAGATTTAGGCAAAACATGACTCACATTAAGTTTGGATATCAAAAGAGAAATCGCCTTTTTCTAAGATTCCCGTACAGGGAAATCATTCTTCCACTATACAAATTCCAAATATTCTGCTCAATGAAGACCTTTGTCCAACTTATATCCTTTTTCTTTCTAACGGCAATCTCTTTTTCCCATTTCTCTACCAAATTTATTAGGAAAAGGGTACAGATTACTCTCTAATCAGACTCACTGGTTTGCCACAGCGACTAGAGAGTAGTATCCTTTTTTCGGAAGAATGAGTAAAACCTCAACTTGACACAGATAATGGAGAGCCCCTATTATTTTTTAGCAATATTATGAAGGACTTAGACTTCAGTTTAATTTACAGGTTTTTATCAAAGGCTGCCGTGATGACAGATTGCTCCGGAAATCCACCTGCTTAGAAAAGGAATATATCAGATCAGGAAATGAACAATGTCGATTCCTAAAAATGCTATTCTGATCGGAGCGGGTGAACGTGGACGGATGTACGCTTCATACACTCTGAAACATCCGGAGGAACTCAGATCTGCATGGAAAGAGATGAAACTTGGATTAACCAAGTCTAACTCCTTGCTTTTTTCGTCGCTTGCAAAGCTTATGCTGCGCTTCCCGGGTTTGGTGGGAAAGATTCCGGGCCTGTCTAAATATCGAATTTGGAATCTCTAACCAACCAGCACTATAACCGAAAATCCAACGATCAACGGAATCAACCAGGCTTTAAGGTCTGGTCCATGCGGAAGATGTGTCTATCGGTGCGATAACGATCAGGTTGACCATCAGGATACGGTTATTGAATTTGAGAATGGAGTTACCGCCATCTTAAGGATGCATGGACACTCTGAAATGGAAGGACGGACATTAAGGATTGATGGGAGCCTGGGCACCATTCGTGGCCGATTTGGGGGCAGAAGTGAATTGGAGGTTCACATTCATGCTACCGGTAAACGAATGGTCTACCCGGTAAAAACGGATCTTTTTGGACATGCAGAAGGTGATTACGGTCTTATGCGGAACTTTGTCAAAGTACTTGATGGAGAACAGGGAAAAACCTCAGCCGATGAAGCACTGCTGAGCCATCAACTGGCGTTTGCTGCAGATCAAGCTCGGATCAACAAAAGGATAGTTGACCTGAATTCTTTATCACAATAAATCAAAAATCGAGAGTTGTCCGTCAACATGAACATCTTCTTCCGCTATTAAGTTTTACAGAAAACTCGGATTTAAAGAGCTTCAGAGAATCCGAGCCTCTCATTCTTTGTTCCCGATTGATAGCCACTTGTCCGATTCAATAACAGATAGCATTGTTGCCGTTGGAATTTGTATTTAGTTTATTATCGTTTAATAAATGCTCTATTATTCCAAAAATCGCGACTATTTTAAGCAATTTTGACGTAAATCGAACAATTATGATTGACACACCGTTTATTAGAGTTATAATCAAATCATAAATGAATCGTGGAAACCGAAATGGTCAAAACTCAAATCAAGATGTTGAATAACTTGATGCCTGGTTTCCCAAAACTAATATTAATACTAAGACATGAAATGTAAAAACATATTGATCATCGGAGCAGGTGCTCAAGGTAGCATGATCGCCCATAGACTTGATGAAGAACCCACCGTCAACAGGATAATTTGTGCGGACTATAATTATAACGCTGCCAAAAACCTGGAAGCGAGCTTTCAGAAAGTTGAGGCAGCAAAAGTCGATGCAAAAAACATTGCAGAAATTGTTGCATTGGCAGATGGGATGGATCTTCTGGTGAACGCTCTCCCGCCTGATTTTAACCTGACACTGATGAAAGCAGCACTGGCGGGAAACCTGAACTATCAGGACATGGCCTCCGGCCCCATCGAAGGAGTAGCGTTTATTGACACCGTCAAACAACAATTATCTTTGGATGAGGAGTTCAAGGCCAAGGGATTAACGGCACTTATCAATACCGGATCAGCTCCTGGTCTGGCTAACGTTATTGCCAGAGAAGCTGCAGAAAAAATGGACAGTTGTGAACGCCTGGAGATATTTTTCTATGACGGAGTTTGGACAAACAAGTTTATTCCGTTCTGGTGGTCTCCTGAAACAGCATTTGGTGATATGGCTGCGGAACCGATCATTTTTGAAGAGGGTGAATTTAAACAGGTTCCTCCGTTTGCCAATCCCATTGAGTTTGACTTTAAAAACCTGGGGAAACGACGCGTTGTCGATCATGAACACGAAGAACCGGTTACTTTTCCCCTGTTTTTCAAGGATCTGAAATATGCGGGATTGAAATACGGGGGACCGGCAATGGAGCTGGCAGAAAATTTTTATAAAATGGGGTTACTTAGCAGGGAACCGGTTAAGATAAATGGGGGCAGTGTCGTTCCATTCGATCTAATCTGTCAATTAGCCCCCCCGGCTCCTGCCGATGAAGATTCAATTACCGAAGCACTTTCCGAGGGCATGATTTCCGAGGAAGGAGCATTTCTGGTCAGGGCTGAAGGTTTAAAAGACGATACTCCCATCAGAATTGACAGTTATGTTAATGCTCCGGGCTTATTGGAATGCTTTAAAAAATACAAAACAACCCATGAGTCTTTTTTAACGGGACAATCCGCATTTCTGTTCACAAAGTTGTTTGTTCTGGACAAGCTGACGGACAAAGGGGTTTATCCTCCGGAAGTCTTGATTAAAAGCACGCGTGACTTCTATCTTGATGAAGCATCCAAACTTGGAATTACCGTGGAAGAATTCATTGAAACTCCGGTGAGCTAGGCAGAACATGGGATATTACGAAAATGGCAGCAAAATAGGTATTTGGCATGATCTGGGTTGGCAACAATATTTTACCTGAAAGCCCATTATAGGCAAATAGATAGTCAAATACCTATTGAAGCAGCTTTTTTAAACGATCTATAAGATAAAAGGATACCAGATGAAAAATGTACTAATCATTGGAGCAGGTGCTCAAGGAAACGTCATCAGTGGCGTGCTTTCCAAAGCCGATGATGTTGGGAAAATAGTAGTTGCCGATATTGATACCCAACGTGCTGCAGAGATTGCTGAGTTTGTCGGGTCTGATAAAATTGAGACCTTGAAACTGAATGCCACTGATATTAACCAGATGATTGAAGCGATGACAGAAGGTAAGTTCGATTTGGTAGTGAATGCCACTCTGCCTGCTTTTGATCGGCCTATTCTTGAAGCATGCCTCAATGCCAGGGTTAACTACCTGGATATGGCTTCAAACGAAATGCTTAAAAGCCGTTCGGGTGATACTTCTCAGAAAGAGTTTTTGGTCGAGCAGTTTGATTTTCATGATGATTTTAAGGCTGCCGGGTTAAAAGCACTCATTCTGGCAGGTGGAGACTCCGGACTGGTAAACATCATGGCTCGGGATGCAGCAGACGATCTGGATGAAATAGACTACCTGGGTATCAAAGATTACGGGATTGTAGATTGTGATGAACCGGTTGCTCTTTGGTCCCTGATAACTTACCTGGAAGACTGTGCTGAAGAAGCCGTTTATTGGGAAGATGGACAATATAAGTATGCCCCCATCTTTTCAGGTGAAGAGGAATATTACTTTCCTCCTCCATTGGATGTTTGGGGTAAGGTATATTATCATTCTCATGAGGAGCCGGTTACCCTTCCCAAATTCATCGGAAAACCGGTTAAATATTGCGATTTTAAACTCGGTGATCCCAGCAGTGAAATGTGGCGATTTATGATTGAGGGACTTGGGCTGACAGACACTGATCCGGTAGATATCAAAGGAGTTGCCGTAAGTCCTCGCGATCTGCTTTTCAAAAAAGTACCCCCAACCCTTTCCGCAAAAAAATGTGTAGAGATGGTCAAAGCTAAAAAAATCATGAGCCGTTTACAATTGGCTGTTGATGTAAAAGGAACCAGAAACGGCAAAAAACTGCACTACAAAATGTGGACTGACAGTCCAAATATCGTTCAGGCTTGTGAGAAGATTCCAGGTACCAATGATGTTTCCTGGATAACTTCGGTTCCGGCTTCTATCCTTTCACTGATGCTTTTAAGGGATCAAATCAAACACAAAGGCGTTTTTCCTTGCGAAGTTCTTGAAAAGGAAGAAAGAGAACTCTTCTTTTCCGGGATTAAGGAGTGGGATGTTAAAATCCACAGGCAGATCAGTGAAGAGATTTAGCAGATAGTATCAAGTGGGAAATCCCCGCATGAACAGGATGGTATGACTATGATTCATTCCATCCTGCTCTTCTCTCTAACTCATTTGTTTTAATACCCCTGTTTTCTTGTCAGATTACGCCTTTGCCCCCAAAGTCAGCGAAAACATTCTTGTTTTAATCCTGTCTGTTCAGTAGAATGCATTATCAAATGCGAACCTAATCTATACGGTTCAGCTCAGGAATTAAACCCACAGGAAAAACAGAACTCCCATGAATCCAATCAGCCGAAATAAATTTTACCTAAAGAAGCTTTTATTAAAAACAATCCAAATTACCCTACTGTTTTCGATGATCCTGGGTGGTTGGTCGGTTAACCTGGTTGCTCAGATAAACCTTCATATTGGTTTTACTCAAGAGCAATTCACCAATAGTCTGGCATTAAATCAGGACTGGAACAGCAAAGAGATGACCCGGGTCTTATGGCCGCTGGTTTACAGTCAACTGTGGATTCTAGGACCTGCTCCCGAATATCAGGCGTTACCTGGTCTGGCAATGAAATGGGAAACCGAAGATAATCGGACCTGGAAATTCTATCTCACTCCTGAGGCTAGTTTTAGTGACGGCTATCCCGTTACAGCCAGGGATGTTGTTTTTTCCCTGGAGCTTTTGTCAAAACAAGACCTTGCCTGGAAAACAAGGGATATGAATTTTGAGTCCTTTGAAGTTATTGATGACTATACGTTCAAAGTCACTTTAATGGAAGCGTATAGCGGATCATACCCTCCCTTTTTTCGCAAGCCTGTTTTACCCCGGCACATATGGGAGAATCATCAGAATTCACCAGCGGATTTCCCGAATTCCAATCTTGTCGGATCAGGGCCTTATCAATTAGCCGAGCCAGCTACTGGCGAAATGATCCGATTAATAGCCAGAGAAAACCGAACCGGGATTGAAGCAAAATATGATGCATTAATTTTTCTTTCCTTTGCCAATAGTCAGCTAATGGTTTCAGCTCTTAAACAGCGTATTATCGACCTGCTCGGGCATGATGGGATTGATCCCTTGAATGCAACAGCTTTTGACTCTGTTGAAGGAATAAAAAACATCATAACGGAGGGAACCGAGCTTCACTGGTTGTCCTTCAATCTGGCAAAAAAGACTTCCATCAGTAATATTGATGTTCGTAAAGCAATCATGCACAGTATCAATCGCAAAGAGATTATTGCACAGGTTTTCCGTGGCTATGCTCGTGAAATTAGTAGTTTCATATATGCCGAATTGATCAATTTCTATCCCACCAGCATAAAATATAATTATGATCCCAATGAAGCCATAAGAATCCTTGACCGGGCTGATTACATAGATACCAATAATAATGGAATCAGAAATGATCGTAAATTAAACCAGGACCTCTCATTTTCCTTACTGGTACTGAATAACAATGAAAGCCATATTGATATGGCAAACCTGATAAAGAAACAGGCTTTAAAGATTGGCATTCAAATTAACCTGATGAAAGTAGCACCATTTATTTACTATAGTTTTTTGACCAATCCCGTGGGTGGAGGGTTTGATATTGCCATAAACAGTCAAAGCCATGATCCCGTTTCCGTCAATGATTTCTGGAACACCATGAGAAGTGATGAGGATCTGTACAATAACTTTAACTCCTCACACTATATCAATTATGCTTTTGATAGAATTCTTGATAAAATGCTGACAACATCAAGTTTTTTAAGGCAATCCAAATATCTGCAATTGATGCAGGAAATTTTAGCCGAGGACCTACCTTATGGATTACTGGTGAGACAATATAAGATCTGTCCAGCAAGGGATGAAAACGGGTATAATTTTGTCAAGGCAATGGGAGGGATTTCCTCCGGAATAAACATCTGGTCTTATGTAAGCGAAAATACGGATGTTATACAAGAGAATCGCGTTGAAGGGGTTGGATTGAGCTGGTAATACCTCCCGATGTCTGCTCGGGAGGTAGTTTGTTATTATAGCTCAGCGATGCTTTCTTCCAGAATGGACAATCCCTTTTCCAATTGTTCATCTGTTATCACAAATGGCATCAGTGTTCTGATGACATTTCCATAATTTCCACAAGATAGGATAATCAACCCTTTTTCCAGGCAGCGCTGAACAAGTCGTTTGGATTCCTGGGCTGCCGGTTCTTTTGTTTCACGGTTTTTTACCAGTTCAAGGGCAAGCATGGGCCCTAGCCCTCTCACATCACCAATTACTTCATACTTTTCCTTCATTTCATCAAATCTGGATCTTAAGGTTTTTCCCAATTGAACCGATTTTTCCAGGAGATTGTCTTCAATAAGAATATCCAGTACAGCCAAGGCAGCTTTACAGGCCAGGGGATTGCCGGTATAAGTTCCCCCCAATCCCCCCACATGAGGTTTGTCCATCAGATCCTTGCGACCGGTGACAGCACTGAGTGGCATACCGCCAGCAAAGCTTTTTGCCATGGTGATTAAATCGGGAGCAACATTCCACTGTTCCATAGCAAGGAAGGTACCTGTTCTGCCAGCACCGGACTGTACTTCATCTGCAATAAATGCTATTCCATATTTCTCACATGTTTTTTTCAATTTGGGGAAATACTCCGGGGGAGGTGTAATGAATCCACCTTCTCCCTGGATGGGTTCAGCGATCACCGCTGCGGTACATTCCGGAGCAACGTTACCAATGAAAAAATCTTCAAGATGATCCGCGCAAGAGGCATCACAGGATGGATAACTCAACCCAAACGGGCATCGGTAGCAATAGGCAAACGGCATTCTGTAGATCTCGGGTGCAAATGGGCCGAAATTGTATTTATACGGTTTCACCTTGCTGGTTAAGGACATACCCAACAGGGTTCTGCCATGAAAAGCATTTTCAAAACAGATGATCCCCTGGCGACCGGTAGCATAGCGGGCTATTTTAACTGCATTTTCAACAGCTTCAGCGCCACTATTCGCAAACATGGTCATCTTGTCAAAGTTCCCAGGAGCTAATTCGTTCAGGCGTTTGGCAAGTTCCACATATGAATCATACATGGCTACATGGAAACAGGTATGAGTAAACCGGTCAGCCTGCTCTTTGATTGCAGCCACAACCTTGGGATGACTGTGCCCGATGTTATTGACACCGATACCGCCCGCAAAATCGATGTACTCTTTTCCCTCAACATCGATCATCAAGGCTCCTTTTGCTTCCTTTATAAATATGGGCGCAGTGTTAAACGGTCCCTGTGGAACATGCTGCTCTCTTAATCTTAATAGTTCAGCGTTATTCATGGTCTCCCCCCAAAGTTGATATGTGATGGAACAGGGAATTATAAAGGGATTGCTCCAAAACCGGGTTTATAATTCCTTATCTATGGAAAACAGTATTGTCACAGTCTAAATTGTGGACATGCGACTGTCAAAGAATAAACGGAAACGATAATCGGTATTTTCTAATCGGGGTCATTAGGAATTCTTATTTTATGATCAACCGGGAAAAACTGAACTCCAAGCAGAGAGTCGACGATATTCGTGCCGAGTCTCCTATTTGTTATGTTTATTCGCATAATTTATCGACTATTGTTCCGAAACTCCTCTGGCAAATAGATACACCTTGACTTTTTTTGACCTTCGAATAGATAATATCCATCACATGTCGTTTTAATCTAATCTGAGTTGCAACAATTGCTGACTGGATAAATGGAGGGTTTAATGTCCAAAAATACCGCAAAAACCAAAGTTAAAAAACTGGATAAACTGGATTGTCAGATTGTTAACCTGTTGCAAAAGGATGGGCGGTTATCGAACACTTCGATTGCCAAGGAACTTGGAATTGCGGAGGCTACGGTTAGAACAAGATTAAAACGGTTAATCAACGAAAAATATATCAAGATTGTGGCGGTTGGTGATCCCCATAAATTGGGATTCAGTATTACGGGAAATATCAAGATAAGAATCGACACCAAGAAGAAGGACAATGTTGTGCAGGAACTGTCGAAATTAAAGGAAGCAGTTTATATCAACTTAATGACAGGCAGTATGGATGTTGACATTGATTTTATCGTAAGGTCTCTTGATCAGCTCAATGATCTTATCTACAATCATATCAGCAAGATTGACGGCATTATCAATACAGAGACCTCTTTAATTATGAAACAGGTTAAGGAAAACTATGCCTGGGGTACAGCTTATGATGAAGACTGAACCGACTGTTTTCTACAATTCAAAGCGTTCCAACCCAGCTTGAAAGCGGGCTGCGTTGATGGTGTTATACATTAACATGGCAATGGTCATCGGCCCCACCCCACCGGGAACCGGAGTAGCAGCCTCTGCAATACCCTGGATCGCTTCAAATTCAACGTCACCCACCAATCGGGACCCTTTTGGATGAGAGGGATCACTCACCCTGTTCATGCCGACATCAATAACAATAGCACCCTCCTTGACATACTGCGGGGTGACAAAATGGGGAATGCCGATGGCGGAAACTAGAATATCAGCCATCCTGCAAACACTCGCCAGGTTTTTGGTCTGCGAATGACAGACCGTGACGGTGGCATTGCACTCCTTCAAGGACATCAGGATCGAAAGTGGTCTGCCGACAATATTACTTCTGCCGATGATCACAACATTTTTCCCCCTGGTTTCATAGCCGCTTCGCTTTAAGATCTGAAGAACACCAAAAGGGGTACAGGGCATGAATTTGGGAATTCCAGCCGCCAATAATCCGAAATTGTAGGGGTGAAAACAATCAACATCCTTTTCAGGGACAATCGCCTGGATGACCTCCTGTTCGTTGCATTGCACGGGAAGAGGTACCTGACAAAGGATGCCGTTTATCTCCGGTTTTTTATTCAGTTCTCTGATTATCCCAAGTAACTCTTCCTGACCGGTTTCCTCCGGCAGTTTCCTTTCAATTGAATTTAATCCCAACTCTTCACAGGTTCTTTTTTTGTTTCTTACGTAAACAGCCGAAGCCGGATCATCTCCAACCAGAATTACCGCCAGGGTTGGCACAATCCCTTTTTGCTTTAATCGTCCAACCTCCTTTTTGAGTTCCTCCTTAATCTCTTTACTGATTTCAGTTCCCGATAGTATTTTCATGTTTCCTCCCTATTTTCCTGTATAAAAGCAGAAGGTTAAAGAACAGCCAACCTGACACCAGGCGTAATCATTCTCAAGATGCATTCCCAATGAATACAAAAATGCCATAAAGCTTTATTAATTGAAAGGAGAAGGGTCAATGGATTGATTGATAATTTGAATTGTCAACTCTGGATACAAAAATTGTGAGTCTGCCGATTCAAGCCGCACTTCAAATCCGGGTAGTCGCGCCACTTGAATACAACTTAAAAAGAAAGGCATCTGTGCCTAACGTTGGGTTCAACCTGTAAACAACTTTCTGGCCAAATTATTGACAATCAGGTGCCTTTGGGACAATATAATATGAAAGCTCTTGTTCTCATCATAAAAACTGCGGATTAAGGAATTGAATAGCTGTATGAGAATTTTTAGACTACTTCAATATATTTTCCCCATTTTTATTGCTGTCGGATTATCGGCCGGCACTGTGAGGGTTGAATCCCTGATGCAAAACAACAACATAAGTAGGGAGCTGGATTACTATGAAGATGTTGGTGGTGCATTAACAATAAAGGATATACAGGAAGCAAAGGATATTAAATGGGTAGACAACCCAAATGATTATATCAACTTTGGCTACAGTTCTTCTGCCTTCTGGCTTAAATTTGAGTTGGACAACCTGTCTGAATCTTCCCGTCGGATATACCTGGAACTTGATTTCTCCAGTGGTGATTTTGTTGATCTGTACATTGTCAAGAAGGATGGGACAGTCGAAGTCAGAGAGACTGGTGACCAATTACCTTTTCATAACCGTCAGATTAAAGACAGGAATTTTGTCTTTGTTCTGGATCTTGATCCCGCAATTAACACTTATTACCTGAGAGTCAAATCAACATCATCCCTGCGTTTTCATGTGCTGGTTATATCTCCCGATGCCTTCATGGAAAGAATCAATCGTGATGTTTCCATCATCTGGCTTTATTACGGTTGTATGCTGCTGGTGATGATCCATTCCTTTTTTAACTTTATTATAACCAAAGAAAAAGCCTATCTCTATTTCGCCTGTTTTTGTCTCATCTTCTTTATTGAGGAGATGGTTTTTATGGGATACGCGTTTCAGTATTTATGGCCGAATTCCGTATGGCTCGCCAACAATGCTATTTTGTACACGCTTTGTATCACGATGATACTATACAATTTGTTTTTATTATCGTATCTGGACGCCAGGAACAAATATCCACGAATTAACCGGTTGGCGCTTGCAATCGGTATTATTCCGGGTTTAATCTATCTTCCATTGACAGCGTTTATCAGCTTTCAAACCGCGCTTTCCGTGATTCTTCCGAATATTATAATTGTGGCGGTTATCCAGATAATGATTATTGTATATGCTTTGATCAAAGGAGACCGAACCGCGATTTACCTGGTGATCGGTACCTGTTTTACAACCATAGCCGTACCCATATCAATTCTGACGTATGCCAATGTTTTCCCCTTGAATCCTCTCACCAAATGGATACTTCAATTAGCCTTTACATTGCAGATGTTGTCCTCCTCCCTTGGGCTTGCAGCCAAAATCAACACCATGAAAAACGCCCTAAAATCCTCAGAATCAAAGCTGGCTGCGACAAATCTTGAGCTGAAAACAACCAATCAAAAAATGATCCTGCAGAATCAGGAGCTTTTATCTACCCATGAAGCTTTGGAACATAGCGAAGAGCGGTTTCGAACCATCATTGAGCAGGCTCCCCTCAGCATTGAAGTCTTCGATTTGGAAGGATTTTTGGTTCAAACAAATCCTGCCCGTGCAAAGTTGTGGGACGGATTATTAACCAACGCTAATGGGCGCTTTAATATTCTTACCGATGAGAGGGTGACGGAGTGGGCAATCAAAGATTCCATAAGCAGGGTTTTTCAGGGGAGAAACCCGATCATGGAAGAATGGAGCTATCAACCCCCGGGAAACCATCATGAACGAGATACAAAATATCTGCGTACCAGCATTTATCCGGTTCGATCAACAAAGGACAATCTTACCAACATCGTGGTCATCCATGAAGATATTACCGAGAAAAAAATAACTGAAAAGATGATGATCCAAACGGATAAAATGATAAACCTGGGTGGACTCATTGCCGGCATTGCCCATGAAATCAACAACCCGTTGGCGGCTGTTATCCAGAATATTCAGGTGGCGCTAAACCGGATCACAACAAACCTGCCTGCCAATGAGAAAGTGGCGGCACGCATCGGCATCAGTCTCGCTGCCGTAAAACAATACCTGGAAGAGAGAAATGTCCCCGGGATTCTTAAAAAAGTGGCCTCTGCCGGTGAACGCGCGGCACAGATCATCATCAATATGCTTTCCTTCAGTCGTAAAAGTGATTCGAAACTGGCTCTCAACAGCATTGTAGATCTGCTGGAAACCACTATTACCCTGTCTGAAAACGATTATGATTTAAGGAAAAAATATGATTTTAAAAAAATAGAGATTATTCGTGATTATGATCCTTCTCTTTCCGGCGTTATGTGTCAAGCCAGCATGATCCAGCAGGTTTTTCTCAATATTCTTAAAAATGGTGCCCAGGCCATGGCCAAAGCAATACAAGAGACGGGGCGTTCTCCCCGATTCAGATTAACAGTGAAGCCCGAGCCGTCATCGGTTCGAATTGAAATCGAAGACAATGGTCCCGGAATGGACGAAGAAACCTGCAGTCAGATCTTTAACCCGTTTTTTACGACAAAGTCAGCTGAAGAGGGAACCGGGATCGGGTTGCATGTCTCCCGTTTTATTATTGTTGATGCCCACAAAGGGACGATTGACGTCAATTCCACTCCCGGAAAAGGGAGCACATTCATTATCCGCCTGCCAATAGTCACTATATCCAACGATACGCCTCCTACCCTGTAGAATATTCTCCCGGACACATTCAAACCCTATAAAGAAAATTGTGTCTCGATAGCGAATCTTATAAGAGTGCAAATGAAGATTTTGCGAAAAAGATTTTCATCGATAAACGATCCGGAGGGGGTGGTTTGTTGCCGGCTTTCTTCCGATCCTACACAAATTGGAAAAGGAGGTCTTATTTTGTCATTAAAAGACCAGACCGTTTATTGCCTGGCCCCTTCATGCAGAACCTAATAACCGTTTATTTCATACTTCTTAAGGATTACTCTGTCATCTCCAGATAGAATGGTTCCTGCGTCAATAAGATTGCCGTGTCCCTGATATTTACCTATATTGGGGGTGTAGAGACATGTTTCACCAAATTCACATAGCCCATTGTCATTGCCAATATCATCGTCCAGGATTTCAACAGCATTGTGAGCAGCTAAGGAGGTGCTTGCATCAGACCAGGTATGCTCAAACCAATCACTTGTACTAGATGTAGGCAAGGAGAGGACATTCCGGATTTGGTCATCTGTTGCGAGAAGCTCCCAATTGCTGCCAGTAACAAATGAAGCAGATAGATCTATACCGGTAGTTAAGGTCGCATCCGATGATCCATTATTGACGCAGGTAATATCGTCCAGTCCGGGATTGGTTCCACCACCACCAGTTGTATCCCAGCTACAATTTTCTGAATCATTATTTCCTACCCTTATCTCTCCCGTGAACATGTTATTGTCTGTGTCTCGAAAATATATACCAAATCCTGTCAGTGTTTCAAAACCGGCTCTCTGAGGATTGTTGCTAGACGTTATATTGTTTGCTGAGTTGTTATCATTGTCACTTTCAGAAAAGTAAATGCCATTGTATCCATTCCTGGTAATAATACCGCTCAGTATATTGTTAGATGCAAAAAGGTTAAGATCTATTCCGTAATAATAGTTGCTTGCTGAAACATTGTTTATAATATTATCTTTCCCAAGGAAAATCTGTACTATATATGTACCCCCGCTGGGGGTATCGCCATAGTAGCGGGCTGAAACACTACTGACAGTGTTATTAGAACTTTGGTTCAAATTAATACATACCTTGTCGCGGCATGTTATGCTTTCCAAAATGTTATTTTCCGATGATGTGAAAAGTGAAATACTAACTCCGTCATAGTTGTCAGATATGATATCCGTCAGCCTATTATTAGAGGAGGTACTGAGTGCAATACCCATTTCGTTTCTATATGTGGTTATAGCTTTTAAGACATTGTTGTTTGAATTGCTGGTCAGATTGATGCCTTTTTTGTTTTCATTGGCAGCTATATCTTGCAAGGTATTATTCTCAGAGGTTTCCAGCTTAATACCACTACCACTGGTAGCAGTTGAATTATTACTGACAGTGCTGTTCTTTACGGTATTGTTATTTGAGGTTAATAGAAACAAACCGTTTTCCGAATTGCCGAAAGCCGAAAGTTCATCCAGAGTATTATAGTCGGAGTTTTCAAGCTGAAGTCCTATCGCGCTGTACGCGGTGGAGACTCCTGTCAGATAGTTACAATTTGAGTTATTCAAATAGATGTTGATTAAATCCGATTTGGTTACTGTAAAATTGTTTAGTGTTGAAAATTTTGTGCCAGTAAGTTTTACACCATAATCATTTTCGGAGGAATTGATCGTCCCTTCCACCCAGATGAAAGACCTGGAACCGGCTGAAATAATTCCATCGTCCGCGCTAGCATCAATAAAAATGCCGGGTTTTATCACCAGCGCAGTTTTATCAGCCCCGATTGTGTATGCGGCATTCGGATTTATAGTGACCACGTGCACATCACCAACCCCCATATCTGATCCATCACTTCCGTCATTATTCAGGACCAGGGAATTGGACCACCATGTTGATGAGATGCTGACTGCAAGTGTTCTATCATTGAAGGTAATGACACTTGAAATGACTTTCCATTGCACGGTTGAAAAATCGATGAGGTCTGCAACACCTTTATTTTCTTTAAACCCGGTGGATATCATCCGAACCGGGTCGGTACCGTCATCGCAAGTCCACTGAAAAACACCCAGTGTGTCGGTTCCCGAAAGTCCCGTACAGGATGATTTACCGGTTACCTCAACACTTCTCATTACTCCACCATGAATACAGCTTGTGTCTGTGGCAGCATCACAGGGTGTATCTGTGGCATCGAAGCTGTTAGTACCGTCATCTTTTACATAGTCGTTCAGATTAACACCGTTATTGGGATAAAGGGTTTGTAGGGTTGAATTGGGTATCATCACTGTCAATGTGGAATTGCCGGCAGCAATTGATGTACTTGGGTCTGTGCTACCAATACTTACGGCACCGGTCTTTAGGCCCATTACCAGCCCTTTGGTGTCAGAGTTATTGCTGATGGATGCCGTTTCTTCAGATGATGAAGACCACGTTACTGATTCCGTAATATCTTTTATGCTGTTGTCCGAATATGTTCCCAATGCAGCTAATTGTGCTGTTCCGTTTATTCCAACGCCTGCATTGGCCGGGATTATTTTAATGGAGACCAGAGTTGCTGTGGTATTGGTATCAGTCGTATCGACACCGTCTGTTGTACCGTCGTCTGTTGTGTCATCACCATCTGTTGTGCCATCGTCTGTTGTATCGTCCCCACCTATCGTGTCACCACTATCAGTTTCACTACTGCTATTGTTGCTGGAGTCTCCTCCCCCATTTCCGCATCCTGCAAAAACAAGCATGAGTATTAGGATTATTGAAACGATGGTAACAGTAAAAAAACAATTGCTGTATTTCATAAGATTCCCCATTTATTGATAAAACCGATTTTCCGCATAACTCAATTCAATCCCTGGTAAATTGAATTAGCATTCTTCGACTGATCCGCTTTGGAAAATGAATCTTTCCCATTTGAAACAGGTACTGTTTTTCAGCATTGTCCGGTTAGAAATTTGCATCTGCTCGTAGGTTGGGCTACTTGTTGCCCGACATTGCTTTCTATTGATGGGCAACGAGTAGCCCATCCTACTTTTTCTAAATAAAAAATAGCTAAAGTTAAAGTAATGGCGTCTTTATACATTCCATTTTTTTGAAAGCTGTTTCTCGTTATTGTTGCAATAACCTAACCGGACATTGCTGACTGTTTTTAAAAAGTGTTACAAACAGGATTCAGGGTTTAGTCAAAATCTTATCACGCAAAAACGGTTTATAAACAAGAGAAATACGCTGGCAAAAACTGGCAAAATCAGGCTAGTTGTTTGAATAGATGGAGGGAACATTGGTTTGAAGTGGCGTCTTTTACAAAAAAAGCTTAAAGGAATGAACTTGGACAATCATCACCATTTTGCATCAGGAATACAAACGTTTATTATGTTTGATCACCTGTGAAGAGATGTGCTTTTTTATGATAACTCAGAAAGTAACTCTTGCAGCTGTTCTCTTTGGGGGAAAGGGATAGAGCAGTTAGCCAGTACATAATAAACCGTATTGATTACCGGACCCAGACGAGGTCTTTGGGGGCATGTTTTGAGGTCAAGATATTTATCCAGTGTTCGTGCGCGTTCCCATCCATTTGGATCACTGTCAACCTTCCAGAAAGTGGATGCCTTTGCCAATTCAGTTTTTGAAGTGCCCGTTGAATCGATCCAATACCCGATAACCAGTTTCATAATATTGACTGTCTTTTGTCGAGGTGAAACCGGATTATTTTGAGATTCCAACGATGCACTTATTTTTTCCAGGGCACTATCAATGGTTTTCAGGTCTTCAACTAATTCAGGTTGTTCTGACAATGAATACGGAGTGATTCGGCTGAGTGATGCTTCCAGGTGTTGAATTCTGATCCTGTTTTGGTTCAGCTCCTTGATGGCGAACAGACTGTTTTGAATCTTATCGTCTTGGGCTCCGCGTTTTGTCGCATTAGATTCCTGTCGCAGAATCAGGACAAACAGCTGTTCCTCTTCCAGATCGAGAGGGGTAATTAAAACATCAACCGTTTTTGTCTTCCGGTCTGAACAGCACAAAAGCATTTGATGATAATTCTTATTC
The DNA here is from genome assembly GCA_018829445.1 of bacterium. GTDB lineage: Bacteria > SAR324 > SAR324 > XYD2-FULL-50-16 > XYD2-FULL-50-16 > JAHJTV01. The sequence goes on from JAHJTV010000029.1 coordinate 100,907, forward strand.
TCTCCTGCCAACAATTTGTCTCCGGAGAGATCATTTATGAGCTCTTGAAGGCTTTGGTTATCATTTTCCTTAAAAAAAGTGAGATAAGACTGGCCCAAAAGTTCATTGGGAGAATATTCCGTTATTTCTAAAAAGGAGTGATTGTAAAAACTAACCAGGTTTTCCTCATTAACCGCAATCATGGGATCAGGAACCGTGTCCAGTATGTCGGAAAGTTTTTGATGCAGCATCAATAGATGTTGCTCATTTTGTTTTCTCTTTTTTAACTCCTCTTTTAGTTTCAGGTTTTGAGCCAGTGTTTCAAAAGCCTTTTTAATGACCAATTGCGAGCGAACCCTGGCAATCAATTCATCTTTGGAAAAAGGTTTGGTCAGATAGTCATTAGCGCCTGACTCAAAACCTTCCACCAGATCACTGACCCGGTTTTTAGCCGTCAACATGATAATGGGAAGCTCTGAGGAAGAGTACCTTTCCCTGAGAAAACGACAAACCTCATATCCCGTCATTTCAGGCATCATGATATCAAGTAAAACCATATCCGGTTTGGGACCATTTGTTATCCGTTCAACCAATCTTTTCCCGCTGGGGATCAAGTCAAAACTGATTTGTTCCAATGCCAGAAAATTGGCAGCTACCTGCAGATTTACCGGTTCATCATCGACAACCCAAACCTGTTTTATATTTTGAAACGTGTCTGAATCAATTCTTATTTGGGAGTTTAAAGAAATTGGTTGATTCCATGAACTGCTATATGTTTGTGCGATCTCTTCATATTCTTCTGTTTTGGAATCATTTGGCAGGTCTGTTTCTTCTTCAGCCAGGGGGAGTGTAAAAGTGAAGGTTGATCCCTTGCCAAGCTGAGACTCAACCCAGATTTTCCCTTGATGCAGTTTCACCAGCTTTTTAGTGATACTGAGCCCCAGTCCCGTTCCTTCGGAGGTTCTGGCTCCCGCATGTTGGTGCTGCTCGAATGATTTGAAAATGAGTTCAAAGCGATCCTCCGGAATACCAGCTCCGGTATCAGAGACAGAAACTTCAAGGTGACCTTTTTTCTGCCTGGCGGAGACGGTTATTTTCCCCTGACTTGTGAATTTGACGGCATTTCCAATTAAGTTGTAAAAAATCTGTTGCAGTCTGTTTTCGTCACCAAAGGCACGATGCAAATTTGTTGGTATTTTATTGATTAGTGCCAGATCTTTTCCCAAAGTCAATTGTTGGGAAATATTCAGGACCGTATCCACAATAGAGCGAATATCAACCGCTTTTCTTTTTAAAACCAGGTCACTATTTTCAAGTTTTGAATAGTCCAGAATATCATTGATTAATCCGGATAATCGTTTTGCGGATGAAACAACCATAAACAGATTTTGAGATACTTTGTCGGAAAGTTTTCCCGCCACTCCTTTTAGCAACGATTCGGTAATTCCAACGATTCCATTTAAAGGGGTTCGTAACTCGTGGGAGGTGTTAGCCAGGAATTCATCTTTTAATTGGTCCAGGTTTTTGAGCGCAATGTTTTTTTCCTTAAGCTCTCCCGTCATTTTTTCAACAGCCGATAACGCATTTGAAAATCTTTGGGAAATCAGCACGGATTGTATAATTATAAAAACTAATACACCCCAGTTTGATAATTCAGGGGATTGAACCACATTGCTAAAGACCAAAACGTCATAAAAAAACGAACACACCAAAACAACAAATCCAAATAAAAAAAGCTTTGCACTATCATCTTTTCGTTTGATTATTTTATATAGAATTTGAATACAATATAGACAATATCCCAGGGTAATGAGGTAACTAAAATTTAGGAAATATGTATTGATTGAATTGGGTAAGAACAGGAAAAAAGAAACAGATAAAACTATGGTATATTGGAGGATCCGAATAGTGGTTGCAGAAACTGCATTCGGAAAAAGGTAATAGCTATATTTACCAAACCATAGAATGGTTAAACAATAAACAATATAGGACATCCTGGTGAGGTAATCCTGATTCATCCAAAAAATAAATGTTTCAGAAAGCGTATCGTTATTATATATGACTCTTAATGCAACAAAAAAGCAAAACAGTCCAAAATAAAGCGTTGATCTGCTGTCCCCTCTTAAGGCAAAAAGAATAAAGTGATACAAAGCCATCATCAAAATCGCACCAAATAACAGCAATTCAATGGCCGATTTATTCCCTTCAATTTCTTTGAGATGTTTTGGTGTTCCCAAATAGATCTTATCCCAAAATTTACCTTTTACTTTGAACTGGGATGATACCTGAAGAGCGATCTGATAAATGCCCTGGTGGTTATTAAAATATGCAGTTTGGTTCGGTTTTATGACGGTTTTTTCTGCAGAGTTCACCTCAGTGACGCCGTTTTGAATCAGCATTTGATCATTCAGCCAAAGCGTGAAGGGTATTCTGGACGTTTTAATCTTTAATCCCAAAATAACCGGTTTTTCTGGCAGTATAGCCTTAAGCGCGTAGGTGGTATTTTTAATTGGTTGCGTGTTATGTAGGCTGGCAGGTGGCTCCCAGCTACCATTTTCATCCAGAAGCCCTTCTGCAACCGGGGCTGGAACTGTTTGAAAATCTTCAGGTACTAATAACTCCCCGGGGAATGCTTCCCAGTTTCCATTCAGGGAAATCGGGCCATTTTTTTCAAAATCCCAGCTGGATAAGTCCAAAACTCCATTTTTTGAAAGAGGACTCGGTAGATTTGTTTCCTGACACCCAAAAAGAAAAATTGTAGCCAAGGCACATAACCAGAACAGGAGTCCCCGCCTTGATAAGTCAATTATAGCTACATTTGCGTTTCCGGTCCGTTTTTGATTCAAAATTTCAGTCCTTAAAATCTATTTTGAGCTGGAATCACTTAAGGGAGGATATTGCACTTGGAATTATAACCTGATTTTTAAAAAAATCTATTTCATCACCTTTAATGCATTGAGTCCAGTTGTCGCTGTGGGATTACCCTATAAAGAAGTATTTTCCTGCTATTACGCAAGATATCCTCAAGAAGAATTTTTAAATGGTGAGAAGGCAGTACTATTTATTGTGTGAATTAGGGATGTGGGTTAAAAAAAGGCACTTCTCCTATAAGAGTGGATTATTCGCCAAAACAATCTCTCAAAGGAAAAACAAGAATCACCGAAAAAAGAAAAAACGAGGCATGGCGCCTATCTTTTGATGCCCCTGCGTTTTTAAAAAATTTATCTTTTTTACAGGAAAACTTCCAGTAATACTAATCAGTGGGCGTTGTGACGTCCAGTGCCTTCAAAATAAATTCGGTGAGGGATTCTTCAAAACGGCGAAAGGTGCAATGATTTTTGAAATTCCAACTTCGCAGGGGGTGAATAAGCAGGAGGTGAGATATATAATTGGCGGTCAGTTTGACATCATCGGTTTTAAAGTATCCCTCTTTTACTCCTTTCTCTATTACCTGTTCCATCAACGCTATGTTGTTGCTTTCCTCCGCCAAAATAATCTTCAGAAAATCATCTTGCATGTGTCTGGTTTCCGTTAACAACGTTAACATCTCATTGTTAATGCGATATATGCCCTCCAGGACGTTTTTAATGATGGTCTTTAGCATATAAATGGGATTTTCACCTTTCAAGGTGTCTTCATCGATTTTCCCATTTTCATCCAGGTATGGTTTATACCAATCGTGAATTTCATGCATCATCTGCTGGAAAAAAAGATAGAAGATATCATCTTTTGAAGAGATGTACTTGTAGAGATAGGAAAGATTGATCCCCGAGGCCTTGGCGATATCCCTCAACGTGGTACGATGATATCCCTTCAGGGAAAACAGTTCACCCGCAGCTTTGACAATCTGTTCATGTTTTTTTGCCACCAGATTTTTGTTTTTCACCTGCGAAAACTGTTTTTTAGTCGACGACCGTTGCTTCTCTTGCATGGGATCGGATGCTATTATCAATAATAGTCTTTATTAAATTTGTTGATCCTTATAAGTAAAGAACAATGTTCTCTGTTATGGAAAATTATTCTTAGAATTACTTTATTGTTATGTCAAGAATTTTTTGATTCAAAAAGAACATCGAAATTCTTATAATTGCTGCAATTTTAGGGATATATATTCTTAATTAAGTAATGCACAGCAAAAACAAAAATAAAGTCTTGACGAAATCATACATTTATTAGAAAGCTCAAAATCTAGAACAATGTTTTCCTTTTTTTTAAAACCGGGTTCCCTGTTTTCTATTACAGAATTTCAGCTCTGTTGAAACTTTTGCTCACAGCTGAGATCCAATATAAAAAAGCGTTTAACAGTCAAACCTGAAGGTTGGAAATTCGGTGCAAATTGATCATTCTGTTCCCTACGAAGGAGCAAACAAAGACCGCGATTTTTAAACCAGTATCTTCATATGGTTATAAAGGAGAAGAAACCATGTCCACAAAAGACGTTGTAATTATTGATGGTGTTAGAACTGCATTTGGTCGGATGGGTGGAACCATTCGTGATTTTTCCTGTTCCCAGCTGGGAGGTATCGCCTTAAAGGGACTAATTGATAAAACGGGAATAAGGGAAAAAGCCCATGTTGACAGTGTATTCGCAGGCTCGGCCACTCATTGTTCACAGGCGTTGAATCCAGCCCGTTTTATTTCACTGGCTGCCGGTCTTCCTTATGAAACATCGGCCTCTTATGTAGAGATGCAATGTGGTTCAGCCATTGATGCGATCAACCATGCCGCCTGGAAGATAAAGGCAAATCAGGCGGATATTATAATAGCCGGGGGCATGGAATCCTATAGTCAAATGGCTGTTAAATTTTCAATGGCTACTCCACCCTATAAACTTCACCCTCCCATGCCGATTCTGAGCACCCTGTCGCCGGTTCCCGAAGATGCAATCGGAATGGGGCAGACCGCTGAAAATCTTCAGGTACAGTATGATATCCCAAGGGAAGCTGCGGATGAATTTGCCTTTAACAGTCAGATGCGGGCGAAGGCAGCCATGGAAGCAGGCTATCTTGAAGAGGAGATTGTTCCGGTCACTATTGCCGGGACCAGAAAGACTCCAGAAGTGAAATTTGATACGGATGAGCATCCCAGATCAACCACTACGCTTGAAGGTTTGGCCAAACTTAGACCGGCATTCAAAATAGATGGTACCGTAACCGCCGGAAATTCTTCCGGTCAAAATGACGGAGCTGGCTTTGTACTGATTATGAGTGCCGAGAAAGCCAAGGAGTTGGGTTACACTCCCATGGCCAGATGGGTATCTGGTGCAGATTACGGCTGCGATCCCAAAATTATGGGAATCGGCCCCGCCTATGCAGTTCCCATGGCTCTGAAACGCGCTGAATTGACTGTATCCCAGGTGGATGTTTTTGAATGTAACGAAGCATTTGCGGTGCAAAATCTGGCCGTTATCAAAGAGATTGAAAACCAGACCGGAGAGACCATTAATCGGGACAAATGGAATCCCATGGGGGGAGCAATAGCCTTCGGTCATCCCAATGGGGCATCCGGTGCCAGGATATGCATCTTTGCCATGAAACACCTGATTCGATCCGGTGGAAGGTATGGCGTTTTCAGCTCTTGTTGCGGTGGCGGTCTTGGAGTCGCAACCGTCATTGAGAACCTGCAGATTTAAGGGATAAATCCAGGGATACTTTATTTTCGCTCTAAATCAGAAAGCCGGGAGGAGATGCTTGAACATGAAACAACCAATCAACAAGGTAATGAGCGCCAAGGAAGCCATCAATAGATTTGTCAAGGATGGCGACGAGCTCATCATAGGAAATTATACATTGTGCACCTGTGTGGAACTCGTCTGTGAAATAATCCGTCAGGGACAAAAAAATCTAACTCTTTACTCCCAGTCGGGAATTTTGGATGTGGAGATGCTGGTAGAAGCCGGGTTGGTCGATAGACTGATTACGACGTATGTCATGCGTTCGGGAGGAAAGGATGGCGGATCTGCCGTTGAACGCAGAATCCAGAATGGATCGTTGGAGCTGGAGGATTACACCAATTTTAATTACAATGCCCGCCTGGTTGCAGGTATGCATGGCTTTTCCTTTATGCAGGTGTTTGAAGGAATTATCGCAACCGATCTTTTCAAAAAACGTGGTTTCATGGGGGAGGATAAGTATCGAATTATTAAATGCCCCTATAGCGGAAAAGATATCCTGACAGTTCCGGCCGCCAATCCCGATGTTTGCATCGTTCATGTTCCCAGAGCAGATAAATTCGGGAACGCTCAATATTGGGGCGCTATGGGAAGTGTTGCGGCAGCGGCTCTTGCCAGCAAAAGGATCATTGTGTCCTGTGAAGAGATCGTGGAGCATGATGTGATTCAATCCAGTCCTCACAACACAATCATCCCTGCGTTTAGAACCGACGCCGTGGTTGAGATTCCCTGGGGAGCGCATCCCACGGAAGTGGTTGGTTATTACAACCTGGATCGTTTCGCCTACGGTATGTTTCAGATGGCTGCCACTTCCGAAGAAGGCTTAAAAAAGTGGATTGATGAATGGGTTCATAAAAGCAAGGATAGAAATGGCTATATGGATCACTATACACAGACGTTTGGGACAAACCGACTTAACAGGCTCAAGGCAAAACCCTACTATTCTGCTCCGGTAAACTATGGTTCTGCGTTCACCTCTTCCTGGGATGAAGAGGGTAAGGAGAGATATATGGGGGTGACCCGTCAGGAATTGGAAACCATTATGGAAGAGAGGGGGTTGTTTTATGAATAGGCACTATACCTTAAGTGAGTTATTGATCATCGCCACGGCCAGGGAGATCAAAAATGATGAGAATGTAATATTGGGAGTTGGATTGCCGACAACAGCCGGAGCTTTGGCAAAAGCGCTGCATGCGCCGAATGCCAATCTGATGATGGAATCAGGAATCATAGATTTTACTCCCCTGGTACAACCCAATCATATTGCCGATGCCATGAGCTGTCGCGGTTTCTCTTATTCAACGGATCTGTTTACTTCATTTACCATGACCTATCGGGGATTTGTCGATGTCTGTTTTTTGGGTGTGGGACAGGTGGATAAGTTTGGGAATCTAAACACAACCGTTATTGGCGACTATTATAAGCCCACTATTCGTTTGCCGGGCTCCGGGGGCGCTGCTGATTTTATCTCCTATGCCAAACGGACCGTGTTGACCATGCGTGGTGGTGAATTTGTAGAAAAACTGGATTATGTTACCTCTCCAGGATATCTTGAAGGAGGTGACAGCAGGGACAAATCCGGGCTTTTCCCGAAAGGAACAGGACCTTCACTTCTTATCAGCCAAAAAGGGATCTTTACTTTTGACGAAAAAACCAAAGAGTTGACTTTAGCTGAAATTTATCCGGGTGTCTCCATTGATGATATCAAGCAGGATATCCCCTGGGATTTAAAAGTAGCGGCAGGTTTAAAGGAAACTGCACCCCCCAGTGAAGAAGAGATCAATTTTATTCGTGATTTTGCCCCCGCCGAAGCGGCGGGAAGGGCTCTGATGACCGAGTTGACAGCAACTGCCCTGTTTAAGGAACTTACAGAGAGGAGCAAACCGTCTGCATAGTATACTCATATTGAATTTAAATGGATGGACATTAAAGGGGAGTATAGATGAAAACCACAGATGACCTGCAAAGGACTTTACCCTGGAAGGACAATATTGGATACTCCATGGGTAACCTGGGCTCCAATCTGATTTTTGCAATGATAACCTTCCATATGCTTTATTTTTATACGGATATCATGGGAATATCAGCGGCAGCCGTCGGAGTTCTGTTTCTGGTTGCCAGAATTTGGGATGCAGTGAATGATCCTATTATGGGATCGATTGTGGATAAGACCCACACCCGCTGGGGTAAATTCAGACCTTTTATAATTGTTGGAATTGTGCCGTGTGCTATTGTTTATACCCTCACCTTCTATACTCCCGATTTAGGGCACACCGGAAAAGTCATTTGGGCATTTGCCACCTATATCCCCCTGGGCATGATAGTTACTTCCATCAATATTCCCTATCATGCCCAGACAACCATCATGTCAAAAAATCCCATTGAGCGTACCGAAATCGGAACGGTTTCAAATATCACTGCATTGTTAGCCACCCTGGTGGTCGCTGCTGCCACTCTTCCTCTTATCGGCCTTTTTGCTACACCCCAAGCAGGATTTACCTGGATTACAGCGCTATATGGCACATTGATGATCGCCTGTTATACGATCACATTTATCGTTACCAAAAGGTATGACCTGCCTGCTTCAGAGAAACCTTTGGAGAGGACGGCAGCCAACTTCTTTACCCTGAAACAGAAGATCAGGGTGCTTACCCAAAATCGTCCCTTGATAGCCCTGATGTTCGGTTATCTCTTTTTTCAAATTGGTACGTCTATTACTGCTTCTACCGCCATCTATTTCTTCAAGTACTATTTGCGAATGGAATCACTCTATCCCCCATTTATGGGGTTATTCCTGATTATGATGACAACAGGCATGCTGATTGTTCCCAAGTTATCAAAAAAAATGGGTAAAAAGAAACTTTTTCAGATTTCAAATTTACTGGCAACCTTCAGTTTGCTTGCCCCTATTGTTATCTTTCCCTTTATCCGTGCTAATGATACAAAGCAGCTTATATTCCTGGGAGGGCTTGCCGGAATAGTGGTTCTGTTTGGAGCGTTCTGGAATGGCCCGGTGGTGGCCCTGGTATGGGGGATGATCCCCGATACTGTGGAATATGCGGAACTGAAAGTGGGAATTCGATCGGAAGGGCTCATATTCGCATTATTGAGCTTCATGATGAAAGCCGGATTGGCACTCGGAGGAGCGATAACCGGAGCGGTACTTATGATGATAGACTATGTCCCGAATCAGGTTCAAAATGAAAAAACTCTTTTTGGATTGTTGATCCTGTGCAGTCTGCTGCCATTCGTTATCAGACTTATGACCAATATGGTGATGAAATATTACACCCTCAGCGAAGGAGAGTTCCAAAGGATAGTTGTTAAATTGGAGGAGCAAAGGACACTAGCCAATTAGAGAAAAAGCCAATGGGTTAGCTTATCATTGTTGTAAGGGGGATTAGAGTAACGGTCAGATTAATAACCTCCTTGTAATTTTAACCTCAGAGGAACCGGGAAATACAAAAGTGTTCATAGGGCAGCCCATTGCCCTAATCTTCCCATATCATTACCCCAACCCGACAAGAATTAATCCCACAAACACTATAATAACACCCATTAATTTGGTTTTATGAGCCGGTTCCTTCAAAATGAATATCCCCATAAGAGTACCGACAATAATGCTGAATTGACGAAACGTGACGACGTAGCTGATGTCGTTAACAAAAGCCATGGAGGTTAAAACCAGGATGTAGGTCATTCGTACGACCAATCCGGTAAGAAAGGCTTTTCTTTTTTTCCGTCCAATGACTTCAGCAAAAAGCCTTCGTTCATTTTGTCTTATCAGTATTAAGGCTCCCATTATCAGTGAGGTGGTAAAGCCCTGTAATCCAATATAAATCAATGAACTCTGAAACGGATTTAAAAAACTACCCGGCATATTTCTCAAGATCTCCAGGGATGCATCATCCACAATGGAGTATCCGGCAGTACCACAGGCTGCCATCAGAGCAAGTAGGCAGGTTGGGGTGATATATCTTTTTAAACTGAAATCTGATAACCGGGTAAGAGGAATTAAAAAACATCCGACCACAACCAGCACAATACCATAAATACTATGGGCGCTTATCTGATCACCATTACCCCGGAGAAAGGATACTGCCATAACCAGAAGTACTGGTGCGGAACGAGCAAGAGGATAGGCTACTGACAAATCGCCGAATCGGTAAGCACCAGCCAAACCGATATAATAGATCGCCATAAAAAACCCTGTTGCCAACAGCAAACCAAATACTTCAATGGGAAAATTTCCTATTATATTGGCATAATACACAATAACAGGGACAAATATGAGATCGCCTAACAAGTTGGATGTCAGAAAAAAAGACGCCGAAGGATATTCCCGTTTGCTAACAAAGTTCCAGGCTGCGTGTGTGGTAGAAGAGATAACGAGGAGGAAAATCGCAATTAATGACATGGGAATAACTAAAAAGTAGACCTGTAATGTGCCGTAAGAACCGATCCCGTTCTTCATGAACAAGATCTTCAGGATCATTTATTCTACCTGTGAAAGCAACTAATTTCCTCAATAACCGGGTGTTTTTTTGTTTTAAGTTGTGATCTTCCAAAATCAACTATCAGAAAAAGCAAAAACCCGTTAGCTCTTTTTGAATAAAGGGAATTTAATTTGGTTTCGACCACTTTGATGTTCTCAGCGAACTCTTGAGATATCCCTTTCCTTTCCTCCAAAAATAGAGATCTGCGGTGTTCAACGGGGGCTGGCTATCCGATGAAATGGTCAAAGCTGATTGGTGGTTTTTGTTTTTTCTTCAAATACATCAGTCTCTGTCAAATCATTGCGCCTCTTACAGCAATATCAGAAAAACGTCCGCTATCGCTGGTCCTGCATTCCTATTTATGGCACCTCCCGACTATTTGATTCCTGCATCGACGGTATTTTAAAATGGTTTTTCTACCGATGAGGGTGTACTGATAAACCTTCAGCCGGACAGTCCGAAACTGAAATGCCCGGTCACAAATCAGCCGGTCGCCTTTTTCATTCTGATGATTCCACTTTCATGTCCTTTTTATTGAGCGCGTCATTGAATTGGAACAGATGAGCGACATAGCTACGGGCCAAAGGGGGTGGAAACTGCCATTGCCGGATTTTACCGATCATACACTCTCCCAAGAACGGATCTGAAAACTGGCTGAATACCACCTCAGGGTTTTGTGGTCTTCCATCCCGGTCAATCTGCCAGTCCAGTTTGATGTTGCCTTCCCTTATCTCCGGATTTCTCGTAAGAAAAGCCTTATAACAGGCCTTCAGGTCCACGCTGCCCTTAATGATTCGGTTCTTGACCGGTCCGGCGATATAGGGGTCTCCTTCCTTTCCATGGTCTGTTTTTTGACCGATACGGGCGATGCGCTGCCTCAGCAGCTGATTTTCCTCGCTGAGCTGATACCACCCGACCGCCATCATCCCCAAAATGACAAGCGCCATTACCAGGATGATATAATTAAATTTGTTCATGTTGTTTTTCTCAATAATTTGTTTAAGCGAATCCGGAAATGCAGCCCGCTATCGCACCGTTTTTCAGGATCACTATTTAGCGGGTATAGATCTTAATATTTAAAGACATAGGCCGCGCCACTCTCACTGGCCATACCGACATCAGTGATCGACCCGTTATCGGTGTTGTCGATGGCGGCGCTGCTGTTGTCTTCATAGTGAGCACCCACCACAATCAGCCCCCCACTAACTGCCACGGATCTTCCAAAAGCGTCACTGACCCCGGTATTGGAAGCTTTGAGATAGGCGTCCTGCACCCAGTTTCCGCCATCCTTCTTAAAGACATAGGCTGCACCACTTTGGCTGGCCGTACCGGCATCAGTGATTGACCCGTTATCGGTATTGTCTATGGCGGTGCTGCTGTTGGCTTCTTGTAAAGCCCCCACTACGATCAGCTCTCCGCTGATCGCCACCGAATTTCCGAACCAGTCGCTGTCACCGGCATTGGAAGCTTTGAGATAGGCGTCCTGCACCCAGTTTCCGCCATCCTTCTTAAAGACATAGGCCGCGCCACTTTGGCTGGTCGTACCGGCATCAGTGATCGACCCGTTATCGGAGTTATCGATGGCAGTGCTGCTGTTGCCTTCACCGCGACCTCCCACCACAATCAGCCCCTCGCTAACCGCCACCGAATTTCCGAAAAAGTCATCGGCCTCGGCATTGGAAGCTTTGAGATAGGCGTCCTGCACCCAGTTTTCGCCATCCTTCTTAAAGACATAGGCTGCGCCGCTGTTGCTTGCTGTACCGGCATCAGTGATCGATCCGTTATCGGAGTTATCGATGGCAGTGCTGCTGTTGTCTTCAAGGTAAGTTCCCACCACGATCAGCTCGCCGCTGATCGCTACCGAATATCCGAAGTTGTCA
>JAHJTV010000003.1 GCA_018829445.1 bacterium
ACTTTAACTTTAGCTATTATTTGTTTAGAAAAAGTAGGATGGGCTACTCGTTGCCCATCAATAGAAAGCAATGTTGGGCAACAAGTAGCCCAACCTACGAGCTACGAGCAGATGCAAATTTCTAACCGGACAATGCTGATTTTTTATCCAATCAATAAACTATTTATTCAGACTTTGTTGCCTTTTCTAGACGATTATCGAAGGTTAGGATCGTCAACTCAGGAAAGTTCTTTTGAAGAGTTATGGCTGTAGCAAGATGCCACAAAACAGAAAATATTTCAAAGCGCTGGATGTCGGATCAAGTCCGGCATGACAGAGAAACCTAAACTCTCAAGATCAGACCTAATCGATGTAAAAAAGAATATCGGTCAGGTCATCTGTCAGGGATTCAATCTCTGCAGTACTTCGGGAGAGGATGGCTTTTTTCAGAGCAGTGATAATTTCTTTCATCTCTTTGGCATCATCAGAATCGGCAAGTTCCATCTTGCTTTCGGCTTTATCAATCATGGTCTTGGCAATGTAGATTTTATTTGATTCCTTATCTTCGCCCAATGTGTCATTGGTGTTCGGCTCAACCACGGATTGAAGTTCATCGGTGTTATCAGCGAAAATATGAGCAAGTTTGTTAACCGATTTTGCTACATCACCATGGTTGAAGGAGTTATTGATGATAATCTGTTTGCGCTTTCCGGTATTTTTTTCCGTGGCAATTACGGTCAATATTCCGTTGAGATCGAGATTCATGGTTAACAAAATCTCTTCGCTATCATTTTTTTTGGAAAGATCTTTGACGTTAAAGGAACCGATAAATTTATTTTCACTAGCTATTTTACTGTCTCCTTGAAATATTTCAACTTCAATGGCATCTTGTTCCGGGTGCAATTTGTAGAACACCTCACTCTTGCTAACAGGAAGAGGTGAGTTCCGTTTGATGACAGGAATAAAGACATCGTCATCGGTTATAAAACCAATATCACCGGTTATGACTGCCCGAGTTCCAAATGTATAAGGGGTGACATCAACTAATATTGAATCGATGTTGTCATCTTCAATAATTGCTCCCTGGATGGCAGCCCCAAAACAGACACTTTGATCGGGATTGATACTTTCGGACGGTGCAATATCGAAGATCTTCTCAAATTCGCGGGTGATTAAGGGGATTTTTGAAGTGCCTCCAACCAGGAGAATCTGATCAATGTCATTTGCATTCAAATTGGCATCGCTTAATGCAATGTGTACCAGTTTCATTGTTTTTTCAATAAATGGCTGCAAGACTTCTTCACATTCCTCCCTGCAGATCTCCAGCTCTACCGATAGAGGTGGAACATTTTCACCGATGTAAAGGTTTTCAACAATGGTGTAATAGGGGTGATCTGAGAGCTCTATTTTACTTTTTTCGGCTATCTGAAGTAGTTGATGAGCGGTTTGTCCTTTTGGAACCAGGGTTGTCTTATACTTTTTCGCAATCAAATCAGCCAGATATTGACTGAATTCGACATCAATATCGTCACCACCGAGATGATTATCGCCATGGCTGGAAACAACTTCGACCAGGTTTTTTGATATATTAACGACGGATACGTCAAACGTACCACCGCCAAAATCGTAGACAATGGCCCTTATCTCTTTCTCTTCATTATAATTGTAGGATAGCGAAGCCGCCGTGGGTTCGTTGATAATTCTCTCGACTTTGAATCCGGCAATTTCACCTGCAATGGAAGTGGCTTTACGCTGATCATCGGAGAAATATGCCGGTACTGTGATCACCGCATTGGAAAGCTTCATTCCAAATTGTTCTTCTGCAGTCTCTTTGATATATCTCAGTATCATTCCCGCTATCTCTTCCGGAAGATACTCTTTCCCATTAAGCAGAGTCTGGACGTCGCTTCCCATGTGCCTTTTAATAGATTTAACGCTGTTTTCAGGGTCGAGATAGTATTGGTTTTTTGCGGTTTGCCCGACCAACAGGTTCCCTTCACCATTGATTGCAACAACACTGGGAAGGAGTTTGGAACCGCCAAAATCCACAAACTCAATTTTACCATTTCGGACTATACTTGCCAGGGAATTAGTCGTTCCCAAATCGATTCCTAAAATCATATTTTTTCTCCTGGGGTAAGTTACTTTTTAGTGATTCACAGTATATTTTCTATTCAACCATGCCAGTTTTATTGACCCTGACTTTAGCCAACCTGAGGATTTTATCCTGTATCAAATAGCCTTTTTCCAGGGTTTCTATGACCAGGAGGTTGGCTTTGCCTTTATCATTCAGGGTTTCAACAGCCATCATTAAGGATGGATCAAATGTCTCATTTGTAGAGGTTATCGGGTACACGCCGACTCTTTCCAGAAGTTGATCAATCTTTTTTTGGATATTTGAGACATTTTCCTCCACATAGTAAAACGCTTGTTTGTTAGTCATTGTATTTATCATGGAACGTAGTACGCCTTGCCCGGTAAAAACCAGCAGTAATGCTCGATGAAAACTCTCAATAAAATCCTTGATTTCGATAATGGACAAAAGGATCGGTTTTTGTTCTGAAAAACCCACTTTTGATACCAGTGTATCTACGGTTTCCAGCAGTTGCTGTTTGGATTTTTCTTCTTTGTCAAAATAGTCTTTAAAAGTGTCCAGACGGTTTTTTTCTAATCGGTTCATCTGTTTGAATTCCGTTTGAATCCCGCCTAAAGCTGTGAATAGAGACATTAGATCGATCTTGTTCCCGGTTTCCACAGGAATTATATCTTCCAGGTTTATCTGTTCCAGTGAAGTCTCTTCCCTGGCTAATAACTCACGGATCCTCATTTCGATTTGGTCTTTTGATACAATTGACATAATTTGTTCCATTTTTCTTTTGGTATGGTTTTATCAATATTCAGACAAACGGATGAATACTCGTCATAGGTGATATCGTCTTCATGTCCAAACAGGTAGTACTCCAGCCTTCTTTGCTCCGTTTCAATCAGTTCGTATGCCTTTCTAACGGTTTTGTATTTATCAGGGAACTTTTCAGGTGGGTATTTTTTTAACGACTTCAGATAGGCTTTGCGAATTGTTTCGTCATCATTGGTGAATTCCAGTCCCAATACTTTCAATGCGATCATCAAACCTCCTCATTGTTGAGAAAATCGAAAATATCGATTTGATCATTTAGTTCCGCTATTTTTTCCTCTATCTCTCTTTTCTTTCTGGCTTGCGTCTCCCTGTTTTTTTTCTTTTGTTCCTGCTCCTCTTCCCATTTTTTTTCTTCCTCAATTCTTTGTCGTTCCAGTTCTTTGAGCTTTCTTTGGTTCTCTCGACTGTCCATGTTATAAAATAAACTGCCGGGATCGTTGTTGGATGAATAAGGTGCGGCCGTTATTCGGATAGGAAAACCGAATATTTTTTTGACTTCTTTCAAAGAGAGCATTTCATCGGAATGGGAATCCTCAATCAGGTATGAGCTGAAATTTTGAAAATCGATTGGGTAATCTTTGATCAGGTTATCAATCTCGAAGAGCAGATTACTCGGGGTCAATTCACGATTGCTCCTCATGACGGAGTCGATTTCCTCAAAGGTATCGTCCATCATTCCAAGATCTTCAACCACTTTTTTCCCGGCTGGGGTCAGAAACCATTCAATGACCTCTTCATTGCGGAAAAACTCACGGATTTTACCATGACTAACCTTTTTCAGGATTAGAGTCTCAAGAAATGCAAATACCTGATTGTTCGGGTAGCAATGACGGGCCAAACAAACAAAAGCAATAAACGTTTTATACCAACTTTCCGTTATGGTTAGCTTAATCAGATCACGATGCTGATTGATGGAAAGGGTTTTCTCCTCTTTCTCTTTTTTTAAGTACTCAATGGTCAGGTCGGACACCACTCTGAAATATTCTGATATTGGAGAATCAACACCGTTTACTGCATGCTTTAGGAACACCAAGTAGAGTTTGGGTTCGATAGTGGCTTTAATTTGATGTAGTATTTGGTTTTGAACCGGGACCAATTTCTGGTGATACTCGGTTGCCTGCAATAACAATAGTACCAGCTTAAAAACAGCCTTGTTGTTACCTGAGAATTCTCCATACAGACTTGTGATGTTTGCAGCCACCTCTTCATTGCTAACCATGGCCAAAGCATATTTTTTTAATAATGCTTTTGCTTCAAGAAGTTTATATCGAAAAAGAGCTGAAGAATTGGAATGATTCAAATAGACCTTAGCGTTTTCCAGATCCTTATCGATTAACTGGGCATTCTTTATATAACGTTTATCTATGATTCCTTCAAAACAATCGAGAATTGTTTCTAAAAAGTCTCGATTCAAAGGCATCAGTTCTTTGGCTTTTTCAAAATAACTGATTGCTTTTGTGAAGGACTTGTTTCGAAACGCTATCTTACCGGCCAGTTCATATCCTTCCGGGTTGGAGGGATATTTCTCCAACAGGCTGTCCACAACCTTGTTAACGGTGGAAGTTTTCTCTTTTGTTTTGAGGTAGTAGTCGATTAAAAGTGTAAAAATTTTTGGATTGTGATCGGAAAGTTTGAGAGCTTTTTCCAATTCCCGGACTGGATTATCCTGGGATTCATCCGGGTCGAATCTGTTGAGCATCCTTGATGATAAAGATCGGGAGCTCTTGCCGGGAGGTCTCAAGGATTTGGCATAAAAAAACAATAGCTCCGCTTTTAGGTGTTTTGGATTGAAAATTTGAATCCGGTCGATATCCTCGGATTCAACCAATTCATAGATAATATCCTCCAGTTCCCATTCATGGAAGGTATTGATGTTGCTAAGCTTGATAATGAGGTGAGTTTTATTAATAGCAAGGGTGTCCGGCAATCTGATTTGTACCAGGAGTTTTGGCAAATTATCATTGTCCTGATATCGATTCGACTCTTTGGAAGCTTCACGGGTGAGACATAACTGTAAAATATCCGGATACCAACCGGGCTGGTTCCGCTCAAACCATCTCAATCTGCTTATAAGCTTATATAAGGGATTTGCTGTCTGCTGCTTTACGAGATTGGAAAGGACAAAAACAGTTGGACAAGACTCTCCACATAAGGTTTTGAAAATCTCAAGGTCATCAGCCGATATTTTTTGTGTGTCGCTTATTTGCCCGTTAAGGTATCGCTGACAATTGAAAAGCCTGGATACAAGGAAAGAGGGAAAAGAATGAGACGTCAACTTTTTATCCACCAATTCCAGGGTTGCAAGGTCTTCCACCTGAAAGGCTTGAATGGCTTTATGTAGAAGATACCATGGTTTATAGGGTGAGGTCGGTTTCAATCCGGTTAACAGTTTTGGTGTGTCAACAGGATTGTATCCATTTTGAAACGCCTCCTTGACATAAAAAACATCCTTGTATTCCGTGTGTTTTTTAATGAATGATCGGTTGTTCTTATCGCTAAAGTAGAGAATATCAGCGATTTGATAACGGAAAAGCTCCGGGATTGTCTCTTTGTTACAGAAATAATTGATTAACTGATCGTCATCCAGACTTTGCAGTTGCACAAATTCATCGGCTTCGCGGAAAAAGGAGGATGAAAACCTTTTTTTCGCTTCCGCAATCAGTCGGGCTGCCTCCTCGCTTTTACCCAATGATTCCAGGTTTTTGATCTTTTTATTTAAGGTAGTTTGAAACAGAGATACACTGTCTTTGGATTCAAATCGCTCCAAAAGTACCTTCACCAAACTGTATGACTCATCAATCTGATTTCTATTGAGGAGTTCATTGATCTTTCCTTTTAGCTCATTCTCACTCAGCTTGTGCGGGTTAATCTGCTTGTTTTTCCTCTTTTTATCTTTCTTTTTAGACATGATACAACTGTTTTAACAGAATGAAATTCTTTAATTTTTCTATCTGGGGACTACGGTAGTAGAATTCTGATAATGAGCTTAATTCAAGGGCAAGATCAAGATCACCATGTTTCAGGTATGCTAATGCCTGCCGGTGGAATTTCTTTGCTGTGGATTCGCATTGTAGAGTAAAAGCAAAATCAAAACCGCAACGATAG
The DNA here is from genome assembly GCA_018829445.1 of bacterium. Lineage (GTDB taxonomy): Bacteria > SAR324 > SAR324 > XYD2-FULL-50-16 > XYD2-FULL-50-16 > JAHJTV01. The sequence continues at coordinate 6,002 of JAHJTV010000003.1, forward strand.
CACTCCTTGGTACTCTTTATTCTAGCTTTGCAGTTTGGGCATTTATCCATTGGAGAAGAGTAATTGACGTGTTTGTGCATTCCGGATATTAAAACTGGTTTTTATAGAAAACATTAAAATTGATGTTAGAGGAATCCCCAAAAAACAAAAACCAAATTTTTGAGAAATGTGTGTCGAAGTACAATCTTTTTGGGACGGCCGATGGTAAGAAACTTCTGCCGATACTCAAAAGAATATTGCAGGAACAAAGCGCGAATATATCAACAATACAGGCATGACATGCGGTGTATTGGTTCTTTGAGCTGAATTTTTATGTAATATCAGCTTAAAAATGAGTATTTTGCTGCGGAAAAGGTGTGCTTCTGCTGGAAGGCCTGTTTTTAAAGATCCAGCAGAAGAATAAGAATGTTATTGATTCAGGTAAATATTGTTATACCAGGCGGTGTTCGCAGCTGCTAGGTCCAGGTCACCATCGCCATCCACATCAGCCAATGCGACCTGGCTCGTGGCTTTTGTGCCTAGGGATTGGCTGGAATCTGAGAATATCCCTGCCCCATTGTTAAAGTAGATACGATTACCCTGGTTCCAGTTTCCCACCACCATATCCAGGTCACCGTCACCATCCACATCTCCCAATGACATGGATTGACTGTCTTTTAAACCCAAGGATTGTCCGGAGTCATTGAAGCTTCCCGTACCGTTATTCAAATAGACACGATTACCCTCATTTTGGCCATTACTCACGGCCATATCAAGATCACCATCATTATCCAAATCTCCAAGTACGACGGAGGTACTTCTATACGAAGGCCAGGTTAGCTCCACTTCAGTGAAACTGCCGGTGCCGTTGTTGATGTAGATTTGATTCTCTTTTCCGGCACCATTTGCCACCACTATATCCAGGTCGCCATCGCCATCCAAATCCCCTATGGCAGCAGAGGTGCTATTATTTGATACCAGGGTTTGGTTTGAATCACTGAAATTTCCTGAGCCATCGTTGAGATAGATCCGACTATTGGGATTGTTGTTTACTGCTAACATATCCAGGTCACCATCGTCATCCAGGTCGCCCAATAAGATTTCCCTTCCGTAGTTGACTCCCAGAGTTTGACTGCTCTCACTGAATACACCCGTGCCGTCATTGGTATAAATTTGGTTTGATTGGTTATTGTTTGCCACCACCATGTCCAGGTCACCATCTCCATCCACATCGCCAAGCGCTACAGAGTTGCTATAGTTTGATCCCAAGGACTGCCCGGAATCACTAAAGATTCCAGAACCGTCATTGGTGTAAACCTGGTTGCCATTTCCGTAGTTTGCCACCACCATATCCAGATCACCGTCTTTATCCACATCACCAAAGGCTATGGATTTACTGTCATAATCCTCCAGCGGCTGGTCGGAATCGTTATAGGTATAGGTAACGCTACCCCAGGTACCGGAAAGAGAGCTCAGGTAAACCCTGTTACCCTGGCCATTATTAGCCACCACCAAATCTTGATCGCCGTCGTTATCCAGGTCACCCATGGCAATAGATGAGCTGTTATTCTCGCCGAGAGATTGGCCTGAGTCCGAGAAAACACCGGTGCCGTCGTTGATATAGACCAGGCTGTCTTGACCGTTGTTAGCCGTTATCAGATCCAGATCGCCGTCATCATCAGCGTCATTAAAAGCAACAAAACGACTGTCATTTGCTCCCAGGGATTGGGTGGAATCTGTGAAACTGCCCGAACCGTCGTTAAAATAGATTTGATTGGATTGATTGCTTCCATTTGCCACAACAAAGTCCAGATCACCATCACCATCCACATCTCCCAGCGAAACGGAAAAACTCCAACTTGAGCCCAGAGTCTGACCTGAATCGCTGAAGACACCGGAGCCATTGTTGAAAAAAACCTTGTTGGGATGATCACTACCATTGGCTACTACCAGATCCAGATCCCCATCACCATCCAGATCACCCATGGCAATTGAACGACTGCTATAGTGCCCCAAGGATTGACCAGAATCGGTGAAGCTTCCAGCGCCATCATTTTTGTAGACCCGGTTACTCTGCATATCATTCGCCACGACTATATCCAGGTCTCCGTCACTATCTATATCACCAAGAGTTACAGAACGGCTCCAATTTGTTCCAAGTGACTGAGCCGAATCGGTGAAACTCCCGGTTCCATCGTTCAGGTATATCTTGTTTCCTACATAACTGCCGTTGGCAACTACCATGTCCAGGTCTCCATCCTGGTCCACATCACCAAGGGCAACAAAAGTGCTGTCGCTTGAACCCAACGATTGACCAGAGTCGCTAAAGTCGCCGGAGCCGTCATTGGTGTAAATCCGGTTTCCCTGGTCGGAATAGTTGGCCACCACTATATCCTCATCACCATCGTTGTCCAAATCACCCAAGGCAACGGAGTAACTGGAGTTTAATCCCAGGGATTGGGCGGAATCCACGTAAGCCGGTATGATATCAACAGCAGTTGTTGCCTCTACGTCAAGACCGGAAACTCCTTCAATGGCATCAGGTGTAATCGTGCTGTTGACATCAATTCCTGAAGGGGCGTTGGTTGTGTGGACACCGGTGTAATCCTGGCGAGTTTTCAGCACAGGTGATTCACCCAGGGTAATGGTTATTTCATTGTCCGCCGGTCCGGCACTGACAGTGCTCCCTTCGCCAAGGCTGTCACCGGTAACCGGCAAGGTAAAACTATTGCTGTCTGCGACATTGACCAGCACATTTTGATTAAAAGGAACAACCAACTGGTCGCCGGCATCATTGATACCATTTTTGTTGATGTCTTTGTAATATGCCAACCCACTGACTACAGGTGGATTACCGGTTAAACACTCGGATGAAACAACAGCTGTGCCGGTTGTTTCACCCGTTGCAGCCACCGGTGTGATTTCAAAAGTAATAGAAGCAATCAGATCAGCTGATACGAGCCTGTAGGTAGAGGAAGTTGCATCAGGAATGACTGTGTTGTTGCGAAACCAGCGAAAAGTAGAAACGGCTTCTTCATCGCCATCCAAATCTGCAAATGTATATTCCCCGATTAACGTATCCCCTGTCAGGGCATGGCCGCCATTCTCATCAACTATCCTGACGTCGGTGGCTGTAGGGACGGTGTTTGTTTCGGGAGGACTATCATCACCAGAATCATCGCTCTCATCGGAATCACCGTCTGTGCCAGAGCTGCTCTCTTCAACGGTTCCTCCGTCTCCATCGGTTCCACTACCTCCACTGGTTCCTCCGCATGCAACCAATGTTACTAAAAGAAGAAAAGATATCAGTTTCAATACAAGTTTTTCCATGTGTAAACCTCAATTTACCAGTAATTCAGCTTGATAGATTTATTAAAGTTTTTCAGCAAACCAATTGCGAATTTCCATCATCGTTGTAACATTCATTCATTTCACAGCATCCACAACAGATCTTTGATTTATCAATTAAAACTGTGGGGCTAAGGGCTAGCTTAATGGCCGGTTGGGCTTATAACAAGAAAATGATCGGTAACAATTCGGTTCAAATTGGGAAAAACAGGGGAGGGTCAGGCTTGCTTTTATGCCTTTAAATATTGTTTCAGCTTGTTAATCTCTCGTGGAGACCTTCATCAGTCATGAACCTGAAATACTATTATATCTATCAGATTTAATGGGACTGTTCCGAAAATATGAACGGGGTATGAGAATGCAGTATTGAGATTAAAAGGGATCGTTGTTGCAAGTCCTTATGGTTTAAGGTTATTTGCTAAGACAGTTCCGTTTCAGGCAGGCTCCCTTAATTGGCACTCGTTCCAACGGATAATCAACTTGAAAGAATCAAGGATCTGCTGTAACAATGCAGACACTTGTTTTTAATAGTGAAGCAGCGACTCCTATCTCTGTAAATCGATAGTGATGTTGTCAAGATAAGTTAAATCTCGAAACTTGAATTCCCAGTTTAAAAGTTTTTGCTTAGATAAATTGCTTATTCCTTCAGACACAGCACTGATTCCAGTTGGGTGACTTTTTCATCCAGGTTGGCAGCCAGATCCGCGGCTGTATCGGGCGTGTTTTGCCTGACAAAATAAGCTGTTTGCAGTATATTCTCCCAGTTTGGGCGTTTTGGCAGGGTATTTAGCTTTAAATAGCGGTCCAACGTCCTGCTGCGCATGGTGCCATCTTTGTCCGGCATGGCATTCCAGAGACCGCTCTCCTCTGCCAGATCAAATTTCGTTTTTTGGGTTGTTTGTGTCCAGTAGCGTAAGGACTGCATCATGACCTCCACCATGAGTTTGCGGGTCTCCATTGCTTCGGTTTGCTCGGGTTTAACACAGTCCGCTTGATCCAAAACCGGGGGTAATTGATGGATCTGTCGCATCAGATTGGGGTTTTCTTGGGATAGGCTCTCCACAACATTGCACATCAACCGTTCAAGCCTTTCCAATCGTTTTTCAGATGACGTTGAATCTGGAAACGAAGAGGGTGGATGATCCGTTTGCGTGTCAAGATTCATCAGATAACCGGTTTCCCCTTTTGAAGCAAAAGGAATAAAGGAAACCTCTACAGAATATTTTTCGGTATCTTTGGGTTTCAGAGGGAGTGATACGGAAAGCGCGTCCGCAGGGGAAAGTTCGGCCAGTTGTTTGGACAAGACTTCCATGGGAAAACCGGGAAAGAGCAGGTGAATCGATTCTCCCACCAATTCCTGTGCTAAAAGACCAATTTGACGTTCCGCCTGCTGATTGCAATAAGTGATTTCCAGGTTTTCGTTTAGAGTCAACAAGGATTTCTGAATCAAATCCAATATCCTGGCCAATCGTCGCTGGGAAACAGCAAGCCTCAACTCTACTTGTTTCCGGTTTTCAATTTCTCTTCGCAGGCGTGTATTTTCTTTTAACCTTTGAACGGATTCCTTCTGCTCCAGATGATTGTGTACCCGCGCTAACAACTCCTCCCGCAGAATCGGTTTTATCAAATAATCGTTGGCGCCGGACTGCAATCCTTTGGCGATATCTTCCGGTTGAGCGCGGGCGGTCAGCATAATGATCGGCAACTCATAAGTATTCATCTCCCGACGGATCGTTTGACAAAACTCGTAACCGTTCATCCCCGGCATCATGATATCCAGAAGAACAAGTTGAATATCCTGCTGTGTTTTCAGAATCTCCATCGCTTCCAGCCCGTCAATGGATGTGGTGACGGAGTAACCGCTCTGAGCCAGATATTGGGCCATGGTTCGTAAAATGATGGGATCATCATCAACCACTAAAAGATGGGCTGTGGTTTGACCCGATGCATTGGCTTTATAGGTAAGCAGCACAGGTTCGTTTTTATAGGGGGTGGTGAAAATCAAAGGCGGGGAAGGTTTTATGGTCACATCCTGTGTAGTGTTGCTAATCGGGAGGGTGAAGAAGAAGCAAGATCCTTTACCAGGCTTGGATTCTACCCATATTTCACCTTCATGTAATTCTACCAGTTTTTTGGTAAGAGCCAAACCTAATCCCGTCCCACCGAGTTTTGGGTCATCTTCACCTCCCCGATCAAAAGCGTTGAATATGCGAGTCAATTGCTTTTCCGATATCCCCCGCCCCGTATCACGAATCTCAATCCGAATGAAGCTTCCGGTTTCAGCTGCCTTCAGTTCTATACGCCCTGCATCTGTATATTTAATGGCATTTCCCAGGAGATTGAAAAGAATCTGTTGTAAGCGATTTTCATCAGCCAGTGCCAAGGGGAGGTCTTGTGAAATATTGTTATGAATTTCAAAACTCTTGCGAGCAAGCAACGGTTGGCAGAAATCGATCACCAAATCCGTAATAGTGCGCAGACTCAATGGCTGGGGATTTAGAATAATCTCACCATGCCTGATGCTGGAAAAGTCGAGGATATCGTTAATCAAGCTGGAAAGTCGTTTTCCACTTTGAACAATCATTCTCAGGTTTTGAGTCTGTTTAGGCGTTGGTGGTTCCTGGGGCTCAGTCAGAAGTGACTCGCTGAGCCCAATGATACCAGCCAAAGGTGTTCTTAATTCATGGGAAGTATTGGCCAGAAACTCATCTTTTAGGCTATCCAGTTCACTCAGCTTCGCAATATTTTCCTTTAGAGCTTCGGATTTTTCGTTGAGTTCATCCTTGAGAATTTCAACAGCTGTAAAGGCCTTGTCGAAACGAAAAGATAGGAAAAAGGCCTGCAGAAACATAAACATAAATTGCAGGGAATAAACAAGCAGCAGGGAATGGATTTTCTCATTGAAATAGAGCGATTCGGTCACACCCCAGATCAACAGGGTAATAAAAGCGAGAAGAAGGATGATTGTTCCCTCTCTTTTTCGGAACATGGCAATAATGAGAACAAAAACCAGGCAGAGGGCAATTGCGATGCTAAAAAATTGATAATATTGGATATATTTTGAGTAAAACAGGCATGGAGTTAAAATCACCAAAACCGAATATGCAGCTCCGATGGCAAGCGTAAAATAGTAAGCGGGTTTAAAAAAGTCCCGGGGAAGAAGAGACCGTATAAACAACACCATGGAAGTGACAACAATGATAAGAGAGAGATATTCTGATTTCAAGCGCGCTTCCCAACTAAAATCAGGTAAGAATATAATCAGGTAATTATCCGGTGAAAAAACACAACGAAAAGCAAATGCCAGACTCAGGATACTTAAATAGAGGGTTGACCGATTTTTACGACGAAGAATATACAAACCCAGGTGATAAAATCCCATAATGCAAAAGGCTCCGGCTAAAAAAAGCTTGATGCTCAGGGTTCTTTCCCTCGCTAAGCTCAGGTCCTCAGGCAATCCGATCTTGATAATACTGCGCGGTCCTCCTTTGTGATGGTTAAAATTGGAAATCTGAAGAACTAACTCAAGCTGGTTTCGATCCGGATAAAAAGATTGCACTACAGGGTGGTTCTCAGCGATGGAGGTTTCAGACGTTTTCCCGACCTGGCCGTTGGAGATGATAGCTTTGCCATTTACATAAAAAGTAAATGCTGTCTGGATCAACGCTGTGCGAATAGCCAACGGTTCACCGCTATTTGGGATCAATACGTTTAAACGCAAAGTAGAGAATCCTTCACCGGGCAGGAATTTTTCATTCACTTTGATGTCATTCCAAACCCCGGGAATGGCAAGATAACCATCAGCATACGGGTTTTTGTTTTGAGAAAAATCAGCTGGGAATAAGAATTGCTGCCAATAAAACTCCCATTCTCCACTGAGGTTGACCACGCCATCCTTTGCAAAGTCCCAATGCCTCAGATCTAACACTCCTTTTTCGATTTTCGGCATCTCCTTTTGTAATTTGGATGTCTGGCAGCCTGTCAAAGGTAATAGAAAAACGAACAGAAAAAACGTCAATAGTTTAAGATTCAAAGGGATACTGCGATAATTCATAATAATAAACTCCTAGTCAGTCTGACTATTGGGAAGGTGGTCATTGATCCTTTCTTTCAGTTATTTATAATTCAGTTTATAATGCCTTGTTTTGGATTTTTTGGGCATAATTCTACTTTTTTAACTGAATGAGATTCCTTAAGTATTCGGTCTGGAGACTATGGTAGCAGAATTCCTCTGTAGTGGATTAACATTGGATAGCAAAATCAAATCCACAGCGATAACACTCCGACTGTTCAATATTCAGGCTTTGCAGTTCAGTCCTTTATTCATTGCAGAAGGATACCGGCAGGTTTGTGTAGTTCGGAAAAACAATGGAATTAATCTTAGAAGAATCACCCAAAAACAAAAACCAAAATATTGCAGAATCTATGTTGGAGTCCGATTTATGTTTAATTTTTGTATCCTGATCAGCTGAAGAGTATATCACTGTGATTACGTATCACACTTCCAAGAAAAACTTTCAGATGATTCGAAAATACGGAAGGTATTCAAACAAGCCCAGAGGCATGAGGGCCAAGATTGAAAAACCGGTAGGTTCAGACAAAAACAGAGAGAAAATAGCACTTGAAGATAGATATGGAATAAAAGAGGGACATTCTATGACAAAGTATACAAAAAACGAATATAGCAGATTTTATTTAAAAACATATTTATCACAAAAAGGAGGAGACCAAATACTGAGAGGGCCGAAGCATGATTTAACAGGGGAATTAAACCATGTAACAGTAAAAAACCTTTAATCATCAATCAGGCGTTAGCATCAACAAAAGCACAGATAACAGTTTGTATACTTAGTCAACAACGTCCCCTAATAACCATTGACATAATGGTGGCTTCCTTTTATCGTTGAGGCGGCCATCCGAATTCATCCCATTTTTCAAGGAGAGAAACCACTATGACAAAAGTAGTAGACGGATTTAAGTTCATGCCCCCTTCACTGGGAGCCTGGATCGGAAAGGATATTCCAACAGAGAATTACCAGGGAGAAATCCCCTGGACCCCATTAAAAAAGCCGATTAAAGAGGTGCGGTTTTCGTTGATGACTTCGGCAGGGATCAGCCTGAAGACCGATCCCCCTTTTGATATGGAGCGTGAAAGGCAAGAACCCGCCTGGGGTGATCCGACGAGCCGGGAATTGCCCAGTACCATTCGGGAAGAGGAGATCAACGTCAATCACCTGCATGTTAATACGGACTATATCAAGCAGGATATTAACATCATCCTTCCTTTGTCCCGATTTACTGAGTTTGAAAAGGAGGGCATCATAGGCAGCCTGGCGCCCACCTGCTACTCCTATTATGGTTTTCAGCTTGATCCGACAATCCTGCTGACTGAAACCATGCCGAAAGTGGCTTCAAGAATGAAGGAGGAGGAAGTTGAAGCCGTGTTACTCACCCCGGCCTGACCTCTTTGTTGCCGATCCGTGGGATTGGTAGCCCGATATTTGGAAGAGCAGGGGATATCCACCATTGTGTTAACTCCCACTCCGGAGTTCAATCGTGAATTGGGATTCCCGAGAACCGTCGCGGTTGAATATCCTTATGGTCGTCCGGTCGGTGAAGTCGGCGACGTTAAGGGTCAACGGGAAGTTTTGCTGAAAACTCTTGGGGCTCTGGAGAATGCAAAATCTCCCGGTAGTGTCGTAAACTTACCATTTGAATGGCACGAGGCTCCCCAAGATACAAAATGGCATCCATCGGAAATCTCCCCCATCGTCAAACTGTTTCTGAGCGAGATTAAAAAAGCCGGGACAGAATCTCGCCGTTAATCCTGTTTCTGCGAAAACCAGGTTAAATAGCCAGTAATATTAAAACCTGGTCTTCCCAATCACCTTTTCTGCCCACTTGCAAAACTCACTGACTTCTGTTGCCGTTTTATACTAAAATAACTTGTAATCGGGCTGCATTTCGTGCAATTTCTATAGAATCAGGTAAATTTGATCAATTTTACTGTATAATTCGTTCTTTTACCAGAAAAGCATTCACCGCCCTCTTCCATGCCATATCCGGAATGGAATAAAACAAACTGCTCAGGGAGATTCCCCATGGACACAAAACAGAAATACAAAGAATATGTCAACACCGGATTTGTGAAAGCCGTTGAACCCATAGTTATAGAAAAAGCAGTAAACTCAACCTATACTGCCGAAGATGGCAAAACGTACCTGGACTGTTTCGCCGGGATTTCAGTGGTGAATTCAGGTCACTGTAACAGTGAAGTGATTGAAGCTGCCAAACAGCAGATGGATAAACTGATTCACTGTTGTTCCTATGTTTATCATGCCAAGCCGGTTGGCGATCTGGCGGAGAAGCTGGCTGCCATCACTCCCGGAAAACTGAAGAAGAGCTTTTTTGGTAATGGCGGTGCGGAAGCCATTGAAGGAGCATTACGTCTCGCCAAACAATTTACGAAAAAATATGAGATGATCGCTTTAACCGGATCATTTCATGGACGTTCTCTGGCAACTCTCAGTATTACCGGAAATTCCGGGCGGAAAAAGCAGGGTGGTCCTTATCTGCCGGGTGTGGCTTTCCTCCCCCATCCTCACTGCTACCGTTGTCCTTTCAAACAGAAAGGTCCCGAGACCTGCGGGATGCTCTGTGCTGAATATCTGGAAGATGTCATTCTCTATCAGACCTCCGGCAGCACAGCTTTATTTATTGCGGAACCGGTCATGGGAGAAGGAGGAATTGTTGTTCCTCCGGATAACTACTTCAAAGTGATCAAGCAGATTCTGGATAAGCATGAGATCCTGTTCATAGCCGATGAGGTTCAATCAGGGTTCTGTCGAACCGGAAAGATGTTTGCCATTGAACACTTTGGTGTGGAACCTGATATCATGACTATGGCAAAAGGAATCGCGGGTGGTTTCCCGCTTAGTTGTTTCATTGCCAGGCCTGATGTTGCGGACGCCTTTAAACCCGGAGATCACCTTTCCACTTTCGGAGGAAACCCGGTGTCCTGTGCCGCTTCTCTGGCCAATATCAAGTATCTGGAAAGCAACAATATCGCGGCAAAGGCAGAAAAAAAAGGTCGGAATCTAATGGCTGAACTGAGAAAGATTCAACCCAAAAATATAAAAATCGGAGAAATCAGGGGTAAAGGTTTGATGATTGGCATAGAGTTGGTGAAGGATCTGGACAGTAAAGAACCGGCAGGAAATGAGGCCGGTCAGATCCGGGGAGAACTCAGAGACAAAGGCTTATTGATCGGCGTCGGCGGAACTTTCGGCAACGTGTTGAGAATTCAGCCTCCTTTGACCATCACCGAAGATGAACTGGCAAAGGTTGCAGACCTGATAAAACAGGTTTTGGAATCCTAAATTTCACCTCTTTCCACTCTGTGCTTTGATTTAGTTGAAGCACAGGGGTCTTAGGACAAAAAATCTTTTGAAACCATTCCCTTTTTCTGCTATCGCCAATTTTTAAAATGCCAAGATTAGACATCTACTCTCAAGTTTTTTTTGGAGATTGTAATCGCAAATTCAACGTTTTTTTTGCGATTACAATCCCGTAATATACTACTACCCAAACCACCTTTTTAATCAAACTAAACAACAGTATTATTCTCCTGCCCCCTTTTCTCTAATAGATGATCAAAATAACTGATAAGGCTGTCACGGCGCCGAGAGTGGTGTTGAAAATCCTGCAGCGTCTGGGTGTGTTCAACAGCCTTCCCACGGCAACTCCAAACCCGGCCCAGAATGAGATTGACGGTAAACAGATTACGGCAAAAACCAGGGTTACCGTAATCGCGGAAGAAGCATAATCAGGCCCGGCAATGGTAAAGGTGGTCATTGCCGAGATTGCCATAACCAGAGCTTTTGGATTCAGGAATTGAAACAGGGCGGCCTCAAAAAAAGTAAACGGTTTGCCCTCTTTTTTCGCATTTTTCAGGGAGGATATTCTGGCTATTTTCCAAGCCAGATAGAGGATATAACCTGATCCCGCGATTTTAAGGATGGTTTGAAGCTGTGGAAACTGCCTGAACACTACTCCCAGGCCTAAAGCAGTCAGTGCCATCAATGAAAGTAAACCTCCCTGGATTCCTAATATATGGGGTATGGTTCTTTTAAAACCAAAATTAGCCCCGGAGGCTGTCAGCATAATATTATTGGGACCCGGCGTTATAGTGGTAGCCAAGGCAAAAACAATTAACGGGATCAATACGGAATCCATGGAATACTCCCTCAGGGACAAATTGTAACAGTCCGAAAGATACAATTTGCAATTGTAACCAAACAATGATAAAAACAGATCTAAATTGTAATATTTAACATTCAATACTATTTGTCAAACCTATTATTGTACCCATGACAATCTGGAATCCGGACATAAAAAAATACAGCGGCTCACGATATAAAGCCTTGGCTGATGCAATTGCAGACGATATTAAACTGGGAATCCTGAAACCGAAGCAAAAACTCCCCACTCACAGAGCCCTGGCAGAGCACCTGGGAGTGACGGTCGGTACCATAACCAGGGGATATGCCGAGGCTGAAAAACGTGGTTTAATCATGGCCAGAATGGGAAGCGGAACGTTTGTCAGCGGACAAAAAAGCGACATGGCTGATTATCTGGAGTCTTTGAAGAGAGATGATGAGGTCATCGACCTGAGTTTGAGTATAACCCTTTCCCACGGGCAGGAGAGTATTCTGTCTGAAATATTGACAGAAATAAGCCAGGATGATCCCTACCTGAGCTTTTTGGTGCAGTATGAATCGGAAGCGGGGATTCCTCACCAGCGGAAAATAATCGCTGACTGGCTGAAAAGTCATGAAATAGAAGCAAATAAAGACCGGATGATTATCTGCAATGGCGGTCAAAATGCTATTAACACTATCTTATCGGCACTTACCAGTCCGGACGACAGGGTGCTATCCGAATCCCTGACCTACCCCGGATTTACTTACCTGGCCAGGCAGCATCAACTGAAACATTATGGCGTACAGATGGATCAACATGGACTGATCCCCGAACATCTGGAATCCCTTTGTCAGAAATTACAACCAAAGCTGCTCTACAGCATTCCCACCTTGCAGAATCCAACAACCTCTACCCTATCGATAAAACGTCGGCAACAGGTAATCGAGATTGCGACCCGTTATGATCTGCTGATTATTGAAGACCAGGTTCAAGGTATATTACACAGTAAGCCCCCCATCCCGCTGGTAACTTTAAATCCTGAACAGGTGGTTTATTGCGGGAGCTTTTCAAAAATATTTGCCGGAGGACTAAGGGTAGGGTACATTCTCACACCCAAACGACTTTTAAACTCTTTAAAGTCTGCCTTTTACCTGGATTGTCTGTTTGCACCACCTTTGATGACCGAAATAGCCTGTCGCGCCATTCAGTCCGGTAGGCTGGCGGAAATGATAAAAAGCAAGAGAATAGAGCTCAAAAAACGGCAAGCGCTGGTGGATTCCATATTTAAAGGAATGGAGTATTACAATCATCCGGATTGTCTCCATACCTGGCTGATTCTTCCCGAACAATGGGACCCGGATGAATTTGTCCTTCAGCTTCAAAGAAATGGTGTATTGGTAAAATCATCCAAGTCCTTTGCCGTGGAACACTCAGTTCATGCCCAGGGAATAAGAATATGTCTGACAAGCCCGGAGAAAACCGAAGATGTGGAGAAAGGTCTGAGAATCATCAGAGACACACTTGATCGACAACCGGGAGTCTGGCAGTCAATCATGTAGTTGCTGTCTATGCCACTTTTAACAAACCAGCGTTAAAAAGAGCTTTTTCCACCTCTTTTACTCCCTGCACTCTGACAGTGTTAATGCCGATGTTTTGAGCAGCCCGGATATTGGTCTCGCTGTCATCAAAAAACAGGATCGATTCCGGGTCCATTTTCAGGTCAGCAATGACATTTCTGAATGCTTCCTGGTCGGGTTTCATCAGGCCGGTAAGATGTGACGGAAACTGTTTATCAAAAAGAGGTTTCAGCTCCAGGGTATTCATGATCCGCGGCCAGTGGATCTCATTGGTGTTGCTCAGACTAACCAGCGAGTAGTGTTGTTTCAGAGTTTTCAAAAGCCGTATTCCCCCGGGGAAAACCCGCGTCGGCCAACCTTCAAACTCAGTGAGGAAGGTATCAACCGAAACCGGGAGACTGAACTCCCTGATAATCTGTTCAGCAAACGTAACGCTATCGCATTGACCGGATTCAAACAACCGTACCGCCGAAGATGCCAGCCAGACCTCCATAATTTCTTCAGCCTTGTATTTGTAATCTATCCATTGCAACATGGTCTCAATGCCACCCAACTCAACCAATACACCTCCTATATCAAACAGGAGGATCTCAATCCTCTTCATCGCCGTCATTTGCAAACCGTCAATCCTCTTAAGTTGTATATTTGTTCAAAATGATTAATAAGCAATCAATGCCATTAACTCAAGGTCTTGCACCTTCATTGAACTACCAAAAATGAAAAATACAAATGGTAGGGTGGGGTTACATCCCCGCCAGAAGCAACTCAAAGGCGGCCATGTAAGGCCGCCCTACCTTTATTCCCAACAATAAATTAAAAGTTCTTATTTTCTGGTTATGAAGGTAAATACAATTTCTTGAGTTAATGGCACTGAATAAGCAATTATTATCTACCATTCCACTTCCTCAAACTAAAAAAAGTAGATGATCCATCGGTTGAATCAATAGTGGACGTTAATTCCTGGCGATCCGACTGAATGTTTACTCCTCCCTGCTGAGAAAGCAACCATAAGCGATCAACAGTTGCGCGGAATAGTAGGTTATCATCACCGAGAGGCTGGAAAGGTCAAACCGGGAAATAAACATGCTGTACGCGATAATCGAGTCAGAGATAATGAACAGATAAGCCCCCGCAATAATAAGGGGATGATTATACCGTCCCAGGCAGGCACTGATAGCCATGATTGAGATTACACCAAGATAGATGTAGATCGGGATCATCATGGAACCCAGGTTGGGGTAGAGAATCACTCCGTATATTGCCGAGTAAAGGATAACTATGCCCAAGGCTGCTCCTCGTTTGGCATTCAGAAGGGGCTTTCGCAGGAAAACAGTAATATAAAACAGGTGGGCGATGGTGAATGCCCCCATTCCCACCTCGAAAAACACTTTGGGTTGCAACGATAGAAATACATCTCCGAAAGCGGAAAACAGGAAACCAAGAAATAACAGTTTCCCCTTTTTCCCTGGAATATTGAGCAGCACGAAGAGCGACAAACAGAATATCGGGATTGATTTCACCATAAAGCACAATGGATAGGGTCTGTATGACAGAGTCATCAGGTATGCTATTCCAAAGCCAAGGAATATAATGGTTAGAATTCTGTTTGCCTTTTTTGTCAGCGGATTCATATTGTAGCCTTTTCTATTTTGTTAAGGGTGAGGTTTCTTTTTTGGTTTAAAGTCAAACCTTGATGGTTACATGATAAAGTACACCTTATTTCCGCTTAAGCAATCCTCTGGTTTCCTGGTTAATTCCATGTAAAACTTGGGTGATAAAGCTATGGGGAAGTGTCTCCACCAGAACCTTCTTTGCTCCTTCATCAGCTTTTATTTTTTTGCTTTTAAGGTCGATTATTATCGATGAGCTTTCTTTGAACAAGCCACTAAGCACTTCACATTCGATGCTGTTTCCGTCTATCCTGATTTTTAAATCCTGATCCTGGTAATCCATGGAAAAGGCGTAGTCTTCTGTTTTCGCCACATGTTTAATATTTGACGCGGAATGCCTTAGCGAATCCCAGGATACCGCACTCTTGCTGTTATTGAGATATTCAATCAAGTCGGTTGACCATTTTTCCCACCGATTTTCCAGGGGATACAAAATGGCACGATCAGCTATCATTGTATTTATATCCGGAGAAAACCCCCAGAACACATTCTGAGAGTTTTCTTTTTTATTCAAAGCTATCTGTTGACCATTGTTTATCAGAGACAGATCCGAAGCGGAGAGCTCCTCATCATTCCAGCCGACCCAGACATATTCCGGTAGATACCTGACAAAACGGTATGCCTTTGAGGAATCAAGATCATCACCGATCGATTCCAGGCTGTCGTCAGTGGTCCTGGTAATTATGCCTATTCCGCTGTCTGTTCCCTTGATGCCGATTCCCAATCCCAAACCGATTGCATACCCTGCAATGTCACCACTGAGATATAAAACAGAATAATAGATAACTGCGGCTCCCACAGCGATTGATCCCACCACAACGACCGTGCCTACAGTATAGGCTGTAGCCATCTTTGCTGATTCCATGGTAATAGATCCGGCAGCCCTGGTTGTATAGTGAGAATCGACAATCAGCTCGTGAATGGCATTATCCCTTTCGAAATGGCGTTGATACCATTGGGATGAATCGGGGGAGAGATGGAGGTTTATCTTTTTATCTTGTTTTGTCGTCAATGAAAGATCGCTTTTTTTACCCTGAGGAGTAAACGTGACATGCCGGAATCCCCTCACCAGATTGGTTTCTGCGCTTGGGTCCCAGGTTGGTGTTGGGCCTACACCACCCAGAATCAGGAACAGGTTTTTAGGAGGTTCCTCCAGATCAGCCAGCTCTTTCAACCATTGCTTCTCGGGTGCCAGTTGATAAGCCCGGCGGAAATCAACCACCGCATCATCCCATGATCCGCATCTTGTCCACATTCCACCGAGGATGATTCTCAACAGGGGATCGTCGAAATGGCCTTCATGACTCCAGGGAGCTGTCAACAGATGAGAGGCTTTTCGTGCCTCGACACAGGCTTCTTCATATTCCCCCCGTTCCGAATAGCCCCAGCTTAGCAGAATATGAAGCCAGATAATTTCGTGTTCGGAGGCATAATAACCTTCAGGAGTCTCCGCATAAAAGAGTGACTGCACCTCCCTTGATCCCTGATAACGGATTCTCTTCTCAATAGTATCCGCCAGTTTTTTCAGAGGGGTAATTTCCGGCTTTCCTGACAGCAGATTCAGATAGGCTTTTTCAAGAACCGTGATAAAATATCCTTTCTCTTTGGCAGGAAACTTCTCAAGCGCCTTTTGCGGTAGACCGCCATAGTGATGATGCAGACTTACCTGATAATCATCCCTGGTCAACAATGTCCCGGGTGAGCAGCCAATAGTCAAGACAGCCAGCAATAGTGCTGCTATCAGTGTCGGTAATAAGGTGAGACCTCTTTTTTCCATTTTTTTGTATGCTATTAGCTTTTGTAACAAGCAATTAGTCTCTATTTTAATAATCAATAGCTAACCGCCAATTGCTAACCGCTATTCACCAAAAATCACCACCCCAGAGTTGGTTTTTCTATTATTTTTTTAATCTTCTTCTGCGAAATCCAGATTTTCTCGTTATTCTCCAGAGTTAATAGCTCCAAATCAATCTGGTAGGTCACCACCTTGGTATCTTTTAACTGGTCCTCAACCGAATGAATCTCCCCTCTCAATATAAAATCCGCTTGGGTCTCAACCGTAATCCTCGTACCTGCCGGATGCTGACTATGTGTCTGGTAATCCTCTTTCTCTTTTCTGACCTCTGTCCTTGCTTTGCCTGATGCAGTGAGGTCAACACGGTTTGATCTGATCAGGGCCAGCTCAATATCATTTGTAAAGGTTTGGGTGGCAATGTGTTCTGTTGTTTTGTTTAGGATTTTGCCAATGGTGATAACGGGATTTCTATCATGTTTGAATCGAAACTCATTCATCCAACCATGATGCAACAGGTCATTTATCATGTGTTCGGAAACCAGTCTGGAATCAGTATCATTCCAGGCTCCCGATAAATCGGTGGGTTCATCTTCAGTCGCCCTGCTTACTTTTACCGAGCTGCACCCAGACAAGAGAGAGAATAAAATCAAAAAACAGAAAATATGAACCAATCCGTTTTTATTCAGATTTTGCCGTATTGTGATAGTCATTGGTCGTTTATTCCCTTGTTGTTGTTTATTTTTGCAAATTCAAAAGGATCATACCCCAAGGGGCAACTCCTGTCAAAGCACATTTCCGTGACAAGGGCTTCGTCGGAAATGGAATGGCAACTGCTCGATTTTACGTGATATATCAAGCCCGAAAGCAGAAATTTGAGCCAAGAGATGACTCTTCCTGCGGATAGATAGAGCTAAGCGCTTCTGTAATATGACTTTTTTGATGTTTGTTGACGTAGTCTTTTACAGCTTTTGTATATAACTTACTTCTTGAAATATTTTGTTTTTTAGCAACCATCTCTGCGGTATAATATACGTTATCAAGGATCAAGCAATCGTGTATCATTTGTACTCAATGTTGAGTCATCAAGTTAACTTTTGGGGAATTTCTCTTAATGTACGTTACCACTGTCAAGAGTTGCGAGTAAGTCATCCATTATCCGATTGAATTCTTCTGGTTTATCCAGTTGTAACCAGTGCCCCGTCCCCGTTATCATTTTATGGGGCAGATTGGATACAAGTCTATGTAAGCTATACGGAGTTTCGTTAAGCGATGTGATAACCGACAACTTAGGGCCTGTGTAACCTTCTAGCGCCGGTACAGGATTGTACTTAAAAAGTTCTTTGAAAACACCAACAACTGTTGTTTTTGATGTATCACGTAAATCCTGCATAACTTTCACTTCCGTTGTTTCAGCCGACCCGGTCAAGATTTGACTCCAGTATCCTTCAATAACGTTTGAATAGGCTTCAGACTCCAAAGCACCAAGATACCCTTGTACTTCTTCAACCGGCATTTGAGTTGAGTCGCCGGACGGATCAACGAGAAGCAATCCGACCACTCGTTTAGGATAAGTACCTGCATAAGCGCCAGCAACACTACCCCCCATACTATGACCTACCAAAATGAATCTCTCAATACCTAACTCCTCGACAACCGTCTGAATATCTTGGACCATTGAGTCAATAGTGTACTCACCATTTGCAGGTGGTAAAGACTGACCGTGCCCCCGGAGGTCGAGAGCAATCGCCCGCCGCGTTGTTCGAATGTGGTTGAGTTGGGCAGACCACTGTTTTGTATTTCCGGCTAGTGAGTGAATAAAAACCACTGGTACAGAACCGGCTCCGCCATCATCAACAAAAATATTTGATATTTTCTTCGACATATTACTTTCTCCTTTGTTTATTAAAATTCTAATTTCATGGTTGATTTTCCTCATTGTAGCAATAATGGCTGACATCTACTGTCAGTTAATATTTGTGCAATAATCCAACTGTATTTTTGAATTGGGAGGAATAATGCGAGCAGACCGGCTTCTTTCATTAATGATGTTGTTACAAACCCGAAGACAAATGACGGCGGAAGAGTTAGCCAATGAGTTAGAAGTTTCCAAACGAACGATTTATCGAGACATTGATGCTTTGAGTGTGGCTGGGGTACCAGTTTATGCCAATGGAGGACCTGGCGGTGGGTACGCCTTGCTGGATAGCTATCGTACTACCCTAACCGGATTGAATGAAGGCGAAATTCAGGCATTATTTATGCTGACCATTCCCAGTCCCATATCCGATTTGGGCGTCAGTCAGCAGGTTAAGACTGCTGTTCTTAAATTGACCAGTACGCTAGCGAGTGATCATCATCAACATGCTGATTACCTTCGCCAGCGTTTGCATTTGGATGCGGCCAGTTGGTTTCAAACAGATGAGCCGGCGCTTCACCTAAAAACCGTCCAAGAGGCAGTGTGGCAAGACCGCCAATTGGTTCTTTCGTATCGCCGCCGTAACGGCAAGGTAAGTGAACGAACAATTTCCCCCTATGGTTTGGTGGCAAAAGCAAGTATTTGGTATCTGGTTGCCGCCACTGACAAGGGAATGCGCGTGTATCGGGTATCCCGGATTGAAGCTGTTCAAATGTCCCAGATGCATTTTGCCCGACCCCAGGATTTTGATTTAGCCAGATTCTGGACAGATTGGGTAATCGGTTACAAGGCTAGTTTGCCAAAATATCCGGTGACCCTACGCATAGGACCAGACTTGATTCCTGTTTTGCCCTATATTTTGGGAGAAGATGTTCGGTCACTTGTTGAACAAGCTCAACCTGACTCGGAAGGGTGGCTAGTAGTGGACTACACTTTTGAAAGGATTGAAGAGGCTCAAACGCATGTGTTGGGAATGGGGGCATCTGTGGATGTCATTGCCCCGGAGGAGTTGCGGGTTAACATTTTGAAAATAGCTACAGATATTGTAGCACACTATTCTCATTGAAATATTACCCGCAGCTGTACTGATGTTCGATTAACACAAATGTTTTTCCGGAGCTTTGGGAAAAGCCCAACCGAGGGCGTTCGCTTGTCGGGTGTATGCATTTGTCATGTATTAATATTTCAATTATTACAGTAAATTATCGTACCACTCAAAGTGATCTTGAAGGGTTGACTGGGTAAGATCAACCAAGTAAAATACCAATAATTGGTATTAAAGCACATCAAGGAGTCAACATGGCAAAAAATACAAGTATTACTCTCGGAAACCACTTCGATTCTTTCATTGCTCAGTTAATTGAAAACGGTCGCTATAGCTCTGTTAGCGAAGTAGTAAGAGCTGGGTTAAGGATGCTCGAAGACAATGAAACAAAATTGAATACCCTCCGTGGTATGTTAGAAGAAGGTGAAAAAAGTGGCTTTGTCGAATATTCTTATGACAAGTTGATTAAAACACTTGATCAAGAGAATACCTAATGCCTACATACAAGCTCTCCCGTAAAGCATTTTTGGACTTGGTTGAAATAGGTAGATACACCGAAAGCAAATGGGGTATCAAACAAAGGAACATACCCCTGAAACAGATTGATGACTGCTTTACAAAACTCGCCGAAAATCCAAATCTTGGTGTTAAATGCGACTATATTAAAAAAGGATATAGGAAATTTCCCCAAGGTAGTCACATAGTTTATTATCGCTCCAATTCTGACGATTCCATTGATATTATACGTATTTTGCATAACTCAATGGATTTTGAATCTCACTTTTAGGAACATAACACCTGCATCAGTTGCCACTGCACTGATATTTGATTAAAGATGAATTTGCCGAGATCGCTGTAATTCCCCTATTCTAGGGAGTTTGTGGTCAACTGAATGCACTTGTTGGGTGTTAAATTTGGTCATGTCATTTCACTACTTGAAAACAGCCATTGATTGTTTCATTTGGCATACCAATCAAAGTTTGGATTGATTTTGGGTAGCCATTATCAGCTTTATTGGCTAATAAATCATATCTGATAAATTGATTTTTTTTGAAAAAGTATATTTTCTGATCGTTTAGTTTGCATACTGCATCAATATCTTTTTCCCAAACGCCATGCCAGTATTCGTTTATTGGCTTTGGGTATCCTTTATCTGCCCTATCAGTTATTAGATTGTATTTTATGTATTCGTTTCCTTTAAAAAAAAAGACACTTTCATCATCTAACCTAAAAACAGCATCTATATTCGTTTCCCAAAGTCCAGGCCATAAATTTTTAATGAATAGCGGATAATCTTCGTGAACTCGATCTGATAAGTAATTGTACCGTATGTATTTATCTCCTTTGAAGAAGTATATTTTTTCGTTATTCCATATGAATGCTGCGTCAATTCCATTATGCCATAATTTTGTCCAGTTATTCTGAATAGTTATTGGATATCCTTCATCAACTTTTCCTTTAGAAATGTCAAATCTATAATACAAATGATTACTAAAGAAATAGATCTTGTTAAAATCAGAGATCTTTGTCGAACTGCCAGTTATCACCTCATTTGATCTCAGTATATTACAATCATTACTTAATTCAGAAGGATAGTCAGCACAGATTTCTTTTTTTGTTTTTTGGTCTGCTTGTGCAATTGCTCTAAGAAGTGCTTGTTTGATTCCATTAATTCCCCTCAAGTAAGAGCTTCCATACGAATTTAAATTCTTCCCGGTAATAGTTATTGATATATTTTCGTAAGCGCTAAATTAACCCCATCTTCCGGGAGGGTTGAAAATCTGCCATAACATGCTCAGTGCCGCAAGTTTTGTCGGCAACATTGAATAAATTATCTACAGGAGCATGTCAATGAACAGTGAAACTCAAGCTACAA
>JAHJTV010000030.1 GCA_018829445.1 bacterium
AATCTACTTACTGCCTGAGCGGCGTCCGGTATAAAGATAGCGTGATCCTATTTTAGGCTCTTGTATGGAATCCCCAATCAAGTTGAGGACAGGCATTGGGAACCTATCGCTCTGATGCCAAGGGAGCGGTTCAAGTGGGAATCACCCATAATAATCTGAGTACCGATGCAGGGAAAAGGGGCGGATCAACTCGTAGTAGTGATGAAACTTCTGTAATGGAAGTGGAGCACAGGGGTTGACCAGCCTGTTTAACCAAATAGTCTACCGGAGACGGGAGGAACTTCCTGATTAAACAAACACTCGTTGGTTTAGTGGAGCTGGAAGAGCCGTATGAATCGAGAGGTTCACGTCCGGTTCTGTGAGAGGCTGAGGGGGAAGTTCCCTCGGCCTACTCGACTATCGCCTCTGGTGAACACAAGTTATACGATTTTTGCAAAGACTATCTTCAAATTGAAATCCGTGCAGCTGCCGGCTATAATGATGTTAGCGCGCGGCACGAAGTCGCATAGTTGAGTGCATTCAGGGGTAGCTACCTAAAATACCTGGTATGTTCCTACTAGTCCCTACCCGGGCATGCTTGCCACGCGCTGTTGTGGTTGGTGTGAAGCCCCGGGGACAAGTGTACCGAATTGGGTCAGAGCAGCTCATGTGATTGGAAAACGGCTTAAAGTTGAATTTATATAGCCTATGGCAGCATAACAAGTTACTGCACCGAAGCATTATCGTCGCTACGCTACGCTACGCTACGCTACGCTCCCCAAAAATCCGGTAAGCATAGCGTTTAATCAGGCACGTCATTGCGATATTATAATTCCGTTTTACCCGGGGAATCTTTTTTCTACCCAGTCAAAAAAAACTCCCTGCCAGAGGTGGGACGCTCCCAATTGACAATGTTCATGTCCTCCCTCTTCTTCAGTAAACACTCTTAATTCCACACTATGGGCATTAGTCAGGGCGTTCTTGAAATCAACAGCATGGCTTAGCGGCATAAAATGGTCCTTTTCACCAGCTAGTATCAGCACGTCGCTTTTGATATTGGCGGATACGGTCTTCAAAGTGTATTTGCTGAATACATCGAAAATTGTGATGGGTTCCCTTACTCCCATCGTCCACTGGGCATTACGGATCCCCCACCTTAGATTCGGCGTGGTTTTCATTTTTAGTTTCAGCAACAGGTTAATCGCGTCAAGGAAATCCAGGTTATAAAGGTGTTTGACAATGCCCGGAGCAACATGAAAGGCGATTTCCTGATAGTCATGGAATTGATCAAATGCCACAACCCCATCGATGCGGTTATCAAAAGCTGCAGCGCTCGGAGCCAAGTATCCGCCCATGCTCATGCCGATCAGCACAATTTTTCTTTTTTGGGAATATTGATTATAGAATTCATCCAGCACAGCACCGGTCGGTTTTTCCCACTCGTGTGTAAAAATAAGGTTTTGTTCCCTAATGATCGATCCCTGTCCGGGCCCTTCATAGATCAAAGTAGAATATCCCCGATCCAGAGCCGGTTTTACGATTACAAAATACAATTCCTCCAGGGTGGAATCATAACCGCCGCAGGCAACAATCAACGGTTTCTTCCCATCATCCCCCTTGGCCGGAAAATAGATCGCTTTCAACTGATGTTCACCATAAGGAACCTTAATAATCTTGTAATCGACCTTTAGTGTGTTCAGACCTTCATAGAATACCTCCTGGTTTTTACGAAACACCTTCGATCGACGGGTATCATCAGGATCCAGAAAGAATTCGGCTGTACGATAGTAGTTATGTGCACGTAACAAAGCCAGTCCTCGACTGGTAGGATTGGTTAAACTCCTTCCCATCCATTCAACCCTAGCGCCGGTTTTTTCCCACTCTGTAAACCAACTCTCCTCTTCCCCTTGTTTGATTTTTTGAATTGTACCCAGAATTTCAGCTGTATCCCCACCCCCACTCGGAATATGACCAAAAGCTCTCAAGGTGTTAAAGTGATAGGGTTGATCGGCATAAAATCGATCTATGCCCCGGGGTACAGGTTTGACCAACCAAATGAACAGAAGGATCAATAAAGCTGATCCGATTATCAGGAACAGCCGGTTTTTTCTGACAGTTAACCAGCCTGATTGTATATTTTTGCGGTTTTCAATCATAACATGACCTTTATTATAGGGTTATTAAGCGACAATTGACTTGCTTTCCACTCATAACCAGTATTATCGTGAAGTGAATTTGATGCGCCAATGTCTTTTTGCGCCTAAAATGATGTTTTCTGCGCCAGATTTCAATCCAACTTCATCAATTCAAGATCCGTTAGAAGGATATGACCGCCTCTGAAAAACCGAAAAAACCGACGGCTACGATTGGCCTGATCAACCGATTGTTAGAAATTACCTCGAATTTGGGTTTTGATTCAAATGATCTGCTTGCAGTTATCGATTTAGACGTCGAATCGCTGCAAGATCCCAATCGTCGGGTTCCCCTGGAAAAACTATTCAAAATAACAGAAGCAGCCGTGAGGTTGACGGGCGACGATGCCTTGGGAATCCATGCAGGTGAGTCGATTCGACCGGGTCTTTTTCATATCGTTGGGTATATTGCCATGAACAGTCGGACTGTTCGGGAGGCTTTGGGGCATTATATTCGATATGAGAAACTGATTTGCGAAAATGACAGGATCGTTCTACAGGAGCAGGAAAACCGGGCTACGATTTTTCTCGATTTTCGATATCCTGAAACCGGGTACTTCGTTTATCGGGTCGAAGCAGTTATTGTAACCTGGATTGTATATATCCGCTGGATCACCGGAACTGATGTTATCCCGATACAAGTCTTTTTTAAACATCCCCAGCCACTCTATGTCGATGAATATCACAGGGTATTCCGGGCGCCGCTTAAATTTGAGTCTGATATAACCGGATTGGAGTTGGAAAATTCGGTGCTGGATCTTCCATTGGTTGAAGCAAATCAGGATCTGCTGGTTTGGTTTGAGAAGCAAGCCGGGGAACTATTAGCAAATCTTCAATCCGAGCAACGGTTGACGGTTGAAATAACCAATGTTGTCATCAATCGCTATCAGGGGAAAGATCCGGGTGCCGGAGAGGTCGCAGAAAAACTTGGACTCAGTGTCCGCTCGCTACACAGAAAACTGCAGCAGGAAAACACCACTTATAAAGGGATCATTAATAAATGCAGAAAAGACATGGCTCTGCAATATCTATCCAATAAGGATCTGGCTATCTACGAGATTGCATTTCTGCTCGGTTACTCCGAAACCTCCGCCTTTTACCGCGCCTTTAAAAGATGGACGGGAACTTCCCCAAGTAACTATCGAAAATAAAAAATCCGGAGTTTTCAATAGGTGGGGGTCAGGTCTTTCATTTTGCTGATCAGGTACTCTCCCAATGATTTATGGTAGTTTTTCGTCGGTTCCAGACCAAAGACAACCTTTTCAAAGGAATACCTGGCCTTCTTCTCCTCGGTATGAGTAATGAGCTATTCAAAACCTTGTTGGTTATTCTCAATGACAAGCTTTCTTAAAGGGGTATGCCCATTCGCATTCGCATCCCCAAAAGAAAGCACGGTGCTTCTCCTTGGCTATTGTTCAGTAACCCAAGCAAGGATATGAGATGGTTGATGATTCATTTATACAGGAAGTGACGTTAAGGTTATTTCAGTCCCTTAACACGGAAGTATCTCTGCATCAGGTCTTGATTTACTTCAATTCTGTATTTCCCGTTGATAATATCCATATCGTATCTTTTACCGTGAAGATGGAACCGTTCGTTATTTGTTGTCTGCTACTAAAGAAGCCGGCTTTTTAATGGATGGAAAAGTTGTTCTCTCGAAACGTGCGAAGAAGGAAGGACGATGGTTCGAGGCACGATTTTTCTGGACGAGATCGGAGATCTACTTTTAACCGTTCAAGTCAAACTGCTCCGAGTTCTTCAGGAAAAATCCCTTTTTCGGGTTGGAGGAGATTTGTCTTAAGGTGATTTAGGTGATTTGCCTATAACAAATGATTAGTATGCCACAAAACAAGACTTGGCCCCTTTTATGGGGCACTAGATCATCCGACTTACCCTGCTTTTTTAGAAATTTCTGTATCTAGATTTTCAGTCTCTTTTTTAAGTAGATAGTTCACATCATGTTGCCAAATTGGTTGTAATTTTACGATAGTGCTACCTGGCACTCCAATGTTTAACAATAGATTTTTAATCTTGGAGATCTCATTTTCTGTATTTTTTTTGATATCAGCATACTTTTTTGCTGCTTCTTCGATTTGAACAACAATCTTTTGCTTTTCCAATGTTGTCTTGTTCATAATACCTCCATATTCAAGGGTATTCAATTTGACATAAATGATATTTTTCCTATGAAAAAAAGATGCACTTTAAATCTATGAGTCTATTATAATTGTTTCATGTGGAATAATATCTTATAGTTTCATCGAAATTGAATATAATGTTTTCTTAAAAGCTTATGAAAGTACTGCCCAACCGATAGAAAAGGGATGGTAAATGTGTCCTCTGACATTTATTATTAAGCTGTCGGCAATTTTGTTCCCGACTGCTGGGTCTTTCTGTTTTCAGAGTATGAAGAGAAATCATATGATTCATCTTACTGTAAACGTAAATGAATCTGCGACAGGAACGCGGTTAGCCGTGCTCTTGTCGCATCAATAATTCGGCAATCGAGAAACCGGGTACTGATTGTTCTAATTCACCGAAATCATTTTTGGCTGCTTATCGGGCGCTTTCGGCAGCGTAAGGAGTAAAACACCATCCGTCATGGTCGCATTAATTCCGTTTTGATCGATTTCGTTCGACAACTCGAAACTTCGCGAGAAGTGACCGATGTTATACTCGGTATACAACGGTTTCAGATTGGAGTATGGTGAAGAATCGATCTCCCCGTCTATGGCGAGAACATTCTTCTCTATTTTTACTCTAATTTTTTCTTTGCTGACACCGGGCATATCCATATATACTAAAAGCTCTTTGTCTGTTTCCACAATATCGGTATTTGGAAGATAAACTTTTCCTGGGATTGTTGGTTCAGACTTGGTTTGAACTTCTTTTTTATCCTGGACAGTGATTTCCTTTTTTTCTTTGTCATTCATGATAACCTCCTTTCCGAAGATTGCAGTATTTCATTAGCGTGTTAAAATATCAGTTTATATCGATCATTTTTGGCTTATCACTTTCTGCCCTTGGCATGACAACTCTCAATATGCCATTCTCATAATCCGCCTTGACTTGGTTGATGTCCACCGTCACCGGTAGCTTCATTGTCCGGTTAAATTTATAAGCATGCCGTTCTAATCGATGAACACTTGCTTTTTCCGGATAATTGTTTTTTCTCTCACCGGAAATGGTGATCAGGTTGTCTTTTATTTGAACCTCAATTTCATCTTTTTTCACTCCCGGAACTTCTGCCATCAATATTATGTTATCTCCCTCCTGAAAGAGATTGGTGGAAGGAAATGTTCCTCGACTGGTGGTGCTGAGACCAAAGTAATCAGAAGTACTGGCCGCTTCAACCGCTTCCTGAAGAGCCAAAAGTGTATCTAAAGCACTTGAAAACCTAAACATTTGGACCTCCCTATAACAAGAGTTAAAGCATTTCCTGTCCACACCGAAAACATTTTGATTTGTTATCAACACAATCAATCATATGTCTTGGCCTTCCAGATGAAATGCAGCATAAGATGGTGTGGACTGAAAAGACCAAGTATCATATTTGAAAAAATTTTCAGCAACCGGCGTGCCAAGACAAAAATCCAACAATATTACAAATAGTTAATGCCGAGATTGGAGTTTAGTCAGGTCAATTTGATTAAATCAGATATATTTTAGGAAACAAAAGCGTAGGTCAATTTGACCGATCCGGTTCATTTTGACCTTATGCTTAGGTGGGTCGCCGTTCAGCTGTCGAATTGTCGATTTCAGATTCAGGCCAAATAATCTCGATAAAAAGCAGTTTGTTTTCAGGTTTTATACTACTCATAGTCTGTATTGCCTTTAAAACCAATTGTATTATATAATATGGCAAAAGAATTTGACGTTTATCAGGAAGGTCAATTAGCCAAATAATTGATATTAGGTTTATATTGATGGTTTCATTGTACTGAGCTTTGGTAAAGCGATGAAAGATTATTATTTGCTGTTGGGAGTTAATAAAGAAGCTGACAAGAATGAAATTAAGAAAGCATATCGAGATTCAGCCAAGAGGTTCCACCCGGACGGGGGAAACATAACAAAAGATTCAAAAAAATTCAGGGAAATAACTGAGGCCTATGAAACGCTTAGTGATAATGGTAGACGTAAGGAATACGATAAGAGTTTCACAAATCGTATTCCGATAACTCCGCCTTTCGATGTTGAGTCCTTAAAACCCATTCATTCGTGTTTTAAACATAATCCAAATCCTTATGTTCAAGATTTTACACAAGATTATCAGCCCGAGTCTTTTAGCAGAAACATTAGGGGTAAGAAATCTATTAATTATGTTATCCATTTGACACCTCAGGAAAACCAACATGATATTGAATATCCTTATACTATCAATATCGTAAAACCATGTCCTCACTGTAACAGCCTTTTTTCAGGATTTGTGTTTTTTTGCCCTCGATGCAATGGTAGTCAATATCTTTATGAAAAAAAAGAATTGATTATAAACATACCACAAGGCATTGAAAACGGCACCTGTGTTCATTTGGATTTGGACCATGTCGGACTTAGTGAAGTGAGTTTGAAAGTAAAAATATTGGTTTCATCAGATCGGGCAGAATACTGGTTTTAGTCTATTCTCCACTCATCTTTCGACGAAGTTTAAAATCTGGTATGAACGTGAGAAAGAATCGGGGGTCAGGTTTTTTGACCCCAAATCTTTTTTGAGGTAGACAGAAGGTATAATCTCCTTAATCAGGTTATCACCCTGCCGGACGTCAAGCTGTTTAACAACATGCTGCTTACCCCCATCCCCGGTTTGTAGGGCTCGCCATTAAGATAAAGTTGTTCTGCTTTTAAAGATTTGAGATCGGTTTTGTCCAATTCAAGGGGATTTTTGTTTAACAGGGTCATGTCTGCAATTTTGCCTGTTTCAAGACTTCCCCTGTCTTTTTCATCAAATGATGTCCAGGCTACTTCGTAGGTGTACAGTTTCAAGGCTTCCTGGATGGATAAAGATTGAGAATCGTCATAGGGGTGATTGCAGCAAAAGTACATCCCTTCGATGGGATCTGGGTGGGTCACCGGAGCATCTGAACCCCCACTGACATGAATTCCGCTATCCACCATTGTTCTTAGAGCGGAGCTGGTAAGAACCCGATCACCGAGGATTTTCTGCAGGTATTCAACGGGTTCGAGATCTGTTCCCAGAAATCCCGGCTGCAAAGTTATGCCGATGCCAAGCTTGGCACATCGTTCGATATTCTCTGTACTTAAAAGACAGGCGTGAATGATAGTATGCCGATGATCTTCCCGTGGCGTATCGGTAAGCGCTTTTTCAATGGCGCTTATGGCTTGATTTATGGCGGCATCACCAATGGCATGCAGTTCTATCTGAAGACCAGCTCTGTTAGCCTCTTTGGCGAACGAAGCCACTTCTTCATCCCGGTAAAAAAGGATTCCTTTGTTATCAGGTTCATGTGAATATGGTTCAACCAGTGCGGCGTCGCATGCTCCAAAACAGCCATCGAGGGCAGCAGCAAAACAGCCTCCAATCCTGGGCAGTTTTCGTTTAATCACTTTCTTGACGTCCAGGGTCTGGAAAAAAACTCTGGTTTGAAACCGATTCTTTTTCGCTCTGGCTTTGGCGATCATATTGACCAGTGTGACATCCATATCTCCCGGAAATCCGATTCCTTCCACAGTATGAATGAGTCCAATCCCTTTTTCCGCTAACAGATCATAGCCGCCAATAACACTTTTGATCAACTTGGGTAAAGAGATCTTGGAGGTTACATAATCAAGTCCTTCGTAATAGGCTTCATTGAACAGTTGCCCGGAATCGGAGTTAAATCCACGAAGATTTCTGATCTTTTCCGGATAAAGTTCAATCAGGGCACTGTTCGCTACCAAAGAGTGTCCATCGTAGCAGACAATCAGCAGTGGTCGTTTTGAATGGATGACATCCAGCTCCTTGCGGGTTATCAGTCGCTGTTCCTCAACACTATGGCTTGAGATGCCAAAACCTACAATAATTTTGCTTTTTTTATCCTGAGAGGTGAAACGGGTGATTATGTCTCCCATCTCCTTGAAATTTTTGGAGGTGCGCACATCAAAATACTCTCCGGCAATCAAGGCCCAGTTGGAAAAATGAAGGTGACCATCTCCAAAAGCCGGAATTAATGCGCGTGATCCCAACTCAATAACAGACTGATGGCGTGCAAACTGTTCCGGCAGTTCATCTCCTACAAAAACGATCTTACCCCTATCTTCGACCAGATACTTGAATTGATTATTATTCTTGTCACAGGTTACGATTGATCCATGGAATATGTTCATTTCTCTCCTTTTTGTGAGACGAGTGTTGTCATACGTTGATTGCCCAACTGATGCCTGGAATACGGGGACATGTGACCGGTACATACCCCCGTATTCCAGCTGAAATGTGATCATCACTTGCCAACTCATCCAAAATTGGCTTCAGACTATTCAATTTTGGATGGGTTGGCAAGTATCTATAAGCAACCAAAATCCACCATCAATTTATGTCATCATGCTAATTCCTCAATGCCTATCAGGTAAGGGCTAGCATTAAATTAGGAACATGTACTCCGTAACGTCCCGGATTTAATGCGGTGAGAGCAATGTTGATGGTGGATTTGGGGGTTATGGATACATCTCCGGCTTTTTTTGGGGGAAAATGTGATTGTTTTCCAAAAAAAATAGTCTTTGATTGACACAAGTGTTACCAATGTACCATGATATGCATGTAACAAAACACCACTCTCTTTTTGAGCATAAACTCTACTATTTAAAACCAATATGAAAATCGATAGAATTCAGACCGGTATGCGGATTGAGAAACGACTGGTTAAGGTGCTGAAGGCATTAGCTGAGTATCTTGATATTACCCTGGGTGATCTGATAGAGGGCATCGTGCTGCATGCCTTCGAAGGAAAAGCTCCGTTTAGTAAAGAAACTCAGGCTAAAATTGCTGAAATCAAAAAAATCTATGAACTGAACCTGGATGCATCCCACAGCCATAAGTTGGTGGAAAAAGAGAATTAAATGGAGAAATTATGGGAATTAATAAAAACCTGTCCATCCTTTTAAGCGGGCAACTTATCTCCCAAATCGGAGATAAATTCTATCTACTGGCGCTTTCCTATTGGATTCTGGAGTCAACCGGATCAGCGACCATGATGGGTGTTGTGCTTTTTTGTACCATATTTCCCGAGACTGTTATCAGCTTGGTTGCCGGTGCCTTTGTGGATAGATTTAATCGAAAATGGATTATCGTCGGTACGGATTTTTTCAGGGGATTGATTGTTCTGACCCTGGGTGTACTATTCTATTTTGACTCTCTGAACCTGGTTGTTATCCTCCTCGCCCAGGTGTTGCTGTCTGTTAATGCGGCTTTTTTTAATCCGGCTATTCCCGCTGTTATTCCGCAAATCGTACGTGAGGATCAATTAAGCAAAGCCAATTCGCAGACACAGCTGATCAGAGGGATTTCCATGATAGCAGGCCCCGTGTTGGGCGGTCTATCGGTTGCCGTCTTCGGATACCTGTTTGTTTTCCTCTTTAATGCGGCTTCATTTTTGATCTCTTCCTTTTTTGAACTTTTTCTAAAGCTTCCTTCCCCGGGAGAAAGCCAATCAAAAACAACCCTGATTGAAGATATCAAAGAGGGGTACCGTTTCATACTGGTCGACCGCCAATTGATCGCTCTGATTGCAACCATTGCCGTTATTCACTTTTTCGTAGGTGCCATTCATACCATTACCCCAGTATTCGCGTCCCAATTAGCTGGTAACGGGGCGAAAAATCTCGGGTTCTTACAAACATCCTTCGGCATGGGTATGGTTATGGTTTCCCTTGTTTTTGGTTTTGTGAAAGGGATGGAAAACCGAGAGCGGAAAATACTGTTTGCATCGATTTTTATGGTCGGATTGGTAAATATGATAATTTCGTTTTTCTATTATCTGGGTTTAAACAAAGCTACGTACCATCTTATCCCTTTTTTTTGCTACGGCGGTTTTATCATCCTGGCGGTTACCAGCTTTAGAACCTTGATACAAAAGAGCATTCCCAATCGTATGGCTGGGAGGGTTTTTGGGGTGACATTTTCCGCAGGTGACGTTTCCATTCCACTGGCAATGCTGCTATTCGGCTTCCTCCTGGACCGGTTCAGCATGATTGCCTTGCTCGCTGTCTCCGGAATCTGCTTGATGATATTCTGTCTGGTCGTTATCGGACAGACCCGAAAAAAGTCCGCTGTTGAGGCTGGTGAAGTAGTTGCCTAGCCTCATGCCCCCCCCCATTCTGTGTGTGATCACGGATTGAAAAAAGGGGACATGTATCGATTGCATGTCCTCATGTTTTAAACCTGGTTACGATGTATTTACCGCTCATATACCATTGAAATCTCTTCTGATAACTGTGTGTCCGGAAATATTTTTAACTGTGGGTTAATTTTGCCATTGCCATTATATTAACTGTGAGTTAAAACATAATTATTAACTCACAGTTAATAACTGAGAACATATCAACCGAAGGGAATATCAACATCAAGTTTAGTAAAAAAGGGAGGAATCATGACAAAAAACTCGTATGTGGCAGGGCAATCCGCCCTTGAACAATTTCACCCCGTGGAGCAGAACAGGGGAGTTATCCAAAAAACAGAACAATCGATTATTCAAGATAACAGATCAAAAAACCAATCCGATCTGGTCAGACCAGAATCCTTTAATTCCGCGGTCAAAGAGGATGAATCGGCTGTAAAAGACTCAAGATGGGTTATCATGATAATAGAAAGATCCAAGTCATCTATCGGTAAAATCAAAAATTTTCAAAACCGATGGCTAAAAAAAAGGGATTATTTTTACTATAAAGAGCAGAGGCATTCTGAACTTGAGGATGAAAAGCGAAGGAGTTGGCCTGATCTTTACATTCCACGGGATTATACTAACAGGTAATATCCATGGATCAGACTCGCTTGTAATCCTGTTAAGGTACAAAATCGTAGAGAATTGCAGCAGAGAATTCGAAGGGTCTGTTTTGGTGGATTTTTTAAATTTTTGAGAAATAATCGGGAAAAGTCACTGTGAGTTAAATTTTACACTTGCATTTTTTTTTACTGCTGGTTAAATTCAGCTATTGTTTTTTTAAATTAATTCAAAATCTAAGATGAAAAGTAAAAAGCAACCGGAACCGAACAACTTGGAATATGCCCAGGCGATGGGAACCGTTCTTCGAGAAGAGCGGAAAATGCAAGGGATCAGTATAGAAGTGGCGGCGAAGGCATTAAATATTACTGCTTCTTACATATCTCAGATTGAAACCGGTAAAAAGAATCCGACGTTATCGGTTGTAGAGAATTACGCTTCGTTTCTCGGACTCGGCATGTTTGAATTGTCGTTAAGGGTCAAGATTATTCGATCCCCGGATAAAAGAAGCCTGGAGCGTCTAATCGCGGATCTGTCCGGGAAGATAGACGTCCTGGCGGAACTCAGAAAAAAAAAACCGTGAATTATTATTTGTCGGATGTGGAGGGTGAGCTCCTGCAGAATTTGCCACTCCCAGTTAATCAAGCTTCATGGCCGAAAGGGATTGTCGCAGGAGGCCGTGAAATTCAATCCAAAAATTTTATTTAGAGGAGATAAAATGATTTTTTACTGTACAAAGGGAAGCATCAATCACTGCCGAAATGGCAGTACAGGAATGATGCGAAGAGCCGGCACTGATCCGTTAGTAATAATACGAAACTGGATCGAAAACTTCTTTGTGGTACAACGAAAGCGAAAACTATTAATCAAAGGTATTTGGAATGGAGAACTTATATTTAAGATTGGAACAGCTTTTGGAGGACTTTGTTGCAGGCTTCCTAGGTAAAATCCTGAAAACAGGAGTAAGTGAATCAGAACGACTCCTTCCTAACGAATTAAACGCACAATACATCGACTATTTGAATAGATTTCAAACCATACAGACAAGTATTGAACGTTTTGCACCTTCATCCAAGGAAGAAGCACTTCTTAGAAGCCGCGCATTAGCAGTATTGAAATCCTCCTCTGAAAATATTATCAATACGTTTTCCTTTGAGGGGTAATAATTTGAATTATTTGATTATTACCCCTCATGGGGTATTAAATTTCAGAATCTCAGTATCAATCAAAACTCAAGAACCTTATCTCGGGACTGTCAGTACTTGTTTCCCAGGAAGAGTTTTATCACCGTATGAACATAGATGCTCTGGTAAGGGCTGTCCACCTGGCTTACTGAAAAGAGAACGGTACTTTTAAACTCCGATTCCAGAGAAGAGTCCTGTCCCTGCAGATAACTGCCCGCAATGTCAAGGTCACTGTTATTGGTCTTAATGGCGGTATTGCCGTATACAGACACCCCGGTCAGGCGCAGAATCGAATTCTTGACATAGATTCCAGTCTGTTGTGATCGAATCACGCTGTTTTTTATGTTGACGTTGGAGTTGTCGATTATTATCCGGTTTGCAGTCGTATTTTCAATGTTTACATAATTACTGTCTTTTATTTCCAGGAGATCAAAGTCGCCCTGAATAATTATGCCATTGCCCTTAACCACCTCTTTATTGGCACGGTTGCTCGATAGAAACGGTTTCTGCCTTATCTTGTCAAAGGGTTTGATCTCTCCTTGTGCCAGGGATTTGAGCAGGATTCTTCTAAAGGTGGCGGGATCTTCCAGCATGGGACTGTGTTCCAAGCCGGGGAGTACAGCCAAATATGATTTCTGGATATTTGTCGCCAGTAAAAACCCGGTTCTCAGCGGAGCAATCGGATCCTTTTCTCCCCAGATTATGTAGGTTGGTGCTTTTACTTTTCCCAGGATTCGGCTGAAATCAGTGTGAATCATCGCCATGGCTGAGATGCGGATAGGATCGCCACTAAGCGCTTTTTCCCTGAAGAGTTTAATGTTAAGGGTACTACTCATATCATCGGGCATCAGGCTGCTGTCGAAACTTTCAATGGTGGAATTCATCAGGTATTTTAAAGACGAGATGGGACCTTCCAGCAGGTCTTTATTGCCGACTTTCAGCTCTCCGGAAATCAAGCCGTCCAGCATGTTCTTGGTAAAGGCAGCCCTGTGTAAAATCCCGGCGGCATCCACGAGAATCAATCGATCAAGCGAATCCGGGTACATCCCTGCAAAATAAAGGCTGATTGCACCTCCCATGGAATGCCCGATTACGTATACCGGTGCTGTTGTATAGGTATCGATAAACCACTTCAGGAACCGGGCATAGTTTTCGGGCGAATAAAGCTCGTTTTTCTGCTCGGATCGACCAAAACCGGGGAAATCAAAGGCGTAAACGCGATAGGATTCAGCCAGATACTTGATATCTTCGTCCCATATCTTGGCTCCAAGATCACCGGTTCCATGGCATAGGACCAGGCTGAGTCTGTTTTTACTGCCGTGTTCTTCAAAGTAAAAGGTTCCCCCGAAAATAGGCTCATCTTCATATCGTCCCAATTCTAGTGCTGACAGGATATCCCATTGGAACATCACTGCCAGTAACAGGGCAATTATGCTCATTTTTCTCATTTTTTCCTTTAAGACAAACAGTTTATTCTTTGTATTGAGTTTGGTACGAATCATTCAGAATCTCCTGCAATTTGAAGAATAATGGCCCAAACGTATCTTCTTTTGCCAAAAATTGTCGGTAATGCCCTTATAATACAATAAAAACCAGTTATCAGGCACTGATTATGCACATTCGGTGAGAAATATTAGCAACGTAATTCTACCATATGATTTAACAGTCTATTTACTCTTGATCAATCATGAACTCGTCTGATACCGAATCTTTCTATAACGTGAGAATAATCGGGTTGTTAGGCCTCGCTGTATTGTTATGCTTGGGCACTCTTGTCTTTAGGGCATTTTATGGATGCTCGACAAAAATACATAGCTGTCTGGTGGTTCTGACCGCCACTCTCACTATAGCCTTTCTGCTGCTGGGCTGGCGGTTGCTGGTTAGAGAGATTGGGCGCTTAAAAACTGCGGAGGAAAGCATAAGCGAGAAGGAGAAGCGATTCCGCAGGATTCTGGAGAGCATCGAAGAAGCCTATTATGAGGTTGATCTGGCCGGAAACTTCACGTTTTTCAATCAATCCATGACCAAGATACTGGGGTATTCCAGGGATGAGCTGATGAATATGAATTACAGGCAGTATACCGACAACGTCAATAGAAAACAGGTTTTTGAACGATTTAACAGAACATTTCGAACCGGTGAGTCGGTCAAAACCCACAGTTGGGAAGCGATTACAAAACAGGGAGAAAGAAGGTTCATGGAGGGGTCCATTCAGTTGAACAGGGATACGAAAGGAGATGTGATCGGCTTTTTGGGTATTATCAGGGATATCACCGAAAGAAAAAAAACAGAGGCTGCCCTGGAATTAGCTCAAGAGGAGCTGGAAGATAAAATCGAAGAACGAACTGCCGAATTGAGGATTGCCAAGGAGAAAGCAGAGACTGCAAATCAATCAAAAAGTGAGTTCCTGGCAAATATCAGTCACGAATTGCGAACTCCCATGCACGCAATTTTGAGCTACTCCAAATTTGGTATTAAAAAAATAGATATCCGGTCCAGAAAACAGCTATTAAAATATTTCATAAATATCAACATCAGCGGTAAAAGATTATTGCTTCTGCTGGATGGATTGTTTGATCTCTCCAGACTGCAGGCAAACAAAATGGAATATAATATTGAGCCAAATAACCTGAGATCCGTGTTTGAGGAGATTGAAGATGAGTTTTCCGTTATGTTACGGGAGAGGGATTTAATGTTGAAAATTCGCGATAATGAGGATGTGATCGTTCCCTTCGATAAGGACAGGTTGCTGCAGGTAGCATCAAATGTTTTGAATAATGCTATTAAATTTGCAAGGGATCGGTCGGTAATCGATGTCAGGTTTTCATCGACTAAAAGACGGGTGACGGTAAGTGTTGTCAATGAAGGTATCCCAATTCCGAACGACGAACTGGAGATGATATTCGAACCCTTCATGCAGGGTTCTAAAACAAAAACCGGAGCCGGAGGTACAGGGTTGGGACTTCCCATCTGTAAACAGATTATCAAAGATCACGGAGGGAAAATTTGGGCGGTTTCCAATCCGGAAGGTGCTACGATCAAATTCTTTCTGCCGAAACCTGATCTTAAAACCTGATCCACAGCTATTTCAAAATTTGTTGCCATAAGCGGCCAATTGATCGGTTCATCGCTTTGGTTTATTCTTTTTGATCTCGGAAGTTCAGTTTTTCCCGGGACTTTTCCCCAATATGTTGGTAATAATAGAAAACTAAAGAAGTTTCCCAATTACCTAAATGGACTGTATTTTATTAATAATCGGACAACTCTAACTGATAATGAAACAGCAAAACTGGAAACCTGCAACGGGACATATTCAAACAGCATGGGCAGATGATATTGATCCAGCCAATGTGTTACCCGATTATCCCCGCCCCCAACTGGTGCGTAAAGAGTGGATGAATCTCAACGGATTATGGGACTATGCCATTCAACCGAAAGACCAGCCTGTTCCTTCACGTTATCAGGGGCAAATACTGGTTCCCTTCTGCCTGGAGTCTTCACTTTCAGGAGTGAAACGAAAACTGTTCCCGAGCCAGCGGTTGTGGTATCACAGAACTTTTACCATTCCAGCAAAATGGAAAAACAGTTCGATCGTCCTTCATTTTGGTGCCGTGGATTGGGAAGCTAAGGTTTATCTGAACCAGAAGTTGGTGGGACAACATACGGGCGGATTTTACCCCTTTTCATTTGATATATCGGGGTTTCTGAAAGAGGGAGACAATGAACTGATCGTCTCGGTTTGGGACCCGACGGATAGTCACTGGCAGGAGCGAGGAAAACAAGTACTATCACCTAAAGGTATTATGTATACGGCCGTATCGGGTATCTGGCAGACGGTATGGCTGGAGCCTGTGCACCCCGTCCATATTGAACAGGTAAAAATTACCCCGGATTTTGATAATAGCAGGGTAATGCTGAAACTGTCTCTGACCGGGGACGAAGAGTGTCAGGCAATTGTTTCCGTTCTTGAACAAGGTAAAGAGGTTAAGACAGAAAAAGGGAGTTCTGCAGATCCGTTCCTGATAGAACTTCCAAATCCTAGAATCTGGTCTCCTGAATCCCCGTTCTTGTATGATTTGACAATAAAGCTGACAAAGGGGAGAAAGGTCTATGACCAGGTCAACAGTTACTTCGGCATAAGGAAGTTTGGCATCGATTTCGATTCCAGTAATATCCCACGATTGTATCTGAACAACCAACCCCTGTTTCATAACGGTATCCTGGATCAGGGCTACTGGCCGGATGGGTTGTATACGGCTCCTACGGACGAAGCTTTGAAGTTTGATATTGAGCTGGCCAAGAAACTTGGGTTTAACACCCTGCGGAAACATATCAAAATAGAACCCGCCAGATGGTATTATCATTGTGATCGTCTGGGAATGATCGTGTGGCAGGATATGATCAATGGCGGTACTGCCATTAACCCCTTTGCCGCCGGCGTACTACCCTTTTTGGGTGTTCATCTGAATGACAATCGTCTGCTCGGGCGTTTTGGTCGCAACAGTATTGCATCCCGCATCAATTTTCGAAAAGAGATCAAAGAGATGATCGATTGTCTCTATAACTTTCCCTGTATCGGTGTCTGGGTGCCTTTTAATGAATCCTGGGGACAGTTCAACGCAAAACAGACGGCAGACTGGGTTAAGGAACAGGACCCCACTCGTATTGTGGACCATGCCAGTGGATGGCATGACCAGGGGGGCGGAGATCTGGTGAATCTTCATACCTATTTCAAACAACTGAAATTGCCAAAACGGAAAGATGAACGTGTGATGGTTATCTCCGAATTCGGAGGATATAGCTTATCGATACCGGGGCATGTCTGGAACAAGGAGATTGTGTTCGGGTATAAGAAGTTTGAAACTTTAGAAGCGTTCGCCAATGCCTTTCGAAAACTGATACATGCGCAGGTAAAGCCGCTGATTGCAGAAGGTTTGAGTGCAATTATCTACACTCAACTGACCGATGTTGAAGTTGAGACCAACGGGTTGATCACTTACGATCGTGACATCCTTAAGATCAAAGAGGAGATCATCAGGCAGGTTAACCAGGATCTCCAACGGGAAATAAATAAAGTGTTGGAAATAAAATCTTCTGAGTGATCTCTTTCTTTTCACATTATAACTTTGAAATGCTTATTGTTGTTAAGAATGGCTGTGAAGCCGTTAACATCATTAATCCTGGGAACCGTATTGAATCCTGATATGTTTTGTATTTCTGTTGTTCAAACTGGGAAAAGAATCCTGCAGTATCATCTTGTAGCCCTTTTTTTTTCAGGGTCGCTGTTTTTCGCTGATGGGCTGACGGCCCAGACCATGGAAGCAGTATTGAGCCAGGTTGGAGAGCGGATAGAGAAGCAGTTTCCCGGGGATAACGCCAATAAGAAAATTTCAATCCATCTGGTTGAATCCATCAGCGGGACTGTCGATTCGGTGGCAGAAGATCTGGCACGACAGTTGGAGTTGAAGATTCGGCGTCATCTGTTAAAAAACAGGTCCTATTCCGAACCTGTTGACCCGTTTGAGATTCAGATAAAGGGAGCTTACAAACGGGCAGGCATTAATGTGGATCTAACCTTTAAAATTCAACACTACCACCCGCTCACAGAGGAAACTGAAAAACTTGAACAAAGTGTTCGCTTTGAATACCTGGAAGACTCACCACAAAAACATGTTCTTATTCTGGATATTCAGTCCCCAGAGCTGGATAAAATCTTGAACAGCCGTTTCAGCAATGAGCTGCGAGAAGAGATTACAAAACGGCAGATTTTCACTCCGGGACAAAGAGGATTTAGACCGGATGTCTCCAACTGCCGGTCTGTTTCATGCTTAAGCGACCTGGGAAAACAGTTGGATATTGACTATCTGCTACTGCCACGTCTTGATAAAATCGGTAACTGGAAATATATTCTAGGTGCCGATCTGATTGATGTAAAAGACCGATCAATAAAGGGAAAGATAGATATTCATCATAATGGCAGACTCTCTTTTTTGAGTGGAAGCATCGCAGAACTGGCAAATCGTCTGTTTTTGCAGGAACAGATGATGGCTGCTGCCGAAGCCGGCATCAAAAGGGAGATGGGAAGTATTTCCATAACATCTGAACCGTCTGAAGCAGATGTTTATCTGGATGAAAAGAGGTTGGATCAAACCACCAACCTATTGTTGGAGAAGATTGAGGCAGGGATGCATACCGTTGTTATCAAAAAAGGCTCCCTTCAAAGAACGTTTAAATTTGTTCTAAACGCAGGTGAAACCAGACATTTACATGCATTGTTGCAGCCATTTCAGGTGAGCTCTTTCAAGCTGGTCAGAGATCCGGCTGATCCCCTTAAAATCGAGTTTCAGATCGACTATTCTCTGCCGGTTGATCCTGCATCAGTCACCGATCAAACATTTTTTGTACAAAAAGGTGCCGGGAAACTGCCGGGAATAATTAAAATCGACTCCAATGTCATAATATTTTCTCCTGCCAAACCGCTGCAATATGGGAGAACCTATAAAATCATAGCAACCCGAGCTGTCAGAAGTGAATTCGGTGATACTCCGGATCTGTTGTATGAAAGGCGCTATCGCACCTCACCCTATCCGGTCGAGACTGATCCCAATATTTTGATCTTCAGTGAATCCCACGGGCCGGAAAGCTGGGTAAAAAACAGAAGAGGAGTCCTAAAGGTTGGTGTCAGTTCCTTTATTCCCTTAAAGCATATTGATATCAATGGGCAACGGCTTGAATTACAGGATAAAACAATCATGGAACGGGAGATCCCTTTTGAATTCTCCGAACGGCAGCAGAAATTCTCCTATCTGGTCACTGCCTTAACAGAAGAGGGAAAATCTCAAAAAAGATTTGTGATCCACTTCGGCAGAAAACCAGAACGGAAAAAATCACCTCTTCAATTGATCACCATGTTGAAGTATTCCAATAATGACAATCTTTACAGTACATCGTCCGAAATTGAAAATATCAGTGCAAGCAAAACAACACTTACCCTGATGCCGATCTATACTTTTAT
This sequence comes from bacterium, assembly GCA_018829445.1. GTDB lineage: Bacteria > SAR324 > SAR324 > XYD2-FULL-50-16 > XYD2-FULL-50-16 > JAHJTV01. Next base: position 19,301 of record JAHJTV010000030.1, read on the forward strand.
CACAGGCGAAAGATCAAGGCTTAAGCTCAAGGGCATAATCCTGCGGGACATGATGGATGACGATCAGCACAGCTCTAAAGAGAATTCATACACTCAGATTGCTCTGGAATGGCTATTGAGTAAGACTTTTGTCGGCACTCTTAAAACGGAATTTGGATATAATGATTACAAAACCGACAATGCTGACATTTTTGTAGGGGAGGAGGAATCCAAAAGCCAGGTATTTCTTAATCTGGGATCGCAAGTGAATTTTGACAAGGTTTCCAGGTTTGAGTTTGAGTTGAGCGCGATCAGTCAGACAGAAGCGAACCCGGCAACGGAAGATGATGACGCCAGTGGATTTATTACCGGCCTGACAACCAGCTACCAATTCGAGTTGCTGGGGGCAAAAAGTCGGATTAAACTTAAGATTGAAGAACTGGATGCCAGCGGACAATATAAGGATAATACGGAAACCGGAATGGAGGCAAAACAGGATTATAGCTGGGGGAACTGGCTTCCCTCCTGGAGTTATGCTCTGACCAGCACAGCCTACAAACAGAAAGACACCAGGCTTACCGTTGAGGGCATAGCCATTGAAAATACCTTGGCCGCGTTAACACTCAAGCTTGGATATAAACTGTTTGACAGCACCAAACTCGAATTGGAGGTTAAAAATAAAAAACAGGAGTCAAATGTCTTAAGTTACAATTATGAAGCAACGATAATTGCCTTGGGCGTATCTCTTCAGTTGTAACTCCTTTGATTTCGGTTAGAAAATTGCAGTTTATACCCCGAGGTATAAGCGAAAATCAGTTCCTGTAAAATCTTTAAACAAAGAAGAATGCGAAAATACACTACATCTTTAATCATACTGATTTTTCTCCTGAGTTTTACCTTTCATTTCAGCCTTATGGGAAACGAGCTGGAATTGATCAAGGGGCAGGTAAAAATAAGGAGCAAAGGACTTGATCTGGTCCATCGCCAGAAAGGGAAACGGATACCGGTTTTTAACGGGGATCAGGTTCAAACCGGGCCCAACAGCGAGGTTAAAATCTACCTGGAAGAACAGGGAGATACTATTGAGCTGCAATCTTTCTCCTTTTTTAAGGTCGCAGTGGGGGAGGATAACGTTGATAAGATGGTGCTTCCGGTTGGGAAAGCAAGGTTTACGGTAAAAAAACGGGTGGGATTAACCAACCGCTTTAAAGTCAGAACTGGCAATGCCATTGTCGGGGTTAAGGGAACCGAATGGGTGATGTCCTCCGGGGAGGGAGATACTTCGGTCTTAACAGTGTCAGGAATTGTATCCCTGGCCAATATTCTGGCACCTGAAATCTCGGTGGATATCCAGGAAAACCAGGCCTCCAGAATTGAACAGAACAAGTTGCCGACAACACCGGTTGAAGTGCCACCCCAGGTAAGGGAACAGGTTGCCAAGTCCAGTAGCCGCAAGGCGTTCTCTGCCATTACCTATGGAGCGCCCATCGTCCCAACCAAAGAACAACTACAGGAATTGCAGCGGAAGAAGGAGGAAAAAGAGAAGACAGAAGATTCAACAGAAAAAAAAGAGGGGCAGACTGATGAGACTCCAGTGGAATCTGAATTCCTGGTTGATACCGGCGAGGAAGAGGAATATATAGATGTTTTCATTGATGAACCTCCTGAAATTCCGGATGAACTAGAGGAGGTTACATCAGAAGTTGAGATTGAAACCATAAAGATCAAAATCGATCATTAATCGGACAAGGAACAAGGAAATAACCTGTTGAAACTTTAGAAATATTAGATCTGATTAGATAACAGCCCACATACAAACGATTGGGATCTGGTTGAAAATAGTCGTTTTTCATCCATTTTCAAACGGAAGGGTCACATACCTTTTTAAAAATATTGAACTGTGGTAATTTTGAAACTTAAAAAGTAGACAAAGATGAAAACCAGTTTAGTCAATTTTGTCGTATTTTTACTGCTGGCGGTTGGCTTAACATCCTGTGTGGAGCCCAAGGATGAGTCCGATTTCAGTGACCAGCAAAGAATTGTTTCGGTCACCTTGCAGTTAGAGGATCAGGGCCAACGGTCCCTATGGAATCCTTTTCGTCAATCCGGGCTGTCAACCCTGCCAAAAAATACACAAACGATTTTGGTAGTGGCTGTTAGCGAATCGATCGGATTTACCAATGAGTTTTATGCCATCTCCTCTTACTACGATAAAGCACTGCTTGACTTAAACACCTTTACGGTCAATCTCAATTTGCCTTTGAATACTCCCATCAAGCTTTATGAATACGCTTTTGGCAAAGCCAAGTCGTTGGAACAACTGGGACAGGGTGATCTGGTCATCGCCAGTGCTGCCATTGATCTCAGTTTGAACAGCAGTGATGTCGGCAAAACGAAAACCCTGCAGTCAAGTCTGGAGTTGGTGGCTGCACCCTCATCGCTTTCGATTTCGCCTGCGGTTGCCATGTTGGAGATTGGAGCCGTACAGGAATTCACGGCTACCGGAGTATTTCAGGATGGCAGCAGCCTGGGCATCACCAATTTTGTTAACTGGTCGGTTTCCGATACCAGTGTTGCCACTATTACAGATTCGGGTACCTCCAAGGGAGTGCTCACAGTAGCCAGGTCCGGTATTATCACCGTAAAAGCTGCCATCGGAACGATATCCGCAACAGCCCTGGTTTATACGGGAACTGCTGCAAATGCGCCCGCTTCCGCCAACAATACTGTTACCACAACGCAGCCAAAAGACTATTCTTTTTCCAGTGGTGATTTTCCCTTTACTGGCGTAGTTGCCGGCGATACACTGGCAGCGGTGAAAATAACCTCGCTACCGTCAAGAGGAACTCTCTATCTGGATTCCAATTTAAATACGATTGTGGATTCGGGAGAATCGATTGCCATTGATCAGGTAATAGCGGCCAATGATATTCAGTACCTGAAATTTAAACCCATTCCCGATGAAAACGGCACCAACTACGATCAGTTCACCTTTACGGTCAGCAACGGCGCCAACTATAGTTTTTTCCCGAACACCATGACGATCAATGTTACAGCGGTCAGCTATAGCTGTGCATCAATCTCCAGTGGCTATATAAGCGACTCTTTAAATTTCTCAGGTGGCGCCACCTGTATCTCGGGTGGTTCCAGTATCAACATCATGAAGGGGCATACGATAACCGTTGGTGCCGCCGGAACTCTGGTGGGATCAATACAGATAAATCCCGGGGGTACCCTTGTTGTCGAGGAGGGAACGATCAGCAGTGACATCATCCTCAATGGAGGAGTACTCAAAGTGGACGGTAATCTCCTGTTCAATGGCGATATCACCCATACCATGTCTTCAACCATTGATATACAAACCGGTACAACACTTGATTATAAAGGATCTGACATTCCGGTGGGATCTTACCAGTTGACAATCAAAGGCGGAGGCGAGTTTATCGGTTCCAGTTCCGTTTATCTCAACGCTGCACTCAGTCATCTTTACCTGTCTGAGGATGTGAAGATTGAAACAGTGACAGTCGGTAATACAGCACTGTTCCCCGGAAAAGGAATAGAGGTATTTGGTAATTGTATGATCAAAATCCTGTATATGGGCGCAGATGCCTGGATTACTGTTGTTTCCGGCAGCCTGACCATAGACAAAAATTTATGGATCACTCTGGGTAACGGGGTGGAGCTGACGATTTCGGGAAGTGTCAACGTCGGCGGAATTGTTCTTGAGGCAGATCTTGACATTGATGGTGTCATTACTCTGGGGGAGTTTGCACAACTGGTTGTCAAAGCCGATGCAACTTTTGGGGCAGGCAGTGATCTGACATTTACCGGGGGAGTGCACGTTGATCCCGGTGTAACTTTGAACATTGAGGATGAGGACCTGGTTGTAACCATCACCTTTCCCGGATACTCGGATATTCAAGGCGATATTATTGTGGAAGGGAATGATAACCTGGTATTTGCCAATCCGCCCCTGAGTGGAACGGTTTTCACCTATACCGTAACCGATAACAGTACAGGGACAGTAACCAATATCGATGTCACCACCAATCTCTCCAGTATCAGTCCCCTGTGGCAGTCTGATTTTTACTGCGAGGAGTTTGAAATGGGTGGATGTCCCGATCTGGAGCAGGCAATTGCCTATACTTATCCCGGTTTCAGCTGGTTCATGGAAACTGATATAAACGGCAACAATCATAGTGTTCACTTTATTCCGGATGACGAAAAATCTCCGCTTTTGGGGGGTGACCTTTACGGCAGGCAACTATTACCCGATAGCCACGATTGGAGCCCCGGAAGTGAATTTGTTTACCTGGGACGATATGGCTATACCACGGTCAATGGGGGAATTGAAGCGGTCATCGCTACCGGCTCCCAGGTAATGAGTTTTGTAACCTGGGTAGATTCAGGGAAGTTGTATCATGCCTGGTATTATACAACCGATGCCCGGGTTAACGGCTACTATTTCGATGCCAGTGATGATCTTTATGTCTACTTCAATCAGGATATGGATACCGCTTACGACAACATTACCGGGCTGCCATTTGCTCCGACAACCTCCTGGATTAATTTCAGAACCTTTAAGGTTGAACTGGCTCCCTATGCCGATGGTGACACAGCAACCCTGCCCATGGGATCATTCCAAACTATGGCAACCAATACTCTGGTTGAGGATGGCACCTTCACCATCTATCACTTTGTCAAGGTGGAAGGACAGGTGGTCGATGCCAGTGGTGATCCGCTGGAATGGTCACAAGTAAGTAGTAATCTGGATTACGTCAAAACCAGGAGTGATTCCGGTGGCAATTTTACTCTGGCGACACTTTCTTCCGATCCCAGCACCGATTACCAGGTTTTTATTGAGGGCGGATGTGATATCGTCGGCTATGTTAAAAGTGGGTTAACACCTGCTTGGCAGCAGCATTATATTGACTATTGCAGCGGCGGAACTTCCGGTCCGATTGTCACTTCCGGTCTCTATGCTCCGGCAGGTGTGACTGTCCCCAATATTGGAGGGATCATATGGTATCACAACTCTACCGAGACCATCACCTGGAATACGGGTACTTATGATGCTTCCGGTGACCTGGATATTTATCTGCTCTATGATGATCCGACCGGTCTGGATGCCACCGATAGTGCAATTCTTGCCACCAACGTCAACAGCAAACACTGGGGAAAACTTTATGATAATCTCTCCAACAGCGGCACAATATCGCTTGATCCCGAACGCTATCGGGACCATGGTGACTACTATCGGGTATTGATAATAGACAACAGCGGGAATTGGGATATCAGCGACAATGAATTCGCCATACACCTGGTGAATTCAGGGAATGAATACAATACCGCTCTCTATGGCCCCAACGGCGGAGAAAGCTGGGAATTCGGTCAATTGGATGAGATTACCTGGGATACCAGTATGCTCACTACCGGCAGAATCTCGATTTTCCTCCTGATGGATGATTCCACCGCTTTAGACACGACGGGGGATATGGCAACGGCCGTTAATTCACTTAAGTGGGAAGGACGGCAGCTTAATCAGTTCAACTTGGGAATCAGGACACTTGACCCAACCTATCTGGGATCTAATGGCACTAAATCCCGAGTATTGGTGATGGATGATGCCGGGTCCTGGGATATTAGTGATGCTAATTTTACTATCACCATGGTGAAGTCCGGAAATTATCACTCAACAGCCCTCTTTTCTCCAAACGGGGGTGAAAACTGGGTACAGGGCTCCATGGAGACATTAAACTGGGATAGCTCATTGATTGGCAGCGGTTATCTGATGGTGTTTGCTCTGGGAGACTCCACAGCGGATCTGGATGAAACCGATCCGGTTTTATTGACCAATGCGGTCAATGACAAACGTTGGGAGCTAAGACATAAAGCCGACGCATTCTTAGGGAGTGAGTCTGTTGATCCCAGCCATTTCAGTGGTAGTGGCAGTTCTTCCTGGCTATTGATTATGGATGAGAATGGGAATTGGGACATTAGTGATACCCAATTCAGTATCAGTCCTTAGAAACAGTAGGTTACGCAACAATACGGAGTTCGGAAAACCGGTTAATTGCCTGACTGCTGAAAACATCAGTGACGCTCACATCACTTTTGATAAAAAGATCTTTTTCTTCTTGAAGATCAACCAGGGTGTGCTTTTCCAGATCCTCACCATAGGCATTCCGGATAATGACAACCTGAGGACGTAGCAGGTCCTCATCTTTTTCAGGTACATTCATGACAAATCCCATGGAATCATCGTTCAGAATAACAAGCGATCCTACCGGGAATTCACCCATCAGGCTGAGGAACAGGTCCCAAATACTTTCTTCATATTCTATTCCAGCCAGTGCCGACAGATATCGCATGGCCTGGGGAGGCGTCCAGGATCGTTTGTAGGACCTTTTGCCTACAAGTGCTTGATAAATATCGATGACGGACAGCAACTTGGTTTCGAAGGTAGAGTCATTATAGGACAGTTTTTCCGGATAACTGGTATTCAGAGATTCATCCATTTTGACATGGTGGTACAGTGACATGTTGACAATGCTGTCCGGCATACTCATCCCGGTTAGCAGCTTCGCTCCGTGCTGCGGATGTTTTTTAATCAATTGCATCTCCCTGCTGTTGGTATCGAACCGGGCAGTGCTATCCAGTAACTCCTTGGGAAGTTGGGATTTTCCGAAATCATGGAGAAAGGCTCCCAATAGCATCTGGTTTTTGGTTTGGAAGGTCGATTTATGTTTTCCATCATCCACTGCTTTAAAATATAAAGTCTGGAAAAACACACCAACATCGATGCAATGGCTGTAAGTCTGATCGCTGGATTTCAGGTTGGCAATGGCAGACATCGCTTCCGATGAAGAGTGTTTAACCACGTTATCCACGTACACTTCAATATCACTCATGTTCAGCTTCCCTTGACGGGCACTGTCCATCAGGTGCTCAATGATGTCCGATCCCTCTTTTCGTTTTCTCTGTTCCTCTTTTACTTTTTCAACCAATTTGTTAGCCCTGAACACTCCCAGTTTCAAGCGCTCCTGTTTTCTGCTAGGGGTTCGCATCATCAGGTTGACTTGTTCGATAGCCTCCTGCAGATCGTTGGAAAAATCTTTTGGAAGACTTCTCAATTTTCTGATTTTAAAAGAGAGGATTCCTTTTTTCTTCAAGGCGGCAGCCAGTTTAGGATCCGCAACAGTAAGTCGTTTCTTGGAGCTGGGAAAGGAAAAGATCTGGATAATAGTATCACCTTCCCTGACCTGTTCTACCGGGAGTTCCACCTTTTTGCCGTTGCGGGAAACCAGCACTTTAGACCCCCCGAAATTATGGTGCAGGAAAGCGCATACCTTCCTGTCAATTGAGGTGTAATGGTCGCTGAAACCGGTATATGCGATAATTGTCGCACTATTCTTTAACTCATCAACATGAACTGTTGTAATAATATATTTCGAAGGATGATCCATAATCTGTCTATGTAGCCAGGATGCCTAATGGGAGACAACCGACGTTACGCTGCTGAAAAGGATAGTGATGAACCCATGACCGTTATCAAAAAATTTAACGCCCTGGTGAAAATGATCCATAAAAATTCTGAAATATCAAAAAAACCGGTCGTGAAAAAGACACCGGATTTTTAACCTGCTTTAAAAAAACATAATCATTCAATAACGTCAAGCATAGCTTCTCCTGATGGCACACAACAGACGAGTGCTATTGCTTAACCGCAAGGAACCCATTCATGTGGAATCAATCAATCTCTCTATTGAGTGAACTGAAATATTATCGTAAAACGGGTATAATAAAAGCCATGCCAACTAAAAAGTATTCTTAACAGACAGAAATGTAAAGCTAATAAAAGTAAGATTTAATCCAACAGGTTTTTAAGTTGTCAAAAACTCTTGATCTTTCGGTGTGAAAAAACGGCTTTTAAAAAATGCCTGCCTTCCAATTCCCCTTTTAGAGTACCGGACTTTTCCAGAAATCTAAAATTAAGGAGTGTCATGACACCATCCTTTCTTAACTCGGCTATCATCAAAGGTACATGTACGATCAACGAACATTTTTCATCTGTAAAATCGGTATGGGGATCGATGAGAATCATGTGATTTTTACCGTTAACCATTTGCCTGACATGAATCCAATCATCAGAACCCCGCTGTGACATACCAGGTAAAGCCCGAATGCGGTCCAGGCCCCGAAAATACCTAAATTGAAGACATTAATCAGGATAAAGGTTAAGCCAAGGACAAAAACCAGGTTGGTTATGATCTCACTGGTCAACACGAACTTTCCCCAGCCGTTATGGGTGAATATAATTTCAAAGGAAAACCCAAGGGTTTCTATGAAGAAGAATCCGGCAAAGAATCTCAGAGCCATTGATCCAACTTCAATCATCTCCGGTTCTGAATTGAAAATGCGTACGATCAGTTCGGGAAAAACCAAGGCAAGTATCAGAATAGGTGTTCCTACCCCGATGGCGATCAACTCGGTGGCATGAGCATAACTCTTGGCATTTTTACGATCCCCACGCCCCAAGGCATTTCCGATCAAAATCGAACCGCCTTCTGCCAGTCCTCCGACAATTGTTTTATTTATCTGTAGAGAGATAAAAACAATATGGGTTGCAGCGAGATAAATATTTCCCATATGGCTAATCATCGCCTCATATAAGAGATAGACTGAGAGGGCAATCCCAAGCTGCATCGCTACGGGGGCACTTACCCTTAGAATTTCCATCAGGACTGTTTTCCTGATTAACCGGAAGCGAAAACAGTGATATCGTCTTAAGGGCTTAAAACTTAAGATAAACAGCAACAGAAAAAAGGAAGTCAGGGAATAAGCAATGACTGTTCCCAATGCAGCTCCTTTAATACCAAGCTTTGGCAGTCCGAAATTTCCAAATATCAGACCGTAATTGAGAATGGCATTAACAATATTCAGACTAACAGCGGTAACCATGATGGTTTTTGTACGGTTGATGGCAGCCAGAAATCCGTACATGGCAAAATACATAGCACCGAACGGCAAACACCATTTTATAATCGAGATATAAGAATAAGAAAGTCTCATCAACTCTTTGTCAACCAGAACCATTCCAAGAATCGGTTCTGCCAGAGAGGCTATCAAAAAACTGAAGGAAAAGATAATCAAGGAGACCAGAATGGCATTATCCAGCGTACTCCCGATATTAAAATAGGCAGCTAGCCGGTCTTTTCGGGTTTTGCAGGATCTTAACTGTCCAAATAATCTGGAAACAACCGATTGAGTACCAGGGGCAATTCCCCAGATGGTCAACCACAAAATCTCGGAGTAAACAACCGCTATTCCGATTGCAGCAAGCTCCAATGATCCTAAACGACCAACCATTGCAGAGTCGATTATGTACATCAGGTACTCGGAAAAAAGTCCCAATATCAGGGGTGATCCCAGTACAAGTGTTTTACGGACATGCTTAAGTTCCATCGGTTATCGAATAGTCAGAGATTAAAACCTGAAGTGCAAAAAACTGTTTACCGCAGAAAATCAACAAGAAGATAATAGAGGCTGGCAGTTAATATTGACTTGTTTTGGTGAAAACTTATTCAATTCGCGTAAAATAATAAAAATAATTATATGTATCGTGATTATATGAGCCAATATTGCCTGTTGTCAATAAGTTAACGTCACTCTGCCGAACTAAGCCCTTTGAGTATGGAAACAGTTTTAACTTTGGAACAGGTTTTATTTCTACAAATTGATTTAAGATGAGTTCAGACTTTCTCATCCATCGTTTTATACGAAAGCATCCTGGTAATAGAAGCCTATAAAGAACAATTGACGGAATTCACAAGTTTATTTAAAATTCATATAATATATATCTTATATAAGACATAAAATTTTGTTAGCCTCGGATAGTCTCACATATCTGGGGACGAATGTGTATGATAAATTACAATAACGGAAGGTGAAACGGATGAAGAAAATAGTGATTACCGAATTTATGGATGAAACTGCTGTTGAAAGTTTAAGATCGGAATTTGATGTTCTTTATGATCCGACACTGGTTGATCGTATGCAGGATTTGGAACGGTGCCTGGTTGAAGCGGATGCCATTATTATCAGGAACAGAACTCAAGTCAGAGGAGAACTACTTAAAAAAGCCAGAAAGCTAAAAGCTGTGGGGAGACTTGGTGTCGGACTCGATAATATCGACATGCAGGCCTGTCAGATACGGGGAATTGATGTTTTTCCGGCAACCGGCGCCAATGACGAAGCAGTGGCTGAATATGTGATTACCGTCGTCCTGATGCTGTTCAGACGGGCCTATTTTTCCTTTGAAGCGATGACAAAGGGAGAATGGCCCAGAACCGAACTGATGGGATGTGAAACATCCGGTAAACTGATGGGACTGGTAGGGTATGGTGGTATCGCCAGGGAGACTGCCGTCAGGGCAAAAGCACTCGGAATGGAAGTGATCGCTTTTGATCCGTTTTTACCGGAGAATCATCCTGCCTGGCAGGGGGTAAAATCGGTTGCCCTGAATGATCTGTTAAAGCAGGCGGACGTTGTCAGTCTTCATGTGCCTTTGACAGATAAAACCCATCATTTAATCAATGAGAGTGCAATCGGAGAGATGAAACCGGGTGCCTTGTTGATCAATGCTGCCAGAGGGGGAGTTGTAGATGATTCAGCGTTGATTGCTGCCTTAAAGTCCGGCCGCTTGGGGGGAGCTGCCTTGGATGTTTATGAAAATGAGCCCTTAAGTAACGACTTAGGTAAAGAAATGGTCGGATTAAAGAACCTGATTCTCACCCCCCATATAGCAGGAGTCACCGTTGAGTCTAATGTGCGTGTCAGCGCTGTTACCGCTGAAAATATCAGACAAGTACTGGGGGATTAATCATGCCTGAAATAAGGAAGACAATCGAGGAATTGACGGAGCTGGTAGCAACTGTTTTGGTTTCCCACAACGCATCCGAAGACAACGCCCGGCAAGTGGCTATTGCCTTAATAGCGGCTGAAGTTGAAGGCCAAAAAGGGCACGGGGTGTCAAGGGTAGCCTCCTATTCTGCTCAGGCAAAAAGCGGAAAGGTGAATGGCTTTGCCATTCCGGAAGTTATCAAAGTAGCTGATGCCGCTATCAGGGTGGATGCAAAACACGGGTTTGCTTTTCCCGCTTTTTCAGCAGCAATCGAAACCTTGACAGATCTGGCATCAAACAAGGGAATAGCAGCGGCGGTTATCACCCAATCGCATCATTGCGGCATGCTGGGATATCATGCTGAAAAACTGGCACAGAAAGGATTGATCGCCCTGGTTTTTTCAAACAGCCCCAAGGCAATAGCTCCCTGGGGAGGAAACCAGGCCGTGTTTGGCACCAATCCCATTGCCTTTGCAGCCCCCAGGGCAAACAGCGAGCCTCTGGTGATCGACCTTTCTCTCTCGAAAGTGGCAAGAGGAAAAGTGAAAATGGCATATGAAAACAATCAATCGATTCCAGAAGGGTGGGCTTTGGACAAGGATGGCAAAACCACTACCGATGCCGCTGCTGCCCTGTCGGGAACAATGGTGCCCATGGGAGAGGGTAAGGGTTCTGCATTGGTGTTGATGGTCGAGATTCTGGCTGCCGCCTTGAGTGCCTCCCATTTTGGCTTTGAAGCCTCATCCTTTTTTACGGCGGATGGACCCGCACCTGACATCGGACAATTGATGATCGCAATTTCCCCGGGACCGCTTTCCGCTAACCTGTATTTTAATAGAATTGAAGCTTTAATTGCTGCCATTTTAGGGCAAGAAGGAACCCGTTTACCCGGGTCAGCCAGAGCTGAAAAATGGGAGGAAGCAAGAGCAAATGGAATAAAAATTGGAGATCAGCTGTTCAGCAACTTGTTGAAACTCAGAAATAACCCTTTATGAAGTATAAGATTAAACCATTCAAAAAAGCCCCAGTTTTATTCCCAACTTTAAGGAGCGATTAGATGCCAGAAAAAAAACCTTCGATCAAGCCGTTTGGTTACAACGGAAAAATCCTGCATGTTGATTTATCAAACAAAACCTGGCATGTGGAGGAACCGAGTGAAAAATGGTACCGCACCTACGTGGGTGGTTCATCCATGGCATCTTATTATCTTTTAAAAGAGCTAAAACCAGGGGTTGATCCATTGTCTGCAGAAAATGTGCTGGTTTTTGCCTGCAGTGTATTAACGGGGGCACCCCTGTCCGGGTTCAACCGGTTTACAGTGGCCGCAAAATCGCCCCTCTCCCATGGTTTCGGGGAAACCGAAGCCGGAGGATTTTGGGGGCCGGAACTTAAGTTCTCCGGGTTTGACGGGATAGTGATAAAGGGGAGGGCAGATAAACCGGTTTATCTCTGGATTAACCAGGGAAAGGTGGAAATTCGGGACGCCGCTCACTTATGGGGAAAGGACAACTGGCAAACCAAAGAGATAATAAGGGAGGAGCATGGTGATAAAAGAATCCGTATGGTTTCGATTGGACAAGCCGGGGAAAACCTGGTCAGGTTTGCCAATGTTCAGCACGAAATGGCTCATTTCAATGGACGCACCGGGATGGGCGCTGTCATGGGGGCTAAAAACCTGAAGGCAATTGCGGTGCGAGGCAAGGGAAAAATGATCTTGGCTGATGCAGAAAAGGTCAGGGAGATCGGCCGTTGGCATAACGAGCGCATAAAATCACACCCCTCCAACATTAATCTCACCAAGTTCGGAACCACCTTTCAAGTCTCTGTTCTCAACCATACTGGTATGCTGCCTACCCATAATTTCAGAGATGGAGTCTTTGCCGGTGCTCATAAAATCAACGAGGTAACCTACCACGATACTATTTTTCATTCACGGGGAACCTGCTATGCCTGTTCGGTAAAGTGCAAGCGAGAAGTTTCCAAAGATGATGGTAAGTATCTTCTGGATCTGCGCCATGGAGGTCCGGAATATGAAACCTTGGGAACCCTGGGGTCCATGTGTGAAATTGATGATTTGGCAGCCATTGCCAAAGGGAATCAAATCTGTGGGTTAACCGGAATGGATACCGTGGCTGCTGGTTGTGTTGTCGCATTTGCCATGGAATGCTATGAAAAAGGGATTTTGACAAAAGAGGATACGGGGGGAAAGGCGATCCGATTTGGTAATGCCGATGCCATGATCTGGTTGCTGGAACAGATGGCAATCCGAAAAGGGATCGGGAAAACCCTGTCCGAAGGTGTTAAAAGGGCTGCGGAAATCATTGGCAATGGGGCAGACAGGTATGCTTTCCATATCAAGGGAAGTGAATTGCCGGCTCATGACGGACGAGGAAAAACAGCAATGGCTATGGGCTATGCTCTATCAGCCACCGGGGCTGATCATGTAGAATGCCCGCATGACACGGCTTTCGCAGCCAATATCTCACCATTGAACCCTGTCGGGTTGCTGGATACGGTTGAACCTCTGATCAACGATTATAACAAGGTGCGATATTTTTCCATTGGTCAGAGAGTCTGGGGGATTAACAATTGTTACGGAATCTGTAATTTCTGTTCGGTTCCCATCCATGCCATGGATTTTGATCATCTGGTCAAAACCGTTAATGCAGTCACAGGTTGGCAAACCAGTCTTTTTGAGATCATGAAGGTTTCCGAACGATCTATTACCATGTCCAGGGTGTTCAATAACAGGGAAGGATTCGGACCTGAAGACGACCGGGTAATCCGGCGCTGGCATGAAGGATTTAAAGAGGGTGCTCTCAAGGATAAACCGATTGATCGGGATTCTTTCAGAAAAGTTATTGACCTTTACTATGAAGTATCAGGCTGGAATGCTGAAGGAAGCCCTACCACCGGTAAACTGATTGATCTTAATCTCGACTGGCTGATTGAGGAAGCAGTGTAAAGACATTTTCACAACGCAACCGTCCTGCTGGCAGAATGACGGGACAGGGTTAAATCCTGAACTTTATAGAATCGCTTCAGCCCCTATCCCATCATTGGAGGAGTTCCTCAAATGTTGTGCATCCAGTTCTTACTTGGTGTCAATGGCATATGCCGCGTCAATCTGTCTTTCACAAGCCTTGATATGGTCGTTGAGCTGATCCAGAGCCTTGGTTCCATACTTGTCCGTAAACCATTTTCTCATGGGGGCAACGGCATCCTGAAACATTTTCTTTTCAGCTGCTGTCGGGACATAAATTGTACCACCACTCTTCTTGAACTCTTCGTACGCAGAAATCTGTCTTCTTTTTGGATAAGCTCTCACAACCTGACGCAGGTTGATAAAACCGTCCACAACCACTTTTCTTAAATCCAAAGGCAGCGATTGAAACAAATTATCGTTCATCATCCATAAAGCAGCCATGTAGGCATGTCCATCCAGTGTCATATATTTAATATGTTCATGGAATTTCATCCCAACGATATCAGTGATTCCATTCTTGGAGCCTTCAACAACACCGGTTGCCAGTGAAGTGTAGACTTCTGCCCAGGCTATTCCGGTCGGGTTCCCGCCCAGCAATTTTACCATCTCAATCTGGATGTCGGAATTGATGGTTCGTAGCTTTTGCCCTTTCACATCGTCAGGAGTTCTGATCTGCTTTTTAACCGTGGCGAAATTTCTCCAGCCACCGGTGTTTCCGATTACCATCAGGCGAACATTCTTCAGCTTTTTCAAAACATCTCTTCTGAGTTCTTCAACATATGGCCCATCAAAAACACATTCTGCTGTCCTGTCATCCCGAAACATATAGGGGAGGTCCAGAACCTGTGCTTCCGGATAAAGATTACTAAATCCACCAATTGTTGTAATGTACACTTCCAATATACCAGCTTGTATGGATTCCATACACTCACGGGCATTACCGCAAAGCTGGGTTCCGGGATAGATCTCGACCATGATCTGACCATTGGAGTGGGATTCAACAAAGTCCTTGAAAACCATGGCACCATCATAATCTTCGTCGGCCATGTTGGCATTATGTACAATTTTAATGGTGTACTTCGCAGCCATTGCCGGCGTGGTTACAATAAATAAAGCGATTGTGATAAAGATCCCAACCAACAGTATCCAACGTTTTTTCATCTTGTCCTCCTTTTTGTGTTAAAAATAAAACACTTAATTAATACATTAACTCTCATTTTTAAACCCTGCGTTTTTAATCTCTTCGCCGTTTCCTCCTTTTGATAGTGTTATGATGAGACGGTCTGAAAATTGCGGCCCATCCGTCTGTGGTAAAAAAATAGCAGTGATTCTCCATCATTAAATATGTCTTAAGTAATTCAGTATATATCTTATATAAGACAAAAAACAAAAAATCTACTCATTCACCACTTTTATTTGATTCACTGTTCAAGCAAATCTTATGGTGATCAAGATAGGTGTATCGAGAAACACAGCTGAATGGTCACAACTCAGATTAAGTCCCTGATCTTCACTGGCAGTCCTTGTTTTGCCGATTTTTCTGCTGCCGCTCCGACAACAATAGACCAGAAACCTTCTTCCACCGTTGCAGTGTCGGTTTGTAAGCCTTTTATGTTATCAATAAACTTGATGTGTTCATAATAGGTGGCGCCATTATGTCCACCGGCCTCGATATAGGTCGGATAGTAAGGCGTGGAGACACGAGACGGGTTCCCTTCTCCCCGCATGATCTCCAGGCTGGTTTTGAGTCTGGGACCGGGAAGATAATCTTCACACTCCCAAGCTTTTAACCTTCCTTCGTTTCCGCAGAGTACAATCTCCTCGTAGAACATGGGGGCAAACATACAGAGATTAAAACTGGCGCGGATGTTGTTCTCATAGATGACGGTGACAAAAGCGTTATCAAGAATATCCGATTTCCTCTTTTCATGCTCAAATTCCAGGAAGTTAACTGCCATGCTTCCACTGGCGTATACTTCCACTGGTTTGGATTGAGCGAACAGGTTCATCAGGTCGAAATAGTGACAGCATTTTTCCACCAGGGTTCCCCCGGAGAACCGGGAGAATTTATTCCATTGACTGACTTTATCCAAAAAAGGTAAGCGGTGTTCCATGATACTGATCAGTTTGATATCGCCAATGGATTTGCGTTTGAGTCCTTCGTAGATGGCTTCGATGTACATGGCCTTGTAGCGATATTGCAGCCCGATTTGAAAAACAGCTTTGTAATCGTTGGCAATTCTTGTTATCTCTGCTGCGTCTGGGATGGTGGTTGCCATTGGTTTTTCCAGCAGGATATGTTTTCCTGATTGGGAGGCAATCCTGACGACATCAATATGGGTATAATTTGGAGTGCAGATGATCAACCCATCAACTTCCGGATCATTACACGCCTTTTCCAGAGAATCATATACAATCAGATCCTGGCCGGGGGCCATCATGGCAAAGGTCTGCTTTGCCGTTTCCACACTCTGGGGATTTGGATCATAAACTCCACGCACGGTGGCTCTTCCTTCAAGGATCGTAATTCGAATGTGCTCCTGCCCCATAATTCCGGTGCCAATAATATTGAACTTGTATTCCGGTTTTTCCACCTGGCTGAGGTAGCGATCTTCATCTGGGATATAATTAAAAATGGAGCTGGTGGAAAAAAACCGACTTCTAATCTCTTTTCCTTTTTTCATCTGTTTATCCGGTTAATCTGTTTTAAGTTTATGTTGAAAAGCCAAGTAAGTGGGGAATAAATAAAGTCAACTGTGGAAAAAACGTTATCAAAAAAATAACGGCCACTTCCACTGCCAGAAAGGGTAAGATCTCCACGGTAATTCGTTCAATGCTCTCCTTGCTTAAACTGGCGGCTACAAATAAGACCAATCCCATGGGGGGAGTGGCGAGCCCTACGGTAACATTCACACACATGACAACGGCAAAATGAAGTGGGTCGACTCCCATGCTGGTGACGACCGGTCCCAGAATAGGTCCCAGGATTAAAATTGCTGGACCTGCATCCAAAAACATGCCAACGATAAACAGCAGGATGTTGATCAAAAAGAGCAGTATCATCGGGTTGTCACTCACAGAAATAACTGCATTGGTTATATATGCCGGTGTGCCGGATAAGCTGACAATTGAGGAAAATGAGACTGCAGCCCCTACCAGAAAGAGAATCACACCAGAGGAGATAGCAGATTCCCGTAATACTGCGGGTAAATCCTTGAATTTCAAGGATCGGGTCACAAAAAGACTGATGATCAAAGCATAACCGGCTGCCACGGCAGCAGCTTCAGTCGGGGTAAAAACGCCGGTTAGTATTCCGCCAATTAAAATAACAGGGGTCAGCAACGGCCAGAATGCTTCCTTGGTGGCCACTGCACGTTCTTTGAAGGTCGCTCTCCTGTTGGCCACTGGGTAGCCTCGTCTTTTGGAAATATACCAGGTAACAGACATCAAGCCCACTCCCACCAGAAGACCGGGTACCATGCCAGCAGCAAATAATCCTCCCACAGATACGTTCATGACAAAGGCATATAGAATCATAAGTCCACTGGGAGGGATAATGGGGCCGATCACCGATGAGGCGGCTGTGATGGCTGCTGAAAATTTTCGGCTATACCCGTTTTTCTCCATTGCCGGAATCAGCATGGATCCAAGAGCGGAGGTATCAGCGACAGCGGATCCGGATAACCCTGCAAAAAGAATACTGGAAAGAATGTTCACCTGGGCTAGCCCACCGCGGACATGCCCAATTAGAGCCTTGCTGAAATTGACCAGATTCTGGGTGATTTTTCCGGCGTTCATGATCTCCCCTGCCAGAATAAAAAAGGGAACAGCCATCAGAGGGAAGCTATCGATTCCATTATAAAGTCTTTGCACCAAAAGGGTTAAAAAGATATCCCTCCCTTCAACCATCAGGCTGATGCCCGGGGCTAAAATTAAAGCAAAGACTATGGGAAGCCCCAGTATCATAAAAGCCAAAAACAACCAGAAAAACAGTAATGACATGATGACTCCTATTCCCCGGAAAATTCATAACGGTGTTCCTCATGGACAGAATTGTTTTTGACCAGGAGAACCAGTGAAGAAAGCAGCATTTCCAGATTAACACATGCTGTTAATAACAGACCAATGGGAAGACAAATATAAACCGGAGTCATGGTAATGGGAAGAGAGGTAGCATTTATACTGGCTCCCCGTTGAATCATACCGAGAGATCTTTGAAACAGGATGACGATGGTGACAAGAGTTCCTGATTGAATGAGGAGTGTCATCGCGGTATGCAATCGACCTTTTAACGTCTTATGGAGCATATCCAGTGAGACATTGGCTCCAATTCGATAAGCAATTGGAGCTGCCAGAAAAGTCATCCAGACCATCATAAACCTTGCGGTTTCTTCAGGCCATGTCAGGGAATTGTTCAATACATACCGGAAGAACACCTGAATCAAGACAATGACCATCATCAATCCGATCAATCCGGTTTCCGCTTGTTTGCAAACCCATATGCTGAGGTCGTTAAATCGGGAGAGTCCATTTATTAAAAACATCATGGTAATTCCTTGTCTCTGTTGATCCATATTGAACGCTATGCCCGCTTAGCTTGGCTGAACTCGCTCTAAACAGGCTGTGGAATCCGAATTTCCCCGGTTTTGTCTAATCCATCACTGGAGAAATCTGTTTTCAGGATTCCGCAGATCTGCGAAATCCTGAAAAAGGTTATTAGGCACTTCGATAGAGCTTGGTCAGCACAAACTCCCGATGTCCAAGCACTTCAGCAGCGGTCAATCTGCCATTGCAGACCCGCAGCATCATCTCCAACAACACATCCCCGGCTTGGTCAATGTTCATTTCCCGTTGCAGAATGCCGGATACATCGACATCGACATGTTCTCCCATAGTACGGACAGTCCTGGGATTTGCAGTCAATTTAATAACCGGTTCGATGGGGTTCCCGATGATGTTACCCTGACCGGTGGGAAAAAGATGAACCACATAGCCAGCAGCTGCCTGAAGAGTCACACATTCTGCTGCTGCGGACGAGGTATCCATGTAATAAAGCCCCGCTCCCTTTTTGGGTTCTTCAGCCGGTTCCAGCACATCGATATACTTGGATTCCCGACCGATTTTCTGGATGTTTCCAAAGGCTTTTTCTTCGATGGTTGTCAATCCCCCCTCGATGTTTCCCTTGGTGGGCTGGGAGTCTGACAGGTCGTTTGTCTTGCATTCAAGGATGAAATTGTTGTAGGCTGTCCAGGTTTTTTTGAATTTTTCACCAATCTCGGGTGAAATCGCCCGTTGGACCACAACATCTTCCGCTCCGGTGATTTCGGAGGTTTCGCCAAAACAGGTCGTGGCTCCCATGGCATTCATCTTATCAACCACATTTCCAACGGTTGGATTGGAAGCCAGTCCGGAGGTAGTGTCGGACTCACCGCATTTGACAGACACCCATAGCTCGGAAACATTGCATTCTGTTCGTCTCAATTCCGATGCCCAGTGCACGTACTCCTTGGCTTTTCGTGAAGCTCTGGCAATGGTTTCGATATCACCATGCTGTTCAATGGAAAAGCCGGTAACGGGTTTACCGGTTTCCCTGATTCCCTCCACAATGCGGTTAGTCCAGCCCGGCTCGATCCCAATCACAATCACTGCCGCTACATTGGGATTTTTTCCTGTTCCGATTATTGTTCTGAAAAAAAGTTCCAGATCCTCGCCAAACTGTAGTCGCCCATAGGCGTGAGGCAGAGCCAGAGTTCCTTTGATGTTGTGGGCAACGGCTTCACAGGCCGAGTTGGAAAGATCGTCCAGGGGAAGAATCACGACATGATTGCGAATTCCCACTCGTCCATTTTCTCTTCTGAATCCCCAAAATGTTTTATCTGTCATTCTACCACCTCTTCGTTTTGACGTTATGGACATGAACATGATCGCCCTTTTTAATATCTGACACTACCTTTCCAATATCATAGCCGTATTTTAAAATAGTGCCTCCGTTTGCGATGTTTTCAAGCGCAATTTTATGTCCCAGGGGGATATCTTGGTTTGCCTTGACAACGATGGTCTCGTCCCTATCCATGACCCAGCCTGTTAACTCACAGCCGGCAGTTGCAGTTTCGACAACAACCACACCCACAGAATCAGTGCTGTCATGAACTAAAAAATGTGTTTCACTCATAAAAACTCCTTAAAAAATACTTAAAATAGCTACAATCCTGAATAAAGATTCTCATAAGGGATGCCTGTTATACTTTCGCAAGTCTCCCTGGTTTTTAGGTCTACATCCTTTTTATCGCCTCCACTCTTTAATCGTTCAATCTCTTTTGTCAAAATGGCATGGGCCTGTGGTGTTACTTTGAAACCAAAGGCGATCAATATTCCCAGCAGGATCAAAATAGACGGCCCCAGAAAGAGAAACAGTTTTAAGCGGAACATCACTTCAAGGGTTTGTTCCTGGTTGGATTGAAAACCGATAGTCTGCAATACAAAACCTATCACCGGCATGGCAACGATACCCTGGACAAATTTGCGAACCAGCGTCATTGCCCCTGAATAGACACCTGATCGTTTTTGGGTGGTAATCAATTCATCCACATCAATGATGGACGGGAGTATTGCCCAGGGAATCATCACCCCGGCCGATGTTCCCAATCCGATGACACCGCAGATGATTGCAACCAGCCAGACAGGAGTTGCGGGGGTCATGAAAAACGTCAGCAACATACCGACCAACCAGATAAAAAGTCCGATAATGTACGATCGCCCCTTTCCTTTGCGATTGGATAAAAAAACATACAGGGGGAAAGCGGCAATCTGTACAATAAGCAAAGATCCCATGGCGATGGGATAAATCTGGGGTTTGCCGATATAATAAGTGATATAGTAGGCAAACAGAGCCATAAGAATATCGATGGCGGTATAGGAGAAAATATACATCGCTATATGGATTCGGAAAGAGCGATTACGGAAAATAGTGGCAAAATGGGAAAAGATCGCCAGCCCTTCTTTTCGATCCTGGTGCCCCGATTCATAGGGCAGTTCCCAGGTTCCCAGGAAAACAATAATCCAGGGTAGAGAAAACAAAGCCCCGAAAAAAAACGACATTACCAGATATCCCATGGCCGGATTCGAAGAGTATTGATCTATGATCACTTTGGGTAGGGTGCCTCCCAACAGAGAAGCCACCCCGGAGAAGATTAAACGGGCTCCTGATAATCGGGTTCTCACTTTGTATTCATGGGACATTTCAGCATTAAGTGCGGCGTAGGGAACCATAACCATCGTAAAAACGGTGCTGAAAAGAATATAAGCAAGACTGTAATAAACAAACAGGGCCGCATCGGATTCAAATTTTACCGGAACCCACATGAGCACAAAAGTAATGGCAATAGGAATAATGCCAATCAAAAAGAAGATCCTGCGTCTTCCAAAACGAGACTTGGTGCGATCGGAGATATACCCCATCAAAGGATCGGAAATGGCATCCCACACTTTGCCGATGGCAAAAAC
Organism: bacterium; assembly: GCA_018829445.1. GTDB lineage: Bacteria > SAR324 > SAR324 > XYD2-FULL-50-16 > XYD2-FULL-50-16 > JAHJTV01. Next base: position 40,672 of record JAHJTV010000030.1, read on the forward strand.
AAATCCCGCTAAAACCGGCGAAAGCCCGATGACCTCCGTTAAATAAAACATGAACAGCATGCCGATGATGAGAAAGGATCCTCCTCCGTAAAGATCCCCCAGGCCATAAAATATCAGATGGGGCAGTCTTACCTTTTTTGATTTGCTGTCTGTAGTCTTCAATGTTTTATCTCAAATTAGTGTGTCGGTTAAGGCAGATTATAAATTTGCCAATAAAAACAGTGATAAACGGTTCATTTATATTCTTTGATAAGTATACATATGTCTTATATAAGATATAAATTATTAAAGCAAGTGTTTTTCCATCTAAGAATCATATTATGGATTAGCAACTGCAGACAATGACCATCACTAGGCAATCCGACCCGGTTGATGAATATGAGATGTGAATGAATTTTATTGGTTAATCACTTTTTGAGTGTCCTGGTTTTGATCAATATCGTCAAACATTCGATTGATTTATTGTTAACTTTTATATAAAATGATAAAACTTATATAAAATATAAGATATGAGACCAAAGAATTTACTGGATTTGATCGACAGAACTCTTGACCGTTCAGCAAGGGTGTGATTATCTGGACTAAAAATCCGAGACGATTGGGTTTGATAACATTAATATAAACAGTATGCGGTGGAAAGATTATGGTTACTTCTTCGACGTTAAACTATCAGCCTTTATATAAACAGATAAAATCGCTGATTTTGCAGAGGGTGATTGATGGTATCTGGGCCCCCGGATCTGCACTACCCAGTGAACAACAGTTGGCAAAAGAGTTCGGAGTCAGCCAGGGAACCATTCGCAAAGCCCTGGATGAAATGACGGCAGAGAATATATTTGTCAGAAAGCAAGGGAAGGGCACATACGTTTCCCAACATTCCGCCAATCGATCATTGTTCCATTTTTTCTACATTGTCAGCAATGATGGCAAACGCGTCATGCCGGACAGCAGAGTGATTAGTGTGATTCGGTCAACGGCCAATAAGGGGGAAATTGAACGGTTGGATCTCAAGCAGGGTGAGAAAGTTGTTCGCTTGAAACGAATCAGGCTGTTGAATAAAAAACCGGTTATCGTTGAACATATTTCCCTGGCAGTTAAGATGTTCAGCGATTTTGGGAAAAAAGAGGATATTCCCAATACCTTGTATGAGTTGTATGAATCACAATATGATGTCAGGGTGATGAAGGCAGTGGAAAAGCTTCGGGCTGTGAAGTTAAAAAAAGAGGATGCCATTCACCTGGAGTTACCAGAAGGAACACCGGTGCTGGAAATTGATCGCACTGCTATTTCGCTGGATCAACGGCCTGTTGAATGGCGGTTGAGTTACATTGACACTCAAAACTATTTTTATCTTTCGGAGCTGACGTAATTTTGCTCTGGCTGTCGGCGAATAGCACCATGATTGACTGTTTGCTGTTTTAAGAATGTCATTTTTCTTTAGAAGCAAACAGTTTTTGCAGGATGGGCTGGCTGAGCTGATGCAAATAACTTCAAAACAGTTGTTTGATGCTGAAAAATTAGATTTAAAAAGAAAGTTTTGCCTGCCCATGCTGAAACGGCATCCGCGGGAGCACAAAATACGTGCCAATCCGACAACATTTTTTTGAAAACCCAAGATGTGTATCTATAAGCAAACAGCTAAATGGAAGGAGTTAATCGCCAAGTAAATCTTATATAAGACATTATATACAAAATATAACTATTTTTCTGATTTAAGAATGAAAAAAATCATCTGTCTGGGAATAGCCGTTCTGGATCAAATCTTTACACTGTCTGAATTACCCGCAAAGTCTGGAAAGTATTTCGCGGAGAATTATCTGGAAGTGGGTGGGGGACCTGCCGCAACTGCTGCTGTAACCATTGCCAGACTTGGAGGACAGGTGGAATTTTGGGGTCGAGTTGGTGATGATGGCGTTGGGAATCGGATCATTAGTGAATTAAAGGGGTATGGGGTTGACGTATCACAAGTCAGAAGGATTGCGCATGCTCAGTCTTCTGTATCCGTGGTGCTGGTGGATCAAACAGGGGAACGGTTAATCGTGAACCGGGCCAATTCAGGTCTTGACAGCGATCCATCCTGGCTGCCATTGGAACGGTTAGCGGATTGCAGTGCTGTGCTGGTGGATTCAAGATGGATTGAAGGAGCGCGTTTACTCCTAAGGCAGGCAAAGCTAGCTGAAATCACATCTGTCCTGGATGCGGATAGCACTCCGGATCATGACATCTCTGACCTGGTTAAGATGGCGAGCCATATTGCCTTTTCAAAAAGCGGGTTATTTGAAGTCAGCAAGGAAAGAGATTTTAAAAAGGCATTAGATCGAATCAACCGGAACTCAGAGGGTTGGGTCTGTGCAACCAGGGGCGATAAAGGAACCTTCTGGATTGACGAAGGGAAACTAAGACAGGTGCCTGCATTTAGAACAGAGGTGGTAGATACTTTGGGAGCCGGAGATGTTTTCCACGGGGCTTTCGCATTTGCATTGACCGAGGGTATGAATCCGGAGAAGGCTATCAGGTTTTCCAATGCAGCGGCTGCCCTGAAATGCAGAAAACTGGGTGGCCGGGCCGGGATTCCTGACAGAAGGGAAGTTGAAGACTTAATTAATAGAGGATAATCATGGAATTAACAGCGGGAAAATTGTGGTGTTATCGACGTCTGGCCGATGAAAATGGTATTTTTAAAATGACGGCTGTGGATCAGAGGCCGCCGATCATGAACCTGGTAAAGGATAAAATCGGGGTCACTGAAGCAAATTATAAAGATGTGGCAGCTGTAAAAGCATTGCTTACAAAAACTCTGGCACCCTGTTCCACAGCAATGCTGCTGGATCCGATCTGGGCTTATCCCAATGCGATCCAATATGTTAACCCGGGCCAGGGATTGCTGCTTACTCTTGAAGCTCATAACTTTGTCGATACCAAAAATGGGCGACTCTCGTCCGAGATTGTTGACTGGAGTGTTGAAAAAATCAAGAGAATCGGGGCAGATGGAGTTAAGTTTTTGTCCTGGTATCGCCCCGATGCAGATCCTTCGGTTTGCGAACAACAACAGAATCTGGTGGAAAAAATTGGGAAGGCTTGCAAACGCTTTGATATCAGTTTTCTGCTGGAGCTTCTGGTTTATCCTTTACCAGGCGACAGCAATCAGACAACAGATTATATTGAACATGCGTCCAAACATCCGCAAAACGTGGTGGATTCCTTGAAGGCTTTTGCCGATCCGCGGTTTGGAGTTGATATCTTTAAACTGGAAAGTCCCGTTCCCGGGAGAGCTGTTCCTTCGCCCGAGTCTGCAGAGTCTGGTCAATGCCAGGAGTGGTTTGACAAGCTGGGTGAAATCTGTCAGGTCCCCTGGGTGATGTTAAGTGCGGGTGCTGATATGGCGACCTTTAAAAACATCCTGACCTATGCCTATAGAGCTGGTGCCAGTGGATACTTGGCAGGACGGGCTATCTGGTGGGAAGCGGCACAGCAATTTCCCGATTTGGGTTCCATGGAGGAACAGCTGGTGAAAAAGGCTGTTCCCTATGCAAGAGAAATAGGAGATCTTACGGTGAAAAATGCAACTCCGTGGTTCAGAAACAAAGCGTTTGCTGACGGCATCAATCTGTCAGGATTTGGAGAGACTTTTCCGGCCGAATACCGGGCATTGAATAACTAGAACATAAAAGGGGTGGATATAATGAAAAGCAGAAAACCGGTGATTGGAGTAGCCAACCTGGCACGAACGACATTTGATATTCCATTTGCAGAATCAAAGGCCGGTCAAGCCTGGGTGAGCTTGAATTCCCTTGATGCCGTCATAATTGGAAGTCAAGAGCTGTTGTGTGATGGTGAAGCAGTGCAAAAAACGATTGCATACTTCAAAAAGCAAAAACCGGATATTCTGTTGATCATTCAGGTTACTTTTACCGATGCCATGATGACGGTGGAATTGGCCCGACAGCTTCAAATTCCCACCTTTATCTGGTCATTTCCGGAACCGAGAGAGGGTGGCAGACTTAGATTGAACTCTTTTTGCGGTCTAAATCTGGCAGCTCATGCCATGGGAAAAGCGGGTATCGAAATTGAATATACTTATCAACCGGCCGATAGCCCTTCAGCTGTAAATAAGATTTTCGGTTTTGCCAGGGCGGCTTTGACAGTGCAGCAGATCTCTGAAAGTCGCTTACTGGTCATCGGACAGCACCCTGACGGGTTTGATACCTGTGTATATGATAAAGCGGATTTAAAAAACTGGTGTGGGGTTGAAGTGGATCAGACCGATCTGATGACTTTCCTGGAGCAGGTGCCCTCTATTCCCGATGAAGAGATGATGGAAGTTCACCGGCAACTGAATTCTCAGGTGGTTAATCTTGCAGAGATGGAGGAAGACCCCTTAAAACTTAGCCTAAAAGTCTATCTGAGCCTGAAAAGGACTGCTATCGACAGTCAATATGACGGATTAGCAGTCAGGTGCTGGCCAGAGTTTTTTACGGAACTGGGGTGCGCTGCCTGTGGTGCCATGTCCATGATGAATGAAGATCGGATACCCTGTGCCTGCGAAGCAGACCTGTACGGCGTTTTAACCTCATTGATGCTGCAGATTCTAAGCGATTCCCCGGTTTTCCTCTCAGATCTGGTTGATATAGATACTGAAGACAATACAGGCGTTTTCTGGCATTGCGGATTAGCCCCTTTATCCATGGCCGATCCCGATAAGGAGGTCAGAGCCCAGATTCATACCAATCGTAAAAAACCATTTCTTTACGAATTCACCTTGAAGCCAGGCCGAATTACTTTTGCTCGCATTAGTCAATCACAGCATGAAAGAAAAATCATTATTGGAGCAGGTGAAGTGATTGCGGCACCCATGAGCTTTACAGGTACCTCCGGGGTGGTGCGGTTTGATTCTCTGGCAGCAGATGTATTGGATGCCGTCATCAACCAAAAACTGGAGCACCACTTCTCCCTGGTTTATGGAGACTATCGTGCAGAGTTGATCGCCGTCGCCAAGATGCTCAAAGTCCCCGTTGAACTGATTTAAAAACTAGCTTGAGTTAGCAAGGTTCTGCCATTCTAATCTCAAGCTATTTTAAGGATCAGAAACCCAAAATCCCTCATTTCCCTCTGCTTGCGAAAACCAATGTTTTCCAGTTGATAAAGCCAAAAGTCCTGTTGATAACCTCCTTTTACCATTGACTTATCTGTCAAATTCTATATGGTGTCTGTTGTCAAAAATAAGTATGTTACTGTTTTTTACTTCATCAGCATCAGGCCCCAGGCGGCATGAAAGGGAGGTTCCGGTGCATCATCACTCTAACGGGAAAACAATAATGGTTGAATATTTATTTAAGAACATTCATGAGCAGATAGTTTCCACTGTTAACAAGCGAACAGACAGGACGGCATTTAAATGGTTTCAGGAAGACGGCCAATTGGCCGGCATCTCCTGGACAGGGTTTTATGAACAGCTAAAACAGGCGGGTAAGAGCCTGATGTCGTTGGGTGTGGAAAAGGGAGATAAGGTCAACGTGTTGAGTAATACCTGTTATCGCTGGGTTTTAAGTGATTTTGCCACGGTCAGTATCGGCGGTGCTACGGTGGGAATTTACCAATCCAACCTGGCCAAGGATTGTCAATATATCATCGACCACTCTGATTCCGTACTCATATTTGCAGAAGATGATGAACAACTGCAAAAACTGCAGAATATCCGCAACGAAATTCCCAATATCCGCAAAGTGGTTATGTTTACCGGCAATCATAAAGGCGATGATTGGGTAATTGATTTTGATGATTTTATGAAACTGGGTGAAGCGATTTCTGATGAGGAATTCAAAAAACGGGCTGATTCTGTGGGCTTGGACGATACAGCCGGGATTATTTACACTTCAGGGACAACCGGTGTTCCCAAAGGAGCAGTCACTTCCAACGGGAATTTTTTGTTTACCACCGCTGCTGTAAGAAAAGCGCTGTATTTCTATGATGATGATGAAACCTTTCTATTCCTACCGCTGGCTCACGTTTTTGCCCGGATTCTGGTGAATAGTGTGATCAATGTTGGTAACACCATGACCTTTTTCAGGGGTATGGACACACTGGTGGCCGATTTTCAGGTTGTTCGGCCCCACTATTTCGCCAGCGTGCCCCGGATATTTGAAAAGGTGTACTCCAAGGTTCTCAGCGGTGCGGAAAGCAAGGGCGGTGTTGCCTTGAAAATCTTCAACTGGGCGTCCGATGTCGGTGGTCAGGTGAGTGACCTGATACTGGCTAAAAAGAGTATTCCCATTCTGTTGAGCATTAAATATAAAGTGGCGACCAAGCTGGTTTTCAGCAAGGTTCAGGCTGCCCTGGGCGGACGAGTTCGCAATTGCGTCAGCGGAGCGGCTCCTCTTAATCCCACCATCGCCAAATTCTTCCATGCTGCTGGAATTTTGGTTCTGGAAGGAATTGGCATGTCGGAGAATACCTCGGTTACCAATGTCAACCGACCGGATAATTATAAGTTCGGGTATGTTGGTCCTCCGGTGGAAGGCGTAGAACAGAAAATCGCCGAGGACGGTGAAATTTGTTTCAGGGGACCCAACGTTATGCAGGGATACTATAAGATGCCGGAAAAAACTGCGGAAACGATTGTAGACGGCTGGCTCCTTACTGGCGACCTGGGCGAAATCGACGAAGATAACTTTCTCAAGGTAACCGGTCGCAAAAAGGATTTGATCATTACGGCAGGTGGAAAAAACATAGCACCTTCACGAATTGAAGGAATTATTGCCACCTCCAAGTATATCAACCAGGTTTGCGTAATTGGAGATAAAAGAAAATTCCTGAGTGCCCTGGTAACCCTGGATGAAGAAAATACCAAGGAGTATGCGGATAGTCACGGTATTGTATATGACAGTTTTGAGGCTCTGCTGAAGAATGACAAAATTCAGGTGTTGCTGGAAAAAGAGGTTGAAGAGAAGAACAAGGAACTAGCGTCCTTTGAAAGTATCAAAAAGATCACGCTGGTCCCGGAGTTCACCGTTGAGAATGAGCTGATCACACCAACATTTAAGATCAAGAAAAATGTTGTGGCTCAGACTTACGAAAAGGTGATCGATAATATGTATCCCCGAAATTAATTCCAAATGGACTTTAAGGCTGTTGACCCTCCGATGGATTGACAGCCTTTGTGGCTTTTCAATTTCAGAAAACTCATCACTGCAATAAGACAGTCCGCCGCAGCGCTGCATATTGGTACTCAGATGCTCATCGATTCTTCCAACTTGCATCGCTCCCTTGACACCGCAACGGACGGTTACCATGTTTCATACGAAAGCCTGAATTAGACTCGTGACGTCTCAATGCCGGATGCTGCTCAGGCAGTAAACAGATTCCCTGAACTCTTCCTGTGCCAGTGCACAGTACCTCGGTTTTGACATCGTTTACTTTTTTCGGCACCTTAACGGCGGTTCACTTTCGTTCCCCTATCTGATCCATACCTGACACATTTCATCATGCCTTTTCCTCATCGCTCACCACCAGGACTCTTAATCCGGGCGGCATGAGGTGGTTTAAAACCTGCTTCCGAAATCCGGTTTTGAGGGAGCCCTCCCTCATCTCTCGTGCAGCAAGGAACATTATACAGATTGTTCCGTCCTCGTACACACGCACCAAAAACTCTCAGGAGCTATGAACGGAAAGAGGTTGTTAGTTTAAAAAATATTTAAAATATGAGTTGTGAAACTCATAACTTCGTACTATTTCATATGAACTCCAGACAGGGATTCATGCGCTTTTCTGGGTAATCAACCTCTTACAGCTGTTGAAGTCTGTGAGCTTATAGCCATTTGGCACACTTAATTATGCAATAAATTTTGCAAATCTCTTGTTTTTTGATTATATAAGTTTTTGGATGGATACCTATCATAGATACCTGAAACTAATTTAATAAAATCACATAACTCAGACTATCATCTCAAGACATTTCAAGGGGCTCGCCCAATGCTGTTCACATCACCCAAGCAGCTCGTCTTTTGCCAGCAAGACCCTTTTTACGTACTCCTTCCCTCCTTCAATCCGGCACCTTATTTTGTGAAAAAACAAAATATTTAACAGATTTTTGCTCAAAAATTCTTGACAAAAATTTTTGCAGTATGTTAAAAATTGCCATGCTGTTTTGCAGTATCCGTTTCAATTTCTCGAAGATTGAATCCCCATTGAAAATGTCCTTTTTCTTGCCATTTCTGGCGATGCGGCGAATCTCGCACCTCATGACCAGGAATCCTGATTTTGGATTAACTCTCCCGGATGCCATGATCAGTGCGGCGAGTCTCGCACCTTAAGTCCGGTACGACGGGCGTTCAAGTCTTCATGACCCTAGGAATCCTTGAGCCTAAAAAGTCAAATAAGTATTACCAGACTTTTTAGGGGGAGATTCATGATCTTATGGGGTATGGAAAACCGAAGGAACAATCATCCTTTTCTTCGGATGGGGTTCTTGGAAAACGTAGAAGATATCGCCTGTCTGTTTTTTTAACAAACTGTTTTTTCACAGGATGCTATCTATGAGTCAATGTCTATTCTGGCATTTTGATTGATTCAACAAGGCTAATTAGTCAGTAAAAAAGGGATGCTTGTTAATTTAGGCGCCTGCTTATTGAATCAAAATAGTTACAACTATAATAATGATGCGACTTGACCGCCAAAAGAAATATCGCAGGCTATGTTGCGCATTGGGAAAGGTGGTTAATCGGTGATTTTTATGGTGATCATAGACCGTAATCGGTTTGAAGAAGTTCTGTAACAAAAAGAGTCGGATATCCATTTACAAGCGTTTGGTCAGATGACCTTGAACAGAATTTTCGGGTGAATCGATTCGGTTTTTTTGAAGTTCTCTTTGTTAACACCTTTTAAATATTGGGAGAATGCTTATGAATTCAAGATTGTTTTCAAGACTGTTTTTGTTCATCGCGTCCGTTCTGTTTGTCACAGCATGTACCCCGACGACTCAAAAAACCGTTGAGGTCAAAAAACATGAAGGGCTCATCGGGATCGAAATCCATGCCAAAAACGGAGTGATAGCTTCTAGCCACCCCCTGGCAAGTGCCGCCGGATTGGAGATTATTAATAAGGGCGGAAATTTCATGGACGCAGCGGTTGCGACAGCTTTCGCTCTTGGGGTGGTTGAGCCCAACAGTAGCGGCGTTGGCGGTGAAGGAATGATGTTGATTCAATTAGCGGGATCGAATGAACCCGTTGTGATCGATTTTCGATCAATGTCACCAAAGCTGCCCGGTGAATTGGCTCTAGCTGGGAAATGGGACAACTCCGAATATGGTCCTAATGCAATCGGTGTTCCTGGCATGGTGGCTGGAGCTTATCGTGCCTGGGAAAAATACGGATCCGGAAAAGTCACCTTTGCACAGTGTCTTGAACCTGCCATTCGCTACGCAAGTGAGGGGGTAGCCCTGACACAGCCCATGGCGGATCGTCTTGTTTCAACCATGGAAAGCATTACGTCGACTCCTGCTCTTGCCAAGATCTTCATGACTGAAGAAGGACTGCTCAAGGAAGAGGGACAGCGCTATAAGATGGAAAAGCTTGCTGAAACCTTGAAAACTATTGCAGTCGGTGGAGCAGATGCGTTTTATAAGGGTTCGTTGGCGGAAAAAATGGCTGCCGACATCCAGGCCGACGGCGGGATGATCACGGCAGAGGATTTTGCCAAATACTCGATTCAGGAAACAAAGCCATTGAAAGGTACCTACAAAGGTTACGACATATACGGTGGTTCGGGGCCCGTGGGTGGTCTCGCTGTTCTGAATGCAATGCAGGTGCTGGATCGGTTTGATCTTAAAAAATACCCATTCCAATCAGCAGAGCATTTGAATCTGATTGATGAAGCTCTCAAACTTGGACAAGGTGATCATCGACTGTACGCAAGGGATCTGGCTTTTTATACACCTCCCTACGAACAGCTCCTGAGCCAGGAATATGCTGACGCCAGGGCTTCCCATATCAATCCTGAGACGAATATTAATGATGATATTATCTTCGCCGCTTTTGATACCCCCGGTTACAAAAGAGTATCCGCTAACTTCACTGAAATCGATGTTATGAAAGCCGTTGCAGCCAATCATGGCGATTACCGGATGCTTGGCACAAAGGTTGCTGTCGGCAGCGAAGTGGCATATCTTAATAGCACCGCCATCGATCTCCAGGCTCTAAAAATACCGTTCAGTCCCGACACAACCCATCTGGTAACTGCCGATATCAAAGGCAACGTGGTAACCTGGACTCAGACTATCAGCTATAACTGGGGATCAAGGTTTGTTTCATCCAGTACCGGGGTACTTTTTAATAATGAGATGAATAATTTCAAAGGTCGCCTCAAAAAAGGTGGATTCAAGCCTTATGAACGGATGACCACGTCAATTGCTCCGACCATCGTCCTCAAGGACGGTAAACCATACATGGGATTGGGCTCACCGGGCGGAGGACAGATTGTGCCGGCCGTGATGAATGTTATCATCAACCATGTTGATTATAAAATGGGGCTACAGGAATCGATTGAAGCCCCCCGTTTCTACAGTACTCTGTCCAAACACGGTCAGATCACGATGGAAAAAGGGATCAGTGAAGCAACTGTCAAAAAGCTCAAGAGTTTTAGTAAAGATCCCGTTATGGATTCCTTACGATTCAATAAAGCTTATGGTTGTGTTCAAGCCGCACTATTCGATTGGGATGCCGGTATTGTCATCGGTGGTGCTGACCCGAGACGTGGAGCAGTCTCCGTTGGTTACTAGAACCTGATATCTTCCAATTAGACGGGTGTGACAGGTCGATATAGTGAGATTCGACCATCGCACCTGTACCTTTTTTTATTAATAAAACCCGGATATTCAAAAGGATGGGGATCAAGACAACAAGTTGAATTAATGACACTGACAATTGTTTTTCTTTTTATGGCGGTTACCTTCGTCCTGGGGGTTTTTGTCTTGAGGCTTCCGATCGGTCTGGCTCTCGTGCTGGCATCGGTTGTGGGAGCTCTGGCAGGCGGGGAGGGATTTCCCCTGCGCCATCTGGTCGAAGGAGAGTTCGGATACCTGGACAGTATTCTGATTATTGCTTCAGCCATGGTCTTCATGAAGGTCATTCAACATTCCGGCTTGTTGGATACCATTGCCAGAAAAATCATCGATCACCTGCATGATAAGCCGGTATTGCTGCTGCTTTCCATGATGATCATGATCATGTTTCCCGGAATGATCACCGGGTCATCCACAGCCGCTGTACTCACGACCGGCTCCCTGGTTGCTCCGGTTCTTATCGGCCTGGGAATTCCCCGTGCAAAATCGGCTGCAATCATTGCCATGGGAGCGATCTACGGCATGGTGGCCCCACCGGTGAATATTCCGGTAATGATTATCGGTGGTGGAATCGACATGCCCTATGTCGGATTCAGCTTACCATTGCTGGTGGCCAGTCTGCCCCTAGCGGTAACCGTCGTCATCATGATCGGATACTCCTATGTCCGCAAGGTAGACCTTACGGAACTTGAATGTCAACTGCCGGTCTCCTACCAGGAAATATACGGACTCAAACTGTACCTACCTATTGTTGTCCTGGTGGTTTTGATGGTGGGGGAAAAAATGCTTCCCGAAGTTTTTCCCTCCTTCGGTCTCTCCCTGGTTTTTCTCCTGGCAAGTCTAACGGGTGTTTTTACCGGTCGGAGGCTAAATTTTTTTAAAGTTTCATGGGAAGCAGTACACGATGCCCTGCCGGTGATGGGGATTCTCATGGGGGTTGGCATGTTCATCCAGATCATGACTCTGACAGGCGTCCGTGGTACATTGGTGATCCTTTGTTTGGCACTGCCTTCATTTTTACTTTACCTGGGAATTGCGACCAGTATGCCGTTGTTCGGGGCCATCTCGTCTTACGGTTCAGCCAGCGTTCTCGGTGTACCCTTTGTGCTGGCTTTGTTGGGACAGAATGAAATCCTGACAGCCAGCGGATTGTCACTGATCGCCGGTCTTGGGGACCTGATGCCTCCCACGGCCCTGGCCGGGATTTTTGCCGCCCAGGTGGTTGGAATCGACAACTATTTCAAGGTTCTCAAATATTGTATTTGGCCGGCAATCCTGACTGCCGTCTACGGTATCATTATAATCCTGAATGCCAGTGCGATAATGCAGTTGTTCTCAACCGTGACAGGCGGTCTGATCGGCCTGGCCGTCTTTTTCGGATACCTGTTGTTAATCGTAGCCCTGGCCCGTGTTGGAGTTAAATTGTCGGGAAGGAAGGAGGTTGTATGTTGACCGTAATCTACCAGTTGATTGTCTTGTTTTTCATTATTCTTGTCGTCTGGGATCTCTGGCGGGAGAAAAAATGGACACTTCAGGTGGTAGCCAGTATCGTACTGATCCCACTGGTTTTGCGATTTCTAATGCTGAAATAACTGTATCCATAAAGATTTAAATGAAAAAACATCTCGTATTCTTATCGATCCTTGCTGTGACGGCTGCCGTTATTATTGAAGCTGCTTCGTTATTCAGCGAAATGAGCGAAATGCCGACGGAAAATCCGGGAAAGGGGGTGACGGAAATCCGCATGCTCAGCCGATACTGGCCAAATCTAAAGGGAACTGCCGGTGATACTGAAGTGTTTGTCCTCAGGGGCGAAAAACCCGGGGCTTCCATGCTGATACTGGGGGGAACCCACCCCAACGAACCGGCCTCGAATGTGGCCGCAACCGTACTGATAGAACATGCCAAAGTCAATGAAGGTTGCCTGTATATTATCACCCGGGCCAATCGCAGCGGTTTTACCCACAACGATCCAACGGAAGGATATCCCCAACACTATTCCATTCCGCTTCCCGATGGATCGAAAAGAATCTTTCGCTTCGGATCCAGGGCTACCAACCCGGTTCACCAGTGGCCGGATCCGGATATTTACATTCACGAAAGCGGGCAGGCTTTGTCCGGTGCAGAAACACGCAACCTGAACCGGGCCTATCCGGGGAAACCGGACGGAACACTGACCGAACAAATTGCCTATTCCATTGTTCAGCTGATTAAAACGGAAGCCATCGATATTTCCATCGATCTGCATGAAGCCTCGCCCGAATACCCTGTCATCAATGCCATTGTTGCTCATAATCGGGCCTTTGAGCTGGCAGCAGTGTCAATGATGGCACTGGATATGGAAGGATTGCCATTCAGCCTGGAACCCTCTCCAGTAAACCTCCGTGGTCTTTCTCACAGAGAGTGGGGCGACAGTACCGATACCCTTGCCCTCTTGATGGAGTCTGCCAATGCGATTCAGGGCAGGCTCAGGGGAAAAACCGACGAGGCATTAATTATGACTGCAAAGGATTCGATGTATGTACGAGCTGCTCAACTGGGGCGCCTCTACGTCGATTACTCGGAAAAGGGACATCCCCTGGAAGAGAGGGTGGGACGGCATATTGCCGGTATCCGTGCAATAATCGACGCGTACAACACTCTGGATAAGGGGAAGATATTCGAAGTTGAGAAATTTCCCGAGTACGGCGAATTGCAGGAAAAAGGCATCGGATACTTCCTGAATCCTTTGTCAAAATTATTATTTCAACGGTTTACCGCTTGATCCGGAAATACAGGATCAGCATTATCAATTCTCTGTGTGATGGATTTTGCACAGGGAGAATAATCAATACGAAAGGAGTAAATCTTATGAAAAGAGTATTCAACAGTTGTTTTCTCGTGCTTGTAATAGTTATTTTTGCATCCACTTCATTTGCAGCGGAGTGGGGAGAGCAGAAAGTGGCAACCCCGGTTCTGATTACATCAGTCGGCCAGAGCCCAGATGCGTTGATGGTCAAGGTATTATTGAAGCGACTTAAGCTGGATTTTACTTACGACAATATGGCAAAAGCCGATGTTGTGGGACAATTTAAATCCATAATCATGGTTGTCGGATTTAGTGGCAAAGGTCTTGGAGCAGCCCAGATTTCCAAAAAAGATGAGATCGAAAGAGCTGAGAGGCTTCTGGATGAAGCTAAAGCAAAAAATGTCACCGTTGTGATGGCACATATAGGGGGTAAGGCACGTCTTGGAGCCGGATCAAATCACCTGGTGGATATGGTGGCCTCAAAATCGGATTACCTGGTTTATGTTTCGGATGCGGAGGTAGAACCTGTTTTTCGCAAAATGATTGACAAATACAATCTGCCGGCCAAATCAGCTCCAAAAATCAGCAGTACCGCTTCGGTTTTCAAAGAACTCTATCAATAGACTAATATCTAGATAAACGACCCATTTCGAAGGAGATTTGCTTTGACTCACTTAGTTGTTTTTTTGAGCTTTATCGGGCTGGTTTGCATATTATATCTGATCAGGCCCAAATGGACTTATTTCGGTATCATTCCCCTGGCCATTTTGGGAGGTGTTATAGGCGGGTTGATTCTATATCAGAATCTGATTGAAGGTACCACCGCTTACATCATGGAGATGCTGACCATTTTTTGTGGAGCAGTTTTTGTCTACATGCTGAAGAGCACGGGTTCACTGGAAAGCCTCATATTCAGCTGGATTCAGATTGGACGAAAAAACCGATATTTGATGTTGCTGGGATTAATCACCATAGGCTTAATTCCCGGAATGGGCACGGGTTCAGCACTGTTCTCTTTTTTTGTTTTAAATACGGTCATGCTGCCCATTATCAGGCAGTGTGGTGTTGGAAAAGCGCAGATAAAATCCCTTTTGCTGACCACAGCCGTCCTGGGCATGATGGCGCCTCCGGTGAATATTCCCCTGATGATACTAAAACCATTCAGCGGTGGAGCAAACGCCGATGTTTATCCGTTTTTATGGCTGGTGGTCATCCCCGGGGTCCTTTTTTCCGCCCTCTATTTTATGCGGCACTGTCGGTTTGATCAAGAGAAGATCAAACACCTGCCAAATCGTAAGACCTCTGCAGGGGACTTTTCCGGGATTGTGTTCGTCGGCATCCTTTTGGTTTTGCGAGGACTCTTTCCTTTCGGCGAGATTGAAGATATCGGATTACCACTGATTTTCATGTTGGGAGTATGTCTCCAATGGATGGTATCCTGGGATAAGAAGGAATCTTTTTTCTCCATCTCCCAGCAGGCATTGACAGCTACAAAACCACTCCTGCTTCTTCTGGTCGGCTGTTCTTTGGTTATGCAAGTCACCCATTACACAGCGGCTCATTATGTCATTGTGGGACTTGCGAAGAACCTGCCTTTTGTCTATGCCATGGTGCTCCTCATACTCGCAGGTATCGTGTTTGGTTCTCTCTGGGAGGGGCTTGCTGCCATTGTGGTGATGCCCATCTACATTGCTCATTATTCAAAAGATATAGTAAGTTCGCTGGATGTGTTTTCCGCTGTCGTCGCCTGTATCATCTGCATCGGAATGCTTCTTCCCATCGGATGGAATCGACCTGTATTCGAAACTGGAACCTTTGAAAACAAGATGGCGGGCCTGACAATCATTCCGGCTTTCTTTCTGCTGGTTTGGATGCTGTTAGTGTATTGGAAGGTCGGAATCTGGTTCAATCAATTTTTCCTTTCTTAGAAGGAGTTATTTATGTTGCAAATCATATACTGTTTATTAGCGATTTATGTGGTTGTGATGTTGATTGTCAGTCTGTTTAAACAACGGAACTGGAGAGATCAACTAGCAGCCTGTGTCATTTTGATTCCGCTAATCATGCGTTCATTTCTGATACGGTAAAGGAGTTGACTATGCCAAAGCAAGAGCCCAGAGGATGGTTAAGAGAAATATGCCTTATGGGGATCGTGGCGGTGATGGTTATCAGCGGCGCAATCCTGGTGAAACAGGGGAGGAAAATGGATCTTTTCAAACCCGGGCCGGGGGTTAAACAGATCAAACACCTGAGCGACTATTACGGCGAACTGAAAGGATCTTCCGGAGATACTCCGGTCTTCATCCTGGAAGGAGAACAACCCGGCGGAACAACCCTAGTGGTTGGCGGAACCCATCCGCCGGAAATTACGGGTATCATTGTGGCCACCCTGCTGATTGAAAACGCCGTTGTTAGCAAAGGACGTCTGATCGTCATTCCCCGCGCAAATAACAGCGCGGCTTCATTCATTCCTTCAAGAGGGAGGTTCACTGGAACTCCTGCCGGATATACACTTACCAACAAACATGGCGAGGATCGGTATTTTCGAATTGGAGAACGAGTGTCCAACCCGGTTGACCAGTGGCCGGATCCGGAATACTACTGCACCAATTCTGGCCCTTTGTGCCTGGAGGGACGTGAGGGCAGAAACCTGAACCGCTCCTATCCCGGAAACTCCAAGGGCACTTTCACGGAAAAGGTTGCCTGGGGAATCATGGAACTGATTCGAAAGGAAAATGTCGCTGTCTCCTATGATATTCATGAGGCTGGTATAGGTAGCCGCTTGGCCGGACTTCTGGTGGCCAATCCAGTGCAAAAGGAGAACGGCATAAGCGCCCTGGAGCTGGCAACCATGGCGACAATGGAACTGGAGATGCAGGAAGTCACCATGCGGCCCGAACGCTCATCCGAAGCATTTCGGGGACTGTCCCACCGCGAATGGGGGGACTACACCCAGACCTTTTCCTTTCTCAGTGAAACAGAAAATCCGGAATGGTCAAGAACCAGGCTTTATGACGCGCTCTCTTTGGACAGCGAATTCCCGCTAAAGGAAAGAGTCGGCAGAGTCATTCGTACTGTTGTAGCAGTTATTGACTCGTTCAGCATGACCTTTCCGGATCGTGAGGTCATCGTTGAGGGAATGCCGGAATACGAGGAAATCATGACGAACGGAGTCTCATATTATCTGAACTGACATCCATCCCAGGAAAGTCGCAACAAAACATGAAAATGAGGTGACTTGTACTCGTTATGGTGAATTGCGAGCCACGCAGCAAGACCACTATTTTCATGTTTAAATCTGAATTTTAAAGGATATTTAAAGGATATCGGCAAATGAGGTTATCTAAAATATTGGCAATCGGGCTGATACTGTTTCTGGCAGCAGGTTGCACCGGAAGTACCGGTCTCGAAAAAGAAAAAAACGGGGTGATTAATCAAGAGGCTCAACAGATTTTCCCGTATCCCTATCAAGACACCTCGCTCCATCAGCTGTATCTCAAGCATATTGACTCCGTTCGACAAATCCGGATACCTGACCTCCCCCAGCCGGATGGTTATATCGGCAAGGGAGAGATCTGGCAAACTCCGTATTATGTACGTGAAGGAAAAACGGAAGGCCCCACTGTGCTAATTCTCGGAGGAACCCACGGGCACGAAATGGCAGGCTGGATAGCAGCGCAACGACTGCTTGAATATCGAATCGATGTTGGAAAAGTATACCTCATTCCCAGGATCAATTATCGGGCAGTAACGGAAAGGCATCGTTTTATTCCAGGGGAAAAGGATCTCAATCGCTGTTACCCGGGAGATCCAACAGGTGAAACCACGGATCGTCTGGCATTCGATGTCTTCGAATTTGTTAAAAACAAAAAAATCCAAATACTGCTGGATCTTCATGAGTCCTTCAGATTTCACCTGGAGGGAGGGCTGGGTCAAACGCTGATCATCTACCCAAACGATGAAACAGCCTGGATCGCAATGGCCATCAGCGAGTCCATCAACGAGGGGATTTCCGAACCGCTGGAAAAAATAGTGATACTCCAGGGGCCGAAACAAGGATCAACAGCCTGGGCAAGCGGTAAGTTTCTAGGGATTCAGGGGTACACCGTGGAAACGGCTATCCCTCTGCCATTGGAAAAAAGGATCGAATACCAGATCCTGATGGTACGTTCAATCCTGATCGAAAACGGCATTCAACTTGACCATGATAGCTCTTGAAATGATGCCGGTATTTGTCAGTTGAAGCCCGGTTGCATTGCCGGTTCTGCTGAAAACCGGCCGGAAAACATTCCATGAGAAACAGCTTTTCTCGATTCCTCACCGACCCGGTCTCCTTTCAGGTCATTATTTCAATTAAAAAAAAAGACAGGAGACAATATAACGTAACTGTCCAAGCAGGTCTTCGTACAAATGAAGGATAAACATGAATGTAATAAAGAGATTTTCACATAGTTTTTCGCTGAAGTACAAGCTGATGATTACCAGTTTGTCGATGGTAATATTTGTGGTGATCGCATGTACAATTATGATTTCTTTGGTAATATATCATCAGAATAAAAATTCAGCCCAGGAGTTGATAAAAAAAACTCTGTTTCTCTCGGAAAAAAAATTCGTCCTGAAAAATGCATCTCTGGTTAAAAGCACTGAAAATGTTCCGTCCAATACCGAGATTGTAGAAACCCTTACCACGTTGCACTCCCTTGGTGGTTTGGAAGACCACTCACAAGCCGATCATTATTATAACTTCCGCAAAATTACAAAGGCATTGTACAATATCGGGTTGGCCGCCGATCTCGCAAAAATAGCCATCTACACAAAAGATGGAAGACTGATGTCTTTTGTTAACTTTTATAAAAACAGCAGTCTTGTGGGGTATGCATTGGACAATGAATTTGAGGTTACCACAATAAAAGACCATGACACCTTAAATTTCGAAAATTGGCATAGAAGTGAACGGGTTGAAAATATTAAGACAAGATATCAAATGGGATCCACAGATACTTCCCAAATGTTTTTCGAAAACAGGGAACTCTCTCTTGTCGCCTTTGCCCCCATCAAAGTGGAAGCTTACGATGTTGAAAAAGATCAAGATCTTCAAGTGATGGTCGCTTTCGTTGTCGCAGTCGCCAAAATAGACGGTGAATTCTGTGCTGATCTGAAAGACATAACCGGAACCGAGTTTAATATCTTCCACAACAACGGATTAAGCACTGGAACTTTGAATGAGCTTTCCACCTTGGAAAGCACAAGGCAGTACAGACAATCTAACACAAAAAACCAGTTATTCGGAGAGACGAATTTTGATAACATGACAGTGGCATCCCATGACTATTTTACCGGGCACGTCTCCTTGATGGCAGATTCAAAAAAAATCGGAGATGTTGTGGTCCTTTATAAAACCGAAACCGCAATGTCTAACACCTGGCAGGTGATAAGTACCCTGGTTGGCATCGCCTTCGCCTGTCTTGTTATCTTTATCCCCCTCTCTTTCTTCTTTTCCAATTCGGTCTCAAAGCGCATGATCATGGTGTATGAGCTTATCAGAGATGTCGAAAAAGACGGAGATTTTTCCAGAAGAGTTAGTATTTCCGGTAAAGATGAAATCGGTCAGATGGCCATGGCCTTCAACCAGATGATGGATGCATTGCAAAAGGCATTTAACGAAATTGATTGTGTGATGACTCAAGTCGGAAACGGAAATCTGACCAATCTGGTTACAGGAGATTATAAAGGAGCGTTGAGCAATCTTCAAAATGGGACCAACCAGTCGATTCAAGCGCTTCGCGAAACAGTCTTGCAGGTGATTCCGCTTTGTGAAAACGTTGACGCCAACAGTTCAGAGCTTAAATCCTCGGCGCATAGCCTGTCCATAGGCACAAATACCCAGGCATCAAGTGCGGAAGAGATGTCTTCCACGATGGAAGAGATAAAGGCTAATGCCATTTCGAATAGTGAGAGCTCTAATCTGGCAAGCCAATGTGCAGATAAGGCACTTAAACTGACTGAATCCGGAACTTCACTAATGGAACAGATGGTTCTGTCCATGTTCGATATCCAATCGACCAGTAATGATGTCAAAAAGGTTGTCTCAACCATTAATGACATTGCATTCCAAACCAATCTATTGGCTCTCAATGCTGCTGTGGAGGCTGCTCGTGCCGGAATCCACGGAAAGGGATTTGCAGTCGTGGCTGATGAGGTCAGGAACCTGGCTACCAGGTGTGGAAAAGCTGCAGATAGCACGACAGAGTTGATTGAGAGTTCCAATAAAAACGTGGAAGCAGGTGTCATCAAAGCTGAGAATACTGCAAAATCATTGATGCAGATAACAGAGTCAGTTATAGAAATCAATACCCTAGTAAAATCGATTTCCGATGCCTCCAATGAACAAAAGGTAAGCCTCAACGAGTTTAACCAGGGCTTGGTGCAAATCAATAATATTGTTCAGCAAAATTCGTCTATTTCCGAGCAGACTTCCACATCTGCCGAAGAACTATCCTATCAGGCGAGTGAATTGTCCAAGTTAATGGCCAAGTTCAAGGTTCAGGAAAACAACCGTCTGACTCAGGCAAATCCCATTTCCAGAATCGAATATCAAGAGTTAAAAAAACTAAGAACACTGTAAGGGCTTTTGAAATCATTGGTGTCTCCTTTGGGTGAAGAATGATTAGCGAAGTGATCATGGACCATGAGCTAAAGCGAAAAAGCAGGGAATCAAGGTTATAGCCATGCATATAGGTGGTAAGGGACGAAGAGTTATACTTTCCGGCCTGTTTATTCGGGAAGCTGTACCGAAGGCTGATAAAACCGTTGTGGTAGAAGGCGATGATCATGATAGAATCTTCAGTTCAATTCTGGAAAGTAAAAATATTGAGACGCTTTCCGCATAATTGGTAAGGGGGGCGACTGCCCCATTGCAAAAAATTCTAACAGAATGGGGAATCATCAAATGATTGAGCAGCAGTCTCAATCATTTCAACATAAAAACATATCCTAAAGGGAGGAGTATATGAAACGAAACTTTTTTGCCATTGTTATGATTGTCTTTTTTATCTTACCTCTTCATGTGGGGTGTACGCCACAAAGTACGAGCATGAGCGCCAAATCCGGAGGCGACGCGGTTGTATTCGCCCCCAGTTTGAGTTCAAAAAAAGGTATGGTAACTGCCGCGCACCCACTTGCTGCCAAAGCAGGAGCTGAGATACTGGCCAAAGGGGGAAACGCCATTGATGCCGCAATTGCAGTCAGTTTTGCATTGGGTGTTGTGGAGCCTTACGCCTCGGGATTGGGAGGTGAAGGTTATATGGTTGCCGCATTGGCTAACGGACAGGATATCGCCATTGATTTTCGCAGTACGGCACCAGCGATGGCCACCTATGAGAATTTAGCCAAAACCGCGCAGAAATCCTTATCAAAAATCAAGTATTCGCCCAAGGGATACTGTGTTGCAGGGATCCCAGCCGGTGTGGATAAGGCAATGAAATATGCCACACTCCCATTAAAAGACCTGATAGCACCTGCCATAAAACTTGCCGAAGAGGGATTTGAAGTTAATGAGACCTTCTCCAGGCTGACCTTTGACGCCTATGAAAAACTCTCCAATAATGCTCCGGGTTTTTTAAATGAGGGAATGGCTTGGTCCACGGGAGAGAAATTCCGCAATCCTGAATTGGCCAAGACTCTTAGAATTATTGCGGAAAAAGGTATTGATGCCTTCTACAATGGTGAACTGGCAGATAATCTGGATCGGTTCATGAAGGAGAACGACGGGTGGACCCGCAAATCAGACCTACAGTCTTACAGGGCTATTGAGCTTGCCCCTATCAAAGGGACATACCGTGGTTATGAAGTGATTGCTCCGGGTAGCCCTGTTGGCGGGCCAAGGGTTCTGGCCACCCTGAATATCCTGGAACATTTCAATATGGGACTTATGAACTGGGATGATCCGTTGGCAATTCATATCATGCAGGAAGCAATGATTTTGACATCTTTGGATCAAAGAAGATGGGTTGGTGATCCCTTAACGAATCCATATATCCCGGAAAAGGGGTATATCAGTAAAGATTATGCACGCCAGCGCCTGATGCGCATTGATTTGGACAAGGCCTCCGATCCGGAACTCTGGGTCAAGGAACGGACTGGTAATCCCGGCCCATATGAAAAAGATGAAAACTATATTGATGTGATGCTGGAGGCAGCCAAGGCAAAAAAAGAGGTCGCGGCTTTGGAAGGTTCCCAACCGGAAATCCCGCCATCCACTACGCACTTCTCAATTGTGGATAGCAAAGGAAACGCTGTTTCATGGACTCAAACAATTTCTTCCTTTTTCGGTACCAGCGTTATATTGAACGGCTATTTTCTCAACAATGAAATCGGCAACTTCAAGAACAAGCCTGTTGAATTCAGCCCGATCAACCTGGAGCCCGGACGACGTCCACGTACCACAATCGCACCCTTAATTGTTCGGGAAGATGGTAAGGTTCGCTGGATAGTCGGCTCTCCGGGTGGCGGTCGCATCGGTTCAACCGTTATTGAAATTCTGGTTAATCTGATCGACTTCAACATGGATATCGAACAAGCTATTAAAACCCCCAAGTTCGCAGGTTACGATTCATACAAGGAAATATATCTTGAAGACAGCTATCCTGAGAAGACACTCCTGTTTCTGGAGATGCTGGGTCATCAAATTAAAAAATATAATTATCCGGACCTCTTTTTTGGCGGCCCAAACGTGATTGCAGTGTCTGAAGACGGAACAATAACAGGTGTCGGTTCCATCAGACGTCTTGGTGGCGCTGCTGCCCCGAATTAGAAAAATAGCTTTCAGGTATTTCTCATCACATTCCTGTCTTCTCTTGCGGAGACGGGGATGAATACCTGTTTTTTCTGTCATGACTTTCTGTGCAGTGAGTTTTGCCCCCTCACCGATCCGATGTCAAGGATGAAAAGCAAGCTATTTAAAATGGATCTCGGAATGACAAAGCAGGGCGATTTGAGCTTATTAAATTTGGTCATGATTAATACCTAAACAGGTCAAAAATCTGACAGTAGCCACTACCCTGCTTACCGAACATTTCATATGCCCTGGTCGACATTCGATCAGTCGTTCTGGATAGTTGAGAAGAATATTCAACTATTTTTATAAACAAAACCGGATAGCAGCGGCTATTTAATAAATCTGTAATTTGTCAGGGAAGGGAAAGAGATTATCCTGGAAGGTATTCCGGTATACGATAAAATCATAGACTTGGGAGTTGGTGCTTTTCTGGTGGAATAAAAATCTGTTTCTCAGTATCTGGTGCTATATTATGTTAAAAAGACTGTGTCATCCTGACTATCGAATATTGGTAACCGGCAGTCGAGGGAAAAGTTCGGTAACCCGGCTGTTGCATGCATCGCTTAACAGTTGTGGAATCAAGACGTTTGCCAGGATTACCGGGGTTGTTCCCCGTGAACTGGGACCGAAAGGTTGCAGGACGATTATTAGAACAGCCGGTGCCCATGTGGAAGAGATGCGTTGGTGGCTCAGGCAACTACCGGCCAGTGCGAAAGGTGTTGTGCTCGAAAACAGTGCCATAGCGCCCGATCTCCAACTTCTGGCTGGCAAATGGCTAAAACCGCAGGTGATAATATTAACCAACACGTATCCAGATCATCAGGAGGTTTGGGGGCCGACCTCCTCTGCTGCCAGAAATACTCTGTTATCAGGAATTCCAATGGGTTGCCGGGTTGTGCTTCCATTCGAATCGAATTCGGATAGTGAACTAAAGACGGCGCTGGATTCAAAACGATGCCATATCGTTTTTTCGGATCCCTTGTCAGGAAAATTACCCGATCATCGGGAGGTCAATATCAATCTCGCGCTTGCAGCGGTAAAAATCATGAGGCTGGATACTCAAAAGGCCTTACAGAGCATGTTTGACTTGAAACCCGATCGATATGATTTCCGGAAAACCGTCCATGCCGATTCCGAATTCGCATTGGCCTTTACTGCCAACGACATTAAAAGCACCATAAACCTCTTTACGTCGTTGGATTGGAAAAAAGAGGAGACCCGGTTGGTCTTTAATCACCGTTCGGATCGTTCCGGCAGGATATTAAGTTTCGCCGAATGGATAGACTCGTCTGACTGGCGTGATGTGCTGATTATCGGTGACAAACCGGGAAAATCGTTTCGTACTGCCCGATACCTGGATGTTAGAAGCATGGGATCTTTCTTCCGATCATTTCAACCTGGAGACAAGATTTTCGGTTGCGGCAATTTCACCGGCCTGCCGCCAGAAGTAATGACCGGTTTGTATCATCAATAGCAAATAAATTCTCGGTTTGTTCGTCCATGAAACCAGAAAACTCATCGAATCTGCCATGAAAACTAAATATTTAATATTGATGTGGATTAAGCAGTTTTATTGTAAAACAATGGTTGGCTTAGGAATACGCATAGCCATTTTCAACGGATTTGTATGGATGCAGCCGCAGACCAGGGACAGGCACTCCCTGGACAAGCGATAGCGGAAGCATGGCTTATTTCTCCATTGTTGATGTTGTCGACAACATGGTCGCCTGTACCAAGACGATCAACCATTTCTTCGGAACTGGAATAAAGGTTGCGGGAACCGGGATCCTGTTGAATGAACAGATGGATGATTTCGATAAAAGGTGGGCCGGATGAACTCCATTCAGCTTGGTAAGAAGCCCCTGAGCAGCATGAGTCCAACTCTTTTGATCAAAAACGGAAAACCGTTTGCATCTATTGAGACCGGGGGAATGAGGATTATCGCAACCATGGCATTATTGATCAGCAATCTTATCGATTTACGAATGGATGTTCAAACAGCCATTGAAGCTCTCCGTTTTTACAACTGTGCTGAAGTAAAACTGAATCTGGAATCCCGAATCCCACCGTCAACACAGACTGCCGTGGAGAAAAAAGGTCACGAACTGCAAATTAGAAAACCTTTTGACCTGTATTTTGGCGGGGAATTGAGCATCATCATCAATCCGGAAAGCGGAGAGCTGCATGGAGGTGTTGATCCTCGCCGGGATGGCATTGTACTTGGTTTTTAAAATCACCAATAAAAACTCGAATAAACGATTATTATGGCTTATGATCATGAAACGGTTTGCCTTGCTGTGGGAATGATTCTGGGAATGTTCTATTATCACAAAACCGGCTGGGCTTGTGGTGGCATTATAACTCCGGGGATTTTTGCCTTGTACATTAGTGATCCAAACCGAATTGCCCTGGCTCTTGGTATGGGAGTTGTTATCTGGCTGGTATTGAGAATTCTGGTGCAATTCACCGGAATATACGGTCGACAAAAGCTTGTGGCGGCGATGTTGATAGCCCTGGCTTTGCGCTATCCCATGGTTACAGTTTGGGGAGGAGCATCTCTCTGGCTGGGATGGGTTGTCCCCGGTTTGATCGGTTCAGATATACATCGTCAGGGTATTGTTCCCACTTTGAGTTCAAGCGTTGCCACCGGCATGGCATCAGTATTGGTTGTCCAACTCTATCAGATGGTTTTCGTTCCAATTACTTAGAACCAGGATCTTTTTCTCACTTATGGTATTACTTCAACTTCAAAAACTCAGATCCGATCACAACCGGCTTGTTTTTTTTAATAAGCTGAAGCTGGCCCTGTTGGCACTCGGATTGGTTGCCATCTGGTTCTTTGCTGCCGGTTCGGAACTGACTGATAAGGAAAAAATGCTCTGGGATAAGGTAAGGGCTGCCCAACTGCACATCAGCCAGTTCCGCCAACGATCAGGGGTGATGTCGGAGGCCTCGGTTGATCCCTGGCAGACTGGTATGATAGGATTGGAATGGAGCGGTATCACAACAACCATGGGCGATCTGGCCGCAAAACGGACTGCTTCCGATCCCTTCTGGTCGGTTCAATTTACTCGTTGGTTCCGCGAACTCGGACTGGAAAAGAGGGATACCGTTGTCATATTTTCCTCGGGCTCTTTTCCCGGGATGCTTCTCAATGCGCTGGCAGCTGCTGAATCGATGGACATGAAAACAGTTTTGATTGCTTCGTTGGGCGCATCGACCTGGGGGGCAAATCACCCCGGGTTTACTTTGCCAGTTTTGTTGACCGAGCTGAGAAGTGGCGGTTTCATCAATACTCAAGCTGGTTATTACACACTGGGCGGCGGGAGCGAGATCGGTAACGGCATGGCACCTGAAGGTAAGGCATTGTTGGAAAAAGTAGTTCAAACATCCGGTGTTAAGCTGCTGAGTACCGACACCCTGGAGGAGATGATATCAATGAAAACGGATTTCCTGCTCCGGCAGGAAGCCGATGTTTTCATCAATATCGGAGGTTCACAGGCCAACCTTGGCAGTGATGAAGATGCGATCTATCTGCCGTCCGGCTTGGTATCGAAATTTTCTATTGAAGAGTCGGGAAATGGAGTCATTGGCGCTGCGATGAGAGGATCGATCCCAGTAATTCACATGTTGAATCTAAAGTCGTTATGCAAACGGATTGGTTTACAGTTTGACTCACCTCCTCGTAAGAAGGCTCCAGCTAAAATGGGAGCACTATGGTCTGTGGTGGGCTTGTTTGCTTTTTTCGGTGTTCTGTTACGACATCATCGGTGGTTGTTGAGTTCCGATGGATCAAACGAGAGTTTGTGAATTTCCTCTAGCTTTCATTCTCGTTGACGGGATAGCTGAAATTGATTTTAAAAAAAAGTGATTCCTTATCATCTTGATTGTTTGAATGATACATTATGAAACCTTGAAAATATCCCACTTTTCCGCTGGTGGTAATATTCAAACCTCGATACTATATCAATCAAGAAACTTCATTCTGTATCTGCAGGGACTAAAAGGACTGGTCTTCTGTATAGGAAAAGATGAGCGAATTGTGGAAATCCGGGGAAGGGTTATTCGCAATCGTCAACCAAAAGCTGCCTTAATGGCATATCAATCTGTTCTGCTTAATGGGGGGTAACAGAGATGAAAAGGAAGCGAATTCTTGTTGTGGAAGACAACTCCGTTGATGAACTGCTGACAATGAGAGCATTAAAACAGTGTAATATGGCAGATGCAGTTCAAATGGCAAAAGATGGTGATGAAGCGTTGGAATATCTATTCGCAACGGGGAAGTATGAAGAACGGGACGTCAATGATCTGCCGGAAATCGTGATACTCGACCTGAAACTTCCAACAATCAGCGGACTTGAAGTGCTGGAACGTATCAGGGAGAATGAGAGTACGAAATTACTACCGGTCATTATTCTGACTTCCTCTGATCAGGAAGAAGAAAAAATCGAAAGCTATCGGCTCGGTGCAAATAGTTTTGTCCGAAAGCCGATGCAATTTTCTGATTTTATTATGGCTGTCACCAAATTAGGCAGATATTGGTTGGCAACAAGTGAATCCCCTTTCAACACGAAGTAATTTGAGCATGGTGCAACAAAAACCGGAAAGAGAGAACGTTTTTTATATTGATATGTGGATTGAAAGTCTGACTGATTGTTCGACACCAAACACAGGCTGGGAATGATGAATCTGATATTATTACAGTTAGTTACGATGTTAAGGAATCTTTATCGTTCAATTGGGATCATTGCTATTGTCATTGCAGTACTTTGTTATCAGGCAGATGATTTGCGTGCCCGAGAAGGTGTTATTTTAACATCAGTCTCGAAAGAATATGCAAATGGACTTGATGTCCGAATACTAAAGGTGATTGCCAGAAATCTCGGCATGAAATTGGAAATAAGGCACGCTTCCTTTGCAAGGCGTTTGATTTTTTTGGAAGAGGGTAAAATTGATATTTGTGCTGGTGTTTATAAAACACCGGAAAGAGAAAAGTACATCTATTTTACCCAATCACAGTACAAAACGAGCAGCAGCAAATATTTTTTTGTGCTAAAAGGGAAAAAGTCTACTATCCAAAAATATGAAGATCTTTATGACCTGGATGTCGGTACAGGTATTAATTCTCTCTATTTTGAAAGGTTTGATAATGATCAACAACTAAGTAAAGTGAGGACAGGAACAACCGAGCAAAGGTTTAAGATGCTGCTGCTGAATAGGATTGATGCTGTGATTCAAGGCTTTTTAGGGGGACAGGCAGTTATTAATAAACTGGGAATAGGTGATAAAATAGAAATTGCTGAATATTATCACCAAGAGACCAGACCTGCCCATGTTGGCATATCCAGAAAATCTCCTCTGATGGAAAACTTGGATGAAATAGAATTCGTCATCAGAAAAATGACTAAAAATGGGGAGTTCAAACGAATTTGCGATGAGTATATCGCCCAGATCCTGGCCAGTAGCAGGCACACTGAGCTTCCTCCAGATCAATTTTAATAGAAATGTCAATTAAAGCGTTACTCCCTGGAATAACAGATTCTTATGACGCTCAAAACCCATAAAAAGACAGAAGGGAAAGGCTGAACAGGAGCTACGAAACTGTTCTTATGATTGAATGTCATGGATTAGCGAGGGATTTTAATAGAGTATAACAAAACAACGATCCGAGGAAATTGGCCAATTCAATGAACGATTTCAAAAAAAAGTTTTTTGCCAGTATAACCGAATCAACCAGCCGGTTTACGACAAGTGATAATGCTATTGCTGATCATTTGGTGCGTACCTATCCCAATTGTATGCTTAGAAATGCATCTGAACTGGCACAAGAGCTTAATTTGAATGTGTCTACAGTAACCCGGTTTTTCCAGAAGATTGGTTACGACAGCATCAAGACAGCCCAGAGGGATTTCAAGAAGGATATCGATCTCCAGGCGAACTCGGCACGTATAAACCTTAGGGAAGAAAACCGCATTGATGCCAAGGAGAGTATTGTCGGAGCCTACCTGATAAGCGATATTGCCAATATCGAAGCGACGTTTGATGATCTTTCCATAGAAAAGCTGGACATCCTAAACGGGCTGTTTTCAGACAGGAAAAATACGATTACCATTGGCAGCAATCGCGGACAGACTTATGCCATGGCCTATTATCTGTACTCCAATTTGAAGCAGGTCCGGCCACATGTGAAGCTTTTAAAACCGGATCCGTTGGATATAGCCGATGACCTTGTATCCACCTTGGTTCATGACGTATTGGTGATGTTCGATTTCAGGAGGTATGCTGAATTTAATTATAAGATTGCGAAAACCTTTAAACAGCGGGGTGGGAGAATAGCAGTTCTCTCTGACTCTCCAATTTCACCCATTGGAAAGATTGCCGACCTGGTATTTGAAATCAAAACAAAAAGCCCCTCAGGTTTTGATTCATATGCTGCAGCCATTACGCTTATCAACCTGATAATCGGCGTTGTCTCCCGAAGCTGGGAAGATTTTATGTTTAATAACGCGGAAACCTTGGACAAGCTTCATGGAGACTTAAAGATCTTCTCCTGAATCACATCCAACAGGCTGACAATCCCACTTCTATCTTACTTCTATTTGTTGCATTGCCGTTTCTTGGTGTAACAGCAACCGGTCTTCAGAATATGGTTCAAACTCACCATTGGTTAATCCGGATGTCTGGTTTCCAGGGTAAAATAAAAGGTGGCTCCCTGGCCCACCACCGATTCAGCCCAGATTTGTCCACCATGTCTTAAGATAATACGTTTAACGGTTGTCAAACCAATGCCGGTCCCGGTGAAGTCATCATTCCGGTGAAATCTCTTAAAAGGGACAAACAGCTTATCTGCGTGCGACATATCAAAACCGGAACCATTATCACGGACAAAAAAAAGCGGTCCGTTTTCCCCTTTTTCTGTACCAAATTTAATATAAACATTCGGACTTTTACTTGAGAACTTCCATGCATTGCCTAGCAGGTTCTCCATTACAACCCAAATCAATCGGGGATCTGCCAATGCTCTGATGTCAGGTGCGATTTTTACTGTCACATCCCGTTCAGGTTCTGCTTCCTTAAGTCTTTTCATAACGTCGGAAGCAATAGCTGACAAATTCACCATTGATGGAGAAATCCCCCCACGAGTGGAGCGAGAAAGCCTTAACAGATCACGCGTCAGGGCTTCTATCTGGTTGCTGCTTTTGACCAATCCCTGCAGATAGTTCACACCTTCCTGGTCCAGCTTTTCAATATAGTCCTCCAAGACCGCATTACTAAGACCGCTGATAGCTCTTAATCCTCCTTGAAGATCATGCGAAACTGCATAAGTAAACGATTCCAGCTCCTGGTTTGTCAGTTCAAGCTCTTTGGTACGAGCCGCAACCCGTTCCTCCAGCTCTATATTCAATACGCGCATTTCTTCTTCAATTTCCTGCCTGCGCTGTATGTTTTCTCCCACAGCTTTTAAAAGATCGTTGGTTTTGTTGATAAGACTACCCAGTTCGTCTTTTTCATGCTGAGGAGGAAGTTTCACCCGGTAGCTACCGGGATTCTGCGGATTCACCTTGGCGAGGAAATCTCCTATTGAAAGGATTGACCGGACCATGGTTGCGTGAAAAACATAAAGCAGAATTATTGCCAGTGCCAGGTTAATCAGCAAACCGGTAACCAGGAATACCAGGGTTCGCTTGAAAAAAGATGTTGCTGTGGCGCCGGTATCATAAGTCAGTTTGAGTTGTCCGACAGATTCCGATGACCGGTGTCCGTATTGGATATTCAAGTCTTGAGTATACAAACGGTATCCCCCAAACAGCCAGCGAATATAGAGAGCTGAGGGAGTAGTGGACTTCTGGGCGGATGAAAAGATCTGTTCCTTTGAATCAATAAGCTCTGCCTTAATAATAGCATTATGACGTAGCAAACCCGAAAGAAGGTTCTGCCCTCCTTCTATGTCCAACGTCCAGATAGCGTAAGATGCCGCTTTTTCAACGGTTTTGAGAATTTGAATTGCAGTTTCATCCAGGTATTCATTGTGGATTCTATAGTCAAACAGGATCTGCCCCGAAGCAAGGACTATCTCAACAGCCAGGACAGATATCGCAACATTGCGAAGTAACCGGAAAGAAAGTCGGTCTCGAATGGAGACGCTTTCTTGAATCTTCAAGGGCGGAGCCATAATTCAAAGCTTTTGTTGAGCAGGTTTTGATCAATTGGGAAGTATATAATGACACTACTCCAGAGAATCTGATTTGAAGTATATCTCAATGCGGTTTTATGATCACCATTGCTAAATGCTTTATATTTGACAACGTTTATAAATCATAGGAATTATCCCGGTTGATGTCAATTGCTAAATCATCTCCCTGGAGCCTGCCCAGTCCGCAGTTGGAGCAACTTAATGGAGCACCATATGCATAAGTGAAGTCTAATACTAAACTAGAATAACAACATCGTCAGGAAGAGGTAGAAGAGAGTCCAGAATACCTACTGCGGCTACTCAAATATCAAGATAGACTCAGTGGTATCAGATCTTTTTAGGGTAATCGGAAGAAACCTGATAGAGCTTTAACGTTCCAGTCAAGCCATCAGTTTTGAATCTGTCAAGCTGGGTACAAGGGAGAAACTGAAACCAAATGTCTAGGAGCTATATCGCTCAATCATAGGATTTTCCAATGATCACCACCGTTTCATGCTGAATTGGTTGATGGGCAACAGTACGGTATCTGGAAGCGGAAATAGAAACCATTCACTTGCGATTGCAGGAGCTGCTTTCAGAAAAAGAAGAGATGATTAAGCGTTTGATTGAAGGGGGTGTACAGGTGAATTCAGCATTGTCGATTATCTCTGAAGTGGGAAATACGCTGGAATCCTTCCCGAATGCGACAGCTTTGTGCCGTTGGGCTGATGTTTGCCTCGTGAACAATGGCATCTTCTCTGCTCGGTTTGTGCATCAAAATCTTTATGGTGCTCCAGTTGATTTTAAAAATTGGAAACTCATTGACCAGTATATCAAAATGAAGAAACGAATGAATGCTGACGAAAAGCCACCAAAGAGTGAGAAATCGGGTTAGGGTGCCGGTTGGTTTGCAGACAACATCTCCTGGCTCATCTTTGAAATCCATGCTAATATCTGGAAAGATTCGACACCATTACAAAAAAAATCAGGGTGAGCGATCAGCGTTTCCCCGGTGGGCTGAGATTGCCGATCACCTTTGGGAAAAGCAGGGGAAAAGGTGAACTAAACGTCTTGTTCAGTTCGGTTTGATGTTCAATATACTCTTACCGGGAGAAGTCTTATGACTAACACAAGCTACGATGTGGACATTATCGATGTTTCAGGAATGGATTATTCAGAACAGATCCTGGTGGCATCTCTGCAGGGGCTGATCAATCGTGTTTCGCCACGGGTGTTTGTAGATTATGGTCAATATGACGATGTTGAATCCCGGACAACCAATGAAGTTTTTATCCCGGAAGATATTTGGAGATCAACGTACCGGGATGCAATTGGCAACCAGGATCAGAACAATCTGAAACAGTATCAGACTTTTTACGACTTTAAAACTACTCCTGTTGCTGGCCTGCCTTCACTGATCAGTAAGTTTGCCGGTGAGATTAAAGGGTTGGTGGTCTGGGATCCTAATATGCAGGATACTATCAATATTGCCTTGATGCTTTCGGCCACAGAAGATCTCTTGGTAGCAGATCCGCAGCAGATAGAGTGGTTGGATGACACCTATGGCCTCAAGGTCAAACAAGACCTAAGAAATCGCTGGTCAGATAGAGTAATATTGTACCAGTGGGCATTTGAAAACCTTTTCCGCAAGTGCTCAGAAGGACGGATCGCTTGTGTTGAACCTGGATGGAAAAGGCCTGAATTTGCTGATTATATTGTACAGAACAAGGTATTTGTATACAGCCTAACCACGCAAGGCGGTGGGTTGGTCTTTTCATTTGGACAGAAACTGTTGATGCTGTTGGTAGGTGGGCCATATGCGTTGCGGAACACGATTTTCAAGTTTGGTGTTGACCTTCTGCTTAGAAAACTCGGACTCTTCCTGATGGGACTTGGTTCCAGGGAAACCCGACTGGCCACCCAATTCCAGCGTGCGGTTAAACGGAATCCCTATCCCACTATTTTTGGCTGGCATACCAAACGGGATGATGAGTTCGCCTTCATGCTTCACCTTTCAGCCAACGGATTAAGACTGGTGCCCTGCCATCTTGCCGGGAACTTCTCCTTTCACAGTAAGTTGCCCGCACTAAGTCGGTTCAAACAGAGACATGCACAGAAAGGTTTTGTCAGACTGGAAAAGGATAAAACCTATCTTACTTTCACGTTATCTGATGGAGATCAGCTTGTGCTTATGAATACGTCACAATTGGGGAACTGGAATCGCAAGGAACGTGGAAAGGTACCATTTAACTGGGAAATTCAACCCTTGCTGGCAGATCTGGCTCCCGGACTTCTGTCGCTCTACTACGAATCTCTGACAGAAAACGATTATCTGATTGCAGGGCCTTCAGGAGCAGGATATATCGTGCCCCCCCTCGCGCCAGACCTGGAAACCTACATGAAAGAAAGTGAAAGAATCTGCAAAAAAGCTGATATTAGGACCATGACATCTTATATTGGTGATCCGTCATCAAGGGTAATTTGCCAGCATGGAAAAACATCTGACTGGTTTCTTGGATTTCTGGGCGGTTACCTGCATTTCGGACGCACGCCAATGGTGCTGGCAAACAACAGAGCCTTTATCGCAAATGCCTGGCCACCTTTGGAGAATATTGCCGACACTTCAGAACAGACACTTGAAGGAGTAAGAAAACTATTGAATCAACCGGAAGAAACACCGCGTTTTATTGGCGTACACCTTTTTGCTTACCGGACAACCATCAGTGATGTGTACCGGTTTGTTCAATCGCTTGACGCCAAAAGAGTTAAGGTGGTGAAGGCAGATGAATTTTTGCTGGCCGCTGCCCGATATTTATCCGAAGAGAAGAAACCATCGATTTACATTGACCCGAGTATCAATATCTAATTGATGCAATCCAGCGTAACACTGCAATCAGCAGTCTACAGTGTGGCTGTTCCAGAAGTCCCTTAGAACCAGGTTTAATGTTTCCTCATTTTTGATGATATGAATGGTTTTCCATTCAGGTGGATACAGTCTTTTGTAAAGGCCGCTACCGAACCGATCGTCAATAAGGAGAAGGGTTCCCAAATCGGTTTCCGTTCTGATCAGCCGACCGGCAGCCTGTAAAACCTTATTCATTCCGGGGTAGGTATATGCGTAATTAAAACCTTTACCAGATGACTTGTCAAAATAGTCCCGGATCAGGTTTCGTTCCATATTGATTTGGGGTAATCCGACGCCTACAATTACTGTTCCGGTTAAACGGTCACCCGGCAGATCAATGCTCTCACCGAAAATGCCTCCCATGACAACAAACCCCACCAATGTTTTACTGTTGTCCTCTTTGAATTCTGCGATAAACGATTCCCTTTCCTCCTCGCGCATGAAACTTTCCTGGCGGATTAAGGTGAGGTTTAAAGCCAGGTTGGTACATCGTGAATATATCTCTTCCAGATACTGGTATGAGGGGAAAAACACCAGGTAGTTTCCCTGTTTCTGTTGTAAGTAAACCGAAAGGTATGCGGCAATCTGGTCATAGGTATGAATCCTGTCGCGGTATCGGGTTGAGATGTGGTCGACCAGACACAAACATCTGTTTTTCTCCGGAAAGGGTGAAGGGAGTTGAATAAAACGATCATTTTCCGAACCTCCCAAAAGATCAATGAAATATTCCGTGGGAGTCAGGGTTGCTGAAAAGAAAATAGTCGACAATCCCATCTCAGTTTTCTCTTTTATCATCTCGGTGGCATTCAGGCAGAGCAGTTTGATCAAAAGATTGCTCTGTTTGCGGTACATGGTCACGGTATAAGCATTGGTCCCATTTTTCAGCTGGTTGATCTTGATAAAAAAGGAAACCTGGTAATAAAGATCAAGCAGCTGATCACGAAAAGGCAGGGGCTCACCTGAGCTTAGCAGTGATTCAGCAGGCTCCAGCAGGTCGATCAGATAATCGATGAGTTCATCGGGCAACTGTTTTCGTGCTACTTCATACTGCTTCTCTTCAAAACAGCTCTTTCGGGTTTCCAGCAGAAACCGGTCCAGGGTGTCGAGGCATTGGTACAGTACCTCGAATTTAGAACGGTTAACCAGTCGCTTCAAGGCCAGAAAATCGCTTTTCTGAATCTCCGCGGAATACATGGATCGTGAACGTTCCACCAGATTGTGGGCTTCGTCCACCAGGTAAACAAAGGGTTGCCTGGTTTCGGATTTATACCGTGCCAGTTGCACCCTGGGATCAAAAAAATAGTTATAATCACAGATGATACAATCTGATACCAGGGAGAGGTCAAGGGAGAGTTCAAAAGGACAAACCCGATGTTTGCGGGCATAGGTCTCTATCTGCTGTTTATTAAAACTGTCATGGCAATAGATGTCGTGAATGGCACCTTTGATTTTGCCGAAATAGTTGAATAGAAACTCGCAGTGATCGGGACTGCAGATCATCTCACTCTTGAGACAGGTTTTCTCTTTAGCCGTAATAACAATGGATTTCAGTCTCAAACCCTGTTTCCGTAAATGTTCAAGGGCTTGTTCGGGAGCCTCTCTCGTGGTGGTGCGTGCCGTCAGGTAAAAAATTTTCGAGTTATAACCGGCTACCATGGACTTAATTGCCGGGAAAAGTACGGAAATGGTTTTCCCCAAACCGGTAGGAGCCTGGGCAAAGAGATTAACTCCTGAGGCGATGGCGTTCATAACCTCGTTCATGAACTCTTCCTGTCCCCTGCGGAATTCGGAAAAAGGAAATACCAGGGTGTTAATCGATTGGTCCCGGATCTCCCGCCATTCATAGAGCTCGCGAATGCTTTCGAGATAGTTATTGACGATAAAATCGAAGAACTTTTTTAACTCATCACTCGTGTATTGTCTGGAGAAAATCTTGGTTTGAGAACTCTTTAGCTGGAAATAAGTGAGATTGACTTTGATTGACTTCAACTTGAATTGATCGGCAAACAGAAAAGCATATATCCTGGCCTGGGCGAAATGAGATCCGCTCTCATCAGGATCTAACTCATCCAGGGAACTATAAGTTGTTTTGATCTCCTCAATTACAAACTGGTCTTCCTCCTTGAAAACCCCGTCAATTCTCCCCTGAATGTCAAGCTCAATACCCAAGGGATGATCGTTGACGGTATAGGAAACGGAAACCTCCCGGCGGTAAGATTCTCCTCTTTGTTTCTGAACTGTCTGGTGCCCCATGGTCCCTTCCAGGGCTCTTTTCTGGGTGCCGAAGGAAGCATGTAAATCCCCATGCTGTAGAACCTGTTCAACCAACTCCCTGACAGAGACTCGGATGCGATTTTCTTTTAGCTTTATTCCCGTTTGACGCAATTTATCTCTCCGAGATAACTCAGTTCTATATTCGGTTTTTATTCTGAAATGATCTATTGAACTACAGATATCAGCTGCTCAATGGAAGATTTAGTAGGTGTGTTTATGAAATACTCGTTTATCTATTTGTCCGCAGAATAGCGACTCTGTCAATCATGCTATTTGGCTAAAATCATCTATATCTTCAAATTGAGTTACAAATCAAGTTGAAAGCCCCCGGTTCAGATTTGCGTCTGAGAGCAAACTCAGTTCAGTAAAATTACAATGGATAAAGAAGTCATTATAATCGAATTATATTAAAAAAATGAAAGCTCGGGGTAATTACTAGCAGCATTCCTGAAAAATTTTTCCAGCGTTGTTTATAAGCTGCTCAATTCTATATTTATTTTCATTAATGTTGATTTGCAGAGAGGGAGTAACAATCCCGGTATTTAGCACCTTGATGATATCAGCAGTCTGTTTGTAGCATTCGGACTGAGATCTTTTCCCCTTTTTCACGAGTCCGAATAAATAGTACAATGCTTCTTCAACAGAACCGGCTATTACTTCTCCGGAATAGTTGGTTTGAGAAAGTTTTCCGGAGATTTCTCTAAAGTTTTTGTTTGCCATCGTTCGCCACAGAGAATCAATTTGATTGTATTGGCTTTTTTGCCAAACAGGTGCTTTTTTTGTGGAGGAGAACATCGTCCTTATATTTTCTTCAGGAGTGTTTGCAGAAAGAGCTCCTCCAGAACTGATTATGAAGTTTGGGAAGTTTCTAATCTCTCTATTTAGCAAAGTAACTTTTTTATCAATCTCTTGGGGAGAATCTTGAAGCATGGCAATTGAATTGACATTGCCAAGTATAACGACATTGCCGGGTATAAAATGAGCCATTTCCCGCATGTTAATGCACGAGTCAAGACTGAGGCATTGTGCGCCTGTTTTAATGAATTTTTCAATCAGATGATTCGTATCACCTGGAACATGAAGGAAAGCAGCCAGGGAAATACTGTCGTTAATCTTTTTGATAAATTCACCTGAAAATTTTTCAAAGTGTTTGGGTGAAACCAAAACTGCGGTTGGCTCGGCTATCCAGAAGAAGTCCGCTCCTCTATCCTCGCATTCATGGGCAAACTCAATCAGAATATTTGTAATGAAAGACAATATTTCGATTAAGAAATCAGGATCAAGGATACAGTCACAGCATAACCGTTCCATTCCCAGGATTGCGCCAGCCAAAGTGAAAGGTCCAAAGCAGGCCCCCCCGATTGGTTTATCAGAAAGATTTTTAAATTTCCCGATACATTCAATATAGGGTTCCAGATCAGGACTATTCAGTGGGTTGCCGGATAAAGTTTGTATCAGGTCAGATGATTTAGCAATCTGGTTTTCGATGACAGTCTCTTTTCCATCGGCGGTCACAACAGTCTTTATCCCAATACTTTTACAAAAATCGATTACAGGAAGAGTGGAAGACAAAAAATCATGTCCATATTCCCTGGTCTGAAATGCCATCCAATGGGCAAGTTTTTGTTCTTTTGTAATTGCAGTAAGATTTTTATAATCTGAAAACCGCTTGATGGACCCTCCTCCTACAGGAGAGATCAAGCGTCTGCCAGAATCGAGAATATAATCAATCAGCTTCTTCAAAGCATTTACCGGGGAAAAGACAGGGAATTAGTAGCACAGCCTGAAGGAGTGCCAAAACAAACAGATCACTTTTTTGTTATCCTGTGTACTGTGCGTCAATGGTTCCTATTCTTCGACGCCGCCTGCTGTTAAACCAGCTTTTAGAAATCGTTGGAGAAAAAAATACAGGATAATTATAGGAATACTGATGATAGCACTGCCTGCCATTAAAAAAGTACTGGGCACCTCTTGATTATCAAGCTGTTGTAAACCTAAAGGAAGTGTCCAGCCATCAGGATTGTCAACCAGAAACAAGAGAGCATAGAGAAACTCATTCCAGGCAACCATAAAGATATATAATGCTACTGTTGCAATAACTGGTGCTGCAAGTGGAATGGTGATTTTCAAGATAACTTCCAGCCGACTTGCACCATCAATTCTGGCTGCTTCTTCAAGCTCCTTGGGAATACTTTCAAAATATCCACGCAACATATGAAGACATAAAGGGAGGGTTCCTGCCAGATAGATAACAGCCACTCCCATCGGGCTTCGTAGTTGAATTCCCAACAGATTTTGCAGACGAACAAAGAACACAAATAGGGGAATGGAAATGACAATACTGGGAAACATGTAGATAAGTAAAATTATCCAGTTCATTAGATTACGACCACGAAAGTCAAGTCTGGTTGTTGCATAAGCCGCCGGTACTGCAATGATGAGATTGAGAATCACCGTTACACTTGATATTATGAGGCTGTTCTTTATAAAACCCAGAAAATTGTAGTTTATCAATACCGCTGAATAGCTGCTGTTTGAAATGGCCTGACGGCAGGTTTCCGTTTCCAAATCTACTAAACAGGAAAAGGGGGTAAAAACTGTTTTTATGTCACTCCAACGGGGAACCATACGGGAGGGATTGAGAGAAACGTCACCATAGGGCCTGAAGGACAGGTTTAACATCCAATAAAATGGAAATATTGTAATAAACAGGAAAAACAGAATACTAAATATTTTAAATACATTTCCAATGCTGGTTTCGAAATCACCTCGAGAGTGTCTTGCTTTCTTTTTAAGAATCATTATGGACTCTCTTTTAAGGAGTTCCAGCGTTGAAACAATGCCGCCAAAATAATAAGCAAGGCTGCCAGTATTACACCAATAGCGGCTGCCACACCTATATTTCTGCGGGCAAAAAGCCAGCTGTATATCTGAATACTTAGGATTGAGGTTCCAGCCGTTCCGCCGTTAAGGAGAAAAACATCATCGAATTTGTAAAAGGTCCAAATAAAACGCAGAAGAAACAGTACTGTAATTGCTGTTCTCAATTGTGGCAAGGTGATGTGCCTGAGCTGTTGAAGTGGGCTTGCCCCATCTATCCTGGCTGCTTCATATAATGTCTCCGGAATGGCTTGCATCCTGGCAAGAATGAATAAAAAAGCAAAAGGGAAATATCTCCATCCTTCGAAAAGAATTATGGTTGTGAGAGCAAGGGGGAAATCAATAGTGTTGCCAAGAAGATTTAATTGAACCGATCTGGTTGTCAACCATGCAATTGGGTTTGCGCCGAAAAATTGCCAGACCTGGTTGATAATTCCAATATGCTTGTCAAGCATGAATCTCCAGATAAATGCTGATGAGACCACAGGGATAACATAGGGTAATAAAATGAACGCCCGAAATAGATTGTGCCCCCGGAACTCTTTCCTGGCAATTAATGCGGCCCACAGGCCAAGTAGAATTGATAAAGAGGTGCCGAAAAAAGCATAAATAAGGGTTACTCTCAACCCAATCCAGAATTTTCTGTCAAGTCCTGTTGTAAAATTGTTCAGTGTGAGTTGACTGAAATTCAGCAGATCCATATTTCCCAAATCGCGCATTCGAACAGGCTGAAAACTGAGCACGATGTTCCAGAATATGGGGAACAGGACAATAAGGAGCACCACCAACAAAGCAGGAAGAACCAATGTATATCCGAGAAGTGATTCCTTCCTGCTAAGACTTAGATTCCATTCTAATTTAGGTAGCTTTCTTCGGCTTTTTCTCTGTGAAAGATCTTCATTTAAAGTTGTCCCCATAATTTCGAGCTTTTGCTTTATAAACTATTTCCAGTTACAAAGTGTTCAGAACTGGCAGGCACCTATTCTTTTAGATCCTTCTTTAATTTTTCAACCTCTTTCTGAATTTGGCTGGCTGCCTCTTCCGGGGTTATTAAACCTTCCATTACATCGCCAATAGCTCTGGGAAATACCAATTCGCTATAGATTGCACTAACAAGTTCGATCTCCCCTTCTGCAATTCCTAGTAGTGATATATTGTTTGCACCTTGGATGATTGTTTCCAACTCCTTGGCACCATAGAAATCACTGAGTGTTGCACGGGTGTCTACACCAACTTTAAGATGGCTCCAGCCGTCAATAAATTTTGTAGGGTTTTCCTGTGTACCGCGACGCATGGGGAATTTTCCTTCAGCTGCGACTTCAAGCCAGTCGAGATAGCCCTCATTTAACCAGAAAGTGACAAACTGGGTGGCTGCATTGAAGTCAGCCCCTGTAGTGATGCCCATGTAGTTAACTTTACCATATTGGGCTGGTACGCCATCCGGTCCGGAAAATGCCGGGACAAAACCGCTGTTTTTTGCAATAAATGCACGGTCATTTACACATTCAGCACAATTGGGCAGACTTGTATTAACTAAGCCTGCCAACTCATCCAGAATAAATGGTGACCAAAGTACCATTCCTGCTTTTCCGGCCAAATAGGATGCCCGGGTCTGTCGCCAATAGGTGGATGTATCTTTCGGGCCGTATTTTTTCATCAATTGAGTGTAGAGTTCAATAGCCCTGACCATTTTGGGAGTATTTAGAGTGATATTTCCCTTTCCATCCGTCAATTGAACGCCATTCGCCAACATAAAATGTTCAATACAGCTCTGTGTATGGGGATGTCCGGGATCAGTTCCAGCCATAATGCCTGCTAATCCTGATTCTTCCAGAGTTTTAGCAGCAATAAGTATTTTGTTGAAATCAGTAGGAGGATCAAGCTTCAATTTTTTAAATAGATCGGAACGGTATACCAGAAGTTGTCCCCATCCATCTGAAGGAACTGCCGCGTAGCCTTTTTTAACAGAAACCATTTTAAGTGCTCCTTGGGAGAAGGTCTTTTCTCCAAGAGACTGAATGACTTTATTGGCTGCAGAAGCATCCAAGATTCCGTCAGCTTCCCAACCTCCGGCTAACACAACAGGCATAAAAACAACGTCTGGGAGTGTACCAGCCGCATAGTTTGCTGCCATAATGCTTCCCAGGTTTTCCTGCGCTATCAAAATCAACTTAACATTTACGCCTGTTTTAGTGGTGAAACGGTCAATGATACCTTTTGTTGCCTTAGCACGTGCAGGTTGTGCTTCAAAACTCCAAAATGTAATAGTAGGGCCGTTTCCTGTTTTTGCATAAAGATTTGCAGAAACAGAGAAAAACAGGATTGCGATTGAAAAGCAAAGTGAAAATAAAAAATAAAATTTTCTATTAAACATAGCGATTCTCTTTTTTTGAATAAAGTAAAATGGTTCTGCTGAACTTTCGTTGTTAAAACAGAGCCGTATAGAATTGTAAAACAAGTGATTTTTAGTAGAAGGAGAATATTTCCGACTAAAACCAATTAATCCAAAAATAATTTACCGTTTGCTAAGATCACAAATATTCGAAATCAAAACTTTTTATAACTTTATCACTATGTCATGGATCTTCACCTGCTATCAAATAGATTTTAACTATTTAGAAGCTTTGTCCTATTGAAGATTCCTATGGATGACCCAGTTAGCCCATTCCTTATTGGCGCTTTTAAGATCTAGGACCAACCCTCAAAATCTGAATTCATGTTCCATCTTGCTTTTTCCTCTCTGGCTTTTTTCCCTTTGGAAAAAGCCCAGTTTTCAGTATTTATGCCTACAACTAAAGTTGTAATTACAACCTTAGTAAATTCTCGCTGTTAGACTTTCCTGTCTCGTTTTAACAGGTTTTCCCTAATAAAATTACAACAATGATTGTGGGGGCGTCACAATGTCCCAAGGCTGGAAGATATCTTGTCAGACCTATATCAATGTGGTTTAAGGCTCTTCCGGGTCACATGGTCAATAGTTTGCAGAATATCTGACGCAGAGTTTTAATCAAAGAACAAACAGGAATATGGTCTTGAATGAAACAAAATAAAAAACCAGAGATTTAGCAATTTCTTGTTTGTCATTTCCCTTCAGTAAAACAGTAAGTCCATTTTTCACAGTTTTGTTTTTACTCCAAGGGCTTTCATCTTATAACCAAGCATTATAGCTCTTAACCCCAAATTGAATTTTACCTTA
Source organism: bacterium (assembly GCA_018829445.1). Taxonomy (GTDB): domain Bacteria; phylum SAR324; class SAR324; order XYD2-FULL-50-16; family XYD2-FULL-50-16; genus JAHJTV01. Next base: position 82,559 of record JAHJTV010000030.1, read on the forward strand.
AAAAAGGAGAATCATATGAGCGAAATACGAGAGAACAATCGCTGGCTACTGGTAGTTGGAGCATTGATGATACAACTTTGTCTGGGAGCCATCTACGGATGGGGTGCTTTCACAGGTGCATTGCAGGACCCGAGTGGCGCTTTTAAATATTCTGCGTCACAAACATCATGGATTTTTTCTGCTGGACTGGCCTCGTTTGCAATTGTAATGATTATGGCCGGTCGATGGCAGGACAAATATGGACCACGAAGAATTGCAACCATAGGAGGAGTTCTTCTTGGAGCCGGATATATTCTGGCCAGTTTCACCGGAACCTCTTTTATTGCCATGGTAATTTTTATTGGTGTTCTTGGTGGTGCCGGAATTGGTATGGCCTATGTTTGCCCGATTGCAGCCTGTGTCAAGTGGTTTCCCGATATGAAGGGTCTGATTACCGGACTAGCCGTTGCCGGATTTGGTGCAGGTGCTTTTATTTTCGTCAAAATGGCCGGTTCCTGGTTGAATCTGTTGGAAAACCATGGTGTTAATGGAACATTTTTCATATTTGGAATTGTTTTTCTGGTTTTTGTTGTTCTCGGAGCCCAGCTCCTATCAAACCCTCCAAGCGGTTGGTATCCCAAGAACTGGACTCCCGCTCAACAAAAGGAAAGCACGGCAGCTAATGTGAAAGATTTAACACAGTCTGAAATCGTTAAAACTTCCCAGTTCTGGATGATCTGGATCTCCTTTGTATTCAGTGCAGGATGCGGTTTGATGGTTATTAAATGCCTGAAGAACTTCGGTGTGCTGGAAGGCGGTCTCACAGCAGCAGCTGCCGGTTCAGCATTAGGTTTACTGGCTTTATTCAACGGTCTTGGCCGTATTGCCTGGGGGACTGTGTCACAAAAACTAACAGCCAAGGTTTCAGTTATCCTTATGTGTTTGTTACAGGGAATTATGATGTTTTTTCTATTGGGAATGGGATCGCAGTCCATCACACTTGCAATAGCTGCCTGTTGGATTGGATTTAATTTCGGTGGAAATTTTGCTCTTTTCCCACTGTTAACTCTGGAAAATTTCGGCCCTAAAAACCTGGGCGGAAATTATGGAGCAGTATTTACTGCTTATGGTGTCGGTGGAATATTGGGACCGGTCATGGCTGGAATGGTCTGGGATTCCATGGGCACCTTTAAAATTGCATTCATCGTGGCTGCAATTTCCTGTCTGTTAGCGGCAGGATTTTCATTTATTCTTCAGCCACCAGAACGTGAACTGGCAGTAGCGGTAAGCTAGTTTTGTTTAATCTGTAATATTTTTTCGTGCATGTGTACATTTATTCAGACGTTTTAGCATAGGAGAAGATTAACATGTCAAAAAAAGAAGCCGTAGAAACATCAGAATCCCAAATTGCTGTTCATTGGGAAGAGGAACAGTATTTTTATCCATCTCCGACATTTGTTGGCCAGGCTAATCTGACAGATGAATCAGTTTATGATAGATTCAGTCTGGATAACTTTCCGGAGTGTTTTCATGAATATGCCGAACTCTTAGATTGGGATAAATACTGGAACAAAACCCTGGATACCAGTGATGCTCCCTGTTGGAAATGGTTCACTGGCGGCAGGCTCAATGTTTCATACAACTGTGTTGACAGACATCTGGCCAAAAATGCCAATAAAACAGCCATCCATTTTGTACCGGAACCGGAAGGGGAGAAAATAGATCACATTACCTATCAGGAACTCTACATCCGTGTTAATGAGATAGCTGCATTGCTAAGAGATTTTGCGGGATTAAAGCGAGGTGATCGGGTTACCATCCATATGCCGATGTCGGCCGAACTGCCAATTACCATGTTGGCCTGTGCCAGGTTGGGTGTGATTCATTCGGTTGTGTTTGGCGGTTTTTCTGCCAATGCCTGTGCCGATCGGATTGTTGATTCCCAGAGCCGAGTGCTGATCACCATGGATGCCTATTACCGAAATGGTCATTTGCTAAACCATAAAGTTGCAGCTGATGAGGCCGCCGAAATATCTGCCAAACAAGGTCAGGTTGTCGACAAAGTTCTTATCTGGCAACGATACCCGGGTAAATATTCTTCAAAAACGCCCCTGGTTGAAGGTCGGGATGTTATTGTTAACGAAAAGATTAAAGAGTTTTATGGAGCCAGGGTAAAACCTGAATCCATGAAAGCAGAAGAACCACTTTTTTTAATGTATACAAGCGGCACAACCGGAAAACCAAAAGGTTGTCAACATAGTACCGGTGGATATCTGGCGTATGCGGCCGGAACTTCCAAGTATATTCAGGATATTCACCCTGAAGATGTATACTGGTGTATGGCCGACATCGGTTGGATCACAGGGCATTCCTATATTGTCTACGGTCCCTTGGCCCTCTGTGCATCTTCAGTTATTTATGAAGGTGTGCCGACTTTTCCTGATGCAGGTCGATCCTGGAGAATAGCCCAGGATCTGAATGTGAATATTTTTCACACGGCACCAACCACCATTCGGGCATTGCGAAAACTGGGACCGGATGAGCCCGCCAAATATAGTTTTAAATTCAAGCATATGACCACTGTCGGTGAGCCGATTGAGCCTGAAGTCTGGAAATGGTATCATCGGGAAGTGGGAAAAGGTGTGGCCATTATTGTGGACACCTGGTGGCAGACAGAAACCGGTGGATTCCTCTGCAGCACCATTCCCGGGATTAAACCGATGAAACCGGGAAGTGCCGGTCCTGGAGTTCCGGGGATTCATCCTATAATCTATGACGATGAAGGGCAGGTTATTGAACGTGGTTCCGGAAGAGCTGGGAATATTTGCATTCAAAACCCATGGCCGGGTCAGTTTCAAACCATCTGGGGGGATCGAAAGCGATTTGTTGATACCTATTTTTCCAGATATTGTAAAAACTCTGAAAGCAAGGACTGGCGTGATTGGCCTTATCTGGCCGGAGATGCAGCCATGGAAGCAGAAGATGGTTACTACAGAATCCTGGGTCGAATTGATGATGTGATCAATGTTTCCGGTCATCGTCTGGGGACAAAGGAGATAGAGTCCGCAGCCATGACTGTGGACGAAGTCGCTGAAGCAGCAGTTGTACCTGTTGCTCATGACATCAAGGGAAAGGAACCGGATCTCTACATTGCCTTGAAAACCGGCGTCCAGCCCTCTGTTGAGCTGCAAGAGAAGATCTCAGCCGCTGTCTGTAGTCAGATTGGTAAGATTGCCAAGCCGAGAAAGGTGTGGCTGGTTCCGGATATGCCCAAAACCCGATCAGGCAAAATCATGCGTCGTGTTCTGGGTGCCATTTCAAATAATAAGGATGTCGGGGATGTCATGACTTTGGCTAATCCTGACGTGGTTGAAGTTATAAAAGGGATGATTAAAAATTAGATCGTTTCTTTCAAAGTCCGGGCAGTTATGCAACGTGTTTCTGTATGCATGGGGGTTACCGACTGTCCGGGCTTATCCCGGAATATTAATTGAAAAACTCATCCTTATGCGAGTCTTAAAAGATCTGTTTGAAAACAACAAAAAATGGGCAGAAAGTGTTAAGGACTCAAAGCCTGATTTTTTCCAAAATCTTTCCAAACAACAAAATCCTGTATACTTGTGGATTGGTTGCTCGGACAGCCGAGTGCCGGCAAATGAGATTGTCGGCATGCTCCCGGGCGATGTATTTGTTCACAGAAATATTGCGAATCTGGTTATCCACACGGATCTGAACAGTCTGTCAGTCATTCAATATGCTGTTGAAGTATTAAAGGTAAAGCACATTATCGTTTGCGGGCATTATGATTGCGGGGGCATTCAGGCTGCCATGGACAATAAGGAACACGGACTGATTGATAATTGGCTTCGGCACATCAAAGATCTATACAGGCATCATCGAGTAAAAATTGACGCACTTCACAATGCAAGTGAAAAGATAAATTTACTCTGTGAACTAAATGTCGTTGAGCAAGTTGCAAATATATGCCACACAACAATTGTGCAGAGCGCCTGGAAATCAGGACAGGAACTGACAGTTCATGGCTGGATGTACCGTATCGAAGATGGAATTTTAAAAGATTTGGACATCTGTGTTGAAAACATAAACGACATCTCTCAGATTCACAGAATAAGTTAGCAAACTGTCCTGTTATAAAACCTAAATTCTCTTATTCGGACGAATTAAGCTTAATTTTTTTCAGGCGTTTATTAACCGCCTGTTGAGAAATTCCCAGAAGGCTTGCCGCCATTGATTGGTTGCCTTTTGAACGTCTCATGGCTTCCTTGACAAGTTCCTGGTTTGCAACCTCGATTGTCGGTAGATTTGCGGGAAACACAATCTGGCAGGTGTTATCAGATGACACCTGTACATCAGTACTGTTTCTCTGCCTCTCAATGTATTTCTTTATTCCACTCATGGAAAGAATACCGGACTTGTGATTACTGACCGCATCAAAAATAATGGATCTTAATTCTCTAATATTGCCCGGAAAGGAAAAGGTCTGCAGCAAATCAACAAGTTCCTTGGGAGCACTTGGTTTTTGGATTTTGAAAGAATTGGCAGCCTGCTCCAGAAAATACTCCAATAGCAGCGGAATATCATCCAGCCTCTCTCTCAAAGCTGGCACTCTTACATGATGGATTCTAAGGCGATACAAGAGATCTTTTCGAAATCGTCCAACCTTTTGTAAGGCATTTAAGCTTTCATTGGTTGAGGTGATGATCCGTGTATTACATTTTTTAGTGTTATCCATACCTACCGAGCGGTATTCACCTTCCTGAAGAAGTCTGAGAAGTTTAACCTGTGAAGACAGGCTTAGATCGCCGATTTCATCCAGCAACAAAGTTCCGCCAGAAGCCTGTTCCACCAATCCCTTTCTGAGTTGATCCGCTCCGGTAAAAGCTCCTTTGGCATGTCCAAACAGAGTGTCAGAGAATACATTATCGTCCAGGCCGGCTACATTGACGGTTACAAATGGCCCGGAGCGCCCGCTCAGAGTGTGTATTGTTTTGGCGACCAATTCCTTACCAACACCGGTTTCTCCAGTAATCAACACAACCTGAGACGATCGGGCAATAGAATCGATATACCTGAATACGGAAAACATATTTCTATTGTTGGTAATTATGTCTCGAAAAGCATCTGAATTTTTCAGTTCTTCATTAAAAAGATAGTTTTTTAATGAGCTGTTTTCTCTTTGTAATTCTCTAAATTCTGAAGCTTTTTTTACGGTTGTAACCAGTCGTTCTGCCTCAACCGGTTTTACCAGGTAATAAAAGGCTCCCTTCTTCATACAATGCACTGCTGTGTCGACATCCATTGTTCCGGTAAAGATAATGACCGGAATTTCCGGGTAATCTTCAGTAATGGTTTCTAACAATTCCTGACCGGAAAGATGTGGCATCTTCAAGTCCAGAAGTATGACTTCCGCATGGTGTTTGGAAATCAGTTCCATAACCCGACGGCTGTCATTGCAGGTTATAATATTATTGAATCCTGCCATTCTCAACGTAGTGTCCATGGAAAGCAGGATGGAATCCTCATCGTCCACAATAATGATCGGGTGTTTAAAACCGTTGCTACACTTCATTCTTCCTCTATTGGTTTATCGAGATGATTTAACAGGAAAGTAGATTTTTGCACTAGTCCCTTTACCAGGAAACGAAGTAAACTGCAGTTTTCCTCCATGATCTTCAACAATCCGGTTTGAAATGGCCAGTCCCAGGCCGGTGTTTTCGCTGCTATTTTTGGTGGTAAAAAAGGGGTCTTTAATACGATCCAGAACATCAAAAGGAATTCCGATTCCGGTATCCTTAACTTCAACAACAATGCTGCCGGTTTTTTCGTCCAGATTTGTTGAAATGGATATACGTTCGCTGCTTTTTTCTAATGCCTGACAGGCATTTAGCAGAAGATTGATAATGACCTGCTCGACTTTTTGTGCATTTCCCTTAAACAGAGGTAAATCGATGCGGTAATCATAGGCAAAGTGGTCGGTTTTTTTTTGGATAAGATTAGTAACCAAACCAACCGCTTTTCTAACCGACTTATTAATATTAACATCATCATCCATTTCTGAAGGGTTAGATCGTGCGTAATCCTTTAATTCAGTGACGATCTCCTTGATTCGATGAGCTCCATCCTGAATATGGTCCAGAAGAAGCGGTACTCTTTCATTAATTGTTTCGAAATCCATGCCGCCTATTTCAAAGCTTTTATTTGACTGATAGTGAGTTTGTACAATGGGGGAAAAACTCTGCCATATTTTTTTCAATAAAGGAGCATTTAAGAGTATAGAGGTGGCCGGATTATTGATCTCATGCGCGACTCCTGAAACCAGTGTGCCGATGGATGCCATTTTGGCTGCCTGATTTAAATGTTCGTTCTGCAGTTTGGCTTGCTGTTCAGCTTGTTTCTTTTGCCTTTCAAATTGAATCCCCTGCAAGATGATGAATAAGGAGAGAACAAAAAGAATCAGTAAAATGACAATGAATACGGTTGTCATTTTATGCGTAATCCTGGTTATCTCATGCTTGACATCATGTACATAAATTCCGGTGCCCACAATCCAACCCCAGGGGGCGAATCCTTTTACAAAAGAGATTTTGGGAACAATTCGGTTGGGGTCATCTTTCCATTGCCACTGGTAATCGACAAACCCGTCACCTTTTAAGTTGACGATTTTAACAAATTCAACAAAAAGATGTTTACCTGATGGATCGGTGAAATCGGTCACATCTTGTGATTCCAGGTCTGTTCGGTAAGGATGCATTATAATCCTGGGGTGCATGTCGTTTATCCAAAAATAATCTTTGGATTCCGAACCATAACGGATTCTTCTGATATGTTCTTTGGCCAGTCTCTGAGCTTCATCTTGGGGCAATATTCCTGCTTTTTCCTGCTCTTCGTAAAGATGGAGCGTACTCCAGGCTACTTCAGTCAGGTTGTGAATCAGATTGCGCCGGTTTGCCATCAGGGCATCTTCCAGAGAAGGAATAATCAACAGAAAAATGCTGGTGACAAATAGAATAACCGATAGAATTTCCGGAAGAATAATTGATAATGGCACGTTTTGAAAAATTCTTTTGCTCATTCCGATCTTTGGATTTGATATGGTTTTTATAAAATAAAGTTCGTCTTAAAAACAACGGTCTTTGGTTAAGGACAGGTTATTACCAAAAGAACCAGTTAATTATATCAAAGTATAGAAGCCACAATTATACACCTTGGGAACAGTGCAGACTTTTCTGATTGAAAGGCATTAAAAATTTAATGTGCGATTTCGGAAATCTGCTGTTGGATGCCAGGAAACCCATAACCCCATATCTGAATCAGAGGATTGATAAGAGGATAAGCCTTTGCGATTTCTCGCTTTCTCTCTCGACCTTGGATCCAGGGGCTAGCAAAGATGATAGAAACTTGGTTTTCTGAAGTCAAGGTATTATTCCATTTTTGAATAACCAAAATTTCTAATTAAAACATATCTGGGATTTTACCTATCTACCATTATTTATATTTGTCTGGAACAAACCTATTTTTTAAAAACAATCAGCAGGTTTATGATAGGTTTTAGTTTTTAAGATTAAGTCTTGTATTAACTGTTGTTATAAATCGGGAGATAAATTACCAGACGATAAGCGTTCTTAGCTTTTAATAAACACCTGTTTTTTGGGTGGAAATATCAAGGCTGGAATACAAGCATCAACAATTTGTTTAAGTATCCTTAAAAATCTTTGTTATTTAAGGAAAAAACGGTATACTCAGCTGACATCCGCTTTTTTATCAGAACTGATTGCCATGAGAATAAAAACCAAAACCATTATTTTACTGACACTCATGTTTACTCTGTATGGAGCTGTGAATTTTTGCATTCAATACTTCATTATGTTTCCCCGGTTCGTCTCCCTGGAAGAAGGAGAAGCAAGGAAGGACATGCAACGCGTCATAAAAGCAATAAAAAGCGAAACGGGTCACCTAGATTCTCTCTGTCATGATTGGGCTGCCTGGGATGATACATATGACTATATTACAAATGTTTTTCGTGAATATGAGGAGTCTAATCTGCAGATCAGTACTTTTGTTGATAATAATATCAATCTCCTCTTCTTGGTAAATATTGAAGGCCGTGTTATCTGGGGAGAAATCCGTGATTCGGAAACAAAGGAACCGGTTAGGCTAGACCAGTTTGATCCAGCCAATTTTGGTGAAAATCAGCCGTTTTTGTTGTTCGAATTCAAAGGTAGATCGTTTGCCGAGGTTTCAAATAAAGGAGTTATCATGACTGAGAGGGGACCTATGTTGGTTTCATCTCGTCCAATCCTGAAAAGTGGCAATGAGGGTCCGGTTCGGGGTGCACTATTGATGGGGCGGTTTGTTGATTCGAATAAGATAGCGGAACTGATAACTCAAGTCAATGTTGCTTTCAATGTCCTCCCTGTTGATTGTAAAATCAGTACTGAACAAAATGAGGCATGGATTAAAAAATTCATTGCTTCGGGAAAGGAGGTTGATGTGTTTGTTAAGAGCAAAACCATCAACCTCGTTTATGGCGTAATTAATGATATCCAGGGGAAACCCGTTATTTTACTCCAGGCGGAAATTCCACGGGAGATATCTCAAAAAGGGGCTGAAAGCATACAATATTCGTTGATAATGATATTAATCGCGCTGTTTCTGGTGCTGGTTATTGTCGTATTAATCTTACAGAAAACAATCATTAATCCCACTGTCCTGTTAACCCGGCTTGTCTTAAGCATTCAGAAAACGGCTGATCTAAGAAACCGATTAACCGTTAATCGGAAAGATGAAATCGGCATGTTGCAACAAGAGTTCAATAATCTGCTTGAGCAGCTTGCCCTGACCAGAAAACGGCTCCTGGAGCAGTCTTATTATTCCGGTATGAGTGAAATGGTTCGCGGGATTCTGCACAATATCAGAAATTCTCTGAACCCTGTGGCGGCTCAACTGGAGCTATTGAGTCAAAAACTGAGTTTTTCCAGACGTGGCAAAATACAACAGGCACAGGACGAATTTGTACGGAGTGATATTGATCCGCAAAGAAAAGAGGAATTAGCTCAATATATTCTGCTCAGTAACCAGTCGATGATGGATCTTTTAGAAAAATCCAAACAGAAAGCAGATCAGATTACACTGGGGATCAGGTTGATTGAGAGAATCCTGGACAACCACGAAAAATGGGCACATCAGGAACAACCGGTGGAGATCATAAAGGTAAAGTCGCTGATTGAGAGTTCCTTATCAATGCTTGACAAAGAAAAGGTGAAGATCATTACTTTTGTCCTTGATCCGAATATGTCTGAACAGATTACTGTAAAAGGCTACGAAATATTGTTGAAACAGGTTGTGGATAATATAGTCCTTAATGCTATTGAAGCAATAGATCGCTTTAATCAAAAGGAGGGGATTATCTCTTTTCGTTCCAAAACTTTTGATATGGAAGGTAAAGCGATGGTTGATATCGAGATTTCCGATAATGGGGATGGACTCTCCGCAGTTGCACTGGAAAAGATTTTCAAAAGGGGTTATAGTTCAAAAAAACAGCAGGCTTCAGGAATAGGATTACATTGGTGTTCCAATACCCTTCAGTCAATGAATGGGAAATTAACCGTAGAGAGTAATGGAGTTGGTCAAGGCTGTAGATTCCATTTGATCCTGCCGGAAGGTTGTGAAATGCATAAGGATAATGTATGAGTGGTAAAACTGAAAAACTGTCACGAATTCTGATTGCTGATGATGAACAGGAAATCCTTGATATTTTTGTTGAGACACTGATGCCTGGGGAAACCCTGACAAAAGAGGATACGCAACTGTCAGCAATGGAGGGGAGATTATTTGGAGATACGACCCTAAATGAGAACAATACGAGATTTGAGGTTGTAACCTGTCGGCAGGCAACTGATGCAGTAAACTATATTGAGCGGTCCTACAAAGACAAGAATCCGTTTTCTATTGTTTTCCTGGATGTACGCATGCCTCCCGGCGAAAATGGGATATGGGCAGCACAGCGAATTCGGGAACTGGATGCGGAAATAGAGATTGTGCTGGTTACCGGGTATTCTGATGTGCAACCTGAATCTTTTTTTAATCAGGTGCTTCCGGTGCATAAACTATTGTTTGTTAGAAAGCCGTTTTTTCCTCAGGAGATCCTGCAGTTTGCTCATTCTCTTGGTGAAAAGTGGAGAACGGAAAAAGAGCTGAAAGAGAATAGAGCACAACTGGCAAAAAAACTGGAACTGGGTGATCAGGAACTCAAACGGCTTAATGAGGAGTTAACGAAGGATCTGGCTGACAGAAAAAAAGTGGAAGCAGATCTGAAAAGATTTCGCCTGGCCATGGACATTGCTGCTGAAGGTATTTTTATTACAGACCCCGATAGCGGACAGTTCCTGGATGTTAACCAACGCGCCTGTGGTCAGCTTGGGTATGAACGTAGCGAACTGCTGAGCAAGACTGTCATGGATATCGAAACCATCTTTCCCACACTGGAGGATTTCAGGGAGCATGTCAAGGCTGTCAGGAAAAAGAAGGGCTCTATTTTGATAGCCAGAGGGGAACAGGTGCGCAAAGACGGGAAAGTATTTCCGGTGGAAGTTGGAGTTTGTATCCAGAGAGTTGAAAATCAGGAATTATTGTTGTCAACAGTCAGGGATATTACAGAGTGGAAACAGGTGACTGATGAATTATCGGCCAGTAGAGAACACCTGGCGCAGGCACAGCAGATTTCGCACCTGGGAAGTTGGGAATGGGATCTGACAACAGGAATCACCAAATGGTCCGACGAGGGATATCGAATCTTCGGTTCAATTCCTCAAAGCCATCCCATTGATATTGATCTTATCAAGGAGCGTCTCCATCCTGATGATGTTCGCATTTTGATTGATGATGTTGTAAAAGCACTGAAACAGGGGGTTGAATTCGATTCCGAATACCGCTTGATTGTTCCCGATGAAGGGAAAAAATATGTTCGGGTGAGAGGGCAGGCGTATCAGGACGATTCCGGTCAGACAATAAAAATAGTGGGGACGGCCCAGGATATAACCAAGCGGAAACACCACGAGAAAGAGATGCAGCACCTTAGAAACCTGCTGTCAAATATTATTGATTCCATGCCATCTATTTTGATCGGTTTGGATGAGAAAGGAAAGATCAACCAATGGAATCGCGAAGCACAAAAATTTACAGGAATATCGGCCACGGATGCATACAATAACCAGCTTTCCGATGTATATCCCAAGTTTATTGTTGCGGCAGATATGGCACTGAGGGCGATTACCGAAGGCTCAATCATTCAGGAATCCAAGCTTTCCATCAGCCAGGATAGTAAGAATTTTCTATTTAATATTGTTGTTTATCCTTTAATCACCGACAAAATTGAAGGTGCAGTCGTACTGATCGAGAATGTTACGGAAAAAGTACGCATGGAAGAGATCATGCTGCAAACCGAAAAGATGTTTACCGTTGGCGGACTGGCAGCAGGAATGGCACACGAAATCAACAATCCTCTGGCTGGGATAATACAGAATCTGCAGGTCATCAGAAACCGACTCTCTTCAAGTATTGCCAAGAATGAGTTAATCGCAAAAGAGTGCGGAACAACCATGGCGATTATTGAAGACTATATTAAGAGGCGGAACCTGGATAAGTCTATTCAGAGGGTGATAGATGCAGGTCAGCGGGCAGCAAGGATTGTGGAAAACATGCTCAACTTCAGTTATAAAGCTGGAACGGTTTATACCATGCATAGTCTGGTAGATTTGCTGGAAAGCTCCATCGAATTGGCCTGCAATGAATATGATTTGAAGAAGAGATTTGATTTCAGGCACATAGAACTCATTAAAGAGTATGATCCCAAAGCTCCCCGGGTGCCGTGCGAGGGAAATACGATGCAGCAGGTATTCTTCAATATTCTCAAAAATGGGGCTTATGCCATGGCTAATCATACACAGTCATCAGAGCAGCCCCGCTTCATTTTCAGGATTGTTCCGGAAAAGGAGATGGTGAGAGTGGAAATAGAAGATAATGGGCCCGGGATCGATGAGGAAACACGGAAGCGAGTATTTGAACCGTTTTTTACCACAAAGGAGAAGGGGGTTGGAACAGGTTTGGGATTGGCCGTGTCTTACTTTATTGTCACCGAGAATCACGGTGGAGAAATATTGGTTGACTCCAAACCCGGAAAGGGCTCCAACTTCATCATTCGACTTCCCATCTGAAAATCCGCATTCCCCTCAAGGGGAGGATATAATGCACCTCCCTTCTGGCACCTTCTGTTTAACGGTTTTTATAAACCTCCCAGGTGGAAGAGATAATGGTTTTAAGATCGCTGAATTGGGGTTTCCATTTCAGGAGTTCATTAGCCTTTTTCGAGTGAGCATACAGATCAGCAGGATCACCCGGTCGTCGTCCAACGATTGAATGCGGGACTTTTTTACCCGATACTTGTTCGGTCATTTTGATCACCTCCATAACCGAGCAGCCCTTGCCTGTCCCCAGGTTAACAGTTAGAGGTTTCCGTTCTCTCAGGACGTATTGAAACGCTTTCAAATGGCCATCAGCCAGATCGGAAACATGAACATAGTCTCTGACTCCGGTCCCGTCTGGCGTTGGATAGTCGTTACCGTAAACTTCAACCTTGTCTCTTCTACCAATGGCAGCTTCCATTACAATGGGAATCAGGTTGGCAGGGTTGCGTTCCAGCCCTTTGATATTCCCATCGGGATCATAACCGGCGGCGTTGAAGTAGCGCAGACTAGCGAAATGTATTCCTTTGAGACGATAAAACCAGTCAAACAGACGTTCGATTTCCAGTTTGGTGAATCCGTAGAAATTGATGGGGTCAAGAGGGTGATCCTCGGTCAGGGGAAGCTGTTGCGGCATTCCATAGACAGCGGCTGTTGAAGAGAAAATTACAATTTTCGTTCTGGAGTTGGAAAGGGCTTCCAGTAGGTTCACCGCTCCATTTATGTTCTGGTAGGCGTATTTTTCCGGGATAATCATCGATTCGCCGGCAGCCTTTAAGGCGGCCAGGTGGATAACCCCGTCGTAGGGTTTTTTGAAGACATCATCCAGGGCCATGCGATCCATGATATCAGCATGAATAAAGTGGGCTTTTTCAAAGAGATTAATCTGTCGACCGGAACTGAGGTTATCCAGAACGGTAACATCAAAGCCCGCATTTAAAAAAGAGAGTACAACATGGCTGCCAATATAACCTGCACCACCGATCACCAAAATTGATTTCATATCCCTTCCTGTTAGTTACTGTTAATCCCTGAAAAATAGTCTTGACTAAAACTTATACACGATTGTGTTTGACCGATTCTCCGGCACAGAGGATCGGTTTAATCTTGGATGTAATCTGTCTCTGATCTTGAATAACATCCAGGAGAGACCAGAATGCCTTTTCATAAACCCGGTTCAACTGAAGATCAATGGTTGTTAATTGAAACGGCAAAGCATTAATTACCGGTAGATTATCATATCCAATGATACCAACATCATTAGGAATTTCAAGACCAGACCGCATCAAGGCATGAATAATTCCTATGGCAGTTAAATCATTCACAACCCCTATGGAGTCTATTTTGCTTTGCCTGATCGCTTGAACCAGTTGTTCTCCGGCTTGTTGCCCACCTTCGATCGACGGATGAACCTGAATTACCTGCAGGGAAGTTTTTCCATAAACCGATAAAAATCCCGCCAGACGTTGCTGATGGGAAAACGTCTCTGCCAGGGCTCCGGTAATATAAACTGGTCGATCATAACCGGATTTTTTTAGCTGATTAGCCTGGATTGCTCCTCCCGAGTAATTATCCGTGCTTACCCTGTTGGCGTTTTTGAATCCTTCGGTATGGTGACAGCAGACATAAGGCAGTTCGCTTTCTACCAGAATGTTGATAGAATCTTCAGTCTCAAAATTAAAACCGATGATACCATCGCAAATGGCGGGGGTGGCAATTTCAAGAATCTCTTTCTCTGAAGTCACGGTTTGCAGCCGCAAATGGTAAAGGGTTTTTTCAGCTTCTTTTGTCAGAGTTCTTATTATTTCTGCGTAGAACGCATTGTAATGCCGCAGCTGGGTCCATTGGTATCTGTCCGTGTAATGCCTTTCAAGAAACAAAATCACACCGCTGCCGTTCCGTCTAAGGGCACTGGCGTATTTATTGGGACAATAACCAAGGTCTTGGGCAGCTGTCTTTACCCTCTCCACCTTTTCTGCAATTACCGAGTTCGGGCGATTATATACCCTGGAAACAGTTGCTTCACTGACTCCAGCCTCCAGCGCTACCTGTTTTCGGGTGGGTGCTTTAGACATGATGGCTGCTTAAACGGTAATTAATTCAGTACCGTCGACAGCACTGGATAGATAAATTTTGGGCTCCAAACCGGAAACATTGCGGTAAAGTCTATAGAGGTCCTCTTGAAAATTTTCCGCTTTGTTCGCGTCCACCAAGGCAACGGCACATCCGCCAAAACCGCCGCCTGTCATTCTCGCTCCATAACATCCCCTGCTGGCAAGCGCAGCTTCCGATATCTGGTTCAAAGCAGGGCTGGAGACCTCATATAGATCCCTCAGGCTTCGGTGACTTTCAACCAGCAACTTTCCTGCCGCCTTCAGATCATTCTCTTCCAGTTTTTCCGTTGTCAGCCGAGTGCGTTGATTTTCAGAGATGACATGCAAAGCCCTGTTACCGACAGTAATGTCCAGCTTTGAGCGGTTTTCCAAAAAGAGTTCCAGGGAGAGATCTCTCAGACTTGCTATATTAAAAAACCTTGCGGCTTGCTCACATTGTCTTCTTCGTTCGTTGTACGCTGAGTGAGCCAGTTCACGCCTGGTGGCTGTATCCAAAATTGCGATTAAGGCGTTGCCGGGAATCCTGATCGGTCTGTAGTCAAGGCTGCGGCAGTCAATAAAAACCGCATGATCCCTAACGCCCCCTGCCGAGATCAGCTGATCCATAATGCCGCAGTTTACACCAATCCAATCATTCTCAACCTTTTGACCTACCAGGGCCATCTCTTTTACTCCGATGGAGAAACCGGAAACTCCGGAAAAAGCTTTTACAGCGGCCATTTCGATGGCTGCTGACGAGGAAAGCCCGGCGCCGATAGGTAGGTTTGACTGAATAACTCCCTGAAAGCCTTTAAGGTTAAATCCCTTATTAATTAAGTGGGCAGCAACTCCTTTTATATACTCCAGCCAAGTCTCTTTTCTGTTCCGTATTTCCCCCAGATCAAATCCAAGCTGTTGATCAAAATCCCCGGAATAGAGTTCAACCCTGTTTTCATCGAGCGGAGAAAGAGCAATCCAGACAGCATAGTTGATTGCCAGCGGCAGCACAAAGCCATCATTGTAATCGGTGTGTTCTCCAATCAGGTTTACTCTTCCCGGTGATCGCACCAGAAACCGGGGAGAACCGGGAAAAATCCGGGTATACAATTCTAGCACGGAATTTTTCATTTCTCTTTTCCTTCCGATAACCTGAAATCCGATTCTGAAAGTGATCGTAGTCTTTCGGCGGCCTGTTCAGGCGTCAGGTCGCGCTGGGGCTCGGCCAGTGTTTCATATCCAACCATAAATTTTCTGATCGTTGCGGATCTCAACAGCGGTGGATAAATATGGGCGTGCAATTGCCAGTGGTTGCAATCCGCAATTCCGTTAGGTGCCCCATGCCAGCCCATCGAATATGGAAACGAAACCTGGAACAGGTTATCATACCGGGTCAACAACCGCTTTAAAATATCAGCCAGCTGTTCCCTTTCCGTTGGCAAAAGATCGGGAAATCTTGGCACATGCCGCTTCGGTAGCACCAGGGTTTCAAACGGCCAGATAGCCCAGAATGGGGTGACGACCAGCCAACCACTGTTTTCAATCACGATACGACTGCCATCTGCCGATTCAAGCTGTCGGTATTCCAGCAAAAGATTCTTTCTATTTTGCTTCCAATACTCCTTTTGAGATCGATCCTCTTTTGACGGTTCGTTGGGTACCATATCACTAGCCCAGATCTGGCAGTGGGGGTGAGGATTAGAACACCCCATCAGGTCACCCTTGTTCTCAAAAACCTGAACCCATCGATAACGCTCTCCCAGTTCGGAAACCTGATCGGCCCAGACATCAACCACCGTCTTAATCTTGGAAATCGACAATTGGGGCAAAGTCAGATCGTGACGAGGAGAAAAACAGACCACACGACAGATTCCACGGGGAACGGCTATCTTGAGCAGAGGATGACTTGCAGGGACATTGTTATAAGTATCATCCAACAGGGCGGAAAAATCATTTTGGAAGACAAATGTGTCTTTGTAATCCGGATTCCGCTCACCATTCGCCCGTTCATTGCCCGGGCAGAGATAACAACCGGAATCATACGAATTGAGTTTGGAAACGTTTCTCTCCTCCTCCTTTCCTAACCAGGGACGTTTGTTGCGGTGGGGAGAGTTCAGTACCCATTCCTCCGTCAAAGGATTAAATCGGCGATGGGGGTGATCGGTCTGGGAAAATTCAGTCATTTTTCTTTGGTGTTGAAGTATTGTCGATTTGTACACGTGTACATTATGATATAAAGTTTTTCCCCAGTCAATAGGCCATAAATGAGTTGAATATCGAAGAACATTTCCGGGTTGGCGATAAAGACTGTTATGGTTTTGCCGGTTAATGAGATTCTGCTGCCTGGATCAATAAATCGATTCTTCGTTTTGTTGAGGGCTCAACCTCTTCTCTTGTAGGGAGATATCCCCGTTTAATTCTGAAGGCCAATCGTCTGAAGTCGTTTAGAATCATGAAAAGATTCGGGATTAATACCAGGGTGAGGATTGTGGCAAAAGTCACCCCGGCTGCTATGGAGATGGCCATGGGAATGAGAAATTTGGCTTGAAAATCTGTTTCAAGGATTAGGGGCGCCAAGCCACCCACTGTGCTGACGGTGGTCAGAAAAATAGCCCTGAATCTTCGGGCACCTCCGTTGACGAGGGCGTCCATAAAGGGCATCCCCTCTGCCAGGTTTTCATTAACCCGTTCTATAAGGACAATGGCATCGTTCACCACCACTCCTGCCAGAGCTACCATTCCGAAGATGCTCATCATGGAGAAATTATACCCCAGCACCAGATGCCCGAAAATCGCACCGATAATTCCAAAGGGGATGGTAAAGGATATGATAAAGGGCTGGGCATAGGAACGAAACATGGTGGCGATAATAAAGAAGATGCCGAGCATTGCCAGGGGATATCCGATCAGCAGGCTTTCAAACGATTCCGCCATCTTCTTTTTTTCCCCCTGAAAAGAAGCATGGATACTCGGGTATTGTTTTTGTAATTGGGGGATAAATTCTGCCATCAAAGTATTGCTGATCTCATTGGCGTTTGTTTTATTGGTATCCACCTCTGCGCTGACAGAAATTCTGCGCATACCATTGGTTCTGGTTATGGTCGAATAACCCGGGCTGAATTCGATATTGGCAACCGAAAGCAGAGGAACTTCATAGCCTTGTTGTGTCCGAATACGGATGCGTTGAAAATCGGATAGTTTTTTGCGTTCATCGGCAGCGTACCTGACCTTGATCTTTACATCATCCCTTCCCCGTTGAATACGAACAGCATCTTCGCCGAAATACCCGGAATAGACCTGTCTGGCCAGGTCATTAACCGTTAATCCAAGGGTTCTTGCCTCCGGTTTTAGTTCCAGTCTGAGTTCGTTTTTACCGGGAGAAAAATCGGATTTCACCTGGAAAACGCCCTCAAATTTCCGCAGGCGAGCCATTAAATCGTCAGCCGCAGCCAGGATCTCATCCAGGTTTTGACCTTGAATCCAGACTTCAATCGGAGCGCCCGGGGGTCCTCCCTGCATCCCGGTATAGGTCACAGACTTGACACCGGGAATAATACCAACCTCTTTTTCCCATTCAATGCGCAGATCCTTGGAATGGATTCCTCTTTTTTCGGAATCTAACATGGTGACAATGATTCCGCCCAGATGCGGACCGTTGCTCATGTCACCTATCGCTTGTCCAACCAGTACTAATCTATCTTTAAGCAGGGGATCTCCCGACTTGGTTTTTGTCCTTTCCGCAAGTTTTACCAGGGCCTCCTCTATTTGGTTTAATGCTTTTTCAGTCGTTTCAATGGGGGTTCCATTGGGGAATTCGACATTCGCTGTCATGATAAAACCGTCAACTTCCGAAAATACCTCAAATTTTACGATGCCCGCCTGAACCAATCCCAGTGTGATTAACAGTGTGCTGATGGCAATACAAAGCGAGACATATCGCCAGTGAAGGATCTTTCTTAAAGCTGGCATATAGACAGCTCTAATGAACCATTCCATCCCTTTTGTTGTTACACTATGAAAAGACTCAATCCAGCGAAAAAGTAAAATCCTCTTTTTTGTCTCCCGGACTGGATCCGGCAGGTGATTAAGGTGAGCGGGCAGCAGCACAAGACATTCAAACAGTGAAACTCCAAGACAGGCAATCACGACCACGGGCATGATGGCGATAAACTTTCCCATGATTCCACCGACAAAGGCCAGAGGAAGAAAGGCCACAATGGTTGTAGTAACAGCCGCGATGACGGGCATCCCCACTTCCATAACTCCGTCAATAACCGCCACCATAGGCGGTTTCCCCAGAGTGCGATGGTAGAATATCGATTCTCCGATCACGATGGCATCATCCACCACAATACCCAATACCATCAGGAAACCGAACAGGGAGATCATATTGAGGGTTCCCCCAGATCCCCATAAGATAACCAGGCCGCCGGCAAGGGAAATAGGGATTCCCATGCCACTCCAGAAGCTCAGCCTGATATCCAGAAACATCCAGAGGATAAGAAAGACAAGGGCCAAACCGATGGCACCGTTTCTAACCAGCAAATTGATCCGAGCTCGCAGCATGTCGCTGGTTTCATAGATAATCGTAATGGTAGCTCCCCTGGGGATTTGCTGCCGTTTTTTATTAATATAGTTGTTAACTGCCTCGGTAATCGCCAGTGTATCTTCCTCTGATGTCTTATAAACATTGAGCAGGACAGCCCGTTCGCCGTTAATAGTGGCCAGAATCGGTTCTTCCGTAAAACTATCTTTGATATCTGTCACCTTATCAAGGGTGACGATTTCACCCGAAGGTTTGGCCAACACGACTATTTTGGACAACTCTTCTCCCGTATATTTTCTGCCAACAGTTCGAATGCGTATCTCTTCACCTTTGGTGCGAATGGTACCGCCTGCCAAGTTGAGGTTTCCACGTCTGATCGCATCCACAATCTGGTTAAAGGTTAAGCCGAATTGTCTTAATTTTTCTTCGGATACCTCGATACTGATCTCGTAGTCCCTGATGCCGAAAACGGTGACCTGGGTTACCTCGGGAAGAAGCAGAATCTCATCCTTTACCTGTTCCGCCCACTCTTTTAATCGTCTTTCGGTCATATTTCCCGAAAGTGAAAACACCATTACCGAGTCCTTCAGGGTGAGGTCGGTAATAATCGGTTTTTCCGTATCCACGGGGAAAGTCGCGATGGAGTTAACGCTATTGCGAATACGATCAAGAACCTTATCCACATCAAATCCCTCTTTTACCTCTATAAGGGTAAAGCTGACATTTTCACTGGAATGAGTGGTAAACTGTTTGATTCCTTCCAAACCTTCAACAGCAGATTCAACCTTCCGACTAACTCCTTCTTCTACCTCCTCCGGGTTGGCGCCAGGGTAAGCCACGGATATGGTGATCATGTCCAGGGAGAACTCGGGGAAGAACTCCCGGATCATGGTAACTCCGGCAACAATACCCGACAGGATGATCAGAAGCAGAAGGATATTGGCAAATACCGTGTTTCTGGCATAGGTGGCGATAAGGTTTTTCATAATTAGTCGTTAGCTTTAGTGACAAATTCGAGTAATGAGTTCTCCAGGGGGTCAACAAGGCGAGTAATAATGACATTGTCACCCGTTTTTAATCCTTTACTTACAAAAACTTCATCGTCTTGAATTCTGACGACCTCAACCGATACTGTCTGCAGACGTTTTTCTTTGGCAACATAAACAGTGTTATTAAAACTGACAGCCCATCGCGGCAACCTGAACACCAGGTGCATTTTTTTCCCGGATATGGTTACCGCACAAAACATACCTTCAACCAGAGGAAGGGTTCCATTGGTAATGCTGAGTGGTCTTTCAACCCGGATGGCAATCGTCAGGGTACGCGTTAACTTGTCATACTTGACAACCCTGTCGAGGATCCCTTCCCAGACATGGCCGCTGATATCTTCAGTCCACTTGATTTTTACCGGAAGTGGTTCCAGAGATGAAAACCAGGCTTGATGATTCCCTTCGTCAGGTTTTTCAAAAGGCAGCCATTTTCTGGCATCCACACTATCGAGGGGGATATGGAGCTCAAGTTTTGAATCATCGACAAGTGTCAGCACACCTTGACCCGGTGCCACATACTGTCCGGTTTCCAAGGATACAGTTTTTAATCTCCCATTAAAAGGAGCTTTAACAACGCATCGTTCCAGATTGGCACCTGCCCTTGACAGCCTGGCATTGGATGACATCAGCACATATTCCGTCTCTTTGATCTGCAGCGGATAGTTTTCCAATGATTGTCTCATCTGGTCAACCTGATCCTTGGCACTGTTATAGGAACGTTCCGCAGTATCCAAATCCGACTGGGTTCCTATTTTATTAATTGAAAACAGGCGCTTAACTCTATCGAACTCCTCTTTTACCAGTTCTCTATTACGAACAAGGGTTTTTATTCGCAATTTACTGCTCTCATAGTCCTGTTTAAGACGTTCGATGGTGTTTTGAGTTTGCTGCACCGCAGCAAACGCCTCCTGATAGGCTGCCCGGTAATCCTGGGGATCGATTTCGAACAGGACTTCGCCTTGATTGATCAGTTGACCGATCTCAAGTCTGGGATGAATGCGGATAATTTTTCCGGCAACTTCAGGAGCCAGATTTACAGTGTTTAAAACAATGACTTCTCCATATCCCTGGATGTAGACATCGACATTTTCGGGGTTAACGGTAATCGCTTCCACTTTGATCGGGATCTCCTCAACAACCACTTCAGCAGGCGGCTTCTTCATGTTGGCAATCAGTCTCATCCCGATAATCCCAACCACAATGACGAGGATGGAAATGATTACCCGCAGGATGACCTTGGATTTTATTGATGATGATTCAGGGGAGGTCATACTAATTCTCCAGAGTAGTTAGAGGTTCGGGAGGCAGCTCGTCTAAAGATGACTCAACAGCGTTCAATACTTTGCACCACATCTCACCGATATCTTTTCCAACCTTGGTAATCAATTCCTCGAACATATTAAGCACGGTCATCTCAATTTGCTCCATGTGTTGCTGCATTTCTGCCGATACACTGATTAAGATTTTTCGTCGATCTTTGTCACTGCGTATTCTGGTTAAGAACTTTTTTTCTACCAATTTGTCTACCATTACCGATGTCGATGGGGGAGATACCTTCATTATTCCTGACAGATCTTTCAGGGATAATGCTCCCACTTTAAAAATGGTCATGATGACTTCCATCTGGGCAAGTGTCAGGTTGATAACCGAAGCATCCTTACTGAGCATGATACTCTTTATGATTCGATCAATACGCTGATGGACAATTCGTCCTTTATTGAAGATAAATTGTGCTGTTTTTTGAATTTCCTTTTTCTCCTGAATCTCCAGGTCTGTAGTCATTGTTATGTTGAGTGGTGTTTAAAATCCCCTTTCATATTGGCTGGTAACAATGATTGTTAATCAGCAATGTCCGGTTAGGTTATTGCAACAATAACGAGAAACGGCTTTCAAAATAATGGAATGTACAAAGACGCCATTACTTTAACTTTAGCTATTATTTGTTTAGAAAAAGTAGGATGGGCTACTCGTTGCCCATCA
>JAHJTV010000031.1 GCA_018829445.1 bacterium
AAATTGGTTTTATCATCCCAGAAGAGTCAAATTAGACTTCTTAAATCCGGAGAACAAATTTATCAACCGGACCGCTGATCGCCGCCGATAAGTTCAAGTTGGGTGATTCTGGTAATTCTATCTAAGAATCAAGTTTTGTGCAGCGGCCAGTTTTAACGGTGTTCGGTGTCTCATATGGGATGGTCTTTTACATCAATAATCTATGAGAAACTCTCATGAAAAGTGATATAAAAAAAATTGAGCAGGTGCTTTATAGAGTTTGTCATGCTGTGGATCAAGGACAAATAAATAGTTTTGTCAATCTCTTCCACCTAGAAGGTAGATTCATCATAACCTGGGAAGAAAATAGAAAATATACAGGGCATGAGGAGATTCAAAAATGGATTACAAATTATGACAATACTCTTAGATCTTCAATGAAATATCTTCGCCATAAAATCACATGCCCAATGATTGATGTCAGTGGACAGTGCGACTGCCTATTCTTATCTCGATGTAGAAGCAGCCCCCAAAGATAATAATCACGTCACAATAACCATTGGCCGCTACGAAGACCAATTAGTGAGGGTAGGTGACAATTGGCTACTAAAAGAAAAAATTGTATTTATGGAAAATATATATGCAATTTGAAGGTTGACACCGAACAAATGTTTACACCGGACTGCAGTGTGCCATGAACAAAGCAAGAATCAGCAGGATCCGAGCTTTGATGCTGTGCAAGAGATGAGGATAGGCCCCTCGGAATCGGTTTGTAGAGACTGACTCCAAATGAATTGAGAGATTCACGTACGGTTCTGTGAGAGGTTTAGGGGGAAGTTCCCTTTATCTACTCGACTATCGCCGCTGCAGTTCTCAAATTGGGAGGTCCTGATTAAATTACCTTAAGGTAAAACCCGGTTTAGCGGCCGGTTATAACGGTGTTAGTGAGTTGAGGTTATGTACTTCTCGGCAGCAGCGGCGAGTAACTCTGATCTTTTCATGGCGTGTTTGCCACGGTACTCATCTATATCTTTTAACAACGATTCAGGAAACATGACATTGAATCGTCTTTTTGGCTCATTGGCTTTTTGACTCTTAGGCTTAGGAATTGGTTTTCCATGTTTTTTTGCTGTCTCAATCCAAAGATTCATGGCAATTTCAATTTCTTGAAGTGCTTCTTCAGGTGTTTCTCCAAATGCAGAACAACCTTTGAGCTCTTCAATTTCAGCTATATAATCACCTTCTCCATCTGGATCAGGAAAGATTTTTACTGTATATTCCATGGCTATTCTCCATCGATCAACTTGATTGCTTGCCTTACTTGGTAAGCTTTAGCTTTACCATCTTTCTTCTTCTGGGCATTAATCGGAGTGTCAATATCAGGGTGAACAAAAATATGGTGGCTACTACTAATCCTATCAAGAACAAAGCCATTATCCTCAAGCCAAGTAACAAAGTCTTGAAACTTAACATTATTGGGATTGTTTCTAATCTTCTGGTTTTTCTTGCCAGCTTTAGTCATTGATAATTAGTTGTGAAATAAGGTTTTGAGATACATTTTGATTTTAATGTGTAATTACACATTTGTCAATGCATCGACTGGATAAAACGATGTTTAATGTATTTGATTTCACTACCAAATTTATTAACCGGACTGCATATCGCCACTGCAGACCAAAAGTTACGTAGTCTTGGCAGATTCATCTTAAATCGTAATCCGGCGTAGCAGCCGGTTATAATGGTGTTATGCTGAAAAACTTTTAATCATACAAAAATCGAATAGATAAATTTGAGGTTTTGAATGGCGATAATGATACACTATTGGACTCATGACGTAGAAAAGATCATGAAATACTATATTGAAAAGCTCGCCTTTGATTTGGAATATCGGCAACCCTCCGATAGCGCGGCCAATTTTTGTATTCTGAGAATGGCAGACTCTAAGATTATGTTCGCTATCGCGCCATCATCTCAGATCCTGCCGGATCGGAAAGACTATTTAGTTCTTCAAAACATCAACAAAAGAACTGGTAGTCCCGGGCTTATTTCAGTTTATATTGGCATAAATGATATCAACGGGTATTTCAAGAAGATCAAAAATAATAAAGCCGAGATAATAGAACCTATCTGGGATACGCCTTGGAATCTTCGACAATTTTCGGTTCTTGATCCGGATGAGAACATTACTACTTTTTTTTCCGAATAAGTAAGGTGGATCACTCCTTATCTTGATGAGAGCGGGCAGTAACAGGTTCGATTATTGAGTCTCAAATATAGAACCAACCGAAATTTACTTGTTTTGGCTAGCTGCTGAAAAACAGTGAAAACATTGGGGCGTAACATTTTTTTGCAGCCGACAGCCCCGCACTTTTTGTGGCCTATTGTTGCCCAATGGTTCACAACCTTTTACTGTGTTGTCCAAGTTCAGTGTCGTCTGCAGCTAAAAAACGCGTTCTGCTCCATAAGCTTTTGCCATAAGTATAATTGACCACTTAAATTGACCATGTTAATTTATTCATAGTCATAATGCTTTTTAAAAAATCCATCAGTACTGGGAGATTAATAAAATGAAGACAATGGCAATTAGTCAATTTAAAACGCATGCTTTAAAAATCATTGATCAAATAACAAAAGATCACGAGTCATTGGTAATTACCAAGAGAGGTAAACCCGTTGCCCGAATATTACCGTTTGAGGACAATGAAAACGTGGCCAAGCCCGGTCAACTTGCAGATACACTTGTTTTTGAACAAGACATTATTGCTCCTCTTGGAGAAGAAATGTGGGAGGTATGTTCATGAAGTATTTGCTTGATACTCATACTTGGATTTGGTGGCACATGAATCCTTCAAACCTGTCTAAAAAAGTAAAGCAGTTAATTTTGGATACCAATAATTACAGTGAACTTCTGTTGTCATCGATTTCGCCTTGGGAATTTAGTAAGCTTCTTGAAAAGAAAAGGATTGGGATCTCTTGTAATCCTGAAGATTGGTTGAAAAAAGCACTAAAAATGCCAAAATTTCGGTTGGTTGAACTCTCACCCAGTATCGCTTATCGTTCTACGGTATTGCCACAACCTTTTCATAATGACCCAGGTGATCAAATCATCGTTGCAACGGCAAGAGAGGAGAATGCGACCATTTTAACTAAGGACGATAATATTCAAAAATACGATCATGTAAAGAGTATTTGGTAATATGCAGAACAGAGCAAATGTTTACCCCGGACTGCATATCGCCGCTGCAGATCTCAAGTTAGGTGGTTTTAGTAAGTTCATCAATTAGTCAACCATCTGTGTGGCGACCGGTGAATTCTGCGTTATCGCGCCGAGGGTTTTAACGCGCACCGAAGGCAACACGGAAGCATCCGTCATGGCAAGGATGTGGAGGTGCACCGGAGTCCCCAGGCCGTGGCATGTAAGAAGAGACGCACTGTAGAATCCGGGAAGCCCCAATGGTTTCCTGTCGTGAAGACAGCAACAAAATGGTATACAGTTATTGAGGCAATGATGTTGAGGAGTAAACACAAATCATTCGGTTTAGCCGGTTTCATCCAGGCAAAAAGCGCGGATTTGCTTTTCTGGGATTGGAAGTAGCTAAACTATTATTCACGGAAACGCAGCGACAACACAGGGTGTGGGCTTAAAGCAATCGTTCGGCGCGACAGTGAGTGCAACCGAAGAACCGGATGCGAGAAAACCGCACGTCCGGGTCTGTGCAGGGGACTGCTGGTAACAGAGGTTCCTACCGTGAGAACCCCCCAAAAAGAAATCACCTTGACCTATTATGCATAATTAAGTGAAACTATATGCATAAGGAGGTGCATTATGAGAACAACATTAGATTTATCAGAAGAATTGCTTAAAGAAGCGATGCAAGCAACAAATATCAAAACCAAAACAAAAGTCATTACTATTGCCTTGGAAGAGTTGGTGAGAAAATCAAAAATCTCAGCATTGAAAAAATATAAAGGAAAAGTGAATTTAAATATCGATCTCAATAAATTGAGAGATCGTAAATGAAAGTACTCATCGATTCCTCAGTCTGGATTGATTATTTCAGATCGGGAGATGAAACAAACGAGTTGGACTATCTCATTGATGACAATATAATTTATATCAACGATCTCATCTTAACTGAGCTTGTTCCTTATTTAAGACTTCTGCGTCAGACATCTCTGATTGAAGTTTTAAATGAAGTCCCAAAACTGCGCCTGACAATTGACTGGCAACAAATCCAAGATTTTCAATTCACCTGTTTGAAAAACGGAATAAACGGAATTGGAATTCCAGATTTGATCATTGCTCAAAACGCGATCCTAAATGAAAGTTCAATATATTCATTGGATAAGCATTTCCGTTTATTGTCAGATACTCTTCAATTCGAGCTGTATCAGTAAACCGGGTTAACAAGTGTATACACCCTTCCATCCCCGCCGTTCGTGCCTCACTCTGGGGCTGGCGGGTGATGCTGGTGTTGAAACGCAGATTAAGTCTATAATTCTGCAGATTGATCTTTTTATCTCTCTTTTAACAGATTACTTGGCAACCTTGCCTTGAATTAAGGACTTACTGGGCCTATTCTCAGTTTGGTGGCGATCCGGCCGGCATGAAAGCGGTGAATCCGCGACTCAGGATAAGTCTTTGAACAGATTTATCCTGAGTCGCGTGTGTTTTATTGCGAGAAGACTAAACCAGTCCCTGATCCTGCATGGCGTTGACAACTTTGAGGAAGCCGGCGATGTTGGCCCCGGCAACATAATTGCCAGGCTGTCCATAAGTTTCGGCAGCCCCTATACAGGCAGTATGAATGCTTTTCATGATCTCCTTGAGACGATTATCTACTTCCTCTTTGGGCCAGTTTAACCGCATGCTGTTCTGGCTCATTTCAAGACCTGATACAGCTACGCCACCGGCATTTGCTGCTTTTCCCGGACCGTACAGAATCTTGCTGTCTAAATAGTGACTAATAGCATCAGGTGTGGATGGCATGTTTGCACCCTCGGCAATCAGTTTGATTCCATTATTGATCAGGTTTGTTGCATCCTTATGGTTGACTTCGTTCTCCGTTGCACTGGGGAAAGCACAATCAGCTTTATGATTCCACAAGGGATTATGGTCAAGGGATTTATCAACGGGAGTATAAACAGCACCCGGGTATTGATCCACATATTCTGAAATTCTACCGCGCTTAATGTTTTTTAGTTTCATAATAAATGCAAGTTTATCGGAATCAATACCCTCTTCATCATAGATATATCCGGATGAATCAGAGAGTGTGATCGGTTTGGCTCCCATTTCCAGCAGTTTTTCCACAGTGTACTGGGCTACATTCCCAGAACCGGAAACCAGGCATACTTTTCCAGTCAGATCATCATTCCTTGTTGCCAACATTTCACTGGCAAAATAGACACACCCGTATCCTGTTGCTTCAGGCCTAATCAGACTTCCTCCCCAGGCAATGCTTTTCCCGGTTAATACACCCGTGAATTCATTTCGCAGTTTTTTGTACATTCCAAACAAAAAGCCGATTTCACGACCACCAACACCGATATCACCTGCCGGGACATCAGTATTTGGTCCAATGTGACGAAACAGTTCCGACATAAAACTCTGGCAGAAGCGCATCACTTCATTGTCGGATTTTCCCTTGGGATCAAAATCTGATCCTCCCTTACCGCCTCCCATTGGCAGGGTAGTAAGCGCATTTTTGAAAACCTGCTCAAACGCCAGAAACTTCAAAATACTCAGGTTTACGGAAGGGTGAAAGCGAAGACCGCCTTTGTAGGGACCAATGGCGCTATTCATTTCAATTCGAAACCCCCGGTTAACCTGGACTTGTCCTGAATCATCCATCCAGGGAACACGGAATTGAATAACTCTTTCAGGTTCTGTAACTCTTTCAATAATGCGTGATTGACCATATTCAGGATTTCTGTCCAGTACCGGTCGCACCGATTCCAATACTTCCTGTACGGCCTGGTGAAATTCCTTTTGATCGGGATCTCTATCTTTAACAAACTTCATAGCATCTTGCATAACAAATCTCCTTTTGTATTAGACAAGTTGAATAGGGTCTCTTCAAGTTGAAGAGACGTTTCTGGAAAGAGAAAATATCTTTAGTATTTCAGCTCCAGAGTAAAAATGGATCAGGGTTTCATAATCACACATTTGGATGTCCGACCATCTATTTTCAAGATCATCGGTTTATCCAAAGTAACATGCCGGATATAAGGGGTTTCTGAGACTGCAGGCAGACTGTCAACCCAATCCCAGTCAAAGAAGTCTTTCGATCCGGACGCACCTCTCTGGTTGATTTCATCCAACATGATGTAATGAATTCCCATTGAGGTAATATTGTGAAAAAAATGAGACCCTTGCGACGGGTCAGCATTTAGATTTTTGTTTCTAAGCTCAACAATAGCGCCGACACTGGAAATCTGCTGCCATTTTACCGGGATTCCCAACCACCTGTCAGAACCACCCCATCTGCCCGGGCCTGCCAGGAGATAGGTGCGCTCTTCCTTTTCAAGAATGGCGTTGATCCTTTCAATCTCTTCAGCGATCTGCTGAGTTGCACTTTTTTTGAAGTTATCCGGTTTTATATAGACGATATCCATCATTTTTTTGTTGATTCCGTTTCCCAGGGCTTGTGAAGAAAAGCAAAAAGCCTCCTCCAAATCCTCATTTTCTATTTTGATATTATGATGTTCCTCATCAGAAAGCATGGGACGGATTTGCAGAAAATAGAGATCGATCTTTCGATCTGACTGCGGATAGATATTGGCTGCAAACTCTATTTCAACCGCACAACCGAAACCTTTTTGCCCCAACTTCAGCAGATCCAGCAAGACTTCTGGAATTCCAAACAGGTTGTATTTAAGGATTCTGGCGAAGGTCAGCACTTTGGGGCCTTCCATATCCCAGGTGTCTCTGATTCGTTCCTCCCCGGGTACGTAGGTACTGGAAAAAAGTTTAACAGGATATTCATCGGCCGCGTCGTAAATACTCCTTTTTTCCAGATTGGAATGGTTTTTAAAGTTTAATTCGAATGGATAATTTTTTGTCTTTAATGCGTAAAACCATTGCTGGGAGTTCTTTAAAATATCCTTAACCTGTGAAAACTCGGGAATATTATTGGGGTATATGGGGGAGAAACGGATACACTTTTCACCATCCACGACCGTTTTTCCAAGCCCAAGTGCCATGTGAACAACTCCCTCTTCAGCCTTCATTTTGGCAAAGGGATAATAATTGTACGATTGGGCAATTCCGGAAATGGAAGGGTAGTAATAATCACCATATTGCTCCCCAACCACCTGCTGGATGATCACCGCCATGGTTTCCTTGGAGTGCTGATTAGCTGTGCTCTTGGAAAAGGATCTTGGCCCTTGAAAATAGGTTGAGGCATAAACCAGTTTGATGGCCTTAACCAGCTGATCAAGTCTTGTGGACAACATGGGATGATTGTTCGGAATTTTATAAGTGCGGTAGAGACCGGCATAGGGTTGATACTGGGCGTCTTCCATCTGACTTGAGGATCTTATTGATAATGGATAGGTGGCCTGTTTTAGATATGAATAGAGGTTTTTTACCAAAGGCTCCGACATCTTCGCATTGATGAATTTCTCGGTCACCTCATCATCGCTCAACTCTTGCCTTAAAAGAGAACGCAGGTTATTGCGGCCGACAAAGGCATCAAACTGATCGGTACAAATCACCAGGGTTTTAGGAACCTTGATTGAAATATGAGGATGCCTCTTCTGGAGATCATCGTGTTGTCGGAAAAGATCGGAAACAAATGCCAATCCCCTGGCTTTACCTCCTAAACTGCCATCTCCGATTTTTACAAACTCCCTGACATCCACATCAAAATGTCGTTTGTTATACTGTGATACAACTCCTTTTTGCCGATATCTGCGTAGGGTATTTATGTTGGCAACGAGGAATTCCCGCAGGCTGTCAATGTTTTCAAAATCGGAGATATCCACGGAACGGAATTTCAAAGCCAGCGATATCTCCGACCTGGCCATAATCCAGCGGGAAAAGTGATGTTGTGAGGCATGAAAGGCAATCGAGGCATTGGGCACTATATTTAACTTTTCTTCCAGCGCCAGAAAATTGGGAGCACGATCCACCTCAATACCATTGGGCATTCGAAAAATAAAATCTCCAAAACCAAGGTACTCCAGGAAATAGTTGTGTATTCTTTTTAAAAGGTTAGGAGAATTTTTATCCAGGAACATGAATCCGTTTTTCTCCGCCCTTTCTCTATTGGCCCCTTCAGTACTCATCATCAAAATGGGAAGCCCGGGGATCTCTTTTTGCACTTTGGACAGTAGCAGAAACCCGGAATCGGCAGAGATCTTGCCATCCTTTGGAATTCTTGTATCTGAAGCAAGACAAAACAGACAGGATTTGTACTTGAGGCAGAATTCCAGTCCCTCTTCATAATTTTTTGCCAGCAGTATTTTTGGTCTTTGCTGTAGAGTAAGTGCTCTCTGCTTTTCGGTTAGTCCGACCTCCATCAGGGCATGGGTTTGATTTACTATCTCTTTATAGAAAATAGGTAACAGGTAGGAGTAATAATCGGGAGAATCCTCCACAAAAACCACCACTCTCACATTGGCCCGCCTGGTGTCGTATTCGACGTTCTTGTGATCTTCGTTATTTTTAACAATGGCAAGGAGCAGATCCGGATTCCCGAACCACCTGTAGATGCCATCAATACCATCCAGCTGTTTGTCTCCGGTTAGTAAGCTTATCTCTCTTGTATTTTGAGACAGCAGAATAACCGGAATGTTCGGCTTGATTTTCTTTATTTTTAATCCCAGCGAAGAAGCCTCAACACCATTCAGATGAGGAACGATGAGCACCATGTCAAAATCTTTCTCCTTCAGGAGCGACAAGGCGTCATCCATGGAAGAAACCCCAAGAATCCGGGGAGGATTTTCAAGTCGGAGTCCTTTGTATTCATTGTTGATCTGAGACGCAAGAATACCACCCTCTTCCATATTGAATATATTATAGAGACTGGATATCAGCAGAATATCCCGGATCTTGTATGCGGTCAGCTCCGGAAGTATCTCTGAATTGGTATAAAACTCACTCTCAAATTTTAAATTTTTGGGATTCATATCCGACTTTTATGACATCCTGGAAACCTGATCTCCCTGAGCATGATTCCACACGCTGCAGGGATTAACTATTGTTTTTTTTACTTAAATCCAATCCCACCATACTTTTTTTCGGTAAGGGGGTTGCAGATACCCCGGGAATGGAAATGCAACGCAAGTCATCACCGGTTCCAAAGGGAACTGGAGTACTGATTCGGATAGAAAACGAATGTTGGCTTGTTAGGGCTGGGATCCAACCTTAGAGAAAGAACGATCCTGTTATAGCAAGCATAGCTGGGTGTGATTGACGGTAAGAAAGAACAATCTCATTTTCTCACTTATAGCAAAACCAAATAAACGCTGATTGGTTGCAGATGTGTTTTATTGCCTTAATTGTGGATTTTTACACGGTAAAAATACATGTTTTGCAGATAAAACCGTATCCAATCCAACTGTCCTGTCTTTCAAATCCCATATTTCACGAATTTCTATGCAAAAATCTGTGTACTACAATACAATGATTCGAATTAAGAAGTCTGTACTAGAATATCACCTATATACTGCCTATCTTTTATGGTGATTTATATCATCCTGTTCAAAAAAAAGATTTTCCTACAGGATCAATACAATCGAAGATATTGTTGGAAATAGGATGACGAAATTTCATGGACAATATCCAAATAGGTTATTTTTTTAACCCATTAGACGCATGTAAGTTCACAATGTATCAGGGCGGCTTGAATTTTGAAATATTCTATCCCAGTTTGCACCCCATATTATGCCTACACTAAATGAGTAGTAAGGATTAAACTCATGGTTTTTGTCATTTACTTTGGTTCAAAAATGAGATTGATTACAGTCACTAAGTTCGCAGATGGTTTTGACTTAATTAAATTAAAGATTATTATATCAAGAAATAAACATGTGTACTGGCTAGATAATCACTAATTTGACAGAAATCTGCAAAATGTAAACTACCAGTTTTTACCTATTGACTGCCAATACTACATGAATAAAAATAGATACTTATTCATCACCACTAATGTGACTTTATTGACCAAATCCGTTTCAATTTTAACACAGCTGAATTTGCGATTAACCATTGTCTGATTCAGCCAGATCAACCGAGTTGCACTATTATGTCTTACGAAAATCAAACTGTTGAACAGCTGGCAAATAAGCTGAAAGTTGCCCAGACGGAAATAGCTCATCTAAAACGCGATCAGCACATTAAATCCGCCATTGAAAAAGAGAAATCAAAAATAGAACATGCTTTAAGGGAACGTATTAAGGAATTGAACTGCTTATATGGTGTTACCGAGTTAATAGAGGAGAATGAAGAGGACATTGATACTGCAATGCAGGGGATCGCAAATTTGCTTCCTATCTCCTGGCAATATCCTGAAATTACAACCGGCCGGGTAACCTTAAAGGATGTTCATTATAATGCTCCCAATTTTAGCACCTCTCCTTGGAGGCAATCGGCTGAGATTTATGAGTCGGAAGAAAAAATTGGACAGGTTGAGGTGTTTTATCTGGAAGAGATGCCGGATATTGACGAGGGCCCCTTTCTAAAGGAGGAAAGGCTTTTAATCGATGCCATTGCCATTCGCATCAGCAGCGCGGTTGAACGTATCAGCGCCAAACGGCAGTTGGAGGTTGAGCGCAAATCGCTACAAAACGCAAATATCACACTAAAGGAGATC
The DNA here is from genome assembly GCA_018829445.1 of bacterium. GTDB lineage: Bacteria > SAR324 > SAR324 > XYD2-FULL-50-16 > XYD2-FULL-50-16 > JAHJTV01. The sequence goes on from JAHJTV010000031.1 coordinate 10,800, forward strand.
CTCACGAAAGTAAAGGAGGAGCAAAACGAGATTGGGAAGGTTATTCTTTCAAATGTGGACAAAACAATCATGCCGATTTTGCATGCATTAAGATCGGAAGTATACCCTGCTCAACAGAAGTATATAGAACTGGTTCAAAAAAATCTTGAGGATATTACGTCTCCCTTTATCAGCAAATTGTCCGGACAGTTTATGGGGTTGACGACATCGGAGATTCAGATCAGCAATATGATCAGAAATGGATTATCAACAAAAGAGATAGCGGAGTTACGACATATTTCCGATGCAACCGTAAACAGGCATAGGGAAAACATTCGAAACAAACTGGGACTCAAGAATCAGAAAGTAAACCTTTCAACTTTTTTGCAGACTCATATGAGTGATTAACCCGATACAACGTCTGATTCGGACAATGTACTATTCTTTGCCTCTTTTTTTCGAATCTGTGAAACCAGCATACCGAAAAACATAAGTGCGCAACCGATTTTTGATCGTGTCGAAAGTATTTCACTCAGGAGCAGCCAGCCTCCGATAGCCGCGAACACTGATTCCAGGCTCAGCAGAATGGCAGCATGAGCCGGATGAGCATTTCTTTGTGCAACAACTTGCAGGGTATAGGCAATGCCAACGGAGCATAACCCACCATAAAGGATGGGAACGGCGGCATCTGCTAACGAAGCAATCGTGATGGTTTCCACCGCAAATGCAGTGATAAAACTAAAAAAGGAACAAAAAGCAAATTGGATTAATGACAGGATGATAGGATCACTTTTTCTTGAGAATATTCCAATCAAGATAACATGGGAAGCCCAGAAAAAGGCACCGATAATCTCCAGAAAATCCCCAAACTCAATGGTGAAAGCCTCGGAAATACTTAAGAAGTATAATCCGACAGCGGCTGTTAATGCCCCGACCCAGGTACTTATCCCCGACTTTTGTCCGAGCACCATCCAGATAACGGGAACGATAACGACATATAAACCGGTGATAAATCCGGCTTTTCCTGCAGTTGTATAAACCAGACCAACCTGTTGCAGCGAGGCTCCGGCAAATAGTACCAACCCCGCCAAACCTCCCCTCAAAACCAGACCGAGTATCGGATACTCTGCCTGCTCGCCACCAATGACATTTTTGTTTTTACTAAAATACAAAGCCAGCGGAACCAGGGAGAGGCTACCCAGTGCAAATCGTACTGCATTAAAAGTGAAGGGACCAACATAGTTCATCCCAACCCTCTGGGCAACAAAAGCAAACCCCCAGATCATGGCAGTGATCAGCAATAACACATTGGAACCGAAAGCCTTGGACTTCATTTTTCTGGCAAAAGTTAATATATTTCTACAAAGTCAGTTGAGATAGTTTCCCCGCAACAAGTCTGTTAAGAACAGAACATCCTCGGACAAGCCTATCCTGACTGATCTGATGAATAAAAGGGAATAAGTGACAGAATAGCGATTATCGTCAAAAGAATGGGATAATCAGGTTTGATCAGGTATCATTTACCGCTTTTAATTATCTTCTGAATCGAGTTTGCCAGGTTTTCAAGGGTATAAGGTTTATGAAGAAACCCCTCAATCCCCAGATTCATGACAGATTCCACTCTTTCATCCTGAGTGAATCCTGATGACAGTAGAACTTTGACTTCAGGGTCGATCTCTTTCATTTCCAGAAAACAATCCTTCCCGGACTTATTAGGCATAACCAGGTCCAAGAGTACCAGCCTTATTTCTTTGTGCCGTTGTCTAAAAATCCTGACACCGGCTTCACCATCCTCAGCTATGATCGAATCATATCCGCACTCTTTTAGCATCATTTTTGCTGATTCCCTCATCAATGTCTCATCATCAACAATCAGAACGAGCCCCTCTCCTCTGGGAAAACCCTTCTTAGGAAAAACTTCTTCAAGCTTGAGTTTATGCTTGTCTGTTGGCAGATGAACATTAAAAACGGTGCCAATTCCAGGTTGAGAATAGGTAGTAATGAAGCCGTTATGGTTTTTTACTATGGTGTGAACAATGGAAAGACCGAGACCTGTCCCCATACTTTTCTCTTTAGTCGTAAAAAACGGGTCGAAAATCTTGGAAAGGATTTCCTTATTCATACCGATGCCTTCGTCCATAATGGAAACTCTCCAATAGTCCACATTGTTCTTTGCTTCCGGATAATAGGCGATAAAATGTCTATCGGTTTTAATAAGTTCTATGGCAATGGACAGCTTCCCTCCCTGTTGGACATCATTCTTCCTCATGAAGGTCATGGCATGGTATGCATTAATACACAGGTTCAGGAAAACCTGTTCAATCTGTGTTGTGTCGGCATTTGTTGTTGCAGGTTCCGAATAGAAATTGCAGTAAACAGCAACCGACTTATCAAATGTATTGGCACATATTTTCAGAACATGTTTAATTGCCAGATTCAGGTCGACCGGTGCGATCCTGAGTTCTCTTTTTGAAGAGAGGGACAACATCTGTTTTGCCATGTCCGCAGCCCGGTGGGCTCCTTCACGCATTGTTTCCATATGTCTGGTTAATACGTCCTCTTCTATTTTTCCGTCTTTCTGTAATTTATGTTCCAGAATCGATATGGATCCGGTTATGCCACCAAGCATATTGTTGAAATCATGTGCCAGCCCACTTGCCAATGTCCCGACAATCTCCATCTTTTGAGCCTGTTTTAGGTTCTCTTGAATCAGTTTAAACTGAGTATTATCATAAATAACCCCTTCAAGATACAGAACATTTCCCTCATCATCAAAAATCCCCAGTCCTTTTTCATGAACCCAACGCACCGAACTGTCGGCATGGATGATGCGGTAGTCAATCAGGTAGGGTTGGTTGTAGGAGACCGCATTCAACACAGCCTGTTCGACCATTGTCTTGTCCTCCAGATGCACAATGGAGGCATAATCTCGAACAGAGTTGCCGATAAAGTCCGATGCCGGGTAACCGCTGATCTCTTCGATGGCGTTACTTATAAAGATAAAGGTCCAGTCTGTGTCAAACGCGCATCGATAGACTGCTCCCGGTATATTATCCACCAGTGTGCGGTATCTGGTTTCGCTTTCCTGCAAAGCCAGATTCTTTTCCAGTAGAATTTTAGTTCTGATATCAACTTTTTCCTCCAGTACGGAATTGGCTTCTTCCAGCTTTTTCCGAAGGGCTCTGATGGTTAAATGTGTATTGACTCTTGCCAGCAACTCTTCAGGCTCCACCGGCTTGGTTACATAGTCAACAGCCCCTAGTTTGAATCCTTCAACCTTATTTACCGTATCGGTCAGCGCACTCAGAAAAATCACCGGAATCTGGCTGGTTTCGGGATTGGTTTTGAGCTGCCGACAGGTATCAAATCCATTTAAACCGGGCATCATGATATCCAGCAAAATCAAATCCGGCGATTCATGGCTGACAATATTGAGGGCTTTCTCTCCACTGTCAGCTATGCTGACCCTGAAATCCCTCTTATCCAGCAGTGCCCCAATCAATTGAATGTTCTTGGGGTTATCATCAACAATCAAAATGAGTTCATTTTTTTGCTTCTGCTCAGCCATGACCTTACTCCAATTCATCAAAAGGACGATAGATGATCCATTATTGCGAGATTTATCAAATTGATTTTAGCTGCGACAGAGCAGTTTCTATTCCTTTGACGTCAAATCGCTTTGCTGCCAGACAAATGAGTTCTCCCAGGTCGATCAAGGGTTGAAACCGATTGTTTGTTCCCAGTTGTTTTATCTCTTCCGAAAAATCGATAATCCGATCAATCGACATCAGCGTGATCAGTTCTTCACAATAGTCTTGTTTCGCTCTGACAGCCGTTAAGAGCAATGGGTATTCCGAAATCTCTTTTAAGGATTGTTCTATGGTGGTTTCATTCGGTTTGGTTTCGAAAATTTGTTTTTTTAAGGTATGGGGAAGATATTTTTTAATTTCCATGAGCAAATCATGTTTGCTGACCGGCTTATTCAGGCAGGAGTCGCATAATTGTGACACCTTGTCCTTCTCATCTTTCATCGCCGAAGCGGTTATCCCGATAATTGGGATCTCTTTTAAATTATTATCCTGCTTTAATACTTTGGAGGCTTCGTACCCGCTCATAACCGGCATTTTCATATCCATCAGGATTAAATCGGGAGGATTCACTCGGGCACTTTCTATGGCTTCAAGACCGTTTTCCGCCTCAGCCAGTGTAAACCCGCAGCCTTCAAAATATCCCTCCAGGAGTCTACGGTTATATTCAATATCGTCAACAATAAGAATAGTGCTGGCGTCAAAACAGATTGTCCTGACATCAAAGGTCTCTTTGTCAGAGGTTGAAATCGGTTCAGTGGAAGCGATTTCAACCTCCTTTATAATAATATTAAAAATACTTCCTTTCCCCACTTCACTGGTGACTTCAATTTTGCCGTCCATCATCTCGATTAATCGTTTTGTAATGGCCAGGCCAAGACCGGTACCGCCGAATTTTGATAAATCCTGTCCCTTTGATTGGCTGAAGGCTTCGAAGATCGGATCCAGTTGGTCCTGGGGAATTCCTATTCCAGAATCCTCAACTGAAAAAATAAAATCCAGGGTGCTGTGATAAACATCGTCTGAGAAGTGATAATGGGCTGTCAGTTTAATATAACCCTGCTCGGTAAATTTGATGGCATTTCCAATAAGATTAATCAAGATCTGCCGTAAACGGACCTCATCCAGAAGCAACACTTTTGGCAGGTCTTCTGCGATATCGACAATCAGATCCAAACCTTTCTCTTTGATTCGGGTCTCAAATATCACCTTCATCTCATTAAACAAGTCTCTTGGAGATACAGCCATGTACTCCAGACCAAGTTTTCCGGCTTCCACCTTTGACAAATCCAGAATATCATTTATGAGGCTAAGAAGAGATTTTCCACTGGAACGAATCGACTCCAGATAATCAGCCAGTTGAGACTCCGTAATTCTCTCTTTCAAAATCTCCGTGAATCCCAGAATGGCATTGAGCGGGGTCCTTATCTCGTGTGACATGTTGGCCAGGAATTCGCTTTTGGCTTTATTGGCTGCTTCTGCTGCTTCTTTGGCTGTGGATAATTCAAGGGTTTGCTGCTCCAGCTTTTGGGTTCTCATCTGAACCAGCTCCTCCAGCTGATCATGATGCTTCTTTAATTCCCGTTCGGCTTTTTTCCTTAAGGTGATATCGGTGGATATACCACAGATAGCATAGGGATTTCCCTGGCTGTCAACCAATAGAAATTTGGTTGAGATATAGGTATGAATACCGTCATCTTGTGGAATGTCTTCATCAAATTCTACAGGTTGATCCTGCTTTAAAGCCAATTGATCATTGTATTTAAGTCGGTTTGCGATCTCCGGAGGAAAAATGTCAAAATCTGTTTTTCGCAGAATCTCATCCTGACCAATGTGAAAAATCTTTTCAAAAATTCGATTGATGAGGATATATCGACCTTCAAGATCTTTGAGATAGACCACAGAGGTGGTATTGTTTAAAATCGCCTTGAACCGCTCTTCGCTTACCCGTCTTTCCTCTTCAGCGTGTTTACGGTCGATTATTTCTGTGTTTAGTAAAGATATTTTATCACGAATGGCGTTGTCCATGAGGGTAAAACTTCTGGCCAATCGCCCGATTTCGTCTTTTCTGTCCCTGTCCAGGTTGACCTGGTGGTTTCCCTCTGCCAAAGAGTCCGCTGCATGCACCAGCTTCAAAAGGGGAAAAGCAACCTGTTTTTGCAGAATATAGAACACTATCGCCACTTCCGCCAAAAGGGAAATCAACCCAAGGATCAGCACAAACCGAGCGGTATTGAAAGCCCTTTGATTGATGATGGTTTTGGGGAACACGGTCAAGAAATACCAATCCGGCCCTTCGATTCTGGTGATGGCCAGGTATTCACCGTCATCTTTGTTTTCAACGACAACCTCTGCAGACTGTTTGTTCCTGACAGTCTGCAAAATATTTTTGAGATGCTGATCCTCTGAATCATCAATATTGAGGAACACTTTTTGATCCTGAATCGCATCCATTTTGTCCGGATGAGCAATCAAGCGCCCATCAGAGCGCAATAGGATATTGTAGGCGCCCTTCAGGTTTTCGGTTAAGGTTCGCCGGATCAGCTCATTAAGGGTGATATCATGGCCTATGGTAGCGATGTGTCTGTCTTCGATGTATACGGGTGTTTCAATTGAGACCATTAATTCAGTTGAAATCTTGTCGACAAATATCCCTGTCCAGACAGTTTCCCGCCGGGGATTGTGTTTCTCATCGGCGACCCATACATACTCCTCATCAGGCATGTAAAGATCAACTCCCGCATCATGGCTCCACATAGGCTCTTCCGGCCAGTAAATCACAATGATATTTTCCGGTGTGGTAATATAGGTATCTTGAAATTGTTCATGCCAGGCTTTTCCGTAAACATTGCATAACTTATAAAAGGTTAGAATCCGGCGCCGGACATCTGCATCAATTTCAAGCTTGTGATCGATATAGATACCGGATTGGCGGGTTCCATCAAATTTATCAAGACGGTTTCTGATAATCCCGTCATTGTGCCGGGTAAACAGGGCATTAAATTCTAATTCAATTTCAGTATCATCAAGTTTCTTCAGGTTCTCCAGCAACTCACTCTTCAGGATTTTATGGTTGCTGCTGGCAATTGAGAAAATAATACTTTCTCGCTTACCGCGTTCCAGGACATATTTTTCGAGCTGTTCCAGGGTTTGATCCTTGATATTGGTGTACATGTGATAATAACTCAAAGTCGTCAACAGGATGATAACAACTGCAATCCTGACACTCATCTTAATAAGTGTCATACCAGCAATAGAATTTCGAAACTTCAGCAGACGGGTGGTCATGAAGCAAAACCCTTTAAGGTTGGACAAAACAAACTATAAAATACCGTTCCTCCAGAGTAATCAACTCCTGCCTTGGAGTCAATATTATTCCATTCTTAAATAAGTTCACTGCTTAAGGTTTATAGTAATTATCCATTATTTTTTTTGTATGATTAAGGTTTGTTACATGGTATAGTGGTCACTGTGTTTTCCCATTGTTACATTATTTACCTGTAATCAGAAATCTTGAGGAGCGTATCATGAAACAGATCAGATTATTAACCCTTGTTGTGTCGTTTTGTTTAGCTTTCTTGAGTGTATTTCAAACAAGCAATTTATCAGCTGAAACGTTGCGGATGATGATCTGGGAAGGATACTTTCCGGCTGAATACCGAACCCAATTCCAGGATCTGGTTAAGAAGAAGTATGGGGTGGATCTCAAGCTCGAAGTTTCTTTTGTAACCGACCCCGACCAGTTTTATGACCTTCTTCGTAAAAAATCACTTGATATTATTACTCCCTCTCACAATCTTCTAAAGGATGAACGTTACAATTTTATAAAAAAGGGCATTCTATTGCCTATCAACCTCGACAATGTTCCCAATTATAAAGATCTGGCACCCGGCCTGAAAAACGTGGAATATATCAGAGAAGATGGAAAACTGTATGCCATGCCTTTTGCCAACGGGCCCTACGGCCTTGCCTATAACACCAATCTGGTGAAAGAACCGCCGACCTCCTGGAATGCGCTGCTGGATCCTAAATATGCGGGTAAGTACACACTGGTTGAAGACTATTCCGAGGTTAATATCTATATTGCTGCCCTGATGGCCGGCATTAGGAATGACCAACTGGATTCTTATCAAGAGGTGAACACTCCCCAAGTGAATGCTATTTTAAAAAAATTAAGACAAAATACCGGGGGATACTGGAACGGAGTGGACAAGGCATCCGATCTCAAGGGAAAACTGCTGGCAACTTCATGGGGATTCTCCTTCTCTGATTTGGCCAGTCAAGGAGAGGTTTGGAAGTTTGCAGATCCTAAAGAGGGGTCACCCTGGTGGGTTGATAATTTTGCCCTTAGTTGGACACTGGCTGATAAACCTCAGCTTAAGGAGATCGCTGAAGAACTCATCAATTATGTTATCGGCCCGCAATTTCAGCTTAATAACGTTGTCAATTATCTGAGTGCAGCTCCGGTTAACCTGAAAACACCATTAACAGCCCAACAAAAAGCAGAGTTTCGTCTTGATGATGATGAAGAAACCTTTCTGAAACGAAGAATTTTATGGCCGATATTGACCAAAAGAATGAGAAACGGTTACGCCTTAATGTGGAAAAATGCCGAAAAATAGCTTATTGATTGCTAATTCAATTTAAGAACTGAGTTTTGGTGGGCAGAAATGGTCATCCACCAAAACTCAGTATCGGTTTAAGCCTGCCGCTGTTTTCATTTTTCCTGACCACAATATCGCCTGAATATAATCCATCAATTCTGACTTTTCCCGGACTCTCTTTCATTCAATGTGATCGTCGTATTATTTCCAAATTGCCTCCCTTCCCAATTCGTTTATTCCTGTATTTATAGGTCAATTGTTCTTGACTAAGAGTAAAAGCCGCATTTAACCTGCTCTGGCAATCATCAGTTATCTTCACAATAAATCTCTGCTTTTTAATAACTGTAAGGTTTTATTAGAGGTTTTTTATAGGTTTACTGCACACGAGGAGAACGTTGTCATGGAATACAAAGAAAAGGAAAAGCTAAAAAAAGTGTTGTCCTTTTGGGATGTATTTTTCATCGCGGCTGGTCAGATAATCGGGGCAGGGGTAATTGCCTTGACAGGAGTAGCCATCGGAATGACTGGCCCTGGAGTCATATTAGCCTATCTGGGTGCGGCGTTGTTGATTCTGATTGCTTCACTACTGTTTATGATGGGAGGTGCGGCTCTTCCCACTACAGGTGCTTTTTATGTCTGGCCCAGTCGCCTTGTCAATGGCTGGCTCGCCAGTATCGTTCTCTGGTTAGTGCTTTTAAACAGTGTGACCATGTCCCTTTATGGTGGTTCATTTGGTTTGTATATCAATCCCCTGTTTCCACAACTTTCGGCAAACGCCTGGGGAGTCATCATTGTCACTCTGTTTTTTGTTGTTAATTTTTTTGGGGTAAAAATTGGTGCGAAACTGCAGATGGTGCTAGTTGTTATTCTTTTATCAGCACTGGCGTTATATGCCGGCTTTGCTTTTCCACAGATTCGAACTGAAAACCTAACACCTGTGTTTCCAAAAGGGGCAATCGGTTTTATCACCGCCATGGCCCTGCTGATATTTGCAACAGGTGGTGCCTACCTTATTGTTGCCCTTGGAGGGGAGATGAAAAACCCTCAACGGGACATTCCACGGATCGTGGTCTTTTCAACCATTGGAATTGCGGTTTTGTACTGTTTCGTTGCCCTTGCCGCCGTTGGGGTTATTCCCTGGCAGCAGATGATCAATCAACCTCTAACCGTTGCCGGTAAGGCTTTTCTGCCCGGATGGGCTATGATCTATTTCTTGATCTGCGGCGCCGGACTGGCAATCTGTACTACCTTAAATGCCCAGTATATGCAACTTCCCAGGAATTTTCTGCCAGCTTGCTGGGACAATGTATTTCCCGCCCGTTTTGGCAAAATTAATAAATACGGGACACCTCAATATATCCTCCTGGTATTGTACGCTATTGGTGTTATTCCTCTGCTTTTTGATCTTAAAATCGATGTAATCGCCAAGGCAGCGACCATTTCAGCTATTCTGCCAGTCATCTTTATCTTCTGGTCACTAACCAAATTGCCCAAAAAGTTTCCCAAGGAGTATCAGAACTCCTCTTTTAAACTTGGGGAAAAATGGATTTGGATCGCTTTTGTCGTATCCGAAATCTGTATGTTGATCGGAATCGTTTTTCTGGCCCATGATCTGTCTAGCAGCGTATTGGTTGTTCTTGCAGTCTGGATTGTCATCTCCATTTCCTACTACCCGATAAGAAGGCGATTTTTAAGAGGTAAAGGTATCGATCTGGATAAAACAACGGGAGACAGGGAGATATTCCAATAAATAAATCGTGGCAGTGTTTTCCGGGACTTTACTATCCACTCACAGCTAGGATAGGAGCTCGATGAGGTCATTTTTTATTACCGATACGTTTCAGAAATAGGGAGACTGGTGAATGTCATATATAGATGAAAACCAATGGAAGAGTTGTACTCTTTGTGGCGAGTGCCTGAAAAAATGCCCGGTTTTGAAAATGGACGAGAAAGAGGCACAGTCAGAAATCGAACAGCTGATCAACGGAGCAAAGAATCTGCGGATCTTTAAGGAGTGCACTTTCTGTTTTAACTGCAACAGCTATTGTACCGCCGAAGGGTTAAAACCCCATGAAATGATATTACAGCGATATATGGAGCACAGGAGTGAAGTACCGGCTGTGCTCAGCTATTTGATAAACGGGATGCCTCTACCGACTTTCTTTCAGGATCTTTATGCCCGACTGAGGGTTGAAGAAAGGGAAATTCTGAATAAATGGAGTAGAATCCCCACTGCTGCCAAAGAAGTATTGTGGATCGGCTGTATTGGGAAAATCAGCTGTTATGACATTGAAAACTCCACCGTGTTGAGAAACCTGCCTAAATATGGCCCTGCAGATCTCTGTTGTGGAGAACTGGCTTATAGGTTGGGATCATGGCAAGCTTATGAAGATACGGTTGAACGCATGCTTACCCGGTTAAGACAACTGGAAGTTGACCGTTTGGTTTGTTATTGCGGTTCATGTTATAATTTTTTGTCCAATAAATTGCCAACAGTATATGGAGAAAGACTGCCGTTCAAAGTTGTTTCCATGTACCAGTGGTTATGGGAAAACGTGGAGAAGGGAAATCTGGAAGTACAGAACCCGGTAAACTGTAAAGCTGCCATCCACGAATCCAGTTATGTGAGTGAACTGGAACCGGAATTTGCAGATGTGCTGCGAAAACTGTACAAAACGATAAATATGGATACAGTGGAATTGGAACACAGGGGCGAAAACGCTTATACTTGCGGGGCAGTTGGGCTTTTACTCCGGACAAAAAATCCGTTCAAAATAGTGAAAGAGCATCGGAGGGTATACGGGGAGGTGAAAAAAGCCGGTGTCAAGTCGATTGCCTTAAACTGTCCGGGTTGCTATATAAACCTGGCTGCCAGCAATCGTTTTTTCGGACTTAAACTACATTATATGCCGGACGAGCTTTTGAGAGCTTTTGGAGATACTATTTCCACGCCTTTTGCCAAGCGAATCTCACTGATTAACAAAGTTTTGGCGACACGTCTGCCGGGTCTGTTATTTAAAAGAGGCAAACCCGTTCTTGAACGGATTGAACGGGAGTGACCGTTTCAGTGACTGATGGATGTACTTTGATCCCATTCATGCCCATTTAAGGGAGTCTTTTAAGATATAATCCGTTGAAAATATTTATAATTGTTTGTTGTCCTTCAGATCCGATTGCTACGAAAAGAAGTAACCTAAAACCTTACCTTTCAATCGACCACAACCCTCCCAGTTATTCCTTTTTTCTCTAAATATTGGGAAGAATGCCCTGGCTCCTAAAAAAGATGATTCATGTTATTATCTGCAAACCTAAGTTCATTATTAAAAAAGGTGTATTATTATATATAGATACGAATTTCTATTATTATTCAATTTGACAAAATTAGACAATATGTTACAAATGTAACATATTAACTACAAGGAGATAATTATGCAACAATTCATCACAACCGAATTTGACATACTTAAACTGTTATGGAGGTATAAGCAGTTGTCAGGCAGGGAAATTCATGAAAAAACATGTTCAAAAACAAAATGGGCTTATTCAACAACCCGAACGGTTGTTGAGCGGATGGTAAAGAAAGACTTTCTGTCCAAAGAAGTCTTTCATGGCTTGATTATTTACAAAGCCAAGCTTTCAAAAGTAAAAGTCTTTGCTAGTCAAATATCTGTTTTTGCAGATAAAATTCTTGAAAGAGATGCCGAAGCTCTATTGCCCTTGTTTGCCAAAAGCGAGGCTCTTTCGGAAGAGGAAATCGCTGAGTTAAGGGACTTGTTGCAATCCAAGGAGTCTGAAAAATGATACCGTTTCTGCTTACTCATCTGAAGCTTTCGGCCATTTTGGCTTTATTGGTTGTGGTTATCTCAAAGAACAAGGTAATGCCAAACAAGCTTCGTCTCGCTCTTTTGTATTTGATTTTAATAAAATCATTCTTTCCTTGGGGGCTGCTCAGCTTTCCTTCAAAAGTTCTGCGTAATATGCAGCAGAGAGAAGTTTTTACATACGACCTCTGGAGAGACAATTTAGATCTCGCAGCGGGTTATGCCAGCCCTGCTTTTAGCATTAATGATCTGCTCCTTTTTCTATGGATAACTGTGGCTGCAATCCTTTTTGTCCTGCTGATGAAAAGCCTTGTAAGGATCAAAACCCTGGTAAAAACCGCATCACTTTGTCAGGATGATTCCCTGAACAAGATGTCGGTGAGTCTGCAAAAACGTTTGGGATTGAGGAAACAAGTGACTCTTCTTATTTCAAATCGGATATCTTCCCCTTTTGTCTGGTGGAATATGAAATGGAGTATCGTTTTACCCGAATCATTCCATACCCTCACTGACGAGGATAAAAAGATAGTACTGGCGCATGAGTTAATCCATATTAGACGCAGGGATTTTTTTAAGTTCCTGCTATTGAGAACAATTAAGTCGGTCTTTTTCTTCTCCCCGTTTGTGTGGCTGATAATTGGCGAAATACTCAACAGAGAAGAGACCGAAACCGATTTGCAGGCAATGAGCTCCTTTCACATTAGCTCCCTTCGTTTTGGTGAAGCCTTATTGCGTTTTGTCAGTTTGACAATGATTGAAAAATCCCCTGTTCCAACATTAATAATATCTAATAAGAGGAAATTGAAAATGAGACTTGAAAGATTATTTCAAAAGAAACTATCCAGAAAAGCTAAAATATTACAAAGAATATTACTTCTGGGAATACTGCCTGCGCTGCTGTTCAATTTCAGTTCAGTTGCCACTGCAGAGAAGAAAGTAACGAATGATGTCATGCAAAATCCTCTTCCATCGGGTAGATTAACCATGACATTTGGCATAAAAACACACCCCATTACTAAAAAACCATACAACCATAAGGGAATTGACCTGGCAGCTAAATCAGGAACTGGGATTGTTGCTGCCCTGGCCGGGAAGGTATCCAAAATTGATTATAATAAGGGCCGCGGCCATTTTCTTGTACTTGCGCATGAAAACGGATACAAGACTTCATATTCACACCTGAAGGATATCTTGGTTGGGGAAGGAGTTACGGTAGACAGAGGAGAAAAAATCGCGACGGTAGGTAATAGCGGCGTCTCAACCGCCCCTCATCTTCATTTTGAATTGCACAAAGATGGCAAAACCATTGATCCTTTAACAACGATCCATCTTTAATAATCAAATGTAAAACTACGGCTGTAAGATGAAAACACTTCTTACTATACTGATTATATTTTTGAACGGGATAAACTGCTCTGCCATCTCAAAAGATAGTGCAGAAAAAAGTTTGTGTAATTTGTACACAGCGTCCCCCTTGCCATGAGCGGATTGAACGGGAATGAGGTTTCCGGCTAATAAAGGCGGGGATGTAACCCCATAAGCGCTTACTTAAGAGCAAATAGAAAGAAGTTTCATTGACAATTAAATATTATCAATTGGTTATTAATTATTTCTTCATTTAAATCAGCTTATTATGCTGATGATGTTTTTTCAAATAGTCAATAACCAATTGTTAACTGAAAATTACTAATAGTTTTTCGTTTAAGTTGGCGCTTATTGAGATGTAACCCCGTCCTACAATAATCCTTGCTTTTGGTGACATATGCATTTTTAGCACTAGTAAGGAAAAGTTACCAAGATGGCGTGGGTGTTCATTATATTATCACAGTGCCTTAACTGCCAATTCTATCCTCTTTAACGCTTCCTCCAGAATTGAGCGGGGGCAAGCGATATTTATTCTTTCAAATCCTTCCCCGCCGGGGCCAAAGGCAATGCCGTGATCAAGGCCAACCCTGGCTTTACTGTTCATAAAACTCTCCAGTTCCTTTGAATTCATACCTAATTCCCTGCAGTCAAGCCATACCAGGTAGGTTCCTTCCGGTTTGATTACCTTGATCCTGGGGATATTTTGTTCAAAATAGTCGGTCAAAAACTTAAGGTTGGCTTGCATATACTCAAGAAACTGCCCCAACCATTCGTCTCCTTCATTAAAGGCGGCTTCCAGGGCAACCATGCCGAAGACATTAGCTGAAGGCAGGAATCCTTTTCGCGTCTCCTCGAATTTGTCCCTTAAATCAGCATTGGGAATAATCAGAATGGACGCTTCCAGTCCGGCAAGATTAAAGGTTTTGCTGGGAGCAATACAAGTGATCGAATTCTGTTCAAACTCTTGCGAAATCGAGGCAAATGGAATGTGTTGATGCCCATTAAACAACAATTCACAATGAATCTCATCGGATACCACTATGGCTTTGTTACCGATGATGATCTCCCCCATTGTGATCAATTCTTCCCTGGTCCAGACTCGTCCGACGGGATTATGCGGACTGCACAGGATCATCATCCGAACTCGGGAAGGGCTCGGCAACATTCTCACCACTGGCTCAAATCTGGCAGCCAGGTCATTGCTATCAAACTCATACCGTCCGTTTACCAGTTTCAGCGGATTATTAGCCACATGGCAACCATTTCTCTCAATGGCTCCCCAGAAAGGATAATAAACCGGATCCTGAAGAATCACAGCATCTCCGGGAATGGTATAAGCTTTTACCGCCGTAAACAGGGCCGAAACAATCCCGGGAGTTGTTACAATCCATTCGGGTTTGATATCCCAATCGTATTTTCGCTTCATTCTGTTTATGACAGCGCTGATAGTCGAAAAGGGTACTGGTAGTGGATACCCGTAAAACTCATGCTCCGTTCGTTTTATTAAAGCAGCGGTAATTGGCTTGGCAACAGGAAGATCCATATCAGCAACCCACATGGGAATGATATCCTTTTCACCAAAAAGGTATTCGGCTGCATCCCATTTTGCACAATTGGTATTCCTTCTTGAAGTGACCTTATCAAAATCGTAAGTTACCATAATTCACCTTGGGGGAAGTGGCTGGATAAAGGTTTGAAATAGCTGTAGATGGGAAAGTTACAATAATAGAAACTTGTTTTTTCGAAGTCAAGTCGGTCTTTCCGTTTTGTCGACTCTTTTTTGTGAATCAATTACAGAGAAGCCTTCCGGGTATCGGATTTTTAGTTTGTCAATATTCATTTGCATGATCTCCCCCATATCGAACCCCAAAGTTGTGCACAGTGCGGCTGCATACCAGAGAACATCCCCGATCTCTTTTTTGAGTTTTTCCTCTTCCAGTCCATGTTGATGAAATATACCCTTTTTCACCGATTCAGAAACTTCACCGGCTTCCCCTGCCAGCCCTAATGCATTCCAGATAGTCATAATGTCTTTATCGCTCACTTCAAACCCCGGTTTATCGGTCAGGGTCCTGGCTGCCAGTTTTTGATAATCTGAACTCTCCATTCCTTCTCCTTAAAAATCAATCTGACAATATACTTAAACTGTTCCAGTCTCAGGTTGTAGCTTTTCTGTCAAGGATGCCGGTCGGCGGTTTTAATCTGCAAACAGCCTTTCAAATCCCGGGTATGCTTTTAAGGGAATGATATCAAAATCGATCAACTTCTCTTCAACCAAGGGAAGTGTATTGAGAATTTTCCTGGCTTCTATCGTCGAGGAGGTTTCCAGGACTATGACTGCATCCGGAATATCTTGCCGGAAGTAAACCTCCCGAATCAAATCCAGTTGTTGAAGTTCCCATACTCTTTTCGCCTCAGCTTTCAGAAACGGTTTAAACCTTTCAGGTGGGGCTTTGGGGTCACTTTTACCGATGGCGAGTATTTTCATAGATTTTTTTTCGTGGAGGTGTTGTCGGTTATATCTGGGATCAAATTGATTGATACTTTTATATTATGATAATTATTCCCATCCCTATCCAGATAACAATCATTCTCGATTGTGCCGCTTAGGGTAAAGTTATGTTTTCCTAAAACCATTTACCTTCTGCGATGGGAACGACACGTCCGCCGACGTGAATTGTGTATTGATCGTTTTCTTTTGAACACCGCAGGTGCAGTTGTGAAGGTCTGTCTATTTCATAGCCCTGGCCCAGGGTGATATCAATGGCATCCTTTTCAAAGTAACCATTCCTAACCAGATATGCAGCCAGGCATCCGGCTCCACTTCCCGTTGCCGGATCTTCCGGAATTCCCAGGAACTCAACAAAAACCCTGACTCCCAGATCGTGGTTCTCCTGATAGCCACCGGGACAGAACACCAGGATCGCCTTGGCCCAGGTTTTGTCAATTAAGTTCCAATAGATCTCTTTGTCAATTCTGGCTCGTTTGAGGGCATCCATCGACTTCAGGGGAACAATAATGATGGGAATCCCGGTGGATACCTGTTCAATGGGGCAACTGTCATCTATCTCTTTTATATCCAGATTGAGAGCAGCTGCCAGGTCTTTTCGCAGCAACTGTTCTCCGAATATTGGCTCCACTTGTTTCATCCACAGTATCCCGTTTTGTTCACCCGGTTTTGGAAGACTGATGGAAATCTGTCCAACCTTGCAGTTTAAAAGAATCTTTTCCACCGGTAATCCGATAATATGCTGCTGGATGATATAGGCCGTTCCCAAAACAGGATGCCCTGCAAAATCCACTTCGGCTTTGGGAGTAAAGATACGGATATCGTACCCATTATCCTGTGGTGTTTCATCCAGGATGAATGTTGTTTCTGAAAAATTGATCTCCCTGGCGATCTTCTGCATTTCCAAATCTGTCAACCTGTCGCCACAAATTACGGTAGCCAGCTGATTGCCGGTATATTTATCAAATCCGAACACATCAGTAATATAGAAACGATTCATATTTTCCCTTCATGTTTTATCTCTTTCAACTGCCAATGGTTATAGATAAAAAGTATGGTTAAACAAATCAATCCTTTGTAAAAAATCAAAAAGAAACCAATTCTGGAGTTAAGCCAAAATCACGACTTCGATCTCAGTTTTTTAACAACGTTGGCCACCCGTTCTCCAAACAGCACACCCTCCTGCCAGCAGCGATCATCCAATTCTCCTGATCCGGCGACTCCATAATGCCCTCCGGATTCCAGGGGGTCTCCTACGATTATCATTCCATATATCAAAAATGCCTGGATAATTGACATCAAAGTGGTTTCTTTACCCCCGCTATGATGATTCCCGGTAGCAAAAGCAGCCCCTACCTTTCCTATCATCTGGCGACGGGTTCCTACAAATTTATCCATAACCAGTTTCAGTTCTCCCGCCATGGTACCGAAATAAACCGGTGATCCGGCAATTACTCCCTCGCTGTTGATAAAATCCTCCTTAACCACTTCGGCAGTCGTCTTTAACAGACACTCAACTCCGCTGACTCTGTTGACTCCCTCCGCAACGCTCTCAGCCAGCTTTTTGGTTCTGCCGGTGTTTGAATAGTATAAAACCAGAATTTGCATCTTTCCTCCTGATAATTTGAGTCGATATGCTCAGCAACAATCCCCATATTAATCATCCGTGGAAATGCACCGATACACCATCATAGTCACCACGTTCAAAAACGCCTTACACGATACATCTCATCATATTGATAACAAACGTACCAGTGAATTGTAGCCTGAATTGAAATCGTTAAAAACCTCATAAATGTCCTTAAAGTTTTTCCGTATTTACTCTTTTGCTTCCTGCCATGATTGATCACCCTTTGAGTTTTGCTCAATAAAATTGATAAATAATAGTCAGGTAACACTATGTGCTAAATTTCTAAAGAACTGACTATTGACTTTAAAAGGAATATGCTACAAAATATATTTGTAATAAGTTAGATTAATATGTTGTGAATTCATTATAAACTAAGATCTAAATCAGAGCAGTTAGCTCCAAACTGTCTCACTTATGAATAAAAGAGGTAAATTATGGAAAACACAGCTACTTTGTCAGATATCGAAAAGGCGAAAATTTTACTGAACAAGTTGAGGATAATAAAGGGTCAAGTGGCACACATTGCCACTTGTGATCAGAATGGACAGCCCAACTTGGCACCAGTCGGATCGATGCGGATAACGAATGATGGAAAGGTGCATGTAATTTACGGATACCTGAAGAAAACCTACAGCAATCTGAAAACGAATCCCAAAGCAACATTTTCATTCTTTCAAATACCTAGCTTTATAGGCTTTTTCCGCGAAAAAGAGGAAGAAATTCTGGGGTATCGTATCTATTGCGATTTTGTTGAAGCTATCAACAACGAGGCTGGGCTTGAAGGTGAGACATCTCAAATCCTAAAGAAGTTTCCCTGGTTTTTGCGAAAGCCGTTTAGCAAGTTTGCGAAGAAGAATTTTAAAAAGGTGTTGGTATTTGAAATAAAAAATATCAGGGCAACGAAATAAAGCACAGGGGTTATGGATTGATGAGTCGAAGCGTCAAGGCCAGTTACAATCTTAAAGTCCGGTTTCATAAGTTATCCCATGTTCCGGAGAGAGCCGAGTTATCGTTGATCCATAACCCCAATAACCTGTTAAAAACAGCTCAACATGTTATTGATCTTGTTTCCGGGATGGAGGGAAGTAGTTAATTTTGAAATGGGTATAACCATTACTGGATTAATTGGCTATGAGGGTTAAATAATATGAAGTTCCCTTTTCTGTACAACCTGAGCCTTTGGATATCTTGATGTAGTAAGAACTACCTCCAGCGGTATCCGTGCATGATTCCGCATCGGTAGTACTGTCTTTCGGCAATCCACTGCAGGCGACAGCTGTTGTGAAGCTACTGTCATCATCGTAGAGATAAAGATCAGCATCGCATCCCAAGCTGCCTCCAGAATCATCTCCCGCTATGGTGGCTGTATAGGAAGTGCCCTGGGATACCGGAAAGATAAAATAACTGGACTGATCACTGACGAGAGCGACATTATATTTTTCCGTATACAAACTCACCGGGTGTTCAACACTGCCTTCTCCTTTCTGGAAGGAGATTTGAAAACACTCTCCAGCAGCTTGATCACTGACTCTAAAGTAGGCGTTGTCCGTGTTGAGAGTAACTTCCAAATATTCCGCATCAGCACCTGAATTGGTAGAAGAAGAAACGATAGTTGTAAATGTACTATCATCACCAAAATAATCGAGGTCTACATCATCATCCAGTCCGGTCAGGCTGATCCAGTACGTATTTCCGGCGGTAGCAACAAGTTTATAGTAGCTATAGGTTTCAACTCTCTCTCTGTACGAGATATAAATGTCTGTAATCTGGATGGGATTCTCAGGGGCGCCTCTATCAAAGTTGCAGCCAGGCGCTAGTGATTCGGAATTTCCCTCATCGATTATGGTGAGGGTAAAATCTGCTCCATAAGGACTATGTTCTCCGTTAACTGAGAAGTAGAGATATTGATCATCCACCTTGAATCCTGCCAAGCCTGAGCTTATTTCGCTAAAAGTTCTGCCATAGTAGGGCCTTCGTACTTGCTGAGTGAAGTCTGAGTCACTGTAAATGTAAAGATCTGCATCATATGTTAATCCGGACAAGGTAACGGAAAGATTAGTTTGATTAAGACCACTCGCACAATAGTAGTTGATTCCATTGTTGACCTGCCCGTTATAAATGGTTGGCATTAAAAAGGGAGTCTCGATTAGGATGGGATTATCCTTGCTGCTCTCTTCACCCGGGTAATAACCTTCCAGGGTACCGCTATCTGTCTTTTCATCAAGAGAGGCTGTAATGGTTGCAATACCACGCCCTTTGGGTGTAGCGGTTCCTTGTGTGTTTACAATGGCAACCGATTCATCCGAAGAACTCCAAGCAACAGTTGTGGTTACATCGGTGGTGCTGTCGTTGGAATAGGTTGCTGTAGCCGTGAATTGGATATCGGACAGATCATCGGTGATAAAAGTGGTTTTCTCCTGGGTGAGGGCAATGGAGGAAAGAGCGGGTGAAGCGGGATCATCAACGATGGGATCGTCAACGATGGGATCGTTAACAATATCAGTAGTGGTATCGCTGCTGTTCCCGCCACTACTCCCAGGTTGGCAAGACATTGCCAGGAATACAATGCCGAAAACGAGTAATAGGTAGGATTTCATTTTTCCCCTGTACGGTATAGGATACTATCAATAATCAGCCAGGTATCGAGTTTTAGATAACCGGTTTACTCTTTTGGTCGTCAGACAAAAAAAGCGTGTTCTGAAGGAACTTCAACCGGCAGGAATGATCTTCTTGATGATCTCTGTCTTTTTGTTGTCAAGTCAAATATCCAATCGCTACTCGATGATAAAATCTCCTTGAGCAGGAGTCAAGACATAAAAATAATGGGATTAAGGGGATTTGCCCGGCAATATTGACCTATTGCACGCAAATAAACTTTTGGATTTCCGAAGACATTTATGTGTTTAGGGAATTTAAGGTAATATATTGGATTCAGGGGAAAATGCTGGTTTTTCCCCGTTTATAATCACCAGTACAAAATGGATCGGGAAGTCGCGGAAAACGTCAGAACTTAATTCCGACAGCAGTAGCTTCTGTTTTCAATCCTTCCACTACGTCATTTGTCAGGGGAATTCCCTCCTTTTTATAGGTTTCAGACAAGCGGGCTTCATTTTCTCCCGGGATTAAGATCTCTTCGATACCCTCGGCTTTATCACAGGATTTTGCCCTGGAGATAAGCAGATCCATTCTCTCCTGGTACTCCTGTAAAGGCATAAACAGGTCCGGTTTGATTGCCATAAAGAAATGACCGACATTTTGAGGGCCGGACAGGTCAGTATGGGGGTTTTTGACATCTCCGGCGAAGGCAGAACCTGTGAAGACGCCACTGAGGATCTCCATTAAGAGGGCCAAACCGGCTCCTTTAACTCCACCAAAAGGCAGGATGACGCCGTGAAAAGCGGCCTCCCCATCTGTTGTCGGACGGCCATCGGAATCCAGGGCAAGTCCGGGTTGAATGGCTTCTCCCCTCTGGGCAGCATATTTCAATTTCCCCCTGGCGGTGACTGTGCAGGCCATATCCAGCACATAAGGCCCCAGTTTTCCACCTGGAGTTGCTGCTGCGAACGGACTGGCCCCAAGAAATTTGGTTCGTCCTCCCCAAACCGGCATGGCAGGAGAAGAATTGGTATAAACGAAGCTGATCATTTCCGCTTTCAGCGCTTGAAGCAGGTAAAAAGCTGACATACCAAAGTGACCACTTTGACGCACACCAACCAGGCCTACTCCCATTTCTGCAGCAAGTTTTATGGCTTCTTCCATGGCCTTTTTACCGACGATAAATCCCATGCCATTATCACCATCCAGCAATCTGCTTGCCGGACTTGTTTGTTGGATAACGAGATTTGGTTTTCTGTTGACCAGGTTGTGCCGCAATCGCTGGCAATACATGGGTACACGAACAACACCATGAGAGTATACTCCCCTGAGATCAGCACAGACCAAACCTTCAGCTATGACTGCCGCATCTTCTGTGGGAATTCCGTGGGCTTGAAAGATGCCTTGCACAATTTCAAGCAAATCATTTTCTTTAAATACTGTTTTTTGAGTCATGACTAATCAATATCTATTTCAGGTTGTGGAATGTAATTTTCATAATGATACCTGGATGACACACAATTGATAAATACTCATAGCCCCAGGTAGAGTCAAGTAAAATCAAATAACCAGCCTTGAGTAGAACAGGGGATTATATTTAAAGGGAATGTGAACAATATGAACAAAATGATCAAAATACACTTTTGTTTTTTTAAACCCACAATCTTTACATAGAGTCCCTAGTCTGATTAACAATCCTGGTGAGGTTATAGCTATTCTCAGTCGTTATTGTGGATTGAGGTTATGGTTATCCGGAAAAAACCGGATAGAACCTGAACAAAACCAAGTTCATTTTTTTAAAATTTTTGAGAGGAGGAGTTCATGATGGCAAAAATTCAAAAAAAGCAGCTTTTTTCTGCATTCCTGGCTGCATTTACAGTGGTTGTTTTCAGTTCTCTGGTGTTTGTAAATCCCGCCTTGGCTACTATTAAGCTGGAAAAAATTCATTTCATCGTTCCCGGTGGAGCTGGTGGAGGATGGGATGGAACAGCCCGCGGCACCGGAGAAGCCCTGGTGAAATCAGGCTTGTTGGGAAACGCCTCGTATGAGAATATGTCAGGCGGTGGCGGTGGAAAGGCGATCGGGTACCTGATTGAAACGGCCGAACGGCAGACCAACACCTTGATGGTTAATTCAACACCGATTGTTGTTCGCTCACTTACCAAGGTTTTCCCCCAATCTTTCAGGGATTTAACCCCTATAGCATCAATCATCAGCGATTATGGGGCGCTTGTAGTTGCTAAAAACTCAGAGTATAAAAATTGGCCG
Source organism: bacterium (assembly GCA_018829445.1). Classification (GTDB taxonomy): domain Bacteria; phylum SAR324; class SAR324; order XYD2-FULL-50-16; family XYD2-FULL-50-16; genus JAHJTV01. The sequence goes on from JAHJTV010000031.1 coordinate 33,158, forward strand.
CAGGTAGTTAGGGCTTTTTTGTCTGATCCTAAGAAAGTCAAGATTGCAGGTGGATCTGTGAGAGGGGATATGGATCATCTGGTGGCAGCTATGGCATTTAAGGCCGCGGGGGGAGATCCCAAAGAGGTGCGATATATCCCTTATGAAGCAGGTGGAAAAGCAATGGCCGGTCTGCTTTCCGGTGAAACGCAGATTCTTTCAACTGGATTTGGCGAAGCACTGGCTCTGGCTAATGCCGGCGAGGTCCGCATAATTGCTGTGACCTCAAATGAAAGATTACCCGAAGCCCCGGATGTTCCTACCTTGAAAGAAATGGGGTATGATGTCACCTTTGCCAACTGGAGAGGTTTTTTTGCTCCACCGGGGATATCCGCTCAGAAGGCTTTGGATTATTCCAGAATGCTGAAGGCAATGTACGACACTCCTGAATGGGAAACGGTCAGAAAAAGAAACGGCTGGAGCAACCTGTTTCAACCCGGGGTGCTTTTCTATGAATTTCTGGAAGAGCAGGAGGCGATTATTGGATCTCTGATGAGGGAACTCGGCTTTTTAAGATAGATGTTCTGTAACGGAGATTAATAATGAAACTATTTAATATTCATAGGGAAAAAGTCGGGGCGCTAATCTTCCTTATCTTTTCAACGGCATATGGGATAGTGGCCTCCAGAATCCCCATGATGTTTTATGCTGAAGAGGGTGCGTTCACGCCTCGTACAATGCCTTATGCACTATGTGCCTGCGGTATTGTCGTGTCATTGGCCATGTTGATTTTGCCAACAGTTTCCGAGGATGAGGAAAAGGATCATTCTCTGGCAGGAGCTTTTAAAGGTTTGGAGTGGAAACAGGTCGGTCAGTTGGCTGTTGTTATGATTCTGTATGGGCTGACGCTTAAAGTTGTCGGCTTTTTAGTCTCAACCTTTGTTTTTCTGATGGCAGGTTTCTGGATCTTGGGAGAAAGGCGGATAAAAGTGCTTCTTTTGGTATCGATACCGTTGGTAGTGGGCTTCTGGCTTATCATGACCAAGCTTCTGGAAGTCTACCTTGATCCGGGCAGTCTGTTTTTCTACCTGGGAGGTTCCTCATGATTGACGGTATTCTTGCAGGATTAAACACAGTGATTATGCCAATAAACCTGTTGTTGGTTTTCATTGGCTGTTTTGCTGGGACTTTTATCGGCATGCTGCCAGGTCTGGGTCCCATCTCGGCAATAGCTCTGATGATTCCCATTACCTACGGTTTTGATCCGGCATCCGGTATGATCTTAATGGCTGGTGTTTATTATGGTGCCATCTTTGGAGGATCAACCTCATCAATTCTGATAAATGCCCCGGGAGTCGCCGGAACTGTAGCAACAGCATTTGACGGGTATCCATTGGCAAAAAGCGGGCATCCCGGAAAAGCGCTGGCATTGGCAGCCTATAGCTCTTTCAGTGGGGGAACAATCGCTGCAGTTTTCCTGCTAATCGCAGCCCCTGCCCTGGCTACGGTTTCGTTAAGCTTCCAATCTTCCGATTATTTTGCCCTGATGGTTCTGGGTTTAACGGCTGTCTCCGCATTCGCCGGTAAGGGGGGATTCTTAAAGGCAGTCATCATGACAGTTTTTGGGTTAATGCTTGCAACTGTCGGCACGGATAGATCTGCCGGGATTCAACGGTTTACGTTTGGACGGATGGATCTGATGGATGGAATCAGCTTTCTGTTGTTGGCCATGTCGACCTTCGCTTTATCAGAAGCATTGATGTCGGTGCTGCGTAAAGATGAAATTCCGGATGAACTTAAGAAAGCAACCGCAAAAAAGATCGGGAGTCTTAGGGTGACCAAGGAAGAGATAAAACTTGTAGCACCCACCGTAGCGCGATCCTCGGTTCTGGGATTCTTTGTTGGTGTTCTTCCCGGTGCAGGCGCAACCTTAGCTTCCTTCCTGGCATATGGAATGGAAAGGAACCTTGCCAGTGCAAAGGAAAAACTGAAATTCGGAAAAGGCAGCCTGCGTGGCCTGGCAGCACCGGAAACGGCCAATAATGCGGCTTGTTCCGGATCATTTGTCCCGCTTTTAACCCTCGGTATTCCGGGGTCAGGGACAACAGCGGTCATGCTTGGTGCTTTGGTTTCCTACGGCATTCAACCCGGTCCCAGGTTGTTTATCGATCAACCGGCGGTCTTCTGGTCAGTGATAATCTCCATGTATGTGGGAAATATTATCCTGCTGATTCTGAACCTGCCCTTAATTCCTTATATCGCACGTCTATTGGCTGTGCCCAAGCAGATACTGGTGCCGGTTGTTCTTTTCTTCTCGTTGATCGGGGTTTATTTGGTGTCGTTTAACACCTTTGACATTCAGATGATGGTGTTCATGGCTGCCATAGCCCTGGTGCTCAGGTTGCTTGATTTTCCCATGGCTCCCATGTTGCTTGGTTTTATACTCGGAGGCATGATGGAGGATAATCTTAGGCGGGCATTGGCTATCAGTGACGGCTCCATCTCTTTTCTCTGGGAAAGGCCGATAACATTGGTAATCCTGATTATCACGGTTTTGGCCCTGTTATCTCCTTTGAGATCGATGTTTCAAAAAAAGAGGAAGGAAACCATAACGAGCTAGGATCATCCAATCGGGCAATTGATAGTTGATGGCAATGGGAGTTGTTATCGGAGTGTTGGCAGGTTGATATGGATACAAGGATTTCTAACCGCCAAACATAAACAACCTGCATTGCCATGATCACTTGGGGATTTTCAATTTGTGATATATACTGTAGTATCCGATTTTGAGGTATCCTTCCTCAAAAGGGGGGCCAAAAATAAGTGTATAAAAATACCATGGCAGGGTATGAAGCTAATTAAATCGGCAATCTGGAGTAAAATCAAGCCCAAAAAGCTGAAGACAAAATTGATTCTCTTCATTCTTGCTTTGGTCTTGTTCCAGGTGGGAATCATCGGTGTTCTCTCCATTAATCTGATATCCGAAATAACCGAGGAGCAGATCGGTAGAAGAGCTCTTAAGGTCTCTCAAACGGTTTCATTGATTCCGGAAATCCGGGACCAATTGATCATCGGTGATCCTAACCGCAGAATACAAGCCATTGCAGAAAGAATTCGCATCACAACCGGCGCCCAGTTTATCGTAATCGGAGATCATGAAGGAAGGCGATACTCCCATCCGATCAAAGAGCGGTTGGGAAAGTTCATGGTTGGAGGAGATAATAAGCCGGCGTTGGAAGAGGGAAAGTCTTATGTTTCCAAGGCTGTGGGAACCCTGGGGCCTTCAATCAGGGGGAAAGTTCCTATATTCGATCAGAACGGAAAGGTAATAGGTATCGTATCGGTTGGTTATCTTCTGGAAAATATGAATACCATCATCAACCGCTACCAGTATAAACTGCTGATGTTTATTCCCCTGCTGGTTCTGATCGGAACAGTGGTTGCCATTATTATCGCTAACAGATTCAAAAAAGCCATATTAGGTCTGGAACCCGATGAAATAGCCTGGCTGCTGCAGGAACGAACCGCTACTCTGGAAACAGTTCGGGAAGGCATCATTGCCGTTGACTCCAACGGATTGATCACCACCATCAATAAAACCGCTTTTCAAAATATCGGGCTGGATCCCAACCGGGATGTTGTCGGCAAACCGATTCAGGAAATACTGCCGCAAACAGAGATGCTTGACATTCTAAAATCCGGTGAGAGTCATTTTGATCGAGAACTCGTCATGGATGATCAGGAACTGATTGTCAACCGTATTCCTATCGTAAGTAATGGGAAAGTCAGCGGCGTTGTTGCCAGTTTTCGCAGGAAGGATGAACTGGATCGCGTGGCAAAAAGGTTATCCCAGGTGGAGAAGTATTCCGAGCTGTTGAGAATACAAACCCACGAATACTCGAATAAACTGTATACTATTTCCGGACTGATACAGATCGGTCATCACCAGAAAGCCATCGACCTGATCAGTAGTGAAACCTCCGGCTATCAATTTGTGATTAATTTTTTGATGGAAGTGCTTCCCGATCCTGTTCTGGCAGGGGTACTGCTGGGTAAATACAGTCAGGCCAAAGAGTTGAATGTGGATCTGCGGATTGATCCGAATAGTAGCATGGTTGATATCCCAAAGCATATTAGCCGGGAACGTGTTGTAACTATCCTGGGGAATATGCTTGATAACGCTTTTGAAGCAGTGAGGGATTTGGATGAATCTGCACGAAAGGTAAATCTATCCATGACAGATTTGGGCAACGATTTGATCTTTGAGTTTGATGATTCAGGTTCGGGTGTAAAGGAACAGGATTATGAGAGAATCTTTGAAAAAGGCTACTCCACCAAACCGGATCAGGGATACGGTATGGGACTTTACCTGGTTGATCGCGCTTTAAAACAATTGGATGGCAGTATCAGTGTCTCAACATCTGATTTGGGAGGCGCTGCTTTTACGGTGATCATTCCTAAAAACAAAAGGAGTTCAAATGGAGCCGATACAAGTACTGATTGTTGAAGATGACAGGCGTGTATCAGAAATTCAGCGCTTGTTCACCGAAAAGGTCTCCGGTTTTTCCGTCATCGGCATTGCCCTCAGCATTGCCGAAGCGGAAGAGATGCTGGCTATTCTCAAACCTGATCTGGTGCTGTTGGACATCTACTTTCCCGAAGGGAATGGAATTGATCTTCTCTGGAAAATTCGCTCCCACTATCGATCAGTTGATGTGATCCTGATCACGGCGGCAAAAGAGGTCAATATCCTGCAGGAAGCGATCCGGGGAGGTGTTTTTGATTATATCCTCAAACCGATTGTGTTTGATCGTTTTCGAAACACGCTGAACAAGTTTTTTGACTATCGATCCAAAATAACGGAGATGAAAACGGTTGATCAGTTGGATGTTGACGGACTGCTACACCCTGTAAAACCGGCAACATCAAACGAAGACTTAATGCCAAAAGGAATTGATGCCATTACCCTGGAGAAAATCATCACTGTTATTGATACCATGGCTGAGGTCGGGATAACGGCGGATAAGGTCGGGAAACTAATCGGTGTCAGTCGGACGACTGCCAGGCGCTATCTTGAATACCTGGTATCCAGCGGAACTGTCGGTGCTGACTTGTCTTATGGTACCGTAGGGCGACCGGAACGGATCTATCTTAGACTTGGAGGGCGCTCCTCCACCGGTACATAAAAGAACACTCCTTTTTTACACCTCTTCATCCTCCCACTCAAACAACCGCAGCAAACCACTGTTTAACTCCTCTGCTGCTTCATCAAAACCGGCAATGAATAATCCTTTCATGATTCCTTTTTTAACAACATCATATGGCTCGTAGTGGTAGATGTTGGATGGTATCTCAATATTCTGATCGGTTAAATATAGAATACAGAGGTTCACATCAGTACTGTTCCAGGCATGACAGGGTAAAGGACGTACCTCATAGATGCTACAAACATTATTCTCTAAGAAAGCACAGGGGATTCGCAGTTTTTCACTTCGGGATTTGCATTGATCCATTTTCTGCACAAAAGATTCCAGTTTTAGCCTGATCCGTTCGATCTCCTTTTTCCCCCATCTGGACTGGATATGCTCGTAAATAATGTATAGCTCCGGAATGGCAACTTTAACGGTCAGTCCGCAACAATAGCTGCAACCTTTTTTGCAGGCCGGTTTTGGCAGTTTATCTACTTCGATTTGGTACTGCTTCAGGGCAAATTGATGACTGAGTTCGGCTTGTTTATAAAGTGATGATATTTTAGTTATAAAATCTGGAGTGAACAACTTTTTATTTTTTAGAAAACTGATCATCACATGTTGAAATACCAACGGAAGGAGGTTCTTTTCCAGATCATCCTTAAACGCATCTATCTCGTCTTTGCTTGAGAATGCGACTGGTTTTGGGGCTTCAGAACTGTTCATTTCGGTTTCAGAGCGGATAGTGTTACAGATGGAGATCATGGCATGCGAACGGTGAGTTTTCTATGATTTGAACTAATTGTCAATCCAAATTATACCTTAAGCGTACCTTCAACGGGATTTTGATCGTGGATAGAAAGGTCTTATTTTCGGGTTGTGTTATTCCCTCATTCTGTGTAAATGTAGATCAAATTCCACGTTTTCATGGCAGAATCTCTTATTTAATAGTCCGAGGAGTGATAGATATGAAACTAATGGTTGGATATGACGGATCTGGCGTTGCTCTTGATGCACTAAAACTGGCTTTCGACAAGGCAAAAAAATATGGCGGAGAAATTGATGTGATTAAATCAGTGGAACAGAGCCATACCCTGAAATATGAAGAGATTCGTCGACTTGAACAAACACTTGAAAATGAGGTTAAGGAAATCTGTGACGACGATTCGGTACCTTATCGCACCCATGTGATTGTAACTCACCAAACAGCGGGCGACGCGCTGGTTGAATTTGCCAAAGATCAGGAAATCGAAGAGATAATCATAGGCATTCGGCGGCAATCCAAAGTCGGCAAACTTGTTTTTGGTTCTACAGCGCAGCATGTCATATTGAATGCTCACTGTCCTGTTTTGACCATCAAATAATCTTCAGAAAGTATCTTAGTTTCTAGGAGAAAAAGGCGGAGGTGGGATTTATCAGGAAAACTCACATTTTGCCTTCCTCCAACTGAGTTGATAGATGTGATTATCTCTGGAAAATCTCAGTCCAAATATCTCCGATTATACTTATTTTCAGCTACCACAAGTATCTTTTGAATAAGCCCCGATGATAGCAATCCCTGAACCTCAAAAGAGCTGGATTGTATATTCCCTGAAATACCAGCTTTCTGCCATGTTTTCGTTTGACTTTGAAAGAGCAAGTTTTTAGTATCTTAGGAGGTTAAGAATATAGTTTATTGAAATTTTAGATAAATTCTCAAATGAGGTTGGGAGTGCGAATTAGTATTCTACAAAAAGAAGGCGGCATAATAAAACTGCAGATAACCGTGAGATTACTTCTAGTTATGGTAGCAGCTGTAATTATTGCTACTTTATCACTGCCTGTTGATGCCAAGGAAAAAGTATTGACTGTCGGCATAGAAAATCAACCCAAAACCATGGATCCCAGGTTCTCTACTGATGCATACGGAATGAGTATTTCTCATCATCTGCTGTTTTCAACCCTGGTGCAGCATGGTCAGGATCTGCAGATTGTTCCCAATCTGGCTAAAGGCTGGGAAACCCCGGATTCTATAACCTACATTTTTCACCTGCGAAAAAATGTCAGATTCCATGATGGAAAACCACTAACCGCAAAAGATGTCAAGTTCACCTTTGAACATCTCAAAAATCCTGAAACCGGGTCTCCTTTTGCGGGAACCTACAAAATAATCGATTCCATTCGCGTCATTGATAATGAAACGGTAGAGTTCAAACTGGTTCAACCGGTTGCTTCCTTCCTGACCTCAATTATTATGCCTATTGTTCCCGAACATCTGATAAAAGGCGGTACTGATTTTAATGGCAGCCTGATAGGGAGCGGCCCTTTTAGGTTTATAAAACAAACTCCCAACGAAATCGTGCTGGGCAAAAGCCCCGACTATTTCATGGGATCTCCTAAGATCGATAAAGTCGTATTTAAGGTTATAAAGGATGACAACACTCGCTTTCTGAAAATGAGGAAAGGCGAACTGGATCTCCTGATCAATGCCATTCCACTTCAAAAAGTGGATGACTTCAGGAAATCCCCCCTCAAGGATACATATGAGGTTATTGAAGACCCCGGTCTATCCTACAACTACATAATCTTCAATATGAAATCGGAATTGCTTCAGGACGTTAAACTTCGCCAGGCGATTGCCTATGGTATCAATGTTGATCAGATCATTAAATACCGCATGGACGGTCATGCTGCTCCTTCCTACAGTATGTTGTCACCGGTGAACTGGTTTTCAGAACCTGCAGCAATGAGATATTCTTACGATCCCAAAAAAGCAGAACAGTTGCTGGATGAGGCAGGGTTAGCGGATTCGGACGGGGATGGTCCCAAACCAAGACTGAAACTGGAACTAAAAACCAGCAATAACCCTGAGACTGTTGGTATCGCAAGAATCATTCAGGCGCAATTGGCAGAGACAGGAATTGAAGTAGATCTCAAGTCTTACGAATGGGGAACCTTTTACGGTGATATCAAGTCAGGCAATTTTCAGATGACCATCATGAGATGGGTGGGAGTAACGGAACCGGATTTTTATTATGATGTGTTCAACTCCACACAGTTTCCACCTGCCGGAAGAAATCGCGGGTTATATGAGAACCCTGAAATCGATCGCCTCACCGAAGAGGGAAGGGTTGAGCTTGATCCTAATAAACGGAAAGCCATCTATTCCAAAATACAGAAAATAGCAGCCCGGGAGCTTCCCTATGTCAGTTTATGGCACAGGAATAATGTCTCCATTGTTCACAAAAGAGTTTCCGGTTATCAACAGCATCCAATGGGCGGATTCCTATCGTTTAACAGGATCGATCTGGCGGAGTGAGTTTATAGCATTTAGCGATTGGCTTTCTGATAAGTTAACCGCCAATCGCTTAACCTAAATTATTCGATAATCAGTATTTCTCAAAATCCAAGATCTGTTCGACTTCATCCAACCATAATGATTGCTTATATCATCAGACGGCTTTTTCTACTTGTTTTTGTCCTCTTTGGTGTTGTTACTCTCGTCTTTTTTTTGATCCATTTTATCCCCGGAGACCCGGTGGATATCATGTTGGGTGATTATGCCCTTCCAGGCGACAAACAGGAATTAAGAGAGAATCTCGGTTTGGATCGACCGATTTTGGTTCAATATGGAGATTATCTTACCGGGATTGTCCAGGGAGATTTGGGAATATCCATACATAGTAAACGAGCAGTTACAGAAGAAATATGGGAACGTATTCCGGCCAGTGCCGAATTAATGATGGGTGCTATGGTTGTGGCCCTTTTAATTGCCTTTCCCTTTGGAATCTTATCCGCACTAAAACCGTATGGAATTCTGGATAGCACCTCAATGCTGGTCTCCTTTTTGGGCGTTGCCATGCCAAATTTCTGGTTGGGCCCCCTTTTGATTATCCTCTTTTCGATACAATTGGACTGGCTTCCCATCAATGAACGAGGCGGGTTGGAGCATCTAATTTTGCCATCAATAACCCTGGGAACAGCAATGGCAGCCATGTTATCCCGCATGATCCGATCATCACTTTTGGAGGTTTTAGGAGAGGATTATGTTCTCAATGCCCGGGCAAAAGGATTGCCGGAAAGGCAGGTGATCCTGAAACACGCTTTGCGGAATGCATTGATTCCGGTGATAACTGTTATCGGGCTTCAAATTGGAGTGTTGCTATCCGGAGCCATCATAACAGAAGCGATTTTTGATTGGCCCGGTATGGGGTCACTGTTACTGGACGGAATCTATAATCGTAATTATCCACTGGTTCAGGGGTGCATTTTGACTATTGCCAGCATTTACGTCATTGTAAACTTGATAACAGATATCACCTATGCCTGGGTGGATCCCCGGGTGAGACTATCATGACTATGTTTAGAAACAAATGGACCTACCTGGGACTGGTCATTATAATCCTGTTCATTCTCTGCGCAATACTCGCCCCGTGGATTGCACCTGAAGACCCCTACAAAATAAACCTGGTGCAGGAATTGGCTCCACCGGGTGAGGGGCACATTATGGGAAGAGATATCAATGGCAGTGATATATTAAGTCGGTTGATATACGGAGCACGAATATCAATCACCATAGGATTGGTGGTGGTATTGATTTCAAGCTTCGTTGGTATCCTGCTGGGTTTGATATCCGGTTATTACGGAGGTTGGATAGATCTGTTGTTAATGAGGCTGGTGGATATTCTGCTGGCTTTTCCGGGGCTTTTGTTAGCGATTGCCTTGGTGGCCGTATTGGGACCATCCATTACCAATGTAGTGATAGCACTGACTGCCCTGGGGTGGGTCTCTTTTGCACGGCTGGTCCGGGGACAGGTCATTTCGGTAAAGGAGCGGGAATATGTCCTGGCAGCAAAAACCTCCGGACAATCGGATATTCGCGTCATGGTTCTCCATATTCTTCCCAACATTGTTTCAACGGTGATTGTACAAGCCACATTCAACATCGCGGGTGTTATCATCTCGGAATCCTCCCTGAGCTTTTTGGGATTAGGTGCCCCTCCCGGCACTCCCAGTTGGGGAGCCATGTTAAGCGAAGGCAAACAAGTTATCCTTGATGCGCCCCATGTATCTTTTTTCCCGGGGCTGGCAATTTTATTGGTTGTACTGGCATTCAATTTTGTCGGCGACGGCCTGCGAGATAAATTTGATCCAAAAACAGGACGTGAATGATGCACAGTCAGGAAACAAAACCAATTCTAGAAGTAAACGATCTTTGCGTGGTTTTTAAGACCGAAGCAGGGAGAGCGACAATCCTGGATAAAGTATCATTCAAACTGCAAAAGAATAAAACCCTGGGAATTGTCGGGGAGTCGGGTAGCGGCAAAACAATCACAGCCCTGTCTGTTCTAAATCTGATACCATCGCCGCCCCTTGACAGTATGAGTGGTGAAATCAGATTCCAGGGAGAGAATTTGTTGACCTTCACAAAATCGCAACTAAGGAAGGTCAGGGGAAATCGAATTGCTTATATATTCCAGGAGCCGATGACAGCCTTGAATCCGGTATTAACAATAGGTGATCAAATCGTAGAAATGATCAGGGCTCATAATTCCATAAGCAAGAAAGAAGCACGAGATAAAGCTGTTCACCTCTTAACGGAGGTTGGTATTACCAGTCCGATCCAGAGATTGAAAAACTACCCTCATGAGATCAGTGGGGGAATGCGTCAAAGGGCCATGATTGCCATCGCATTGTCTTGTGATCCGGATATTCTGATTGCCGACGAACCAACCACGGCACTCGATGTTACCATCCAGGCCCAGGTCTTGGATCTGTTTAAGTATCTGATTGAATCCAGGGGAATGTCCATTATATTTGTTACCCATGATCTGGGGGTAATTGCTGAAATTGCAGACGATATTCTGGTGTTACAGGCAGGGAAAACAATCGAATATGATTCGATTGACAAAGTGTTCCACGATCCTCAACATCCTTATACTCAAAAGCTGTTGTCGTTAATAAAAGGGGGTGTAGCGTGAGTCATCCACTTGAGATTTTTACACTCAAAGAGGTTGTCAAACACTATCCCATTCTGGGTGGGATTTTTAAACGGAAAGTGGGTCAGGTCAGGGTTATCAATGGCATCAACTTTGCGATTGCCCGGGGAGAAATAACCGGACTAGTGGGGGAGAGTGGCTGCGGAAAGTCTACCCTGGCAAAACTGCTGATCAAACTGGAAGAATCCACTTCAGGTACCATTCTTTTTAATGATCGTCCTTTGGATCTGATTAAAGGCGCGGAGAAAAAGCAGTTTTACCGTCATGTACAGATGATCTTTCAGGATCCTTTATCATCATTGAATCCACGTATGAAGGTTAAAGACATTGTGGGAGAAATGGTTCGTATTCAGGGCGTTGGCAAAGAGGTAGAAAAAGAGAAAGTGCTGCGAATACTGCAGGAGGTGGAACTTGATGTCGATGCCATCAACCGTTATCCCCATGAATTCAGTGGAGGCCAACGTCAGCGCATCGCCATAGCCAGAGCATTGATCGTTGAACCACAATTGCTGATTGCGGATGAACCCGTATCCGCCCTGGATTTGTCTTTGCAAGCAAAAACACTGACTTTGCTGCAATCATTGAAAAAACGCTATAACCTGACTATCCTTCTCATATCCCACGATTTGAAAAAAGTGGCGGATTTTTGCGATTCTGTGGCAGTGATGTATCTGGGAAGAATCGTTGAGATGTTGCCGGCAGATAAGCTGCTATCTCAATGCAGGCATCCTTATACCAAAGCGTTGATCAGCAGTATTCCCATAACAGATCCCTCACAGCGAAAGAAAAAAAAGGCCGTTATCAGAGGGGAGGTTCCAAGTCCCATCGATTTACCGCCAGGGTGTGCCTTTCATCAGCGTTGTCCAAAACGATTTGAAAAATGTGACTTGGTTGTACCTGAACTGAAGACAACCCCGGGAGAGGATCACCAACTTGCCTGTTTTTTACAGCAGTAATTATCGGTTTTACATGTCACCGGAATCGACGCTAAACATGCGGGGATTACAAACCCAGGTTTGATAATAGATCGTCAACAGCACCCTGATCATCCATGCGCTTTTTCTCTGCACCTCCATATCCTTCCTGAAGCGTTGCCTCATCTCCTTCCAGTGCATCAAAATTAAGCTTCAGCTTGGAAGCAACCTTCATCAACTGGTCGTGGAAACTCTGAATAGTCGGGATAATCTTCTGCAGTTGTTGACCTATTCTATCCTGAATTCCCTGGGATTCATTGAGTTTCATATTTAATTCTTCCAATTCGTCCAGTTTATCCGTTATTCCTTTGATTCCGGGAGCTATTTTTTCTTCGACATCACCGCACTGTTCCTGCATCTCTTCCAGGTGTTTTCGAACCTCATCTGACAGGTTAAACAGTTTATCAACTATTTCAAGGACAGAATGTGTGCTTTGCTCGGTTTCAGCGATTATATTTTCCATGCGGCCTAAGGTATTACCGGTGCTTTCCCTGCGGGATTCTCTCAAACTCTTTTCCAGTTCATGAATTGAAATCAGGAAATGGTCAACTATCTCTTTTAAATTATCTATGATTTCATTATCATCGGGTTCATAACCTTCATTTTGGAGGAGCCGGGCGTATACCTCCTTTATTGTCATTAATCGTTTCTGAGTAATAATTGCAACATCTCTCTGGTCTTGAGTGATAATGCCTTGCTCTACCAGGAAGATTCCAAATTCAACCTCGGCAGGTTTAATTGACAACATTTCATCACGAGACTGCTCATCCAGTGCTTCATTACGAATCAAAGTATCACCGAAAAACTCAATAACCGGTACCCTGAGATAGGTTTGTACTGTTTGCACTCCAATTTCCAGTCGTTTTTCAACCTCCAGGTCTTTTGTTAACACATCAGCCACAGTATTGATCAGGGGGGCTAATCGGCTGTTTCTGGAAATCATTTCATCATTGAGGCAGTGCTCTATAAAAAGCCTGGCTGCAGCATTCACTCTTAGTTCCGGGTCCAGTTTCGCGAATAGAGTGTCACACTTTTTCAAAGTGGATTTGAGATCTTTATCCATACGTTAATATTGATTTGATGCCGGTTACGATTTTTGTTATGCCTAGTGATACTCCTATCCTGTTAAACCATAGGATAGCACCTGAATCATCAGGTTTCAAGTTTATCTTGCTGACAATGATGGTTTCTTTTCGATTCTATGCCCGATATTTAATCCCAGGTTACCATGTCTTGGCAGTCTCGTAATACAAAAAAGCCGGCAAGATTGCCCCAACTCATGATTAGCAAATCTATAAGAAGCCTTATCCGTTTTAGGTACTGCCACTGAAATTTGGCAATTGAAAGAAGATGACCACCCTTTCTAACAAAATATACGGGTAAAAATAGAAAAGTCCTTAACTGGTTTCTTCGTTTTCAGGTACCACGGCATTTGACAGATCACCGAATATTTCGCTCAATTCGTCGATTACCTTTTTTTCATATTTAGAAACGGCCAGAAACCCGGCAATGCCACCAGATGCTTTTGCCACTTCATTTGCCAACCGGTAAAGATCGGATTTGATTGTATCGGACTCCTCCTTTACGAAGATTTTTTCTATAAAGTGGATTGTCCGTTTAACCTGTTTAACATCTTTTTTAAATTTGCCCCGGTTATATAAAAGCAGGAATTCGTTGAAGAAATAGGATGTGCTTGTAAAAAACATCCGCGTACAGTCACTGTTGCACCATTCCAGATCTCTAATAATCCTTAAGAATTCTATTCGTTCGGCATTGTCTATATTTTTATCAGCATGCGCCACCAGAAGAAACAATTGAAATGGTAACTCGGCCAACAGGTCGATCAGCGATTTGGCTTTTGATGGAAATTCCCTGTAAAAACTGTTTAAATCCTTTAAAATCGAATCTGTCTTTTCCTCCAATTCTCTATTCTCCGATTTCTCCTTGGCTTGTTTGAAATAGTCAGCAAAGGAGTTGGCAAGGACAGTATTATCTTTAATAAAATGTTCCGATTCGGTGGGAGTTAAAAACTGGTTTATTAAACCGACAGTTTTCTGATACTCCGAATAGAAAGGTTTGATATTTTTGCTGGCAAAATCTTTTTTAAAATTGGGTATCAGCTGTTTGCTCTGATTGGTAATATACTTGGTATAGTCGCTTGTGCACCAGTTGGTGTCGGATAGCATTTGTGTTAACACGCTGAAAACTTTTTCAAAATCATCTTTCTCCAAATCAGCAAAATGCAGGAATAATTGGAAAGGCAGGCAGTCAATGCGTCTGTTATATTGTTTTTTAAGGTTCTTAAAATACGGGTTCATTAGTCTGAAATCTAATGGACAGCATGTTTGAAGAGATCTCAACGTCCATGAGGGTGTTTTTTAAATTGAGTATGAAGCTTCCAATTAAAATAAGTTTAGCCTACTCGAATCCTTGAAACAACTATTTAATAATGGTATCAATTGGCCGTGGATGCTCACAATTAAACCTTAACCCGTTTAAATAGCAGTAAGAGGTATCATTAAAACGGAATACGGGGCGTTATAATTCTACAAAAACCATAAAGGAATGTTTTGACAGTTTTTCCCACCGTGAGTAACGTTCAGAGGACAATAGCCTACATAAACTCAAGATTTTTATGATAAAAACCATATACCGAAATGCGTCAATATCCTGATAAACCCGATAAAATCTACTTCTTTGGAACCTGCCTGATTGAAATGTTATACCCTGAAGCCGGTATCGCAGCTGTCCGTTTACTTAAACGTGAAGGGATTGGAATCATCTTTCCCAAGGATCAAAGCTGCTGCGGCCAGCCCGCATACAACACCGGATATCGGCACGAAGCAAAAAAAGTAGCCTTAAAACAGATCAGACTGTTTAACAAGGATTATCCTGTGATAGTCCCTTCCGGTTCTTGTGCCGGAATGATGAAGTTTCATTATCCAAAACTTTTTGCCAAAGATTCGGAACTGGATGAGGTCAAAGCGTTTTCCGCCAGGGTGTTCGAATTGACAGAATTTCTGGTGAATGTATTAAACATAAAACTTGAAGATAAGGGACCACCGCTGAACGTAACCTGGCATTCTTCATGTCATGCCCTTCGGGAGATGGAGATTGTTACCGAATCAAAATCACTGCTTAAACAACTATCAAATGTTAATCTGGTTGAACTGCGGAATGAACACCAATGCTGTGGCTTTGGTGGGACATTTTCGGTAAAACAACCGGAAATATCAGCTGCCATGGTCAGGGACAAGTTGGACGATATCATCCAAACCGGTGTGACTGAAGTCATAAGTGGGGATTGTGGCTGTCTGGTTAACATTGGCAGTGCTGCTAAGAAACAGAATGCCTTGGTTCAAGGACAACACATTGCCGAGTTTTTGTGGGAGAGAATCCGTGACAAATAGACTGTTTAACTTCAAACAAAACGTCTCCACAGCCCTGCAGGACAAACAACTGCGTGGTAATCTCAAATCAGCCATGGACAGCATGATACAGAAAAGACGAGAGCTGTTTGCCGATCACCAGGAGTTTGAAAAGCTCAGGGAACTGGGGAGTTCTATTCGACAACGATCACTGGAGCAGCTTCCGCAATTGCTTGAATCCTTGGAAAAAAAATGTCTCTCAAACGGTATCACTGTCCATTGGGCAAAAACAAAAACAGACGCTAACGATATCGTACTAAAGATTATTAAAAGCAAAAAAGCCTCCAACGTTGTAAAGGGCAAGTCCATGGTGTCCGAAGAGATGTTTCTCAATGAATATCTTCAGCAACATGGAATTAATCCCATGGAAACAGACCTGGGAGAGTATATTATTCAACTGGCCGGTGAATCGCCTTCCCATATTATTGTTCCGGCAATCCATAAAAACAGGGCTGAAATTGCCGAACTTTTTCGAAATCATATTCCTGATGCTCCCCATACGGAAAAAGTTGAGGAGTTGAACAGCATCGCCCGTCAAACCTTGCGCAAGTATTTTTTTGAAGCTGAAATTGGAATCAGTGGGGTCAATATGGCGGTTGCAGAAACTGGGACCTTGTGCCTGGTTGAAAATGAGGGTAACGGCAGAATGTGTACGACTTTACCACCCGTTCATATAGCCGTTATGGGTTTGGAAAAAGTAGTTGAGAAACTGGCCGATGTTCCACCCCTGCTGAAACTGCTGACTGGTTCTGCAACGGGTCAGCGGATTACCACCTATGTAAACATGATAACTTCTCCCAGGAAGCCGGGCGAAAAAGATGGACCGGATGAGGTGCACCTTATTATCCTTGATAATGGCAGATCAAAAATTCTGGCCGATCCTGAACTGAGACAAACCCTCAAGTGTATCCGCTGTGGTACTTGCCTCAACCACTGCCCGGTTTATACAAGAATCGGAGGTCATGCTTACGGATTTATCTACCCGGGACCCATCGGCACCATCTTGACTCCGCAACTGGAAGGACTTGATAAGACGGATAGTCTGATCAATGCATCCAGCCTGTGCAATGCCTGTGAAGAGGTTTGCCCGGTTAAAATTCCAATTCCGGACCTAATCCGAAGGTTAAGAGATGAGAAAACAACAAAAAAGGGAGTGGTTAACGGTCATGGATCGGGGCGCTCTTTATTCGAGGAAACCGCTTGGAAAGGATGGGCTCTGGTTAACAAATATCCGCTACTCAACAGGATCGGATTAAAGAGTCTAAGAACATTGGGTGTGAAAATTCCTGAAATCGGTCCCGTAAAATCCTGGGCAAAAAGTCGTTGCGTTCCGGAACTATCAAAAAAGGGTCTTTATGAGCTGGTACAACGTGAGGGGGTTGAAAATGAGTAAAACAGCACGAGAGGTTATCCTCTCCTCACTGACATCAGCAGTGACGTTAGACAGCCTGACTCCAAAAGCTTCGGAAACGGTACTCTTAAAGAACTGGTCTCTGAATGAACGAATTGAAAAATTGAAAAACAACCTGGAATCGGTTCGGGGAGAAGTGCATATCACAAAAAACAAAAACTGGATAAAGGTTCTAGAATCCATTTTGATAAAACGGGGAATCTCATCCATTCTATACTCCCCGCACATCTCCATTGGAAAACAGATCTCTGACCACTGGAAACGCAGTTCAATCAAGCTACCAGACCTGATCGTTTATGAAGAGAATTTTGAACTCTTTAAAGATAAACTATTCAAAGCTGAGGCATCCATTACCTCTGCCCGGGGAGCAATAGCTGAAAACGGGTCCATCATACTCTGGCCAGATAAAAATGAACCCCGGTCAATGTCCCTGGTACCGCCAGTTCACATAGCCGTTCTTAATGCTACAGATATCTTCAATACGTTTTCAGAAGCACTGTCAGATAACAACTGGATTGAGAATCCTCCCACCAATGCAATAATGATAAATGGCCCCTCTAAGACTGCGGACATAGAACTGATTCTGGCTTTTGGCGTTCACGGCCCTAAAGAACAGATTACCCTTATAATAACCCAGGACCGCTCTGAAATGTAAACAGCTTTAAAATCCTATCCTTAAAAACAAATTTCTTTTATTTTTTGGGAGCTTCAGTTCCTATTTTTAACAGATTTGCAATGTTTGCTTTTGGGTCAATCACCGGTTTTATCAGGGGGGTTCGACATGTCATGATGGTGGTTACTCCCGGTCCGTGTCCAGCCCTGAGACAATCGCTGTGGACGACAATACCGATGGAGACGGCACCCTGCCGATACGCTCTTCCGTAGCGGTTATCGTGATCTATCAAGG
This sequence comes from bacterium, assembly GCA_018829445.1. Taxonomy (GTDB): domain Bacteria; phylum SAR324; class SAR324; order XYD2-FULL-50-16; family XYD2-FULL-50-16; genus JAHJTV01. Next base: position 51,024 of record JAHJTV010000031.1, read on the forward strand.
CCACAAAATCGCCGAATCTGATTTTGTCCAACTTATATTTTTTTACGCTTTCTTCATCACTGGTCATGATGTCATAGTCCCCTTTTGCCACATGAGCCGATCCAATTCCGGATCCCATACAAGCTGCCGGTACTGTTGTGGTTACGGGTACATTCAGAACATTTTTCCCGCTTTTGCTAATATTCATTTTCTTCAGTAAATCGGGGTCCAGATTAAATAATGTGATATCAGGATAATCGGTCAATTTGAGTCCCTGACCTTTGGCAAAAATCTTGATGGTGTCCGAATAGATCAGTTTTTCTTTTACTTTCCGGGGAAAATCGATAATGACGTGTTCCGAACCACCATGTGTCCCGATAACATACCCCATCCCACCCTTGGCAGCTCCCGAGGTTACATATGCCTTGTTACCAACGCAGGAAAAAAGCTGCAAGGAGACATTAGGATGTTCCAAATGTTTCAATGTATCGGCAGTAGCACTTACTCCAGGCTCTATGTGATCACCGGCCCAGCCAAAAGCCGAATCTCCAACTTGTACATTCAGTGTGATGCCGCCAATGGAGGGAAGCATAAATGGACTGCCTTCATGGTCAACCCCCCAATAATCTCTGGCTCTGGGTTGTCCGGGTTGACATTGTAAAATGAATTCTACTACCTGCTTTGAATTGGTTTTGAGCATTTTTTCTCCTGTGACGGGTGAGAAGATACAAAAAAAGATCATTGAATATTAGCTTTTCATACAGGATAGAGTGAGTTTTTGTCGATATCCAATTCAAGCGATTCAGTGATATGTTTTCTGACGCTAACCGGGGCATGCTTTCAAAATCTTGTATCACAATTTTTTTGTTGTCTCTTCCTGTTAATAATAAGGAACTGTATCTGCTAAATTTTCATAGACTTGTATGTTCTGGTTGTATGCAATATTTATCTATTTTCCTTGTAGCTAACGGCTAACAGCTCAAAACTGCCATGGAATAGGCCTTGACTATAAATGAATGAACATTTACTTTAGACTCATGAGAACTAAAGATGAAGTAAAGCATGACGCCATTATTCAGGCTACAATTAAGTTGGTGAACAAGATCGGATTTGTATCCAGTTCGGTTTCGAAGATCGCCAAAGAAGCAGGGGTATCTCCAGCCACTCTTTATATCTATTATAAAAATAAAGAAGACCTGTTAACCTCAACCTACGTCAGCATAAAACAGCTCATGGGCAAGGTGCTGCTCAAAGAATTGGATGATAGTCAACCGATCAGGGATTCTTTAAAAAAAATCTGGTTAAACCTGTTTGATTTCACTAGGGAAAACCCGGAGTATTTTCAATTCACCGAACAATTCGCCAACTCTCCCTATAGCGATTTGGTAAAGCGGACAGAAGTGGAAAAATACTTTGAACCTTTATCCAGGATTGTCATTCGGGGAATTGAGCAAAAAATTATCAAGGATATCTCTTTTGATGTCCTGAGAGCATTTTACTTCCACCCTGCCATGGTGCTTTCAAATGCCCGCTTATGTCAAGAATTCAAGAGTACCCCGGAAAACGTTGAAGCGGCTTTTAATCTGGCTTGGGATGCTATTCGCTTATGAGGGGTTTTGCATTGAACTAAATGAATATTCATTTAAGTGCCGAAACAGGAGCCATTCTATTATAAATTGGGTAATAACACCGGGAGGGGATGGCCACAAACACTCCCTATCATTTGATTTAATTAAAATGACAGGAGCTACTATTGCTTCAGGTATTCGCCAACATAAAATCTATTTTCTGTTTTTCCTCACCGTTGACAATAATTGATATTTCGTGTTTCCCGGCATGATGCTTTCGAGTTGACATGTTGATAAAACTCTGTTTTCTCGACACCGAGTAAGTACCAGGAGGGAACGTTTTTTCGGAAATCTGAAATACTTTTCTGTTGTGTTTTCCATTTGCCTTCAAATAGTACACACCGTATTCCAGTCTGACTTTACACTCTTTTTTACCCTCAACTGCCAGTTTAAATGAAAAATGAAGCTCATCGCCGATGGTTATGCTCTTTTTACTGAGTGTCAGGTTGTTGACGGTAAGATTGTCGGGATTTTCAAAGCCAAAAATTATTAAAGCTCTCTTGTTGCCTTCTTTTAACATAGTTCGGCAGGCATGCTTGATGATCTCATCGGTATTCCTGGAATCGCCAAACCACTTTTCTGCCAGCTCCAGTACAATATCGGGATTATCTTTGGAGATATCATTAAGATTATTGGCAACACTACGGCGTACCGATTCCGATTCATCATTCTTTAGCTTTTCCAGAATCGGCAGGATCAACGAGGGATCTTTTTTAAATCCGGGTAAAGCCATAGCCCAGGGAAGCCGCGGTCGACACCCTTCACTTGCAAACCGTCGCACCTTTTCATCTTCACTCTCAGCCAATTGAGACATAAATGCCATTGTTTCTTTGGGCTTTTTTGCCAGAAATGGACGAATCGCAAATTCCGATGAAGAAAACCTTGTGAAATGGGCCAGAGCTGATAACGACAAATCCCAGTGTTCAATCCCATATAATTCAACAAAATCGGGAAGTGTCATTGCTTCAAATCCGGAAATATTCGGAGCAGCTTTTTTTAGAATACTGACGGCTGTCTCATAATCTTCCGGTAGTGTTTGTCGTAAGCACTCAGTGGTATGTCGCATCTTTTGCTTAAGCTCACAGTGATCCCAGTTGGAATCATAAATCAGCCGGTTAAACTGCTCTTTATTAAACTCGGGATACTGCTTCTTAATAGCAACAGCAAAAGTCTCCAACGATTTCCTGGTAAAAAATTGATCTTTTAAACGTTCAGCCATTGTGTGAGATATCCATAAATATATTAATAGATTGCAGACATAATCACGGTAACCCAAGTCTAAAAACTCTTTGAGTTTTGGAAAGTATAAAATGGAAGATCAATTATGAAAAGTACTAACTCAACTTTCCCTACCTAATGAATCGGATATTTTGCTTTGCTTCTGTTTTTTCTTCGGTGTTAGTAAGCGAGAATGCAGGAGAAAGGAGCCAGGAGTCAGAAGGCTGATCTGAGCACCTTTAGTGCATTTTACATATTTTTTATACCAATGGAGCGTAGTGACTCCTTTCTTATTCTGTCTCCTGATTCCTGTCTTCCTTATTCTATTAAACTGTCATTTTTAAGTATTTACATTGCCTATCCAATTATGATTCTCACATTTCTGGAAGTGGGATAGTTGAGGTACTAACTTGTTCTGACCTATTTGAAGTGCTCAAAATGATCTTAATCACTTGTTTGAAACCTTGGAGTGAAGTATGTTGGTTTTACTTTGCTCACCTACAAATGAATCCGGGATGTTTTATCCTGTATCTTCAGTTATATTCACCACATGATTGACAAGGTTTAAGATGGATCCAGTAATTATAATCATTAATGTTGCTGCATTGGGTATCATATTTTATCTGTTTAGACTCTCCCGAAAACGAAAGAAGTTGGAGGCCTCATCAACAACAGATAAGCGACTGGAAACCATCCCCAAGGATGAAATTCGGTTGGAGAATGTTCAAGTGGGTGGTGTTGTACACGTCAGCCTGATGGAAGACAGTTATGAAGATTATGATTTGGTCATTACTCAGAAGAACAGTTATCGATCGGGAAGTGATTTCTGGTACGAGCTTGTTGGTGATAACGCAAGAGCCCAGGTTGCGCTGGAGTTCGAACTAACCGACAGCTTATTGATTACAATCCAGATGGAACGATTAAAGTTGCAGGACCTGCCGATCAGTAGATCCGATCTTGATCAGATTGACCAGAATGAATCAGGCTCATTTGATTTTGATGAAAAAAACTTCTCTTTTACTGATTCTGGCGAAGCTTCATTTTATAAGAATTGCAACGATAAGCAGGCTGAGGATTTTTATTATTGGGAGTTTAAGACAACAGATGGCAAATATATCGTCAGTTGTGAACAGTGGGATGATGGATCCATTGATGTTACGTATTCCAAGGCAATTCCTCAATCCAGCATTGAAGTCTACAGTTTGAAAGGATAAAAAACGAACCGTTTTTAATAATCTGCTGTCTCGTGATTGGCGATGAGCAGCAGCGTATCGGTATCTCTGACAATTTCATCCTGCGGATTAATCAAATGATTTTTGTTGCGTTCCAGTCCAATTAAGATCCCAATCTGCTTTTCCAGAAACTCAATTGCACACTCTTTAAACGACCTGTTTGCCATGTTTGTTGAAACAGGTATTTTGTAGATCTGATTGCCTTCGGTGGATCGAAGCAATTCATTATAAACTTTTGTTATTCCAGGGTTTTTAACGGAATGCGCCAGCAGGTTTCCGGTATATTTTGCAGAAATAATGAACTCGTCTACCCCCGCATTGGTGATATGGTCGACGTTCTCCGGTGATAGAATTTCCACACAGGTATAAATGTCGGAATTGATTCTTTCAATGGCCAGCGAAGCTAATATTGTCCGTGCATCAACATCCTGAGGACCCCTTTCTGAAGTTGTATCCGCCAATACTATTACGGAAGAAGCGTACTCGATTTGCGCCCGTCCCAAAATTTCCCTCCTGGTAAAATCGCCTTTTACAAAATGAATTCGTTCGGAAAAGAAATAGTCCGGCTGTTCCTCCGCTATCACCACAAAATGTTTCAGCTCGTTTTTGTACAGAGACAGCAACTCCTCTATTACGGTTGAGGCATTGGAATTCCAACCGCAAATAATGATATGATTCTTAACACCGATTAAATCCATACCTGTAAACTCCTCTCTCTTATAACGCTGCATGATAAATGATGATACAAAACCGGTAATCAAGGCAAAGAAACTTAATCCTAAAAGCATGATCACTACCGCCAGGATACGCCCTCCCGTAGTGATAGGAAACTTGTCACCATATCCGACCGTGGTCAAGGTAACAATGGACCACCAGAAACCATCCAGAAATCCTTGAAACTGTTCATTCTGTCCTTTTTCGAATATCAAAATGCCAACCGAGCCTGTCAGGATAATGGTAGCCAGGACAAAACTGATAACACTGGCCTCGACCGCCTTGCCTTGGAGCTCAGCCCCAAGGGAGGATGAGCGATTTGTTAAGGCCGTTCCCCATTGGCTTGAGCGGATAATTTTGATGATTCTTATCAGCCTGAGAATTCTGACCAACCGAAAAAATCTCAAGATAGGCAATAGGGCGATCAGATCAATCAGGTTTTTTTTAACAAAAATCCACCTATTAGGAGCAAGAAATATTCTTGCCAGGTATTCAAAAATAAAAAAAAGATTTAACCCGAGTTCTATGGGACGGATGACTGCTTGCACCGTTTTATTGAGCTCCATTGAACTGTCAACGAGGAGAAAGGTAACGGAGGTAATAATGCAGAAAATGACAAAAATCTCAAAAAACGACGAGTATACAAAATCGGAAAGCAATCTTTTGAATTGTTTGTATGTTTCACCCATTGCTAAAAAATCCACTCCCTTTGTTTTAAACACCCTTCTCGCAGCTTGAATAGAAATCTCGTAAAATCGTTTCCTTTTTTTATTTCTGTTTCCGACATTACTTTCTTTTTAACGTTCTATCAAGGGATGTTTAAACGGCAATATCAGTAATAGGATATCATCACTATAAGAATGTTCCTAAGTTGATAGATTATCTATTAGGTGTTGTTTAAAACTTCTTTGATTGGTTGACATTCAGGATAGAAACATCTAAAAATTAAACAACCCTTTTTAGGTGTTGTCTAATTTTTGATTAATTTGTTTCACCAGGAACTCAATTGGCTTGTGGTGTGGCTCAGGCCTTTCAAATACTGGTCTGAGTCTGTTTTTTATTTCATTGTTGGAACGATCAAATAACTCAATTGATAGAGGAGAACAATGGATAAGATTTTAAGAATCGACATGAGTGGTGAAAATGGTCCCACGGGGAAAGTTGAACCGGTTGGCAACTATGCCGGGTCTGGAGGACGTGCCATGACTTCCAGTATCATTGCTGCTGAAGTACCGCCTCAGTGTCATCCACTGGGAGAGGACAACAAGGTCGTTCTGGCACCGGGGCTGTTATGCGGTACCCCCGCCAACATGACCGGACGGATCTCGATTGGCTTTAAAAGCCCTCTTACAGGGGGTATTAAGGAGTCCAATGCCGGTGGCCCTGCAGGTCAAATATTGGCCCGCTTGGGATATGCCGCTGTTGTGATAGAGGGGAAGCCCAAGGATGATACCACCTATAAGCTCATTATCAAAAAGGACGGGTTTGAAATTCTGCCGGATAATGGACTTAAAATGCTGGGGAACTATGCGGTGGTTGACAGGATAAAGAGCGAGTTTAGCCCGGAGGCAGCTTTTATCTCCATCGGTCAGGCAGGGGAAATGAAGATGGGTGCAGCCAGTATTGCCTGTACCGATAATGAGCAACGTCCCACCCGCCACGCAGGTAGAGGCGGAGGCGGTGCTGTTATGGGTTCCAAGGGGCTGAAATTGATAGTTCTGGAAAGGGAGGGCACCCAAAGTATCGTTGCCCAAAATGTTGCCAAATTCGGGGAAGCCAACATGGCTTTTTCGGAAGGACTTAAAAAGCACGATGTTACCGGACAGGCGTTACCGGCTTATGGAAGTAGCGTGTTAACCAATGTGATTAATGAAGCGGGGGCATATCCGACAAACAACTTTAAAACAGGTCAGTTCGCAGGGGCTGAAAAGATCAGTGGTGAAACCATTGCCGACCTTGAATACGAACGAGGGGGTGAGCCGGAACATGGCTGCCATCGCGACTGTATTATCAGATGCTCCGGTATTTATTTTGATAAAGAAGGAAAATATCTGACCAAACAACCCGAATATGAAACCGTCTGGGCTCATGGGGGTAACTGCGGGATTGATGATATAGATGCCATTGCCATGATGGACCGTTTGGATGATGACTTTGGTCTGGACACCATTGAAGTCGGAGCTGCCATCGCTGTGGCCATGGAAGCAGGAATCGCAAAATTCGGGGATGCTGAAGCAGCCATTAGACTGGTTAAAGAGATCGGTGAAGGCACACCTTTGGGCAGAATCATTGGAGCCGGCGCAGCCACAGTGGGGAGGACATTTGGCGTTGAAAGAGTTCCTGTCGTTAAAGGACAGGCGATGCCAGCGTATGATCCAAGGGCGGCCCAGGGAATCGGTGCCACCTATGCTACGAGCCCGATGGGAGCAGACCACACGGCTGTCTTCTTTCTTATACGTTTAATCAGAGGCGTTATCCACCGGCAACCGGTGGAAAAACGCCGATTCTGTCACCATCCCGGATAATGTCTTCCAATTCGGCACGCACGCTGTTAACAAACACCAATTTAACCGATTGAATGGGAACACCAAACTGTTGCAGTATGGTCCTGATGGTTGTTCCCTCTTCCAACTCCATGATCACCTTTTGCCCTTCGGCAAAATCCGGTAAATATTTCTTGAATGATGCAAACAATCGTATTTCAGCTTTCATTAATTTAGTTTGTTAATCTTATTGTAAACAGTGCAATAACCCTCCGCACCACGGACAGCTGCCACAGGGAATCTCAATCGCGTAGCAGTCGTATTCGAACTGTTTGGCAGTAAACAGGTTGCATGGACCAAGGTTGCAGTTTCTGCAATATGGATATTTATACTCCAGCACCTGTTGCCGAAAAAAGGTAACCTGTTGACCGTTCCAAATCTCATCGATACGCTGCCGGTTGAGATCTCCTATGGGGAATGAGGTTGCTTTTAGCGGAAGACCGTTTTGGTAAAAGGTATATTGATGCCAAAGATAATAGCAGGGATATACCTTGCCGTCCCAGGATACGAACAGGCTACCCTCTTCCACAAAATGACATTGACGCTCATACTTTGGAAGCAACTCCGGAAGGATTGACTCAAGATCGGTCTCTTCAGCGATTTTCTGTGCTTCTCCAAAAAGTTCTGCTGCTTCAAGCAGGGTTGAATCCTCTTCAGACATCAGGTTCTTTAGGTGAAGAGGGATATTGCGCGAGTAGGCTTCCTCAATCATCCGCTTTCCCAAATCAGCCAGAGCTTTTTCGTCGGCGTTTTTGTTCTTTTTAAAGTGATATTTCCATCGATTTTTCAGATACTCATCCAAGTCCAGGTTTTGATCTTTGCAGGCAAATTTGTAGGTGTTATAGAGTTCTCTTGAAATGTTGAGGTTGGGGCTATTAACCGCTTCCACTTCCATCTCGCTTTTATAAGGGAGAACATGGGTAACGATGGCAAATGAGGCTCCATTGTCTGCAGCCCAGCGGATGACAGTGGGTAATTCGTTCATGTTTTGTTTCATCAAAACAAATTCGATTCCAAAACGAACCTTATGCTTTTTATGCACTTTGGAACCAAGCCGGGTAAACGCTGTTTGCAGGCTACCCAGTTCCCCGCCACGTCTCACTTGTCTGAAAAAATCAGGTGATACCGAATCCAGGGATAAACAAAAAACATTCACTCCGGCTTCCAGAAGAGAATCGATTCGATAATCATGCAGAAGAAAGCCGTTAGTTTGAATCCCGATCCGGCAATTTTGAGGCAAAAGATTGCGAGCAGAGCTAATCAAGCCTTCCAAATTAGGATAAAGCAGGGGCTCGCCGATACCGCTGAAAACAACTGATTCTAAATGGTTGAAGACTGGCGCCAGTTTGTCAAATACCAGCGGAGATAAGCTGCCCTCGATGATATCGTTACCAGGAGCTTGTTTAACACACATCTCGCAACCGAGATTACAAAAGGTCGTCGGTTCAATATACAGTTTTGAAGGAAAGACGGTTGCGTTAATAGATGATTGCATTTTATCTCTACATCAAAATAAAACCCCAAAACCGGGCAAATGGTTTTAATCACGATCCCGACAAAGCGGAAATATGTTCCGAATAATATAACCTTAAAAACAAGAAAACACCACTAAATTAGGAGTTGCCCCGCCGGACCTGCCTTTAAGTTTGTAAGCGCGCCTGGAACCGTTGAAAAAACCTATTTTAATCCACAAATTAGACAAGAACTTAAACCTATTCAGTGATTAACAAATGGGACACAAATCGGGTGGGTCGTTTTTGGCAGGTGTTGGACAGATACAACCCACAATGAGGGTCATATCCACCAATTGATTAATTGCTGTCTTTTTTATGCTTTCTTCTAAAACTTGGGGCCCAGGATGATGTAGAAGCTTGCCATGGCTCCGATTGGGGTCACTGTTTCAGTTCCCTCATCGGTAACGGTGCAATTGTAATAGGTGTAATAGGTTCCGCTGCTGGTGCAGCTTTTACCGAGTTTCTGAAGTTCAACGGTTGAGGAGTCATATCCCAATTCGAACCCGATTTTAAAAGTCTTGTTTCTCATAAATTCCATCCCAAAACCAGCCATAAAACCGGAGGTATAGGATTTAACATATTCACCCCTGGCGTTGGGTACACTCATTCCAGCCCTTCCATAGATTCCGATACTATCAGACGGCATAATTGTAAACCCTGCATTGATATTATAAGGCAGGGCAGTATATGATCCGGTTGTCGTATAGATGTACATCAAGGGACCAATTCCGACACCAATTCTGATACCCATATCCAATTCCAGATAGGGCTGATAACTTAACCCGATTGGTGTGCCTTCCTGTTTGGTATAAGAATATCCCTCCTCCTCGGGATATTCAGCTTGTATATTTTCCCAATAAATATCCACAACCTGGTTAAATCCGCTGATATAGGTCAATCCAATGGGGTTCTCAAATTTAACGGCTTTGGCGTCCTGAAAACAGGATAAACTAAAAATAACAACGCTTAAAAATAGAATCTGGCTTGATTTCATCTCATTACCGGCAAATTGGGGTTTAAATATGAGGATAAATCTGTCATGGCCATAATTGAATTTAAGTTTGGAAACCAATCAACCTACAAATCTATATATTTCAGACTATTTAACTGTTTTGATTCATCCTGTTAATAAATGTGCCGTAATAGTATTAAATCGGTTTTCTCAGGTCAAGTCGATTATTTGGTTTTTAAGGATATCCAGGCTGGTCGATTCAACATTATCAAACAGCTCAATTCTTTATCCGCTCGCTGTAGGATCAACGAGTTCCTAAATGCCCCTAAAATTGAAAAAAATCCTCAATAAGATCAGTATAAGCTTGCGGTCTGCTTAAATAGGGAAAATGTCCGGCATTTTTCAGGGTTTTAACCTTTGCCACGGGATAGGTCTGCTTCAGCATCTCTCTCAAAGCGAGTTCCACCAAGGGGTCGTTATCGGCTTCGATGATCATCACCGGAATTCCCAGGGTTTTTGTATCGGGGGGACTGAAGGGATCAATGACACAATGGAATCTGGCCACAAACTGATCTTTACTCATCATACCGAATGACTGTTCATACAAGAACGCTTTCACGAGCTCTGAGTATTCAGCAGCCGGATAGATTACATTGTCGGTGTTCTGTCTCAAGACCTTCATCACAGCCCATTCAGGTATAAAAGGCAGCAGTTTCCCTATTACGCGGTTTTTTTCAGCAATAATGTCATTTGGCGGAAAAGTATTGGCAAAGATCGCAGACTTGATTTTCCCGGGATGATGAGCCACAAGATATTGAGCCAAGTATCCCCCAAGAGAACTCCCCACAAGATGAACAATGTTGACATCCTCTTTTTCCAGAATTTTGATAATGCCACTGCTAAGGGCTTCCAGGTTGTCAATGGGAGGATAAGTCAGGGTTACTATCCGATATGTTGCCTTTAAAGTCAAAATTTGCTGCCACCAGATGTCATAAGCCCCGGTCATACCATGAAGAAACAAGATAGTTTCCTTCCCCGAACCTGTAACCAGGTACTTCCATGAATTACCATCAATTTCAACCTGTTTCCCAGGAAATGACTTGCGAAACGCTACCAGAGATTCGGTAATATTCCCGTCCACCGGCTGATAAATCTCACTGAACGTAGGACTCGAAACGGGAAAATTGTATATCAAACCGACAATAACAATGACCAACACGGAAATTACTAGAATACGCTTTTTCAATGGGTTACCTCTGCTTCTCTTCGTTAATGTAAAACAATTGTCACCATCAAAAGAAATCTTTCTTGTGATGGTAAAAAAAAGCATAATGGATGCTTATATAACACATTCTTAATCTAATCGGAGCCTCTTTTGAATCGTACTTTTTTTGATACCCCTATCTTAAAACATCTGTTTCGGCAAGTGTCATTATTAGCATTGAAGCTTACAGGCTGGAAGGTTGAGGGTGAATTTCCGGATACCCCAAAATTTGTAGTGATTGCAGCCCCTCACACTTCCAATTGGGATCTACCGTACATGCTGTTTTTCGCCTTTTACTATCGGTTAAAGGTATATTGGATGGGGAAGCAAACCATATTTAACAAGCCCTTTGGGACCATCTGCAAATGGATGGGAGGTATCCCGGTTAATCGATCAAAGTCCAATAACGTCGTAGAGCAGTCAGTTGAACAGTTTAATCAAAAAGAACGTTTTATACTGGTAGTCCCCCCAACAGGAACCCGGAAGAAAGTGTCGAAATGGAAAACGGGTTTTTACTATATAGCACTCCAGGCCAAAGTTCCGATTGCCTTAGGATTCCTGGATTATAAAAAGAAAGTTGGCGGGTTTGGTCCCCTGTTTCACCCAACAGGTGATATCGAAACCGACATGGGAGATATCTTAAACTTTTACAGGGGAATATCAGGAAAATACCCGGAAAGATCCAAGATGATCTTGCCGGTATTTCCCGCGACACCCTTGAGTAGTATAACTAAAAATTGAGATTGATAGCTGCTTTTTCTGAAACACCCCTTTGATTCGTGTTACTGATTGTCAATAATCGGCAGAAAATTTTGATTTATCAAGACTTCAGTGACATCCCCAAAGCACTAAAAGGAATCATGAAGATATTGGCTGTTGCAGATGTTCATGGGAAGAGCGAAAAACTTCGGTTAATAAAAGAGCAAATAAGGAGTCATAAACCCGATGGTTTGATCATTGCCGGCGATGTGATCAATTATTTTAAGGGAGCGGGATTTATCAAGGAATTGTCTCAATTACCTCTCCCCATTTATGCCATTCGAGGTAATTCCGATCCATCTTCGGTAGAACGGGAGATGGCGAAATATGCAGCTATCACCAATCTCCATCTAAATGAAATCAAGATTAGAGATGTCCCATTCATCGGAATCAATGGGACTGTGCCCTTGCCGTTTCATTCCAAGATCCGGTTTTTTGAATCCTCACTTCTTAATCGATTAAAAGACAAGCTCACATCTGATAGTGTTCTCGTTGCCCATCCACCACCAAAAGGATCTGTAGATAAGGTGTTTGGAAAATATCATGCTGGCAGTAAGGGATTGGCAAAACTGATTGAGGAAGTTCAGCCCAGGTTGGTGATATGCGGTCACATTCATGAGGATGTTGGCACTGCAACCATGGAAAAAACAGTCATCATTAACTGCAGTGTGGGAGCCCGGGGACGAGGTGTGTTAATCGAGCTAAGTGATACCGGCAGGGCATCCATAAAGATATTATAGATCAAACTATCATCTCTCTTTTGCCTGAAAACGCCCGGTTTTTGTAACGTTTCCGTGCGATATTTATCTATCCCTTTTTGATCTGGTTGATGATCCAGTTGGAGAGCTTGTTTCCATTCTGACAATCAATAATCTCCTTCAGGTTTGAAAGAGGAACTTCAGCCCTGGCTGCTCTTTTATGCCCTCCGGCCGAACCGAATTCACCAAATCCCTTCTGGGCGACTTTACCGGCATCTCTTTTGTATCCATAGCTCCTAAAGATAATAATGAGTTTATTACCGCATATTCCGGATACAATACTCCAACTGGTATCTTCAATCCGCAGAAAAAAGTCGGCGATCATTACGCAGACATCCGGATTCGGAACTGATTCCAGGTGAGAAAACATCCATCCCTTACGTTTCTTTCTACTTTCTATGGCGATCTTGAAGTATTTGAGAAAACCATTCCTCATCTCTGCTGATTCAATCTTGCGAACTATCTGCAAATTAGCAAAAGGAAACAGGTACTGAAAGGCGAGGACATCTTCATATATCGCTTTACGATTGAAATTATCGGTATCGGTCTTAATGGCGTAGTAGAGGGCTGTTGCCAGTTTCTGTGACGGTTTTATTTTTGCGGATTTCAGATACTCAACCATAATAGTGGCTGTTGCCCCGTATTTTGGGCGGATATCCAGATAGGGAGAAACTACTTCAGTATCGGGATGATGGTCTATGATGACGTCAGCCTGGAACCTGTCAAAAGCCTCATTGTGATTGGGCTGGGAATCGACGATTACAATCCGGTTGTATCTGGTTGTATCAATTTCCTTCAGCGGAACAAGCTTAACTCCTGACAATCGCACCAAAGCCTGATTGTCCGGCCGTTTTATTGCATTGATATTTGTAATGGTGATGCCGGCTGTTTTGCGCCAAAGAAGCCTTTTAACCGCCATGGCACTGGCAATCGAGTCCGGATCTGCAAAAATGGGAATCAAAACCTGGTCTTCGTTGGAGAACTGTTCGTAGAAGCTGGCTATTCTTTTTTTACTCAAGTTGGCTATGTCGGCTGATGCTGGTTAAGAGAAAATAGAGCCTTTTAGGAGCAAGTGAATCCCATTATATTGAGAAAAAGCAATTCACGCAATTTGATTGTTTTGACGTTGGTGATGTCCGTTAAATTATAAACGGCTATCCTACTTCCAAGTTTCCTTTTCGATTTCAGCTATCTGCCTGAATATCAATAAACCTATCAGAACACAAGGCAAGTATTCGATTTCCCAGGGTATATTTGTTCTACGCTGCAAACCATTGACCAGTTTGGATTCATGGGGCGAATCTGATCTTCGGTTAAGCCCGATGTTATATGAGGCAAGCTATTATCCTATTGAACGCCTTCAGCGTTCCTTTAGCGGGGGGGATTGAATACCCAGGGTGGCGTTCGCAAGCTCCCTGACCCTGGGCTATCGATCTGTATCCCCTTCGGGGAATGCTGTCCAGAGAAAACACCCCAACGGGGTTAAATATTCTCAGCCTGGGGTCAGCGAACTTGGGAGCGCCACCCCAGGATAAGCAGTGCCCCCCAATTATCAGAACTCTGAAGGATTTCCATCAGCTCTTTTGAGCCATAGAACAAATTTACCCTGTCGATTTCCTTCAGTTGACAGTTATTGGAGATTTCAAGAATACTGTTCAGTGACAAGAACACTTCCCCCGGTTTTATCTCTCTTGAATTATAAATCTCAAGGGGAAACACTGAATGCTTTTAAATCCAAGAGTTCACTCAATAGCCTAAAACGCAGGTTGTCAATAATAGAGAACCGGAAGAATTTTTACCGTTATGAATGATAAAGATGAAGAAAAAATCCAGGATCTGATCAGAGTAAGAGTACTGGAAGAATATAAAAAGAGACAGTTGGAAGAGGAAGCTAAATTGCAGTCTGAATCGAATATCGAAGCACTGCATGATGTCACTGAGATCCCAAAAGAAGATATCCAAAAAATTGCCGATCAGGTACGGGCGGAATACCAAAAAGAAAGAGCGCCTAAAAAACCAATTATTCAACAGTCCAAAAACCTTAAACGATATCTCCCCTTTGTAATTATTGTGGCTCTATTAGGATTATTACTGACCGGATCACCGACCTTCCAGCGCTTCTTTACCACTGGCATATCTCCCATGAGGTGGAAAACGTTGGAGCAAGCGGATGAAAACAAAGTACCCGGACGGTGGGACTGGCGTCAAAGGTTTATGCGGAAAGGTCGTCAACACCGTTAAAGAGCCCCTCTCTATTCTTGAACGATTCGACGTACACGTTTTAAAGATGCTTGAATCACAGCATTACCCGATTCCCGCTCATCAGCCCGCAGATAGTATTCCAAGGCTGGACGTAATTCGTTTAACGCTTCATAGGACAGCCCCAGGTTATAATAATCTTCGAAATCCGGATCATCATTGTTGGTAACAATTTTGTCCAATCGATTGATGGCCAGACCAAAAGCCTTGTTTTCTATCAACTTAACACTAACCGTATCCCCTCCCCTTAAGATTTCGCTGCTTGTTATCCGTTTATACGGAATAATTCTTTTGGCATAGTCAACCGCAACCTGGTTTATTGCAGAAAAAATCAAGTTCGATGGTGTTTTTATTATTTTCCCGGAATCAGTCAGCGTTTTCTGAATGGGTGCTGTCGGGATGATAGCATTTCCAGTGCCATCATTCAGGTGGATCTTCCCGGTCAGAATGACTGTCAGTGTCTGTGTTCCCGATGCAAGCGAGGCGGTTCCGGTAACACGACAAGGATTCTTCTTTCTCAAGTAGTCACAACTCTGTAGGGGAACTCTGCTGGTTGTTCTTTGGCGATTCAGCTTTTCATCGGCTTTGAGATCGTAACTCAGGTAAGCTGTTTTTTCCTCCGGTGTGGACATAATTTTCGGATTGTAGTTAAATAACTTTATTTCGGTACCGATCTTGTCAATCGCTTTACCCGGCTTAACATTCCCCGGGTAAATGGAGGTCAACTGGGTTTTAAGAGCGTTTTCCATCAGGTCATTGAGGTGTTTTCCCCTGTCGCTATTAACAATCACTATTTTTTGGTACTTTGCCAGAGTGTTATTCTCAGGAGGTAAGACCGCTTCAAATTCGACATATTTGGCGCAACCCTGAACGTACAGCAACAACCCTCCGATTAGATAAACCAGATTTCGCCTGGTTAATATCTTTGTTAAACCTATTATCATTCGATTTCTCCGATGGCTGTCATGTAAAGCTCCTCTTCTTCGTCTTGTTTGTGAGCCTCGCGATACATTTGCAGGGCAATACCGGGATCGCCCATAGCTTCATAGCAGATGCCCAGGTTGTAGAGATCCGCCGGTTTCCTGTCCTCCGACTTTGACAACGAGGATTCCAGGCGTTTGCTGGCCGATTCCAAATCCGCTTTTTCCATCAGCTCCAAAATCTCATTTTCACTTCTCTTATCAATCTTTCTTTTGGTTAAGACAGAATATTTGCTGACATTTTTAAGGATTCTGGAGGTGATCACCACGCCAAGTTCATTTATCATACTCTCCGGGGAATTCATCGGATCTGATTGATAGGATAGCATGGTGTTAAAACTCTTCAGTACTTTGGAGTCACCATTTTTGGTTTTGATGACCTCCACATAACAGATAAGATCGGCATTTGCATGATTATAAGGGACAGACACCACTCTCTGCTGACTGCTGTCCTGGGTTGTCACCCATTTTTGGCCTTGTTTGACAGATTTTTTCTGATGAAATGTCATCACTTCCTGGGATTGTCCGATCTGTTTTATGGTATCATAAGCGATCTGTACATCAATTATCAGATCCAGCTCCTCAATTCGCTCCCCTGACAATGGGCGTAATCGTTGAAAGGCAGTTTGAAATTTTCTGATATCATGCAGATCAAAAACCTGGTAATCCGAAAATTTTCTCAGGTTTGAAACCAGTGATTTTCTCACCAGGGTTTCCAGCTTTCGGTCATTTATTGGTTGACTGGCAGCTGTCCAGGCCCCCTGGTTGTCCTGCAATTCCACCGATCTCCTATCCATCAGCAGGACTGTATTTACCCCAACATTACGGATACCACTATACCTGGGCTCAGCACTCTTTTGTGTCGTAAATTGGATGTATGTGGAGCAGGACGAGATCATAAAAAACAGAACCAGATACCATCCCAATCGTTGTTTTAATGTTTTCATGGCGTATTATTGAGCAGGCAACTTATTTTGAATCATTGCTAAAGTGAATTAAAATGCGTGTTTACGGCTTTATCGGCAAGCTCGTCAAAAACCCTGCCGACCATTGTGATATTGTTATCCGCTTTGATTTCCGTATGCGCCGGTTGCAGTTCCTTATCACGATAAAACTGTGACATCTGGTTATCGGATATCTGTCTGTTTCCTGCCCATACTTTTTGTCTGTTATCGTTGGAAGCTGTCATGGTGGCTCTCAGTAATCTTGTTTCGGAACCGATCTCAATAAAATATAACGATATGATCGTCTGCAACTGATCCTTGTCCCATTTTCGTTGCTCTATCTCGTCCCAGCTCTGGCTGAAATTAAATCCACTTTGATTCCGAGTGACCTTTTCCAGCTGGTTGCCTGATATTTTTGCCTGGTTAAACCAGATATCCCCGATGATAAAAACAAGCGGGTGATTGCTGTCGTTTTGAGGTACCGCCTGTCCGGAAGGTACAAATTCTAATTGGAACCTGTGATTGTTTTTCATCCTGTTTTGCATGGCTCTCACCAGATAGTGCTTTAGCTGTTCAGCTTCTTTCTCTACAAAAATATAGTCCTCATGTAAAATTACCCTGGTGGCGCTTGTGTCCAGCGAGCGCACTTTTTTTGTTGTGGATTCATATTTGACAGTTTTACTGCAGGATATCAGAAGAAATCCTAAACTCGCGAATAATACCAGAGTTTTATATTTGTAAGTGAAGGTCATATTCGTTATCAATTGATTTATTGTCGAGAGCCGCATCCGGCATCTGATTTTTTGAGTGAGTCACTTCAGTTGGCACTGTAAAATTATTTACCCCCAAGGGATTAGTGCTTATTTCCGATTATCGTATTTTGATCCCATCGGCAAGATTTTTCTTTAACATTTTTATAAATAGGATTCACTGGCAAGATCAACATCAAATCTATGTCTTGTATCACTCAAATGAAGAATAAATCCTGTTTCATTTGGACAGATGATTGATTCAATATGGGGAGATTGTGGGCTTCTTCAATCAATCAACAATTTACTCTCTTTTTCAGGCAATACCATGTTGGTCTACGCAAAATTACTATTAACCGCTTTTTTCTGGGGAGGCACCTTTATCGCCGGCCGTGTGGTTTCCCGCTCAATGGATCCTTATGCAGCTGCTTTTTTAAGATTTGCCATTGCCTCTGTCTTTCTCTTGGGTCTGATCCTCATTAAGGAGGGAAAGCTGGTCAGCATTAGTTTAAAACAGTTGTTTTTTGTCATTTTGCTGGGAATGACAGGAGTATTTGCTTACAACATCTTCTTTTTTTCCGGCCTCCATACGGTGGTTGCCGGTAGAGCTTCCATCATAATTGCATTGAATCCCATTGCCATCAGTATTCTATCCTCGATTATCTTTAAAGAAAAGCTGACGGTGTTAAAGCTTTTCGGGATTCTGATTTCAGTTACCGGAGCATTGGTCGTCATTACCTTTGGTGATTTATCATCGATCTTCTCTGACCCTATTGGTAAAGGTGAGCTTTTTATCTTTGGCTGTGTCGTCAGTTGGGTGTCGTATTCATTGATTGGTAAAATGGTGATGTCCAATCTTTCGCCTCTTGTTTCAGTCGCATATTCCGCCCTGGCTGGGGCAATTGCCCTATCTGTTCCCGCTTTCACCAGGGGAATGGCTGATGTCATAATCGGATATAGTGCCGAAGAGTGGATCTCTCTATTCTACCTGGGTTTTTTCGGGACAGTGCTTGGATTTTACTGGTACTACCAGGCATTGAACACTGTAGGCCCCATGAAATCGAGTGTTTTTATCAACTTTGTTCCGGTCAGCGCCATTATCCTGGCAATGGTTCTTCTCAATGAACCGGTGACAGTCTCGTTACTGGTAGGTGCAGCCCTGGTACTATCAGGGGTTTTATTGACCAACTTCTCCGGTCTCCTGGTTACATGGTTGAAAAAGCGACTGTAGTTAATTGCCTGCCTGGTATCTTCTCGACAGGTCGAACTGATACTGATCCCCACTCTGGTTCAACAATCAGGAAACAGGGAGAGTTTTCTCTCCTTATAAAGATTTAGATCCCCTATCTGAACAAGCTTCCAGATTATTGCTCTCCATTCCTTGACGGTTCGTGTTATCGGAGAAGGAAAACTGAATTGATAAAACAACTGTTTCTAATCGACAACTTGACTCGAAGCCTTTAAGATGACGGTATTTATCATTGCTTCTAAAACTACCAAATAGGGATTATTGGAATTTTTGGTTATTTAATGTCCCTTTTCGTTACTTTGGTCTATTGACAGAATATTCTAAAAGAAATCATTCTTTAGATCTGTCTTTTTAGATTAACCTCATCTTTCGTGGATTTAAATATGACAGTATTGTTATCAACAAAAGAGGTGGCCAAATTTCTCAATGTTAATGAGAAAATGATTTATACATTGGTAGCTGAGAAAAACCTGCCAGCCACCAAAATTACCGGAAAATGGGCTTTCCCAAAACATCTGGTCGAACAGTGGATTGACACCAGTACCATCAATTATCCCAAATCCTCAGAAAAGGTTCCAGGTTACGAAAAGTTACTGATAATAACTGGTAGCAATGATCTGTTGCTAAACAGCACGATTTCTCTATTTAACCAGCAATATCCGGAGTATGTAGCTGTGTTCGGCAATCTGGGCAGTATGGGAGGATTAAAAATGTTGTGCCAGAATCAATGTCACATAGCAGTCAGTCATCTACTCCAGGAGAATGAACAGGATTACAATTTTGAGTTTGCAAAAGCCGAACTTCAAAACGTTCCGGCCATAGTCAATTTCTGTCAACGGGAGCAGGGCATTCTTTTGCAAAAGGGAAATCCGAAAAAAATCAAATCCGTTTCTGATCTTGGGAAAAAGGGGATTCGCGTTGTTAATCGACCCCTGGGAACCGGAACCCGGCTGCTTTTGGAATATGAATTGAGAAAAGCAAAGTTGAATACGGATAAAATTGAAGGTTATGCCGTTGAAAAGTCCAGCCATATGGATGTTGGGCTTGAAGTGTTAACAGGACGAGCCGATGCCGGTCCCGGAATCAGGGCGGTTTCCTTTTTACTGGGTCTGGATTTCCTGCCTTTGCGATGGGAGCGTTTCGATCTTTTGATTCCCAAGGAGAAATTCTTTGAAAAACCGGTTCAGCTGTTTTTGGGATTGTTGCACGAAGAGAGCTTTAGGACTCTTTTTCCGGAAAATTGCGGATATAATCTGGAAACAACCGGAAAGGTTATATTTCCTACTGACTAGATGCGGAACAAGACTTTACCAATTTCAGGTTCAGGGGAAACCGCTGGCGATGAAACAACGAGACTGTCGACAGGAAAGATGAGGTTTTTATTTGATATATAAAAAATGGAGAATACAATGAAACATATTAAGAATCTTTCCCTGTGTTTGATTCTGGCAGCGCTGGTAATAGGGTTTACGAGCAGCCAGGTTTTTGCCAAGACCATTAAAATGTCCACCACAACCAGCACCCAAGCCTCCGGACTATTGGATGTACTTCTGCCTGAACTGGAAAAGGATACAGGGATCACGGTAAAAGTCATCGCCAAGGGAACCGGAGCAGCGATTCGCGATGGTATTGACGGTAATGTGGATGTTATTTTTGTTCATGCCAAGGATAGAGAAGATCAATTCGTGGCGGATGGCTATGGTACCAAACGATTTGCTGTTATGCACAATGATTTCGTACTGCTCGGTCCAGCCAGCGACCCGGCAGGTGTAAAAGGCATGAATGATGCTGCTTCCGCTCTGGCTAAAATTGCTGAATCAGGATCGCTGTTCATTTCACGAGGCGATGATAGCGGAACCCACACAAAAGAGCAGGAACTGTGGAGGAATTCGGGAGTTGAGCTGGAAAAAACCACACAAACTATCGTCAAGGGTGGCAATAAGAGTGATATTCATTTCTTTCAACCCAAGGGAGTGAGCTGGTACCGATCCATAGGCCAGGGAATGGGGAAAACCCTAACCTTTGCTGAAGAAAAACAGGCTTATACACTTGCAGATCGGGGAACCTATATTAAATATAAATATGGCCGAGAGATTCCGGTGGACTTGGAAGTGCTTTGTGAAGGGGATGAGCTGTTGGCTAATCCTTACGGCGTCATCCCTGTCAATCCAAAAACTCATCCGCATGTTCAGTATGACCTGGCTGAAGAGTTTGCCAAGTGGCTGGTTTCAAAAAGAGGTCAGGATGTGATTGCCGGTTATCAGTTGCTCGGAAAACAACTTTTTTTTCCTGATGCCCTGTAATTATGATTAATCTATGAACTTAATTTGATGGTAACGGTATATGGATTTTTTGCTGGATAGCCTCGTCTCTGCCGTATTAATGGCGATCTCCTTTGACAAGGAGCTTATTGAGATTGTATGGGTCTCATTGCGGGTTTCATCCAGCTCAACAGCACTAGCCAGCATTATTGGTGTTCCCCTGGGGATTTTCATCGCCTTTGAAAACTTTCGCGGGAAACGTCTTCTTATCACCATCCTCAATACGATGCTGGCATTACCAACCGTTGCCATCGGGTTGTTTGTTTATGCCCTTATCTCACGTCGGGGTATTTTTGGTCCTCTGGATCTGCTTTACAGTCAAAAGGCCATTATTATCGGACAGGTCATCCTCATAACCCCCGTCATCATCACCTTCACCATCGCGGCCATCAACCATATTGATGAACGGTACCGCAAAACTGCCATGACACTGGGGGCCAATCGTCGGCAAACGGCAATTGTGATTTTTCTGGAAGCTCGATATGGAATTATAGCAGCAATTGTTGCCGCTTTCGGACGAGTTATCTCCGAAATCGGCATCAGTATGATGCTGGGAGGAAATGCCAGGGGGTTTACCCGTACGATCACCACGGCAATGGCCCTGGAATATGATAAGGGCGAATTCGTATTAGCTGTTGCCCTGGGAATTATCCTCATCACAATCAGCTTCGGGTTGAATCTACTCTTCCACGTATTGCAAGGCAGGGGAAGTAAATGATTCTTTATTCGATGAGGAACGTCTCCAGATGCTTTGGTGAGAAAAAAGTACTTGATTTGGAAGAACTTGAGATTGAGAAGGGACACATTTATGCTTTGCTAGGTCCCAATGGGTCAGGAAAAACCACACTGCTCAATATCATGGGTTTTCTGGATCAACCAACCTCCGGACAGGTCTGGTTCAAGGAGAAACAGGTCTTCTTTAACGAGAGAACGCTGCAAAAACATCGTCGCAAAGTGGTTATGGTGCAACAGAACCCTATCCTGTTTACAACATCGGTTTATAAGAATCTGGAGTTCGGCCTCAAGGTACGTAAGATATCAAAAGAACAGCGGCGAAAAATAATCGATGAGTCCCTGGATCTGGTGGGACTCCGCCACATGATCAATGAACCGGCCCACAAACTGTCCGGTGGTGAAACCCAAAGGGTAGTATTGGCACGGGCCCTGGCACTAACGCCGGAAGTAATTCTCTGTGATGAGCCGACTGCCAGCGTTGACCTGGAGAATCAACTAGCCATCACCAGGCTGCTAAAGGATATCAATTCCGAAAAAGGCATTACCTTGGTTTTTACCTCCCATGATAAAAGCCAGGCTTCCGCTCTCCCTCATTTTAAACTGTTTCTGGAGCAGGGACGGATTTCTGTCATGTCCTATGAGAATACATTTCCCGCCAAGATCTTTTCGCTTGATGAGCAGTATTCCACCTGTGTCATTCAGAATGAACTGGAGCTAAACATCCCCCTGAAAAAAGCTGGACCCTGCCGATTACGAATAGAACCGGAATTGATCGTCCTTTCAACATCAATACCTGAACCCGCTGAGCCAAACACCATGACCGGTAGAATTTTGAGGATCAGCGAGGATATCAAAGGAATTCGCATCGGTATTGATTGCAGGATTCATTTAACGGCTATCATATCAAAGGCCGACTATCAAAACCTCAGCCTCTTTGTCGGTAACACGGTGACCGTTAATATCCCTCCACAAGCAGTTACCATCTTAGATTCCAGAATTTAGAATCCTCGAAATGCACTATGAGTCCATAATAAGTTAGGGTCAATCAGAGCATGGATTACGGTAGGGTGGGGTTGCATGGCCGCCTGTACACACTCTAATGCGGCCATGTAAGACCGCCCTCCCATTCAGGAAATATAAACTTTTTTGCCAGAAATGCTTTAAATATTTTTTTACCCCTGTAATCGCATACCGCCTACCAACGAATATCAGACAAAATATTAAAGTCTTGCTTTTTGATTCATAATTGATTCAATAAAGACAGAATCTGAATTATACAACATCTTCCCTGACATTACTCTCCTCAAGTCATTTTATTGACAACACCATGTTTCTTTAATTAAAAGGGGGTTAAAACCTGAATATTATTTGAAGACAGAGAGGAGAAAATCACTTAAGCTTTGGTCGAAATCCAAATGAAACAGTTCAGTATCGCAGATTGGTTTACCAAAACCCCATTTTTTGCTTGCTAGTGGTCGAACACGAAACGATAAGGGAGTCAACCGATGAACAAAGAAAAAGAAAAACGATTTCTGGAGATCCTGTTTATCAGTATTTTGGTTCTGTTTTTTTTGCAACTGATTTCTGATTTCATTGAAACGATCTATTCTTTTTGTTTGCTGACAACCGGCCTGAACGAAACAGTAACCGCGGTTTTGCTATTGCTGACACCCCTATTGTTAATCTTCTTTGGCCGCAGGGTCTCGCCGTTTTTTATATTATTGTTTGCTGAACTGACCATCGGCTTGCGTGTGGCAGAAATAATGGCAGGTTCGCAATATAAGATGGTACTCTCCGGGTTGGGTGTAGGTTGCTTTATGCTCTTCTTTCCCTCCTTTT
The DNA here is from genome assembly GCA_018829445.1 of bacterium. Lineage (GTDB taxonomy): Bacteria > SAR324 > SAR324 > XYD2-FULL-50-16 > XYD2-FULL-50-16 > JAHJTV01. Next base: position 74,661 of record JAHJTV010000031.1, read on the forward strand.
TGAACAATGTCAAAAAGTCAGAGAACAATGTAAAGGGGTTATCGATTGGAGTCGGAGCAATTCTGGCAGTACTGTTCTTAATCTTTCTGAAGTCAATACACTCTTCTCTTGACGTTACCACCTCTTCGGATCTCTATTGGGCTGGATTGGTTTTATCTGCCATCGCAGCTGTAATTGCCCCGGTAATCATCCTTTCCGGCTTACCGATTACTCAATACAGCACTAGCCGACAGAGTATTTTTATCAAGAATCCCGGGGCTCCATCTGTATTCTTGCCAGCCTGGGGAATCATCTCTGTGCTGACAATGCTCTATGCTGTTTTTGGAAGCCCAACTGTCATCGCCCGCTGGAGCGGCGGAAATTATACCCTGATAATTGTCATTCAGTTGATTATTACCACTCTATTTGGAATCTACCTGCTGGTCACCTCCAAATCAGGAGCCGGAATCGGGGTTCCGGGTCTGTTTATCTGCAATATTGTGTTTGTTGCATTATTAACTGTTTTTATCTATCGGCTGCAGATTCCGTTTCCCGAAGCTCCGGCGGATTACCCTATATATGCCGATTCGATTGACCTGTTCGACCAGATCCTTCTTTTTGTAGTAATCATTTTCTACCCAATTTTATTCATCAATCTTGCGGTTTTCTCACAACAGATGATCCAGACAGACAGCTCTGTCTTACGGTTCGGAGTCGGATTCTTTTTTGCCGCATTTTTTATGCTGATAATAATCTTTGCCCATATTTTCACCACGGTTTATGACTACATTCCGGTAATTGGACCTTTTTTCAGGGACAAATTCTGGTTGGTACACTTGGTCTTGGGAATTGGGATACTATTTCCCATGCTATGGTTGAAAGCAAATAACATAAAAGACAGAAACATTGATTTTTCCCAAAGGGACAAGGTGTTACTATCCAGCTTAATGATCGGCGTGTCGGCTGTTACGCTTATCGGGATGCAGTTGAACCGGTCAAACCCGGATCATAAACTGTCGGAAAATTCATTGAAGGTTATGACCTTCAACATCCAGCAAGGATATGATGAACATGGTAACAAGAATTATCTCGGACAGATTGAGCTGATCAAACAACTTGATCCCGATATCATTGGCTTGCAGGAAACCGATTCCGTGCGAATTGCAGGCGGGAATTCCGATATCATTCGCTATTATGCCGAAAAACTGAACATGTATGCTTATAACGGCCCAACACCGGTAACCGGCACCTTTGGAATTGCTTTACTGTCAAAATCGCCCATTCTCAACCCACAAACCTTTTTTATGTATAGCCAGGGAGAGCAGACCGCCACCATCAGAGCACAAATAGAAAGAGGAGAAACAAGATTTAATGTGTATGTCACTCACCTGGGCAATGATGGTGACCTGGTGCAGCAGCAAGCAATTCTGGAAACCGCCAAACCGGATAAAAATGTAATCCTGATGGGAGACTTTAATTTCAGACCGGATACTATCCAATACCAAAAAACAATCGAACAACTGACCGATTCATGGCTGAAAAAATGGCCCAGTGGTACTGATGACAAGGGAGTGAATCCGGAGAGTGCTAATTATGGGCGTATCGATCACATTTTTATCTCCAACGAACTGCAGATCAAAGACAGCCGATTCATCCTGAGCGACCAATCAGACCATCCGGCTTTAATCACCGAGCTACAATTGTAGTTTTTTTATAGCTCACGGGTATTTTTAAGTTAGCCTGAATACAGTTCAAGGACTGATTATAAAAGGGGAGAGCAAACGTTTGCATGTTTCCGATAAAACCTGATGGGAATGGTAGATGACCACCTCCGACCGTGCTAAATCCCTTTTTACCGGGCAATAACTGGCAATAACCCGATGAGGCTGGCTGGTTGTGTATGATTTTAGAAAACAGGCACTATAAGGAAACAGACCGACTTCCAGACTCTTCCGGTTAAAGTCGTCCATCTGTGTATCCGGCAACAAAACATGGAATTTGCCCCGGCTTTGCAGAAGGTCGGCAACAATGGCGACCAACTCGGTATGGTTTAAGGTATCATCATGCCAGGCTATTCTTTTTTGTAGGTGTTTGGATTTTGTGTTTTCTGAGTAAAAAGGAGGATTGCAGATGACGGTGTCAAAATGATTTCGGATTCCTCCCTGTTGCTGCAGGTATTCCTGTATGGAGCCCCTGTAGACAGATATCCGATGCTGCCAGGGAGAACCCGCAATATTTTCATTGGCTTGGATACAGGCACTTTCATCAATCTCCACAGCATGGATGTCCGCTTGAGTCCGTTGAGCTGCCATTAGTGCCAGCAAACCGGTTCCGGTTCCGATATCTATCACCGTTTCTGCATTTTCAAGATCAAGGTAAGCCCCAAAAATGCAGGCGTCCGAAGTCACCTTCATGGCACATCGGTCCTGATTGATCCGAAACTGTTTGAATTGAAAATAAGGATTGCCAGACAAAACGTTATCAGTGCAATGAGTTAGATGGAAAAGTTCTAAAAACCGATTTTAAAAATGTATCTGTCATAAAAATCAGTTTAATTATACAGACTGACATGGTCAATCACCCAGCCCGGATAAACTGAATTAGTACATTTTGCCAATAGCATGGAATATGGTAGGGCGGGGTTACATCCCCGCCAGAACTCACTCTTAGACTGCTATGTAAGACTGCTCTACCGAAGCAGAAAATATCAGTTCTGCATTTTGAAGAGCATAAGCTTAAAAAGCAATTAGTATCCTTATCTTGAGAGTATAGGGTTCTCTGTCATGCCGGACTTGATCCGGCATCCAGCTTTTTGAAATAATTATGGATTCCCTGTCAAGCACAGAATGATAACATGTCAGCTTTCTATGGCCTATAATTTCAATAATTTGGCTAAGAACTCAAACTGTTCAGATCCTTATAAAAGGAGAGAAAAACGATGGATTTTAACGGAAAAATCGCTTTTATTACCGGAGGTTCAAGCGGTATTGGACTGGCTATTGCCAGGCAATTGTTTACACAGGGAGCGAATGTCTTTATTTTTTCCAGGAACGACGCACGACTTGTAAACGCAGTCAAAGAGATTCGCAGGTTCAATCAACATAAAACCGGTCGTATCGATTCCCGTGTCCTGGACGTTTCCCAACATGAATTGGTAACAAGGGTAATGGATGAGGCTGTTGAAACATTTGGTGTTCCGGATATTCTGATCAATTGTGCCGGGCGATCCTATCCGCACTATTTTGAGGAGATCAGTTATCAGCAATTTGATGAAACCATAAAAATCAATCTTTATGGAATCTGGAATGTAACCGCGGCCCTATTCCCCCGCATGAAGGCAAAAGGAGGACATATCATCAATGTCTCCTCCCTGGCCGGATTTATTGGTGTTTTTGGTTTTACCGATTATTCCGCATCCAAATTCGGGATCATCGGATTTTCAGAATCTTTGCGCAGTGAGGGTAAACGATACGGTATTAAAGTGTCCGTACTATGTCCGGCAGATACCGACACCCCCTCTTTTGAAATTGAGAACAGAACCAAACCTCCCGAAACCATGGCAGTTTCCGAAACTGCGGACCTCTTCCAGCCTGAGGAGATCGCCGAAGCCTTGTGTAAAAAAATCGGCAGCAACAGCTTTCTGATCATTCCCGGGTTGATGCCTAAAGTCACTTATTATTTGAAAAGGCTTTTCCCGGGAATCGTTGAAATGATAATGGACAGGGTTATTCGCAAGGTTCAAAACAATTGAGAGCGCAAGGCGGGGTGAAGGACGCGTGCGATGACGGTAAAAACAATCCCCAGCAAGATCGCCAGTTTGCTGATTTCACCCAATTTCAACTTCTGCTTGCCGGCAATCAACCCCGCAAAGGGGATAATGGAGGTGCTGTTAACAAATACAGCCAGTTCATCTCCCATCTGACTAACCTTTTTTTTGTCCTGGTGTGCAGATCCCAGGTATCCGTAGAGAATAAATCCCAGGTAAAAAATCCAGTCGACTGCAAGTCGGTTGGTTAAAAGATGAGCCAGCCCGAACAGGGCGAATGACATGTTCATGGGATGTCTGGTAATGCGCGTTATACCATAAGCTTCTCGTCTCCCTGGAGCCATCCCCATGGGTGTACCATTAATAAAACCGCTGAAAAGAAGAATAAAAGCCAGCAGCATGATCAAATTACTGAGAACACCCATCCACTGACTCTCCATTCCGGCTTCCAAAAATAGTACGCTATCACCACGCGCCATTGAATAGGAGATAATCAGAAAAGCAAAGCTGGCCAAAGCTACCAGGGAATAAACACCTTGAAACCCTTTGTCTCCCAGTTTTGATACCAGACTGCCCCGAAAAGGCTCTGCACTCAGGCCAATATGCGTTCCGGCAAATAAAATCCAACCTAATAGTACCATCCAGATTCCCATTTTTATCTCTCCTTTTATTTCAGTATATTGGAAAATTCTATTGCCACATGGTTTGCTGAAAAATGATCACCAAAGTGTTTGAAATCTATCAAGGTACTTTTACTCTGGCAAGCCAATTTGTTTCGACTCAAGCCAGGAAGGGTAACAGGCTCAAAAAAATGATTTTTTTGTTGACAGACATTAAAAGCAAGGATAAAACGTATGACGTAACACGTCACTATATATTCTTGTATTTAGTCTCCCAATGATCTGTTTGTACTATGGGGGAAATGCTAAAAACAGGGCGTTGATAGAACATAAGAATGGCGTGAGCAGAATTTTTGAAAAAAGGATATGTATCAAATTTAACCTGGATGTTTAGAAAGCAAATATTCAGGGAGGAGGCAAAAACATCCAAGGATTCGGAACATGCTGTTTGGATACTTATCCGGAGTTTGGACTAAACAAATCATATTTGGAGCAAAACCAACATGACGGAAACATACGATATTACAACAGAGGCCGGTAGAGTAGACTGGGACGGGTTAAAAGGTGAGCTGATGGAGCTTTCCAAAGACACACTGGCAGAAATGGTGAATGTCTGGCTTAAAACTTTCTGGAGTGTACAGAGTTACTGGATGATTTTTACGGAAGAGAGCGTGGGTTTTGAGGCTACCGCATTGATGGACCACAAGATCTGGCAAAAAGTGGGACCAATCCAGGCCTACCGGGTTAAAAAGGCACTTAACCTGGGGGATGATGTTCAGGCGCTGGCAACCATGTTCAAATTCACAGCTCCTCAGTGGGTGCCTGCTGGTTTTGACTGGGAATTTACCGAGGTTACCGACAAAAAACTGGTGATGACGGTGAACAAATGCCCCATGGGAACATTCCGCAAAGCCGCTAATCTTGACTTGCTGCCGTGTAAACTGGCAATCCCTTCAGTTTATGAGGTGATGGCCAAGGTTATTAACGAAAAGTTCGAAACCACCTGTCTTCATGCTCACCCCGATGCCCCCAAGGAAGGGGTCATGTGCCGGTGGCAATGTGTTTTAAAAGACTGACAGGAGTGTTTTATATTTGTCAAAGCATCAAAGAGTCAAACAAACAAAAAACAATACTTCAGATCTTATTCCATTGCATGGATGATAGACAGGCATTCAATGGAGATTCATGTCTTAGTTAGTATTAATCGCTCCCGGGTAAACCATACCCGGGTCACATGGGATTCTATCCGAGGAGACTGTATTTATGATAAATAAACCTTTAAATGGTATAAAAATTCTGGACCTGAGCTGGGTGTATGCAGGCCCGTTTGCCAGTATGTTGCTTTCGGATTTGGGGGCAGAAGTCGTTAAAGTGGAAGGTCCGCCATTCGGAGATTGGGTTCGACTCGCACCTCCACTGAAGAACGGAAGTAGTGGCTATTTTTATATGTTAAACCGGAGAAAAAAATCAATCGGTCTGGACTTAAAAAGTGCAAAGGGCAAGCAGGTCTTTCTTGATCTGGTGAAACAGTTTGACGTGGTACTGGAAAATTTTAAGGCTGGAACCATGGATAAATTGGGGCTTGGGTATGATCAGGCCAGAGAGGCTAATCCCAAAATCATTTATGGCTCCATTAACGGGTTTGGCAGCAGCGGACCGTATGCGCACATGCCCTGCGTCGACCCCATCGCCCAGGCCATGGGGGGATTAATGTCGCTGACAGGATTTCCGGGGCAACCCCCGCTGAAAACCGGCCCGGCGGTGGCCGATTCTCTTTCGGGATTATATCTGGCCCTGGGAATTATGGGAGCTCTCCGCCAGATGGAACAGACGGGTGTTGGCTCTCGACTTGAAGTCTCCATGATGGACAGTGTTTTTTCTGTACTGGAGGAGTCGGTGATTCGTACCAGTATGACCGGCGATCCGGGATCTTCACGTGGAAATACCGATCCCCTGGGAGCACCCTGGGATGCTTTTGAAACCAAGGATGGCCATTGGGTTATGGTTTGTAACCTGAACCCGGATAATTTTGACAAAATCTACCGCATGATCGGACGGGAAGATGTTGTCAATGAATATTGCGGTTTTAATGAAGCTGCGGCAGAAAAACGTTCGCGGGATCTGCTGAAACTTAACGGAATTTTCGCCGAGTGGGCAAAAACCAAGGATGTTGAAGAATTTCAGAAAATCCTCCTGGATATGTCGATCCCCAATGGCATTGTAAAGAACGTTAAGGAACTGCTGGATGATCCGCAACTGAAAAGCCGGAACATGGTAGTTGATATTGACCACCCCGCGTTGGGACAGATCAAAACCTTCAATCTCCCCATTAAGTTTTTTGACAACGAAATGGGTATTCAACCCGGTGAAAATCCTCTGGAACCGACTGTGGGAGAACACAACAGCCAGATATTCAGAGAAGTTCTGGGATTAAGTGAAGCGGAGATTGACGATTTGAAAAAAGAACAAGTGATTTGGGCGGGTTAATGGCAATAAAAACACAGCTGAAGATTGGAGAATTGTCAAAAATAGCTGGTGTGACCCCCAGAACCATTCGTTTTTATGTGCAGGAGGGGTTGTTGCCTCAACCGGAGCGAAAGCAGAAGAATCTTGCTTTATACGGTGCGGATTGTGTGGAGAAAATTCAGGCTATAAGAAAAGCCCAGAATGAGCGGTTTCTCCCGCTGGTTGTGATTAGACAGATCCTGGAACAAAACAGATTCGACTATTCCGCTTTATGCGATGTCGATGTGCCGACTTTTAGTACCGGCAGTCAGCAGGCGGATGTTGATATATCAGTTCCGGAGATAGGTGAACCGGATATTCCTGAAGAGATAGTCGTCTCGCTGAAAAAGAAAAAACTGATTCAGACCAGCGAAAAGAGAACAGGTGATATAATCTATAGCGGAGATGATCGCCGGTTGGTGACCCTGCTCTCAGCTTTACATAACAACGGTCTGAGCTGGGATGAACTGCTCACTTCCCTGGACACCATTCAGGGACTGGTGGAGAACATAGCTGAGCTGGAATGCCGTGCACTGCTAAGCGGCGTCATGAATAATCCAACCGGGGATTTTCAAAACTTGTTGCAGTTGGAGGAGAAAACACTACAGAGCTTTATCAACAAGGTGCGTCGCCATACTCTAAAAAACATTATGGTTCGTTATCAAAACGACCTCGATTATGCCTTTCTGGCATCAGCTGATGAGGGATACGCTGTTCAGGCGGATAAAATCCTCCCTATTCTTCAAACAATGGAAAGTACACTTAAACCGCGTTCCAAGGACAAACGGTTGCTAAACGATTTAGCCCTTGGCTACAGTTGCCTGGGAAATCTGGAAGACTCTCTGCGTTATCTGCAGCGAATCCGGAGATTCTCACCTGATGACCTGGAGACACAGCTGCGCTGGATTTGGTATCAGCGATTTACGCGTCGGCAGCAGGATCAGAAAAGGCTCAGGGAAAAGATGGACAAACTGGTTGCTGACAATCCCGACTATGCCATGGGTCGGGCTTTTATGGCGATCTGGTATGCTTTTGACACCCTGGAAACCGACGATCCCTATGAAATCTTAAGATTAACGAACCGTTGTCTACAGGAGATTGAAGCAGCTGACCGTCATCTGCCCGAAGATCTCCACGAATGGACGTTGATTCATTATATCAAGGGTAGGTTTTTTGGCCGCATGCAGGCTGTTCCCGGCAGCCTGGAAAACGGGATTGCCGCTTTTGAGTGTATTCGGGATCGACAAAGTGAATTGGATAAGTATTATGCCACACAAAAACCATTCTTTTCTCAATGGTTGTGGCCGAATATCCATCTTTTCCTGGGGATTTTCTATAACCAGGCCGGGCGCTTTGAAGAGGCTTTGAAGGTTTTGTTTCACGGACGTGAATTCAAGATGTTGCCCCCATATCAGGAACGTCTTGAAAAAGAAATTGAAACGGCACATTTCCATGAGGATAAGTGTTAGTATTACTTATTCGCTGATAGTACAAGCAATAAAAGATTTTACCCTAAGACTTTGAACACAAAAAAGGAGGATTTATGGAGGAAACGAATTCCGGTTTAACACGCGGTTTGACGCTTGTCACCATGTTTACGCTCATGACCGGTGCCATGGTTGGTATGGCCTGGGCAGTCCTGGCAAATGTTTTTCTGGATCGAGGCGGACCGGCTGCCATTATCTCAATGGTAATCGCTGCCGTCTTATGCATCTTCATCGGGCTTTGTTACGCTGAGCTCTGTGCTGCCATGCCCAAAGCCGGTGGTGAATATATCTATGTGAAAAGAGGATTGGGAGATTTTCCTGGTTTTTTTGCCGGCTGGATTCTGGTACTGGCATACGCTTCCATGATGCCGGGGGAATGTATCATTATCGGAAAGCTGCTCAACGGGATTAATCCCGCTTTTCCACCCGCTTTAACAGGGGCTTTGACGGCGGTTATTTTTACGATTATCAATCTACTGGGGGTTCGAATCTCAGGTCGGATTCAATTCTTTTTTGCCCTTTTTCTATTTGGCGGCATCCTGCTTTATGTCGGAGCTGCACTTCCAAAACTGGAAGTGGCTAATTTTCAACCCTTCTTCGGCAGGGGTCTGGGTGGCGTTGCCATTATGATTCCCATTGCCATGCTCGGTTTCATGGGGTTTGATATCCTGCCCCAGGCAGCCGAAGAGATTAACGCTCCCGTCAGAAAAATGGTTTTCCTGATCCCACTCGCCATTGTTTTTGTTGCATTTTTCTACATTGTTGTCACCATTGCCAACGCCGGTGTGCAGCACTGGGAAATACTGGCTAAAAGTACAGACAGTATTCCCATCCTAAAACCGGTGACCATTGCCCTGGGTGAAAAAGGAGCAGTTATCATCCTGGTGGCGGGGATCTGCGGATTATTGACAACCATGAATGCTTTTCTGTTGGGTGGTTCCCGTTTATTGATGGCCATGGCCAAAGATGGTCAACTGCCTTCTCCGCTGGCTTATGTGCATCCGAAGTATAAAACGCCTTCCGTAGCCTTGCTTTTTTTGGGAGCAATGGGAGTGGCGGGTAGCTATATCAAAGAGTTGATCGTGTTGTTTGATACGGCGTCGGCGGCCATATTGATCTGCTATGTTCTGGTCGTTCTCAGTGTTATGAGGCTGCGACGAACGGAGCCTGATATGGAGAGACCTTATCGAACCTGGGGATACCCGGCGGTTCCCATTATCGCGATTATTGCCGTGATTCCGACCTGGCTAATTTCGGTTTCTCTTCTCAAATCATGGGCTGTTATCGTATTCGTCGGCTGGATTTTTATCGGTATTCTCTATTATCTGCTGACCCTGCGAAAGTCTAAGGGATAAGGAGCACTCATTCGTGAATTTAGCTAAGGAAAGTCAATATATGAATCGCAAAGAACAATATATTGACTTTTTACGGATTGATATACTGACTGTCTGATTTTAGTTCAATATAACAGCTACTTGCATCTACAATGCTTGGCACCTCTATTGCAGACATTGGCGGGATGTGTTGCACACCCCGTATCTCACCAATGATCTCAACCCCATCAGAGGAGGATGTATGCAATTTGTGGATTATAAGAATGTTCATCAGATGATCAAGAGTGTTGTTGACAAGTACCCTGACAAGTTTGCATTCAGGTGGTTCACGGATGACCAGGGAAATCGTGACGGCGTCAACTGGAACCAGTTTTACGTTCAGGCTAAACAGGTGGCGAAAAGCCTGATGGCCCTGGATGTAAAAAAAGAGGACAAAATCAACATCATCAGCAACACCTGCTACCGCTGGTCTTTAACCGATATCGGCACCATAATCTCCGGGGCTGTCACAGTCGGAATCTATCAATCCAACCTCCCCAAAGACTGCCAGTACATCATCGATCATTCGGATGCGGTTGTGGTGTTTGTGGAAGATGAAGTGCAATTGAACAAGCTGTTTACCATCCGAGACAAGATTCCAAAGGTTCGTAAAGTGGTTATGATCAATGGGACGCACAAGGATGACTGGGTGATCTCATATGAGGAGTTTTTAAGTCTGGGCGATAAGATTAGTGATAAGGATTTTGAGAAGCGTGCCAATGAACCAAAGCCCAATGATCCTGCAACCTTAGTCTATACCTCCGGGACAACCGGGGTTCCCAAGGGAGTGGTTATTACCCAGGACAATCTAACCTTTAATTCGCAATCCATCAAAGCATCCCTGCAAATGTTGGAAGGAGATGACACCATTGTTTTCCTGCCGCTGGCGCATGTTATGGCCAGGTTAACGGTTTATTCGGCGGCTATATCCGGAACAGTGGTCACCATTGCCCGTAGTCTGGATACGGCAGTGGAAGATATCGGTTTTACAAAGCCCCATTGGATTCCCAGTGTTCCCAGGGTTTATGAAAAAATTTACTCCAAAGTGGTCAGCGGTGCAGAAGAAAAGGGTGGGATCATTCTGAAACTATTCAACTGGGCCTGCAATGTTGGCTATCAGGTAAGTGACTGCAAGACGAATAAAAAACCGATTCCTGGTTTCATTGGATTTCAATATGCCATTGCCAGTAAACTGGTGTTTTCCAAGCTGCAGAAAGTCTTAGGAGGTAATATCCGCTGGATGTTAAGCGGTGGAGCTCCTTTAAACGAAAGTATTGCCAAGTTTTTTCATGCTGCCGGAATCCTGGTACTGGAAGGGATTGGGATGACGGAAAACGCCTCGTTCAGCCATAGCAACCGGTTTGACGATTACAAGTTCGGGACGGTGGGGCTTCCCGGGCCAGGGATAGAAACCAAAATTGCGAAGGATGGCGAGATTCTGATCCGCGGACGGAATGTGATGCGGGAGTATTATAAGATGGCGGACGAAACCAAGAAGACGTTCACCAAGGATGGCTGGCTTTTAACCGGAGATCTGGGCGTCATCGATTCTAAAGGATTTTTAACTGTAACCGGTCGAAAAAAGGAGATCATTATCACTGCCGGAGGCAAAAATGTAGCTCCCGCACTGCTTGAAGGGGTTATTGGCACTTCAACCTATATTAACCAAGCTATGGTGGTGGGCGATCGCAGGAAGTATCTGACCGCTTTGGTAACCATAGATCCTCTCACTGTAGAGGAATATGCCAAGAAAAACGGAATCTCCTATTCTTCCATTGCAGATTTGGGGCAGCATCCGGAAATTCGCAAGCTGATAGAGAATGAGGTCCAGGAGAAAAACAAGGAATTTGCTTCATTTGAAACCATCAAAAAAGTGGCCATCGTTCCGGAATTCACCGTGGAAAACGGATTGATCACCCCAACCCTGAAGCTGAAAAAGAACCTGATTGAAAAACAGTACAAAAATGATATTGATAATCTTTACGTTGAGAATTGAGTTGTAGCAAACAATGGGTGGCCACTTAGAGCCACCCCGCCCATGGCTATCGATCCACTGCCAGACCCCCATTCACGATTTCAAATAAATTCACAGAACCATCCATTTGCCGGTCTTTTTCGAGCCGTTTCGTATCAGAAGTTTCTCAGCCTTCAATTTGCGGATAGTTCTTTTAACGGTTGCCGGGCTAACCTGCAGAACTACGGCAATTTGCTCGTAAACAGCCTTGGGGTTCTGTTTAAGATAGTCCAATAAATCCTGTCTTAAATCACTTGACCTTATAAATGACCTTTCACCTCTTTTCTTGCTGGATTCCATGAAATAAAGAGGGTTTTGGTCTTCAACCGAATCAGGTTTAACAGGACTGTCTTGATAAAAGGTCATATTCCCAACTGACCCTTTAACCAGTATCGTTTTCAAATAATCATCGGTCGCTTCAAAAATCAGCTCTTTCCCGGCAGCTTTCATTAAGGGGATAACCTTGGTTCTGATTCCCATTCCACGGGCATCAACATAGCCATAATCCTTCAGAACTTCAACGATGATCTGGTTTCGGGTTGAGCGTTGCCCGGCCTTCATCTTTTCTATGGTCATAGAATTTTGTAATGCGCCCGGACTGATGACTTCCAGTCGATTTTCATACACTGTCATTTCGATATCAACAAAGCGTGTCCAATCTCTGTGCGCCAGGGCATTTATCATCGTTTCTCTGACGGCATCAAGGGGATAGTTCCAGCTTTTTTCTCTGCGAAACGAACGGTCAATCGTCGCTGATTCAGTCGTAATAAAGGGTTCCAGGCTGTTCACACACTTTTCGATCAGGCCCTCATCGATCAATTGCCTGCCCTCCTTGTTGATCTTCCACCTGCCAACCATTGGTCCGTCAATCACTCGGTCCATCAATGCCTGGTACTCCTTGTCACTACCCCTGAAAGCCATCAATCTGAGTCCCGACTGTCTCAGGCATCTTCTGGGATTCACTCCGAAAAGCACCAGTCCGGCAATGGTGCACAGACAGGTTTGCTCCCTGGTAGTAACCATCAGACCCAATCCCTCCAGTCGGTTCTTCCAGGCTGCCTCATCCAAGGGAGGATCAGGATCCTTCAGAATATCCCGTATATAGTTCTCAAGACGTACCAGATCCAGAGAGTCGAAAGAAGTTCCGGGAACCGGCATAACTTCTGAGTGTAGAACACCACCCGATTCAAACAGTCTCAATTGCTGTTCCCGTGTTGCCCGCCGCGAAATACTGCCGATTCGAATATAAATCTCCTCCCTGTCTTTGTTGCGAACAACATAAGGCTTGGAGGGCCCCTGGGGAAAGGAAACAACGGCGATGCGTTTATCCTGCTCAATTTGGATCTCTTCGTAAAAAGGAAGAATCATCGGGTGCACATAGCGGGAGAAAACGGTATCCACTACCCATTCAGCAAGATTATTTCTTTGAATCCCGGATATAGCCCCGTCATCTTCAACACCCAGCAGGATTAGTCCCCCCTGAAGGTTAGCCATCGCCACCACCTCTTTTGCCAGCTGTTCCGGTCGAATATTATCCCGTTTGAACTCAACGCCGGAATTCTCTCCATTTCGAATCAGGTTTAAAAGGTCTTCCTTTTTCATTTTTAAGGTCACTGTAAAAAATCTGTTTACATTTTTTCATTGTAATTATTTATAAAACCCACCCAAAAAACTGCAGGCTTGAATACATCCTTGCACATCAGACTATTTTCGTCAATATATAAGGTCACCTTTAAAAGGTCTATAAAAGGTCATTCACTTGATGATGAAGTTAAAACAGATCTCTTCCAATCCAACGAAGTCATCAACGGTTTTTTTGATCCTGATAATCAAATGTATTGGCAACTGTCAGATAGATTCCGTCTCGATTCACATCTTATTCTTGGATTTAAGATATTTCGAACTACAAGTTTGAATTTCCCTAATCTTAAAAATTTATTTTCCCGACTTGTTCTGTCAACTGACAATTAAAATCTTGCCTAAATGCTGGTAATGGGGATCGAAAAAAGATCCTCTTTTAATAGAATGAATTGGTTGTTTAAACAGATAATCCCCCCGGTACCAATTGGAAGGTTCAGCGTATCAAGTACAGAAAAATGGCGAATGGTGTCTTTTCTCGGGGAGGCTGTTTTCTTGAATTTCAGGGGGTGGATCATTCCATCCTGAACAATCAGCAGATCAATCTCTTTTTTGTCCTTGTCCCTGTAATAATAAAAAGGGGTTCGTTTACCACTGTGCAGCCAGCCTTTAAGAAGTTCGGAGAGAATCCAGGTTTCAAGAATCGCCCCTGACATGGCCCCGGCTTCCAGTGTTTCCGGATTGGACCATTCGGTCAGATAGGAACAAAGACCCGTCTCCGTAAAGTAGAGCTTGGGCGCTTTCACCAGGCGCTTTGTCACATTTGAGTGGTAGGGCTCAAGGAGATATACAATTCCTGTTGTCTGCAAAATGGACAACCAGGCTTTTGCGGTATTGGGAGCCACATCCGCATCCCTGGCAAGATCTGACAGATTCAGTAATTGTCCGGTCCTGGCCGCGGAGGCTCTGACAAGACGGAGAAACGCTGTTTCATCGCCCACTTTTGCCAAATCACGAACATCTCTTTGCAGATATGTTTGGATATATGAATTATAAAACAGGTTGTGATCGATTTCTGGTGATCGGGCAATAGCCGGAAAAGAGCCGCGCCAGCTTGTGAAGTACAACTCCATCAAGCTAATCTCATGTTTTGGAGACAGGTTAGACAGAATTGTTTTCTTGTCAGGTAAAAACAGGAAATCCTTTTCTCCCTCTCCTCTAATTTCCCGTGAAGAAAAGCCCATTAACTGGATAATCCCAATCCGACCGGCAAGCGATTCGGAGACGCCCTTCATTAACTGAAATTGCCGAGATCCGATCAACTAGAACATTCCCGGTTTTTGCTCCCCATCTACCACCATTTTAATATAAGGCAGCAACTCTGGAGCATATTGAATCTCATCAATTAAAACCGGTGAAGGATAGCACTGCATGAAGAGCGCCGGATCATTCTTGGCAAGATTCAAGATGATAGGATCATCCAAAGTCACATAGGCTCGATTTTGATGACTCAGTTGCCGAAGCAGGGTTGTCTTTCCGACCTGTCTGGCGCCGATTAAAAGCAAGACCGGAAACTGATTTGTCGCCTTGTGAATGAAGGTTTCAAGCGTTCTTTTGATATACCTAGGAGTCTCCTTCGGCTATTATGCAATTAGATTGAAAAATAGCCGAAGGAGACTCCTAGGTCAATTACTATGCGGGACAACTTTTTTTCAGACTTTCAGACACAAAACACCCCTTATAAATGTCTAAAATCTAAATCGTTTTTTATTCATTGCTCTTCATTGTCACACTAAAGTCTTCCTTTTTCAGCAGGAAAGTTCAACTGTTGTCCCCCTTTTGCCTTAATTCAATTCCCATTCACTAAACTAATAACGGTGACTTCCGGGGGGGCTAAAAAACGGAAGGGTGGTCCCCAGGTACCGGTTCCGCGGCTAACGTATAATTGGGTGTCGGTGTCCAGCTGATACATGCCGCAAAGATAGGGAAAGGCGATTTTCACCAATAGAGTGAAGGGGAAAATCTGTCCGGCGTGGGTATGACCGGATAGCTGCAAATCGAAATAATCCAGGCTGGATTCCTCAATTCTGGGCTGATGTTTCAACAGGAGTGTAAATTTTTCATGATTGAGGTTTTTCAGAATCTTTCCTTCGGCGATGTCGATGGATTCATCAAAACGCTTGACGGTTGGATCATCCATACCCACAAGTGTAATTTTATCTTCAACAGAAACCGCTTCGTTTCTAAGCAGTTTAAATCCCGCCTGCTGGATAAAAGAGGTACTCTTCTCAATCCCGGCGAAAAATTCATGGTTTCCGGTGATGGCATATTTCCCTTTAGGGGCCTGCATCTGCTGTAAAATCGAGATGACTTCGTCTTCCTTTTTGATACCACTGTCTAACAGATCTCCGGTGATGACAATCAAGTCCGGTTTTTCCTGAATGACAATATCCAGTAATGTCTGTGCAGTATTGGGACCGGTAAGCGGGCTGAAGTGAATGTCTGACAGTTGAATCAGTTTCAGATTTTTAGTTCCAATGGGTAGTTTGGTTGTGGGGACATTAACATATTCTATTCGAATTTGCCTGGCCTCATAGCTTCCGTAAACCAGGATGCTTATATTTAGTACCAGGGTAATAAAAAACAGAATTCTGGCTGTTTTCGGGTCGGAAGCAAATCCCAGCAACTTCAGGATAAATAATCCCAAATCAGCCAGGCCGTGGATTACCAGGAATAAAAACAGAAACGCCAGCCAGCTGTATCCGGTAAAACCTGTAATGGCTGCCAGAAAGGGTGGTCCGTGTTGACTGAAGATGATGGTTGCCACCGGTGTCAGAATGATAGTGATAAGCACCAGTTTCACCAGAATCCCGGGAAATGGTTTGAGATTGGTGACATTGCGGTGTTTTCTAAGAAAATAATAGTTCAGTAGGCTGTAGACGGTTATAAAAACGATAACCATCAGGATAAAAATCCATGATCCGTTCATTTTTCAATCATCCTGTTTTTTTGTTAAGACTGAGCGGTTGCAATTGATCGGCAGTATATAAATTAAAACCCGTTTTGACCAGACAGATGGGGGGCCTTTAATTCATCATATAAATGAAAGATTAAGGTGTTTAGGGAAAATCGTAAAGGGTTTTAATCTCAAAGCCTGTTAGGATACGCTTATAGATACGGATATCATCCAGATCTCCGTCAAAATAGACATTTCCAAAGGGGCTGCGTCCAATGCCCAGGAAACTTGGAGAGCTCAATATGTTGAGGGAACCGTCACCGGTCGCATCCAGCTCACCATTAACGAAGATTGACAATTCACCGGTATGGTAGGAACGCGTTACAGCCACGTGATGCCAGCTGTTATCGTTAATGGAGTTCCGGCTGGAAATAGTGGTGTTGGTTCCGTTGTCACCTGTTCCAAACAGAATTTTACCTTGTGCTATGGAGATCCCAAAATCATTTTGATCAACTCCCACTTTTCCGTCGATTACGGGTACATTAACGAACCAATCAGAGGAAGCGTCCCCTTCATTATAAGTGGTTTTGATCCAGAATGAGATTGTGAAACTATTTTCAGTAATGTTGCCAGCTGAGTTTTGAACCTCAACCAGGGGATTGTCAATTTCAATGGCATCGGCAACACCATTAAAGTTAAAGGCACTATCACTGTTGTCCAGCATATCTGCGGTGGTGTTTATGTTACTAAAGCAGGTTCCGTGGTTACCCAGTCCACTGCCGTCCCACACCCCGGGATTTACACTGCAATCATCCTTACTTCCCAAGGGGTAATAGCTGATAAGATCTGCCGGAACAAGGGTGGCGATTGCCAAAGCGTTCACTCCATTGGCGTAATCATTGGAACTGTTGTAGGCAAACGCCGTATAGTAATACATTTGTCCATTCAGAATTCCGTTGAGATGATCGTCAATAACACTGTCGGCGGTGCCATCATAAACCAAGTTCCCATCGGAAGTGGTATCGGGATAATTACTTGTTTTTCGTCTGATGAGAACATGGTTAAAATCTCCCACCTGGTAATCCCAACCAAGACTGACAGACGCATTTCCGGGAACCGCCATAAAGGAAAGCACGTCCAAAGCATCACCCTTGGATGGTGCGGTATCAGCAGAACCATCAACGGTTACACCGTCCCAGATTTCTGGCGACGTCTCATAATCAAAATCAGTAAAAGTGAATTGCGCCAGGGTATCTCCTGTTATTACGACTGTTCCCGTAACTTCCAGCTCAACCCCTCCAGAGAAGGAAACTGTGTGTCCACCGTGGTTGTTATCAATAGTCAAGGTGGCACCGTCCGCAACAACCAGTCCGTCATTAAAATGGAGGTCTGAATTGATTGTTAAGGTGGCATTTTGTAAGATATAAAGTGTTGCATCGGGAGCAAGGGTAAAATCAGGTCCCAATTCCAGATCTCCGCTAAGGTAGATATCATGCAAGACAACTTTCCCCGTGGCATTATTATTCACATAAAGTTTGCTGTCGCCGGACACATCCAACCGGTTTCCGATAATTAGCGTTTTTTCAGGTGCCACTGTAATTCTTCCAGTTGCGTTATCCAGGGTTAGTGTATGGATGACAAAATCCTCTTCTGCAAAAATCCCTTTTCCATTTGATGAAACAGCAGTGAATTTTGCTTTATAAAGGGTTCCATCAGTACCACTTAATCGCAGGATACTATTTGCGCTACTAAGATCAAAAGCATGATCATTGTTGATAATACCTGATCCGGCGAGTTTTAATTCATGGTCATTGACATCCAATTCAACTCCCGAGTATATGAAATAGCTCTCGTTTATGGTATCAAGGACAGCCTCTCCGGATAGTCCACCAAAATCTTTTACCATGATTGCGTCCCCATCGATCTTTAATGTTCCACCTGAGATATCAATAGGGGCATCGAGAGTGATATTGCGGGAAATCACAAGGGTTCCGCTGTTTAACAGCACAGCTTCGGCCACCAGATTGGAAGCACTGGCCCAATTAAGGGCATGGCCGTTCAGATCCCAATCAGAAGAACTGTCTGAATTGATAGTGGTCTGATTGATGGTAAGATCCCTTTGCAACAGGATCGAAGCATTAGCAAGAGCGATCGTTCCCGGTCCCCGGATTGTATTGTCTGCTCCCGCAAAAATAATTGTACTGTTAGTCAAAGAGATATCCCCGGTAACATCCCAGGAGGAATTGAGAATCAGGTTGGTGTTCTGAACAGTAGTTAATCCTTCAATCAAAAATTTCTGGAGGTCAAGGCCGCCCTCTCCGACTATAAACAGATTTGATGCGGAAGGTATCGATATTTCGGTTTGAACAGCCAAGGTGGCATTGCTGTTGATGTCCACTGTGGCATCGTTTCCGCTGGAAAATGAAAGATTATATATATCAGAGGTGACATCGATATCCAAAACACCATTTGATAGATGGATATCACCGGACAGAACCGGAGCTCCGGGGTTATTCAGGGTCAGTTTAATATCATTAACATTCCAAGTGGTTGTTACGTCGGTAGTGAGATTAGGGGCGGTAATGGTAAAATCCTTATTGAAAAAAACACTCAGGTTATTCAATGTAATTGTCCCACTACCGGAGAGAACGTCTGCCGATTCGTCAAAGGTAAGACTTGTATCCGAGATCATCAATGATCCACCAACACTTAGATTATTATTGATTGTTAAGGGGGTATCTCTGATATAGGCGGAACCGTCGATGCTGACCTCATCAAGCAAAACTGTTCCGGCTCCGAAGAGAAACAATTGACTGCCAGAGGAGATATCAAGCTTCTGATGCAGAACCAAACCACTGCCACTTTCAACGTCAATGGAAACATCCTGACCGGAAAAGGTTGTAACCAGTCCGAAGATATCAGTGGTCGAATCAATATCAAGAGTGCCTCCAAAGAACAGGGTGTTGGCCTTGATCACAGTAGGAGTGCTGAAAGCACCACTATCAACAGCCAACAATCCATTGAGATAAAGGTTGTCCAGAACTTTTAAACCCGATCCATTTTGCAGCTTCAGGGAGTCGTTCAGATTAAATATACCATCTATTTCTATTGTGCCGGGACCATCAATGGTGAACTGATGATCGCAAGAGGTGTCAGTTGCGATATGGGTTGTTCCGGAAATGATATCGAGGTAGCCATTGGCTTCCAGATTGAAAATGTTAATGGTTATATCACCGGTAGTTTTGATCTGCCCACCTGATCCCGCCTGGTTTTGGTCGGCTTCGATGGTAATGGTGTTAATCCTGTTGGAAAAATGACTGGAGTTGATATCCAGAATACTGTATGAGTTGAGCTTTATCGGACTCTCATTATCAATGCTGGCGTCAGTACCGGTAAACTGGAAGTCAAGCTCATTATTGCCAATCTCCAATCCGCCGGAATACACATAATCAAGAGTATGTCCTGTATCAAAGACGATCATACTGTCGGCACTGATATCCAATATTCCTTCGATTCTTGTATCGCCGTTGATCTCAAGAGTGCCTCCCAAAATTTGAATATCTGCCGATGAATCAACAATCCCACCTGAAAGATTGAATCTACCATTGGTTTCCAGCAAAACAGTGCCTGAAAAGCTACCTTCGACCATGATCAGCTCTTTTGAATCCTCAATAGTGATATGATTATTTGGATTTCCGCAGTTGGCATCACCGCCATTAAAATCTCCTGAAACATTTATCACTCCCGGACTGTTGGTGATGTTACAGGAGTTTACGGTTATGGAAAAGGCTTTACAAGCCGTTTGAGCTCCCGGGGCATATGAAAAGTCAATTCCATCTTCGCTGTCTGTCACACAGATGACGGTTTCCGGATCTGTTTCTCCCACTTCAACCCTGGAAGGTGTGCCGGTTAGTTTTAAAGATCGGGTGGCACCATCCGTCGTAGCCTCAACAATTTCCCAGGAAGGTAGATTGTATTTCTTATTAAGTTTGTAATCTGCGGAATCAAACGGTGTTGTCACTGCCAGGTATTCGTAATCACCGGTATTGGTGATCTCCGTAACAGGTGATGCGATTATCTGTAGTGTATCATTGTCTTTAATGATTATATTTTGGGCTATGATTGCCCCCAGGGTTGCCGATTCAGCTCCTGTCAAGGTGATTACCAGACATTCGTCAACTTCATGGTAGGCATCGTCGCTGATATCAAATGAAAAGCTTCCTGATAATTCTCCTGCTGCGATGATGGTATTTCCGAATCCGCTTCGCAGAGTAAAATCCCTGTTAACCTCTGCCTTTTTAGTAACCTCTCCCGAGCACCCGGTTGAAGCGATCTGATAGTGGACAGTGACATCCTGGAAGTTCACGCTTTCCATTTCGATGGATACTGTCACCTCTCCGCTCCCCTCGTTTTTTATCTGGCTGTCCGCGCTGAAACTAACAGTGGAAATGTCGTTGTCAAGAATATTGACCGAGTGCACCAGATTCACACCCTCTTCAGCATTGATGATATTGCTTCCGTTGATGGTAAAAGAGATACTTTCCGTTAGTTCGACCTCATCGTCGTCTGTCAGATTAATCACAAAATCGGCAGATACGTTTCCGGCTGCGATGATGAACTGATGGAGGCTGGTTGAAGTGCTATAATCGATACCAGAGGATGCACTTCCACTCATGCTGAATGGAATGATAATATCCTGCGGAGATGCGCTTGAAGCAATCGCAGTGATGGTTACAATACCATCGCTTTCATCGGCAGCCGTGATATTGGAGGAAGAGAATTCAACGACGGGTAAATCATAGACTGTTATGGTGGTGGTTTCCACCACGGTTTCAACCTGATAAGGAAAATTGCTGCTGTCTGCTGTGGCAGTTACCAGGTAAGTAGCTGGTACATCTGCGGTGAAGACGTTGTTATTAATAAGATGATTGCAGTTTGGGCCCGAAAGATCTCCGACATGACAGGTCCACTCGAAGTCGGTTCCGGCTATCATTTCACGGGGAGAGGTCACACCAACTCCGGAAAAGATTCCCATAACAGTCAACAAAACCGCCGTTGAACCAATCACATTATCGTCGGATTTAGTGAGAGTGATATCAACCAGTTGTTCATTAAAGATTGTGACCTCAACATCCGTGGACAGATCCTGGTAACTGAAGGCAACAGTAGAAACATCACTGCTGCCATCTACATTTTGCGCCGTTAGAATAAAGTTATCCTGGTTGTTTGTTACGGTTACTTGTAATGATGCAGATACCGTTAAATCATTCGGGTCAAGCAATTCCTGAGATAGATTTGTGCGAACAGCCATGACACTGACAATGGCAGATTCTCCTTCAATGAGTGAAAGTTTGGAAGGGGAGGCTTGTATTTCGCTTGTTTCAGAGGATTGATTTGAGACTGTGATTGAAGCTGTGGCGGTAAAAGTCGAGTTATACTCGGCCGTCACTGTGATGGTTGCCGCTGATGGTGGTTCTTTTGCAGTGATCAATCCCGAAGAGGAGACGGTTGCGACGGATTCATTGTTGACAGAAAAAGTGAGGTTATCAATTATTTTTTCTTCCAAACCATTATTGAATTTGCCCCACACGGTAAATTGCATCTGCTGATTCCAATCCAGACTGTCAGTTGAAGGATCAAGATATATGCTCAGCAGTTCCTTTTCAGATATATCGATTCCTGTATCAATGGAACCACCGGTTAAATGTGAAGCGGTTACCCGCAGATCGGTGGCAGCTCTTTTTGCAGTTAAAACACCGCTGGCATCATTTGCCAGGAATATAGCGGTCTCATCATCAGAAGTGGACCAGGCTAACAGGTCATTGACATCTCCGGAAGTATCATTGTTATAAGCCCCTATAACCTGGAACTGCTGTTTTTGTCCTTCCACCATTGCAACTGGTATGGGTTGTTTAAACTCAATATCTATTAAGGTGGGTTCGATAACACTATACGTATCTGAAGTTCCTTTTACCCCCAGGAGGTTGGCTTCAACCTGGAATTCTCCTATAGCGGATGCAAGCACCAATCCGTTTGTATTCACTTCTTCAATACAGCTTTTTGTGACGGGAAAATCATCAATATTTGACGCAAATTCTATCATAACAGCACTATTGGAGGATGTTGACCAGGTGATGTAATCGTCCCTGGTAAAATCTTCCGTTGTTCCATTATCATAAGTGCCGATGGCAGCGTATTGTCTGACACACCCTTGGACAACATTGCCGCTGACCTCTGTGATCCGGGTGCAGCAATCACTCAGGTGTGCGCTATTCAGCTCTTCCTCAATGGCCATGGATGCCAGAACAGGTTCGGTTATTCTGAAGGTTTGGGTTGCAGTGAATATCTGGCCATTGGAGCTAAAACTGATCGTCAGGTAGACAGTTCCGGTTCCTGAAAAGCTGGCTTTATTCGGATATTCGGAATCAGTCATAAGGGTGATAGTATCATCGGTTTCGATACTCCAGTTTGTCCTTTCGCTTAACACTTCGGTCGTCAGGGATTCTTCCGTATTGTCATTATAGAGGCCAAAAACCGTAAATTCGGCATTGAGCAGTTCCGGAATATAGTCCTGTGGATATTCAAAACGGACCGCCTCAATCACCCTTTTGACGTCCGGTTCCGTATCATCGGAAAGTCTATCTTCACTACAACCGATAGCCAGCAATAGGAGTAGCAATAATAATCCCGGGTGAAAGAATCTCCTGACACTCAATCTGTTACAAATCTTAATCATAAAAAAAACCAACAATCGGTTACTACAGTTACTTCAATTATTAACAATAATGGTGAAGGGCATCAGACAGGCAGTTTCGGAGTCAGTCTGATCCTCAGCGCAAATAATGACCTCATCCGTGGTTTCGGCACTGGCAGGCGCAGTTCCCTGTATTTTCCCTGTATTGGGGTCAATAAGACTCATCCATACCGGCAGATTGTATGCGTTGAAATCAAGTGGATTGCTTGAGTTTACTTTTGGCTGGTAGCTGCAGGTTGAATTAATAATACAATTGACCGTGGATACGTGCTCCAAAAAAGCCAATGGGTCATCATCGGTTATGGTCAGAGTTGGCATGCCGATGGAACCAGTGTCTGCATAATCCGCAGTGATTTCCAATACCAGTTGTTCATCACCCTCCTTGAGGGAGTCATTGGAAATATCAAGTATCAGGTTGGCTTCCGTGTCTCCTGCAGCCATTGTGAGTGAATTAGCGTTGAGACTATAATCCTCTCCATTCACATCACCCGTCACATCAATATGAATGGAGATATCCCTTCCACTCACCCTGTTGATCTCAAAAGTAACGATTGCAGATCCACAACTCTCAGCAACTGAAAAACCCGAATTTACAGACAACACCGGTGGACTCTCATTGTCCTCAATGATAATGGTGAGATCGGTCGTTGCATCCGCTTTACCGTTGGTGATATCGTTTACCAAAATATCAATTTCAATGGTTTCGTTGTTCTCATCAAGAATATCGTCAATAATACTGAAGATGATGTCCTTGGTATCGCTTCCGGAGGGAATAACAGCATTGCCGGAAGAAAGATTAAAGTCTGAACCCACTGTGGCGGAACCGGTTATCTCATAGGGAACAATAATATCTTCATCAAAGGTTGCATCCGCTTTGAACGTGAGCAAAATATTGGCAACTTCATCTTCGGCTATTAAACTGAAGTTACTGGAGAGACTGATTCTGGGCAGTGACTGTATTGTCAAATTGGTATTACCGGTTATATTGGAGGGGATGTATTTCTCTTCCGTGATGCATTCAAGAGAAGTGGCAGTTACCATTACGCTCGGACTTTCATTTATGGCAGTAAGGATTCCCTGTTCATTGACGCTGGCATCACCAAAAGGATCAATACTCCAGGTAATACAATCCTCATGCAGAACCTGGGAACGGTTGTTTGAGAATAACCCGATCGCCGAAAACTGAACGGTATCTCTTTCGTAGAGGGAGTAATTATCAGGTACCACGGTGATTGAAACCAGGTTTGTAGGGGTTACGGTAATGCCAAGAGAGGTTGATATATCCGAGGAGGGGTCAATGGAGGTTGTAGCAGTGATACTGATGGCTTCATTTGTCGTTACCACTCCCGAACCTGTAATACAGGGTTGAACGGAAGAGTCAATGACACAATCCGCTGGGACTGAAGACCAAACAACCCTCCCCTCTTCCAGGATTTCGGAAGTCTGGTTGTTAAACACAGCAAGGGCAGAGAACTGGGTGTCCACACCGGCTTCGATTACATGAGCATCCCCATCACTAGGAGAGATAGATAACGAGATGGGAACTGAGGTGGTGTTGTTTATGGTCAATGTCCAGTCAACTATTGCCAGATCCGATACAGCTTTGATTGAGGTTAAGGCACCTTCACCGGCTGCGGTCGTGGTTATTTTGATCCCATTCAGATTGTCCCAGTTCGTTTCCATGTTTGCTTGGTCGATGGTTGCCACACTCTCATTTGAGGAGCTCCAGGTGATCCTCTCCAGATTCAGTGTTTTCAGTCGCCCGTTAGCATCTAAAAGCTCAAACTGATCATTGTTATAATTGCCCTTGACGCTGAAAACATTGCTTGTATTGGAAAGGCTGAACACTTCACTGGAGCTCCCCCGAGGCTGGGTTCTTTCGATACTCTGCAGTTCTTCTTGAGAGATAACACAATCAATGGTGGTGGTGATCCCACTGGCTTTTATGGTGAAGGTAACATTTTCAGGTGACTCATGTCTTATATTGATAACACCGGTATAAATGGGCTGACCTGTAACTTCATTTAAATTGGTGTTAATCACGACATAGTACGGATCTGCATCGGATTGGATAATGGATTGCCGGGTGATTTCGGTACTGACATTGTTCGTGTACGTCCCAACGATTTCAAGGTTTATGATTATGTTTTCATAGAGTTGGCAGTTTTCATAACAATAGTTGCTGTGATGGGTGTTTATGCGGGCTCCCATGGAATAAAGTTCCGGCCCTACGATCGTTACTGTATCAGACATATTGGAAAATGTTTCATGGGTGGCGGATATTTCGAAGCCGCCGGTGCTTTTTCCCAGAACCAGTCCGGTTTTGTTTCTGAGGTTATTATCGTCCAAAAATGCAGTTACGATTTGAAACCAGTCTTTGTCGATTGATGCAGGCAGATCAGCAACAAAAATCGCCTTGTTTTCATCTTCCGAATGCCAGACAGCTTCATCAGAAAAGTCAGCTGTTGTATCGTTATCATAGTGACCAATAACCTGGAACTGCATCAAACACCCTTCGATCAGTTCTGAGGAGGGTATGTCGGAATAGTCGCACCCCACGGAGTAATCAGAATCCGGTTTAACCTCTATGCTGATTAAATTGGATTCAATAACCGTAAACGAGATGATATTGGAAATAATTTGCTGAAAACCGTTTTCAGCGGTTGGTTGGTATTTTGCAATCAAATCGGCGGTTCCGGTTCCTTTAAGTCTTACATTATTGGAACTCTCGCCGGTGACAAGTTGAACGCCGCTATTTGAATCCAGTTCCCACGTAATGTTGGATGATATTTCAGAAGACAACATGGTGGAAGTTGTTCCGTTATTATACCTTTTGCTGATAGTGAGATCCATTAGCTTCAGCTCCGGAATTGTGGTCATGGACATACTGTCAGCAGCTGCATTTTGCAGCACAATTGCGGTGACAATGGTACTTGAGCCTGGATCTGTCATCGAAGAAACGTCATCTCCACAGGAAGAAACGATGAACAGCAAGATGATAGTACCAATCAAAGAAAAAAAGCCTGGTTTCATAAACAAATGGGTGCCTTTACATTATTTAAGCTATAACCAACGATCCAATAGAAAATTCCTGAAACCGATTTAGAAACTAAACCGGTTAAGTTCAATCAGGACTCGTGAGGAGGACAGCAGAGTTTCGAAATCGACGGGTGCTGCATGGTAGCGATCAACTCCCTTTGTCAACCAGTACTCTTCGTCTCCCAATCCGGAATTCTGATTCATAAGAATAATTGGAATTCGGTTGAACTCTTCTAATGATTTGATCTCAGCAATAACATGAAGCGTGTGATCTTTTTTGGAATCCGTATCTATCAGAATCAAATTGCAGTTCGGGGTGTTGCTTAAAGCGTTTTGGATGTTCTTCCCCCGGGCGTTGACAGTGATCTCAATTCCCTGAAGATTCAATTGTTTTCTCAATGCCAGGGTAGCAGATACATTGTCGGCTACCATCAACACCTGTTTGTTGTTTAGACAGGTATTTCGTGATTTAAAATAATCATCCATTAGCTCCCGTCTTTCAGTACGAGCTTTTGAAAGAGTAGCGTTTATCAATTGAACCGTTTCGTATATTTCGTAGATGGTGCTGCTCTGCAAGGCAAAGGAATAATCGACGAGTGGGTCTATTTTGTTCTGAATCGGATAGGAGGTGCCGGTGAACCCAACTGCTATTGGCAGATCGACAGATTGGTCTCGACAGTCTTCAATGATCTCCAAGGCGGAATCAATATGATCCGAGTCGACCTGCAGCATAACAAAACTGTCTTTTTCCAGCGAATAACGCCTGAACTCATTTTGCTCGATACTATCGAAGGACAGCTGAAAAAATTTCCGATAGTGTTCAAACTTTGAGTGAATACTATTAGTGGAATTGATAATCACAAGCCTCTGTGTCAACTCCTTCTTAAATGCTTCTATCTTCTCAACCACCTTCCGAAAGTCCTTGGGATCTGTATTCTTGGAAACCGCACCCAGACAATACTTGTCCCAACTCGGGGGAATCTTCTGATTTTCGGTTAATGCGATGACAGGCAGCTTTTGGTTGGACGCCAGAGAACGAATGTTATCCATGAATTGTATTCCCTGACTACCGCTCCATTTCATGCCCAGGCATAATCCGTGAGGTAGTCGTTGTTTTGCCAGCGTCATTGCATCTTCAACCTCTGTCACCTGGAGACTGCGAAGTTGAAACTGATTGAACCGACCAGCGATCTCTTCGAAAAAACTGCTGTTCTCCTCCATAACCAGGATATAATCTTCATCAGGTAACTTTTCGGCAGCGCCTGGAGGGTTGGCAGCGTCTGACCGGGATTGTTCTATCTCCAGGGGAATCAGTAATTGATATGTATCCTCCTGATTGTGGACACTATTGAGGTGAAGTTCGCCATCCAGAGTTTCCACCAATTCTCTCAGCAAAATCAAACCCAGGCTCACTTCATCCAACATTCCCTGTCTTATTGAATACAACCCGTTAAAACCGTCCAGTACTATCTGATGGCCGTTGATCGGCTTATCACTCCGGCAGGAAATCTCAAAACCAATCATGGATCGGCTCGATCTGCTTTCTTGTATGGATTTTGAAATGACCCTATTGACTTTACAGGCAATGGATTGGGACGGGGTTGTCTGAATGGTATGAAAAAGTAGAAGCGTAAGGATATGTTTTAGACGGGATTCGTCGGATATGAGCTGGTGAGGAACCGTGTCGTCAATATCAAACTCGATTTGTTTCCCATTTTCCAGTTCGATTCCTTTAAAATCAAGTTGTAGCTCCTGAATAAGGTCGATCAGGCTGAATTCACAGTATTCAATGACTGTTTTCTCGGGGAAAAAATCGAAACGGAAGTTTTTGATAAATTCAGTCGTCTTTTTGGAATTCTCAAGTAGATCAGCTAGAAATTCCATTTTTTCAGGATCATTGGAAAGTTCGGTTTGTCTCATTTCTTTATCGATGGCACTATTGGTTTTACCAACACATTTGTTCAATCCGGAAAAAAAGCTTTCACAAAGGGTAATGGTTTGTTTGTTGGTTTCCAATATCTTCTCATTTTGCCGGAGAAGGCTCTTTAGCTGTTTGTTTTGTTCGGTGTGTTTCTGTCTGATGGTTCTGTTCTCATTTTCAAGGGCACTGTTTCTTTTCTGCAAGCGATCGATAGCCTGCTGCTGTTCCTTCTGTATTTCAATTGATTCCCCATAAGAGGTGAACAGTTCCTTGAATTTATTTTCAAAATTAAAGTTGTATTCGACCAGTTCGTTTTGCTGGATTTTCATTTCACCGATCACCACTGTCTGTTTCTCTACTGTAGATGTCAGCTGATGTTGTCGTTGTCTGAAGGATTGAAACATCTGCTGGAAAGCGGCTCCCACCAGATCATGGTTTTCCGGATCGGTAAGTTTCTGATCAAAATTACCCCGGGCGGCTTCCAATGCTGATTGGCAGATTTGCGAAAATGTTTTCTTTAATTGAATTAACGCATTATGAAGCCCGGGTACTCTTTCACGAAAAGGTATCTTACGGGTATAATCCCCTTTTGCTACTCCCTCAACATAGTAAGCAACAAGCTCAAGGAACTGCTCCATCTCTTCCAGTTTTGCTGTTAATAACCGGTTTTTCTCGCTGTTTTCCTCCAGTTTTGAGAAAAGGTTTTTGAAAAGCTCATCCGTTTCCTGAATAGCCCTGGCAATCTGATTATTATCATTCGTTTTCAATACATTTTTACGCTGTTGGTTGCTTCGAATCTTTGAAAGCTCCAATACAACATTCTCAAATGTTTCTCTAACGGATTGTAAGGAATTAAATAGTGATGTCTCCCTTTCGCTCCAGGGTATTTGAGTTGTCAAGTTTCCATTCGAAATTGATTGAACCGCAGTTGCTACCTCTTTGATGTAGTTTGTTTTTTCGTTTAACAAGTCACGGAGGTGTTTAATGGTCTCCTCCCTGTTTTTTAGTTCTCCCTCCAGATGCTTTATTTTGGCAGCAATATACCGTATCGATTCATTTAGTGAATATCTGATTTCAGTATGATCTTCCCTGATGGGAAGGGGTGTTTCCAGGTTAAGATTTTTTAAATCTGCTGAAACAGTTAAAAGATCTGTTGTGAGATTTGTATGATTGAGATCGATCGCGTTCAGTTTTGTAAAATTTGTATGGTTATCGTTAATATTAGTTAAATTTTTAGTATAGGTTTTGACAAATATGGCATCTATTTTATTGTTTAATCCAACAAGTTTTTCCTGAAGTTGTCTAATGTTTCTAATTACATGTTTGTATTTTTCCTTGTTGAATCTGTCAAAAACGTCATTATTGAAAACGAAATCTTCTCTATTAAAACAATCAAGCGTTTCAGTTAGAGTTGAAAAATATTTCTTATTGACCCACATATGAAATCCTTATAATTTAATTCGAAATATTTCAAAAATTTTTACATTCTGATTACCTATAACTTTCAGCAGTATCTCTTCTTTACAATGTGGCATAAACATAAAACGCTGTTGTGCCTCTATACAGGGGCACAAAACCCCGAACTGAAAAAAATGTTGTCAGGTTTTTTGTCAATTGGCGGTCAAATCGAGCCATACTAATGATTAAAATTAAATCTCAAGTCTCGTTTTTTAATTGTTATGTAATGCTGGAATTGCCAGCAGGGTAATCTTTTTTTAATTAAGAAGCAAACAAATTTAATATTACAAATTCGTTAAGTGTCAGGTCTTTATTGACAATGCAGGTTCACAATCAATCCATCATTTTGAAGTTGTTTTTTTCTTTCTTGAATTGAACAGGTTTTTTAAACAGAAACGGTTAATTATGAAAAAACAAATTTTTCTATATTGTCTTTTTTTCCTGTCGGGATTGCTAGTTTGTCTTAATGCCCCAGGTCAGACAAAGCTAACAGTAGGGAAGGAGATATTGCACAAACTGGGTGCCAGTGTTCAGTTAGCAAAAGAGAACTGGCAGTTCGGATTTTCCGAAGATAGTTGTGTTTTTATAAAGAGCAAGCGCTATAAAGAGAAGGATGGAATGGTAACCTCGGTGTTTAATATCCGAATACCTTTGGATAAGGTGACAATCGAACCGGAATTAAAGAGTTACGATGCTTTTTTCCGCTGTACCACGGGTAATCTTTGTATTGATAGAACCTGGCTTAATGCGGAAGGTGAGCCGATGGAAGAGCGCAAAGTGGATTCGGCAAGTCTCTATTTAAAAGACTCCGAGCTTGCTTCCTACGTTTTTAACAGGTTCACTTACTTGAGGACGCTATGTGATCGTTCAAATTACCCGGGACCTGCCGGATTAAAATGGGGTGATTCCATTGAAGATTCAACCTCAATGCTGGAAGGACGTTTTACGCTGAAAACTAATGAAACAATTCAAAACGGGGCGTTGTATCAACAAATCTATGGTGAAACCTTCGCAGACATGGCCACTGAATCCATTCAGGTCAAATATGTCGACAACAAGTTTTATGATTTTCTGGCTATTTTTGGTTATGAAGATGAAAAATCGATTGCAAAAAAATGGTATGCGGTTGTGACCAAAATGATCAATAAATATGGTAAACCCAACGAGGTCATCCTACCGAAATCGATAAAAAATCTGGATGAGGTGGTTAACAGAAAGCTTTTCGACGATTTCACGGTGTTTGACATGGAGATCCGGGAAAACAGCTGGATTCCTCAGGCTACCTGGAATTATAAGAACAACGTGATTATTGCGATTTCAGTGGTTCCAACCACATCAGACTGGAAAATTCACTGGCGATTTTATCATGTTGAACTGCTGGAACTATCGCAAACCAGGGTGGCTGAACATCCTGTTGATGACTTCTGAGTATAACCCCTAAGATTGTTGCGACAATTTTTGAGGGCTCTGAATAGTACAAGGAAAGTCCGAACCTTTTTAAAGGTAATAACTCAATGTATCTATTCCATTCTTTTAAAATGGGGAAATGCTGCGCATTTAAGCTGTCAGCCATTAGCAGTTAGCAGTTGGCAAATAGGTAATACCTTATATCTGTGCATCATTCCCGCGAAGGCGGAACTATTCAACCAGTTAGCAGTGAATACTCACTGTCCAACCAATCATGAAAAATCACCTGAAGAAAACCGCTCATGAAAAAACCTGAATTTTTATTTTTAACACAGAAAACCCGTATTTAGCCCCCTTATATTGTGAGAACAGCTTTTATCGAAAAAAAAGAATCAATTTGACAAATTTCCCGGATTTGTTAACAAAAATAATCTGTTTTCTCAGTATATGCTAATCGCCAATTGCTAACCGCAAAAAGCTTTGGATATCCATGAAAAAAAAACTGTTCGTATCTGATGATAGCCCAGCCGAGTTAAAGGAAACGATTTCTGTCTGTCAGCAATATATAGACAACATGCAGGAATTTAAGGTCAAGGCTGATAACGGCACCTTAAATTTTGATGACTTGGAGGAGCTAACCCGACGAAATAATATCCTGGTTAATCAGTTACCCCACAATTCAAATCCAAGACCTGGCTACCCTCCACAAACTTCCAACTTAGATGAACTGGAGTCCTACGCCAAAATCAGAGGAGAAGAATCTGCAAAACTTTTAAAAGAGGAAGGGGGGCCGGTGTTCAAAATCACTACTTTTGATCAGCTCAAAGAGTTTTCCAAGATGGATCCTGAAGCAGTAGGTGCAATAATTCTGGCGGCTGCCAGAGAAAAAAGGGGTGAAGCCGAATCTACTGAGGAACCGGAAAAGGAAACGGAATCACACGAAATGAAGATCAAAAAAGAATTTATGAACGATCTGCTGATTGACAATCTCAACAACATAAAAACTCTCCTTTACAATGCCAAATTGTGTTTGTTTGATCTTCAATATGAGTGGCCCAAGGCAGAGACTTTTGAAAAACAGCTTACCTTAAGAGCAAGAACATTTAAAGGATATAAGCAAAACGGGTTGGAATTGCTAACCGGCATCCTAAATGAAGAGGAGGAAAACGAAGATCTGGCAGATAAAAAAGATGAGGCTGCTTTCATTTTGGCATCTCTGGTCACGGATAACTCCCCTGAACTTAAAGAGCTGATAAACCTCTGGCGAGAGGATGAAGCGTTACAAAAAACCGTCATTCAGGCAATAAAGTATTCAAATAATCCAAGCATCAATGATTGGATTCTTAAAAACTATTCAAATGAGTCAGCGAAAATCAAAGCCGGTCTGATTGAGGTTTTGGATTATAGGCAGATCAAGGATGAGAAAAACTGGGACAAATTTCTCAAGCAGGAAGATCCTTTGGTATCCAGTAAGATTCTTCGTGCTTATTCTTTAGTAGGTTCCACGAGAAACGGTGGCCTGATCAAAAAAATGATGGAAGAAACGGAAACGGACTATTTTGAAGAAGTTGTTTTATCCGCATTAATATCAGGGGAAGAATACGCACTAAATCTGATTAGGGGATGCATACAGAAAACACCGGACAAGGTAGGGAATTTACCCCTCTATCTGGCATGTTCCGGTGACTACTTTGATTTTAATTTTCTGAAGATGACATTTTCCAAGGAAGAGTCCAGACAATCAGCTATTCGTGCCTT
Organism: bacterium; assembly: GCA_018829445.1. Lineage (GTDB taxonomy): Bacteria > SAR324 > SAR324 > XYD2-FULL-50-16 > XYD2-FULL-50-16 > JAHJTV01. Next base: position 107,276 of record JAHJTV010000031.1, read on the forward strand.
GGGCATTTTTGGCATGATGGAATCTGTTCCTTTTCTGATAGACGCTTTTTCCGGCACCATCACCAATGCAGAAGAATGGGAATTGCAAAAATGTATCGTTGACAGTCTGAATCTTATTACAGGAGCAAATCTTCCCCTTCCCTTTCCCGATATTAAGGAAGGGCCAAAAGGCAAAGAGTACGACGTGACGGTTGAAGTATCATTCAAAGAGCAATGGGCTGTCTGGTGGTACAAAAACAAACATAAATACAATGACGAAATAAGATATCGCAGGGGGAATCCGTTCAATATCGGAAGTTGTGTTGAAGAGATGGCATATCCGCTGGGGAATCACTGGTCCAGGCAGGTATCCTACTATGAACTTTTAATAAGAACGGGCAAGTATATCGCTCCTTTTTTTGCAGATTGGTACGTCAAGGATCAACAAAGTTCAATCCGAATCTGGAAGGAGTGGCTTGTAGAAAACCGGGGCACATTCAGAGACAAACAATGGTTATTCGCAGGACATCGCTGACCGCGATCAGGTTCAGTTTGACAATGTCATGCCGGACTCTGATCCGGCATCCAGGGCATCAACACCTTTTTTTCATTTTAAGCTAACTGCTAACCGCTAACTGCCATAATATGTTGAATCTAATAAACAAAACCCCATTCTCCGCGAAAGGGAAAATGACACAGCACTTTCAGACCAATCGAAAGATGTGGATGGTTGCTGTAAAAGCCACTTTTGATCTCCAGGTAGATGGTTCACTTTCCATTTCCGAGAACCAAATGGAAGTATTGGATGAACCTGTATATTTTGGGGATGAAAATGAAAGCAGTCTTCAATATGAATCTGATCTTGTCCATCCTAAGGAAAGAATCGATGTCATCCTGAATGCAACCGGATATCAGCAAAATGATGAAGTTGGTAATGGGTTGATCGTCGGGTTTGTTATCAGTGGCCTGAAGAAATTTTTGAGAATAAAGGGAGATAGGCTCTGGTACCGTTTGTTGGGTATCCCCTTTACCACCAGCCCTCAGACATTTAAAAGACAACCCATCCGCTACGAATACGCTTATGGTGGAAAAGATGCAAAAGCCAAACTTGCCTATCATTTCGATTTCAGGAATACCGTGGGAACCGGATATTCCCGCCGGGCATTTGGTGTATCAGGAAAACGACTGCCCAATATCGAGTATTCAAAATTTCCTGCAAAAGCCCGGTTTAAGCGGAACAGACCTGCAGGCTTTGGGGTGATAGCCCCTCACTGGTACCCGAGAAATCGGTATGTGGGAACAATTGATGAGAAGTGGGAGCAGGAAAGAGCCCCTTTGCTCCCGGATGATTTCTCTCCTCTTTACTTCCAGTGTGCTCCCGAAGACCAGCAATTGGATTTCATAGATGGTGGAGAAGAGGTGATACTTTATAACCTGTTGCCACGGAAGATGGAATTCTCTTTCAAGTTACCTTACCTGAGTTTTAGCTTTGCCACCAGGATAGATAACTCCGTTCTCAACCATCCGGGAGCCTTGCAAACCATTATCATCGAACCTGATGACAACAGGTTGATCATGGTCTGGCTGACGAAAATCGACTGTCACGAAAAAGAAAACCGGATTGATAAGACCTGGATCGAGTGTAAGGTGTCAGGCGTGAAGGATAGTGCAAAACCACTTGATGTTTATGCAAACTGAACTCAGTGGTATTTCCTTGCGTAATATCAATCACACTAATCCTATGACCTAACATGTGAAATATTGGATTGCAAAATGGCGTCATCAAAACTGTTGCAGGAAGTGATTTTAAACACGGAGAGAAAGAACAAAACCGTTCGGATAAATACTTGTGCCGGATTTCTGAATGTCTCAAAAATATCTCAAACGGATCAAAAATCAGGGTTGCCAAAAAATAAGGCAGATGGTTTTTATTTTGAAATCCTGAGAGAACAGTTCCGGGAAATAAAATTCTATCTGCAGCAAGCAAGGAAAAACCAAAATGCAGAATCATGCGGAGAAGAACACACCAAACATAAAACCCGTCTGAAACTGGCTCTAACAGCGATGGAAAACACCATAAAGAGACTGGAAGAGGATCAGCTATACGACTTTTTCGAATCGATGAAAGCGGATAAAAACAGCTGGCTTTTTATAATCAGCTCACTTTCAAAAGGTATCCATTGCCATTCAGACTTTTTTAAACGTCTCCTGGCGGAGAATTCAAAAGGTCTGGATGTACCGGAAGCATCTTCAATCAACGGTTTAAAGGAAACTGACAACTGAAAACCAATAACCTTATATAGATTATGGATCTGTGTCTTATCAATTGTGGTATGCAATCGCCCACAGGGACGGATGTTTTTATGTCAATTGCCAATGTCATGGCAGGAATAGCCAGGGTCAGCAGGTTTAAAGATATAGAGGATACGAAATTTAAACCGGTATCTCTGGGAATGGCCAAATATTTAGATGATTGCCATGACAATAATACTCGCTTTCTGAAGTTGCTTCAACCCGCACTTGAGGAAACAACCCGGGTTTTGGATGGCAAAAGTCACCACCCATTCAGAATCACCATATATCTCTGTTTGCCTCAAAAACGACCTGGCTTGGATGAGTCTTTATTGGATAGCCTCCAAAATACAATAAAGGATTTTGAATACAGATCAAGATTCAATATCAAAACCGAGGTTATCCGTGAAGATCACGATTCAGGGATGCTTGCCTTGGCTAAAGTTCGGCATGAGATCAAAAGGGATGTCTGTGATTTTTGCCTGGTTGCCGGTGTCGATTCTTTTGTTAGTGATGAAACCGTAAAATGGCTGGAAAGGGCGAATCATTTAAAATGCTCGACCAACAGAAACGGTTATACACCAGGAGAAGCCGCTTCCTGTATACTGCTCTGCAACGAATTGATCGCTGACAAATACGATCTGCCTGTTAAAGCCAGGATACTTGCTGAAGCGTCAGTGGAAGAACCTGCTTTTTTCGGATCGGGGGTTCCTACCACAGGAAAGGGCTTGTCCACTGCAATGAATCAGGTTCTAAAGTCCCTGCCCGAAGGTGAAAAGGTGAATGAAATCTTTTGCACCCTAAAAGGATTACGTCACGAGGCGGAAGAATACGGGTACTGCAACCTGACTTCCGGCTCCTATATGCAAAAACCGGGAGAGTTTTTTTCATTGGTTGACTGTTGGGGAGATGTGGGTTCAGCGTCTGCAACCTCCTTGATCTGTTATGCCGTGATCAAGAATGAACTGGGATTTGCAGATGGGCCAAATAACCTAATCTTCACCCTATCTCCGGGAAAATCAAGATCCGCAGCATTGTTAAAAACATTCTAAAACCATAACCCTAATTAAAGGATCAAGATGGGAAAACCAACAGTCAGTGCAAATGGTCTCACAGTCATCACCAAAGGTAACAAGGCAAAACTGCAGAGTACAATCCCCGACATCTGCTCTATTCCGGGCCCCAATGGTAAAATCCCGATCCCCTTTATGAATACGGCCAAATCGGAGGATCTTAGCGGTGGAACCGTAACCGTCCAGATCGAAGGACAAAGTGTGGCAGTCATGGGTTCTGTTATATCAAAAAGCTCCGGTGACGCAGCAGGGGTTTTAGGGGGTATTATCTCGGGCGGAACCGAAGGAAAAGCCACCACCATCATGTTTTCTCCGGACGTTATCATGGAGATGAGACCGGTCATCAGAAAAACCGATATGGCCATCATGAATGATATCAACACCATAAGTCTTTCCGGCTGGGATGTGGCGGATGTATCCGACGCCACGGGAAAGGAGTGGATCACTTTTTTAACATTAAATTCAAAAACGCAAAAACCACTAAACGGCATAAATCTGAAGATCACCTTGCCGGACGGTTCTGAAGGGCAGTTTGTCTCGGCACCGGGCGGAAAAATAATCGTCTCGGACATCGACCCGGGAAGTTGCAGTGTTAAACTGGATGATGATAATGAGGATTATGTTATCGGAATCACACAAGGTTGTGTAATCTCAGGTCTGCCAACCAAATCACTCCATGAAATTCTGATTGACGTTGCAGAGAAGCGCCCAACTTCTTCATAAAGCGTTTATCTTAATATTTGACAGATCAATGGATATCTTATCCAAAGAAATGAAAAACAAACTGAGTTAACTATAATTGTTCCCATAAGAATCCAATGAAACTCAATTTTCCATTAAAGACGGTCGATTTAAAAGGCTGGCAAAATGCTACCCAGCATTATGAAATCAATAAACAAAGTAAAGGGGGGTGGTATCCGGTCGGGATGAATAATATGTGGCACAGCGGCATTCACTTAGACGGTACTCACCCTGTGCATGCCGTAGCAGATGGTTTTATGATCGCCTATCGTGTTACCGACTACCAAATAAAACCCGAAGATACCGAAACATATAAACAAAAGGTAAAGAACAAGGAAACGGAAAAGACAATCATTGATCACCCTCTATCAAATAATTTCGTGCTGACAAAGCACATCTTCAATCTACCAGAAGGGAATGCGTTCACTTTCTATTCCCTTTTTATGCATCTTGCACCCCTTAAAGAGCTGGATGAAGGGCAAAAAAAAGCACTGTCGATTTTTCATAAAAACCGTATCACAGTGAAGAATTTTCCCAATTCAGATGGACGTGGTTTAATCCTATTCAATTATGAAGGCCAAGAGATAGCGATCATGCCTAAAGGTTCCATTGCTTACGCTAAAAAGGAAGATGCCAGGGGTATCCCTCAATGGGCGGTTAAAAGTAATTTCACTCTGGTTACATTCAATTTTTACGGTAAACGGTTTAATGGCTTGGCAAATCTTAATGGTAAAGCTGATGAAATCACTGAAGGGTATAAAATTACAACAGTGGAGGCTAAAAACAGTCGCAAAAATGGGTTGAGTATAAAAAAAGATGCATTTCCGAGCGCAGAGGTCATAGATATCGCTCCCATAGGCGCTGAGTTGTTTTTTGAGCATCCTGAGGAGGTCGCAGATGAAAACAGCAATGTAATAATACCTGCCGATAATCAGTATCACAAAAAAATTGTTGGATATAAATTTGACAATACCTTTGAAGCGGTAAAAGGATATGTGGATATTCATGAAGAACATCTGGTTGTTGATAAGTATTACGAACCGGAACTTGACAGCATCGTCAATTGCAATGTAGAAATCAGCAAAGGTGATGTAGTTGGTTGGTCCAGTGGAGACGGAAGTTCAGCAGATAAAAAAACAGTTCACTTTGAGATTTTTATTGCGAGTCAAACGGATTTTGAGGCGTTAAAGGATTACACCACTGCTCAGATTCAAAAGAATAATGATTTAAAAAATGCACCATTACTTCAACTGGATAACCTAATAGTAAAAGGAGATGTAAAAGCTGCTTATGATCGCGGGAGGGATTTAACGTATATTAATAAAATTTTAAAAAATACCTTTCCCAAAGAAGGAGGCGAACTAAAAGATATAAGTGTGGAGCAGGCTAAGGACGTGGATCATATTTCATCTTTGTTGAATAGGTCGGTAGCAAAGCATTATTCCGAATGGGTATCTCCCTCTGAAGAAAGTGAAAAGGATTCAATTTTAGAAGTCCTAAAAAACCTCCTCTTTGCTCCCCAATTCACGGCATATAAACAACTATTCTTCGGGTCACTTGCATTTTGGCACCAACTACGGGACTCTACAGGAGGCTCTTTCCCAGATGAAGCCTACTTCTTTCATCCGATTAAGTTTATTGAGCACCTCAAGTTAATATCTGAAATACCAAGATTGACAGTTTACAATTATGACTTCCCATTACCTATGCAAACTTGTGTAGATGACGTAAATTCCGATGTATTAACACATAAGTCGTGTTACCAGCATCAAATGAAAAGCATGCCGTATTTTAAGGGAGAGTTATCAGTAAAAATAGAAAACCAAAAAAAGATCCTCACAAAATATATGAGACCATTTTATACTTCTCTTCCTGAAGATCAAGAATTACACAACGCGATCTTTTTTGGAAAACTTGACACAAAAGAAGCAGAAAACGAAACGGTAACTAAGCTTGGAGGTGATTATTCTTATTTATATAATTATACAAGTTCGAACGGAGATGGTTTCCAATCGGATGCCAATTCGGATGCATTGAAAATAAGCTTTGAAAATCCTACAGATGATTATCAAGAGAAAGTATTTTTTATTCAATCTACAGAAACATTGGTTTCAATTCTAAGTGAAGGAACACACCACTTAGATCATTTGACCGATGACGCTGTCGAATTCCTGTCGAAGGCGATGAGAGGCAGCAATTTACCACCAATTCTATTGGAAGTGTTTAAAGCAGGGGCAATAACCGAAAATCGAAAATTCTTAAAAGAAATGCTTTTTAATGGAAAACTCAACGTAAGAATTGATCCAATTACCGGAAAAACGCTGATAACTTTTAAAGGAAGCCACTGGCTTCGAAAACATATGACCAACAGATGGTACTTGAGTCATAGGCCGGAAGTAAGTGTTATTTCTGTATATGCGGACCTAGCTAGTCGCAGCAAGTCCGGTGTGTGGAAAGGAGTTAAGAGTGGATTTAAATCGAATGCAATGGCATTCATCATTGTTGGTGCAATTGATATTTTTGAATATGTCGCTTGTGAAGACGAAGGGAAAGTCATTACAGACTTGTTAGTTGATTTAGGAGTTGATTTTGTCAAAGTCATGGTTGCTGGATTTATGGGATTTATTGCTGGTGCTGCGGTCATTTTACTTGCAGCTAGTGCGCCAGTGTGGGCAGTTGTTGCAGCAGGAATTGCTGTAGGAATAGCTGTTGGAGTAGGACTCGATTTAATCGATGATGAAGCAGAAATTTCAAAAACGTTGAAAGAAAAAATGAGAGAAATAAAAGAAGATATCGAAAAAACACCTGAGTATAACAACTTCCTAGACCAGTTATCTAATCTTCTTGGATTCTACCTTTTTTCATGAATTGCTGAGAAAAAAATTATGATAGATAAACTAACTGGTATTCTAAAAGGAATAGCAATCATTTTTGGTATAATTATTATATATTTTCTTTTGAATTACATAAGCAAATTAATTTTTAATGTAATTCAAGACTTGATCTGGCTTGATAACGATGTCATATATATTTCACCTTCAACGTTTTCTTTTCACATTTCTTTTATATCACTAATTTTACTACCAGTTTGTTTGTTCCAGTTTATTAAGGTTCTATTGGAAGGCATAAATTTCAATAAACGTTTAAATAAAGAAAGACGTCTTATAAATCTTTTTTTAATATACTCACTATTGTTATGTGGCGTATTGTTGCCGATATTATCAGTCTTTAATAATAAAGTGTTTTATGATGACAAGATACTCGTAAGAAGTGGAATTCCGCTTGGGAAAGAAGTCTTTCATTACGAAAATGTGGAAAGAGTTAATGTCAGTAGATTTAAAGGAGTTCACTATAACTCTACTAAATATGAGCTAGTGATGAAATGCGGTGAAAAAATTAATTTGACTACAGACGATCAAGACATACCGTTTATTTATGTAATTGAGGATAAAATTTCTGATGAATTACCACATATAATCACTAAAGAAGCGTACCAATATATTATTAAAAGAACTAGCGAAGAACAGTTTATTAAGTTAAATTGGGAAATCGTTAGAACACTATAGTAATATTGTCTAGTCCCTCCTCTGTAAGGCGTTCAGGCGTCCCTGCCTTCACTGTTTTACGGCTGGACAAGCCAGCCAGGGCAAGCCCATTCCATCGCCATCCCTGGCTGCCCACCCCCGGTTGGCTGGCCAGCCGCTCCCGCGGCCAGCCCCCGCGATGTTTCTCGCAAAATTTTAGCTGAGTTCATGGTTTGTGCTGCTGGTCAGTTGGCAGCAAGGTTCGAAAGCGGGGGTAAACCAACCGGCTTTACACAGAAAAAACCTGTGTAAAGTTGGGTTCCGGCATCCATGCCGGGTTTTTGACTTGAAATCACTACGTGATTTATTGACTGCTCCCGGTTAGATCATCGTAAATGCACTCCCACCTTTTCTGTGAAGTTGGTTGCCGGAGCAATGCCTCCTTCGTCGGCTGCCCCGGATTTTCAGTTTGCAACCAGGCTGCGCCGGTTGAAAACCAAAAATCCAGGGAGAGTAAAAGGTACTATGGCCCTTTATTCCCTTTGAAAATAGTAACTCAGACCATTTTGACAAATTTGCAAAAACCCCACTTTCCATCATTTTAAGTCCCACTCATAAAACTATCACCGCTGTAACTCTGCTTTTAATAGCTATTTAGGGCTGACCGGCAGGGGAAACTGTTTTCCAACTTCATCAAAAATTCTTAACAAAACCATTTTTTACTTGACAGAGGTGGCCCGATTTGAGAAAGTTGCCCCAATCCTGTTTCTTGTTTCGGGATTTATAGCCATAGAGGTCATTTGAACCAAACAACCGCTAACTCTATTTAAGGAGGATTATGGAAAATAATAACTCTGCCGAACTGTTAGGCAAAGTTACGGCTTATTATAACCAGAAATTGAAGGAGAGCCCGCCAGCTTTGGACTATCTGAAACAGAGGGGACTGGTTCATCCTGAAGTGATCGACCGGTTTCAGATCGGTTACTCAGACAACAGTCTGCATAAGATTTTACCTGCAGCAAAAACCCAAAAAGGAAAGGAGATCAGAAACCGGCTCAAAGAGTTGGGAGTAACAGATAAAACCGGGAAAGATGTTTTCAAAGGCTGCCTGACTTTCCCCATCTGTAATGAGTATGGTGAGATTGTTGAGATCTACGGTAGAAGAGCCAAAGAGGTTATCCCCCAATTAGCCCACCTGTTTTTAAACGGCGGTAAATCCGGATTCCTGAACCTGGAAGCTTTGGAGTCCAAAGACTTAATCTTGTGTGGATCGGTGGTGGATGCCTTGAGTTTTTGGATTCACGGATTTTTAAATACACTGGTGAGTTTTCCAACCGGCGAAATCACAGACGAATTCAAGAAACTGCTTGAGCGGTACCGGGTAAAAAGTTTCACCTTTGCTTATCCAAATGATGACGAAAACAACAAGACAGTGGAGAAGTTGGCAAAGGAATTGAGAGAACTTGAGATAAAATTGTACAAGGTGAAGTTTCCATTGGGGCATTCTGCCAACGAGTTTATGCTCTTGCATGATAAACCGACTCTTCAAAGAAAAGCCTTTGAAAAGATCCTGGATCAAGCACAGTGGATAAAAGCTGGAAACAACAATCGAACAGCCAAAGAAGGAGTCGAAAGTTTGCAGACCTTAACTCCTTCAATGGCTGCAAATGCATCTTCAAAGAAGATAGCAAAAACAGAATCCGAAAATATGCCTGATTCAGTCAAGAAGAAAGAATCATCTTGTGAAATCAAAGAGGACGAGGTTCTTTTCCAATTTGATGACCGGGAATACAAGATCAAGGGGTTGTTCAAGAATCTCTCTTTGGAGGTGATGAAGATTAATATCCGGGTTTTCCGGGGTGAGCTTTATTACATCGATAGCCTGGATCTCTACCAAGCCAAACCGAGAAACCACTTTGTCAAAGTGGCTGCGGATGAGTTGAACGTGGATAAATCCATCATCAAGGCCGACATGGGAAAGATCTTGATGGAGCTGGAAAATCTGATTTACAAGGAGATCGAAAAAGAGATGGGACCGGTTGAGATTGAGATCATGTTAACCCCTGAAGAGGAGGTGGAAGCTTTGGAACTTCTCAAATCTGAGAATTTGTTGGACCAAATTGCGGATGATCTGGAAACCTGCGGCCTAATCGGGGAACGGGAAAACAGTCTGCTGGCCTATCTGGCCATGACTTCAAGGAAGATGGAAAAACCCCTGGCGGTGATTGTACAAAGTTCCTCCTCTGCAGGAAAGTCCACTTTAATGGACGCTGTCCTGGAATTTCTGCCGGAAGAGGATCTGATCAGGTACACCGCCATGACCGGACAAAGTCTGTTTTACATCGGTGAAAACAACCTGGTTCATAAAACCCTGGCCATCAGTGAAGAGGAGGGAGCGGAACGGGCGGCCTATGCCATTAAGACCCTGCAAAGTGAAGGATGCCTTCGGATTGCCTCCACCGGTAAAAATCCCAAAACAGGTCGTATGGAAACCCAGTCCTACAAGGTCAACGGACCGGCCCAGGTGTTTCTGACCACCACCAACATCGATCTGGACCCGGAGCTTGAAAACCGGTGTCTGATCTTAACAGTGAATGAATCGAGGAAACAGACCGAAGCGATCCAAACCATGCAACGGGAAAACGATACCCTGGAAGGATTAAAGTTAAACCAGCAACGATTCAGATTAAGATACAAACACCAAAACGCCCAGCGTTTGATTCAACCGATTCAGGTGATCAATCCTTTCTCCAGGGAGCTAACCTTTCCCTCGCACCGGTTAAGATTGAGACGGGATCATGACAAATATTTAACCCTGATCAAATCGATTGCCTTGTTGTTTCAGCATCAACGGGAAATCAAAGTGCTGAAAGATGGAAATGGAGACGAAGAATTGCACTACATCGAAGTGGTTGAATCCGATATAAAGGTAGCCAACCGGCTTTTCCCCAAGGTGTTGGAACGATCTTTGGAAGAACTGCCCCCACAAACGATCCTGTTATTAAATCAGATCACTCAGCTTTGTAAAGAGAAGTCGGAGATGGAAAACATCCCATTAAATGAGGTTCGGTTTATACGCAGAGATCTGAAACGGTACACCACTTTCGGAGAGACTCAAACCAAGGTTCATCTGGCACGACTGGTCAGCCATGAATACCTGTTATCCTACCGGAAACATGTGAATGAGGTGTATCAGTATGAGTTGCTGTATTATGCGGAACAAGAGAAACAAACCGCAAAAGATGCAGGAATAGGCTGCATCAATCCCCTGTTAAAACAAGCTGTTTAAACAAAAGACTTTCCTGAAGACCGACCCAATCACGCGGTCGGTACCGGTCGGGCGCAGTCGCTAAGCAGACGGTGGCGGTCGGTTAACCTAAATCTCTCCAAACCATTAACTGATAGGCGTTTACAAAAACAACCCGCAGAAACACCCCAAAAACGCACAAGCGCCTAAAATCTCAAATCCAAATTTGAAACCGTTCACACCTTTTTAGCTAACCGCTAAAAGCCAATTGCTAAAAGCCAATTGCTAAAAGCCAATTGCTAAAAGCCAATTGCTAAAAGCTAACCAAAAGGAATCACCATGCAAACACATTTAAAATCCTGGACCTGCGACCTGAAACGACAAAGTAAAGCCGATCTGACCCTTTACGGTTATGAAAAACATGTTTGCCTGTTTATCAACTGGTGTGAGGAAAGAGACATAAAAACAGTGACAGCTGTTTCCAGATCCATTCTGGATTCTTATGCCAGATATCTAACCAAGGCACCCCTGGGATTAAAAGGGAACCCCCTGCAAGCTCTTTCTCAACAATCGAGATTGATTCCGGTGAGACTGTTCTTCAACTGGCTCTCTGAAAACAGAATTCTGGTTTACAATCCGGCCAAGGAATTGAAATTACCAAAAGAACCCGGTTTGCGAATCAAAGATGTCTTGACCGTTCAGGAGGTGGAAGCGATGCTTGCAAGCTGCAATCTGAAAACCGGTTTAGGAATCAGAGACCGGGCAATGATGGAGGTTCTTTATTCCACCGGAATCAGAAAAAACGAATTGATTCAGCTGAAACCCGAGGATATTAACTTCGAAGAGGGAATTGTCAAGGTAACCGAGGGAAAAGGAGACAAACAACGATTGGTTCCTATCGGTGAAAGGGCTTTGGCCTGGACTCAAAAATACCTGGATAAAACCAGAGAGAAGATCACTTTCAACAAGGTTCATGAAAACAAGCTGTTTTTAACTCAAAATGGAAAAAGCATCACCCACCTGGGTGAGGTGATTGAAAAATACAAAACCAAAGCAGGGATTAAAAAGCAGGGGCTCTGTCATCTCTTCAGACATACCATGGCTACCCTGATGCTTAAAAACGGTGCGGATATCAGAGCCATTCAGGAGATCTTAGGACATGCCATGCTGAAGACCACCCAACGTTATACCCACCTTTGCATTGATCATCTGAAAGAGGTTCACACCAAAACGCATCCGGCGAAACTGCAGCGATCAGAGGGGGAAGAATGAAACAGATGTTTTTTAATCAGATCGAATCGGGCTTTCCATTAGTTGAAGAAACCAATGAGTACTTGAATCATCTGGTAAATCGGGGATTAAGATTCAATACTGTTTTGAATAACTTCAACTCCTTGAAAAGCTTTGTCCGCTGGTGCCGGGGAAAGAACTTATCGGATCTTTGCGGCATTACCCTGGATCAGTTGCATCAATACCAGGATTGGTTCAACTGGATTCCCAAGGGAATCAAAGAAAAGAACAGAGAAACGGTTCAACAATCCTCCACGATTAGAAAAACAATGCTGGATATCCGGCAGTTTTTTATCTGGTGTGAAACCACCCACCGGATCTTTGAAAACCCGGCAAACAACTGGAACCTGGGCAAGCCCAAGCCTCAACCCCTGGCGGATAGTTTCACAGAAATAGAAGTGGAGAAGATTTTATCTTATCCCAATCTGAAAACCAAAGCCGGGTTCAGAAACCGAACCATGCTGGAGATTCTGTATTCCACCGGGATCAGAAGGCAGGAACTCACCCTGCTGGATCTTTCCGATATCGATTTTACATCAGGAATCTTAAATATCCGCTTTGGAAAAGGAGGAAAACAACGGTTGGTTCCCATCGGAGAAAGGGCTTTGGAGTGGATCAAGGTTTATCTGACAGATATCAGACCGGAACTGGAAACGGCTTCCAACAAGGCGTTATTCCTCAATACCCAAGGCAACCGGTTGGGGTCGGCAATGATTCGGGAAACCATTACCAAAGCCAAACGAAAACACAAGATCAAAAAATGGGGCAACACCCACCTGTTCAGACACACCATGGCAACCCTGATGCTGAAAAACGGAGCAGATATCAGAATCATTCAGGAGATCCTGGGTCACACCAAGATCGACACCACCATGATGTACACCAGGCTGGATATCAGCTATTTGAAGAACGTCCACCAAAACCACCATCCTGCCGAACAGTCCTCCTCCAAATCCCTGCTGTTTTAATCCTTCATCGAACCACACCGATCAAGCAAAAACCTTGATCGGTTTCCCTTCCAAGACCCTCTCCAAAGTGCTATAAAATCCCAGTCAAAACAGTCAAAAGTCCGTTTTTGAAAAATGAAAAACCAACATCAGAAAAAATGATTCCGGAAAGTTTCACCCTATCCAAATTTGAACCCCCATACCCAGGATTTTTTGAGACTCCTTTCCCGGCTCAAAAACCGCTATCAGCAAAAATTTCAAACCCGTACCTGTCAGTATGGCACCAACTGAAGGAAAACGGTAGTTCCTTTCCTGACGAAGTCTATTTCTTCCATCCCATTAAGTTTATCGAGCATCTCAAAACGATTTCTGAAGTATCGACCATTAAATTCTACAACTACAATTTCCCTTGCACTATCCAACCTATTGTAAACGACGTGAATTCAGATGTTTTGCCAGTTGATACAAAATGTAAACACCAGATCAATGGCTATTCCCGTTATGGTGGGAAGTTGAAATTAAAAATCAATGGTAGAAAGAAGACTTTTATTGAAAATCTTAGAGAGATCCCAAAGGACAATAAGGAAGAATTGAAGATCGCCTTTGGTGAAATGAAAAACACCAAAAGCACCATTGCTCAGCCTAACCTGACAACGGCTAGTTGGGATCCCGCGAGTTATGCTATGAATTATGGTTCAGGGACTTCTCAGATAAATCAAGTTGATAGCCAATCAGATACTCAGCAATATCCTGATTGGACTAAGTCTAATTGGGATTTTGGAGAATACCAAGATAAATATGGTATGAAGAAAGATGAGTTGGTTCTTTTTGAGATTAAAAAACCAATTCCTGGCTTATCTCTTGATAAGGTTTATGAGTTTGATAATATAAGCGACGAAGCACAACTGCATATTATCAATGAGTCTATACAATACTTTGAGAAAAACTTAGGAATAATTGATGTTAATGCAGATACTAAATTTTCGACCGTTATAGACGAATTGAATGATAGACCTGTTTCCTATGAAGAGACAAAGGATCTTAGAGAGATTTTAGGTGATTTGGTCCATTTATCTCATAAGTGGTTAAAAGCTACAAAATCTGGAGTAGCTATTTCGATTGATATTTTTAGGGATAAAGAAGTTTGGAAACTAATTAAAGAAGACTATAAGACCGGTTTTCTAAAGAAAGGTTCATTCAAATATGACGCTGCACACGGCACTATAAAGCTAACATTTGAAGGTAATCGCAATTTTCGAATGAAGATTTCCAAACTTGCAAAGAAAACTACACGTCTTAAAGCAAAATCATGGATGACAATCGATTACATAGCTTCTAAATCTGGTTATGCCAAATCATCCCTGGCAAAAAAAATCGCACCAAGAGGAAATGTTATATCATTCTTTATTTGCGGGGCGATAAATGCGGCTAAATTTTTTGAAGATGAAGAATACACCTTGTCAGATTTAGCTGTTGACTTAGGTATGGATGCTTTAAAGATTGTTGTTGGTGGACTATTGGCAGGATTATTTGTTGGTGCAGCTCTTGCGTCAGCACCCGTCTGGGTCGTTGTAGGGGGTGCTATAGTTGTTGGCGCTATTATTGGCACTACTCTTGACGCTGTTGATAATTTTTTAGGTCTATCGGATGCTATTAAGAAAGGGATCAAAGAATGGTTGGATACTGATTTGGACTATGTCCCGATTGAGGGTGAGCTGGTTGGAGATTGGTACTCTGATATTTAGATAATTAAGAGGTTTTAAAGGAAAGTATGTCGAAACGAAAAAATCGAATTGAAAAAGAAAAATTAGAACTCTTGATAGAAGATATCGGAAGAACTCAAAAAGATATTAATTTGCGTATTCCTGCTATTATTATCCTTTTTCCGTAAGCGCTAATTAAACCGCACCTTGTTTTTCACCAGGCGATGTACCAACCTGATATTGGGGGAGTAGAGCCTTCAACTCTTCGTCTGTTTCAGCTAAAGGAAATTTTTCAAACAGCATTTTAAGATATTCATAAGGAT
>JAHJTV010000032.1 GCA_018829445.1 bacterium
CCGGAATCCAGATTTTTGATTAAACCTTATGGATGCCGGATCAAGTCCGGCATGACAGCGGTTCAGAATTTCTATGGTTTTTAGATTATTGAGTTAAAAGCCCTAAATTGAACATTACAATACTTTTCGGAGTGGACTCAACATTGTTATAAAAAATATGTAAAATGCACTAACGGTGCTCAAATTAACCTTCTGACTCCTAGCTCCTATCTCCTGTATTCTCGCTTACTAACACCGAAGAAAAAATAGAAGAAAAGCAAAATATCCAATTCATTGGTCGGGAAAGTCGAGTCAATAATATAGCGACAATTGCAGAAGTTGACTGCAGCCAGAAATTTGAATACGAGCATGGATGATGTATTTTTTACTGTTCTCGCCTCACAGAGATAACCCTTGCAGACACATAGAAGGCAATACATTGCGCTTGTTTTGAATTCCAGACATGGGCATGGGAACTCAGGGTATTGCATGTAACAATTTTTCTTGACACCATCTAAACACGTGGTTAATGTAACACCGTTACCACAACAAAGTTACCTTTAAACCCGGTAGAGCTAAAAATGCCCAAAGCACAACGCAGTCCTGAAGAGATACAACTTGTCCGTGATGACATCATGTCCAAGGCCCTTGAACTTATTACGTCAGATGGCTATGACGGTTTTTCCATGCGGAAACTGGCCACCCGCCTTGGAATCGCGGCCAAAACGATTTATAACTACTTCCAAAACCAGGACGAATTATATCTTTGCTTGCTGACAAAGGGATTCGAACAGCTTTACGAGTGCTACGAAATAGCGGTCGGACGGCATAAAAAGCCGATGAATCAAATAGGTGCAGTAATAGCGGCTTATATCGAATTTGGTCTTGAAAACCCCAATATCTATAATCTCATGTTTACATGGCATGTGCCGAAATTTAATGACTATAAGGGCACTCCCATGGAAAATGTGGCCAGACACGAACTTAATACCGCCCTGAAGTGCTTCAATTTTGCTATAGATTTGATGCGTGACTATCTGGGAGACTCGCCTGCCATAAAGGAGGATACGCTCCAGGTAGAACTGATTCAGATCTGGTCACACATGCACGGCTATGTGGCAGGCATCAACAATACACTGTTGGACTACCTGCATGAGAACCCCCTTTCGTTGAAACAAATGGTGATTGATCGGGCATTCAGGAATGTTCGATCGGATCTGACTGCCTACCAGCGACGGATTGGCTTAACTGTAATCTTAGATTAGGTTACACAACCCCGGAGGTAAAGTGATGAAATTTCGACTACTGCTGTATATCATCCACAGAAAACTGAAGAAGGCAGCGACGGCAAATGACCGATTCAAGAGTTTCATTCAGAGCAAGAAACTGAGTATTACAATCAAAACCGGCGATAGTCGTCTAGGACGGCGTTATACATTTGAAAACGGGAAAATATCATCCACATCCGGTATTGCGAAAGAATGCGATGCGGCCATGGTATGGCGAGATGCAAACACGGCGTTCGAGGTCATGTCCTCCGGCAATGAAGAGGCATCAGTGGCGGCTCTCACCGAACAAAAACTTCAGATCGAAGGCAGTTTTAAAGAGTTTATGTGGTTTTCAAGAGCCCTGGACATCATGATGGGAAAAGCCTAATCAAATACATTTTAACGGGGGAACAGAATGAAATCATCCACAGCAGAAGTATTACCCAAACCGATCGGACTGGAACTATTTGACAAAGAATGGACTGTAGGCTCATCTGCAATGATAGATGATCCATCTCCGTTCCCGAGGGTCAACCGTCTTCGAAAATTCGCCCTGGAAACAGAATTCACTGTTGATCATGAAAGGGCATGCCTGGTTACCGAAGCCTACCAAAAGCATTCGGAAAAACCGCAGATCATCATCTGCGCTGAAGCCTTGGCCCATGTGCTCAGAAATTTTACCATCCACATTCACAAGGATGAACTGATTGTGGGAGAGATGGCAGCACCGATTAAGTCGGCGCCGATTTTCCCTGAGTTTTCCTTTGATTGGATTCTCGATGAAATGAGAAACCATCCCTGGAAAGACCGACTCCATGATAAGTATTATATATCCAAAGAATCGGAGAAAAAGCTGTTCGGGCTGGAAACATATTGGAAAGGGAAGACAGTTGAGAAAAATATCGTCGCCAGGATGTCTGAAGATGAAAAAAAAGGCACAAACCTGGGGAAGGGACTTTACCTGCTGAATCTGTACATGTTCGGCGGAATTGGCCATACACGGCTGAATTACGAAAAATTATTTGAAAAGGGATTCGGCGGGCTTAAAAAACAGGTCCGCGAAAAAATGTTCGCCCTTGATCCCACTTTACCCGAAGACCTGAAGAAAAGGGAGTTTTACCAGGCAGAACTGATTGTACTTGACGCATCCACGGATTTTCTAAACCGATATGCGGCGTTGGCCTTGGATCTTTCAAAGACGGAAAAGGATCTTGAATGGAAGAACGAGCTGATCCAGATTGCCCAAGTCTGTGAGTGGGTGTCCGAACATCCGCCACGAACCTTTCGGGAAGCCCTGCAACTTGAATTTATCGCCACAACGATCATATTGATTGAGTCCAACGGCCATTCTGTTTCCTTCGGACGTTTCGACCAGTACATGTATTCCTTCTATCAGCGTGATATTCAATCCGGAGTTGCCACCAAGGAATCGATCCAGGAACTGATCGAGATTTCGTTTATCAAAGACCTCTGGTGGACGAAACTCAGAGACCGGCTAACCGTCATTGCCAATGCCGGTAGAGGAATGGGCGGAGATACCATGACTGTAGGCGGGGTGGATAGAGATGGTAACGATGCCACCAATGATCTGAGTTTTATGGTTCTGGACGCAGTGGCGCATTTACGGTTGGGGGTGCCCTGGATGGCAGTTCGCTTTCACAAGAATACACCGTGGGAGTTCAAAGTGAAAACGTTCAATGTCATCCGCATCGGATTCGGAGAGCCCAAAATATTTAATGACCAGGCCGCAATCCCCTCCATGATCGAAGGCGGCCGGGCAAAAGAGGACGCCAATGATTACCACGTGGTTGGATGTGTTGAAATAGATGCCGGTGGGAAAGAATATGGATGGCACGATTCCGCCTATTTCAGTATGGCCAAAGTCCTTGAGCTCGCTATTAATAACGGACGTTGTATCGGGTGCGGTGCCCACTGCCAAAGGTGGGACAGCTGTGGCAGTGAGGGAAAACGTCTGGGACCTCAAACCGGAAGTCTGGCAGACTTTACATCATTTGATCAGGTGAAGGAATCCTACGACCGGCAGATGAAATACTGGTGTGATCAGATGATTGCAGGTACCGAGATTATGGATATAACGCATCAGGAACTGAAACCCCTGCCGTTTTTGTCAACCGTCATGGATGATTGTACTGAAAGAGGGATTGATGTTACTGCAGGCGGTGCCGTGTATAATTTTACCGGGCCACAAGCGGTGGGTGTCGGTACTGTAGCGGACGGTTTGTCTACCATTAAACAGCTCGTCTTCGACGAGAAAAAAGTGACAGGAAGGGCTCTGCTAGATGCCTGTGAAGATAACTGGACGGGTCATGAAGTCCTGTATGCTCTGGTCAACAGCGACAAGGTGCACCATTACGGCAATGATGATGATTATGCCGACGAACTGGCTCGATTTGGGGCAGACACCTATTGCAGACATATCGAGAATCGTCCCAACGCCAGAGGCGGCCACTACCTGCCGGGTGTATATTCCGTTTCGGCAAATGTGGCGCTGGGACTGCTTCAATGGGCGTCCATCGAAGGGCGAAAGGCTTTGGAGCCCCTTTCCGACTGTCTGGGCCCGGTTCATACCCACGCCGGCTCTCACGATATCGAAGGACCCACCGCCATTGCCAAGTCCGTTTCCAAGCTTGATCATATTCGCGCTACTAACGGCACCCTGCTCAACTGGAAGTTTTCACCGTCCTGTGTAGCAGGTGAGGTTGGAAGGGACAACCTGATCTCCCTGATGGATGTATATTTTGACAGAAAAGGTATGCACAGCCAGTTTAACATTGTCAGCAGAGAGACGATGGAGGCCGCTTTGGTGGACCCTGAACACTATAAATATCTTGCTGTGCGGGTGGCCGGATATAGTTCCTATTTTGTCCAACTAAGCAAACCTCTGCAGTATGACATCATGAACCGAACTGAATTATCGTTTGATTAAGCAATAAACCGGGTGAAAAATCCCTGTATTCGTAAAAAAGGCTGATACCCAAAGATAAGCATTATGGAAGTGAATACCGAGCAGGAAAGTATACCAGATTTGATATCCGCGGAAGACCTCACCAACAGTTCGGATATCGGCGTTTCAGAGGGGATTGTATCCAATATTCAGCGGTTCACTATTCATGATGGCCCCGGTATTCGTACCGAAGTTTTTCTCAAGGGCTGTCCATTGCAGTGCAAGTGGTGTAGCAATCCCGAGAGTATTAAGGTCAAACCGGAGATTGGAATTTATACTTCAAGCTGTATCGGAATTGATAAATGCGGGTATTGTCTGGCGGTCTGTTCGGAGTGTGACCGGGGTGTTTTTTACCAACATGACAATAAGATTGTCGGAATTGATCGGCAATTGTGCACGGATTGTTTTAAATGTGTCGATGCATGCCCGGCGAATGCCCTGAAAATATGGGGTCAAAAGCGATCTGTGGCCGATGTGATGAAGATTGTATTGTCAGATACCGAGTTTTATCAAAAATCCGGAGGCGGTGTAACCATTTCCGGCGGCGAAGCATTGGTACAGTGGGGTTTTACGCGGGCTATTCTCAAGGAATGCAGGCAACATGATATTCATACCTGCCTGGAAACGACACTGCATTGCAATCCGTCAATCCTTGCAAGGGTTTTTCCTTATACGGACCTCGTGATATCCGATATCAAACATATGGACAACAGTCGTCATAAAGAATATACCGGCATCGGCAATGATTTGATCCACCGTAACCTGATAGCAACGGTTGAAATGGAAAAACCGTTGATTGTCCGCATACCGGTGATACCGGCTCACAACAACAGTGAAGAAAACATCAGGGCTTCGGCTGAATTTATCATCGAAAAGCTATTCAATCGGGTTATACAAGTACAACTGCTTCCTTACCGGCAATTGGGAGTGGAGAAATATGTTTCGCTCAATGAAGATTATCCAATGGCCGGACTCCCGGAAACAGACCGGCACGCCTGGGAAAAAGACATTCTCAATCTGGTCGGCATTATGCAGTCTTACGGTATTCCCGCAGTAGCTGGGGCTAACAACAAACTGCCATCATAAATAATCATGTCATTATTCCACCTGGCATACCAAAAGAAGGAAAAACGCACTTAAACACGATATCCCGAACAGGGTTAATTTTTTCAGAGATCATAATATGGCATCCATGAGTCCAGTTGAAAGAGTGTTGCGCACGTTTGATGGAAAACCGGTGGATAGAATCCCTTGCTTCAGTTGCTTATTGGAAGGCAGGCAGGCGGATGAAATCCTGGGAAAGAAGCTGATTCAAAACGGCATATTGGTAACCAATCCTCTGGTTAAACTGTTTTTTGATAAACTGGGCCCAAGCATCACCCGCCCAATCATACAGCGAACATTTGCCGATCTGGTGGATCGACGAAACCGAGCCCAGGTAAAGATGGGGTTTGATGCCATTTGGGCTTATTATGATGACTCCTGGGTGGCTCTGGATTCCGAAACACTAGCCTTGACCACAGGCTCGCTTTTTAACGTCATTGGGGATGGATACGGAAACGCAACGTATATGTACCGCGAGCCCGGGATTAAGACACCGGCGGATTTTGAAGCCTGGCCGTACTGGCCGAACCCAGACGACATTGCCCATCGAGTTTCCAAATACTTCAGGAAATTCGTCAAAAAACATGGAGAGAGCACCTGTATTTTTGGATACGGTTTCTTCGGCGGACTGTTTGAGTCCATGAATTGGAGCTTTGGAATCGAAAAAGTACCATTGTGGATAAAGAGAGAACCGGCCTATGTCAAGCGATTCCTCGATCTCCTGGAAGAGATCTCCATTAAAACCCATACTGCCATCCTCGAAGCCGGTGCCCCGGGAGTCTTTCAATCAGATGATTTTGCCTACAAGACCGGTCCCTTCATGCGACCCTCGATGGTGGAGGAGATTTTCGGCGACCGCTACCGCCGCATCATCAAAAACGTACATGATCATGGGGGCAAGTACATTCTGCATTCCTGCGGAGATAACACCCTGCTGTTCGACCATTTTATCGATTGGGGCGTAGACGGACTTCACGCATATGAAAACACATCCAATGTAGATATTTTCAAGGAAAAGGAGATCCACGGCGATCAAGTCACCATTGTCGGTGGCGTGGGGATTGATTACCTACTTTCTGACCGGTCGAAGGACGAGGAGATCGTTGAAAAAGTCAAAGAGTTGTGTATCAAACTGGGCCCCGGTGGCAAGTTCCTCCTTAGTGCGGTTCATAGCGAGGATTCCGTCCCGTCCGCCAAATTAAAAGTAATGCTTGACGCCGTAAAGGAATATGGTGTCTACCCGTTGACAACTGACTAGTACTTGACTATCGCAACCAGTATTCAAACAAGGGAGAAGACAATGAAAGAGTGCTTGATTAATGTACAGACCGCAGTTATCGACATGAATGATTCGAACATTCTGGAATTGGTACAAAATTGCCTCGATGAGGGACTGACCCCGATTGAAATCATTGAAGGGGGCTTAAGTAAGGGGCTTGAGGGAGTTGGGGAACGGTTTGACGCCGGTGAGTATTTTTTGGCAGAGTTGATTATGGCGGGAGAAGTGGTCACAATGGCCACCACTTTCTTACAATCGATGATGGTGCCCGGAGAGATCGGAAAAAAAGGTAAGGTTCTATTGGCGACTGTCAAAGGGGATATTCATGAAATCGGGAAAAACATCCTGGGGATGGTACTCTCAGCTTCCGGATATGAAGTGGTGGATATCGGGGCAAACGCTTCTGCCGAGCTAATTTTGGAAACTCTGAAAGAACAAAAGATAAACATGGTCGGACTCTCCGCCCTTTTAACCACTACAGTGGGGGGTATTAAGGAAGTGGTTGAGCTACTGCGGCAGGCTGGCATGCGAGATCAAACGCGGATCGCCATCGGAGGTGCCTGCTGTTCACGACAATTGGCTGATGAGATGAAGGTGGACGCCTTTGGTGAATCCGCAGTGTCGGCGGTCAGCATCTTTGATGGCTTCAGAGAATCGCTGGCTGTTTCCTGATCTCAAATCTGAAAGAAAACAGATTCCCCGGATAACAAAAAGTGATGTGGATTTTTTCTCAAGATTTTGATTAAAAATCCACATCATATACCGAAACGCTTCCCGAATAACTTCACTGGCAGTAATTAACTCACCGCTTTTACGGGCTATTTCTTAGAAATTGATCAGAATAAAAAAACCCGGATTAAGACTCAAAATTTTATCATAGGCTTTATGCAAGACAAAATCGTGTCGATTAAGGAGAATTATGACTGCTTGTAATCATGTTACAATGCGATTTTGAGGAGGAACAGGATTGAAGTGAGCCTTTTTGTTATGGTAATACTTTACGAAATGACATAATAAGAACATATACAAATTGAAAACACCAGCAATGGGAAAAGTATGCGGCATGATTACGACTATGATTTTAGGCAGGGGATAAACAAACGCAACGAAGAATTAAGTACTGCTGAATTACTGCAGATTATATTCGATTATGTAGGTAGAATCGCCAGAGAAAGATCGTTGGAAAAGGTTCTCATGATGATGGCTGATATGGGAAGGGAGATAGTCGTCGCCGATCGTTGTACCGTCTGGATGTTGGATAAAAAAACCCATGAATTATGGGCAAAAGTCGCCCACGGTATACCTGATATACGCATTCCCCGAAGCTTCGGAATTGTAGGCGAAGCCATCAGCAGTGGAAAATCGATCATCATTAATGACGCTTACAACCATCCGAAATTCGATAAGCAGGTTGACGTACAGACGGGTTACAAAACGGAGAACATCCTCGTGATTCCTATTCAAAACAGCGAAGGAACTACTATCGGGGCTTATCAAGCGATCAACAAAATGACCCCTGCCGGTGCCTTTTCTGAGGATGACGAAGAGCGACTATTGCTAGCGTCTTCTTACACAGGGCATGTTTTAGAATCGATTATGCTGTATGAGGAGATTGAAAACACCCAAAAAGAGATGATCTATGCATTGTCGGAAGCTGGCGAAACACGTTCGCATGAAACCGGGAACCATGTTAAGCGGGTTGCCGAGTATTCGGGAATTCTCGCTTCTGGATATGGGTTAGATAAGAAAGAAGTTGAAATGATTATAACGGCTTCTCCCCTGCATGATATCGGGAAAATCGGTATCCCCGATTCGATTCTACTCAAGCCGGATCATTTGACCGCTTTAGAGCATCAAATCATCCAACAGCATACCACTCAAGGTTACAATATGTTAAATTACTCCCCTCGACCAATTTTACAAACTTCTGCCACCATCGCCCACGAACATCATGAAAAATGGAACGGAACAGGATATCCAAGAGGGCTAAAAAAAGAAAACATTCATATCTATGGCCGCATTACAGCGATAGCGGATGTATTCGATGCTTTGGGAAGTGATCGTGTTTATAAAAAAGCCTGGCCGCTTGATCGAATATTGATTCTATTTAAGGAAGAGCAGGGAGGGCATTTTGATCCGGCATTGGTGGATATTTTTTTCGATAGGCTTGATTTGTTGATTGAAGTAAGGGACCGCTTCAAGGATACTTTTTCCGATGAAATGCACATAAACTTAATGAATTGATCCTTGGGCCGTCTTTCCCAGTGTTTCAGCACATCATCAAGACGTGGCGGCTTTTGATTTTTCCCTCCCAATTCCTACTCAAATTTTATTACTCTCACTGGATATCCCCCATATCATCATCAAATCGATGTATGATGTCCAATAATTTTGCTACGACACGCTCATAAATAGCCTTGCACTCAAGCAGGTTTGGTTTTGTTTCAAATGCTGCAAAAATAGTATCTCTCGGCATCAAAAATTTCAGGCTGTTTCAAAACGTCAGGGATTTTGGTATAATCGACAATAATACTCAGGTTGTCACTGATTCCAGGCAATGACGACAATCGTCAACGTTTTTTGCAGCCATTGGAGTATGGTATTTATAACATCAAAATCTGTTCGTTTTAATCAGCTCATTTTTTCTTTCATATAAACCCATCATTCCATGACCCGTTCCGAACAACCCGCTGAGAAGTCCAAGTTCTCCATTTGGCTTTTAACCTTTCCCCTGTTTTTTATAAATTTTCTGGTTTTTTCCGAGCATTTAATCGTCGTCCCCCTTACAGCCAGTATATCATTGGCAACCGGTTTGCCTCCGGTTAACAGCGGTTTGTTGGTGGCCATTTATCCTTTAGCGGCGGCTTTATCCGCATTAATTCTGGCACCGTTTTCGGACCGATTGGGCCGAAAAAGAATGCTTGTGCTTCTTTGCCTGGGTTTCAGCTTTTCCTCCTATAACTTTGCCACAGCCGATAGCGTGACCTCCGTCCTGTTGTTCAGAGTGTTATCCGGAATATTCGGGGGACCAATTCCAGCCAATGTGTTAGCCTATGTTGGCGATAGATTTCAGGGTGCGGAACGAACCAAAGTGATTACGACCATCATGCTTGCTTTTTCTGTTGCTTCCATATTGGCGGTTCCTTTTGGTGCCTGGATTGCAGATCTCACCACCTGGCGCGTTCCCTTTTATATCATTTCCGGCATCATTCTGGTTTGCCTGGTCTTAATGCTTAGAATGCGAGTTGTAAAAACGGGGGCCGAGGGTGGAAATATATTTCGGCAATACGTAGAGTTCGCCAATCTGCTGAAACTGGGTAGGGTGCGTAAAGTCTTCACCTTACAGTTTTTTATGATCATCGGGCTTTTTGGGTTTGTGCCCAATGTCGCCGTCTGGCTGAGCACCAACTACGGTTTTGATTCCACCCAGATCGGATTGTGTTACATGCAGGGCGGAATTGGTGGGATTATCGGAAATACACTTTCCGGATATTTTATCAATAAAGGCCACAAGGGAAGGTTAATCACCATCGGTTCCCTGGTTATGTGCGTTTTTCTGGCTTTTTCGGCTCAGGATTTCCTGCCGCCTGTATATTCCGGAATATTTTTCTTTGGATTGATGCTGGGGGGCTCGTTTCGCATCCCGGCATTACAGGTGATTATCACCGAGATCATACCCATCAACCTGCGAGGTCGGATGATGGCATTGAGCATGATTGTCAGCAACATCACCATGGGATTGGGAGGAATCTGGAGTATTCCCTTTTTGAAGTTGGAAAATGGTGTATTAACAGGAATGAAAGCAATAACCCTGATAGGCAGTATCAGCTTGCTGGCAGTACCGTTTCTGGTTTCCATATTGGAAAAGGAGATCCGACAGGTGAAACAGTTTTATTAGAATTTCAACCTGGATTGAGGCCTCGCCTCTGTTCTCAAAAAGAACCGCATCAACCAATTATCTTCGGTCTTAACCAACAGCAAATCCAGAGCAAAACCAGAATAGCTGCTGTGATGGTGGCTATTGGAATAATCAATACCAGGAAAAGGGAGGATTCAATGAATTGTCCCATAAACCAGGGTAAAGTCATGCCCCCCACACCGGCAGCGATAAAAAACCAGCTGGTGACCCTACCGGAAAGAACCATACGACGCTCACTAAAAGAAAGAGTGGTGGGGAAAACAGAAGCCATAAAAATGCCAACGCCGATCGTCCCGAACAAAAGCGCATTTAAAGATGAGGGTTCAAGAAGAATGATCGTCAAACTGGCTAACGTCCCCACCAGACTTCCAAAAAGAAGATGCACCGGTTTGAGCTTGATGGCGATGACAACCGATAGCAATCTTCCAATGGTGAACGCTCCCCAGAATGCCGAAGTCATATAAGCGGCACCGGCCTTGTCCGTCAATCCGGATTTTAAGGCATACGTGTAAATCCAGCCTCCAAAACCACCTTCAGCCCCTACCCAGAGGAAAAAAAAGCAGATCACCCCGGCGATCAGCAGCTTGTTGTTTTCAACCTTCTCTTCACCGATTCTCGTTTGCCTGATTTGAGGGCTGGGAATAAAAAACATAAGAATGGCAACCGGGAGAATAGAAAGAGCCAATATCCAATACGCCCACGAAATATCATTTGTAACCAGAATAACCTGGGCAAGGATCACTGGAGCAATAAAACCACCCACACCGAAAAACAGATGAAGTCCGTTCATATATGTTCCCACCTTCTCCCGGTGTATCCAGACTAATAACGTGTTGCCGCCCACATCAATCACACTTTCCGCTACGCCTAACAAAAGAATCAATATAATCAACACCCCAAGCAACTCTGTTATGGGGATTAAAGCTAATAATAGAGCAGTTAAGATCAGGGTGAGTGATATCAGAGGATGTCCCTTGATCTCATCATATATCCTTCCTCCCGCATAAGCGCCGACTAGATAACCCAGCGAGCGGGCAGTAAACAAAAAACTCAAGTGGCTGATTCGGGTATGAGTGTTTTTTGCCAAATCCGGTAACGTGGGTCCCAGTATGGCGACGCACATACCGATAATAATGAAAACCAGATAGTAGCTCCCGGTTTTTAAAAGCCTGCCTTCCGGTTTTATTTGCAGCGGTACCACTTTTAGAGTTTCTTGTACGTCCATATGATCAGATCTTTTAAAATAAAACTAAATGGATATTTCGGGAAAAAAAATGCAACCGATTGCAATCAAGATAATAAACTCTCTAGATTGTTGATTTTCTGATTACCAGCTCGACAGGCAGTATGGATTTGGAAATCACGCCATCAACCATGAACTGCATCAGCTTATGAACCAGAACCTCACCGATCTTAAAAATATTCTGGCGAATCGTGGTCAGCGGCGGACTGCTAAATTGTGCAAAAGGAATGTCATCAAAACCGATCACAGAAATATCCTTCCCAGCGATCCGCCCCTCTTCTCTTATTGCTTCCAGGGCACCCATGGCCATAAGGTCACTACAGGCAAAAACACCATTGATCCGCGGTGATTCAGTAAGCAGTTGTTTCATCAGTTCATATCCGGACCGGCTTTGGTAATCACCGAACATAGTATGAACCTGCTTCAGATAATCGCCCTCATTTTCAAGAATCTCCTTAAATCCCCTTAGTCGAAGCTTTGTTTCCAACCTTTCTGTTGGCCCACCGATAAAGGCAAAATGATCACACCCACACTGCAACAGATGTTTGGCAGCTTTTCTTCCGCCATCGATATTGTCGCAGTCAACACTGCAGATATTTTCATAGGGATCCGATCCGCAAGTAATGATGGCAACTTCCCGGTTTCCCCAATCTTCAACCGCATTGCCTTGACAACATCCCAGATAAATAACACCAGCAGCCCTTTTGGACTCTATAAACCGATACATGTCTGTGAAAACATCCCGACGAGGCTGTGAAATAATCAAGTCATAACCATGTTCACCCACGCTGGATGTAATCCCTTTTAATACTTCAACAAAAAATGGATCTGTTACCATATGCCGGTGGTGCTCCGACTCCGGATAGACCAAAGCAATAGTTTGACTCTTGTTGAGGCTCAAACAACGAGCGCCCTGATGGGTTTCAAATTGATACTCTGCTGCTATGGATTGTATCCGTTTTCTCGTTGCCTTGCTGATGGCAGGATTATCATTCAGCGCCCGTGAAACCGTGGATTTTGAAACACCCGCAATCCTGGCAATATCGGCAATGGTTTTGACTGTTTCCATGGATTTCCTCGTTATGATTTATAATGCAACCGGTTGCATTATAGAATCCTTGAAAAGATCTTGTCAATAGTTGAAATTCAGTTCCCAAGGCAGATTTATTTTCGCTTAAATAGCTTAATTGATATGGGTTCAGGTTTCCTGTTCGGGCATAGTCGGATCAGGAAAATCTTTGATAAGAATCCAAGGTATAGTCCCACCTGTTATTGCGGATTTAAGGAGTTGTCCATTGTTATTAAGGAGAACATCTGACTGGATACCGGGTCAGAGCCCTGTATTACGATGGTTAACGTGAGATCTTGAGGCGGTGATAAGCACCCGTTTTTATGCTTTTGTTATATCTTTGACTGACCGATTGAGAAGAAGAAAACCGCAACAATAGCCAGGGCAATAGCGACTTTATGATAAATATTGATTGGCTCTTTCAGCCACAACGCACCTACAATGATTGTTGTGGTGATAATGGATATCACCGCATAAAGAACATATTGTGAAACTCCAAACTTTGAGTACAAGAGATTAAAACCAAAATAGGTAAGAAAAAGTCCGCCTCCGCTGAGCAATAAAGCTCTCCAATGGTTCTTTGCAATATCACCTATATTGAAATCTCCCATTGCTGGCGCAAATAAAACAGCAAGACAAAAGGCAATCAATGCTGATGCTGCAATAAATAATAAGCCATTATCATAATGTACCGACTTTTTTTGCCCAAGAGCAAACATAGCATTTCCAATAGCTGCAATAAGTGCAAATAAAACCGGCAGAATAATTTTCATCTTTTTATTGAATAAAGAGCAATTCCAAATTCGCGATTTCTGCCACCCAACCCGTTTGCTTATAGGGGAAGCTGACAAAATCGCATCATGCTCCATGCGTGTTTTTATAATCTACGGATGAGGAAGAGCAGGCAGAAGGTCAGGTTCGCTGCTCCGGTCATCTTTATCGATCAACAAACGATTAATGGGCGGTATTGAAGGTTTCAAGAACCTCAATGGAAACCTCGGAAACCCTGGCATCCGATTTTAAGGAGTCCTGAACCTGGATCATATCCTGCCCCGGGGTAGTTGAATAAAAGGTGGTGTTCAAGTGGGCATATTTTCTTATAATTGTCAGGCCATATTCCGAGGCAATATAATCGGCATCTTCCATATTGTTGAGTTTGATCGGGATAGTACCGGTTACGATGGCCAGTTGACCGGTTCTGGGATTTAAAACCACCGGGTAGAGTCTGGCGGAATCGATGGTTTGAGTGGATAGGGATGATTGCCGGGTCACGGTTGATTTATAAATGGAAAAATTCCCCTTGTTTTTGATAAATGAGGCGGACCTGCTTTGATGAACAGAGTTTAAAACCGTGTTCTCTCCGGAGTCGCTTCTTTTTTCCCCGGAAACGGAATAGAGTTCAGGCAGGAACACATAAGTTTCTTTCTGGGAGCTGAAGCTATCTCCTTTCAAAAAACCATCGGTATCAACAGCCTCACTGTTCACTTCGGTTTTATCATTGGTCATGGTTTGGGAGGATGTTTTTGAAATTTCGGGTTTCAGATTGACTGCACTCAGATTTTGATGACAGCCTGACAAAGCAAAAAGAAAGATGAGGCCTATAATCAGATTTTTCATGATGCTCCAAGGGGTTTGTTAAATATTTGAATTAGTAGATTAGTGCTGCAAACTAGCTAGAATTAAATGCTTTTAGTTTTTAATGCCCATATACTTTCAGTGTCCAGTCAGTCAATGTACCAGTATCTGATGAAGCTGCATCTATTACTCTAACCATCCAATCTCCTGAAGCGTCCTCTCCGTAAAATGCATTGGAAAGTAAAACCATGTTGTTCAAATGGTCATTGGAATAAAAACCGTTGAAGATGTTGAACAGAATGCTTTTAGTTCCGGCTGGTGATTGCAGTTCAATACCGATGTCACCCAACCAGGTGTGAGAAACTGAAATTGCAACCTGAACAGCTTCAATGGTGATGTTGCTTGTCATGTTTAAGGTATTTGTTACACCTGCTTTATTATTATCAGGAATCGAGAGGTTCAGAGTGCCGGAACCGGCTTGATCGCTGGAAACATCCGTTCCCCAGTTGGAGCTATAGGTTTTTGCCATGGTGACAGCATCATCAACATCCACGGCTCCAAAACCATACCAATTGTGGTAGTCGTATGATGCACCGTTGGTCACCCAACCGAGGTTAGCGGCATAATCCTGACCATTAACACTGACGGTAACCCCCGTATGAGTAGAATTCACCTTTCTGGCAGTCTTCGCCAGAATGTGTTTAACATCACGCCAGGTCAAATTCGGATTGGCTTCCAGTATCAGGGCAATAACTCCCGAAATAACAGGCGCTGCTGATGAGGTGCCGTTAAAGGTTGAGGTATAGGCGCAATTATAGTTTTTGCCGTTATTGTTGTATTCAAAACGGTTGTAGGTTGTACTGCTGGTACTATAGCCTTTATCACAGCCTGTTTGATCAGTAGTAACCATAGCGGGTTCAAAAGTAGCCGTATTACTTGAAGTCCATCCGAGACTTTCATCATACCCGTATTCTCCGCCGGGGGCGCTGATCCAGTTGGCTGAACCACCGGTGGAATAGCTTGAACGCACGCCGGTTGCATCCAAAGCCGCAACATTTATGATCCAAGGGGTCGCGCCAGTAGGGTCCATACTGGTGTTTTGACAGCTGAGACCATTATTATAGGCTTTCACACAATGAGTCTTATAGAAAGTATCCCCAAGAGACTCACTACTGCCGAAATTTTCGAACCCATTTCCGGCGGATTTTACATAGATAGCTCCCTTTCTGTTCCGCAGGTTCTGGACGGCCCATTCCAAGTGGGCTTTAAATGTTGAATTAATCGTGTAATCATCAGCCGCAGCAGTTCCATAACTCATATTAAAAATAAAAACATCATCGGAAGCGGGTTGCGTTGAAGATCCTCCCAATGCATCAATGCCCTGAGACAGATACTGATCTGATGACAGGAAGTTAAATCCCTTAAGAGAAACCCCGGGAGCAACTCCCCTTCCCCCGGCCTGGTTGTCCTCTGCAGCTATCAACCCGGCCACACTGGTGCCGTGATCCCCATCTGTTGCCGTACTTGTCGGGTCGGTATCGCTGTAGACAAAGTCCCAGGAGCCACTGGCAACAACGTTGCCGTCAAGGTCCGCGTGGGCGATCTCCATGCCGGTGTCAACAACAGCCACGATCACTCCGTTTCCCGTTAATCCTTCGGCATGGGTTGCTGCCTGGTTGATATCTTCTCCTGTAGTCCCGCTTTTGCTGGCAAAGGCTGATTGACCGGTGTTGACCAGGTGCCACTGGTATTCTTCCAGATCGGTATAATCGTTAATATTATTATTGTCACCGTCAATGGTGGAGGATCCTCCATCGTCATTGTTTGAGGTCGGGCATCCGCTTAGGAAAAAAAGGGAAGTGACTAAAACCATCCAAAATAAAAAACCCTGTTTTGAGGTACAAAATTGCTTTTTCATATTCAACATAGGTGAAAAGGGGTTTTGTTAAAAAAACTGGAATTTATATAACTATTTACAGTAGATGGGAGAATAAGCCAACAAGATCCTGTATCCATAATGTTTGCAGCACCTTAGTAAGTATGAATGCCGGATCAAATCCCATAAGCTCTTAAATAAAATATTTTCGAAACAAAATTCGGTTTTTCAAAATGGTAGGGCGGTATTACATGGCCGCCTTTGAGCTAGTTCTGGCAGGGATGTAACCCTGCCCTACCGTAATCCTTGCTTAAGTATGCGCTTATGGGGTCAAGCCCGGCATGACAGCTATTTCCCTGTTAATCGCTGTCTCGGGTGACAACTGTCAGTTTCACTCCGGAAGGCATTGATATTGTCCAGGTTCCCGAGTTTGTCATTTCTGATCCAACCTTGAAGTAGCGGTTTGATGTTTTATACATTGAGGAGACTGCAAAGCTGGAAGATTCGGTAATGGCTGGCAAGGGCGAATAATAGTACAGATTGATGGACCCCAGCTCGTAAGTCACGGAATCAAGGGTGGATACAAATGAGTTCCCGGAATTATACTGATAACCGGATGATGCAGTTGTATCACCGGAAAGCAGCACAGCGACGCCCCAACGTTTCAGGAGATCCGCGAAAGACAGATCATGTCCCATATCCGACAGAGCCCGGGTAACGGCGGTTTCATCGGTATAACTGTTTTGTATGATTTTTTGAAACAAACCAGCTCCACCGTAATTCCTGGCGATATAGGCACCGAAGGCATAGCTGGTGGCATAGCTGTAATAAACTGCACTTCCCGAATACCAGTCGATCAATCCGTAGTAGTTGATGCTGTTGAACCAGGGCAACCTTCCCGAGCTATTCCCCGATGATCCGGCTGAGTATGTATCATAGGCGGTACCCCTGGGGCCGTTGGCCATTATCTTGTCTGCAACCAGATCTTCTGTAACCAGGGAACACATTTCGTTTAACCAGGTTTCACTCGAGCTACCGGCTCGGATCATTGTTTTCTGGTAAAAATGGATCATATGTTGAAACTCGTGAGCCAGTGTGGCTACCATTTCAGCAGGCATTTCATCCGTTATATCCCAGGTCGAATCACCTGCACCGGACTGGTCGAGAATGTCCTGTGGATTGGCAGCCATCACCGAATCGATATAGAACATCAGGCGTTCATTGGAGATATTGGTGTAATTGGTGGTATCGGAGCTGTCCCTAATAGCGTTATCCTTTGGCCAGAAAAAACCAAGCACTCCACCGTCATCTGAGTTATCGGCATCAATATCATAGAAAAGGATGTCTATTTCCCCTGCTGCCGAGGCACTGATGTAAGCACTGTTGCTGTGTGTCCCCCAGGGAGCACCAAAAATATTGGTCACCCACTCGTAGATATCATTATCACTGCCTGATTTGAGAAATTTTTCTCCGAAGGCGTTTAATTTATCGGAAGTCATACAAAACTTTTTCGAGCAAGAATCCCAGGCATTATCTGCAACCCAGAGGTTCAGTACCACATCGGTGGAAACATCGATTATTTTCCGCAGGGTCGCGGTTACAGAAACCTGTGTGTTGCGATTAAAGTCCCAATCAAGAAAGCTTTGCGAAGAGCCAAGGGTAGCACTTTGTCGATCGGTCTGAATCAGTTGTGATACTCTCTGTCCTGACTCTTCGCCCAGCGTAATCAGCGGTAAATCCAATTGAATCAGTTCCGGTCGATCTCTTAACCTGGTTTTTGCCTCGACGGAAAAACCGGATGCCTGCCCGATGGGAAAATCCTTGGAAAAGGTTGATGTTTGCGGGCTTTGGTTAGTTGTCTGATTACCGATTACGGAAATGGTGCTATTGGAATTGGAGGAACCGGCGTTGGTGAAAACAAAGAAGACATCCTTTGGGGAGGAACCCAGATTGTGGGTGTACCGCAAGACAGTATCACCGCCATCATATTTCACAAAGTATACCTCTCCCGTCCCTTCTTCCTCAAGGGTGACTGTTGAGACGGTCTTATCGCTTTCGGAACAGGATGAGATCAGGATGGAATACAGGATCAAACCAATAACCCCGACTCTTAAAAACAGACGGATTTTCAATTCAAAACCTCCAGAATGAACTGACCTGTTAGTATGGTGTAGGGGATTGCCCATTGTTCAATGGCTTTTATGTTTTCTCAGTATAGACCAAAACTAAAATTGAGGAAATAACTATATTGATTTTCAAGTTTTGAGCCATTCCCTGCCCCAGATAAACTGGACAATTGCCTTATCAGGATTTTTCTGCCAAAAAACCGTAGAAAAATTCTTATGGAATACTAAAAGTGGGGAGCATATCAGGGGATTTTTTGGACGATACTATCGTTTATAATATCGACCGCCGAAAATAGCGCTACCGATTCGCACATAGGTTGCTCCTTCCCTGAGAGCCAGTTCAAAATCGTCGGACATCCCGGTGGAAAGTTCGACCATTTGGTGCTGAAGGTACAGGCGCTGGGCTTCTTTCCCGATGATTTCATGGAGCTTGCGGAAAACCTCCCGGGTTTCGGATTCCGATGCCCCGGGATCTCCCATGGTCATTAATCCGGTAAGCCTGAGGTTTTCGCAGGTCAAAATATAATCTTCCAGTTTTCGGAGGTCATCTATCTCCGTAATCCCGGATTTGGTGTCTTCATCCGTTAGGTTCATCTGGATCAGAATGTCCAGTGTTTTACCTGCGGCTTTGCATCTTCTGTTGAGCTCTTCCGCTACATCTGCCCTGTGAATGGTGTGGATGGTGGTGAAGATGGCGGGGCAATATTTGGCTTTGTTTTTCTGCAGAGGACCGATCAAGTGCCAATCCAGTTCAGCAGGCAATTGAGGAGCTTTGTCCCTGGCTTCCTGCACCTTGTTTTCTCCAAACCGTCTTTGACCAGCATTAAAAGCTTCCAGAATCATCTCCACCGGTTTGGTCTTGGAGACAGCGAGCAGTTTTACGTTGTCCCGATTATCAGACGCTTTTTTAATCCGATAGAGAATCTCCTCAAGGTTTTCTTTAATGCTGATATTGTCCATTGCCAGGCTAATATTTGGGTCAGATTTTCTGGAAAACCAGGGTGGCATTAGTACCGCCGAATCCGAATGAATTGTTCAATGAAACGTTGATCTCCCGTTTTTTAGTAAAATTAGGAGTAATGTCAAGATCACATTCGGGGTCAAGCTGATCGATATTGATAGTCGGTGGCACCATACCGTTGAGCATGGCCATTATCGTTATCACGGATTCCAGTCCGCCTGCTCCGCCGAGCAGATGACCGTGCATCGATTTGGTGGAACTGACCGAAACCCTCTGAGCCGCTTTATCGCCCAAGGCTTTTTTAATGGCGTTGAGCTCATTGATATCGCCCGAAGGGGTGGCGGTGCCGTGGGCGTTGATGTAGTCGACCTCTTCCCCCGAGATGCAGGCATCTTTCAGGGCTTTTTGAATGGCCAGGGTGGGTCCTTCAACGGAAGGTTTTGTTATGTGAAAGGCATCCGAGCTTACGCCATAGCCGGTGATTTCAACCAGCATATTAGCGCCCCTTGACCGTGCAAACTCCATCTCTTCCAGGATGAGAACCCCACATCCTTCGCTGAGAACAAAGCCGTCACGATCGGTATCATAGGGTCTGGAAGCTCTTTCCGGTTCATCATTACGACGGGAAAGCGCTTTCATTGATCCGAATCCTGCAATCGCCAGGGAGGTGATAGCAGATTCTGATCCCCCGGCTATCATCACCTTGGCATCGCCTCTTTCAATTATGCGGGCGGCATCGCCGATGGAGTGATTGGCAGAGGAGCAGGCCGAGGTAGTGGTAGCACTGTATCCTTTTGCTCCGTAAAGAATGGAAAGATAACCGGAAGCCATGTTACTAATGCTCATCGGGATAAAAAAGGGCGAGATTTTGGAGGGGCCCCTTTCCTCCACGATCAAACTACTGCGTTGAATCTCAGGCAACCCACCGATTCCCACACCAATACAAACCCCTACATCGGGACCAAGTTCCTCGGTGATCTCCAGGTTGGAGTGGTTCAAAGCCTCCTGGCATGCAGCAATGGCATATTGGATGAACATATCCATTTTTTTAATCTCTTTCTTATGGATATAATCCAAAGGTTCGAAGTTTTTCACTTCGCCGGCAATCTGGGTAGGAAATCCGGAAGCATCAAACCGCGTGATAGTTGAAATACCACTTCTGCCCTGGGAAATGCTTTCCCAGGTGGTTTTTACGTCATTTCCCAATGGATTGATCGTCCCAATACCGGTCACAACGACGCGTTTTTTCATTCCCAATACCAATTATTCAGGTTAATAACCCAATTAAAACCTTTCTGCCCGGTTATTAAGCGAAAAGGTTTTAAAGGTTAGCCCAAGGCTGCAGTAATGTGATCGATCGCTTCTTTGACAGTTGTGATTTTTTCGGCTTCTTCATCGGGGATTTCCAGGTCGAATTCCTCTTCAAACGCCATAACCAATTCAACGGTATCCAGAGAATCAGCGCCCAGATCATCGATAAAATTAGATTCCTCTTTGACTTCCGCTTCTTCTATTCCAAGTTGCTCTACGATAATGGCGATAACTTTAGTTTTAGTTTCATTGCGATCAACACTCATTGTAATTCTCCAAATTGATATTGAATTGTTTCAGATATGACAAAAAGACCCGGTTTTCAGGTATAGGTGCCAATCGCAAAACCGACACAGAGATGCTCTTTACCAGAAATACCGTTGCTCTTTCTGCTTCCATCCATTGAAAACAATTATTAGATTGCCGTTTTTCCCAGTCGCAGATCTTGATAACGCTTCAAGTGATCGTTATCAAGATCAACAGCCGGTAATCAACTGCAAGATTTCCCTTGACTCCCTTTCAAGTTTTAGATCATACCACCATTTACGTGCAAAGTTGTACCGGTAATATAATCTGCTAGCGATGAAGCCAGAAACAGCGCCGAATTGGCAATGTCTTCCGGCTTTCCCATTCGATGCATCGGAATCGTGTTTAACATGGCTTGCTGTTGCTGCTCCGTCAGATTGTCAGTCATATCTGATTGGATATACCCCGGGGCAATGGCATTGACTGTAATGTTTCTGGAAGCCACTTCCTTGGCCAGGGATTTGGTGAATCCTATGATTCCGGCTTTTGCCGAAGCATAATTAACCTGTCCCGGGTTACCGGTAATTGCGACAACAGAACTCATATTGATTATGCGCCCGTACTTGTTCTTCATCATGGGGCGCATGACAGCCTTGCTCATATTAAACAAGCTGGAAAGGTTAACATTTAAAACCCTGTCCCAGCTTTCCTTTTTCATTCGTACGATAAGATTATCGTCTGTGATGCCGGCATTGTTCACCAGAATGTCGATTTTACCATGTTGTTTAATAACCTCTCTGACAACGGATTCACATTGGTCCGCATCTCCCACGTCAGCCTGGTAAAAATCGCATACGGCGCCCGTTAAGCGGATCTCGTCCACCAACTTCCGGGCTGTTTCCGGATTCCTGGCGACAAAACAGACAATTGCGCCGGATTTGGCAAAGGCTTGAACAATACTTCTGCCAATCCCTTTTGAACCACCTGTAATTAGGGCCACTTTGTTTTGAAGATCGATCATCTGGTGTGTCTGTGGTAATATTGATACAGTTTGGTTGCCGGTTCAGTCCGTCAATTCTCTGTTTGGATTAATAAGTCCGAGCAATATCCGAGTTTATAACTACTATTTAAAATATTTGCAAGAGTGTTTCTGACAGGTTGAATCAATAAAAAACCATTCTGTTTTCCCCTGTTAAGGGAAGGTAAAACAGGTATCCGTTTGTAATATTGATGTTGTCATACCCATAACCGAATAACAAGGTGTGGTATCCCTGACACATTGAATTGGGTCTGACTTTGTCATGTATCAATTTAGCTGGTGAAAATTCTGCAAAGAAAAATAACTCATCAAATCAAGCAAATAAAAGTCAACTCTACAGGTACACGGCCATTGCAAGGCATTAGCTGTTGACGATTAGCCTTTAGCCGGAAAAAACAGCTTAAAAACAAGAAATGGCAAGCCTGACATGGCTATGCAATCTGTTTTAACATCGCTTCGTATTTCAGTATGCTTTCTTGAATTTTCTCGACCAGGTGAGTTTCATGAGACCACTGGGAAAACTTGATGGCAAATGCGATCGCCTGAGGATTGGATCTGCCGTGACAGATGATTGTGTTGCCCTTCAAACCGAGTAATGGAGCTCCGCCAAATTCGGCATAATTGGTTTGTTTCTTTAACCTCAGGAGAGAAAAGAGCATAAACAGGGCCCCTATCTTGGCAAGGAAAGAATGTTTTATTTCGCCTCGTACCAGATTGCTGACAAAATCTGCAGCCCCCTGAACCGATTTCAACAGGATGTTGCCGGCGAAACCATCGGAGACGACAACATCGACATCCCCATTAAAAAACGCTTGTCCTTCGACATTTCCGATAAAATTCAGAGAGCTTGCTTTTAGCAGTTGATAGGCCCTCTGGCTACGCTCATCTCCCTTTCCCTCTTCTGAGCCAATATTCAGTAAGCCAATCCTTGGATTCTTTTTGAGATGAATCTCCTGCATATACAGAGATCCAAGGAGGGCAAATTGCAGCATGGTTTCGGCGGAACAGTCGGTATTCGCACCGGCGTCGACCAGTAAAACTTTTTCCTTTTTTGATGGCAGAAGTGCACTGATACAGGGGCGATTTATTCCGGGAACGGTTTTCAGAATATAATGACCAATGGCCAGCATGGCGCCGGAGTTTCCGGCGCTGACGACGCCATCGACCTGGTTTGTTTTGTGCAGCTTAAAACAGAGATGCATGGATGATTCTTTTTTCCGCCTAAGTGCCGTGACAACATGGTCTTCCATTTCGATCATCTCTTTTGCATGAATAACCTCGACTTTATTAGGATTAAAGCGATACTTATCCAATTCACGCATAATTTTATCCTCATCACCAACCAGAATGATGCTGATATTCTTCTCTTTGACTGCTTTTATTGCACCTGCGACTGGATTGTGGGGATAAAAATCTCCACCCATAGCATCTACGGCAATTGGCATGATCGACTCGAAATGGGGGCAGAATTATCCAAATATAGCAACCCGGATTACTCTTCAACCTCAATAATCTGTTGCCCGTGAAAATGACCGCATTTGGGACAAACATTATGAGGTAGTATTAATTCCTGGCAATTTGAACAGGTTGTCAGGTTAGGTCGTGTCAGCTTTATATGTGTTCTTCCTTTTCTGGAAACACTTTTGGATGTTTTTCTTTTTGGTACGGCCACGGTTGCTCCAAAGACTTAAAAGGTTTTTGATTACAGCACTATTTAATTGGTAAAGTCATGAACATCAGTCCGGTTTTAAATCTTTTAAGACTGCGAAGGGGCTGGAGCTTGATTCATCCAGACAGTTACAGTTAGACTCGTTGCGGTTTGTCCCGCAAACGGAGCAGAGTCCTTTGCAGTCTTCAGAACACGTCACAGCCAAAGGAAGATCCAGTATCAGCTGATCTTCAAAGTAGGTGATCAGGTCGATCTCTTCACCTTGATAGCAATCCGTCTCAAAAGAGTTCAGTGATAGTTCCAGATCTCCTTCAGGGATTTTCTGATCGTTCTCGGATATAAGTCCTATGAGAAAGCTTTCATCCAGTTCCGTTGAAACAGGAACCAGACAAAGATCGCAAAATGTTTTAATGCGAACGCGATAAGTCCCCTTCAGCTCAATGAATTCCTGCTTTTTGGTAAGGGTCGCCACACATTCCATTGTCTGGAATTGATAGCGCTCTTCCAGCTTTTGCAGATTCTCCCGGGTAAACTGGAACTCAAAATGCGTAGGACTTTCATCAATATTGAAAAGCTTAACTTTCATGACTTTAAACATTAAAAATTATCGGAAGTAGAATAAACTGTCAACTGTTGGTTCGTGTAAAAACAGAAAACATAATAGATATCATGTGCCTTGAGCTATAAAAAAACTAAGACGCGTTAGGCATCTGATCACGATAACGAGGTATGTAGTCTCCTATATTAGGAGTTGGCTTGCAATGCATGGGTCCAAATTCTCGCATCTGGTGGATTTGAATCAGTAGCAGCTTTGCCAGTTCCAGAATTGCCATAAAGGCAATAATTATTTCGGATTTGGTAGGATTATTTGGACAAAGACTGGAAAAAAGCTGAATATTGCCCGGTTTGAAGATTTTTAATAATTCAAGGATCTTTTGCTCAATGGAGAACTCCTCCTTGGAAACCTCGTGAGGCTTACGATAAGAGCATTTTCGGAGGGTGTCGTGGTAAGCTTTGAGTAAAGCATAAATAGAAAGATCTTCCGACGGAAATTCCTTAACATCCTGATCTTTATCGAAAATTTCGGGTCGGGGGAAAACATCTCTTCCCAGAATCTCCCTCTGGTTCAACTCTTCGGCAATATCCTTATATTTCTGATATTCGATCAGCTTTTGTCTTAGTTGCTCTTCGGTGTCGAATTCATCTTCATGAAGATCCTCTTCATCCTGTTGACGAGGCAGTAAGGTCTTCGATTTGATCAAAATCAAGGTGGACGCAATGTCGAGGAATTCAATGGCAATATCCATATTAAATTCCTCCATCAGATCCAGGTATGCAAGGTAGGGTTCACAAATCTCTGCCAGGGGAATATCACGGATATCCATTCTCTTTTTCCGGATTAAATCCAAGAGGAGATCAAGCGGGCCTTCGAAGACAGGGAGATGAATATTTAAAAGGTCAAATATTTCAAGTTGTTGATTATCCTTGTCCATATGTTCCGGGCAGTGGGTTTCCTATAATTATTGATCGAAGTGGATTCAGCCTACTGGTTTTTCGAAAATGGTTCAAGGATTATTTCTCTGAAAACCTTGCTGATGTTGAAGCAAAGGTCATTTTATGAGATTTTTCCTTTTTGGGAGAGAAAGAGTTAATATTGATCGGTTTTTGTTATTTTGCGGTTTTGGCAAAAGTGAGAAAATGAGTCTTCTTTATAAGGTACAAACCTCAATTTAACCAACAAACGGATTTATCGAGCCCATAGATGCGCTTCTTTTAGAGCAGGAGTCTTAATTCGAAATTCGCAATATTGTATAACAATTACAATATTATTCGGATTATTTTCAGATGTTGTTAAGTTTACTTTTTTTTTCGAATCCTGTAAGCTTCTAAATTCCGGGTCAAGAAAAAGACTAAGACAGAACCAACCCATTGAAACCATAGTATAGTATCCTATCACTCATCTGTAGGATAGCCCCGGTCCATCTCATCTGCTTTTCGCAAGCAATATAAAACTTACGAGTGTCACAGCTTTTTTTGTCTGGCATTCTGCTGACAGATTGTAGCGTTGCGCGTATTGATTTTGCGAACACCCATATCTTCAAAATAGTTAATACATACAGTTACATGCGCTGCCTAATACTATTTTTTTAAACCATTCTATCCAATATTTAGGTGGAAAGAATGAACTGAAAAAGAAAGATTGTTTAATAAAAAATACCATGACTAATTTACGTTATACAAAGTACGGCCTGGAAGGAGAAGGACTTTATCAGGGGTCAATGGACAAAGATTCTTGTGGAGTGGGTTCTATTTCTAATATTTATGGTGATAGATCTCACAAGATTATTGAAGATGGTATATCTATTTTAAAAAACCTGGAACATCGGGGAGCTACCGGTTCAGACCCTAAAGCAGGAGATGGCGCGGGAATTCTGACTCAAATGCCGCATGATTTTTTCCTTGAGGTAACCCGGGATGAGGGATTCGATTTGCCTGACGAGGGAGAGTACGGTGTGGGAATGGTTTTCATGCCAACAGACAATCAATCCATCGAACAATGCACAAAAATATTTAACGCTATTATTGAGAATGAACGACAGGAAGTGTTGGGATGGAGACGGGTTCCGACTGATAACACCTGTTTGTCAGAATTTATGTTGGAACTTGAACCTGCCGTTTTCCAGGTGTTTATCAAACGTACGACTTACTATGTAGATGCATTTGAACGTCGCTTATATGTCATTCGCAGGCAAGTTGAAAAAGCGATCAGCAGCTCCAATATTAAGGATAAACATTTTTTTTATGTCTGCAGTCTTTCTGCAAGCACAATGATCTACAAGGGAATGTTTCTGGCCAATCAACTGGAACAATACTATCTTGATCTGTCGGACGAACGGTATGAAAGTGCAATTGCTCTGGTCCACCAGCGTTATTCAACCAATACTTATCCAAGCTGGGGATTAGCCCAGCCATTTCGTTATATCGCCCATAACGGAGAGATTAACACCCTGCGGGGAAATATCAACTGGACCCGTTCCCGGGAAGCCATTTTTGAATCAGACTATTTTGGAGCGGATATTAAGAAACTGTTACCGATCATCGTCCCGGATCAAAGTGATTCGGCTACCTTCGATAACTTCTTTGAGCTGCTGGTTTCTGCCGGCAGAAGTCTGGAACATGCTTTTACGATGATGGTTCCCGAAGCCTGGGAAAACCGTAAGCACATGGATGAAGATCTGAGAGGATTTTACGAATATCATTCATCTCTGAATGAACCCTGGGATGGTCCGGCAGCAATTATGTTTACCGATGGAACCAAGGTAGGTGGTGGTCTAGATCGTAACGGGTTACGCCCTGTCCGTTTTGTGGAAACCATGGACGGCTATTTTATCATGGCTTCCGAAATTGGTGTGATTGACGTTCCTGTGAACAACGTCAGGGAAAAAGGGAGGCTGGGACCGGGGAGAATTGTTCTGGTTGACACGGATGAAGGACAGGTCTTCCATAACGATGAAATAAAAGAGCGAATCAGTAAACGAAAGCCATATGCCAACTGGGTAAAGGAAAACGTAATAAAGCTGGATGATCTGCCTGCTCCACCAACATATACTCAACCTGACTATTATAAGTTACGATTGATGCAGCGTGCTTTTGGTTATACTTATGAAGAGCTCTATCGAATCGTTAAGCCTATGGCTGTTGACTCCAAGGAACCCACCAGCTCTATGGGGAACGATGAGCCGCTTGCTGTTTTATCGGGGCAGACCAAATTGCTCTATAACTATTTTAAACAAAGCTTTGCCCAGGTTACCAATCCTGCCATTGATTCCATTCGTGAAGAGCTGGTCATGTCTATCCGCTCCTGCATCGGGGGTAGTTATAACATCTTGGATGAGACACCGGGGTTGTGCAGGATGCTGGAGATTCAACACCCAATCCTGACCAACTCTGAACTGGAGCAATTAAGGCACAGTGAAGTTGCTGCTTTCCGCTCCAGTACGGTGGATATAGGCTATAAATTTGAAGAGATCTCGATGGAACAGGCACTGGAAAACCTGTGCAAGGAAGTGGAAGATGCAGTGGATGAGGGGCATCGGGTTATCGTTCTGAGTGATCGTTGCGTTTCAAAGGATATCTCTCCTATTCCCGCATTGCTGGCAGTGGCAGCAGTGCATCATTACCTGATTCGTCAGCAGAAACGCGGCAAAATCGGTTTGATCGTTGAAAGTGGTGAGGTAAGAGAAGTTCATCATTTCGCTTTACTGATCGGTTTTGGTGCCGGTGCGATAAACCCCTATCTGGCGTTTGAATCGATTCGCCAGATGGCTATCAGTGAAGAATTACCTATCGCATCCCTGGAAGCGTTTCAGTGTTACATTAAAGCCGTGAACAAGGGATTGAAAAAAGTGTTCTCCAAAATGGGAATCTCAACCCTGAGCAGCTACCAGGGAGCCCAGATTTTTGAAGCGATTGGGTTAAACTCCGATATTATTAACAAGTATTTTACAGGAACCAAATCTGTTATTGAGGGAATTGGCCTGAAGGAGATTGAAGAGGAGATACTGAAACGCCATCAAAGAGCTTACGCTTATGAAGGGAGGGGATTCCACAAGCTTCTGACGACCGGTA
This sequence comes from bacterium, assembly GCA_018829445.1. GTDB lineage: Bacteria > SAR324 > SAR324 > XYD2-FULL-50-16 > XYD2-FULL-50-16 > JAHJTV01. Next base: position 28,259 of record JAHJTV010000032.1, read on the forward strand.
ACTATTCCTGGAGATCCCAGGGGGAATATCATGCTTATAATCCGGATACCATCTCCAAGCTTCAAATGGCGACAAGGAACAACGATTATATGATCTTTAAGCAGTTCTCCGGCATGATCAACAATCTTGATAGTAAATACCATACATTGAGAGGATTGCTGGAGTTTAATGCGGATGGAAGAATGCCGATTCCCTTGGAAGAGGTAGAGCCGGTGGAAGCGATCTTCAAACGGTTTGTTTCCGGTGCCATGTCAATTGGTTCCATCTCAAGAGAGGCTCATGAAACCCTTGCAATAGCCATGAATAGAATCGGGGCCAGAAGCAACTCGGGAGAGGGGGGAGAAGATCCAACCCGCTTTACGAGAGATGCCAATGGCAATTCGAGGAGAAGCGCTATTAAACAGGTAGCTTCGGGAAGGTTTGGAGTTACCAGCCATTACCTGGTGAACTGTGACGAAATGCAGATTAAAATCGCCCAGGGTGCGAAACCGGGTGAAGGTGGTCAATTGCCCGGGTTTAAGGTTACCGATTACATTGCCAAAATCCGTCATACAACACCAGGGGTTACCTTAATTTCTCCTCCGCCTCATCATGACATTTACTCCATTGAAGATATTGCACAGCTTATTTTTGATCTGAAGAATGCAAATCCAGATGGAGATGTTAATGTTAAACTGGTAGCCCAGACCGGTGTTGGGGTCGTTGCTGCAGGTGTTAGTAAGGCCAGGGCCGATAGTGTTACCATTGCAGGACATGATGGCGGCACCGGGGCTTCTCCCGCTTCCTCAATCAAACACGCCGGGGGACCTTGGGAAATCGGACTGGCTGAAACCCAACAGGCGCTAGTTACCAACTGCCTCAGGGGTAGTATCAGGGTTCAGGTGGACGGCCAGCTGAAAACAGGTCGTGACATTGTTATCGGGGCCATGCTGGGAGCGGATGAATTTGGTTTTGCCACCTCCTGTCTGGTTGTAATGGGATGTATTATGATGCGCAAATGTCATCTGAATACTTGTCCGTTGGGAGTCGCCACCCAGGATCCCGAATTAAGGCAGCGGTTTATGGGAAAAGCGGATTATTTGGTGAATTTTTTCACTTTTATGGCCCGGGAAGTACGGGAAATTATGGCAGAGATGGGATTTCGCAAGTTTGAGGAGATGATCGGTCAGGTTCAGTATTTGAAACCGAAAAAGGATGTGTTCCATTGGAAAGCCAAAGGGTTGGATTTGTCCAGACTGTTGATACAGCCGACTTCGAGAGAAAACGTTTACTTCAACATTAGAAAAGCCAATCATCTAATAGCTGATGTGTTGGACAGGGAGTTGATTATTCGATCCAAAGCTGCATTGGAGGAGAGAAAACAGGTTGAATTTTCACAAACTATTCGTAACCGAAATCGAACCACAGGAACCATGTTGGGAAGTGAGATTTCTCGTCGCTATGGTGGTGAAGGTTTGCCCGAAGATACGATTAAGATTAATTTTCATGGAACTGCAGGCCAGAGTTTTGGGGCTTTTGCGCCAAAAGGACTGACATTAAACCTGTCGGGAGATGCCAATGATTTTACCGGGAAAGGGCTATCCGGCGGTAAGCTAATCGTGGCGCCTCCAAAGGATGCAAAGTGGAACGCTTCCAAGAATATGATTGTCGGCAATGTTGTTCTTTACGGTGCGACTTCAGGAGAAGCCTACTTTTCCGGATTGGCAGGAGAACGGTTTGCGATTCGTAACAGTGGTGCCACTGCCGTTGTTGAGGGAATAGGGGATCATGGGTGTGAGTATATGACAGGAGGAGTTGTTGTTATCCTCGGAGAGACCGGCCAGAATTTCGCAGCTGGGATGAGTGGAGGAATTGCATTTGTGTATGACAAGCAGAAAAACTTCAAACGGTGCTGTAACCTGGATATGGTCGAGCTGGAACAGGTAGCTATTGAAGAGCAGGCCAGACAACTATATTCACTGGTTGAAAAGCATTACAAATACACAAATAGCAGAAGGGCGAAAGTCCTGCTTAATAATTGGAAAAATGTGTTGAACGATTTTGTGATGGTGATGCCGATTGAATACAGACGAATTCTGGCGAAACGCTTCATGCCCGAATAGAGGATGAACCTGATTGAGGCACTTATGATTTAAACAATAATATTTACACCTTAAGGTTTAGAGCAAACCTGATAAAATTAATCAATTTTCACTTAGGTGGTAAAAATGGGAAAAGCAACTGGTTTTTTGGAATATTTGAGAGAAGATCCAATTAAACAACCCGTAGAGAAAAGAAAAAAACATTTTTTAGAATTTGAGTCACTCCCCAGTTCCCGGAAGTTAAAAACCCAGGCTGCCAGATGCATGGATTGTGGTGTGCCATATTGCAACTGGGGTTGCCCCGTGAGCAATCTGATTCCCGAATTCAATGAATATGTATACCAGGATCAGTGGAGAGCGGCATACGGTGCCTTGCAAGCGACCAATAATTTCCCTGAGTTTACGGGAAGGGTTTGTCCGGCGCTCTGTGAAGCCTCCTGCTGCTCAGGTCTGGTCGAACAACCGGTTTCCATCAAGATGCTGGAGAAAGCAATTATTGAAAAGGCGTTTGAGTCAGGCTGGGTAAAACCGCTCAATCCCGCCGAACCATCCGGAGTCAGCATTGCCATCATCGGTTCCGGTCCGTCCGGCTTGGCGGCAGCCCAGCAGCTTAACCTGGCAGGACACGAAGTAACCGTTTTTGAAAAAAATGAGGTGATTGGCGGTCTATTGGCTTTGGGAATTCCCGATTTTAAACTGGAAAAGGGCGTGATTGAGAGAAGGGTTAGATTGTTGGAGGAGGAAGGCATTAAGTTTAAGGTTAACAGCCATGTTGGATGCGATCTTGCCGTTTCCGACATTATGGATAATTTCGACTATGTCTGCCTTACCGGGGGCGCCGAAAAACCAAGGGATTTGCCGATACCGGGCAGGGATCTTCCTGGTATCCATTTTGCGCTTGATTTCCTTTATCAGCAAAACAGAAGAAATCAAAACAGGGATATCAAAGGGGAAGAGATAACAGCCAGTGGCAAGGTCGTTGTTGTCATCGGCGGTGGAGATACGGGTTCCGATTGTGTGGGAACTTCCATTCGCCAGGGAGCTAAATCCGTTACTCAAATCGAGATCCTTCCCGAGTTTCCGAAAGATCGACCTGCAAACAATCCCTGGCCGCAGTGGCCACAAATTATGCGAACATCTTCCTCCCAAGAAGAGGGATGTGTCAGGGACTTTGCTGTCTTGAGCAAAGCGTTTGTCGGACAGGGTAAGGTGGAAAAAATAAACTGCGTCAGGGTGGAATGGTCTGATCCCGATGAAAATGGCAGACGGGACATGCGTGAAATCAAAGGTAGTGATTTTGTGCTTAAAGCCGATCTTGTGTTGCTCTGTATGGGGTTTCTTCACCCGGTTCATGAAGGGATGCTAAAAGATTTTGGCGTGAAACATGATGCCAGGGGTAACGTTGCAACCGATAATTACCGGACTTCGGTAAAAAACATCTTCGCAGCCGGAGATATGGCAACCGGACAATCCCTCGTGGTAAGAGCGATTAACAGCGGGAGGGAAATGGCAAAGGCGCTGGATACGGCTATTAAAGGTTATACCCATCTCTCCTGATTTCAGTTCCATATTTGATATGGTCTCCTGTGAGGCTCAGGGGTGGATTGTGTTTGCAGATAACAATTGCTACTATAAACGATCATTTGTTTGAAACAGACAATTATTCCTGAATTCTCAAAGGAGCACCATGAAGATCTCTATTCCTATTCGACCTCGACGTAATCGGGTTTCAGAAAGTGTACGCGACATGGTTAGAGAACACTCTCTGAAATCTTCCGACCTGATTATGCCTCTTTTTGTTATAGACGGTCAAAATCAACGCCAACCAGTTGAATCCATGCCGGGAATTGACAGACTATCCACCGATTTAATCGTGGAAAAATGCAGAAAACTGTTTGATCTTTCCGTTCCCGCAGTTGTTCTGTTTCCTGCACTTGAAGAATCCTGCAAAGACCCTCTTGCCAGTGAATCATATAATGAAAAAGGGTTATATCATCGAACTCTAAGAGCCATTAAGGAAGCGGTACCCGGATTAACGGTGATAACGGATGTTGCAATGGATCCCTACAGTTCAGACGGACACGATGGTGTTGTTAGTGAACAGGGTAAGATTGTTAATGATCAGACCTTACCTATCCTGGCCAAAATGGCTGTTTCCCAGGCAAAGTGCGGTGCTGATATTATTGCGCCCTCCGATATGATGGATGGTCGTGTGGGAATTATCAGGGAAGCCTTGGACGAAGAGGGTTTTACCGATGTCGGTATTCTGGCATACAGCGCGAAATACGCTTCCGCATACTATGGTCCCTTTCGTGATGCGTTGGATAGCGCACCCAAACATGGAGACAAGAAGACCTACCAGATGGATCCGGCCAATGTGAGGGAAGCAATCAGAGAGGTTACCCTGGACATTGAAGAGGGCGCAGATATGGTCATGGTAAAACCTGGATTACCCTATCTTGATGTAATCAGGGCTGTCAGTGAAATTTCGGAGGTCCCGGTGGCTGTTTATAATGTTTCTGGAGAGTACGCCATGATTAAAGCAGCCGGCTTGAAGGGTTGGATCGACTATCAACAGGTAGTGATGGAGACCATGATCGGGTTCAAACGTGCCGGTGCAGATCTTATCTTAACCTATCATGCTGAAGAAGTTGCCGGGTGGCTGAAATAGGAATCGGCAAACCCATCGAAAGTGACGGGGCCTTGAATGGTTATGATCAGTTATTTGGCATGGTCAACCAGGGCCCGTCGGTATTTCTCCGCTTTTAACATCTGTTCTCCCCATTGAAGTGTTTTTTTATAATACTCGTCGGAAAAACCAAACCAGCCAGAAACCGTTTTGATGAAGTTAACCTCTGACTTGATCAACTTCCCGTCCGAGACGATGATCCAGATGAGTTCGGTAAATATAATGGCCAATAAACGTCTGCTTATGCCTTTGGGGATCTTTGCCAGTCCGGGATGGATCTTTTCGGTTTTTAAGTATTTATTTATTGCCGCTTTCTGTTTAGCATCGAGAAAATGGAGTGCCTTTATCAGAAATTCGATTTCCGAGGGATCGACTGCCCCATCAGCCTTAGTTGCTGAAGCAACGAGGTATCCATACCAGAGGCGTTGTTCCTCGTTAAACTCATTGATGGGTACATTCATTTTTTTCCCGGAATAGTGTTAATCTTTTTTGATTTCTTGAAAACAGTCGATAAGTTTCCTCTTACCCGAATTTTAAGAAAATGAAAACGGAGAAAAATTGAGTTTTTTTAAAAAAATTGAAGTAAATGCTTGAAATAGTCAAATTGTGTTGTTTAGAATTTCCCTATCATTAAAAAGTCCAACATTTCACTTTTTTTTTTAATGTGATTCAGTTAGCTTAGAATCGAAATAGTAGCCTTTGGTATACATTTTCCATTAGTTGAAAGCTTGGATTGTTAATATCGATAAATAAGTTTCTCCAGTTAAAGATTCTTTTACAAGGACGATACATGGCTTTCATGAATCGAAGAGTTTTTGTTCATAAAGAATCCAACCATAATTCAGATGAGGAAGTCTGGAAATATTTTTAAAACCGCATAAAGCCTTAATACTATGTGAGGAAATATGGAAGTCAGGGATAATTTAAAATACACCGAAGACCATGAGTGGATCAGCATTAACAATGATATAGTAACACTTGGAATCACTGATTATGCTCAGGATAGTCTTAGTGATATTGTTTATGTTGAATTACCCGAAGTAGGTACAATTGTTGAGTCTGGAGAAACCGTAGGCAGTATAGAATCCGTAAAAGCGGTTGCCGAACTGTATTCTCCCGTGTCAGGTGAGGTTGTCGATGTTAACAAGGATTTGGCTGATCAGCCGGATTTAATTAATACCGATCCATATGATGATGGATGGATGATAAAAATCCAGGTCGACTTGGTCGAGCTTTCAAGCGCCATCTTAATGGATAAAGAGGAGTACGAAGAGTATATCGGAAAATTGAAAGGGAAGTAGTGTTTCCATATTTTTGGTAAAACGCGGCTGGTGTATTCCGTAAGTGACCATTCTGATTAGCGGAATACGTTTAATCAGTTGCCCACAATGGAAAAAGATGATTATAGACAGCCACTACCACTATGAGTCGCGTTTGCAGCCGGTTGATAACCTTATTCAAAAGATGGATCAAAATGGGATCGAAAAAACCGTTTTGATTGCAACTCTCTGTGATCTCCTGCCTGAAACCGGGGAACTGCTGTTAAAATTACTCCGCTTTTTTCTTTGGAACAAACCTTTACGCAGTCTTGCCCGGAAACTGTCAGCCAATTTCACTGAAACCGGAGACTTGATCCTGCCCAAGAAGACGGTGGAGATATACCGACACCCCGATAATGAATCGGTTGCAAGACTGATTAAGGAATATCCGGATCGGTTTTTAGGTTGGATTTTTTTAAACCCTGCGGATAGTGAAGATTTTCTGGAGGAGTATGAAAAATGGAAAGATGAACCCGGGTTTATCGGAGTCAAAGTCCATCCATTCTGGCACCGCTATCCGCCAGTCAAATTGCTGCCTGTTGCTGAGATGCTTGCGGCATCGGATAAACCTTTGCTGGCGCATGTTGGATTCGGGACCCATGGTGATTTTATGCCGCTTGTCAATATCTTTCCCAAGTTAAAACTGATTCTTGCTCATACTGGATTTCCAGGATACCGGGACACCTGGAAACAGATCAAAAACCATCCCAACATTTTTGTGGACACTTCAGCCGATGCGTATGTCAGCGAACGTTTTACCAGGGATGCCGTTGATTATCTCGGAAGAGAGCGTGTTTTGTTCGGCACGGATGGTCCTTATGGCCATCGATTAGCAGCAGATCGGATGTTCGATAATGGTTACCTGAAAAGGCGTATTGAGAGTCTTTTTGCTGACAAGTTAACCCGGGAGCGAATTCTGGGAGAGAATTTCAGAGAACTGGCCGGAATCCAGTAGTGCTTTCTTTTCGTTCCCCCTTTCAACAGATTTTACCATAAAATTGTGCTCGCGGTTTTTACATAATCGTTGCACCTGTTTCGATTATTTGATGACGTCGATTTGTTTAAAATAGGCGTCGTTGTACTTGAGCATATCTTTCAGAAATTCCGGAAAGTCCAACGCAAACTTGTTCTGCAAAATCCGGGATCTTTTCTTGAGGGTCATTAATGAATAGGTGGAATCGGCGGGGAATAGTCCAAATCCTATCCTGTTAGTGCGGTCTTCCACCGGGATTTCCAGTAAGTGACTGGAAAAAGCGGCGTTTAACCGTTTCCTGATTTTTTTACAAATATCCTTTGGTTCACTCCAAAAATTAATGCAGAAAACACCGTTCGGATTGAGCAAGGATTGGCAGTTTTTAAAAAACAGTTCGTTAACAACTGCATCCGCAATTCCGTTGTGCTCAAATGCATCCACAAAAATCATATCATAGCGCTGGAAACGGTTGTTCATGACAAATTCATATGCATCCTCAACAATCACTTTAAGACGGTCATCATTGGGCAGCAGGAAATACTCCCCTGCGATGTCGACCACGCTTTTTCTAAGTTCTACCGTGTCGATCCGACAGTCTTCAACATTGTGCAGCAAAAAACGCGGAATAGAACCGCCGCCCAGCCCAATGTTGAGGAACCTGGTCGCTTTGGGGTTCATTAGAAATCCGGCCATCATTGATCGTGTATAGGAAAGCACCAGAAATTCCGGTCGTTTAGGATCAAAACAGCTTTGTTTTTCAATGGAATCAAAGTGTAATGACCTGGTCAGACCATCATCCAAAACCTGAATTGTACCATACTGGTCACTGCTCTGGTGGATGATATTGTCGAGGAACTTCTCTTTGAAGATGCGGTTGAGCTTTTTCCTTTTTTTGATCATTCGGTTATCTTGAATAAGATCCATGTTCTATTGGCAGTAATAATGGTAGTAGTTGCTTTCTCTCAGATTTTCCCTGGCCATTTTTGAAAGAGGCAGGATCTCTTCACACTTATCAGTAACGGATTTCCAGTCTTTTCTCCGCTTTGCTTCCACAAAAAGAATATATCCTCCTCCGGGTAGCTGGGATGAATTAACAATCGTTGAGAAGGATACAAAATCGATGAATGGATCGAGTTCATCATGGGGTAAAACCTTGGGCGGTTCTGCAATAAAAACCGGTTTATTTTCCCACCGGTAGTTTGCTTCTGCGATTTGTTGGGTCAGGCGGGGTTGTCCGCTCCATGGTATAAAGAACATAACGATGATCACGTTCAACAAGATCAATCCCCAAAAACCCATGAAACTCCAGGATGGTTTGACAACGGCGTAACGTTCCGGTAACCGTTCAAACAAGAATAGGATCAGGATAAAAGCAATCGGGTAAAGATAACGAAATTCCTTATGGGGCATCCACAAATGAAATGCCGTGTAACAGATGAGAGGCAGATAATAGATATCCGGTTTTTTCAATCCGCGAATGAAATAATAGAGAAATATAAAAAAGAAAATATGGAGGGTGTTTCCGGCCATACTTTCAAATGTGAACAGGGGAGGTGATATCGCCCCTATATATCCCCTTCTTTCAATCCCTTCAAATAACACCCTGTTCAACTCCGGTCCGAAAAATGATCCTGAATAGATCAACTCCAGGAATCCCAAAAGGAGAAAAGCAAATAAAAAGGACAAGGGAAACAGCATCCAGAATAACTTTCTCTTGAAGGATATCAGCAGCCAAAGATAAAAGGGAAACAGAAACAACGCGGCATCCAGTCGTGCCATAACTGATAATCCAGCGCTACAAAGAAGAAGAAAGAAAATCGCAAAAACCTTAAACCTGCTCAGAATAGAAGCATGCTTTTCCAGATAGGCATAGCCGAAAAAATGAAACAGAAAGACTGTTGCCGACAACTGTTCTGTTAGCAGGGACTGATTATAGAATATTAACAAGGGGTGGAAAACAAAGACCAGACCGATTGCAAAAGCCTTTCGTCTGTCGTTCCATCTCAGGATTGCAAACTGGTAGGAAAAATATAAACCGAAGGCTGAAAAGAAACCAATTGCCAGTTTAATCCCTTCATATTGCAGGAAAAGACTTTTTATCCCAATTGTTTTAAAGAATTGAAGTATAAAAACCAGGGGTTGCACAATCACATAAGAACGCATATTGGTTCTCATGTACCACTCTCCCAATGTATGAGAAAAAACAAGCCCGTGTGCGGTTGTAAAATAATCGTTGAACTCATCAGCATAATAGCTGTGATGAATAAAGAAGGAAGATACAAACAACCGGACAAAATATAGTAATAAGAGAAAAAGAAGCGGCTTTTGGGAAAGAATGGTAGTAAGTTTATTCAACACGAACTCCGGGTTGTTTTTAAGTGTCAGGATTGAGAAGACTATGGGCATGATGCTGTTTTCCAATTGATCAAACCTGAATAACCTGCATGGTTGTTTTCAAATCCAATTCAGGTTATACCTATATCATTTATACTCATCTAACAGAAAATGGATATTCCGTGAATACGATCCATGAAGCCATGGTTCGGTGGAATAAAAAACAGATGACTTAGATCATAACTGATTGGAGTTATAATTCATAATTAGAGAATTGTAAAATGTTTAAAGATTTTCTGAAAAATCCATTAACTGTTTTACATGCCATCGGCATCACGTTAATCATTTCAGCCTGGACCATAATTGAGTCGTATTTCCATCCTGTCTCCCAAGAGAGTCTGGACGGGAGACTCCGCTTATGGGCCAGGTCTCTCATCAGATTTATTGACTTGAAGGTCACGGTTTTCAACCCGCACCGGTTTGAAATAGAACCGGCAAAGGCTTACATTATCATGTGCAACCACTGTAGCCATTATGATATCCCTTTGTCACTACTGGCATTAAAAGGAAGCATCCGCATGATGGCAAAAAAAGAATTGCTGCAACTCCCGATCTGGGGGCGGGCAATGAAACTCACGGGATTTGTGTCCATTGACCGGTTTAACCCAAGGCAGGCGCTGAAAGATATGAAATACGCCAGAATGATGATGGAGAAGGGAATCGTTTTATGGATCGCCCCCGAAGGAACGCGCTCAAAAACAGGGCAGCTCCAGGAACTTAAACCCGGAGGATTCAGACTGGCGATCGACAGCGGTGCCACTATCATCCCATTGGCCATTATTGGGAGCGGCGAAGTAATGGCTGCCAAGTCACTGCAGGTTAGCCGGGGGAAAAGTGTGGATATCCATATTGGTCAGCCGATTGATGCTTCGAAATATACCAGACGGCAACGCAATGATCTCATGGAGGCTTTTGAAACTGAGATCCGAGGATTAACGACCAACCCATCTCCAAAGATGGAAAAGAGAAACTGAATGTCGGAGTCATTAATCAGATCCTCTTTTTCTCCAGATAGATCCTTTTATACTCAAGAGAGGTAGTCTCAAAATCATCCTTAGACAGTTTTCCCATCCTGTAGTCCGTTTCCAGTTCGGAGATCGCTTCCAGCAGAGAATAGGATTCATCAAACTGAACTTCTTTTGATGAACCTGAAAAATAGGATCTTGAGCGTTCCAGGAACAATGGTTTCAGCATAACAAAATAGGCAATAGCCAGTGAAATGAGGATGCAAATAATCAGTGTTAAATTGACCATGTGACTTGTACCGGGATTAAATTTAATCGGATTGATAGTGATTCAGCTCTTGATCGATCAACTTTTTTTCGTTTTCCGAAAGTGGGTCCAATTTTTTCTGTTCAATATCTCTGGAGCGTTTTAGTAAGCTTCTAAACAACAGGATCGAAGCTATCACAATCAAAAAACCGGGCAGCAACCAGAGGAAAAGATTAAAGCCCTCCTTCTTGGGCGACCTTAAAATCCACTCTCCGTAGCGCTCTTCAAAAAAAGTCAGGATCTCCTCTTCCGATTTCCCTTCCTGCAGCATCTCTCTGATCTTGTTTTTCATATTGAGCGAAAGCCCCGCGTCCGACTCTTTCACTGACATCGCCTGGCAGGTGGGACAGCGCAGTTTATGCGAGATTTCCCTGACCCGGTCTTCCATGTCATCCGCTTTGAGGAAAAACAGGGATCCCGAAAATCCTACTATGAGCATCATCACCATTGGATATCTCAGTAGTCTTCTAATCTTAAAGTTGTTCATTTAAAAACTCTTCCAAAGTAGCCCGGCCGGTAGCGCCCAGGATCTTGTTTATTATTATTCCATTTTTATCGATAAAAAACGTTTCCGGAACTGCAGTTACACCGTAATCAAGGGAAATGGATCCCAGTTTGTCATCCGGCGCCAGCAGATAAGTTTTGCCATACCGTTTTATAAATGCCAGGGAAGCCTCCCGTGTATCGTTGATTGCGATGCCAATAAAGACAGCCCCTTTTGGAGTGAATTTCTGGTGGGCTGCTTCCAGGATATGAGCCTCCTGGCGACAGGAGATACACCAGGATGCCCAGAAGTTAACGATCACGGGTTTTCCAATAAAATTGTCCAGAGAAATTTTCTTTCCATCGAAAGTAGTAACAGTGAAGGGTTTTGCTTTTAACCCGATTTGAGCTGACGGTATCTCTTTGGGGTTGCTGGCGAAAAAGAGTCCATAAAGCATAATCGCAAGAATGGAGCAACCCAACAAGATTCCCAGAAATATAAACGATCTTTTTGACATAATCAGCCCTTCCGGTTCTTTGTTTTAATGTTTCTAAATTGTGCCGGTTTGTAAGACAAACTGTACAAAATACCTATTAAAAAGAAGATCATACTCACCCAGAGAAAACTGACCATCGGATTGATATGAACAACTACAGTCGCCGAATTGTCCCGGTTAATGGAGGAGAGACTGACGTACAGATCTTCAAACAGGGATCTGTGAATGGCAACTTCTGTCATTGGTTGCGATGATGTAGGGTAATAGGACTTAACCGGCAATATGGTTCCTGACGGGTTTCCGTTTTTTTTAATATCAATTTCAATCCCTTCGTTCCGAGAGTTCTGCCGTTGAAACTGCTTGATCTCCTTGAAGGTTAAAATGTACTTGTCTACAACCTGTTGTTCTCCTGCTGAAAATGTAAAGCTGGTTTCCTGATTAAAAAAGTTTCCGCAGACGCCAATGGCAAAAAGAACAATGCCGAGGTGAATAATCAATCCCCCCTTTCTCCTCCTATCCTTGATCAGCGTTTTAAATAGAGATGATTTTCTCCCGGTTTTTTTTGCCTCCTGACTTCGATTGATACGCACAGATTGGACAAATTCAATTAAGATGATGGATCCGGCAAATAGGGTTGATCCTCCCAATAAAAACATCTGCCAGGTACTTCCCAGTTTATAACTGACCAGGGACATGGTTATCAGGGCAATAAAAAACGGGATTAAGGTGTTTCTGATTAATAATCTTGAGCTGGTTTTTTTCCACCCCAGAAAATGGGTAACTCCCATCAACAAGATCATGACGATTCCCAAGGGTGTCATAATGGAATTAAAAAACGGGGCTTGAATGGAGAGCTTCTTGTTTGCTAAGGCTTCCGCCAACAGCGGAAAAATGGTTCCATATAACACGGTGAATGCCATCACCAGGAAAATGATGTTGTTTAACAGAAATGAGTTTTCCTTGCAGAACAAACCGGAAGTCTGCGGTTTGGTCGAAAGATTTTCCTGCCTGTTAATCAACAGTCCAAAGGAAATTAGAGAAACAACCACAATAAATATAAGAAAAGCGGGTCCAATGTTGGATTTGGAAAAGGCATGCACAGATCCCAGGACTCCTGAACGGGTTATGAAGGTACCCAGGATGGATAACAGAAAGGTGGTGATGATCAAAACCATGTTCCAGATTCTAAGTCCGTTTCTTTTCTCCTGAACAATGACCGAATGCAAAAAGGCGGTTCCGGTCAGCCAGGGCATCAGGGACGCATTTTCAACAGGGTCCCAGGCCCAGTATCCACCCCATCCAAGTTCGATGTATGCCCATTGGGCTCCTAAAAGCATGCCGACCGTCAGGAAAAACCAAGAAAACAGAGTCCAGCGGCGGGTGGTCAGTATCCATTCATTGTCCAGTTTTCCCCTCAATAATGAAGCGATGGCAAAGGCAAAGGGAATGCTGAAACCGACATATCCCAGGTAGAGCGAAGGCGGATGATACACCATGCCCGGATTTTGTAACAGGGGATTCAGACCTTGCCCATCCAAAGGAACAGGATATGCTCTGATAAAAGGATTGCTCCAACCGATCAATAGAAACAGCAGAAATGCCATGATAAGTGCCAGTACAACCATGGCATGGGGAAGGATATCACGGTTGTTGTTTTTATAGCGTACTACAACAACTGCTGTAAAAAAAGAGAGAATGAGCTGCCACAGGAGCAGTGAGCCTTCCATTCCTCCCCATACAGCCGTGAGCTTGTAAAAAAACGGCAGGTCGATACTTGAGTGCAGGGCCACAAACCGCACACTGAAATCGTTCGCAGAAAAAGCATAACAGAGTGCCAGGTAAGCAATGGCCGTCAGAATAAACACCGCCAACAAACTGTTTCTGGCTGATTGTACAAGATTGTTGTGATTGTAACGAACACCCAGCGTGGCTGAGAGTGCTGCGTAAACAACCAGGGCCATGGCCGCCAGAATAGCGAAATATCCGATATTTATAATCATGAAAGGATAGTTTTTAAGTTTGCAGAATAAACCGGTTTAGGGTTGCAGGGATTGGTAATAATCCTCTTTTTGCTCTTTGTGATCCGAGGTTTTGTACTCTTCATTGTGCTTTACAAGAAGTGTGGTAGCTGCAAAAGAATCCTGATCGGTTAATCGTCCCTCGACCACAACACCTTGCCCCTCTTTGAACATATCGGGTTTGGCCCCTGTATAGTCAACTCGAATAACATGATTAAGTTCATCCGTTATTTGAAATTGCAATTTTGTTTCCTTTGGTATCCAGGTGACGGATTGGCTTTTCACCAAACCCATAACCCGGATGGTTTGTCCTTTGATGGTGTCAAACTTGGAAGGAATTTCACTGGGGGTGTAATAGTAGGTCAGGTTTTTCGAACTGATTGATCCGAATATCCAAACGGCGATGGCGATAACCAGCACACCACCGATTATATATTTGAGGCTGCTACGCTTCATTCCGGTTTGCCTGCTGTAAATTTTTGAGTTTTGTTTTAACTGATCTGAGTTTTACAAAAATGATGATGGTATAGATGATCACAACAGAGGAAACAAGCCCATAAGCTGTAACCATATATTCTATATTTTTAGGCATTTGAGGGTAAAATAGTTGAAGGTTTCTGCATTTCGCCGGAATATCTTTTGTTCTGGTAATCTAAAATTTAAACCAAAATAGGGTTCATGACAAGGTTCCCCCTATTTTTTTTCGTTAATCCAGTTTCGAACCAATTGTGTGGTCTTGGTTGCATCATCCAAAGCCATCTTGACGATCTCTCGTTTCTCATCATCTTTGGTCCTAATATTGGTAGGAATTTCAATTTCCTCCTCCTCATCGGGAATAGGAAAAAACTGACGCGGAGATCTTCTGACAACCGGGCTTTCGATACTTCTTCGGTTTGATTTATTTGAAAAATTCTGCATCAGGGGAACAATAACGCCGATGACAATGCTCAAAATTATAATTGCGACAAAAACAATCTTGATAATGAAGATTACGAGTTCGTACAACTGCATGATAGTTTTTCAGAAGAAGGTCAATAATAATCATCATGCCAACGGTTTTCCCAAGTGTTGCAGTAATTTTACAGGACTAAAAACGGTTTGTACATTGATATGATTTTGTGGGTGCACCAAAAAGTTTCGGGCAATATGCAATAAAAGTTTTTTATTGTTTAGAGAAAACCTGGTACTCTGGGCCAGGTTAAATTCAAAGGCTTTGCCATTGTCTGTTAACCGTGCTCGTGAACGCGCTCGTAAACGTACTCGAAAAATTGAAAATCATTTTATTCAGTGTGGGCAAGGTGTTGCCCACCCTACGGATATTGCGCAATTAGCGTAGGATGGAACGCTTTGTCCGACGATCCAAGATCTATCTCTGCCTTTGACAGGTCTGCTTTATCAAGCTGAATAGATACGAAAGATCAATAAATAAAGAAGAAATGGATAGTGCAGAATAGCGTTGCTCCTTTTCTGCAAAGTAAAAAGAAACCGATTTAAATTGGTCCACAATTGACAAGAAATCCAACCATGGATATCAGACAGGTTCATAAAATAACCATCAGTCTGACAGCTATCCGTATTTTATTCTGGATCGTGTTGAACGATTTTAGTAGGCTTAAACCTGGTAACGATAATCAAAGGAAAATGAGAGTGTTTTTAATTTGAACCAAGGACTGAATAATGCCAAAGGATTCATGCTATTCATGCAGGAAAGAGATCGTTTCAGGACAATCATTTTACGAGGATCACGGGGTAAAAGTCTGTATCTCCTGTTTTCGCAATCTGAAACGATGTCAAAAATGTAAATTTCCATCCAATCAGCTGTTGCAAGTCAAAGGGTTTGGTGATGTCTGTGAGTTTTGTTACCAATCACTCTCCAAAGAAGAGGGAATGACCTGCTATCTTTGCAACGGAAAGATCTGGACCAGTGCATCACATTATGCAGATCATGGGAAATTCGTCTGTCAGTCCTGTTTCAAGAATGCTAAAACCAGGTGCTTTACTTGCCGCTTTCCTCATGTTGTTAATGAAATATCGGGTCAAGGAGGAGTCTGTGAATTTTGTGCCGAGAAGAACTTAACCCGGGAGAGTGACTTGAAACCCATGTTAAGTCCTCTGGGATCTTTTCTTGAGAAATTCGGACACGAGGTGAGTTCCAAACCAAACCTGTTGTGGGTAAACTGGAAGCTGGTTATCGGAATGCAGCAGGATAATCCAAACAATATCGAGTTGCAGTTTTTCGATGAGCTGGTAAGGTTCGGTTACCCAGTGTATTATTTAAAGGGTCTCTATTACGTTATCCCCAGCATTCCAAGAAAGTGGTTCATGGCATACATGGCAGGGCAACTGGTAGCGGCTGATATCTGCAGAAAATATGATCTGTTCCATTTAAGAGGAAATTCCCCTTTCCTGGGTCTGGCGCGTGGATGGAGTCACTGGGTGTCTTACAGTACTGCAAAAACCTTAAAATATGATCGGGTGGCGAAGGTGATCAGTCGCTGGCCGGAGAGCAGTCTCCCGGGGAATTTCCAAAAATTTCTGGCCATGTCGGAATTCAGAAAACCCGCTGAAATAGTGGAATTTGCCCATGATAACCTGAAAACCTATGCAAAAAAGTATCTCTGAACAGACCTTGGGCTTCAGTAAAACAGTAGGGCAACAAGCAAAAGAATTTTATATTACAGTGCTGTTTTAATTTAACCTACAGGAAATTTGTGATTCAAGTTCATCATCATCATCATCTGAAAATTTGAATCGGCCTTGAAGAAGATGAGAAAACAAAGGGTTTCTCGTCTGTTTACTAATCATACAATAAAAATGACCTGGTTTTCCTTTCTTATTCTTTTCAGTTTTTTTGCTTCCAGCTCACTGACTGCATTTATCTATTTTCAAAACCCCGAAAGCAGGCTCAGCCAGGCCTTCAGCTTTTTTCTTGCGACTGTTTCTTATTGGGCTTTTACAGAGTTTATGGAGAGGCATGTACTTGATTTGAGACTGGTAGCGTTCTGGGACGATATCGGAAGCATCTGGCTGCTTACTGTATCCGCTCTGTTGTATTTTATCCTGGTATACACAGAAAACAAACTGGCAGAAAACAAGCTGCTTTTTTATTCTATCTTCACAGTGGGTACGGTATTAAGCGGGATCGATTTTTACATTATTCGTTCTTCCCATTATCAGAGAGTATGGTGGGGGTGGAAGATCATATACGATGAGGAATCTATCAGGAATCTATCCAATTTGACGATAATTGGCGGGTCGATAATCAGCGTGATTGCTATTATCTTATGTGTTCGCTACTGGCATAAAACCAAGGAACCTGCCAAAAAGGATCAGGCAAAGCTTGTTTCATTCGGGCTGGGGATCATCGTTTTCATTGGTGTTCTCTCAGAAGGTATTCTGCCGTTGGCAACTTCCTTCTCCATTCCCCCGTTGACTGTTTGCTCGGTGATTCCGGCAAGTCTGTTTATCGGTTATGGTATCTGGAAGCATGAACTGTTTCTGCTGACCCCTGAAAAAGTCGCCAGAACTATTATCGACACCATGGGTGAAGCGCTGTTCTTATGTGATGAAAACAATAACATCATTGATCTGAACAACTATGCCAAAAAGCTGCTTCATTGCTCAGCGGCATCCCTCAAGGGAAAATCCATCCATGAACTGGTCACAGATCGGCTGCCTCAATTACCGATCCCGGAGAGTTTTGAATCCAATACACTCTTCATCGATTACTTTGAAACCAATCTGAAAACCAAACACGGCGATCCTATTGCGGTACTATGTGCCATATCGGCTTTTTTCGGTCATAAGAGAATACCAAACGGCTTTATTTATAACTTTCGTGACATATCCGAGTTAAAAAAAGCGCAAAAGGAGCTGCAAAAGATCAATGCTTCCCTGGTGCAGTTCAAAGCGGCCATTGAACAATCGATTGACGGTATTGTAGTAATAGATATGGAGGGCATCGTCCTATTTGCCAATCATGCCTGGGCCAGAATGCGTGATTGTTCAGTCTCGGAGATTGAAGGGCAACATATTAAGATGTTCAATTCTTCTGGACATTGGGAACAGGAAGTGGCGCTGCTGCATAAAAAAGCTCTTGAGGGTACCGGGTTTGAGACCGAGATCAGCCATAAAAGAAAAGATGGAACCGAGATTCCTATCTGGATCAGCGTTGCTATCCAAAAAGATAGGAACAACAATCCGATCTCGTTTGTCGGGATCGCCCGGGACATTACTGAACGGAAAAAAGCGGAGAAGAAGGTCGAGGAGGCTAATCGGAAAATGATTGATGCTGCCCACAGAGCCGGAATGGCGGAAATCGCATCGGAAACCCTGCACAATGTCGGTAACCTTTTGAATAGTGTAAAAACATCAGCTCAGAATATAAACGATGTGTTCAGGAATTCCTCTCTTCCGAACTTTTTTAGGGCGAATTCATTATTAAGGGAAAACATCGATAATATTGAGCATTTTATAGTTAACGACTCAAAAGGGAAAAAGCTGCTGGAGTATTACCTGATGTTGGAGCAGGAATTCACCATGGAAAGCAAACAGATTCGAGAAGACACGCTTCGCTTGATCAGAAAGGTTAACATGATAGCAGATGTGGTTTCCGCACAGAACAGTTATGTCGGCTTTGGCTCCTATACAGAGAATTACTCGCTGGCAATTCTGATTGAAGATGCGTTGAAGTTGGTCCCGTATCTGCCTGATCAACTGGGAATAACAATTACCAAAAAATTTGAGGAGGTTCCAACCATTAAAATCCAGAAAACCAAATTGATCCATATCTTAATCAATCTGATTAATAATGCCAGAGATTCCATGCTGGAAAAGCCAATGGGTAATCGAAATCTAGAAATTTCCCTCAGGCAGGAAAACGATTTTGCTATCATTCAGGTTAAAGATAATGGAGTCGGGATAGACAAGAAAAACATCCCCAGAATTTTTACCCACGGTTTTACCACAAAAAAGGACGGTCATGGGTTTGGGCTGCACAGTAGTGCCAATTACATTGCGGAGATGAATGGTTCCATCTGGGTGGAAAACAACATAGAGGAAAGCGGAGCCTCCTTCTTCTTGAAACTGCCAATTGGGTGAAATTGCTTGGATCCAATAATAATGCTGGCTTCCCGAACGGATCGTCTGTTGCCAGCCAAGAATACATAAAAAGGGCAGAGCTCTTTCCCTGGAGACTCTTCGAGATTATCGTTTAATTTGATACCAGATGGGTCGCCCATCTGGCAGGGTGGGAGGTTTACTCGACCATTTCAAAATGGCAGGTGAAATGTCTTAAGTATTTCTGTTGATATGTTATGCGATATCCTGGAATGGAGTTCCTACTCTTCCAGACGGTTTCTATGACCTCAATTAGATAATCGACATGGCTTTGTGTATAAACCCGCCGGGGAAAAGCCAGACGTACCAACTCCAGGGGAGAGGCTGTCTCCCTGCCCTTTTCGTCGGTTGTTCCAAACATTACCGTTCCCAACTCCACCCCGCGTACACCACCTTCCAGATACAACTGGTTAACAATACCGATTCCAGGATACCGGAGCGGATCAACGTGAGGAAGGAATTTGGCGGCATCAATGAAAACCGCATGTCCGCCGGACGGTTGAACAATAGGAATACCGCGTTTGATGAGCCTGCTTGCGAGGTATTCCATGGTTGCATGTCGATAAATCTGGTAATCGATTTCCAGGGCTTCCATCAAACCAACCGCAATTGCTTCCAGGTCTCGTCCTGCCAAACCGCCGTAGGTGGGAAATCCTTCCCGCATGATTAGAAGGTTTCTGAACTGTTCTTCCCATTCATCAGAGTTGCAGGCCAGAAAACCACCGATGTTGGCTAATCCATCCTTTTTACAACTCATGGTGGCCCCATCGGCGTAGCTGAACATCTCCTGCGCTATCTCCAAAAGTGATCTATCGGCATAGCCAGGTTCTCTTTCATGGATGAAAAACGCGTTTTCCGCAAACCGACAACAATCGATCAAAAGCGGAATACCATACTGATTCAGTTGTTTTTTTACATTGCGAATGTTTTCCATGGATACCGGCTGACCGCCTCCGGTGTTGTTGGTGACTGTTATCATACAAAACGGAATCCTATCCACACTGTATTCCCGAATACACCTATCCAGTTTTTCGATGTCCATATTTCCTTTGAACGAGGCAATTTTAGCCGTTTCCAGTCCTTCATCACACAACAGGTTCATGGCAATCCCACCCGAAAATTCAATATTGGCGCGGGTAGTATCAAAATGACTGTTGTTGGGAATGATATCTCCCTTCTTAATCAAGGTGCTCGCCAGAATGGATTCCGCTGCTCTTCCCTGGTGAGTCGGCAGAATATGATTGAATCCGGTAATGGTTTTTACAGTTTTTTCAAAATTTATCCACGATTTACTGCCAGCGTAACTCTCATCACCCAGCATCATTGCGGCCCACTGCTTAGTAGACATTGCACCGGTCCCACTGTCCGTCAACAGATCAATACAGCAATCTTCAGCCTTCAATAGAAAAACATTGAACTCAGCTGCTTTCAATGCCGCTTCCCTTTCCTCTCGGGAGATGATTTTTATTGGCTCGGTTGTTTTGATTCGAAATGGTTCAATAATTGTTTTCATTGTCTACTCTCATTCAATTGAATGGATATGCCTCGATAAATGGAAAGCCTGAAATTCGATAGTACGAAATCGGAGTCGATTCAAATCTCGGCAAAGAAGCACGATAGATATTAAGGGTAGTCTCTGCACCAATCTAAATCGATCAAACCGGTGATATCAAACGGTTGTTCATTTAAGATCCCTGGATAAGAATACCATGGATGAACGCCCAAATCAGCAACGAAAAATAGGAAAGCCATTCCCAAATTGCCGGTGAGTTTTGATTTCTCCCAGTATCTATGTTTATCGCAGTCAACATCACCAAAAAGATGGAAAATATCGCCGACATTAGAAATCCGAATAATGGAACACAAAGCGGAAATCCACCCAGAATAAGCTCAACAACACTACAAAAAGCCCCGTATAAAGCCGTTCCTCCGAAAAAAAACAGGGCTGAAAAAGCATGAAGTTTGTATGATCGATTTGCGGGAATGATACCAACAAAGAACTGTCCCATAGAAGCGATACACCCATTTATCAGTATAATGGAAGTAAAAAGTGAATCAGCTCCCATTTTTTCCAGAAACAGACTAGGATAGGTGACAAACGAGTCGATGAGGGGACGTTGTTGACAAAGTATACAAATATGGATATTGTTGATCATACTAAAAACATACTTATCACAATAAGGAAAAAAGGAGGAAAACAAATGCCAAGGGGACCGAGGCTTGATTCACCAGGGACATTACACCATGTAATGATAAGAGGGATCGAAAAGCGTGATATTGTTGATAATGACATAGATCGCTTGGATTTTGTTTCCCGAATGGGGGAAGTTGCCGTGAGTACCAAAACCAGCATCTACGCATGGGCACTGATGAATAATCACGCTCATATCTTACTTCGAAGTGGTGAAGCCGGTCTTTCCATGTTCATGCGTCGACTTCTGTCCGGTTACGCGTCATCATACAACCGCAGGCATCATCGGTACGGGCATCTTTTTCAAAACAGGTACAAATCCATCATCTGCCAGGAAGATTTATATTTTATGGAACTTGTGAGGTATATACATTTAAATCCTTTAAGAACAGGTATCGTTGACTCACTAACAAAGCTGGATCACTACAAATGGTGTGGGCATTCTGTCGTACTAAACCGTCGGAAAAATGAATGGCAGGACAGAGATTATGTACTAGTTTGGTTTGGCAAGCGCGAAAAGGAAGCACAAAAAGCGTACCGGGAATTTGTTAAAAGTGGAATTGATCAGGGAAAAAGACCTGAATTGACTGGCGGAGGGTTAATTCGGTCCATGGGAGGATGGTCTGCTGTCAAAACGTTACGGAAAAAAAAGATACAAGAAAAAGGTGATGAAAGAATTCTTGGTCGCGGAGAATTTGTATCGGAAGTCATAAATCAGGCAGAAGAGAAGATAAAACAACAACTGGGGATGTCTAAAAAGTTGCATAACCGAATTAGTGAAGAACTCATGAGCGTATGCAAACAACACAACATAGAATTGACAGTGCTTCGATCGGGAACCAGACGTCATCCGCTACCTCAAATCAGAAAAACACTTGCAATCAAATTCGTGAATCAATGGGGGATATCACTGGCTGAAACAGCACGACAGTTGGGTGTTACGACATCAGCAATAGCACAGATACTACGTAGAAATTAGTTTGTATACTTAGTCAACAACGTCCCCAAAATACGAATTAGTCACAAGGAAAAGAGAATGTCTTCCATACCTGTTACAAATCATGAACTTCAACTCGTGGATAGTTTTGTGGAGCAGACCGGGTGCAACATTTTTTTAACCGGGAAAGCAGGCACGGGCAAGACAACTTTTCTCAAAAGTCTCCATGAGAGGACTGATAAGAGGTTGATTATCACCGCACCGACAGGTGTTGCTGCTATTAACGCCGGAGGCGTGACGCTTCATTCCTTTTTTCAACTCCCTTTGGGTCCTTTTGTACCTGGAAGTGATGGATTCGAAAGGGGCGACCGACGTCAATTCAGGTTCAGTAAACAAAAGAAGGATATTCTCAAGAGCCTCGATTTACTGGTGATCGATGAAATCAGTATGGTACGGGCAGATCTGCTTGACGCAGTGGATTCTGTTTTACGCCGTTACCGTCGTAACAATCTTCCCTTTGGCGGTGTCCAGCTCCTTATGATCGGTGACCTACACCAACTGCCTCCTGTAGCTAAAAGGGAGGAATGGGCGTTGTTGCGGCAGCACTATGATTCGGTCTATTTCTTCAGCAGCAAATCTTTAGCTCGATCGGGGTTTATCACCATAGAATTAAAGCATATCTATCGTCAGACTGACGAAAGTTTCATTAATATTCTCAATCTATTGCGAGACAACCAGCTTGATGAAGCGTCGATTGCCGAACTCAACAAGCGCTATGTGAAAGATTTTGCCCCGAAAAACGATTCGGGATATATCACCCTCACCACTCATAACCTCAGCGCAGAGACGATAAATAATAACAGACTTCAAGGACTTTCCGGAAAAATTCATTATTTTAGGGCTGAAATTAGCGGCGAATTCCACAAACACAGCTATCCTGCCCCCGAAGAACTCCAACTCAAAAAGGGAGCTCAAGTGATGTTTCTTCGAAACGACAATTCCGCCGAAAAACTCTATTACAACGGAAGAATCGGGAAAGTCGTAAGTATTACTGCTGATGATATCAAAGTTGTCTGCCCCGGCGATGAGAAGGTCATTACTGTTGAACCTGCTACCTGGGAGAATATAAAATATACCCTGAACAATGAAAAATCAGAGATTGAAGCGGATATCATCGGCCTATTCAAACAGTTTCCGTTAAAACTTGCCTGGGCCATTACAATCCATAAAAGCCAGGGCCTTACCTTTGAAAAAGCGATTATCGACTCCGAAGATGCGTTTGTGCATGGTCAAACCTATGTGGCCTTGAGCAGATGTAAAACCCTTAACGGCGTGGTGCTGAGTTCTCCGATCTCTTCACGTGGAATTAAAAAGGATCAAGCAATAAGGGATTTTGATATCAGTACGAGGCAAAATCCACCCTCGCATGAGCATCTAGAAAAAGCCAAAGCCGGTTTTCAGCAGGAATTACTCCTTGATTGCTTTGATTTTAAAACATTAAAAAACTGTCTTACCAATCTCGTCCGCTTGTTTCAGGGTCACACAGGAACGGTTCGTATTACAGGAACCGAAGATTTGAAGCAGACTTTAGGTAAGGCGAATCAGGATATTTTTATTGTTGGCGAGAAATTCGGTCATCAACTGCGAAGACTTTTTCAAAATGGCAATCTTCCGGAGTCCGATCCACAGATTCTGGAACGGATAACCAAAGCATCAGGGTGGTTTTCGGATAAGTTCAAGGAGGTTTTCGGAGATTCAATAGACAAACTGCGTTTTGAGACCGATAATTCGATCCTTGAAGTTAAAATTAATGAGGCGTCAACCCAACTCAAAAAAGAGATTGCGGTTAAGCTTGAAGGGATAAAATCCCTGGAAAACGGGTTCTCCCCCTCCGATTTTCTGCGCAAGGTTTCTCTGGCCAGGATCGGTCAAACTTCTCAAAAAAATACAAATCCTCAACCTTTGAATGTTTCAGAATCGGATACAGACCACCCGGAGCTGGTTTCCGATCTTAAGAAATGGCGGTCACAAAAAGCGGAAGATGAGGAGAAAGCAAAACATCAGATCCTTCCTCAGCGAGCTTTGCATCAAATTGTGGAAACTCTTCCCTTAGACATTTCCGGTTTGAAAAAAATAAAGGGATTGGGGAAGAAAACAGTTCAGAAATACGGAAAGGACATCATCGCTGTCGTTTCCGGATATCGGGAGAAACACGGAATAATAGCAATTGAACCGTCTGCCCCTGCAAGCCGTCGTGAAAAACAGGGAGTTTTAAAGGAGAAGATCTCCGAAACTAAAAGGATTAGTTACGAATTGTTCAATAGCGGATTAACCATTGATGAAATTGCAGAAAAACGAGGTCTTGTAAAAACCACAATCGAAGGCCACTTAAGCTTTTTCATCGAACAGAGCAAACTCGATATCAACAGACTCCTATCCAAAGAGAAGCAGGAAATGATCAAGAGAAAGCTCAGGGCTGACGATAATAAATCGTTGAGCACAATCAGAGAAGAACTTGGCGATACCTTCTCCTACGGTGAGATAAAAATGGTACTGGCCTTTCAAAACAAGGTAAAGAGATCGAAAGAGCTAGAGCACTAGTTTATCGACAAGTTGGATCATTTCGGGAGTTCTCGGTTTGGCTATGTAGTTGTCTGCCCCAACGTCCTGACATTTTACCTTCATCTGCTCATCGATCAGGGAGCTAAAAATTAATACGGGAATATCGAGCTTCATTTTCTTTTTCACATGGCGGCATAAGGTAAGACCATCCATCTGCGGCATTTCAATATCGGTCAACAACGCGTGATATTTATCTGAAAACTTGATCCCGCTTTTTTGGGCTTCTCTTATGTACTGCTGGATGGCGTCAAATGCCTTTTGGCCGTTTTCAAATGGTAAAACATTATACCCCGCCCTTTTCAAAAAACGCGTAATGTTTTTTCGGATGAATCCGGAATCTTCGGCAAAGAGGATTGTCTTCCCATTTCGTATCTTCTGTAATTCCTGTTCTTCTATAATTCCCGTTCCATCCACTTTTTCCAAGTCTGGATTCAGTTCGAACACCAGTTTTTCAAAATCAACCAGCAGAATATTCTTTCCGCTTATGACCAGTGTCCCTGTAAAACGGGGATTATAGTTGGAAAGCAATTGATCCATCGATTGAATCTGTTCCCAGTTGGCCCGGTGAATTCTGTTGACACCGTTGATATAGAAAGCCGTGATTATGTCGTTAAAAGTCGTCACCAGAACAACATCCCTTTCACCTTCCTGTTTCTCTGTCCGAAACAGCGCCATGTTAAGATCGATCAAATCAACGGTCTGACCACGCCAGAGATACGATCCCAGAAGAGAATCGGGACCATTGGGAATAACGGTTAAACTTTCGGGAAGGAATTGGATAATCTGAACGATTTTGGCAACGTTAACGCCAAAGCTTTGTTCACCAAGGTAGAATTCCAAGAATTCAGCTTCATTGGTACCGCTTTCCAGTAAAATTTCTTCTGCCATGGGATCCCATAAAAAAGTGCTGGAGATTAAATTAAAATCCGATGAAGTTCAACCATTCTGCCGCCAAAACACCTCCGCCACCGTTTATCATCACATTGGTGTCTGGGAAATCCGAGAAATCACAAAACGCGACCCTGTTGAGAAGCAAAACCAAGGATTTGAACCTCCTTCCCACATTCATCCAAAAGTTCTTTGCCTTGTGTTTTTAACTAATGGCTGTAAACAGACAATAATCTTATTGTTAAGACTATAATATAGATTGTTGCAAACTCATAATCAATTAATATCTGGTGTCTTAACAACAACGCTCTGATTTTATCCATAGTTTAGCCCGAAATGGAAAGATTCAATTTGAAATTCGATATACCTGCAACTGCAGATAGCTATTCCTCTGCCAGGCGGTAAAGCATTTGGATCAGGTACAAACCTGAATGCAAATATCTGACACATGACTATCGAAGAGAAAATATTGCGACTGACCTCCATCTGAATGAACTTCGATCCGGGAAAGCAATGGGGAGGGGGTATACATAGCCCGTTCTTTCGGTATTTTATGGAATTTTTAACTGGAATGCTCCATGAATTGGAGATGATAACAGACTGGGGATTTGTCATATTACATTTTTATATCATTGAAATCATTTAGGTACATGATGGCTAAATTTTTCCCCCAAAGCAGAGAAGATTGAATTGACTAATACCCTACCTGGGTATACTATGAAGTAAATAAACAAATTTCACTTGGAGGAGAATATGCATCCGGAACATGGAGATCAGATACCTGGATTGAACAGGATCGAAGGGCAGGTAAAAGGGATCAAACGAATGATAGAGGAACGGCGTTATTGTGTAGATATCTTAACACAGCTAAAAGCAGCCAAAGCAGCTCTGCATAAAGTGGAACAGGGGGTTTTAAAAAGACATATGCAACATTGCCTGAAAAATGCGGTTGAATCAAAGAATGAAGTTGAGATTCAGGAAAAGATAGATGAATTGATGCAATTATTAGTCAAACGAGTTTAGGAAACTTTTGATTTTAAAGGAAGAATTTGAATAATGATCGAGATGAGGAGTGATGTTATGACTCTTGAAACCAGGGTATTGGATATTGAAGGCATGACCTGCAGTTCATGTGTTCGCACCGTTGAAGAAACCGTTCAGCAACAAGACGGAATCCAGAAGGCATCCGTTAATTACGCTTCTGAAAAACTGCAGATTGTACTTGAGAGCGATAAAACGAGTGTCGATGAGATCATCGCAGTAATAGAAAAAAGAGGCTACAAGGCCAGACTACCGAAAGAAGGTACCACAAAAACCTATGCCATCGAGGGGATGACGTGCGCTTCCTGTGTGAAAAGGGTTGAGGATACCATCAAAGCATTGCCCGGGGTGAATTCAGCCAGTGTTAACCTGGCAACGGAGAAAGCACAAGTGACATATTCTCCGGATATCATAAAAGAGTTACAAATAATGGAAGCTGTTACCAGAGCCGGGTACGGCTTATCAAAACTTGTCGAGAGTGAAACGGTTGATCTGGATGAAGAAAAGAAACGAAAGGATTTGAAGCAGCAATTTATACGATTGGTTGTGTCTATTGTATTTGCGATTCCTCTGGTACTAATCGCCATGCTTGAAATGGTGGGGATTTCGTTACCTGCCGTTATCAGTCCAATGCATAATCCGAGTACTTTTGCTCTATTACAGCTCATTTTGGTGATTCCGATAGTCATTGCCGGGGCTCATTTTTACAGCAGAGGATACCCCTCCTTTTTCAGGGGACACCCCAACATGGATTCTCTGATTGCCATCGGAACCACCTCAGCCATAGGCTATAGTGTCTGGAACACAGCCTTGATATTGATGGGCAGGACTGAACTGGTTATGAATTTGTATTATGAAACAGCAGGAGTGATCATAGCGCTGATCAAGGTCGGAAAATACATGGAATCGGTTAGCAAAGGAAGAACCTCCGGTGCGATCAAGCAACTGATGGGATTGCAGCCCAAGTCAGCAATTGTAATCAGGAACGGGCGTGAAGAAACGATCTCCATTGAAGAGGTTGAGGTTGGTGATGAAGTGATTGCCAAACCGGGAGAAAAGATCGCTGTGGATGGCATTGTGCTGGAAGGTCACACTTCAGTTGACGAGTCCATGTTGACCGGTGAGAGTATTCCGGTTGAAAAAACGGTTGGTGATCCGGTAACCGGCGCCAGCATTAATCAAAACGGGATGATTCGTTATCGAGCAGAACGGGTGGGAAAAGAGACAGCCCTTGCCCGGATCATTAAACTGGTTGAAGAAGCCCAGGGAAGTAAGGCCCCCATTGCCAGAATGGCAGACGTTATCTCCGGTTATTTTGTTCCGGTGGTAATGATCATCGCAACTCTGTCCGGATTAGCCTGGTTGCTTGGTGGTATGGAGGTTACTTTTGCTCTCAAAATCTTTATTTCGGTAATGGTGATTGCCTGCCCTTGTGCTCTGGGACTGGCCACTCCAACTGCCATTATGGTTGGTACCGGTCGGGGAGCTTCCCTGGGTATTTTGATTAAGGGTGGGGAACCATTAGAGATTGCCAGTCGCATCAAAACCGTTGTTTTTGATAAGACCGGTACTATTACGGAAGGCAAGCCCAAGGTAACCGAAATACTGACTTTCGGAGATTGGAAAGAAAGTGAGGTTTTGCAGATGGCTGCCTCGGCGGAAAAAGGATCGGAGCATTCCCTTGGAGCCGCTATTGTAGAAGAAAACAAAAAAAGGGAGCAAGGGTTTCTGAAAATGGAAAACTTCAAGGCGGTACCGGGAAGGGGGATATCCTCTAAAGTAGACAAAAAAATGCTATTGTTTGGGAACGTTGAGTACATGTCTGAAAATGGCATAATTCAAAGCGATTTGCAGGAAGCCGATCGGCTTTCCAAAGAGGGCAAAACATCCATGTATCTGGCTATTGAAGGAAAGCTAGCCGGAATTATTGCTGTGGCAGATGTGGTGAAGCCTGACAGTGCCCTGGCTATTTCCAGGTTGCATGACAGGGGTATTAAGACAGTTATGCTAACCGGTGATAATCAGCTTACAGCAGAAGCCATTGCGAAACAGGTCAATATTGATCAGGTGGTTGCCCAGGTGATGCCGGGCGATAAAGCTGCCCGGGTCAAAGAGTTGCAGGCTAATGGTGACAGGGTTTCCATGGTGGGGGACGGGATTAATGATGCCCCTGCTCTTGCACAATCCGATCTTGGCATTGCCATCGGTTCAGGCACCGATGTTGCCATGGAATCTGCAGGGATTGTCTTAATGCAAAACAGCCTGATGGGTGTCGTTACAGCCATTGATCTCAGCAGGGCAACCCTAAGAAACATCAAACAAAACCTGTTTTGGGCATTTGCTTACAATACGGCAGGTATTCCCCTGGCAGCCGGATTGTTCTTCCTGTTTGGGGGACCTACATTAAATCCTATGTTTGCCGCTGCCGCCATGGCCATGAGCTCGGTTTCCGTTGTCACTAATGCGTTGCGGCTTAGACGTTTTAATCCGGCTGAAGTAAGTGTTCCCATCAGTCAATCTATCAATCAACCTGCTAAGGAGCAGACCATGAAAACAAAAATATCGATTAATGGTATGAGTTGTCAGCATTGTGCCAAAAATGTAACTGAAAAACTGAATAGTCTGGAAGGCATTTCTTCTACGGTGGTGAATCTGGATGAGAAAAACGCAATAGTGGAATCGGCAACACCCCTTGATGAGGGTTTAATCACAAAAACCATCACTGATGCAGGCTATATTGTAACCGGTATTTCAGCCCAATAATATCCGGTTCCACCTTTTCAAACCGTTGTGGAACCTGGTTTCCTAAAATGGAAAGTCATAAAAGCGATTATTGAGATACTTGCCCGGAAAAACAAAACAGGCAATTAACCGGGCAGATTCATGCAACACTGCCCGGTTAATTGCCTTTGGGGGAGGGAAACACCGTTATTTCAACTCTTTTTTGATTACATTAAATTCTTCCGTTGTGATTTCGCCTTTGGCATACCGCTCGGCAAGAATGCTCAGGGCGTCACTTGAAACAATCCTGTTCTGTTTTGTACTGTTAGTCCATCTGATGATTGCGTAAACAACCAGCAACAAAACTCCAAACCATAATATCATCATCCAGCCACCTCCAAAAAATCGACCCATATACGATGCACAGCCTTCATTCCATCCGAAACCGTGTGCAAATACCGATAACGGGCTCAGGGTTAATAATATCAACAATCCAACCAATCTGTTTCTCATTCGAGTTCTCCGAAAAAATGTTTCATTTGAGCTTTACCTAATTTGGATAACATTCAAGAACGCTTGTTTTTCCTGATTTTAACCACATTTAATTTCATCTTCCTGCCTGAATCCGGGGGGCACCCCTGCTACGGTCAAGTTTCTTACTTTTCAGAACTTTTTCTGACTTTGCTGTCATCCTGAAACATCATTCCGGGACCATAACTGTGGTGTCCCATAAATCCATGCATAAAACCAGGGCCAGAACCATTCTGGTTGTTATAACCATGCATCATTCCGGTTCTGAGGCCTCTGCCGCAACCGTAATAACCGTTCTCTCCCTCAAATGCGATGTTGTGTAGGTATTGAAATATCAAACTCCTTTCGTATCGCTGCAGTTTTGCGACAGTATTTTGATCATTGGATTCCAGGGTGACCTTCACTCCGTTATCCAATGACGATACGGTAACTTGTACCCCCTCAAAATATGCTTCCAATTTTTCCTGCTCATCCACAAACCTTTTTTTGATGGATTCCAAAGCAGAATCGGAACTGGAGGTTAATTCAAACAGTACTCCCTTATCAGATAGAGAGCTTTGTATTTCCGTGCTATGCATCACATCATGGATCTCATTCATCTCTTTCCAGGACTCTTCATTCCCCTGGTATTGACGATTGAACATGCCACCGCCGTGAGCGTATACTATTCCTGATACAGCCATTGAAAGGGCCAACAACATGAGCTTTTTCATAATTCTATCTCCAGAATTTGCTATTGAGTTAAATTTGGTGAATTTGTTCTGTTATCAGGTAATACACCTGAAGGTGCCACTTATTTCAAAAAAAGAAAAAACCGGATATTTTTTTTGTATTTCATAAGCTGTACTGGAATCGTTTTTTCGGGTTGCGACCTTTTAACATTTGTCAACATAGTCGCTTTATCACCATCATAATTCCTAATATAAAGGGTAAATAGAAGGTTCAAGGGGAATGGGACAAATGAATCTTAAGTTGAATTATTTCCTTTACTGCTATATCATCAATCTCTACAATATCTATCAGGCATTTACCCATATGTTTTCCAAAATCGACTTTGAAAAATATATGGCTATTTAGCAAAAGGAGGAGTTGATGATTCAAGGAAATTCAAGGAAATACGGGAAGCCGGCCCAGTTGCTTCATTGGCTGATAGCGACTCTTGTGTTTTTCATGAGTTTGCTGGGGCTATTTATGTCCGGTCAACCAGCTGGTTCAGAAAAATCAACCCTGTTAAGCATCCATATTGCAACAGGTTTTGTACTGACTGTTCTGGTTGTTATTCGGGTTGCGTGGAAATGGTTTGACATCACACCGGCCCCCCCTGACCAGCTGTCTCCCTTTAATTTATTTGCCTATAAAACCACCCATGTGTTGATGTATATATCACTTTTCGCTTTACTTACCAGCGGGATAACCATGGCGCTATCGTTTCGCATCTCATTTTTACCGTTTCAGATTGCGACGGATATTAAAATAAGCAGGTTACATTTGTTTCTATTTCATAAATCGATATTTGTAATTCTTTGGTGCCTGATAGCCGGTCATATTGGCGGTGTTCTGTATTATCAGGTTAAAAAGTCCGATGTATTATCTCGAATGGGAATAACCTGGTTTGCCTAACTGCAGATTGGATGATTTTTAAAAACGGACTGCTAATCGGTGGTTTAAATATAATACACTATTATAAAAGGAGATTTAGGATGAGAAATCCTTTTTTAGCTTTTTCATTGATAAAAAAGACATGGCTTTTTGCTGTAATAATTCTGGGATCAATGATGTTCCAAGGCTTATATGCTGGCAATGGCATGGGGGAATCCACATATAATGAGCATTGCAGTGGATGTCACGGTGGTGGCTTTTTGGGATGGCTTTCCGGAGCACCTGAAATCGGTAATATGGAAGAGTGGAAGCCGTTTTTTGAGAAAGGTGTGGAAAAAATGAAAGCAAATGCACTGAAAGGTGTGGGCCGCATGGACCCTAAAGGGGGTTGTGATAAGTGCTCAGATGAAGATGTCGAAATGGCAGTCGATTATATTCTATCCAAAACACCCCAATGATTGTGAGCCATGAAAGGGTAAGACGCTGAACGAAAATTCAGCTGTTTTAGCTACTTTGATATTTTCATTGGGATTCAAGTTATGGTGGTTTAATCGGGCAGGAGGAATTGTTCATAAAATGGGAAGTAACTTCGTTACATTCAATAGTGCTCAAGTTCCTTACAGGATAAGTAACAAACGGTTTTCCTGTTATCTCGTTCCTTTTCCCCTGTAAAGTCATCCACCCCCTTGGAAAGATCATATAACACTTCCTGAAGTCTTTTCTCGATTTGTTTTATACTCACTCGCATCAAGTCATACAAGATGATCAAAGCCAAAGGACTTTTTATTTTTTATTCCAAGAAAGCCATTTATCTGTAATAGCGAACTCTGAAGAATTTTTGCCTGGTTTTTTCAATTTATCTTACAACCTGTTCTTTCGGAAAAATGTATCGATTGCTCCTGAGCATACATCGTTTTTTCTTGACGAGTTTTTGGATAATACCATGAACCAGAAGCAATCGAAAACATCAACTAATCTTTACCGGTAACTGTTTTTCTGTTTTACCTACCAAAAACGATTTAACTTGAGAGTATAGGGTTCTCTGTCATGCCGGACTTGATCCGGCATCCAGATTTTTGAAATAATTATGGATTCCGTGTCAAGCACGGAATGACAACATGTCAGCTTTCTATGGCCTATAATTTCAATAATTTAGGCAA
>JAHJTV010000033.1 GCA_018829445.1 bacterium
TCATGCCGGACTTGATCCGGCATCCAGATTTTTGAAATAATTATGGATTCCGTGTCAAGCACGGAATGACAACATGTCAGCTTTCTATGGCCTATAATTTCAATAATTTAGGCAATAACTCAAAACTGTTCAGATAATAATAAATTGTCAATGAAACTTCTTTCTATTTGCCCTTAAGTAGGCGCTTATAGGATTTAACCCCGCCCTACCATAATCCCTGCCCCGATAAAATATTTTTAAATAGGTAACCGATCCGCCGCATTCCCATGAATATCAACCGGGGCAGATAGTTACCAACCTGCCCCGGCTGATATTTTTAAGGATGTTCGACCTATTAAGGCGTTAATCAGTCGAATAGCCACCATCAGCACTGTGCTGGAATGCTGATCATGGATAACAACAATGATGGCATGGATTAGTTAATGGAGAGTTAACGGGAAGTAAAACTGAAGCTGTAAATCAACCGTAAAAGGCAATAAATCCAGTGAGGAACGGGCGGTGAAATTTTGTTTTATTGATGAGATTGAGTTAATCGATTAAACAGATCGATTGTCTCCCGGGAAAGGGGGCAGTTCAACTCCTTTTCCAAGCTGAATCGGCATTTCTCATAGGTTTTTAAGATCATGGGATTGTTACCGGCTCCGGAATAAAAAACCATTATCTTTCGGTAGATTTCTTCCGCATAGGGATCGAGTGTTAAAGCCTTGTCTGCAAATCGTAATCCCTGGAGATGGTCACCTTTGTTTTCATAAAAGTCGATAATTCTCTGCAGCACAGAAAAATAAACCTGATTTAATCGTTCCCTCTCTTCTGTACACCAGTCGAGATAAAGGTCGTTCTCCAGGAAATCACCTTTTCGAATGGACGCTGCCTTTAAAAAAAATTCCATCGGGATACCCGGGTCTTCAGAATGGCGTTGAATGGCTGCTTCACCGTCTGTCACTGCCTGTATGAACTCCAGCACATCCGTCGTCCCCTTTTCTCCCAGATCTATTCGATAGGCATCTTTTTGTCTCAATATATAATTGGAGGTTCCCCCCGGTTT
This sequence comes from bacterium, assembly GCA_018829445.1. Taxonomy (GTDB): domain Bacteria; phylum SAR324; class SAR324; order XYD2-FULL-50-16; family XYD2-FULL-50-16; genus JAHJTV01. The sequence goes on from JAHJTV010000033.1 coordinate 1,046, forward strand.
TCGCTCCGGTTCCAGGAAGTTTCTCAGGGTTGTGAATGCCACATTGAGGCGTTTCACACATTTTGTCGCGGTTTCATTTGGCCACAGAATTTCGATCAGAATATCCCTGGGGATATATCCCCTGTCAGCTTTTGCCACCAGGTACTTAAAAAGTTGTTCCGTTTTTGAGCTTTTCCAATTTTCCACGGGGATTTCGTTTCCGCCTTTGAATACGCGGAATCTGCCAAAACACTCAACTCTCAATTCGGGAAAACCTGTTGATCCTGTACTGCCTGGTTTGATACCGACCGGCTCCATCTTCCCATCTCCCATCACCTGATTCCAGAGAGTTCTGATAGCCTCATGGGATTTTAATTCCATCAGTTGGAGCCATATGGGCCGTAGCTCATCAAAGGATGAGACCGGGTAGTTGTTCTCAACCGCAATCTGCAGACCTTTCTGTAAAGGTTTTATTGCTGAACCGCTATTTTCTGTTTTTATATAAAGCCCGGCTTGCAGGAGTAGCAGGACACAGGTCAGGTGTTTTGACGGGCAAACATCCGTTTGGGTTTGCTGGATTTGATTTAAAGCGGCTTTTGTCCGATTTTGTTTGATTAGGAGGAGTATCCGTGCATAGTCCAGGAACCCCCTGGTCAGGGGAAGCTGTTGTCCCTTGATGGCTTCATATCCCAATTCCAGGTGATGGTCAGCTTCCCGGTGCTTTTCCGTTTGCAGGTAGATCCTTGAAAGCAGATCGTGGGAAGTGGCCATCCCCCATTTATTTCCGATGTTTTGAAACAGATCCAGACTGACCAGGGCGGCTTCCAATGCTTCTTCCGGACAGTTTTGACCAAGTTTGGCCTGCCCTACGATGATATGCAGCCAGGCCAGGAAACTGTCATTAATCCCCAGTTTGATTGCTGTATCGATTCCTTTTCCGGCACTTTTATTGGCAGCCTCAAAATTGCCCAATGAAACATCGGCGTAGGATAACTGGAGGAAGGCCAGGGGGAGAAGAGCGTCTATCTTCAGTTTTTCAATAATCCTAAGCCCATCCAGGGCAAACAATTTTGATTTTACAAAGTCACCGGTGCAGTAGTTTTTAAAACTCAGACACATGTAAATCCAGGCGTTTGCCGCCTGTTTCAGCTCGCCATCGAGCTGATTGACAAAATCCTGTGTGAACTTGAGTATCCTCTCTGCTTCACTAAATTCTCCTTGAACGGATAAAAGGAATGCCAGCATTCCGGCAGCCTCTCCGGACGTTTGAGGATCGGGTTTTTCGCCGCTCAAGACATTCCTGAACTGTGCGATGGCGCCGGGAATATCGCCTGAATAGTAGAATTGCACTCCCAGTTCTTTTTGAAACCAGGACGCCTGTTCTTTGGATTGAGAGCGACTCACAATCTTAAGCCCGGATTTCAGGATTTCTATGGCATCGTTCGGTTTTCCGTTAAGAGATACCAATCTTGCTTTTAACAACAGAAGCTTCGGATCATGATTAATTCTTGCCTGCGGGATTTTGTCATAGAACAGCTGAATCAGCTTCAGCCGTCCGACCATAAAAAGATGGATTGCTAACTCCAGGAAAAGCCGGCAAGCCTGTTCATTGTCGTTTCCTTCCAGATAGTGCAACAGTGCTTCTTCAAAGGATTCTGTTTTATAGAGCAGATCACCGGCTAAACAATGCAGAGCCTCCAGATTTGCCCCGTCTATTTGCTGCTTGAGTTTTTGTTCTAAAAAATCCTTTAATAGATGGTGATAGGCATAACAGGGCCGCTCCTCCCGGGAACAGAATGTGAATAGATGGCTCTTTTCCAGGGTTGACAGGATATGGGCAGAATTATTAATCCCCAGGAAAGCGTTGCAGAATTCAACCGTCATGCTGGTTAGTATTGACGTTTTCAGCAAAAAATCCTGAATCTCGGGATTCAGTTTATCAAAAACATTCTCCTCGAAATAGGATCTCAGCGTTTTGTGTTGACTCCCCAACCGATCCAAGGCGAAATCAATCTCGCTTAATTTCACCCCCTTGATCGAATGATAAAACAGGATCAAACCAGCAGGCCATCCCTCGGTTCTATTCCGGACTTTTTGCAGCTGCTGTTCCGTAAGTTGAAGCTTCAGCACCTGATTATAAAGAGTTTTGACCTCATCAAGCTTGAATTCCAGATCATTTTCGCCGATATCTATCACTTCCGACATTGCTCTCAATCTGGAGAGTTGAATGTCAGGCTCACTCCGGCTGATAATTACAAAGTGGATTTGAGGCGGAAGCCTGTTCAGGAGGAAGGAAAGAGAATCGGAGATCGAGGGGTTGTCTTGTATTGAATAATAGTCATCCAGCACAATAACAAGGTCCTTGGACAGGGTATTTTCAATCTCTGCTAACAGTGAGATGAGAAAGCTCTTTCTGCTTCGATCGGAACTGGAGATGATACCGGTCTGGTCGAGCAGGTGTTGGCCAAAATTTGGATAGTATTGCCGGATACCGGTTACCAGATAAGTCATAAAAACAGAAAGATCCAGATCTGTTTCATCAAGACTGTACCAGACAGCAGGCATCCCGGACAACTCCACAGTTTGCGCGATGAGGGTGGTTTTACCATATCCTGCTCCTGCCACAACAATCGCCGTTTTTTTATGAGCGATGGCTGAAAGTACGGGCAGCAAGTGCTCCCGATTGATTGTTCCCGGGACTTTTGGAAGTCGCAGTTTGGTTTTTAAGATGGCAGGCCTGTTTTCCATGGATATGAAACGGTAATCTGATCGGGTTTTTAATTGAGAACGATGGTTTAAGCTTAAAGGGTGCCTTTTTATCTGTCCAGCACTGCCGGTGTTTTTGTAAAGTTCTGACAGGAAAAAACTTCACCTTGCCAAACCTGATTAAAAAAAAGGAGAAACTTAAACCTTCTGAATTATGAGAGAATGAACCCTTACCTGTTTTATCGTATTATTCTCTTGAGGATATGGTTTTTCTCTGCTTCAATAAAGACTGTAATTCATTATAATTCAAGGTTGAACTATGGATGTTACTATCAATCTGATCGATATCCGAAAGAATCTGACAGAAAGCAGGCAATTGCAGAATTTTTCTTGTCGGGAACCCAGTATGGTCTGGTCAGATCAGCAAGCATGGCAGGGAAGAGAAAAGATCAGGGTGAGAAGCGGCTTACATCTCTTGATTGAGCATCTTCATCAACCCGAGCAAAGCTATCAGTTTGAAATAGATGAATCACCCTTGGAATTTGGGGTTATGCTGTCGGGGCAAACTTGTTGCGACTTTAATGACAATTCTGGCAGAAACAGGTTATTAAAAGCCAATACAGGCAGTAGTTTTATCACATTCTCACCCAAGGCTTTCGGAATCCAATACAGCTCACAAACTCCCCTGATCACTGTGGGGTTGATGGCAGATCCAACACTACTGAATGAACTTAATATCGACAACAGCTCCAATGTCTGCAAGCCTTTCCTGGAGCTGATTCATGGTTATAGTCAAACACCCTTTTTTCGGTTTGAACCTTTGACCAAGTCCATTCGGGATGTTGCACTTCAGGTTTACAACTGCACGTTAGAGGGCAGTTTGAGATCCATTTTTTTGGAAAGTAAAGCGCTGGAATTATTGGTATACTTTATTGAACGGCTTGAAGCGGATAGCCTGCTGCCGGATTCGTCGTTATCGCTGACAACCGGAGAGACCAATAAAATTAAGGAGGCACGAGAAATCATCATTTGTGAGTTCCAAAATCCGCCCTCACTTTTTGACTTGGCAAAAATGGTTGGATTGACACATACCAGATTAAATCGGGGTTTTAGAGAGATATTCGGGAAAACGGTATTCGAGTTTCTGCGTGAATACCGCTTGAATGATGCAAAAAAACTATTGTTGGACAGCAGCCTGTCAATCAGTGAAATTGCATTTTCCACAGGCTTCAATGATTCCAGTTATTTTTCCAAGTGCTTTTTGCAGGCTTATGGTATTCAACCCCGTAATTATCGAAAGACAATTCTTGGTACCTAATCTTCACATTTCCTCTTCCAATTCATGCTCATCCCCTTTTCCTGCCGCTGAACAGGCTTTTTATCTCTTTTTTATTGCGCAGTCCGGGTTTAATACCCCCTTCGAAGCTGCCAGTTTCGCTTCTTACTAACAGCGATTTGTCATCCCGGACTCTCTGGCTGTGTCACAAGAGAAAAATAGAAGATTTTTCCAATATAAACAGACGTCAAGTCACACTTGCCATCCCGGATCCCCAGTCAAGCTGAGGACAGGCCCGATCCGGGATCCAGGCATTAAGATATAAATACCCCGCTGCTTTTTACGGTGAGTTTCATTCGATTCGCAGATTACCTGAAATAATTCATGGATTTATTGTTTGTTTTTAAAAAATCCGGGATAAAGGAGTATAGGGTTATTGACATCAACTTTCGCCAATCAGACTCAGGTGTTCACTGTGGATACAGAACTGGATTTTAAAACCGGCAGGGAAGAGATTAAAGTTACAAATCTGACCAAAATCAGCATGAATCGAGCTATCCTAATGATGGCTATTCCGGCGACAGGTTCAATGCTGATTGAGTCTTTGTACCAGGTGGTTGATATCTTCTGGATAGGCAAACTTGGTACGGTTCCTGTCGCATCCTCAACAGCAGCTTCGTTTTTTCTCTGGTTCTTGTTTTCATTGGCCAATATTCCTGCTATTGCTGCGAATACTCTTGTATCACAGGCGGTTGGTTCTAATGCTCTTTCCAGAACAGCTTTGCATGTCAGGAATTGTGTCAAGATCAGTTTGATAATCAGTTTTGTTTTAATGAGTGTCTGCTTTGTTTCATACAGGATAGTAGCAGAATTATTGGGACTAGAACCTGTTGTTATCGACGGAATCGAAGACTACATTACACCCTGGTTACTATTTTTACCCGTTGTAATGCTGATGATGCCATTGATCTCTGCAATACGGGGGTCAGGTGATGCCAAAACCCCTCTGCTGATCTCAATCGGATGTGTCTGTTTGAATCTGGTTCTTGATCCATTGTTAATATTTGGTTTTGGTTTTTTCCCAAAACTGGGTTTGGCAGGGGCTGCCTGGGCATCGGTCATTTGCCATCTTGTTGGTGTTGTATTGGCCATTATGGTTTTAAAAAAGAAAACCATGTGGTTGATCCGACCAGGAAGCCAATCACAGTTTTTGGAGTGGAGGTCGGTGAAGAGGATTTTTGCCATCGGTCTGCCAATTTCAGTGAATGGTATCGTTTTTTCAGGAACATATGCCGGGTTAACAGCTATTATTGCCGGATTTGGAACAGTCTCCGTTGCCGCGATTGGAATCGGTACCCGGATAGAATTTGTGCCCTGGTATATCAATTACGGGTTTGCAATAGCAGCAGCGACATTGATGGGACAATACCTGGGAGCTGATCAGGTGGATAAGGCCGAGCAAATCTCATGGAGGTCATGTCAATTGGCGCTGATTGCAAATATTTTGTTTTTTGTTGTAATTTGGACCGGTTCAGATTTTATTATTGGTTTCTTCACAACAGATATTCTGGTCATCAGGGAAACATCTGTCTATTTAAAGATTATCTCTGTTTGCTGGCTGATCGGTGTTTTTGAGGTCGTGCTGGAAGGTGCTTATTCCGGGGCAGGATATACAATTCCTGCCATGGTTGTTGGAGTGACGCTTACTCTGCTGAGGATTCCCATTGCTTACTTTTTGGCGGTGAAGACCGAATTCGAAGTTATCAGCGTCTGGCTGGCCATTGGCAGTACCATGGTGCTAAAAGGAGCTATTCTTGGCATATGGTTCAAAACCGGTAGATGGAAGCAGCATGTTAAACTATCGTAATCGGAGATCAGTGGTTAACCACAGACATCTTTGATAAAACAAATGTGCAGCGATCTCCGATTTTCGTTACCTGCTACTTGTCCTCAAGGTTTTTGAGATAATCATCAAATGCCTCTTTTCCTTTTGTCTGCCAGAAATTTTGATAGTGTTTTCGCTGCTCATCAGGAATGGACAGGGAATCTTCTCCCCGTTCACAAGAATCAAAGCCATGAAGCCGGTCGTGCCAACTTTGCATGGAGGATTCGCTTTCCTCTTTCGGCGTTCGTCTATGCCAGGGATGATTTTTATCACTATGCTTCCCATGACCAAATCCGCCGAATATTATTCTGGCCAATATGATCAGGCCGACAGCCTGCCAGTATGTCGGCATCTGGAACCCGAACAGGGGGGTTAGGGTTAAACTCCATAGAAACTGCACAGCCCATCCAAAAATAAACGCTATTAAAACAGCCACGACAACACCGACTAGCGCCCATCCGATGATTCTGACAATCTTGTTTCCCTGACTTATATTGTTATCAAACGGGCATAGATTTGAAGATTTTCCTGGTCTCATAAACACCTCCTCGATAAAGTAAAAACGCTGGTATATAAAAAATTGAATTAAGCAAAAGGATTAAACCTCATTTTCAACGGCTGCCATCAGCTTTTTCATAGCTCTTGATTTCTTTGAAAGCAGTGTATTGATGGGCACCCGCCACTTCTTGGACAACTCTGCGAAGGTGATTCCTTCCAGTTCGGTAGCAATTAATAGAGCCCTCTCATCCTCCTTCAGAAGATTCAGGAGTTGATGAAGTTCTTCGGATATCTGTCTTTGTTCCAGCTCAGTGTTTCTGGATTGGGCTAATCTGATGATATCAGCCAAGGTGCTGGTGTCACTTCCGTTAATCGGCTGATCCAGGGAAACGAAGCTCCCTTTTTTTCTAAAAAAATCGATAACCTGATTTTGTAGAGCCCGATAGACATAAGCAGAGAGATTCTCGATGGGCGCAGCCACATCTGCCCGTTTAAAAAGATTGATGGCTACCTCCTGCACAAAATCTTCCGCATCCATCTCCGCAGCGCTGTCGATTTTTTGACGAACGAATCCAACCAGTTTACGGTATTCAGAGTTGAAAAAATCGGTAAGCCTGCTCTTAAACGGTTGATCGCTCATACTGTTTTATGCGACTTATCAGCAATAATTGACATCCAGAAATAAGGAAACGGTGTTTTGATTTTGTAATTCCGAATCCCGGCATACTTCAGCATATAACCAATCTCTCTTGGGATATAAGCTGCCCTTATCGATTCAAAAAATCCGTTTTTAAAAGGCAGGTGATACAACCAGGAAACCCTTTTTAAATCATGAATAAAAATAGTTCCACTACTTTTGACAGTTTTGGATATCATTCTCCAGGCTTGTTGCGGGTTTGTCCAATGATGCAGGGAGAAAGTGGAGTAGACCAGGTCAAATTGCCCAAGTTTTTTGACCTTGGTCTCATCATCAATTGACCCTTGCACAAACTCAATTCGGTTGTCTAATCCCTTTGTTTTACGGAAAGTTTTTGCATAGTCTATCATCTCTTTGGAAGGTTCCAAAGCCACAATGGTTGACTGAGGATACTTTTCAGCAACCAGGGCGGTCAAAAACCCCGGTCCCGATCCAATCTCCAAAAACCGTCCCCGGGGATTTAATTTTTCCAGGTCATTCAGGAAAGCGGAAAAATGGGACTGACTATTCTCTTCATGCTCCCGGGCATATGTCTCAACCAGGTTATTACCGTTGATAGCCTCCTCTTGGTGGGGGATTCTTTTTGTCATCGTAACTCCAATTGTTTTTTAAATATAAAGTTTTGAGTCCACTCTGAAAATCTGATTTTCCTGTCATTCCCTTCGGGAATGGGAGTCTCGTGCTTCACCAAGCCGGAATCCGGTTTTTTTGGTTTTTGGTTAAATCCCCTGGATGATGGATCAAGTTCCATACGCGCTTACTTAAGCACTTCTTTGATACAAGATACAAGTTTCCTGAACGGTAGGGCGGCCCTGCGTGGCCGCCTTTGACTTAGTTCTGGCGGGATGTAACCCTGTTTTACCATATTCCCAACGCTTGGCAAAATGTGAGTTATCATTTGTTGTTGGTGTTATGACGTGACTTTCTATGATTTATTGCATCCCCCTTAAAAAAAATGGAACTAATCAACCAAATGGTTGAAATTGTGGGTTGAACATATCTTTTTGTCCCCATTCTTAAGCTTCTAATGTATTCTTTTTAATTAACTTTCTTTGCTAGTTTGATTAATGGGTAGCTAAAAAGAACAAGTGACGGTATATTTAACAAGATAAAAAGGCAGCGTTTACAGTCGGTTCTGCAGGCAGTTTCAATTTGTATCTGAATACTTGAAACATCCGATGCCTCCATTTGAAAATAACTTTTTTCGGACAACCACATGCAGGTTATCATATGAGTAAGACTGACAAAACCAAATCGAGCAGCCGTGTAACACTATCGGAAAGCGACTCCAAACGGATTTTGGCCGGATACGGTATCCCCGTTGTCAAAGAGGTTATTGCCCATACCATTGAGGAGGCAGTAAAGGCTTCCCGTGAATTGGGATTCCCGGTGGTATTGAAAGGATTGGGATCAACCCTGCTCCATAAAACCGAAAGAGGAATTGTTCATCTCAACCTTGTTGATACCGCATCGGTAGAACAGGCTGCAACCCTGATTCAAGAGGAGGTCGGCGAGGAACTGGAAGGGTTTCTGGTTCAGCCCCAGGTAAAGGGTAAACGGGAGTTTGTTGCCGGAATGTTCAGGGACCGGCAGTTCGGCCCGGTTATTCTCTTCGGACTGGGAGGTGTGTTCACCGAAGCATTCTCTGATGTGTCACTCAGGCTGGCTCCTATTGATGAAATTGATATTGAAGAGATGCTGAATGAGGTTAAAGCCAAGTCTCTTTTAGGAGCCTTCCGTGGAGAACAGGCGGCAGACAGGACTCAACTGGTCAAAACACTGCTGGGACTTTCCAGATTGAGCCTGGAGCAGACTGACATTGCAGAGATTGATATCAACCCTTTAATAGTGGGACCGAACGGATCGATCTCAGCGGTTGATGCCTTGATCATCAAAGAAGATAGTCCGGCTAAACAGGATTACTCGATTCCCGTGACTCCTGCCTCCATCGAGTATTTCTTTCACCCCAAACCGATTGCCTTTATTGGCGCCTCCGGAACAGTGGGGAAATGGGGATATAATCTTCCCATGAATACCTTAAGCGGTAAATTTGAAAGTGAAGTCTACCTGGTGAATCCCAGGGGCGGAACCATTGCCGGGAGAAAGGTCTATAAAAGCGTAGAGGAAATTCCGGGAAATGTGGATCTGGCAGTGGTCACCATCCCGGCTGCCAAGGTTCTGGATCTGATCCCGCAGTTACAGCGAAAAAAGATCAAGGATGTTCTTTTGATCACTTCCGGGTTCGGTGAAACCGGGGTCGACGGCAAATCGCTGGAAAAAGAGCTGGTCAAAAAAGCCAGGGAAGCCGGGATTCTGATACTGGGCCCCAATACCATGGGGATCTGCAATCCGCATATCCATCTTTACTGCATGGGCGTTCATGTTCAGCCACCGGCCGGTTCCACCGCTATTTTGTCCCAATCAGGAAATATGGGAGTTCAACTGCTGGCATTTGCCCATCAGCAGGGAATCGGGATTCGCGGTTTTTGCGGTTCGGGAAACGAGGCTATGCTGACCATTGAGGATTTTCTAAATGCTTTCGAACTGGATGATCTCACCGAAACCGTTGTGATCTATATGGAGAGCGTCAAAAACGGGAGACGCTTTTTTGAAAGTGCCAAAAGGGTCAGTAAAAAGAAACCGGTTATATTGCTAAAGGGAGGTCAAAGCGGCGCTGGCAATCTTGCTGCCTCCAGCCATACCGGAGCCATGACATCCGACAGCAAAACATTTGACGCCATGTGCAAGCAAACCGGTATTATTCAGGTTAACCAGTCCCTTGAACTTCTGGATCTGGCGGCTTCGTTCTCGTCATTACCCCTGCCGAAGGGGAACCGGGTGGCTATTATGACTCTCGGTGGTGGATGGGGAGTGGTAACGGCCGACCTATGCGAGTATTTCGGTCTTGAAGTTCCTGCATTAACACCGGAACTGATGGAGCGGATTGATAAAATTCTTCCTCCCTACTGGAGCCGTGTTAACCCCATCGACCTGGTGGGAGAGAATGATCCCTCCCTACCCAAAACCGTTCTGGAGGAGTTGATGAAATGGGACGGTTGTGATGCCATCATCAACCTGGGAATAATCGGTAAACGGGTGATGGCGGAACATCTGTTCCAGTCGATGATCTCATCCGATCCTTCCTACACTAAAGAGTTCATTGAAGGCGCACGAGAGATAGTAGCCGCCTTTGAGGCAGATTATATCAAATACGTGGCAACCTTGATGGATAAGTACCAAAAGCCGGTCTATGGTGTCAGCATTGTCACCGATGAAAAGGATAAGACAGTAAACAGTGTGGAGGGGTGTAAATACAAGAGTGTGTTTTTCCCGACACCCGAAAGAGCTGTCAAGTCCATGGCCAAGATGGCGGAATATCATCACTTCATTTCCCGCCATTCCTAGTCTCCATCCCCGCCAGAACCAACTCAAAGGCAGCCACCTAGGATTACCCTCTCGTTCACATGGAATTTTCACTAGAAGCAAGGATTACGGTAGGGCGGGGTTACATCCCCGCCAGAACCAACTTAAAGGCAGCCACCTAGGATTACCCTCTCGTTCACATGGAATTTTCACCAGAAGCAAGGATTACGGTAGGGCGGGGTTACATCCCCGCCAGAACCAACTCAAAGGCAGCCACCAAGGATTACCCTCTCGTTCACATGGAATTTTCACCAGAAGCAA
>JAHJTV010000004.1 GCA_018829445.1 bacterium
CTCGACATTACTCCGCCATGAGTCCAAGGCTCGATACGGGTGGGTGGCTAGCCCTTACACAGATGCTTCTCAGCATCTATTCCCTACAGGGACTTTCACCCTGCCAGATACACCGAGCTTTCCTCGGCGCGATAACACCATTCTGAGCCGCGGCTGCGACGGTGGTTGATTAAAGAAAGTGTTGTTAAAAACGATAAACTTTGAGCCCACCCAAGGCGTTTACCGTCGGCTCCAGATATTTGTTATAATCAGCTTAACGCAAGATAAGCACCTACTCCAAAACGGAAAAACAACCCGAAGACTATTAAAAAAATTGGTATAAATATACGCCCTGCAAACCGGTTTATTAACCAAAGAATTATAAAACCGGAAATAAGGTCAATTACAAGCCAAATTATTAAAGCTTGTAAAAGCAACAGCGATAGATCAAAGATGTTAAATAATAGAGAAAAAACTAAATGACTGAAAACATAATAAAAAAGCGCTCTTTTGATGTTTCCAGTTCGTTCCAAATATCTAAAAAGTGCATAAAGCAAAAAAACATTGAATAAAATTCCAAAATATATCATTTGAGCTCTTGTTTCTTGGATTTCGCGATTATAACACTGGCATCACCCGCCGCTTCCCAGATGTTACCCCCAAATTAATAATTTCCATGTCCACCTTACTTTCGCTCATCGGCGGCGATATGCGGTCGGGTGGATGTTTTTGTTATAAGCTGGATATAACCAAGTATTTCAAGTTCCACTGATGTGCACCGCGCATATTGCACCATAAACAATGAAAACTACATTCAATAGATACAGTAAAATCAGTCTTGGTTTTCTGTTTTTGATGTATGCATAAACTGATGTCAAAATCAGGTATGCAAGAATACCCAACCAGAATACTGGATCAATCCAAGCCAAATAAAATGCTGAATAAATTGCGAAAAATAAGAAGAAGCCAGCGTTTTTAACGCTCATGGTATCACTAGTAGCTGTCAAAAATAAAATGGAAAAAAATCCAACAACCATCCATGAAATTGGCCAGTCAATACAACACTCTTTAATCTTGTCTTTGCTCAAAATGATTTCTTTTATCCGTATTTAGGCCTTATAACACTTAAATCACCGGCAGCTGAACCGGTGGTTGTTTAACGAAAATGTTTTGACCGGAGCTTTGGGAAAAGCCTTTCCGTGGGCGTTTGCTGTCCGGTGTATTTTTTTGTTAGGCATTATCATTTCTTATAGGGCGCCATCGACTTTGGTATACATCGTGACTTCTAAGAAATGTAACACCTAAGTAGCGCTCCACCAAATCTTCTAGAGTTCTTGTTTCTTCTTTTATGTCCAAATTCATTTGAACTTCTTTTTTCCCTGCATGAACAAGAAGATTTCTCATTCTGTTAAATTTCTTGAATGCTTTAACGTCAGCTTCCCATCCAGGTATTGCGTTTTGTTTGGCAAATTGCTCAAATCGCATATTCAAATTAGGACCAAATTTTTGCTTTGTAAGTTTAAGAAATTCCATTAGTCTTTCTTTGTGTTCACTTTCAGTACATTTAACAATATCCTCAAGTAGACTAATATTTTCTGTAGCATCGTTTGAGATATCAGAATTGGACTGAAGTATTCCTTCCAACGGTATGAATAAATACACGAATTTTGTTGCAGGATCAGTCTCTTGCCATGCCTTGATCAGCCAATGGAATATACTGCCACCTTTAATCAATTTTTCTTCAGTAATAGAACTTAGACCCTGCAAGTAGTTTTCAAGTTTGGATTGAGCATCTGCTTTTATTGTGATTGGCTGAAGTACTTCTAGAGCCGGACCAGCAAATGAAGCGACCGGCTCAGGCCCTGATAAAATGTGGGAACTCTCAATTAGCTGTTTTAGAACAAATTGGCGATGAAATTTTAGCCCAATAATGCCAGCTATAGCGTCAAGGATTTTTGAAAAAATCTCTGCTTGTGTCTCAATTATTTTTAGAAGTTTGTTACGTGATTCGGGGTCTTTGTTTGCAATTCCTTCGCTTAATTCATCACTTGCATTGTAGTTAGTTGTTACAACAATTTCGAAGAAACAATCAGATTTGTAATCATTTTTTGTTTTACAGATATTTGATTTTTTTCCAGGAATTCCATATTTGTCTGCTTCGATTGTTGTAACTCCAAATTGTGGATTTGAGCCCAAATAAAAAAACACCATTTTCTCATCCACTAGTTTCAAACTGAAGGATATTTCCTCTTTATCAGCAAAACCGCATCCAAGTGCATCATATAATCGTCTTCTTGCAATAATTTCTGTTCCCATAGTCTAGATTTTTCTATGCCTAACAAGTTATTGAGTAGAACTTTCACTACGTTTTTCTGGTTAAGACCCAGCAACTGAGAAAAAATTCTACCTAGTAACGGTTTTTAAATTTAAAAAAATCGCTCCCGGAAAAAATGCTGTAACTCTTTGATGCATTTATAGTTATAGGAATTTTTCTTGAAGTACAACCGGAAAAGCAACTATTTTCATGCTTCTGAAATATTAAAGGTTTCCCTTCTTTTTTTTGAATCTCCATATCAAGAATTTTCTCTATGTTTTTTGGGTTAAAATCCCTGCTTTGAGAATTTTTGTGCAATTGGATTTGACAAGCTCAAGTTATATTATTAAGGTGAACATATGTTTATATTTTCCATTTATTTCAATTTTAAATTATCAGTGAGGTTCCTGCATGGGATTGTAATGTAAGATATTGAGTTCATTTTTTAATAGGAGGTTAAGTTGAAATTACTAGACCAAATGAGAAATGAAATACGGTTTCGACACTACAGCATTCGAACAGAAAAAACATATGTCGATTGGGTGAAACGGTTTATATTTTTCCACAAAAAGCAGCATCCGGACGAAATGGGAGAGCAGGAAATAAAACAATACCTGAACTGGCTGGCAACAGAAGGCAATGTTTCTGCTTCAACCCAAAACCAAGCGCTGTGCGCTTTATAGTCGAAAACAACGGCATCATGTCCATCTTGATTCCGTACAAAAAAGTATTCGAATGGCCATTCAACGGTCCGGAGTCAGAAAAAAAGGGAGTTCTCACAGTTTCAGGCACAGCTTTGCGACCCATTTGCTTGAAGCCGGGTATGATATCAGAACAATTCAAGAACTTCTCGGGCATGAGGACATCAGCACCACAATGATTTATACTCATGTGATGAAAAAAGGGGCTGGAGCAGTTAAAAGTCCGGTGGATATGAACTGCTCGTAAAAATCTACCTCATCAAGCGGTGTATTAGAGGTTGTTCAGGGGCATTCGACAAATTCGGATACTGATTATGAGTAATCCTCAAGTTTTGGTAGCGGCTTGGTTTTATTTGGACGACCTTTTCCTAAAGCTTCGAAGCAGTTATCATCTACCTGCCTGACAAGATCTTCCAACATGCCTTCGCTATAAATTTTTTCGCCGAATTTAACAACACGGGTATATTCATCCGCCAAAAATGCACCACCACACGCCTTTAAAAGCTCATTCGTCGGCCAGCCTTTTTCCTGTTCCGGATCTAACAGATTACCAGGGATAGTCAGTACAAACTCTGCTGATGCATCACCTGTATTATAACCCTCTGCATCTTCATGGATTCTGGCGGCCTCTTGTTCATTTTCGGCCATGATGAACCAATCCTCATGGTGATCTTCTGTTGTTACCCAATATAAATTCATGTTGTCCCTTTTGTTTCCTTGATAAGTGGTTTTAAAAACTTTTCATTTGCTACCGGCACTTTACCATTAGCGTTCGGTTTATATGATAACAGATAACTTGATTCATCAACGTCACTGACAATGCCTTCCAAAAACTCGGTGGCTTTATCAATGGTTTTAATGTATTAGGTTTCGGTTTAAAACTGTGCCAGCAGTTTTATCTTTTTGAAGATATCCGTATTATCCATGACGCCTTCAAAACTATCACCGCCCGGACCAAAAACAAATACCGGAATCATATTTCCTGAATGCCCACCGGTAGCGCTTTGTGCCCTGATACCAGTGCTCATCGCTCCTGCGCCATAGTGTTCCGCAATGATACTGCCAATTTCCCACCCAACCCTGTATTCATAATCCAATCCGCCTTTTTTATTAAGGGATCGTTTGTTTAACAAGGCTGCTTCTTCATCGCTGATATCAATATTCGCATATGTTTTAAAAACAGATTTAATGCTATCAATAACGAAAGCTGTTTTATCGGCGTTTTTAACAAGTTGAGCGGCCATATACTCAGGAGATACTTTAATAGCCTTCAGAGCTTGAATATTCATGGTTTCTGCTGCTGTCAATCCCATGGTTTCATGATCAGCCAGCACAACCACCAGTGTGTTTCCATCTTTTTTTGCCCAATTGACTACAAACTCCACAGCCTTATCGAATTCCACGGTCTCTTTCCATACACCCGTTATATCAACGGCATGAGCTGCATGATCGATTCTAGCTCCTTCAGACATCAGAAAAAATCCTTTTGGGTTTTTAGACAATGAAGCTATTGCGCTTTGAGTCATCTCCAAAAGGCTGGGTTCATTGCTGTTTCTCTCCTCTATGTCCAGGAAATAATTCATATAAGAGCGATTAAACAAACCAAGAATCTTCGGTGCATTACCCGCTTGGGATAACTCTGTTTTGTCCTTGACGACAACATATCCCTTCTCTTTGAAAAGGGGAATCAGATCTGGTCCTTTTTGTTTCTTGGCTTCAAAATAATCGGAACCACCACCAAGAACAATATCAAATTCACTGGAGAGAATCTGCCTGGCAATTTCAGCCTGCTCATAGCGAGTTTTTGTGCTGGCTACAAAACCGGCGGGTGTCGCGTCCACTACTGTATTGGTTGAAATTAGACCGACGCTTTTTCCATCTTTCTTGAAATAATCGGGAAGACTGTCCACAGGATTTCCTTCAGGATCCATTCCTACTCTTTTATTGTTTGTTTTTACTCCAGTTGCCAGCGAGGTGGCTGCAGCTGCGGAATCTGTTACGATGTTATCAGCTGAATAGGTCTGGATTAATCCGACATAAGGCAGCGTCTGCAGGAATAGACGGCCATCTTTTCCTTTTTCCAGTAGTCGGGCAATCTCTATCTGACCGACTCCCATGCCGTCACCCACCATAAGGATGACATTCTTTGGAGCTTTATTGACGTTTGTGTTTACCTGCTGTGTTGCACAACCCGTAAAGAAAAATAGTGATGCTACTGCAACAAAATTGATTATAAGTTTCATCATTTTTCCTTCCATTTATGTATTAAAGACTAAAACAGGGTTCCTTCCCTGAGAAAATCAATTGATGCTTTCTTATTGCTTTTTGTATCTGTAATTATCAGAAATCACGGAACAAATTAACTCCAGTTGGATCCGCCCCAACGACTGGCTAAACAGTTGTCGAGCTGGGATACTTCCTTTGGAATCATTAAAAAAAAGCGAAATGAAAACAATATTATATTAATCGTACTGTAGCAAGATGAAAGGCAGTCAATTCAGGGAATCGCGCAACAATCAGGGAACTCAATATGAGTTTTTTCAGTGAATTCAGATATGATGTCAAACCCGGATAAACCGGATCTGTACCTTAAAAGCATATTCTTTTAAGAAACGCAGAATTTGATTTATAAGGCACTAATATCCAGCAATGTCCGGTTAGGTTATTGCAACAACAACGAGAAACGGCTTTCAAAATAATGGAATGTACAAAGACGCCATTACTTTGACTTAACTATTATTTGTTTAGAAAAAGTAGGATGGGCTACTCGTTGCCCATCAATAGA
>JAHJTV010000034.1 GCA_018829445.1 bacterium
CCGAACTAATTCTAGAAAGGACCGGTTCTCATTCAGAACTCTTCAAGAAGTAAAAACCAGCTAACTTTTTATTATATCTGCTTTTCCAGACGTATACCGGAAAGTTGTTTCGGTTAGTGGCTTTTTTAGTACTGATTAAGCAGTTTTTAACGGAAAAAAAATATTGGTAATTGCCAGTGTATGATCCCATCTTAGCGAAGGTATTTGACTGCATTTTTCGCCTTAAAGGGCAAAAGTGTTGTTTGATCGGTTGGGAAAAATTTATTCAAATTTTCACAACCGAAGTAAGATTACTGACGGCTATCATCTTTGTCAAAACCTATTGAAAACATATGGGAAATGTGCACAAAAGCGGTGGTGATTTGGCTTGTTACCAGGTATAAAACCCTCCCTATGCGAAGTCTGACAGGAAAACATGGAGACCCCATTACAAAAGACCACGCCATTGCTTTAAAACGGGGCTATTTTGAACGAGTTCAGGGGGCCCCAGTTTTCTTGATGAGACAGGTGAACAATCCCCGAATCCTCTGACACGGTTGCTGAGAGTAATCCGGGAGAAAATGGATCTGTCCATGGTAATCAGGAGTCATATTCAGAAAGCCCTCAAATACTGTGATGGAAGAGTTGAGGGCAAACATGGTGCAGCCAGGCTCCTTACTCTGAACCCGTCAACTCTGAGAACCAGAATGAAAAAGCTTGGTATCCCTTTTGGTCGGAAAACAGAGTTCCAGGTATTTGCCCCCTGTCGGATCTCTTTCCGAATATTATCCCCATATTTGCTTCTTTCGGGAGCAATGTTTTTTTGGAAAAATGACACTTTAGTGCTATTGACTGGCAATACATATCGGAATAGGTTTAGCGAAAGCAATTGAAGGAATAACCGACAACGGCAGACCGACCAGGGGCTATTGTATACAAAATTAACACTGAAGGGCGATTCCTGGAAAATCCTTGACAATGAACCAAACGGAAAAATCAGACAAAAGATCATCTCGCTTATTTTACGGATGGTATGTTCTGGCAGCATCATTTGTGATGTTGTTTTTTAATTCGGGGGCTCAGTTTTCGATTGGGATAATGTTTAAACCCATCATAGCTGACTTTGACTGGAATCGTGGCTCTGTTTCCGGCATTGTATTTGTAAATATGGTGGTTTACGCAATTTCAATGCTGGTCATGGGTAAAGCCTACGACAGATTCGGTCCGAAATGGGTTATCTTAACCTCCGTAACATTCCTGGGTGTCGGATTTATTGGATTGTCCGGGATGAGCTCTTTTTATGAATTTTTCCTCTATTATGGGGTACTTTGCGGCATTGGTTTCAGTGGCAGCACGGTGTTGGTGTTTACATCACTGGTAAGCAAATGGTTTATGAGGTGGCGGGGTTTTGTCATCAGCCTCGCTTTGGCCGGTGGTTGCCTTGGACAGTTTTTTTTGATCCCCTTTTATACGGATATGATTATAAAAAGCGGCTGGCAATCAACCTGCTTCTTTATTGGTGGTATTATCCTTATTGTAAATATAACATTAGCTTCTCTCATAGTCAGGGGAGATCCCGACAAACTGGGTTACAAACCACTGGGAGCAAACAGTGACCCATTAATCATTCAACCGGGTAAACCTGCCGACAAAAATCCGGATTTCGGATTAAAAGAGGCAATGAAGACACCCTCTTTCTGGTTGTTTACGGGGGTTATGTTTGCCTGTGGTTCGGGTGATTTCCTGATTTCTACACATCTTGTGCCTTTTGTAACCGATTCCGGAATCTCCCCGTTGGCTGCCGGTGGTATGCTGGCCTGGTTCGGGCTTTTTAGTCTTTTCGGGATTATTATTGCCGGTCCTGTTTCCGATCTGATCGGCAACAAGATCCCGATTATGGCAGCATTTGTTTTGAGGGTTCTTTTGTTTATTCTGATCCTCACGGTTCAAAACAGGACAACATTTTATATTTTTTCCATGGGATTTGGATTTACACTCTTAATAACCGCTGTTTTGAATGTAACCCTGGTGGGAAAAATGTTCGGATTTACCAATATTGGCATATTGTCAGGGTTCATCACCACAATCCATCACCTGGGCGGGGGCTTGCTGGCCTATACCGGTGGTATCGTATTCGATCAGACAAACAGTTATCGGGCAATTTTTATCTTTTATACCATAATGTCCCTACTTGCGGTTGTGGCATGTATCTTCATCAGGGAAAAACGACACGTTATCAGGAGTTAAGACAAAGGAGTAAAATCGATGAAAGGATTAATGACAGGAAAAGTGGCTTTGATTACCGGTGGAGGCACAGGTCTGGGAGCCGCCGTCGCCAGAAGATTCTCCAGAAGCGGAGCATCTGTTGTTGTTACCGGCCGGAGGGAAGATCCGATAAAAAAGATTGCGGCTGAAACAGGGGGAAAAGCAGTGGTAGGAGATGTTACCGATAGTGATCATCTTTCCCGTGCTGTAGATTTGGCCATTAAGGAGTTTGGTGGACTTGATGTTGTAATTGCGAATGCAGGTATCATCTCCATGGCGGATGTGGTTTCAGTCGAAGACAAGGACTGGCAACAGATGGTTGATATCAATCTGACCGGGGTCATGAAAACGGCGCAGGCGGCTATCCCTACCTTGATAGCAAGAGGAGGTGGCTCCATTGTCAATATCGCTTCTGTGGCCGGATTGATGGGGGTTAATGAAGGTGTTGGATATTGCACAACCAAGTCAGCGCTCTTGGGTTTAACCCGGTCCCTGGCAATGGATTACGGACCTAAGGGGATACGGGTCAATACCCTCTGCCCGGGGTGGTTCCGCTCGGAAATGAGTGAAATGGAGATGGTGGAATTGGCGAAAGAGAAGAATGTCAGCGTGGGGGAGGCGGTTGCCCGCGTTACACAATACCTGCCACTGAAAAGAATGGCTGAACCCGATGAAATTGCTGCCTGCGTTGAATTCCTGGCTTCTGACAACGCCTCATTCGTTACAGGTACAGTGTTGGTAGCAGACGGAGGAGGGGCAATTGTGGATGTGGGCATGCTCGGATTTTTATAATAAAACCAACAGTGAGGAAATGACTATGGCTAAAAAGTCAGAATTGATTCAAGTAGGTGAACTGGCAGTTGGCTTCAGTGAAAACGTCTTACCCGATACGGATGACCTGAAGGGAAGACGTTTCAAGCTTTATTTTGAAGATGGATTTGTTTCCAGTTACCGTTTTCTTGATGAGAAAACCCTGGCCTGGGAAATCGAGGATAGTTCCGGTAACCTTGAAAAAGATGAGGAGGATTACAGGGCGACTTGTCCACGGGAAAATATCTACTTTGTTGACTATATCAGAAAAAACAGTCGCGCTACATCGGTCAGCCTGGTGCTGGATTTTAAGAAAGGAATCGCAACATCACTTTCAGGAACCCTGCCCAAAGAGGAAGATGCAAGGATGGACCGACTTGGACGTGTGGGTTCAGGTCTGTTTGAAACAGCGGTGGAAGCGATATTCAAATCCGCCTCCATTGATAAAAAATTCAACGATAAAACACCAAGACATCAACCGACCAAGGATCTGATCGGTAAAAGGGTAAAATACATTTACAGCCAAAAAGATACCTATGAACACATCTATCTTAACGATGATCACTATACCTGGCACTGTCTGGCGGGAATAGAAAAGGGTATGGCGGATACAGATCTGTGCCACTATTTCAAGATTGATCAGGATCTCTACCTTTTTGTCTGGAGAGAAAAACTAGTACCAACTCTGGGTGTTGTGGTAATCGATCTTAAGAAGATGAAAACTACTGGAAAGATATTCGGGTATGAGTCCGGTGATTTTGGCAATCTGAGCAATTTCCCTGTGGGTGCTTTTGCCCAGCATGTCTGATTGACACTTTAGCCCACTGTAGCTGCCATTGCAAGAAGCGAAGCGAGAAGCAAATTGGAGATTACTTCGCTGTGTTTGCAAAGGCAGCTTGCCAGTTGTTATGGTTTAGCATCCAGTAATCTTAACCAGGTCACACTATTTGAGGATGCCATACCATGGCTTTTCGGGCTGCTCGATCAGATCGATATAGATATGTTTCAGCTTGGTGTATTCATCGAACACCATGGTTGACAAATCTTTGCCCCAACCAGACTCTTTGCATCCACCCCATGGAGTTTCGCAGAAAATTATCAGATGATCGTTGATCCAAACGGTACCGGCTTTGATTTGATTGGCCATGTTGATCCCGGAACGAATATTTTCGGTCCAGACGGAAGCCGACAGTCCAAATCTTGTATCATTTGTCAATTTCAAAGCCTCTTCATTGGTCTTAAAACGGGCCAGCGCAACAACCGGGCCGAATATCTCCTCCTGCATGATATCCATATCGTTGGTGCAATCCCCAAAGATGGTTGGTGCAACAAAAAATCCGTTCTTTGTGTCAGCCGTATTGGGTCGTTTGCCCCCAAGAAGCAATTTGGCTCCGGCTTTCTTGGCTTTTTCGACGCACGATTCAACATAATTTCGATGAGCTTCGTAAGCTACCGGTCCGATGACGGTTTCCATATTCATGGTATCACCGTACTTCAACTTTTTTGCAGCGGCCACGAATTTTTTGGCGAATTCATCGTACAGGGATTCATGGATATAGAAGCGGCTGGCAGCAGCACAAACCTGACCGGAATTAAAGAAAGCGCCAAAAACAGCTCCTTCAACAGCAGAATCGATTTTTGCATCTTCCAAGACCACAAAGGCGTTTTTGCCGCCCAATTCCAATCCGACCTGCTTAACCGTGTCACTAGCTAACTGCATGATGCGTTTACCAGTCACAGTATCGCCGGTGAAACCGATTTTTGCCACTTTGGGGTTGGTTACCAGTGCTTCTCCCACAATATTACCAGGGCCGGTTATAATATTAAGCACGCCAGCCGGAACACCGGCTTCAACAAATATTTCTCCCAATTTCAAGGTTGTCAGGGGAGCTGTCGAAGGGGGCTTAACGATACAGGTATTGCCAGTCACCAAGGCAGCACCCAGTTTCCAAATCACCATCAGTGCAGGAAAGTTCCAGGGTGTTATCAATCCAACGACTCCCAAGGGCTCACGAACGGTTGAAGACATACACCAGGGGCCTACAGGCAACGTTTCTCCGGTTATTGCCCTGGCCGTGCCGGCGAAATATTCCAATTGTTCAGCACAAAGAGGGACATCAAAATTCATGGTTTTTCTAATCGGAGAACCTTGCTCTTTGGTTTCAAGATTTGCCAGTTCCTCCTGTCTTTCCATGATCAAACGGGATGCTTTTAAAAGAATCTTGGATCTTTCCCCCATAGGCATGGCACCCCAGGCAGGAGCCGCATGCGATGCAGCTTCAACAGCCTTACTCACATCTTCAACGCCACATTTTGGAGCTTCGGCAATAATCTCTCCGGTAGCTGGATTTACAATCTTAATGTACTCACCAGTGCTCGAATCCAACCATTCACCATTAATAAGCACCTTATATTTATCAACCATAGTCATCTCCAAAAATTATGTTTTTATAAAGAACATGTTCCAACTAAGCAATCACATACAATTAAGTGGATCCACGGACTGTACTTCATCCCCTATCTCTCATCTACTTTCCACAGATAATCTGTCTATAAACTGCTCTTTCGGAGCTAAAACACCATGCTCGGCAACCAGGTGGCGATTTGTGGAAAAATCATCACCATCAGTAATACTGCAAATTGAATCAATACAAAGGGCGGTACCGAGCGCCAGATATCCCGTGTGGTTACGCCCGCAGGTGCGACCCCTTTCATCATAATCAAAGCCCAGCCGAACGGAGGCGTCATATACGCCATCTGCATATTCAGGATAAAAAGCACAGAAAACCAGATGGTATCGAACCCCAACAACCTTGCAATAGGAAGCATGATCGGCGCACAGATGGTGACCACGGCATAGTCATCCATGAACATCCCAAACAACATCAGTATCAACTGCATACAGACCAGGACTATATAGCGGTTTACCTCCAGGGACTCTATGAATTCCATAATCATGTCCTGGGCCCCGACGCTGGCGTAAAACACCCCAAATAACGTTGCCGGAATTAGTATCCACAAGGCCATCCCGGTAATCTTAATTGTTCCGGAACAGGAATCGTTGATAACCTGCCAGGTCAACTTTTTATGGATGGCACAGATGACGATTGCACCCAGGGCTCCGACTCCGGCAGCCTCTGTTGGTGTAGCAATCCCCATGAAAATGGACCCCAGTACAAGGACAACCAGCATTAATGGTAGAAAGATCTCTTTGAGAGCCCTGAATCGCATTTTCCACGTTACAGTTTCCGTGGTTTTGGGAAGCGCCTCAGGATTAACAATACCGACATAAATGATATAACAGACATAAAGAATTGCCAGAATCATCCCCGGGACAAAACCGCCGAAAAAAAGTTTACCGATGGAAACCCGTGCTATATAAGCAAAGATTATCATGATGATCGCCGGCGGGATGATCTCTCCCAGGACACCTCCGGCCATGACGGAACCAAGCGCAATTTTCTTACTGTAACCGTGTTTCAACATAGCCGGTACGGCCACCAGCCCCATGGTGAGTATTCCGGGGCCAAACCCACCACACATGGCCAAACTGACACAAACGCCGATGGAGACTATTGCCAGTCCTCCCCGGACTCCTGACAGCCAGTAGTTTAACCCATTATACATGCGTTCGGAAATCCCGGATTGTACCAGAAAATTACCCATGACGAGAAACAGCGGTATGGTCATCAATGTCGGGCTGGTTATCTGTTGGTAGGTAGTTGTGGCAATAGTATAAAGCGAATCCGATCCCTCTATAAAATAGGTCAATACCACCGTTATCGTTCCCAGGGCAAAGGTGACCGGTATGCCGAACGCCAGTAGCAGCAGTAAACCACCAAACAGCAAAAAAGTAATCAGTTCAATACTCATTATAAATCATTCCTTTCAATTCTAAATCGGTTTGACAGAAGAGGTTTACTTCTCTTTTCTGCTGAAAAACACCAGACAACCCAGAATATATAAAGCAGTGCCGACCGGAATGAACATCTTGAGGGGGTAAAGGGGTAACCTGAGAACGCCGATAGCTTTTTCCTTGGTTTCCCAGGCGTCCAATCCCATGGCTCCTCCTTTCCAAAGAAGACTTCCCAGAAAGCATAGAGCTGCCAGCAGGGTTAACCAGCGAATAACCGTTTTCATTGCAGGCGGGAAATGATCGTAGAAAACTTCGATCCGGATATGCTGCTTGTGAATTAAAGTATAGCTTCCGGCAATTATTACAAAAACACCAAAAAACTGTTTACAGACCAGCCATACCCAGTTGGTAGGTGAATTAAACGCATATCTGGATACGACTTCAAAAGTGATAAAGGCCAGAATAAACAGGATCAGGTAACTGGCCAATCTGCCAACCCTGTCGATAAAAATTTCGATTTTTTCCCCGATACGTTTCATTTGAAGCGCCTTGTCAGCAACGGGACAGTCACATTTTTTCTGTCTGTCCCGTTATATTTTAGGTTTTTATTGATTACCACGCCATTTTTTTACAAGATTGATCAGCTCTGCACTGGCCGGGTCTTCTGCCGACAGGTCCTGCCATATTTTATGGGCCGCTTCGGCATACATTTTCTGACAAGCTTGATCCAATACGGCTTCCTTTACTTCACCGGTTTTGAACATCGCTTCAACCGTTGCAACTTCCGCTTTATAACCGGCTACTGTCGCATACCAGTATTCTTCGGCTGCTTCATGCATAACCTTTTTAAGATTGTCGGGCAGTTTGTTCCACTTCTTCATACTAACCAGAATATGGCCGAGAGTATGATCACTTTCCATTCCCCGTATCCAGTATGGGGCTACTTCATGCCATTTCATTCCGGTTACACAGCTGACGTCCCATTCAGCAGCATCGACTGTCCCCAGTTTTAATGACATATAGGCCTCAGTAGGGGGTAGATCTACTGCAACCATGCCCACGCCACTATGAAACATACGGTTAATACCGTCAGCTTTGATTTTCATACCTTTGAGGTCGCTGCAGGTTTTAACCGGCTTGGTAGATAAAACAAAAGGTACAGGGCCATAGGTGTGGATATCCAGAAAGTAAAAACCATGTTTTGCATATTCCTTGCGTAGAATCTCAATATAGCCGGAAGTCATAACAAACTTGCGAATTGCAGCTGCCTTACCTTCGAAAGTTGACTCCTCATCAATACGAAAAGCCAAGGGCAGATTAAATTCGGCATTTCCAATGGGAAGTACGCCTGCCCAGTATCCGCCCATGGCCTGAACCATATCCAGAACCCCTTGTTTGGTCGCATTGAATAATTGGTCGCCAGGAATGATTTCAGGTTCGGCAAAAACTTTGATCTGCAATTGGCCGTTACTGCGTTTATCCGCTGATTCGGCAAAAACCTTCAAAAGCTCCATGGACAAATCTCCACGGGGAAATCCGGACTGAATCTTCATACGATAGGTGGCAGCGAAAGTGCTTTGGGTGTTAAACAGGGTACCTATAAACACAACTGCCAGAAGCAGCGCAAATTGTTTGACAAAAGCTGAATATCTTCGTCTCATGGTTTTCCTCCTTTTTATGATTAGAAAAAACCAGGTCGATATCAAAACGACCTGTTAACAACACCCTTAAAAACAGTAACGAAGTCAAAACGGTATGCTTCGACTTCGTCTCAGGCAGTGATAAGCCAGGGAGAGTTGAGAACTATAGTTTTATAATTCACTGGCCGTTTCCAGCAGTATTTCCACTGCTTTGGTTGCATGGTTCTTGGTCAAAGTCAGAGATGGCATAAAACGAAACACGTTACCGAATCGACCGCAAGGTACCATGATCATGCCCTTGTTCAGCATTCCCATGACCATCTTACCAACCTTTTCACCACTCAAAGGTTTCCGGCTTTCCCTGTCTTCAACAAATTCGATTCCGATCATCAATCCCAGCCCTCTCACATCGCCAATAATGGGAATATCTTTGGCGCCTTTTTTGATCTGCTTTTTAATTAACTCACCCAGGGTTGCGGCACGTTTAATTAAGGCCTGATCGTTTTCAGTGAGGATGTCGATATTGGCCATGCTGCCTGCGCATGTCATCGCGTTTCCGGCAAACGTATTGGGTTGGGACTGATCCTCTATTTTTGCTGCAAGATCACTGCGGATGGTAAGACCTGCCATGGGGACATCACCTCCCATGCCTTTTCCCCAGGTAATCATATCCGGATCCACATCTGTATGTTCAATACACCACATTTTACCCGTTCGTCCAGCTCCGGCCTGCACTTCATCTGAAATGTACAAGGCTCCGTGTTTTTCACAGGCTTTTTTCACAATGGTAAAATACTCCGGTGGGGGTGGCACATAACCGCCTTCCCCCTGCTGAGCTTCTATAATAAGAGCTCCAACGTCATCAGCACCCGTATAAGGAGTATTTAAAACATAATCAACATAATGAGCACACTGCATTTTGCAGCTTGGGTATTTTAATCCAAAACAACACCGATAGCAGTAAGGATAGGGCAGGTGAATAACTCCCGGGATAAAGGGGCCATATCCTTTTCGATACTGATCACCGGTTGTTAAAGAGTTACCTCCGCACCAGACACCGTGATAAGCCCCATGGAAAGCTGCGATTTGTGTGCGCCCGGTAATTTTTCTAACAAATTTGATGGCTGTTTCCACAGCCCCGCTTCCACCCTGGCTGAAATAACTGACACAGTTATTCTTCAGATTCCCCGGCATGACCGATGCCACCTTCTCAGCCAGCTCCGTACGACGAACATTGGACAGATCACTGGCATGCATCAGGGTATCCATTTGTGATTTCATGGCTTCAATAACTCGGGGATGACAACGTCCCACCGAATTAACTGCTACTCCGGCAGTGATGTCAAGGTAAACATTACCATCCGCGTCTTTGATGGTTGTGCCTTTTCCTTCTTTAAAAACGAGGGGAAATCTTCCTGCTCCCCGTGCCATTGATTCATATGTGAAAGATTTCTCAAGATATTTTTGAGACTTGGGACCCGGAATCTTCTTAGTAACGATTTTTGGAGCGTCGTCATAAGAAAGACCGGCTAATTCTTTTTCATTAACCATGGTTTTCCTTGTAACTTGAGAGTTTAGGTTTCTCTGTCATGCCGGACTTGATCCGGCATCCAGCGTTTTGAAATAATTATGGATTACGTATCGAGCACGGAATGACAACATATCAGCTTTCTATAGTCTTAAATTTCAATAAATTATATAAGAACTCAAAACTGTTCAGCTTGTAAATAAGTCTATTCGAATTTGAAGAGCCATTCCCCTTTCGGAACCATCGTTACTAAATATCGAACTTGATAATCAACGATCAGTTTGAAAGGTTGTCCTAATAAATTGTTATCAGTTGGGAGATAAACCAGTTCTCAAAATGTGTGAGGAAATGGATCACCTGAGATACTGTAATCAAATCAAGTCATAGATCTATGGCCCATGCTATCAGCAACATTCATGCCAGTGATTTTTATCCTGGAGGAACCTCCAAAATGCCGAATAACGTCGTGTTACGGAAGAGAACAGAAAAACAAAGCCGTCAAATACAACGGCACCTTTCAAATATGACGGCCCTTTAGGAATTGCTGTTACCAACGAACAATAGTATAATATTCTGAAATATTGAATAATTTTAGTCCCGCTGTATTTGACGGCGGGAAAAGAATTTAGAATATTACCTCCAGATCCTTATCAATAATTCTGAATCCGACTGCAACTATGAGACAATCAGGTTCTTGGACGGTAGGATACTGGGCGAAGATCGGCTCTTGGTACCCTTCATGCTGTTGGCATGAAAAATGGAGAGATCTGTCAGAATTATTTGACAATTTTGGGGGAGAGGCGAAATTGATTATTTGTTTTTAAAGTTTAGAGAAAACCTGGTCCTCTGGGCCGGGTTAAGTTCAAAGGCTTTGCCATTATCTGTTAACTGTGAACGTTCACGATTATTGTTGTACAAGACTCAAAACTTTCATTGAACCGTGCTAAGTTCCAAAGTCAAACATTCTGTATTTAAAATGAATTTTCGAATATCCGAGTACGTTTACGTTTACGATCACGTTCACGGTTCAAAAGTCTATTCCCTTATAGGGGTATTCAAAACCGGCCTCTCTGAGGTCGGTTTTTTATCCCATTCAATTTGTAAGTAGAATACTGAATTACTGAAGGTATGTAGGTGATAAGCTGTTAATTCACGAAATCGGACAATATCTCATGACGCACAGGGTAAAGACAATTCTTTCAGCCTTTAGTTTGACCGAAACCAGCCGGTCTTTTTTTACAGTATCTGCGGCATTGGCTGCACAGCTAAAAGCGAGGATGGTTATTCTACATGTGGTGGAACAGCTGCAGGAAACGTATGAAGGCATTGCAGCGGCGATTTTCGGAGCAAAAAAGTGGCAGGATATCCTGCATGAATATCGCCAGGATATCCATCAGCCCGTCTTTGAAAGTGATCCTGAAAAGCAGATGATTAGTGCAGTCTTTGATGAACTCTGCCGTGATTCTGAAAAAAGAATCTCCGGATTTGAAAGTGTAAAACGGGAGTTTCTGATAAGGGAAGGAGATATTGTTGAAGAGATCATTACGCAATCAAGAGAGCGTCAATGTGAGCTGATCATCATGGGAGCCAGCTGGGGATCATTACCGGGGTCTTTTGTCGGGCCCAACATTAAATCTGTTATTAGAAAAGCGGAGATGCCGGTGGTGATTGCACCGCTTTCTCCCGAATACTATGGTAAGGATTAAAATGGTTTTTTGTAGAACTGCTCCAGCGATTTGCAGCCGACAATGGGCTTTGAGCAGCTAAAATCGGGTTATTCTGCCGGGGCGTTGGATACCAAGTTTTCGCATACGCCCCCTTAATGTGCTTGGATTCAAACCCAGGGATTTGTCTATCTCCTTTTGCTCTCTTCTTATCCAATAATCCAAAATAGGATTTTCGATAAAATCTGTGGTGTATTAAAAATCAGAGTCTAGATTTGAGAGGCCTCCCCTGTTTTACATCTAATTTCCAGAAAAAGATAAGATTCCTTTCGACATTGACCCAAAAAAGGAATTAAAACCAGAATGAATACCATGACGCCTTAAATGCGATTTCTTATCATCTATCATCCATTATCCTCTATATTCGGTGTAGCCTCCAGGGCTTATTGACAGAAGTTTCCAATTTATGCAGAGTGATTGCATCAAGCCAAACCATAATTCTAAGTTAAAATCATGCCATGGAACCCAACGATTTCTTTAATCCGAATTTCCTCAAGGAACTTGCCCTTTCCGTTTTGAACTCCATTAACGATGGGATCTTAATCGCGGATAAGGTAGGTATTATCCAATATGTAAACCCGGAATATACACGAATAGTCGGGATGAAGCCTAAAGACCTGCTAGGAAAAATTCTGGCAGATGTTCGCCCGGGAGCTATTTTACCTGCGGTGATCGAAACGGGGAAAACTGTGTCAGGGGTTTATCGGGAGGTGAAAGAGACAAAATATGTAGTCGATATTGCACCCATAGTCCATGATGGTAATATTGTTGGTGGGGTTTCAATTGTCAAAGACATAACTGAAGTAAAAAAACTTTCGAAAGCTTTAGAGTCAGCCCAGAGTTCTCTTCAAAAGCTGCAAAGCACGATGGAGAGTTACTTCTGCCCAAAATACACGTTGAGTCAGTTGAAAGGTGATTCTGAAAAACTTAATCGAACGATAAAGTTGGCTGAAAAAGCGGCTTTGGCAGATGCAAATATCCTACTTCTCGGTGAAAGCGGAACCGGTAAAGAACTTATTGCCCAGGGAATCCACAATGCCAGTCCCCGTCAACATGGGCCGTTTGTTCCTGTCAACTGCGCTGCGATTCCTTCTGTTTTGCTAGAAAGTGAATTATTCGGATACGCGGATGGAGCATTCACTGGAGCTAGAAAAGGTGGAAAACTGGGACTTTTTCAGCTGGCTCATCGCGGAACATTGTTTCTGGATGAAATTGGTGACATGCATGTTGACATGCAAGCTAAACTTTTACGGATCATCCAGGAGCAAAAAGTACGTAGGGTGGGTGAACTGAATGAGCAAAAAATCGATGTCAGGATCATTGCTGCAACCAATCAGGATATTGAGGCCATGGTAAAACGAGGTCGGTTCCGCCAGGATCTTTATTACAGACTTAATGCTTTTCAATTGTCTGTTCCGCCTTTACGAGAACGAAAGGAAGATATCATCAATTTAAGCTATTCTATTGCCAATGACTATGATGAAACCATCACATTCACCCTGTCTGAAGAAGTAAAAAAGCTATTTTATTTATTTGATTGGCCCGGAAATATCAGGGAATTAAAAAATGTGATTGAGTATGCCTGCAATATGACCAGCCAAGACGGAGAGATAAAAATAGAGCATCTTCCAGAACGGATGCAGAATTCTAAATATCATCCCTATCTTTCCTCAGAGTATCTACAGCCTTTAAAAGATAGCGTTAAACAATTTGAAAAAAAACTGTTGCAAAATCTCTTAATCAAGTTTGGAGAGACTCTTGAGGGGAAGAAAAAAATTGCTAAAATTCTTAAAATATCAGTTTCATCGCTATACAGAAAGCTTGAGGACTAGAATTCTTAAATACGGGAATAAGTATGGTCTGGATTCTTACTTTTGGGAATTTTATTTCAGTCAATAAATCAATTTCTTATCAAAATTCCTTCCAGCAGGTATTCTCAACTTTGGGAATCCAAACACCTACCTAATATAGAAAAATTGTTAACTAGTTGTAAATATGGAGTAAAATCTTAAGGCATAACCATTGCTATATTAGGCACTTCTTAATGCTATTTAATATCTAAGACATTTAAAAGGAGGCGTCATGTTAGCATTTTTTGGTTTCTGTACTATAGCAGTGCTACTGTTATTAATAATGACGAAACGAACGTCGGTTATTGTAGCTTTGGTCGCAGTGCCAATCATTTTTGGACTATTGGCAGGTTTGGGACCTCATTTGGGTGAGTATATGATGAAAGGTCTTAAAGGAGTCGCTCCGACTGGTATCATGCTGACCTTTGCCATTCTTTATTTCAGTGTAATGAATGATGCTGGAATGTTCGATCCGATCATCAAGGGGATCATTCGTTTTGGCGGTCGAGATCCGATTAAGATTGTGATCGGTACAGGTTTGATTGCTATGCTGGCTCACTTGGACGGGTCCGGAGCTTCGACTTTTCTGATCTGTATTCCCGCCATGCTACCTATATATGAACAGCTTGGAATCGATAAAAGAATACTTGCCTGTATGGCTGCGCTGGGTGCAGGAACAATGAATGTTGTTCCTTGGGGAGGTCCGGCCCTTCGTGCAGCCACTTCACTGCAGTTGGAAATGTCATCGCTATTTAATCCGGTCATCCCCGCGCTAGGAGCGGGATTAATCTCCGTCCTGGTGATTGGTTTCTTTCTCGGTAAAAAAGAAAAACTACGTATCGTGAACGTAGGAGCAACTATTGATGTTGATTACGTCGTTGAGGAATCTGACGAAGTAAAAGCCCTCAAACGCCCGAAGTTGTTTTTGTTTAATGTTGCCTTAACCATAGCTGCAATTGTTACATTGGTAATGGGAATAATTCCGCTGCCGGCAGTATTTGTGGTTGCCCTAGCCATCGCTTTAGTTGTCAATTATCCCAATGTCAAGACACAACAGGATAGAATCACAGCTCATGGAAAAGCTGCCATTCTCATGGTAGCTATTATTTTTGCAGCTGGTATTTTTACCGGTATTCTAAAAGGCTCAGGAATGATCAAGGCCTTGGCGGAAACCCTGGTAGCTGTTGTACCTCAAAGTTTAGGCGGTCATTTACCAGTTCTCACAGCTATTACATCCATGCCTGCCAGCTTGCTCTTTGATCCGGATTCTTACTATTTTGGCGTTTTACCTGTTTTAGCTTCCGCTGCTGAAGCATTGGGTGTAAATGCTGTCGAAATAGCTCGCGCTGCCATTCTAGGTCAGATGACAACTGGTTTTCCGGTAAGTCCTTTGACAGCCTCAACCTTTTTATTAGTTGGTCTTGCTGGTGTTGATCTGGCGGATCACCAGAAAAAAACCATCCCCTTGGCCTTTCTGGTCACTATCATTATGACTGTTGTTGCCATTATTACTGGCGCTTTCAGGATTTAAAACTAGCCAGTGGAGAATAAAAAATATGTCTAAAATTAAGACTCAAGTTGTTATCGGCTCCGGAGCAGGTTATTCTGGAGACCGAATTGAACCCGCTGAGGAATTGGTCAAAAGCGGGAAGCTGGATTATATCGGTTTTGAATGTCTGGCTGAACGGACCATTGCCCTGGCCCAATTAAAAAAGTTAAAAGATCCCCAGGCCGGTTATGACCCGCTTTTAGTAGAGCGCATGGAGCGGATACTTCCCCTTTGCCGTGAAAAAGGGGTCAAGCTGATCACCAATATGGGAGCTGCAAATCCGAAGGCAGCGCTGGAAAAAACGCTGGAGATTGCTCGCAAGCATAATCTGAAAGGATTGAAAATCGCGGCTGTGATCGGTGATGATGTCAGCAAGCAGGTAGCCGATATTAATCCTTTACTGTTGGAAACAGGAAAACCTCTGCTGGAGAGCATTCCTGAATTTGTTTCTGCCAATGTGTACCTAGGTGTTGAAAGCATCCTGCCTGCTTTGCAGGCAGGTGCGGATGTTGTTATTACCGGTCGTGTGGCCGATCCTGCACTGTTTCTGGCGCCTCTGGTACATGAATTCGGATGGGTTATGAATGATTGGAATTTGCTGGGAAAAGGGACAGTTGTTGGCCATCTGCTTGAGTGCGCAGGGCAAATCACCGGGGGATATTACGCAGAACCCGGAAAAAAGAATGTCCCCAATCTTGCCAGGCTCGGTTTTCCCATGGCCGAAGTCAGTGCCGATGGGAATGCCGTTATCACCAAACTCTCTACAGAGGGGGGAAAAGTCGATCTGTCAACATGTAAAGAGCAATTGCTTTACGAACTGCACAATCCTTCAGCCTACCTGACACCAGATGTAACTGCCGACTTTTCCGGTGTTAGATTTGAACAATCCGGGATTGACCGGGTTCAGGTTACAGGAGGGAAAGGTACACAAAGACCTGATCAACTCAAGGTATGCATTGGATACCACGGAGGTTATATCGGTGAAGGTTCCATTGGCTATGCAGGACCGGGATCTAAAAAAAGAGCCCGTCTTGCCGCTGAAATTGTCAAAGAGCGGTTATCGTTGGTTGGTGTCCGTTTCAGCGAAATCCGGTTTGACCTGCTTGGTGTGGATTCCTTGCATCGTGCAGCTTCTCCCGGAGATGAGTTTGAACCTTATGAGGTAATTATGCGAGTGGCAGCAAAAACGGATTCATTAAAAGTGGCTCAACAAATCGGCAACGAAGTTGAAACCCTCTATACAAATGGCCCTGCTGGCGGCGGCGGAGCTGTAAAAGGAACCCGCGAGATTGTGGCAGTTGCATCGACCCTGATTCCTCGGGAGATGGTAACCCCAGTAATTATAGTAACGGAGGTGGATTGATATGGCCAAAATAAAATTATGGGATATCGCTCATGCAAGAACAGGTGATAAGGGTAATGCATCAAATATTTCTTTGATTCCTTATAATGAAAAAGACTATGAGTTGTTAAAAGAAAAAGTCACTGCCGAAGTTGTTAAAAATCATTTCTCTGGAGTTGTACAGGGACAAGTTACCAGATACGACCTGCCGAATATTTGTGCTTTGAATTTTGTTATGGAGAAAGCACTATGTGGTGGCGTAACCTCCTCTCTTGCCTTGGATACCCATGGAAAGACTCTAAGTTCCGCGCTTTTGGAAATGATCATCGATACTTAACTCACCAAGCCCTGCCCAATCCTCACCGGGCCGACATGTTATTAATATCCCGTTTTCCCCGGTTCAGGGTAATAGATCCAAAGCTTAGGCTGACTGGTGGAAAAAATCAGGAAATGTCAACTCGTAAAGAATTACTATATAAAAACAAATAGATTAAGGTATGTGCATGAAAAAAGTAACAACACTTGAATCAGCTTTTGAAAAGATTTCAAGTGGAATGAGTATTATGGTCGGTGGGTTTATGACCGTCGGAACGCCTGAGAAATTAATTGATGCGTTGTTGGAGAGAGAGTTAACTGATCTGACAATTATCTGTAATGATGCAGGTATCCCTGATAAGGGAGTTGGTAAACTACTCGCTGCCGGAGTGGTAAAAACTTTTTACGTATCTCATGTGGGACTAAATCCCTTGTTCGGTAAACTAATGAGCAATGGAGATATTGAGGCTATTTTAGTTCCACAAGGGACATTGGCAGAGCGAATCCGGGCTGGTGGAACCGGGTTGGGAGGATTTTTAACACCAACAGGTGTGGGAACAGAAGTTGAAAAAGGAAAGCAGATTATTAAAATCGGAGGAAAATCCTATTTATTGGAATTACCATTAAAGGCAGATGTTGCATTGATAAAAGCCCACAGGGCTGATGGTGCCGGGAATCTGATATTTAGGAAATCCGCCCGTAATTTTAATCCGTTGATGGCAATGGCGAGTGACTATGTAATTACAGAGGCAGAATTTACAGAAAATATTGGAACCCTCGATCCTGATCAGGTCATGCTTCCTGGAATTTTTGTGGATGCCGTGGTTAAAAATTCGGAGGAAAACTAACATGATAGACAAATCTGCTGCCAGAGAACGAATTGTTAAACGTATTGCCAAAGAGTTTAAAAATGGTGATGTCGTAAATCTGGGAATTGGAATGCCGACTCAAGTGGCTAACTTTATTCCGGCTGATGTAGAAATTATCCTTCATTCAGAAAACGGATTGTTGGGTACCGGTCCAGCACCAAGTCAGGAAGAGATCGACAAAGATTTAATCAATGCAGGGAATCAACATGTAACCATCTTGCCAGGAGGTTGTTTTTTCGATAGTGCCACCTCATTTGGAATCATACGCGGTGGACATGTGGATGCAACTGTTTTGGGAACCCTTGAAGTGGATCAGGAAGGCAATATCGCCAATTACATTGTACCGGGAAAGATGATCCCCGGCATGGGAGGAGCTATGGATCTGTGCACCGGAGCAAGACGTGTCATCATTGCCACCGATCACGTCAACAAAAAAGGTGAGCCCAAGATTCTTAAAAGGTGCCAATTGCCTCTGACTGCAGCTAAAGAAGCCGATTTGATCGTAACAGAAATGGCGGTGATAGAAGTAACAAAGAAGGGTCTTTTGCTATGTGAAATAGCTCCGGGACTAACTATAAACGATGTTCAAGCAAGAACAGAAGCTGAATTATTTGTAGCCGGCAATCTAAAGACTATGGAATAAAATGTTTCAACAATAAATCAATGACATACTATTTCAGTTTCTCTGCCATCTCCTGATTTGTTTTTCTTGTGCTAAGTCATACTTTTTTCTCGGTTCTGTGAGGGAATTAAAAAGAAAGTGTTTTATCGCATCCCTTGTGAAAAGTTTTTCTGAGACTTGGTCATATTGGAACCAATTATTCAGGACGAAGCTTGGTTACGTACAACAACCAACTCCATATAAATGACGTTTCGTTAATTACTGGTTTTATGTTACTTTTGAGGCTGAAAAGACTGCCAATCCCACAAAAATGCAATATCATTAGGTTAAGGAATCATATATTCAATTCAAGTTCTAAATCAGATCACGTGAGTTTTTAATTTATTGCAGGAAATAGCGGTAGGGGAGCCTTACGTAGTAGCTCTACCGTTCAGGAAATATGCATTTTGTACTAAAAGCCCTCAAGGCAGCGCTTATGGGATGTAACTCCGCCCTACCCTTTGTATCCTTCATTTTTGGGTGTTCAATGAAGGTGCAGTACCTTAACTTTGTAACATTAGGCTCTGCACCAGATAAATTGGATAGCTTGGTCGGCTGGATTTTCCGAAAACTGACTTCGATGAGGGATAAGGGATGAGGTTTATTTAAAACCAGACAAATCAGGTCAGTATTAGAGAACTTATCTTTTCATTTTCCTACTTAAATCTGACCTAGATTTTGAGGTCTCAGATTAAGATTTGGCTCTGGTTTCCCAAAATCGGGAAGAACACCTTGATACTCAAAAAGAAAATCCTTGTCATATATCATTTTTTCAGGTGTTAAAATCGGGTTATTCTGCCGGGGCGTTGGATACCAAGTTTTCGCATACGCCCCCTTAATGTGCTTGGATTCAAACCCAGGGATTTGGCTGCTCCCTTTTCTCCTTCTATTATCCAGTCGGCTTGTTCCAGCATATTGATAATATGTTCATATTCCACCTGTTGCAGGGATTTGCAGCGGGTATTTGTTGTGGTGTTTGTCATTTCGGGGATAACTGAAAAATTACTGAGTTTCAGTGTTTTCCCGGTGCTGTTGATTATCGCCCGTTCAATCACATTCTGCAGTTCCCGTATATTGCCGGGCCAGGAATAACTATTGAACTGTTCCATTACCTGGTTGGGAATCTCCGTAACTGATTTCCCGATTGATTTATTAAATTTATTGATAAAAAATTGTGTCAACAAAGGGATATCACTTTTTCTTTCCTGAAGACGGGGAGTAGTGATGGGATAAACATTCAGCCGGAACAGCAAGTCCTGGCGGAAATTACCGGCTTTAACCTCCTCTTCCAGGTTTCTGTTAGTTGCAGCAATGATTCTGACATCAACGGAAATGGTTTTGGTGCCTCCCAATCGCTCGAATTCCCCCTCTTCTATGACACGTAACAGTTTAGACTGCAATTCAAGAGGTAATTCTGCAATTTCATCCAGGAATATAGTGGAGTTGTTGGCCAATTCAAACCGACCGATTTTTAAGCTGTCTGCATTGGTAAAAGCCCCTTTTTCGTGACCGAAAAGTATACTTTCAATAAGGGTTGCAGGCAGGTTGGCACAATTGAGCTTTATGAGGGGTCTATTATTCCTTGGGCTTTTACCATGGATATAGTTGGCAAGTAATCCCTTTCCGGTTCCGGTTTCACCCTGTATTAAGACAGTGGTGGGAGTGGGAGCAACCTTTTTTGCAATATGCAGCATCTGGTTCAACTTGCTGCTTCTCCCTACAATAAAATCTGAGCTGGATTCGCTGTTGATTTCATCCATCAGGTAGACGTTTTCAGCATCCGTAATATCCTTGAGCTGCTTTATTTCGTTCAGGGCCGCCCGCAGCTTTTCCTCTGTCTCCTTACGCTTGGTGATATCGAGTTCAACGCATGCCAGGTATTTCTTGCCGTTGATGGTAACCAGTCTGGAGTCTCCTGCGAAGGCAATTTTTTTCCCGAATTTGGTTTTACTTTCATATTCACAATAACCGGATCCTCCCTTCAGAGCATTTTTTGTCGCGGCAACAAGGGCTGGCAGACTTTCCAGAGTAGTAATATCCTTGATGGCATCCAGCCTCCTGATTTCATCCGGAGTATAGCCATAAACGGCTTCCACATTCTTATTCCACCGGATACACTTGCCATCCTCATCATTCAACCAGAACATTCCGGGAAGAGCTTCAATTATACTCTCTGAAAAATTTCTCTCTTCATGCAAACGCAATTCATTCTCTTTACTTTCAGTATTATCTTCAATGGCACCATCAAAAAACACGACCTTGCCGGAATCGTCCGTGGTGAGCTTGATGGTGACGGCTCCCCAGAAGTACTGCCCGTCTTTTTTTCTGAACTTAAAAACCCTGCGATTAATCTGACCCGCCACAAAAAGGTCTTTTATCAATGTTTGCCGATCCCTTGGATCCCAGTAAGTTTCACACACCGGGATTTTCATGAACTCTTCCATGTCAGGATACTCAAACATTTTGACCAGGGCCGGATTAGCCAACAGGAAACTCCCTGAAGCATCGGGAGTACTTCGAAAAATTCCAATGGGAATATGCTTAAAAATGAACTGGCCCAGGTCATGGGATATCTCCTCTTGAATGGTCAATCTGCTTTTACCGGTTTCAAGCGAAGGTTTGATTAATTCGATAGCTTCGTTCATAAGTCAACCCGTGTGCTTTGGTTTCTCAGGGACTTGGATCCAAGAGATTTACCTGTTTGTGTTTTCCTCATGCTTTTTCTCTATCATGCCTTCATGTGTTTTTCCAGCTCTAGAATAAAATCTTTGCAAAACGATGAAGTATACAGAGGAAATCGAAAAGGTCAAGTTGGGGTTGATCATTTAGTGGACAGGCTTTGCTGTCATTTATTGACCCATTCTATTGAGTAGTGATCTTTTTTGCATAATACCTGGTTTAATTCATGTGTTACTGATCAATCTGGTCCCAGCGATACCAAAAGGTTTTGTAGCTCATTCCAAGAAGTCTGGCGGCTTTTGCAACAACACCGTTGGCTTTGGTCATGGCCTGCCTGAGAAGATCTTTCTCCAATTCTTCGAAGCTGATTCCCTCATCAGGGATTTTGACTTCGAGATGATGCTGTATTTTAGCTGTTCTTAATTCCCCTCGAATATCATCCAGGGTGATTTGGGCAGAATCGCTCATGATTACGGCCCGTTCAATCACAGATTCCAATTGCCTGATATTTCCCGGCCAGGGATAGTTCACCAGGGCATTGACAGAAATCGGTTCCAATCCTTGTATTCGTTTTCCAAATTCCCTATTGTATTTTTCAATAAAATGTTCTGCCAAAACGGGAATATCGTCTTTTCTTTCTCTTAGCGGCGGAAGATAAATAGGAACCACTCGGAGACGGTAGTACAGGTCTTCACGGAAGTTTCCCTTTTGCATCTCCTTTTCAATATCCCTGTTGGTTGCAGTAATTATTCGGACATCTATTGTGAGAGATTCTTTACTACCCAGCCTTCTGATCTCTTTTTCCTGAATAACCCGCAACAGTTTTGCCTGCATGAATAATGGCAGATCGGCCACTTCATCAAGAAACAAGGTTCCCCCATCGGCGGCTTCAAACAGCCCTGGTTTTCTGGCAACAGCCCCTGTGAAAGCACCGGCTTCATAACCGAACAGCTCACTTTCAAACAAGTTTTCCGGGATCGCAGCGCAATTCAAGGCGATAAAAGGTCTGGTCTTTCTGGGACTATTGTAGTGAATTGCCTTAGCCACAAGCTCCTTTCCCGTCCCGCTTTCACCATTGATCAAAACTATAACCGAATTGCCGGATACTTTCCTCATGATTTCCACAAGTTCCTTCATCCTTTCTGATTTTCCAACAATTCCGTCGATCCGGAATTTATCATATAACTCTTTTTTTAACAGTTGGTTTTCCTTGACTAATCTTGCATGTTCAGCGGCTCTCCTGATAGTCAGGATAAGAACATCCTTGTTCAAAGGCTTGGACAGGTAATCAAAAGCACCCTTTTTGATGGCATCCACAGCCGAAGAAATGGTTCCATATGCAGTCATGATGATGATTGCAGGTTTAAAAGTCTCACCAGTTACGGATTCAAGCAATTTGATTCCATCCATTCCTTCCATTTTAAGATCAGTCAGAATAACATCGGGATTGCATTGCTTAATCCTGATTAAAGCCTCTTCCGCCGATGAAGAGGTAACCGTTTCGTAGCCTTCGCCATCCAGGATAGTTTTCAGGATATCACGCTGAAGGGGTTCATCGTCGACTATTAGGATAACCGTCATTTAAATGAGCTCCTTTATTGGCAGATACAGATTAACAGTAACTCCGTGTTCTGGATTCCTTTTTATTTCTATCCGCCCGCGATGTTCTTCCATAATTTTTTTAGTCAGTGCCAAACCTAATCCCAGACCATAGGCCTTGGTAGTAAAAAATGGATCATATATCCGCGACATGTTTTCTTCCGGAATACCAACACCGGAATCTGCCATTGATATACAGAGTTGATCATCTTCCTGCCATGATTTTATGCTTAAAACACCACCGTCTGGCATGGCATTTATTGCATTTATGATCACATTATAAAGACATATTTTGATAAAATCAGCATCGACATTCAATCCAGGTAAGCACTTTAAATCTTTATCGATTTGTATTTTATCCGTTGCAGCCTTGAATTGAATAACCTGTAAAACATCATTGATAAGAACTCCAAAATCGGTCTTCTGTCTGTTAAGTTCCAGCGGCTTGCCACTATCCAGGTAGCTTTCCGTAAATTTGCTAACCCTCTGAATCTCCTGTCCGATATTGCGAATGAGTGAATCGAATCGTTCTTTTTCATCCGGTGCTTTGGGATAATATGTTTCCTTAATGTGATCAATGGAAAGGTTGATAAAATTGAGAGGATTTCTGATTTCATGGGCGATGCTTCGGGAAAACTGAACAATGGCAGCATAGTTTTCAGCTTTACGCAAGCGTTCTTCCAACCCTTTAGCCTCCCTTAGTTTATCCAGCATGTAATTAAAGCTCCGAGCGAGTTCACCTATTTCATCCCTGCTGTTGGATTCAATGGAGAGATCCAAATCTCCCTCAGCCACCCTGCGTGCTGCCTCAACCACTTTTTTAATCGGCCTTGTATACTTTCTTGCCAACAAAGTGGCTGCGAGTGAACCGACAACAAAGAAACCAAAAACCGCAGCCATGCGCTGCATGGTTTTATGCCAGATCACCGAAGAAAAGCTATCGGCATTAATGGTGAGATAAATGTAGCCGTAATGAGTATTGCCAACTACTACAGGAACGGTGACATCATAGGCGTGCGCCTGCCCGCTGACCGGTTCCCCCAGGTTTGCCTTAAAAATCAATTCTCTTTTTGTTTTGCTGATCCCTTTACCCGCCTTATCCGGATTAGTGCTGGAGATGATCTTGTCAGAATTGCTGATAATGGAGATTTCGTTGATGCCCTTGGAATTGAGTTTTTTAAGGTAATCCTGTAATATCTTGTCGTCTGTGCTTCCCTCCTTGGTTACTTCTTCAATGCCAAGTTGGATACTTTTCGACAGCTCCCTGATCTGATTCTCAAGCTCAACATAAAGCGATTTTTCTGTACTGTAATACAGGAGCATCAATATGATAATGAGTCCGGTGTTGAGCGCCAGCATTATTGCAATCAGTCTTCTGTTGAGAGTGACCTTAAAAAGATAGTTGCTTAACTTGCCTGCTCTCATAATAATGCCCCTAATTTTTTTGGGTAGGGTACCTGATATTCCAGTAATTCCTTTCCTTCTAAAATGATTGACGCAATGAAGATTCCAGTCTAATCACAACGGATGCACCAAAAAGTATCGGGTAATGTACAATAAAATTTTTTAACTATACAGCGTGGGTAAAGCGTTGCCCACCTTAACCATTTGATGCGCGGATCATGAAGGATGGACAACGCTTTGTTCATCAATTTTTGTTATCCGAAACTTACTGTTGCCGCCATCACAACCACCGTATTGATTTCCTATTGATTACGGCGTAAGTATAATTGTTTCCATCCCTTCCGTAAACACCCAGTAAAGAGTCTGGGCATCTTTATCGTTCAAGATCAATTCGATTTCAGTGAAGGAATCGCCGGATAATTTATTCTGCAGTGTAATTAATGGCCTGGAAAGCACGGACACTGTCGATGACACAAAATGACTGAAAGAAGGGAGCTGGCCGGCGATCTGTGGATCAATATTTATAATAATATTCGTCGAAAGGCTCAGTGAATACTGCATCGGCATGTCATCCAGTTCCAATGCATCTATTTTGAATGACTCTACGCTGGCAATTTCTCCTGCTCTAACCACAATTCGCTCAGGATTGGCACTTGAGATCTTTTTTTCCAACGCCAGGGGATTAAGCGGCAAAGGATCTCCCCAGAAATCTATTTTTTCGATTGGAAGCTCTCTAAGCACAATTCCTTTTGCTTTTACCCTGATCACATTGTTTTTTAAATCTATCACTATGTACGTTACAGTTCTTGCTGATAATTCAAGTTCAGCTGTCAGGTAAGCGTTTTCCTTAAGCAACACCTGTATATCATCGTTCTCCGTTGCAGCATTTCCCAACCCTGGATATGAAATACACAGAATAAGTGCTCCTACCCACTTTGATGACCAAAAGTATATCATTCTCGACGCCTTATTACACAATCTGATTGTAGCAAATAATCATTGGTTTTTTTCTTGTGTGTTTTTGACAAGAAATGGTGTTTTTTTTTGCATATCCAACACACGTTCCTTCCATCAGATTATATAGATTTGAGTGCCAATACGAACTGATTGAAAAATGGATCTCAGGTTTTCTTCACCAACTCTAATGCAACCGTGTGTTACATTTCGTCCAAGTAAGCGGGTATATAGGGTTCCATGTATAAAATAGCCATCACCAAAGCCCATGGCATATTCACCGAGAGCCCCGTTTTCCATACGATCATTCTGCTTGTCTGGAATAGTTATCCCTTCCTCAATAAAAGCCCAATCCGGTTTTTTCCAAACCGGGGCTACAAGTTTGGAATTGATCAGAAACTCACCCCGGGGCGTATCAAATACCCATTGTTTGTTGTCGACTGGATTAATCAGGATGTTTCCACTGCCTGCTGAAATAACAGCTTCAAGAACCGTTTTTTCCCTGCTTTTAAGGAACAGCTTATTGCTTGATGTATCAATAATGAGAAATGGATTTCTTGGATAATTGCGTGCAAGTTTCCTTTTTAGTGTCATATTTTTTGCACGCAGTTGTTCCAGATGATACTTATTGGCAATGTTCGGGTTATCCGCCAAAACACTCTTAGGTTCCCTCCAGCCGCCAAGGTAGTAGCCATATAACTCAGCCAGGAGGAAAAGGGACGGAATAATCCATAGAATTACTTTCAATCGCTTGAAAACGGCGATTGGAAGTAAACTTCTAAAGCATTGATCATTCAAATGTATTAAGTTTTTGTAGCAGAGTGTTTTCATTTGAAGCTGATCCTACAATTGTAACATGATGACCGATATTCACAAGGTTATACAATTCGTCGATATCCTGATTATCGAGTCCGATGCACCCGTCTGTTAAAATGTTCTTGCCACCCCCGTGAATCTCAATCAGGTTCCCGATTTTTGCGGATTTTGATAAAAGACCTCGCTTTTTCTTAAAAT
The DNA here is from genome assembly GCA_018829445.1 of bacterium. Lineage (GTDB taxonomy): Bacteria > SAR324 > SAR324 > XYD2-FULL-50-16 > XYD2-FULL-50-16 > JAHJTV01. The sequence goes on from JAHJTV010000034.1 coordinate 26,039, forward strand.
TGAACCATTTGACATCATCGGAATTGGGATAATTAATGACAAGGGCTTTGAAATATCGGCTGCTACTGATTTTTTGTACTATCTGGTATTCCCCTTCAGGAGTTGCCAAGTCACCGGCAAATTCCTTGTCCTGTAACCCGTTCCGGCCAATGCTAACCTGAAAAATTTTATATAATTTCCCATCTTTATATAGACTCAAGCTCCCTTCAATTTTACTGATAATAATAGAATAGCCACCGCTTATTTCTGATTTCACGATAGTATTGTCCACATCATTCTTCCATTTTTGGATCTGATCAGGATTATTATAACGGTTCAGCGCATTATTTATTGTCTTTTCAGCAAGTTCGGTACGACTGTTGGCTGTTTTCATCTGATCCCAACTTAAGGAGTACTCCCCTTTGTTAAACAAGCCAATTGCGCGATAAAGAGCGAGTTCGGCTTTGACCAGATTCTTCCTGGCTATCTTCCCTTTTTCTGTTTTTAGTGTCAGATCTTTTAGCATTGAAATTCGTTGTTCAAGAGAAACAACGTCCGATCTGATCCTGTCTGCAATATTTCTCTTCACATCGTTCCCTTTTTGGATTACATCCTCTCCAAGCTTATAAATGGTTATGAATTCCTTTTGAATCTGTGTATAATTTCTTAACCATGAAATCCTTGAGTTCTCCTTCTCATTCATCCTTCTAGCTTTTTCAAGCGCAATAACATAGCTTCCATATTCGTCAGCAGCATATTCAAAGATCCTGCTATTCAACAAGGTTTTATGCTGCTTCTCTACAAGGGCGATTTCCTTTGGTTGAATAGAGGATTTACAACCAGAAACTTGAATCACTAGCATAACAAAAACAAGACTTGCAGGGATAATCAAAAACAATCTTACATAATTCTGCATTACTTGATTCATGGCCTGTTGAAGTACTTGTTAGAGACGCGTCATATCTGTTGAGGCAATGGAATATCCTGATCAGATGAAACGACAACACACTTAAGGTGTTTCAACAAACACCTTAAGTGCTTTAGGACAATCTCATCCTTTTTTTATATCTCATCTTGAGAAATATTTCAGCAATACAGAAACTAAGACGTAGTTTGTTTCTTTTTAATGGGAGTCTTTTTTTCATCCGAAGGCTTCTTTATACCTGCAGGTTTTTTGTTTACTGGCGTCTTCAAGCTGGCAACAGCTTTCTTCTGAGTCTTCTTTACTGCAAGTTTTTTTGCGTTTTCCAGTTCATTTTTCTTTTCAATGGCACTTTTCACTTCAAACGCAATCTGAGTTACTTTCAATTGAATGGGCGTCACTTTTTCCGGGACAGATAAATAGTCTTCAGCCTGGATGAGCTTTTTGGCTTCATTCAGAGACTCTTCAAGCGCTTTAAGATCATTTTGCATGGCAGCAACGTCCATTTCAGAGCCTTTCCCTTTTGGGGCATTAGCAAGCAGGGCCACGGTTTCAGTAATATTCACTTCCGTAGTGTTCAATACAGATAAAGCATTCCTTTTGGCCGTTTCTTTCCTGGCCCCAATCACTTGTTCCAAAGCTGCAGCTTCATTTGGCACTTTTTCCAGAAGTTCCCTGGCTGCTTTGTAGTCTTTAAAAAACTTTTGATCCTGAATAACCACTTCATCAAGCGCTTTGGCGTAGGACTCGTTTAGCATCTTGGTTTCACTGATGGCATAAATGTCTCCCCCTTGAGTGACAACGGCATCAACTGAAGCTTTTGCAACATTCATCTCTTTCATTGGTGGTTCATCACAGGCAAACATAAAAACAGTTAAAGCACCAATCATTAAATATAAAAGACCTTTTTTCATCTTTCTCCTAAAAGTTATATTTGGAAACCTTCAAAACAAGCTTCATTGAACAATTCAATAGCCGAAGAAGGTTTACTTGAAATGTCAACGCAACTGTCAACATTTATTCAATAGGGAGTATGCTGTCCTGAATCCTTGCATCTGATCTCCCTATTTCCAAATTCCTTACTATCAGAATGCATAACTCATTTCCCGCCAATATGTCTGGTCTTGGGTGATTCGTTCGTTATAAGGTTATGATTCCTTTTGTAGACAGTCGCTACAATAATAAGTGTTATGGTAACAGCCATCCCGACTGCAAATATGATTGTGTTTTTCATTTTTACCTCCTCCATTTTCAGCTTAAACCCAATTTATTGAGGTCAAGTCCAAATCCTTCTTTCAATTTCCATACCTCCTCCAAACTCCCAAAAATGGGCGGGCAGGGATAAAACATTTTCCTTTTTCGGGAAAATGTTCCTCATTTGGGAAAGTCGTAGCTGTTTTTAATTTTAGCTGACAGCTGATCGCTTAAAGCAGAAAAACTCATCGGATTTGAGCTTTGCGGAAATAGACATCAAATTGCATTAACAAAGAAATCCAACCTTACGAATGAGGAAGATGAACCTCACAGAAGAACCATTGCTGAAGATTATCAGTATGCTTAATCAGGAAAATGCTGCAAGTTTTCAGGTTTTCAGGGCTCGACAACAGGTTCCAGTATCCCATCATTAGGAAATCTTCACTGAGGCGGATTACGGAAGATAATACCTGGACTCTTCCATGCTGACAGGAAATGTTTTTGCTCATAATCTCAACTTTTTGATTATTATAGCATAATCAAAATGAGGGAGTAGTTTTCTAATAACTTATATTGTTGCATAGAGTACACTGTAATATTTAAAAAATTCTTTTCTTTACCATTTTCTCTATCAATTATTTCAGAGGTAGGAAAGTCGAGTTACTCTCAAATAGAAAATCTGAACACTCACCATCTGAAATAAAACGAAATGATGAATATAACAAAAAAGAAGCCAATGAAACAGATGCCGTCACTGGTACTTTCCATATTCTGCCTGTTCGGCCTGATGGCATGTGAACGTCGAAAAACCGCCGAGTTACGGACAAAGGCAGAATCTGCGTCGAAACCAAATCAGCATCTCGGTTGAAACCATCTACCCTATAATCGTTTTTTTTTGTATACTGTAAGCATTGAACGAATATATCACCATATCTAATTCATTTCGTTATCGTTTTATTCCATGAAAAAACCTGCAGCCATTATTTTTGACCTTGACGACACCCTGATTGTATCCGACGGAGATATAGAGAGCACCTGGCTTGAAGTGTGCTCGGATTATGTAAATGGGAAATTACATGTTAGCGTTGAACAGATTTGCCAGGCGATCAGGGACGTCGGGATCTGGTTCTGGGAAACTCCCGAACGACACCGTAAAGGCCGCAATGACCTGGAAAACACACGGCGGTTGATTGTCAGAATGGCTTTTGAGAAGATCGGACTGAGCAATCTCCAAGAGGCTGACGTGATAGCTGATAATTATTCCAGACGAAAGATGGAAAAAACAGCACTGTTTCCCAAATCGATAGATGTTTTAAATACCGTAAAATCCAGGGGGATAAAGACAGGTTTGTTAACCAACGGCGAAAAGCACCTGCAACGAGCCAAAATTGAGAAGTTCAACCTGGAGAGGTTTTTTGATGTTATTCAGATCGAAGGTGAAATGGGTTTTGGCAAACCGGAGGAAAAAGCCTACCTGACGATCCTTAAATCCCTGGGTACCACCCCTTCAAATACCTGGATTGTCGGCGATAATTTTGACTGGGAGGTGAAAATCCCGAAAATAATGGGATTATCCGCAATCTGGCATAATTGCTACCATAAGACCATTCCTGACACAACTATTTTACCTGACCACACGATCCACCGGATAGAAGACCTGATCCCGCTGCTATAAAATCGGGATCAGGTTGAAAGTGCAGGTAATGATTTAACCGGAAACAAAGTCAGACAATTTAAGGAGTTACAATATTAAACGTGGCCGATGGTTTTTCAAACAGAAGCAGAAACTGCAGAAGATCAAGTTTGCTGCCTTCCACTGTAAGATCATCTGAAAAAATAGTATCCTTAAGCCCTGCCTGTCCAATCAGCATCCGAATAAACAACTCATGGGTGGTTTTAATGGTTACATCGGAGCTGACTCCTGCAATAGCTTTGTGGTGATGAAGAACAGAGTTTTCGAGGTTGAGATCATAGCTTTCGTTGATGTCGGTAAAAATAATCTTTATTGCCATTTTTTTACCTTCAGCCTCAGGCCCCTTCAACCTGACGGCCATGGAATCAAAAAAGTAAGACACCGGTGTTTTTTCCAGCACCCCCTTGAGAATAGCAATGTCGAGTCCTTTTTCCGGAGCGCCGTGTCGGAGTTCAAAGGCGCCGGTCAGGTATACATCTCTCCAGGGAGCAGATTCGGATTGATATCCGAGCTGATCATAGGTGCGGGCAAGCAAGGCTTTTGCCTGTGTGTTGTCAGGCTCTGCAAAAACCAAATGATTCAGAAGCTGTGCCACCCAGCGGTATTCACCTTTGTCGAAATATATCTGTGCTTTTGCCAGAACGGTATCGGCTCCTCCCATCAGTTCAATATATCGTTTTCCGGACTCTGTTGGGGGTAACGGATCCAAGTTGGCAGGATTTCCATCATACCACCCGAGATAAGCCTGGTAAACAGCCTTGACATTGTGTTTCAGACTTCCATAATAACCTCTGTTAAAAAAAGGAGTTCGCAGAGATTGCGGAAGTTCAAGCTGTTCTGCAATTTCAATGGGTGTGTACCCTTGATTAAACAACCGTACGGTCTGGTCGTGAATGTACTTATACAGATCTCTCTGTTTTTTAAGAAAGTTGATTATCGTTTTGTTTCCCCAAAGAGGCCAGTGATGACTGCCAAAGTAGATATCCGCATCCCTGAAAAGCTCCATCATTTCGTCAATGGCACTGCTCCATTTTAATGCATTGCGGACTTTTGTGCCACGGAGAGTATAAAGGTTGTGCATGTGGTGGGAAACAATTTCAGCACCACAGAGTGCCTTAAGTTCAGGTAAGTAAAAAGCCAGTTCCGCCGGTGCTTCAGTTTCGGGAGCATATTGAAAAACAAAACGAACTCCGTCAATGATCTTTTCTTGCCCGGTGTGATCAATAATTTCATTGGGTTCCAATATACCAAAAGTTCCGTATGCCGGACCTTTTCCAAGACCGGAGCCCACATGCCCTCGTTCTGAGCGGGCAAGGTCTTTTCCATACATGAACATGGATCTGCGTCCCATGGCAATACCGGCAATAACATTTTCACTGGTAGCTTCAGCCAGGAATCCCAAGGGGGCGATGATCCTGATTTTTTTTGTTTTAAACTCTTCAGCACTCAATATACCTTGGACTCCACCAAAATGATCAATATGGCTGTGGGTGAATATAATGGCAATAACAGGTTTATCTCCAAGATTCTTTCGAGCCAAATCCAGAGCTTTTGCAGCAGTTTCTTTTGATGTAAGCGGATCAACGATAATCCATCCGGTACTGCCCTGAATAATGGTCATATTTGCCAGATCATGCCCCCTAAGCTGATACAGCCCCTCGGCAACTTTGAACAGCCCGTGGATATTGTTCAACTTACCCTGTCGCCACAGACTGGGGTTTACGCTTGCCGGTGCATCTCCCTGCATGAACTCATAAGCAGGCTGGTTCCATATAACCTGTCCTTCGGCATCATCTACTCGTAAATCACTGTCTCGTGCAATCAGTCCTCTTTGCGCATCTTCAAAATCTTGACGATCATGAAGCAACAGCTCCTGTCCAAACTTTGCGTTTGCCTGTATTGTGACAGCTGTTGGTGACGTATGCCCCTGGGCATCTACTTCCGGACTGGAGTCAATCTTATCTTGGCTGCAACCCAGGCTTATCAGCAGGAGAAAAAAGGGTAAGGCGATCATCTTCCTGATTTTAATATATTTTTTCATTATGTTTTATTTCATCCCTAAATCTCTTCTATTCATTTGATTCCCCTCCACATCTTAGTGCCGATTCCATTATGGGGAAATATTAAGGGGTCTAAAAGTACAAGCAACGCCTTTGGTACTGGCAATTCTAATTTTAGAGATTTGTGTCAAACCGAACGACATAGCCTGCAGGGTAAGTTTGTTCTATACATGTAAAACTTGATATTTACCTTGTCATATCAATTTAGTTCATGGAACTCCTTCAGAGTTCTGATAATTGGAGTGTTTTTCTTATCCAGGGGAGGCGCTCACAAGCTCGCTGACCCCCGGCTGTGAATATTTAACCCCGTCGGGGTATTCTCCCCGGACAATTTCTGCAGGGCATTCCCCGAAGGGGATACACATCAATAGCCCAGGGTCAGTGAGCTTACGAACGCCACCCTGGGTATTTAGTCTGACAAAGGAACGCTGAAGGCGTTCAATAAGATAAAAGTTTCATTCATTTAACATCGAAAAACCAGGAAACAGGTTACAAATCTGGTGATTAATACTGAATACTGTGGTTCATTGAAGAATGTCACCTAATTTTTGCTCCTGTTATCGAATAATAGAAAAACCGGTTTTTCCAAAATTGGAATTGCTGCTTTGGTGTAGAAAAGAAAGACCAGAAACGCGTTTGGCTTGACGATACTTGAGACGAGTATCCTTATCAAAACTGAATTCACAATATTATCCAGCTATTGTTATGATAACCCTGACAATCCTGCTTTTCTATTTGATGCGGTCGCAATTCTTTCTGAAGTTGTCGTTTTTTTTTAGACATGCTAATAGTGGGACAACGCACAATCATTACAAATTGCCACCTTCAATCCGGATCAATACAGATGAGATCACAAACGATGATTTCCACTTTGGATACACTTGCACTGTTGGAATGCTTAAAATCCTATCATCTTTCTGATGCGGAAATAATGGAGGCCACAGGCGTCAGTAGTACTCTTTTGTCCACTCCGGATTTTGAGATACCCCTGGAAAACCTGATTAGATTGTGGAAAAAGACAGCAGAAGTAACGGGAGACTCGGCAATTGGGATTCATTTAAGGCAGCATTATGGAAGTCATTACGTGCATTTTGTTAATCATATCGGGATAAACAGTCGTGATCTCGCAGAAGCACTTCAATATTACACCCGATATGGAAAGCTGCTTTGTAGTGCCTTTTCATACGAGTTACGACAGGAAAACGACCGGTTTGCTTTTTCTTTTTCCATCAACTCACCGAGTCATCAAAACCCCTGGATACCGGAATACCATTTGTCCCTGATTTTATATTTTGCCTCAATGCTTGGAATACAAGGCTTAACGTTGGAAGAGGTTCGCTTCCGGCATTCGTGTTCGGGCAACCCTCAGATCTATTCGGATTTTTTTGGGGCACCTGTTTTTTTTGATCAGTATGAAAATGCGATAATCATATCCGATGAATTAATGAATATTGAGATACCGGGTTATGATTCTCATTTACAGACCGTATTAAAGAAACAGGCCGATGATATTCTGGAAAAGCTTCCTCAGGTAAATGAGTTATTAGGCAGGATTGAAAAAGTAATACTTAAAAACTTGGGATCGGGGATGTTGGATATAGAAATGGTGGCGCAGGAACTCGGTATGCATCGCTCAACTCTCCATCGAAGGCTCAGGGAGAATGGCTGTTCATTCAGCGAATTACTGACAACAATTCGAAAAAATCTTGCTGAATGTTATCTTGAACAAGGGATGAATATCAACCAAATCTCTTTTCTTCTTGGATATTCCAACCGCAGCAATTTTCAGGTTGCATTTAAATCATGGTTCGGACGCTCCCCCGGTGTCTTTAAAAAACGGTAGATGGAGGCCTGGAACTCAGCTTTTTTTTGATTAGTGAAGAAACTCTGATTTCAATTCATTTTCAGGTGCTTACACCTACACAAGCCCTCGGGCCGAAAGAAAACCAGATAGCAAATAAAGTTGAAGACGAAATGCCAGCTCAACCCGTTCAATATCGGTCTGAATAGTAGCAACTAATCAGAAACCGGTTTCGGATCTTTCGTCTTTTCAGCCCTCTTTGGAGGCTGAAAAATAGCACCTACTATCTGCAGATAGTTTTACGGGGTTTTGTTTTGAAGGCGGATCTGTTGTCAGTTGAGACTGCATGTTGTGCGCCCTTGATCCACCTTACGGTCTTATGCTTTTTGATATAGAAAAGATACGGGATTATTTCCCGGTTTCAAAACGAAAGGTTTGATCCGGATCGATGATGGCAAGAACACGGACAATGCAACCGTCTCCGCCAGTCCAGCGCCATGGGAAAGCTGTAAAGAAACACCGCTTTCCGGTTACTGCATCCAGATCGCCACCGATATTCTCAATGCCTGGAATACCACCTTTAACCATCAGGGTTTTATGAGCCGGCTCCCAGTCCGGAAAATCCTCTTTGGGATCACGACCTGTCAACTGCTTATACTCTTCGATGAGATGTGGCTGGGTTGGACCAAGACCGTGATCCACCAGCTTGGTTGCAAGGGGATGATCATTGGCTTGACAGCCATATCCCACACATTTTACCTTTTTGTCCACCAACCACTGGGCACCTGCTCCGGAAATACCGCAACCATATGCGAAATACTCATCGCAATCACCCCATTCATGGTGAATACCGGTGTTAATCATGACAATATCCCCCTCTTTAATGGCAGGGGTAGCATTTTCAAGATCCTCAGGAGTAATCACTCCCCATTTTCCCTTAGGGATAGAGACTGCAACGCCTGTACCTGCCAAACGCCATAATGGATAATCGCTGATGCCGGGTGTGTTCTCGGTCACATGAATCGGCGCGTCCATATGGGTGCAGCGATGCATGATTCCTTCCCAGTTCACCTGGGAAAGCCCGTCTTTTGCGTGAAATTTGTCGACCGTAACATTGACACTCGGACTGGACGGCCACTCTGGCATGTGTTGATGAAACGCATGACTCAAGTCGTATATCTGTAAGCTCATTTTACTATTCCTGTGTTTATAGCGTTAATTGTTTATCACTTCCCTGAATCAATTCGGCACTTACCTGATGGATCGATCATGGCCACAAACCGAACCGGACAGGCATCTCCATGCTCGAACTTCCAGGGGGTCGCTACAAATGTGGCGCGTTTTCCCAGCATACTATCAACATCACCGCCAATCTGTTCGACGGTCGGTATGCCAGCTGCTAGAATTGTTTTGTGAGCAACATTCCATTCCGGGTGCTCCTTCTTAGGATCCAGACCGGTTGCCTGCCTATAGTCATTCTCCAGACGGCTCATGGTTGGCCCGCCGCGGTGAGGACCTAATGAAGTTGCCAGAGGATGATCGATCTGCGGCGTATCGACAGCCACCATTTTACATTCTTTAGCAACCAACCACTTTGCGGCCTCCTTGGATAGCCCCGGAGACTCTCCGTAGTATTCAAGACCATCGGAGTATTTGTGATGCCATCCGGTAACAATCACCACAATATCGCCTTTTTGCACTTTTGGGATGGCAACCTCCAGATCTTCAGCAGTAATAACCTCATAGCTTGTCTTGGGGATATTTAACACAACCCCGTTCCCGAACAGATGATCCACGGGAATCTGAGCCAGATCTGCAGCCCTCTGCACTAAATGCAACGGGGAATTCATGTGTGTGCCAGTATGCATCACGGTATTTATTCTCCAGGCTAAAACGCCATGCTGCGCATGTTTCACTGCGCGGAACATTTTCACGTCAGCCTGTCCGGGATAAGAAGGCACCCCGTGCCCCCAAACATGACTGAGTTCAACCATTTGCAGCCCTGTATAGGGGTCTGTAACAACTGTCATAGTATACTCTCAAAAGATTAATCGCGGCTTTTTTACCTTTTTTCTAGACTCACTAAGATGCATAAAAAACGATTGACGGCATCTTCAAAATACAGGAACTTACTTTTAATCTTAATATAACTTTGATGTCGCCAGATTCGTTAACAGCAATGATCGTTCCAACGGGAGACTCTCCGATCACTTTGATTACTGCAAATACCAAACAGGCAAAAGTTCTAACCAAGCCTGAATCTGAATGGTTGCCTCTTTTATCTACCAGGAGCTTGGCGTCATAAAAAATCTTTATTGCTCAGCCTCCTTTTCTGGAAAATGGGAACCGGTTGGTTGTTGTAGCCATCGAAACAGGATATCAAGCGATTATCCTGCAAATTGCTGGAGAGCTTTTTATTGATAAGAAGTTTAATGACTTCGGTTTGGATTTTTGCTGCATTAAACCGATTTCAGCTCTTTTAGGGCCCCTTATGGGTCACGGTTGTCCATGTAGGTAATTATGATATAATATCAATGGGGAAATACAAAAATTAATATTTTTGAGTCATTATTGACGCATTTTGCATGGTTTTATCACTCTCCGGAAAAGTACATTCTCACCCTGTTAAACTGTCACCACATCATCTTTGCGCCATAACCTTATCAGTGGTATAACGGTTGCAGTTTAACTCCTCGATATATAATGCTAAAACTGAGAATGCCAATTATTTTAGAGAATTGCAGTTTAAAACTGTGTTTCTCTCACCAAGAGTCAACACAATATAAAATATAATTATTTTAGAGTGAAGGATAGACAATGACTGTAACCAAGATAATCGACCAAGCTCGGAGTGAAAAGAGAACCGTTCTGACAGAAATTGAAGCAAAACAGATATTGCTGGAAGCAGGAATCGGCTGTACAAAAACAAAGCTTGCTTCAACCAAAGAACAGGCTGTCTCTTTGTGTGAAGAGTTTGGATACCCGGTTGTGTTAAAAATATCATCGGTTGATATTACACATAAAAGTGATGCCGGCGGTGTAAAGGTAAATCTGAAGGACAAGACAGAAATGGAGGCCGCTTTTGATGAGATTATGACCTCCTGCAGGGCGAAATTCCCGGATGCGAACATCGAAGGAATATCCGTCCAGAAAATGGCAAAACCCGGCATTGAGGTTATTATCGGAATGACCAAGGATCCCTCTTTCGGACCTGTCTTGATGTTCGGTTTGGGCGGAGTATTTGTGGAAGTCCTGAAAGATGTTGCTTTCAGAATTGTTCCCCTGGAGAAGGTGGATGCTTCGGAGATGATTGAGGAGATAAAAGGCAAGAAGCTTCTGGAAGGGTATCGTGGACAGGATCCTGCCGATATTCCCTGCCTGGAAGAGATGTTGTTAAAGCTATCGGCTTTTATTGATGGCACACCGGGAATACAGGAGATTGATATGAATCCGGTGTTTGCCTACAAAGAGGGGGCAGTTGTTGTTGATGCAAGGATCATCTTAGAGAAAGCATAAACAGTTATTATACAGAATCTAAAATAAGGACGGTTCAATCATGATGGAATTATTTTTTAAACCGAAATCAGTAGCAGTAGTTGGAGCTAGTGGAACTCCAGGAAAACTGGGCTATGTCATTGTTAAAAATATAGCTGATAGTGACTTTGACGGAGAGGTTTATCCGGTCAACCCGAAGTCGGATGAGATATTGGGATACAAAGTATATAAGTCTCTGACAGAGATCCCCGGTGATGTTGACCTGGTTGTGACGGCTTTACCAACTCCAAAAATCACTGTGAGTGCCATGGAAGAGTGCGCCAGGAAAGGGGTGAAGGCCGTGATTATTGAATCTGCTGGATTCGGTGAAGTTGGGGGTGAAGGCAAGGTATTGCAGGACCGGATCGTTGATATTGCCAAAAAGAACAATATTCGTGTTATGGGCCCCAATTGCTCGGGTATTGTTTCGCGCAACATTGTAACATCCATCTATCCCATGACCAAAAAAGTTACCGATGGAAACGTGGTTTTGATCGGTCAATCAGGGTTACTGGCTGCCGGTATGGCATCGGATATTGTGGAAAATGAGAGCTTGAATATCAGCAAAGTGTGTTCAATCGGGAATAAATGTGATGTTAATGAAAATGATCTATTGGAATACTTTGGCAACCAGGATGAGGTTGAGGTTATTTCCATGTATCTGGAAAATGTATCTGACGGAAAAAACCTGACCCGGATAGCAAAAAAAGTGGCTGCCAAAAAACCGGTTATTTTTCTGAATGGCGGACGTACGGATGCAGGGGCTAAAGCAGCCATGAGTCATACTGGAAGTATTGCCAGTAACTCAAAAATTGTAAAAACCGCTATTCAGCAAACCGGAATGATTCAGGCTGATGATTTTGGAGAAATGAAAGATTTCGCCAAGGTTTTTTCCACTCAACCGATTCCGAAAGGCAACCGGATTGCAGTAATCACTCTGGCCGGCAGTGTTGGCGTCGTGGTTTCCGATCTCTGTGCAGAGCATGGTCTGGAACTGCCCAAGCTCACTCCGGAAACAATGGAACTATTAAAAGATAAATTTGATACTCCGGTCTCGAATCCGGTCGACCTGTTTTTTTCCGTGACCAAAATAGGGTTTACCAAAACACTGGAAACCACATTCCCTGATGCGCTAAGGGATCCTGACATTGATGCCGCTATTCTAATTCTGGCCGGTTTTGAATACACTCAGGAAGCCGTTCAGAAAAAAATAATTCAAAGCATCGTCAAAGAGGTCGGGAAACCGGTGGTTATCTGCATGATCGTCGGCTATAACCGTTACAAAAATGTTATTATGGACGAACTGGGAAAAGACCTGCCAGTGTTCCCATCCTTGATATCCGGAGTAAAAGCACTGAGCAAATTATGTGAATATGGTATTCGGAAACACAAAAAAGAATCACAAAGGAGGTAAGTATGTCATTTGAGAATATCATTCTCGAAAAGGAAGAAGGCATTGCCATCGTCACCTTTAACAGGCCTGATGCAATGAATGCCCTGAACAACCAGACCCGGGCCGAGTTCGGTCAGGTCATGAAAGAGTTGGAAGCTGATGATGATGTTAAGGTGATTATTTTGACAGGCGCGGGCAAATCATTTGTGGCAGGATCCGATATCAAGGAGTTTAACCAAACTACCCCCTATGACGCCCACAATATCAACCGCCTGGGGCAGATCTGTGAAAACATGCCCAAGCCGGTGATTGCTGCCGTTAATGGGTTCTGCCTGGGAGGTGGCTGTGAGATCGCCATGGGTTGCGACATTATTATCGCCTCTGAAAAAGCCAAATTCGGTCAAACAGAAGCCAATGTCGGTGTTATCCCGGGCGGCGGTGGAACACAACGATTACCGAGATTGATAGGCGTTTGCCGGGCAAAAGAGCTGATTTTCACGGCAGATATCATTCGAGCCGAAGAAGCGGACCGAATCGGTTTGGTCAACAAAGTCGTTCCCATGGATGAACTGATGTCGACGGCTAAAGAGATGGCCATTAAAATTGCATCCAAGAGCCCGGCCGTGCTTAAACTGGCAAAACAAGCCATCAACAGGGGGATGAATACGAGTCTGGAGTCCGGACTGGCCTATGAAAGAGAGATGTACAGTATTTCCCTCAGTTTGGAAGACAAAGCAGAAGGAGTCGCGGCTTTTATTGAAAAAAGGAAACCTCAGTTCAAAGGTAAATAATTGGTCATTTGATTATCCCGCTTGTGACAACCGCGAGTGGGATATTATCCGCTTTAATCGTACCACATTTTAGGAGGAAATCTTATCAATGGAAAACATGGCAAATAAGGTAGCTCGTGTACCCAATTTAGTAGATTGGTCGACCGGCGCAGTCAGGCTGATGAGCGCAAAATGTAGCTCTTGCGGAACATACTTCTTTCCGAAGGAACATTATCAGCATCGTCCGGGTTGCTCAAGAGAAGGTGTTGAAGATGTGTTGTTGCCCACCAAAGGTAAGCTTGCCAGTTATACGATTCAGTATTATCCCTGCCCCCCACCGTTTAAAACAGAACAAAAGATCACTCCCTACGGTATCGGTCTGGTTGAGTTTGAGGAGGAAAAAATTCAGGTCACCGGAATCATTACGGAAACCGATCTGAAATCTCTTAAGCTGGGGATGGAAATGGAAACGACCATCCTGTCTATGTATACCAACGAGGAAAAACAGGACGTGGTGACGTGGGCGTTTCGAGCCGTTAAATAACCAACTTTATACTAACCATAACAAGGGATAATTATCATGAGAGATGTATATATTATTGGAACCGGGATACACCCCTGGATGGGTTTCTCGGAAAAAGTGTTCGCCGATTTCGCGGCTGTGGCTGTTGCCGGTGCTTTGAAAGACGCAAATATTGAGTGGCAGAAAATTCAGGCAATTATGGCTGGAATCTTTATTTACGGTGGTAACGCCGGTCACCTTTCCGGTCAGTATCTGGAAAGTATTTTTGGTGAAACCGGCGTACCGGTGGTTAACGTCTACAACGCCTGCGCTACCGGGTCAGCTGCAATCAGAATGGCGTATAACAGTGTCGCCGCCGGCGAGACCGATACCACCCTGGCTTTTGGCGCCGACGTATCACCGAAAGGTTTTCTCACTGCAAAATCCGATAACGCGGTTCAGGACAGGGATGTGATCAGGTGGAAAATGGGTGGACTGCCGAATCCTATCTACTGGGCGCTGGAATGCAGGAAAAGAATGGCCAAATATGGTACGACTGAAGAGGATCTGGCCCTGGTTAAGGTACTGATGAGTGAGCACGGTTCCAAGAATCCGGACGCTCGATTTAAAAAGGCATACAGCCTGGAAGAGGTGTTAAATTCCGTCTATGTTTGCGACCCTCTGAGACTGTATGAGATTTGCCCGGTGAGTACCGGCGCGGCGGCTGTTATTGTTACAGCCGACAAAGAACTGATAGCCAAGGCCGACAACCCGGTGAAGATTAACGCTACAACCATGGGAAGTGCCATGTATGGTGATCCAACCATCAGGATCTCAGCCCTGTCCTGCCCGGCTGTAGCCGAGGCCCCCATGTTGAGTGAAAGCTATTCCGCTTCGCAGCAGGCGTACAAGAAATCCGGGATTGGCCCCGAGGACGTGGATATTCTGGAACTTCCCGACAACAGTTCCTGGCATTACCTGGTTTATCTGGAAACATGCGGGTTCTGCAAAGAGGGTGAAGCCGACAAAATGTTGCGAGATGGCGAGACCAAAATCGGTGGAAAACTACCCGTTAACCCGAGTGGTGGATTTTCCTCACACGGTGAGGCGCTGTCAGCTCAAGCTCTATGGCAGGTCATCGAATGCGCGAATCAGCTCAGGGGAAGGTGTGGTGAGCGACAGGTGGAAAATCCCAAGGTCGCCATGGCTCAGACTTACGGTCTGATGGGTAACAGCGGAACCACCATACTGTCAATCTAGATTTTCATTGCGTTTTCTCTCCTTTCATCCCCGGGTCGAGTTGTTTGAATTGCCCGGCCCGGGGATGATCAGTAGAGTTTGCCACTAGACATAATATTCGGTTTTACTGGTTACGGTCGCTTTCACATCATTCAAGGTGTTGTACAGGGTTTCGATTACATTTTCCCTGATGTCCCCGGCCACGACAATGTACATCACATCATCTCCCACATTGAGATCTTTCTCTTCGGCAATCTCAATCAGGATCTCTATGATCCCATTCCGGTTTTTATTGGTTGTGATCACCTCCTTGAGCTTTTTGTGATCCACAGCTACCCTTAATCCGGACACTTTTCTACCATCCCTGGAGGTTGACCGCACCACCCCGTTATGGCACAAAATCATACCGGCTTCATGGTAGTTGGGATGGCTTTTGATGGAAGCTATCAGATTCGCAAGATTCATATTATTTGACTCCTCTTCACACTCTCTGTCTTGACGAATTAAGTTTCATCCACCAATTGCTGACATTTGAGATGATATTTTAAAATGGTTGGATTCTCTGATGGTATGTTTTTGTTGCTTGTTTTTGACTGTGTCCAACAGGATTTCAGAAATTTTCTCATCGGAACACCCGCTTCGCAGGTGCGTTCTTAAATCCACCTGATGGTCGGATAACAGGCAGGAGCGCAACATGCCATTTGCCGTGAGTCTCAAACGACTGCATTGAGAACAAAAATGGTGACTAATGGGGCTGATAAAGCCAATTTCCCCCCGTGCATTTTTAAACTTGTACCTTTCAGCAGGACCATCGTTTTCTCCCCTGTCGACCGGAATCAGCTCTCCAAGTGAGCTGATTATTTTTTTGATTTCAGGGGTAAACAACTGTTGTGTCGGTTTGAAATTGGATTGGCCTATGGGCATGTATTCAATAAACCTGACATGAAATGGATATTGAATGGATAATCCGGCAAAATCCGTCAGTTCACGTTCATTCAAGCCGTTTAAAACCACTACATTGATTTTAATGGGATCAAACCCATCCTTGATGGCTGACTCCAGTCCCTGCCAGACCTTATGATAATAGTCCCTGCCGGTTATGGTTTTAAAATTATCACTCTCCATCGAATCCAGACTGACATTGATCCTTTTAATGCCGGCTGCCCTTAATCTGGCTGTGTTGTTCTTTAACAAAACGCCGTTTGTGGTGAGAGACACATCCTTTAATCCCTTGATTGCTGTCAGCTGTTGTAAAAAATCATAAACGCCCAGTCTCACCAATGGTTCACCCCCTGTTATCCTCACTTTGGAAATGCCATTCTGCACCCCTACCCTGACGATTCTCAATATCTCTTCATAACGAAGAATCTCCTCGTGAGCAAGCATAGTAATAGGAGTAAGCGGAGTACAGTATTTGCAGCGAAGATTACACCGATCTGTGATGGAGATGCGCAGGTAACTTAAACTGCGATTATAACTATCCATAAGTATATTCATGACGGTTTATCTAAAGGACAAAACAGATGATTATCACGCTTCTTGTTCTGCCGGATGACCTACAAAATTGAAAGTGAAAATCGATGCAAAGAGCAAAGTTCCATGGTGAATTTTATTAATTGCGAACTGCAATTTTAAATCCAAGTGTATCCTCGACCCATTAGTTGATCAATAGCATTACCGGAGAAAATAGCCGGTGGAGTATCGCCGGACAATAAAAATAAATTTTAATCGGAAATTAACTTCAGTTGGTATTCTCATAAAACAGATTGAAGATTGACTAAAAATAAGCGACCATCAGCAACAGAGAGTATTTGCTAACCCAGGTAAAAAACATCAATTTTATGGAAACAAAGCTTTTTTCAATTGTCGGCCGATCCGGCTCAGGAAAAACCACCTTAATCACTCGCTTAATTCCATCCTTTGTGGGATTGGGGCTGAAGGTGGGGTCGATAAAACACACCCACCATGATGTCGTTTTGGACAAGCCAGGAAAAGATTCCTGGAAACACGAACAAGCCGGAAGCTCTCAAGTTCTTCTTATTACCAATGACAGAATGGCTTTATTTGGTAAATTTGACAAGGAGACCAGTCTGTTCGATATCTCAAATCAATGGTTCAAAGGATTTGATCTGGTGATATCGGAAGGTTTTAAAAACCAGGATGGACTAAAAATCGAGGTAACCCGTAAAGAAAATAACAGATCTCCTCTCTTCACCAATCCGGATTACAACATACAGGCTATTGTCAGTGACTACGAGCTTGAAAGCTCTCTACCGGTTTTTGACACCAATGATACACAATCCATTTTTGGTTGGATTCGCCAGCAATTGGGTATTTGAGCATTCTGGATTTGGTTGCTGATAGCAGATATAACTGAAGCTTGAATCACAGGAGATTGCCTGCCATGGAAGAGAGACTGGAAGCCATCAGTCTTTAATGTGATTATATTGTAATATATCAAATATATACACTATTTTGTGTTTCATGGGGCAAATGAGTTTTAATATGTGTCATTAATGCCTCAAGTGCTTTAAAAATATGTACTACCAGGAAGTTACGATAAAATTATATTCTCTTTGGATCAAATTTGTCCCTTTTTTTTATCAACCCTCTTCGCCTCCACTTTTTATACTCTTTTCAGCAACCGAATATTTTTTTGGAAACCGTATTTTCCGGGCCTTATTCACTATTGGCAAAACACGGGTGAGAAATCCTTAATTTGATCGAATACATAAATTACTGTTTTTATTTGTCTATCAAATTTAAAAAATATTTTTCCCGGACGGTTTGCAGCTTTTTTTGCTAGAGATCGAAGTCCAGTTTCAATAACCAAGAAAAACCGATGTTGGGTTTTGTGAGTATTCAAAGAAGTTTTCCCTAACATCAACCACCGTAAAAGTCAACGTAGCCTGGCTCCAAGTAGATTGTGGGAATTTCGGAATAGATTCGTGGTATATTTGTTGCTCTGTGAGCGTTATCTTTTTTATGACAAGCGGTTTTTCAAGTGGCAATTGGCTGATCCTTGAAACGTTCTTTGGTGAATACTCAAAAAGTTCAACTTGAAAACTGCCGTACAAAAAAAAGTTATAAGATGTTTAGAGGATATGAACGTATTTCCCAAGGTGAAATTTGAAAAATAAGTCAACGAATATATTGCGTCTGATAAAATTTAATGCGATGGTACTATTTTCCATTCTCCAATTTTATTAGTGCAATATGATGATATCATTTCAAATCAACGCTTTTTTGAAATGATTCAGGTTTCAGATTCATCAGAACTGATCAGTTTATTTCATTAATGAAGAGGAAGAAGTTTTTGTCAAACATCAAAAAGGAGATTTGCAAATGAAGAAGCTCAATTTTATTCCGTTTATTGCTGTTTTATCGTTTCTGTTTATGGGTGTTCCCAGCTCGGTTATGGCAATCAAATTAACCTATGCCAACTTTTTTCCACCAACCCATAGCCAATCAAAGCTGGGAGACCAATGGTGCAAGGACGTTGAAAGAGTTACCAATGGTGAAGTGACGGTTCAATACTATCCAGCAGGAACCTTGTTAAAGCCCAACCAGATGTATGACGGTGTTGTTCAGGGAATCGCTGACGTTGGTTTTTCTGTTTTGGCCTATACCCCGGGGAGATTTCCTGTAATGGGTACCGTTGATTTGCCCCTGGGATACTCCAGTGGTGTTGTTGCTACACAGGTTGCCAATGCGGTTTACAATAAATTCCAACCCAAAGAGTTTAATGATGTTCAAGTGATGTACTTGCATGCTCATGGTCCCGGTTTGTTTTTTTCTGCAAAAAAACCGATCCACACACTTAGTGATCTAAAAGGGATGAAGCTAAGAGCTACTTCATATGCTGCCAAGATTGTTAGCGCGGCAGGTGGAACCCCTGTTGGAGGCCCCATGACTGAAGCCTATACAAATATCCAAAAGGGTGTTGTGGATGGTGGTGTTTATCCAATGGAAACCAACAAAGGTTGGAAAATGGGTGAGGTTGTTGATTATGGTACAGCTGCATACAGTATTGCCTACACAACGACTTTCTACGTCGTAATGAACAAAAGTAAGTGGAACCAGATCTCAAAAGGTTCACAAAATGCGATTCTTGAACTCAACAAAGAGTATATTGTCAAGCATGGAGAGGCATGGGACAGTTCAGATTCGGAAGGGTTAGTATCTTTTCTTAATGAGGGTAATCAACTGATCGGCCTTGATAAGAAAGAAGCAGCAAAGTGGAAGGACGCTGTTAGTCCGATTATCGATGAGTATGCTGAAGAGCTTAGTAAAAAAGGTTTGACAGGGAAAGAGATAGTTGATTTTACAAAGAGTACGCTGGATAGCCTGCAGTAACAGAGGATTTGGTATTATGCAACGAAAGGTCGGGAATTACACCCGACCTTTTTTTAGGTATTTTTCACGTTTTGTACACCAAAGGCATTATGAAAGCAATCTGGTCTTTCTTTGATCGCTTAGAGGGTAAAATGAGGGCACTAGCTGCCGCTTGTTTAGTGGGGATGGTCTTGATGACCTGCGCCGATATCACTGGAAATTTCTTTGACGAACCTATTTTTGGCTCTGAAGAGATTGTAAGTTTTCTTATGGTGCTTGTGATAGCGCTAACGCTTCCATTCTCTCACATGGAGAGGATTCACGTGGGGGTCGAAATTGTGTTTCGGTTACTACCAGCTAAAGTGCAGATACTTCTAAAGATTTTTACAGATTTTTTGTCACTTTTACTGATGATAACCATCACCGTTATGATGTTTTCTTACGGCTATGACACATGGATCTCCGGCGAAATTTCCATGAACCTCGGATTTCCGGAATATATGGTTATTTTTGCTCTGGCAGCTTGTTTTTTAGTTCTCAACTTTTACATTCTGAGAGACATTATTATCATCAAAGATCTTAAAAATATAATTATTTCAGCTCAAAAAGAAAAAGGGGACGCATGAGTCCAACATTTATAGGAATTTTCGGCATTTTAATCATGCTGGTAATCTTTTTGACAAGAATGTCCGTGGCTTATGTTATGGCACTTGTCGGTTTTATCGGTTTCGGTATTCTGATATCCTTTGAGGGATCACTGAATCTTCTTTCACGAACAATTTACGGATCTTTCTCCTCTTATGATCTGACAACCATCCCACTGTTCATTTTGATGGGGCAGATCGCATTCAACAGTGGCATCAGCAAGCGCCTCTATAACACTGCCTATAAATTCCTTGGATTTGTCAGGGGTGGACTGGCAATGGCCACAGTTGCCTCCTGTACTGCATTCGGTGCAGTCTGCGGATCAAGTCCGGCTACGGCTTCTATCATGACAACTGTCGGTATGCCTGAAATGAAGCGTTACAACTACACAAACGATCTTGCTGCAGGTTCAGTTGCATCAGGTGGTGGTTTGGGAATGATTATGCCTCCCAGTGTTGTTTTGATTATTTATGGAATAATGACAGAGCAGTCCATTGGAGCGCTCTTTGTTGCTGGCATTATCCCCGCCATATTGCTAACGGTACTTTTTATTATCTGTATTTATATCACCTGTTCATTATCACCGGAGAAGGGACCGGCCGGGGAGAGGTTTTCATGGAAGGAGAGAATAAAATCTCTTACCGGTTTAGTAGACACGCTGATTGTTTTTTTTGTTTCCATCGGAGGATTGTTTATGGGCTTTTTCTCCCCAACACAATCTGCGGCAGTGGGAGCGGCGGGGGTCATCATCATATCCGTTCTTCGAAAACAACTGACCTGGGATTCATTTTTAAAAGCCTTGTATGAAACACTAAGTACTTCCTGCATGGTTCTATTTTTGATCGCCGGTGCGGTTGTCTTCAGTAAGTTTTTGGCTGTAACGAGGATTCCATTTGATATTGCCACCTGGGTAAGCGGATTGGATTTCCCACCTTTTATAATAATGGCAATTATCATTTTCATCTATTTTCTCGGTGGGTGTTTCATGGACTCCCTGGGATTGATAATGTTGACGATCCCGATCTTCTTTCCGGTAGTAATAGGTCTGGGGTATGATCCCATCTGGTTTGGAATCATCATCGTGTTGGTTGCCGAGATGGGGGTTATTACGCCACCAGTGGGATTGAATGTTTATGTTGTTTATGGGGTGTCAAAAAGCGTTGTGGGCGAGATACAACTTGAAACGATATTTAAGGGGATCTTCCCGTTTTTGATCTCGGTCGTTGTGGGAATCATCATTCTAATTATCTTCCCCCAGATTATTCTGTTCCTGCCCAACATAATGTACTAATGAGCATAAAAGAACAGCCATGAAAGGCTGTTCTTTTAATTCCAAAATCAGAATTATTTTGGAATCGGGTGGTCATTTTCCTTTGTTTAAAGCATGCCTTGCCTGTAAACGGATTAACTTCGTTAAAAAAAGATACCGCTCACTCAGAATCACTCGTAAACACAAATCAAGAAAAAAATTTTTAAAAAACATAATACTGGAACAGTATCTGCAGAAGCATGCTATAAATTCTTCGCAGCTTGTCACGAGGAGATTGGACCTTTTTAAGATGGATTTTGCTATCCGATCAATCTAAAACGCAGCATTGTAATCAAACCAATTGTGGTCCTAAGTGTAAAAATGTAACAGGAGAAGACAATGAGATGGGGAATGGTAATAGATTTAACAAAATGCATGAGATGTCATGGTTGTGTTGCCGCCTGCAGGGTTGAACACTTCCTGCCTTATGGAATTGCATGGGTGAAGTTGATATCCTACGAAGTCGAGGATAAGTATGAGGTGGATGTTTCCACCTGGGCCGTCCGCTGCAACCAATGCAAGGATGCACCGTGTGTTGATGTCTGCCCGACAGAAGCAACTCATCAACGACCGGATGGGATAGTTGAAATCGATCCCAATCTTTGTATGGGATGTCGGTATTGCGTTATCGCTTGCCCCTATCAGAATCGGTCCTATCTATCAAAGGACAAGATGATGAATTACTTTCCAAATCACGAGAAAACGCGATTTGAAAAAATGAGGGATAAAAAATATCCCCATCAGATAGGAACGACACAGAAGTGTAATTTCTGTGCTGAAAAAATCGATGCCGGAATACCGAAAGGTCTTAAACCCGGTGTGGATAGAGATGCAACTCCAGCCTGTGTGAATACCTGCCAGGCAAGAGCGTTGACTTTTGGCGATTTGGATGATCCGCAAAGCAACGTTTCAAAACTTATCAGAAGTAGGAAAGGTATTCAGCTCCATTCAGAATACGGCACCGATCCTTCAGTTTATTATATTGATGGAAAGATTGGCGGTCATGATAACATCGCTCCGAAAGAGGCTCGAACCGGTTACGGTATGGAAAAATTAAGTTCGGTTCAAGCGGATGCAAAAGATAAACTCACACAGGTAAAATAGGAGATAGAAGATGCAGCATACACGACGTCAATGGTTAGTTTCCCATGAGTGGATGGTTAAACCGATGCACCAGACTGATTGGATCCAACGGGAAGGTCTGTTGATCTGGCTGACAGAGGTTTTTGGCAGTTTAGGAACCGGCCTGTACCTGGTTTCCATTTTTGTCAACAATTGGTGGGGGGCCCTAATTGGTTGGTTTATTGTAATGGCCATCAAGCTTCCGATTCACTTGATTTATCTTGGCAAACCTACCCGGTTTTGGCGGGCGTTACCTCCCTTTACTAAAGCCTGGAGAACGTCATGGATAGCCAGAGGGTTCTTTTTTACAGTTTTATTTTCCGGTTTTGGTTTTATACAATTGGTGAT
Source organism: bacterium (assembly GCA_018829445.1). Classification (GTDB taxonomy): domain Bacteria; phylum SAR324; class SAR324; order XYD2-FULL-50-16; family XYD2-FULL-50-16; genus JAHJTV01. The sequence goes on from JAHJTV010000034.1 coordinate 48,885, forward strand.
CGGTTTTATTTTAATGACCAACGGTCAAGCCGCTGGAATTGGCATGGAAACCCTTTATGGCCTTGATATCACGTTTAGAGTCTTGGGAGGCTTTGCCGCCATTTTAACAGGAATCTACACCGGGTTCATGTTGAGTTTCTGTAAAAGTTTGCCTTTCTGGAATACCGGTTTACTACCCGTCGTTATAGTAAACGCCGGTATCGCAGATGGATTGGCATTGGTAATGGGAATTGGTCTTTATACAGGGGGTGTGGATATCCTCACGTTGGAAGCCGTGACTCGAATCCTCTTGCTGGTTAACATTCTGTTGATCAGTACCTACCTGCTGAATTCAACCTATCGCTCAGATACAGCTAAATTATCCTCAAAAGAGCTGGTAGCAGGGAAGTTAGCAATCCATTTCTGGTTGGGGGTTATTGTGATGGGAATTGCAGTTCCTTTGGTAATTTCTCTAATTGGTTACTTTGGCAGTGAGGTTAGTCATTCAGTATTAATTGTAGCAATTATCTGCCATACCGTGGGCGCTTTTGCTCTCAAGTACTGTATCCTCAAAGTGGGTATTTACCAGCCTTTACTCTCAAACGGAACTATACAATAGGTTGAACAACTAAAAAGGGAACTGAAAATGAGTGAACAAAAAGTCGTACTTACAACCTGCAAAAGCTGTCATGGCGGCTGCGGAGTCAAAGTGACGGTGGAAGATAATGCCATCGTTCATATTGAAGGCAATCAGGACTCCCTGACCAGGGGAACCATGTGCGCCAAGGGATTATCCAGCATACAGCATATTGATAACCCCTATCGTCTCAAGTATCCGATTAAACAAGTTGGACCCAAAGGCGAGGGAAATTGGGAAAGGATCAGCTGGGAAGAAGCCCTCGATACCATTGAGAAAAAAATAAAAGAAGCTCAAGCTAACTACGGCCCTGAATCTCTCGCGGTTTCGCAGGGGACCGGCAGGGGATATAACCGATATATTCATAGATTTGCCAGATCGGCAGGAACAGCCAACGTTATTTCTCCGGGATATGTCTGCCATAGTCCGCGGTTGGGGTTATACGGACTGGTAACCGGTTATGGAAGACTGTATTGCGATTATCATGGCTGGGGAGGAGTTTTTCCCAAAACCCAGATCATGTGGGCCAAGCAATTGGAAATCAGCAGTGCCGATTCGGAAATGTGCAATTGGTTTATCCAGTCTCTGGATCATTGTAAAAATCTGATTATTATTGATCCCAGGGCCAGCGCATACGCTACCAGGGCAACCCTCTGGCTACAACCCAGACCAGGTTCAGACTGCGCCCTTGCCATGGGAATGATGAACGTTATTTTTAAAGAGGAACTTTGGGACAAGGATTTTGTAGACAACTGGACTTTCGGCTTTGAGGAGCTAAGACAAAGAGTTGAACCTTTTACCCCGGAGAAAACAGAAGAACTCACCTGGGTGCCAAAAGAGAAGATAATTGAAGCTGCAAGGCTGTTTGCCATTGATACCCCGGGTTGTATCCAAGTGGGAAGTTCCTTGGAACGACAGGCCAATTGCGGACACACCTTAAGAGCCATCACCTGTCTGATGGGCATGGCGGGTAACATCGAGGCTCCGGGAAGTATGGTGAGCTGGGTATTACCGGAAACCGGATTGATTGAAGATTTTTTTCTTGAGCTGCCCATTACCGACGAAATGCGAAGTAAGATCATTGGAATTGATAAATATAAGATGGGTGCGGCACGAACCTGTAACCCCGACACTATGGTGAAGGCGATTCTTTCGGGAGACGCCCCGATACAGGTCTGGCTTAGCGTAGGCGGACAGCAGATCGTTCATATGGCCAATACCACAGAAGTGGTGAAGGCCATTGAAAAGGTTCCTTTTATGGTTCATGTGGATCTGTTCATGGGTCCCATGGCCGAAGCCGCCGATATTGTATTGCCGGCAGCACATTGGCTGGAGCTTAATGATGTCTACGATATGCATCCCCGGTTTATGATCGAAGCCCACAACAAAGTGCTTGATCCCCCGGGAGAAGCTCAATCGGATGCCTGGATCTTCAATGAAATCGGTAAAAGAGTTGCGCCCGAACACTGGTTTGAGTCCGAAGAGGCGATGTTGGATTACCAGGTGCGAAAAGGGATGGGCAACCAGATGAAATGGAAGGATTTCAGTGAGAAACTGGTTAGCGGATGCTGGGGAGAAGACCAGGTTTATTATAAATACAAAACCGATTATTGGCGAGAGGGTGGAGGGTTTCCCAGCCCGACCGGTAAATTTGAATTCTATTCCAAACACCTGGAAAGTCTTGGATACGATCCTCTTCCGGTATTCAGGGAGCCAGGGGAAAGTCCATATCGAACACCGGAATTGTACAAGGAATATCCATTGGTAATGAGCAGCGGATTTCGGTCTCCTTTTTATTTCCTGGCCCAGTATCGTAACATTCCATGGTTAAGAAGTTTTATGGAATATCCGATCGCCCAGATGCATCCTGATACGGCTGATAAATATGGAATCTCTGATGGAGACTGGATCTGGATTGAATCACCACGAGGAAGAATCAGACAAAGAGCAAGGGTTTTCCCTGGAATCCTGGAAGGCATGGTGATGACAACCGGAAACTGGTTTTATCCTGAAGAACCTGCCAAAGGGTACCATGGGGTGCGAATCTCAAATCCCAATGTCTTAACCAGCAACGATCATTTGGATCCCATGTATGGCTCGCCGGATCTGACCTGTTTGCTCTGCAAGGTTTATAAGTGCAAAGAGGAAGACCTGCAAGAAAACGTTTTTAAAACTGACGAATTTGGATTTATAAATAAATCCTCTACAGACGTAGTTTAGATCTTTTTTTTAACCGTGATGTCGAATTTATTAATTTTTCAGCCAGTTTATAATCTAATGCCTGAATATATGAGGAGGATGTAATATTATGGCGAAAGGGACAACTGAAAAACGCAAGAAGACCAGTGTAAACACCAAAGTGGATAAAACCGTCGTAAGAGCATTGGCTCTTGGTGGTTTGCTTGGTGGTTGCGACCCTTCCTGTGTCGATGTAAAAGATGGAAAAATCGTGCGTATCCGGCCAATGCATTTTGACTGGAAATACGAAAGAGCAAGCTTTAATCCCTGGAAGTTTGAAAGAGACGGCAAGGTGCTGGAATCAAATTTTAAAGGAATGCCTTCTCCTTGGTCGTTATCCTATAAAAAAAGGGCATATTCATCCAACCGGATCAAGTACCCTTTAAAACGTGTTGATTGGGATCCGAACGGTGACCGCAATACGCAAAATCGTGGAAAAAGCAAATACGTTAGAATTTCCTGGGATGAAGCAACCGATATTATTGTCAGCGAAATCAAACGAATTCACAAAGAATATGGCCCCTTGGCTATTTTGGCACAGGGTGATGGACATGGTGAATGTAAAACCATTAACACACCTCACGGGCATCAGGCTCGATTGCTGGACATGTTGGGCGGATTTACCCAGCAGGTTCGTAATCCCGACAGTTGGGAAGGATTTTACTGGGGCTCCAAACATGTCTGGGGACAAGGTATTGTTGGTATGATGGACCCTTCCGGTAACTGTATGAAGGATATGTCAGAAAACTGCGACATGGTTCTTTTCTGGGGCTGTGATCCGGAAACGACTCCATGGGGTTTTGTAGGACAGTTTGCCAGTCGGCTTTGTTACTACTGGACGGAACTGGGAATCAACCAGGTTTATATCTGCCCGGATCTTAACTACGGAGCAGCTGTTCATGCGAACAAGTGGATTCCGATCCTGCCGAACACCGATGCCGCAATGCAACTGGCCATCATCTATACCTGGCTGAAAGAGGGAACATACAACAAGGAGTATGTAAAAACTCACACGGTTGGTATGGACAAAGTCGAAGCTTATGTGAACGGTGAAGAAGATGGTATCCCCAAAACTCCGGAATGGGCTTCCAAGAAATGCGGTGTTCCCGAATGGACCATCAAAGCCCTGGCTCGTGAATTTGCCAAGAAGGTTACCTCCATCGCCCACTATTTCGGTGGATCTATGTTCAGGGGACCTTACTCTCATGAACCGGCACGACTGGAATGTATTCTGTTGGGAATGCAGGGTCTTGGGGCTCCTGGCGTACATCAGGTTCAGATTACATATGGTGGCATGCCGAGACCTGAAGGACTGGAAAGTACCAGATTCTTCAATCCTCAGCTCAGTGAGCGACTAACCAGACCTACCATGACAACTATCAGGGCCTGGGGGAAACAATTGATTCCCAAAACCATGATCCATACAGCCATTCTTAATCCTCCTTTAACCTTCTGGGGAAATGGTGGGATTGAGGAACCGGTTGATGATCAATTCATTGAATATAAATACCCCATCGCCAAAGAAGATGGTGGTACTGAAATTCACATGATGTGGACTGATACTCCTTGTCGGATTACTTGCTGGAACTGTGGTCATGAAACCATTGTCGCCGAACGTGATCCTAAGATTGAATTTATCGTTGCTCAACATCCCTGGCTGGAAAATGATTGTATTTATGCAGACATCATTCTTCCTACCAACACCAACTTGGAAGTGGATGATATCGTAACCAATACACGTCAGGGAACTCAGCATCATTCCGTGATACTGATGAACAAAGCGATTGAGCCGGTGGGCGAGTCCAAGAGTGATTACGAAGCGGTTCTTGAAGTTGCAAAAAAACTTGGAAAAGGCGACCAGTTCTCGGAAAATAAAACAACCAAGGATCTGCAACAGGAAGTATTCAGCAACATGAAACTTGAGAAGTTCATCACCTGGGAAAAATTTGAAGAGAACCAGTATATGGTGCTGCCTACAGCGAAAGACTGGGAAGATGATGTAGTCGGGCTGCGACCCTTCCACGATGATCCGGAGAAAAACCCGCTGCCGACACCAACTGGAAAACTGGAGTTCTACTCAGCATCTATTGCTAAAAACTTTCCGGAAGACAGAGAAAGACCTCCCATTCCGAAGTGGGTTGAAAAGAGTGCCATGCACGATGAGCGAGTATCAAGCCAAAGAGCAAACGCTTATCCGCTGCTTCTGATGTCAAATCATGGTCGCTGGAGAGTTCACTCACAGGCAGACGATGTGACTTGGAGTCGTGAAGTTGAAACCTGCAAGGTTAAAGGCTGGGATGGTTATCTATACGAACCCTGCTGGATTCATCCTTCTGATGCTAAAGCACGAGGAATCGTGATGGGTGATATTGTCAAAGTTCACAATGAACGTGGCATTGTTCTCTGTGGTGCTCGTGTCTGGGAACGAGTCATGCCTGGTGTTGCATATGTTGATCATGGAGCACGACATGATCCCATTATTCCTGGTATCATTGATCGGGGTGGAGCCATCAACTGTATTTCCGGTGAAGGTATTACTTCTGAAAAATGTGTAGGACAAGCAACCAGTGGATATTTAGTAGAGGTTTCCAAGGTCTCTGGAGCTGAAATGGACCAATGGAAAACAGATTATCCTGAAGCATTTAGTCGAGATTATGATCCTGCAGCCGGTCTGCGCTTTGAAGCCTGGGTAGAAAAAGGAGGTAAGAAATGAAAGTATTTGCAATTGACCTATCGATCTGCAACGGCTGCTACTGCTGCCAAGTTGCCTGTAAAGACGAACATGTGGCCAATGATTGGACGCCTTATGCCAAACCGCAGCCGGATGTCGGCCAGTTCTGGATGAATCTGACTGAAGAGGTTCGCGGACAGGTTCCTAAGGTGATGGTTTCTTATATTCCCCGATTGTGTAATCACTGTGACGACGCACCTTGTATTGCCGGTTGCGAGTCCCAAGCCATCTATAAACGAGAAGATGGTCTGGTAATTGTGGACGGGGATGATTGCACAGGTTGTAAACTTTGCGAAGACAACTGCCCCCATGATGCAATCTATTTTAATGAAAGCTTGAATATTGCTCAGAAATGTACAGGTTGTAGTCATCTTCTAGACAATAGTCCGGATTGGGATGTGCCTCGATGTGTTGATCAGTGCCCAACTGGTGCGATTCAGTTCGGTGAAGAAGCAGATTTTGCTGATTTCATCAAAGATGCTGAACTGATCAATCCGGAAGCTGGTACAAAGGGAAGGGTATACTACAAGGGCCTACCCAAGAAGTTCATTGGTGGTACTGTATATGACCCGGTAGAAAAGGAAGTTATCATTGGTGCCAAATGTACTTTAAAGGATACAGGTTCAAAAGAAACCTTTAAAACCACCACTGATAACTTTGGAGATTTCTGGTTCCGCGGTTTGAAGGATAATCGAACTTATAACCTGGTAATGGAAATGGGAAGTAAGAAGAAAACAATCGATGGTATCCTGACAGATAAAGATCTTTGCCTGGGTGACATCCCAATGTAGAGACACTGTTTCCAATAGCAAATGGGGGACTGCTCGCCAGATTAGTCCCCCTTTTTTTTGCCCTTTTCAATTGATGTCGGTAACCCTTGATAGAGATTAGCCTTTATATATTCCCAACGAAGACGTTTTTAGTTATTACGGTTAGCTTTTTTTGTATCGGTTTATTTTTTGTATTCCTTGAGAAACATCTATTGATCCCATTTAAACATGCCAAGCTACGATATTATATTCATCCATCCTCCCGCCCATTACGATTTTAGACGAAAACCATTATTTACCGGAGCATTGGGAAGATCGGTAGAAACGGTCCAGTTTTCCAAAGTCCCGATTGGCATGCTGAGCTTGGCTGAATACCAGGATCGACATGGGTACAAGGTGATGATCGACAACCTTGGAGATCGTATGGTGACCGTTCCCGGTTTTGATGTCGAGCAACATATCAAAAACTGGTCGGCCCAGATTTTTGCCATCGGCTTGCATTTTCAGCAACACTCCCAGGGAGCTATCGAAATCGCCCGTTTGTGTAAAAAGTTTCACCCTAATTCGCTTGTAATGTTGGGTGGCTTGACTGCAACCTGTTTTCATGAAGAGATTATTGAGAAATTCGAGTGTGTGGATATCATTATCCGTGGTGAAGCCGAAAAGCCTTTGTTACAGTTTTTGCGTGCTTATGAAAAAGAAGGCAAAGTCACCTCCGCACCGAACCTGACATATCGGGACGACAATGGGGAAATCCATGTAACTCCCATGATGGAAGCCAGTCAAGACCTCGACGATTTCGAGTTCACACGGTTTGATCTCATTGAACCCAAAACCTCCATCTATCCGCCCGATTCCGTCCATCGATACAGTCTGGAGGTTTGTCGGGGTTGTATTTATAACTGCACCATCTGTGGTGGTTCGGCATACACCTATAAAAAATATCTGGGTATGTCTAAACCCGCCTTTCGCAGTCCTGCCAAGATCGTGGCTGATATGAAAAAGCTGAACAACCAGGGAATTAAATTTATTGGTTTGTTCCAGGACATGCGCATGGCAGGGAAAAAATACTGGCAAGAGCTGGTTGCCACCCTGATCAAAGAAAAACCCGAGATCGAACGCTTATCCCTGGATTTGCTGGCTCCCGCTGATGAGGAGTTTATCAGGGCGATTGCCGGAATCGGCAGGCAGGTCATTTTTCACTTGTGCCCGGACACCGGTTCCGACAGCGTACGCCGCTTACTGGGTAAGCACTATTCCAACGAGGCTTTACTGGAAACCATGAGAATCTGCTACAAATATCAAATTCCAGTGACCAACTTTTTCTCAGTCGGACTTGCAGGTGAAACTGATGAACAGATGCATGAAACCTGGGATCTCTGGGCAAAACTGGATCATATGGATCATGAGGCACATCTGAAAGGGCATTTTGGGGACATTGACAAATCGGTTCCCATCGGCGGTCAGATTTTGGGGCCGATTGTACTGGATCCCGGATCGCAGGCTTTTGATGCACCTGAAAAATTTGGTTTTAAGTTGCTGTATAAAAACTTTGAAGAATACCACCAAGCCCTTTCGCAACCCTCATGGCATCAGTGGATAAACTATGAGACCCGGGAACGTGACAAGGATGCTATTCTTGAAATGATCTTCCAGTCCACGGAGTTTACAATTGACCAGAGAGAAAAATATGGTTTCTTCGGCCCTCAGGAAGCCCATTATGAGCGCTGTAAGGTTGAAGCAGACCGGGTTATTGTCAAAGAGCTGGAAAATATTATGAAGCTGGAGAATCAGAAGGAAAAGGAGTTCCGCATTGTCTCAATTAGAAAAAACCTGGATGAACTGGAGAAAAGAAGGATGGTCTTTCTTGATTAGTTCCCATCGAACCCCACCATTTTGTCTTGTGTAAAGCAGGAGACAGGCATCGCCAACCTGCAAAGGAATCATGTGGAATAGCGGTTGGACGGCCTTGTATGGCCGCCAGGAGAGAAGTGAGATCTTAGGAAGCGGTCAATCCTCCATCTACATAGATGGTTTGCCCGGTAACAAAAGCGGATGCCTCTGACGCTAAAAATATTGAAGCTCCAATGAGATCTTCCGGCGCTCCCAATTTGTTCAGCGGAATCACAGACCGGTATTTGTCAGCCAATTCGGGTTTCTCTTTTATATGAATCGTTCCGGGTGTGATAATCAAGGCGGGACCGACTGCATTTACTCTAATTTTAAATGGCGCAAGTTCAATGGCCAGGGCTTTTGTGATCAGTTCCACCGCACCTTTTGTGCCGCAATAGGCCGAATTACCACCACCAAACCCCCTGATACCGCGGACAGATGACAGGTTAATTATCTTACCCTGCATATTTTTCTTCATGACACGTCCGAAATGTTTACAGGCTATCATCGTACCTTTAACATTAACATCAAATATTCTGTCCCAGTCTTCCATGGGATATTCCAGGGCATCTCTTTTGATATTAACTCCCATGGCATTAACCAGAATATCGATAGTGCCAAACCTGTCCTCCACATTTTTGACAAGTCCTTTCATGCTGTCTTCACTGGTGACATCCACCTGAAACGCCTCGGTCTCTACCCCTGTTTCATCAGCAATTCTTTTTGCAACCTGTTTAAGAGCATCCATGCTTCGACTGGCAACAACCACCTTGGCCCCAAACTGACCCATTCCCAACGCTATTGCTTCACCAATCCCACCTGCTCCACCAACAACAACGGCTACTTGATTATTCAGCCTGAAAAGATCTTTCATTACTATTTCTCCAAATAATATAAAATTTACAAATAATTGCTGCTCAGGAGAATTGGGTCGCCTGATTTTTTTAACAGTGGATCAATCTACTCTCACAATGATTACCAACATTGTTGCCGGTTCATTATTGTTTACAGAAATACTTCGATTTTCATTTGGGGGAATATAAATGGAATCCCCGGGATTCAGTACATGTTCGCCATCGTCACCTGTCACGGTAATTGAACCCGAAATAATGTAATACAGTCTTTCCCTGGCAGAGGGTTTCATTTTGGCTCCACCATCCGGCAGAAAATGAGACCAGGCTACGGTGGTTCTGACACTCTCACCTTCTTTGACTTTAACAGCGCTCCAAACATTAAAATGATCAGCTGCAGGATAACGCTCCCCCTCTATTCTTCTAACTACTTTCATAAGATTTCTCTTTCAATGGTTTCAACTGTAAGTTACTACAAAGTATCTATTTTTTCAGCAAAGTGTGGTTAAGCATGGCTTGCCCATCTTTTGCTGATAAAGGATGGGCAATCAGAGTTGACCCATCCTATCAATAACAAGTTTCACAATTAGTACCTTATTGATCATTTTCTACGTTTTTTGAAACAGAAAATGATTGGTTAAGTACCTTATAACCGTCAAGCGAGTACTAAAAGGAGTCCGGTTTATCCGGGCTGGGCAACTGCAATGATTAACCCTTTGGAACCAACTCAATCTCCCCCAGATGGGTATCTATTCTGCTGGCAACTTCCAGAGAAATGGAGGCATATCCATCGAATTCCACTTTAACTGAATACCCTGTCCCTTGTTCCAGGCCATCAAACTCAAAGTCGCCATATACATCTGTGATGGTGTCAGAAACCCGGGCTCCATTCTTTTGCAGAGTCACCTTAATTCCTTGTGCACACTCACTTTTTTTATCTGACAAAAGCACTTCACCGGAGATAAATCGCTTTGGAAGACTGGCATACAGGACTTTTGGGCTGGCGTTAAACTCAGGTCTCAGTACTTCATAATTTCCTGATGCTTTCAGTTTTGAAATTTCACTGTTCGGATCATCGAGGTCACCAAACACCTTTGCGTCGGTCGGGCATGATTCGATGCATCGGGGCTGTTTCCAACCCTTATCCAATAAATGAGCACAGAAAGTACATTTTTGAGGCAATTGCAGTGCATCGTTCCAGTAAATGACCCGATAGGGGCAAGCATCTGCTATCTCTTTCTGTCCTTTGGCTTTTTCAGGGTCAATGATGACTATTCCATCATCTCGCATGTATGCGGCACCATTTTGTGCAACTTGCACGCAGGGTGCATTTTTGCATTGCATACAGGGAATAGGTGTATAGTCAACTTTGACTTTTGGATATTCTCCTCTCTCCACTTCTTTGATATTCATCCAGAATTGACCGAACTCAGGCTGGCTTGCCGAATAACCGGGATAGTCGTTTCCACAATACTCATCCTTACAGGAGAGAAAACAGTTATAACAGCCAGTACATCGATCGACATCTATTAACATTCCGTAGGTTGTCATTTTCTATCCCTCCCATTTTGATAATTCAATTAAACATGAAAGCGGGGCCATTCCCGGAGCATTTTTGGAAACCATACGGGATGGTGTCAACAGACTGATACATCCTCCCTTATCGATTGAATTCGGCTTCCCCGGCTCCAGGGGATCATATTTGGCAGATGAGACAGAACTATGGACAACTCCGGGCTTAACCCGCCCTGTTACCTGCGCAACACCAAGAACCTGTCCCCGATCATTATACATTTTCACCACATCACCATTTCGTATTCCTCTGGCATCTGCATCCACCGGGTTCAATCTAACCGGCCAGTATGCATAACCGTTCTTGATGATACGATGCCCCGGAATTTCATCCAACCAGGCAGTTTGTTTGTCGTAATGAGTATGAAATGAAAACCGTGGATGGGGAGAAAGCAGCGCCAATGGGTACTTTTGGAATATTTCCGAATGATGTCCTTCCCAGCTTTTTAAATAGCGAGGCATGGGCGGACGTTCTTCATCATCCGGAAAATTATCCGTCAGACTTTTGGATACAAATTCAATTTTTCCCGTCACTGTGCCCAACTCTTTGTTTTTATCAGTTAATCGTTTCGGATTATTCAGATCCGGCGTATCACATTCACGTTCCTCATAAAACCATCTTAATGAAGGAGTCGGCTTGTAATCGTCCGGAATGGGGAATAAGAAATATCCTTTTTTGTCAAACTCCTCCCAGGACATATACTTGGGAACATCAGATATCTCGAAAAATGCTTTTGCCCAATCGATTTCTGATTTGCCTTCGGTATATTCTTCTTTTCTTCCCAGCTTATCTGCGAGAAGAGTAAAAATTTCGTAGTCTGACTTGGACTCCCAGAGAGGCTCAATGGCCTTCTTTATGCGAACAAGTACACGGTTGCTGCACCCACTGCTGGCATGAACCGTATAGCCTCCGGCAGCCGCCCACTCACCAACATCATCTCGTTCAAGCTGAGTGCAGGCAGGTAAGATTATATCTGCAAACCTGGTTTCACTTTGGTACCAGCAATCCTGATTGACTACAAATTCAAGTTTTGGGCTCTGATACATCCTGGCCCACTTGTTGGTATCCACCATTGTTCCCATAAAAGACCCGCCATAGCGATAGAACATTTTGACTTCGGAATAGCCTTCCATGGGATAGGTGAAATGGGAATACTGCTGCTCGAGGGCCTGTCCGCAGAATCCTTCACCATACCAGCTAATGGGTGGATTTAATACGGCATCCGGCAATGTCAGTCTGTAGAGCTTCTGCTTGACCGGGTTTTCCGGTCTATGGTCAGCTGCTTTTGAGGTTGCCATACGTCCATCCAGATCCGCGTATCCGGGAAACCAAATATCGGTATTGGACGGTGCACCCATAGTTGTTCCCCAGATACTAACTCCGGGTTTCCCCAAGCCCTGCATTCCCTGCAGTAAGACCATCATCCTGGCCCATTCGGTGCCAAAGGCCGTCCGGCATGCTCCCCCTTCACCACCTCTCGATCCACCGGACAGTATGGTTCGTTTTGAAGCCCATTGTCTGGCAAGTGCTCTGATAACCCTTGCAGAGACAGTAGATTCCTCTTCAGCCCATTCAGGTGTTTTGGGTTCGCTGCCATCCTCTCCCAGGATATGTTTTTTGAACTCTTCGAATCCGACGGTATGGGTTTTTACATACTCTTTGTCGTAGGTATCTTCAGTAATCCACACATAAGCAATGGCCATCGCCATCGCGGTGTCGGTACCCATTCTGGGGGCAATCCACTTTCCACCCATGGCGGCGGCGGTATAGTTAAAAAATGGGTCGATAAACACCATTTCCACGCCTTTTTGCTTTAACCAGTATCGCCAGATGGAAGAATCCTGACCTGAATAAGTTCCGCGTGTCGAATCCGGATCATTGGACCAATAGACGATCATCTCAGAATGCTGCAAAGCATCTGTCAGAGTGTCATAGGGCTCCGGCATTCCCAATCTCCAAAAGAAACCGTAGGTATGAGTTGCTCCCCAGTGCCAGCCTTCCCAACTGTCCGGATTATCAAAAACCTGAGTATATCCAATCATATTGAAAAATCGACTGAAGGGTCCCATTTTATAGCCCACATTTCCCCAGTTATGATGGGATGAGGTCATTCCTGTTACAGCCGATTGTCCGTACTTATCCTGAATCCTTGTGATCTCACCGGAAACAATATCAAGAGCTTCATCCCAACTGATACGTTCATATCCTGATTTACCACGATTTTGAGGATTTCTTTCACCATTGGGATCAAAGTCAACCCGTTTCATTGGATATTTTATGCGTTGATCAGAGTATAGTCGCTGCCTTTCTCCATGTACAAAAGGGGACAACGCAATTTTTTTAGGAGCATGATACTCATTATTTCCTGCTTTAATTGTCCAAGGTGAAAAATCTTCTTCTTCAACAACCAACGGCCTGACTCTTACAACTTTGCCATCTTTTACACTCACTGTTATGGGACCACAGTTTGTGCAACTAGTAAAAACTTGTTCAGTCATAGCTTATTTTCCACTTTAATTGTTAATAAAACCGGAAGGTTATAATCATGCATCTGTCACGTCCTTCGTTTCCCTGTTTGTTCAATCAGGTCACTATTTAATCAAACTGTGAAGATATCGTATCTCCAACGAAGTTTCTGTAATCATCCGGTTTGACAAATAAAACTTACTCCGCCATTGCCATCAGCAATTTTCAGTAAGCAGTTAAAATCAAAACTGTATTAAAAAAAACCATGGTATGCTGCTTATCCCATACAAAAGCAGCATGAAAATTTTTTCAAGCAGATCTTTATCAGCAACAGATGTGCCTATATGCCCATCGGGAATTGAAAAATAAAAAATATGAATTGAAAATTAAAGTGGAATGGAAAGTGCCCTGACCATTAAAAAGGAGATTAAGGCTGATAGAACAACGAAATTAGTGGGGATAGCTTGAAGCAGACGAGACTAAAATCAAGAATATCCATCGCTTGGATCCCGGGGAGAATCCCAGGGTCATGTTGGTTCAGTAAATCAAAAATTTAAGTTATTTTTTTGGATTAGAAATCCACTTGGCGGGGCAAAAGTGACCAATAAAATCCAAAAATATGATTAAAGAACTGGAATAATTATCTAAATAATATATGTGTCAAAATTGACCCCAAACTCCCCTATGTTATCTCATAGGTTTTCATTTTTCTAAACAGGGTTTTCCGGGAAACATTTAGAATGGAAGCTGTTTTTCCCTTCTGCCAGCGGTTGGCTTTGAGAGTTTCAACAATATACTTCTTTTCAAACTTACCAACCGCTTCACTTAAGCTTAAGGTGTTGGAAAGAATTTCCTCTTCACTCATGCTTACTATTTTTGCTTCTCTGGGGGCCGGAGTATTATCACCCGTCAAAAAATCCAGATTCCGCATGGTGATATACCGACGCATGATATTTTGCAACTCCCTGACATTTCCGGGCCAATAATAATCCTTTAGAATTTTCAGATTCCTGGGACTCATGGTCGCGATGCTATCGGTCTTGCTATAGGTTTTTAAGAAATTATCTGCCAGCAAAAAGATGTCATCACCTCTTTCCCTCAAGGGAGGCAGATTGATCGGGATGACATGGATTCTGAAAAAAAAGTCGCTTCGCATATTCCCCTTTTTCATCAGGTTAATGGGGTTTTTGTTGGAAGCTGCAATGATCCGCAAGTCGGGCTTTATCACTTTCTGGCTGCCAATTGGTGAAAACCCTCCACCATCAATCGCCCTTAATAGTTTGACCTGCATGTTGAGACTGATTTCACCGATTTCATCCAGAAACAGGGTGCCGCCGTTGGCGGTTTCCAGATACCCTTTCTTGTCAGTATTGGCACCGGTAAACGCCCCTTTGACGGATCCGAAAAATTCACTCTCAATCAGGTTTTCCGGGATCGCACCGCAATTGACAATAACGCATTTTTTATCCCGGCGGTTGCTGGCGTTGTGAATGGCAAGAGAAACCAGCTCTTTTCCGGTTCCCGATTCACCATGGATAAAAACACTGTCATTTGTGGTGGCAGCCTTAAGGATCAGCTCATAGACATCCTGCATCACTTTGCTGTTCCCGATAATATTTCCGAACTTATACCGATCTCGCATGGTGGAGCGAAGCAACAGATTCTCATTTTTAAGTTGTTGCTCCTTATCCTTGTATGCAGTGAAATCCGTGATAAAACCTTCTATACGGATCGTCCCCTCATAATCAAATGTTGCTCCCTCAGCCCTGTTAAAAACCCATTTTATTTCGCCCGTTGAAGTTATTATTCTGTATTCTGCCTGGAAGTTCCGTTTCGTATCGATGGCTGCCTGGAACTCCTTTTCAACCCGTTCGATATCCTCCTCATGGATTAACCCGAAGAATTTGGATATTCCCTGATCTATAAAATAAGATGAGTCATGACCGGTTAGATATCGGCATCCCTCGCTGACAAATTCCAGTTTCCACTGCTTTTCCTTGATAATCCGATAAGCCATCCCTGGCAGCCGGTTCATAACGGCTGACAACCGTTGCTCATTTTCCCTGATCTTTCGTTCCGAGTCCTTAAGCTGGGTGATATCCCTGATGATCTCAACGGCTCCAATCAGATTCAAGTCATGGTCGAGGATAGACCCGGTGGTTATGGAAACATAAGCAGCTTCGCCACCTTTGAGCTCGGGTAAATAGCGATCAACCGATAAAATTCCATTGTTCATCCGGATCTCTTTATCTTCCAGCTTAACACTGACGGGGTCCAATCCTAACAAGTCAATCAGGAAGGGCTTATCACCGGGATAGATAGATCCGATAAACTGATGAAACTGTTTGCCGATTGCCTCCTTTTTTTTAATTCCGGAAAGTTCCTCCAATGCACGATTCCAAGCGATAATATTCTTATAAATATCGACAACATAGGTTGCATCAGGAAGGAATTCGATGATATCCAGCAACTGTTTATGCGAATTCTGAAGCTCTCTGGTTCTCTGTTCGACTTGCTTCTCCAGATCCTCCCGATACTGTTCCAGTTTTGCTTCTACCTTTTTCTTTTCAGAAATATCACGACTGATGACTTCAACCCTGACGGTTTTTCCGTCCGAGTTTCGAATGGGTGTTTCATAAATTAGAATCCATCGAATGCTGCCATCTTTATGATAGACCTCTAATTCATAGGGAAGCTGGCGAATACCCTGGAGACTAAGTTTTGCTTTTTCCCCCGCTTCTTTGTTAATCGGATTATCTGTCCAGATGCTCTGGAATGAGCTCATGAACTCCTTTTGCGTATAACCGAGCATATTCTCGACTGAAGGACTCACGTATGTATATACATTATTGATATCGTGAGAATAAAAAAGGAATTCATTTTTAAAGCTTTCCAGAATTCGATGATATCCAGCTTCATCTTGAATAAAAGAATCCTTGAACGAGTCAAATTCGTCTGTGTCTTTCATTTTCTCTTCGATTACAGGTTCTCCGGTTATTTCTCAATTCTTGACAATCGGCATTCACCCAAATGACAGAACTTCAAAATAACTCCTAATAGTTGGTATAAAATTGTGAGTTTTAATACACTTAAATGGATAAATCTCAGGTTTTCTGAAAGGCATTATGGATCGAAATCATCAAACAAAGCTCATAATAATTATAACTTCTAAAATGTTGAGTTCTTCCCAAATCAAGATGAGGCTACTGCATCTTCATAAAGATGTAAACCTCCATTGGTAATGACAGACTGTTGCGGAGCGTTTGGTAGTTGTTATCAATGGATACCCTGGGATATCAAAAATTTACTACTTTTTAATCGCTCACATTTTAACATATCTTTGGGAACGCCTAAAAGGTATATTAAAATGTGTACTGACTACTCTTATGATATTCTTGGCCGTTCTCAGGATGGACAAACCAGTATCTTCACTCTATATTGAACGATCAATAAATGATGTGGATATTACTAAAGGAATTAAAGAGTTTAGGCAAAAATGTGGATATTACTGTCAATAGGAACGGCTGTTTTTCTCTCGCTTCGTGATTTTTATGTCAAGGAACGCACAACCGCTCTTGACTCCTTAACCCTCAGCTGGAGCCTCTACCTGTTTTCCATCCCGCTGATGGCAGTCATAACCTTCATCTTGGGAGTTCCTGACTTCTCAGGATGGTGTGTTAAGGCGATGCTGATCGGTGGAGGTTGTGATGCTCTGGCTTCTCTTTTGTATGTTCAGGCCTTGAGATCAGGAGATTTGTCAAAAGCGATCCCAATGCTGAGTTTTATCCCGGTATTTCAACTGTTAAGCGCCCCCCTGGTGCTGTCCGAATATCCTTCTTTGCCGGGAACTATAGGTGTGATCATCGTTGTTATCGGGACTTATGTCATAAATATCACCAGGGACTCCGGTGGGAAACTGGGGCCTTTTCGTTCGCTCTTAAAAGATCGTTCCTGTCAATTCATGCTGGGTGTAGCTCTGTTGTGGAGCATCAGTGCCATGTATCATAAGATTGGCGTCAGGAGTTATCCCACCTATTTCTGGGTTTTTATGGTAACGATCTTCATCGCCGTGGTGCTTTATCCGTTCATCCACTACTTCTCGGGTCCTCCCTGGAAAAAAGTCTTTGGGCAATCAAAGAGGTTGTTCCTGCCTGCCGTCTTCCATATTTCAACCTTATTAACACTATACGCCGCAATCGCCCTGACACAAGTTGCCTATGTTTCATCGATACGCCGCTTGAGTATTCTGATCAGTATACTTCTGGGGATCTTTATCCTGAAGGAAGGAGAGGTAAAATCAAAACTGATTGGGGGAAGTCTGATGGTAAGTGGCGCCATCATCATTGCTTTGGCAAATGTTTTCTAATTCGAAACTCCGTTGCCCGGTCATTAATGTCAAGTCAAAAAACCTCTGGGAGTTCCCTAAAATACTGACGTTTACCAGAGTTTAATATCGGTTTTTTCCTTCTGTTTGTCGATGTTTGATTTCCAGTATCTTTTTTCCTGTTTAATCAAATCGGTTATAGCCGCTCTTTTGATTTTTCTGACATAGACGGAATAATCATCACCATGAAAGCGAATGACCCTGCCCAGACTGCCACCTAAGTCCGACGTTATTAAAGGCACCTTTTCCAACTCCAGAAACTCCTTGATAAACCGAATATTAACCTCACCGACATTAAAAAAGTTATATTCATCCTCACTGGTCTGTAAAACATTTCCACCACCGAAAGCTTTTGCTTTAAGGTACTTTCGGTTTGCCCCCAGTCTCAGCATTTTATTGATAACCAATTCCATTGCTTGTATACCATAACGTCCGGCATTCGTGGCATATATCGGTTTCTCTTTAGCATAGCGTTTGCTGGCAAGCAGAAAATGATTCATTCCCATAATTCTGTTCACAGGGTCATACAAACATGCCGACACACAAGATCCCAACAGTGTCGATATAACAACCCCCATGTCAGAAACATAATGCTCTCCCGGTTCCAGAATAAAATGTGTCCACCTGCCCTCTTTTCTTTTTCTCACCATTCCTTCCAGATAAATTCTCATTTTGTGAATGAACCATTCTTATTTTATCTCCAAACACAAAGGTTTATCAAATTATTTCTGTTGGTAAGAATATCGACACTACCGGTTAAAACCTTTTTTATTTGAGGTTTAGAATGAACTGATAATGGACTCATTCAAGAGCTGAACGACCTCGCAGCACAGATTAATTGCAGCCTTATAATCCTCCAGGGCGCAATAACCAAAATTGCCGTGTGCATACCGAACCGGTATGCCAATTACAACAACCGGTGTACCCTTTGAGCTGCAGTTGATAACCCCGGCATCTGTCTTTCCGGCTGCACGAACTGCCTCTTGAAATTTGATTCCTTTTTCCAGGGCAACATCCCGAATAAAACCGGCAAATCGGGGATTGGCAATCAGGGATGCATCCAAATGCCTGATTTGTGCTCCCTGTTTCAGGGCGCATTGAGAATATGCCATATCCCCGTATGAATCATCGGCGGGTGATCCCTCAAATACAATGGCCAGATCGGGTTGGATGTTTTGCACCGCAACTTTAATCCCCCTGGTTCCGACTTCCTCCTGGGAACATATGGTTCCCACAATATCCGTATCCAGTGAGCAGGATTCCAGATTGGCAAGCGTTTCAATCACTGCAGCACAGCCAATTCTGTTATCAAATGCTTTACCCAGCATGATCCCATGATCCTGGTTATAGGAAAAAGTAGCATCGGGAATCACAAAAGCTCCGACATCGATTTTATAATTTTCAATCAGATCTTTTTTAGAGACAGCGCCGACATCGATCACCATTTGATCCATTGATAATCCGTTTTTCCTCTCCTGCTCAGTCATGAAATGGGGTGGCTTTGAGGCTACCAGCCCCGGGATATATTTTCCCTCGGAGTTTCTAACCCTGACTTTGTGCCCCATGACTGATTGAATATTCCAGCCTCCAAGAGGAAGGAACTTGAGCATTCCGTGCCCGGTAATGTGTTGAACCATAAATCCTATTTCATCCGAGTGTGCTTCAATCATAACCGTTGGAAGATCCCTGTTTTTTCCCCGATGAAGATAGAGATTCCGCAGTCGGTCCTCTTTGATTGAAGCAAAAGGTTCTGCATATTTTCGGACAACTTCAAGTACATCATCTTCCAATCCTGAAACACCGTTTGCATTGGAAAGCTCTTCGATTAGTTTTAATGAATCCATTACATTGCTCGTGAGTGATCATGATACAGCTTTCCTGATTATTCATAATTACTAGAAATAGCTGTTTTCTAAATGGTAACTGGCTGTCATTTTAAGTGCTTTTTCCCCGGTAACAAAACATACTGTTTTGGTACCCTACTGTCTAAGCCCTTGTTATGAATGAAACCGTTTTGCCTTATGGGAAAGTAAAAAAAAGACTTGTAAAATATGTTACATTATTATAAAAATATGTAACAATTATTTTATAGCAAAACTCATCATGGAACGAAAGCCTTTACTTCAAATAAATAACTTATCCATTCATTTCAATACTTTCCTTGGAGAACTCAAGGCTGTAAGGGGTATTGACCTGACTTTGCGCTGTAATGAAATACTGGGGCTTGTCGGAGAATCGGGATGTGGGAAGAGCATTACCTCTCGTGCAATAATGGGTCTGCTCAAAACTCCTCCTGCTTCAATTCCAAATGGGCAGATACTTTTTGAAGGGGAGGATCTGCTGCAAGTGCAACCTAACCGCCTGCGACAATTGAGAGGGCATTCGATCTCCATGATATTTCAGGAGCCGATGACAGCATTAAACCCTGTTTTCCGTGTTGGTGATCAGGTGGCTGAAGTCATTGAAACTCATGAAAATGTTTCAAAAACAGAAATAAAAAAGAGGGTGATTGATATTTTTAAATCTGTCGGTATTCCTGAACCGGAGAGACGATACCGTGAATACCCGTACCAGCTTTCCGGGGGATTACGGCAACGGGTTATGATAGCCATGGCATTGACATACCGTCCGCAGTTGTTGATCGCAGATGAGCCTACTACTGCCCTTGATGTTACCATACAAGCCCAGATACTTGATTTGATGCTGAAGATCAAAGAGGAAAGCAGCATGTCGATTCTTATGATCACTCATGATCTGGGGGTTATTTCCGATATTGCCGATCGGGTTTGTGTCATGTATGCCGGTAAAATTGTCGAAGAAGCACTGGTGGACGACCTGTTGGATGCCCCCAGGCATCCTTACACTCAAGGTCTACTTGCCTGTATTCCCGATATCGACAAACCCAAAGTGGCGAATCAAAGACTGCATGCCCTGGAAGGAAACGTGCCTGAATTGTACAATATTCCGGCAGGATGTCCCTTTTGTGATCGCTGTGATCAGACATTTGAAAAATGCAGAATCTCCGAACCACCCCTGTTGGAAGTTGATAAAGAAAGAAAAATAGCTTGCTGGTTACATTGTCAATAAATAAGCGAGATGATTCCATGTCACTGTTAGAGATAAAAAATCTGAAGAAACATTTTGATGTCGGCGGAAAATCATTCTTTGGGAAAAAAAACAAAGTGCATGCGGTTGACAATGTATCCCTGGTTCTGAAGAAACATGAAACCCTGGGGATTGTCGGGGAATCCGGTTGTGGGAAATCCACCCTGGGTCGGACGATTTTAAAGCTGATCGAACCGTCTGCAGGAGAAATTCATTATAACGGCGAGGATATAACCCATTTTCCCCCCAGACAGATGAATCCTCTGCGAAAAAAAATGCAGATGATATTTCAGGATCCCTATGCCTCTTTAAACCCCAGAATGTCCGTTAACCGTATTATCAATGAACCTCTGGCTGTCCATAACCTGTCTAATTCAAAAACGGAACGGGACCAACGCGTTGACGAGTTGCTGGAAATGGTTGGTCTTCCAAGAACCGCCAAAAAAAAATATCCTGCTGAGTTCTCAGGAGGACAGCGACAGAGGATCATGATTGCCAGAATACTGGCAACTGAACCGGAACTGGTGATTGCCGATGAAGCAGTTTCAGCGCTGGACGTTTCAATTCAGTCCCAGATTTTAAACCTGATCTCCGAATTGAGAGAGATGCTGGGCACCTCCTATATCTTCATTTCCCACGACCTGGGAGTGGTTAAATTTATCAGTGATCGTATTGCGGTCATGTACCTTGGAACCATTGTAGAAAGCGCTCCCAGCGATGTTTTGTATCGGAACCCCCTGCATCCCTATTCAAAAAGTCTTTTGAGTTCGATTCCCGGAGTGAAAAGAAAACGTGCCCGAAAACGTTATCTTTTAAAAGGAGATGTTCCCTCATTGGTCTCAATTCCAGAGGGCTGTCGTTTTCATACCCGCTGTCCGGAGGCTTCGGAAATCTGCCGACGATTTGAGCCTGAATCAGTTTTTGTAGAACGCGACCATTCAGTGATGTGCCACCTGTATTCGAATTCTGGAGACCAGCCGTGATTATCGATACCATACTGGAACGCCTGCCGGAGATGTCACCGGCAAACAAAAAAATCGCCAACTATTTTCTGGATAATAAGGAGGAGATCGGTTTTTTGTCTATTCACAGGTTGAGTGAAGAGATCGGGGTCAGCATCGCTTCCATTGTTAGATTTGCTAAAAACCTTAGTTTTAGTGGGTTTAACGAACTGAAAAAAAGTATTCAGGATGAAATTCGGAAGACCTTGAGCTCTTATGAGAAAGCGATCTCAACCAGCCTGGATATTCTTCCCAAAGAACAACAACTTGAAAGGTTCATTGATAATGAGTTGAACAACCTGAAGAAGACGCTGGAATCCATCGACAAGGAAACCATCTTTCAAATGGTCCGACAGATTCATCAGTCGGATAAGATTTTTCTCTGCGGGTTTGGCGCAACCCGGTTTGTGATGCACAAACTGGAATACTCGCTCCAATCTCTTACCAGTAAAACAGTTCATGCGATTACCGGGTCCATTTCCGATTTTGTGATTAAATTAAAATCGGTCGAAAAAGACAGTCTGGTGATTATCTTTACCTTCCCGGAGTACTCTAAGGAGATCTTTTTTGTCAGGGATTATGTCAAACAGAAAGGGGCAACACTTTTTCTGTTCACGGATTCAGTCCTCTGCCCGATTTATAGAGATGCTGATAAGGTTCAACTATGTGAAAACTACTCTCTTTTATCAAATAATTCGTTTGTTGGCGTGGTGGCAATTACCCAGGTGTTAACCAATATGATGATGCTGGATAGAAAAGAGGAGAGCATCCAAAACGTTCAGGTGTCCATGGAGATGGAAACTGAAGGATACATGAAATTAACAAACCGTAAACAAAAATGAAACTATTTATCTCGACGGATATGGAAGGCGTCATGGGCGTCTCCTCCTGGACGGAAATGGAACCAGGCCAGAAAGGGAGAGAGTGCAGTCAATCTGTTCTGCGTGAACTCTCCTGGGTTATTGATGAACTGAAACAATCCGGCATCAACTCGCAAATTGAGGAGATTCTGGTTTGCGACTCCCATTCCAGAGGTGAAAATGTTCCCTTTGGTTTGTTTGAGGACGAAAGGGTAAAACTGATAAAAGGATATCCACGTCCCTTCTATATGATGCATGGACTGGATTCCTCTTACAGCCTGGCTCTTTTGATTGGATATCATGCCAAAGCCGGGTCGGAAAAGGGAGTTATGGACCATACCTACGCATCCTCCTGCATTTATAATATTCGAATCAATAATAATACCGTTGGTGAGGCTGAGGTTAATGCCTATCTGGCTGGTGTCTCTGATGTCCCCATCGGTTTGATCTCCGGGGATGACATTCTGGAAAAAGAAATGCAGGCCTTCTTCAACCCCAACATCCCTTTTGTTCGAACCAAGGAAGGGTCCGGACGGTTTGCAGCAAAAATGTATTCCCCCTCCCTGATTGAAAAGGAATACAGGAAACAGGTCAGGCTGATGCTTGATTCTTATAAAAACCTGCAGTGTAAAAAACTGGAGGGAAAAATTGAGCTGGAGATTGACATGATAACCTCTGTCATGACCGATGCCCTTGCAATCGTTCCGGGGATTGAAAGGTTAAATGGTCGAACAGTAAAATATGTTTCCGATGATTATCGGAATATCTATCGGATGATCATCACTGCTGCCATGATCGGCAGTAAGTTTGTCGACTACAAGTAAGCTCCGGATCAATCCGGTTTGGAAAAGACTCGGTAATGTGTTTTCTCAATTCTTTTTGCGAAAACCATTGCCTGCGGAACAAGCACCAAACACGGTCAGTTCTGTTTGATGCAAAATCGAGGCATTAAGGCAACAGGGAACTCTCCCGAGCCTGATCGCTTCGAATAAACGGATGAATGCCAAAGGAAGTCGTTTGTCCGGTTTTTTATATTTTCACTATTTCATAGCAAAGCAACCACTAAGGAGGCATCATGATTAGGAAGCTGTTATTTCTTGCTATTTCCATAGCTGCTGTTATTTCAATGGCACTCTCGGTTTATGCTGTTAACACAGAGGGCACCCTGACGGTTGGGGTGCTTAAGGATGCACGTTCTCTTGACCCTATTGTTGTCGGGGATAATGCTTCTGCGCAGATGTACAAGCAGATCTTTAATTCACTGGTTACAATTGATAAGAACCTTGAAATTGTTCCCTCCCTGGCTACCTGGGAAACTGAAGATTCCAAAGTCTGGATCTTCAAACTGAGAAAAGGGGTAAAATTTCATAGCGGTGACCCATTAACCGTAGAAGATGTTATTTATACCTATAATACAGTGATGGACCCGAAAACCAGTTCCCCCAACTATGAAAATCTGAAGATCATCGAATCCATATCAAAAATCGATGATCAGCGTGTCAAATTTACCCTGCAATATCAATTCTCCGCTTTTCTTGAAAGGGTGTATACCCAACGGATTGTCAGCAAGAAAGAGAGAGAAAAGGATCCGATTGCCTACGGGTTGAATCCTGTTGGCACAGGCCCCTTCAAAGTCGTTTCCTGGCAGAAAAACAGCCAGTTAAACCTGGAGAGAAATGAAGACTACTGGGCCACCCGACCGAATCTGAAAAAAGTAATTCTTCGCCCCATTCCCGATCCTTCAGTTGCCCTGGTTAACCTGGAAGCAGGAAACGTGGATGTTTTAATGACCGTTTTACCCGATGATTTTGAACGGGTTAAAAATAATGCCAAACTGGTTCTGGATGTAAAACCGGCGCTGAATTACTATTTTCTCAATTTCAACGTGGAAAACAAACCCGTGAGTGATATTCGTGTTCGAAAGGCGATTTATCAAGCCGTCAACATGGATGCGACGGTAGCATCAGTTCTTGGGAAAGCCGGGATTCGAGCCAAAAGCTCCCTTTCCCCTTCATCCTGGGCATACAACGAAGAGGTTGAAGATTATGCTTTATCTTACAACATCAGCAATGCCAAAGAGTTGTTAAAACAGGCAGGGTACCCCAATGGTTTTGAGATTACCATTTACACACCCCAGGACACCTTCCGCAGAAAGATCGGTGAATTGATGCAGATCCAACTGCAGGCAGTAGGCATTCGGGCAAAGGTTGAATCACTGGAGTGGGCATCCTATCTTCCACTGATCGATGCCGGAAAAACCAGTATGTACATGATGGGTTGGAACTGGCTGACAGATCCTGACGGCCTGATTTACGATATTCACCATTCCCAACGTGAATCCTGGGCTTCAAATCTGAACAGTTATAACGGCACCCGTTTCTACAATGCTGAAGTTGATGAAGCTCTAGAGGCAGCACGAAAATCCTCCGATCTGAACGAGCGTAAAAAACTTTACCGCAAGGTTCAGGATATCTGGTTCAAGAATTATGTTCATATCCCGCTATACCACAAGGTTGCAATTGTGGCTCACAGCAAAAGAGTTCATGACTTTTTTGCCACGCCCATCGAAGACGTCAACCTTTGTACACCCGGTATTAATGTTTGGGTGGATTAGAGTAATCCGGGATATCCCGGTATTGGTAAACAGGGATGGGTGTCTGCTCATCCCCCTGAAGAGCAAATAGATGGTCAGATATCTTATCAAACGCATTCTGCATTTAACCATTGTCATATTTGGAGTGCTGGTTCTGGTGTTCGCAATCGGCAGGATGATACCCGGTGATCCGGCTCGTGTCATGCTGGGTGAAAGGGCAACGGAAGAGATGATAATGAATATGAAGGTGAAACTGGGCCTTGATAAGCCGGTTCCCGTTCAGTTCCTGATCTATTTTACAAACCTGCTAAAAGGCGACATGGGTACCTCCATCACCCAGTTTATGCCTGTTATCGATATCATCGGCAACCACTTTGCAGCTACACTCGAACTGGCGCTGATGAGTGTACTCTGGGCGATTATCATCGGCATTCCCATCGGTATTTATGCAGCGGTAAAAAAGGATACCCTAATTGACTATACGACCATGACAGTAGCTCTTTTTGGGGTGTCCATGCCGGTATTCTGGATTGGGCTTATTTTTATCATCATCTTTTCTGTCCAGTTGGGAATTTTCCCGGCTTCAGGTCGTGAAATCGGATTATTTGAAGCGTTTGGTCTTTTGATCAGCAAAGGAGATCTGTCTGCCGTAAAAACCGCTTTCTCCTTTATTTTTATGCCATCACTGGCCCTGGGCTCAATGTATGCCGCCTTGATTGCCAGGATGGCCCGCTCCAGTATGCTGGAAGTGCTGAATGAGAATTATATTGAGACCGCACGTGCCAAGGGGGTAAAAGAACGCATTGTTATCAACAAACATGCCCGCCGCAACGCGATGATACCTATCGTAACCGTTATCGGCATGCAAATGGGCTCACTGATGGGCGGAGCTATTTTGACCGAAACCGTCTTTGCCTGGCCCGGTTTGGGACGTGAACTGGTGGAAGCGATTTTCGCACGGGATTACCCTCTTTTTCAAGGTATTGTACTCTTTTCAGCACTGTTTTTCTCTCTGATGAATCTGCTGGTTGATCTGTCATACCTGGTACTGGACCCAAGAATTAAATACGAATAGCACCCATGAAACCGAACGCTCAAACTGAACGATGGTATCAGACACGCAACTTTTATCGTGCCATTAAAAACAAGCGTCTTGTGATTGGCAGTATCCTGATACTACTTATTCTCATTGTCACTATTTTCGGTCCCATTCTGGCCAAAGAGAGCCTGTTCGCCCTGGATTTTAACGCCAGGCTGGCAAAACCCTCTTGGGATCACCCTTTAGGCTGTGATGATTTCGGCAGGGATCTGTTGAGCAGAATCATACATGGTTCCCGGATTTCATTGTTTGTAGGATTTGTATCACAGATAGTGGCGCTTTTCTTCGGGGCCATACTTGGCTTGGCAGCCGGTTTTTATGGCAAATATGTCGACAGTATTATTATGCGGTGTATGGATGTGTTCTTCACATTTCCGTCACTTCTCCTTGCCATTGCCCTGATGACCATATTTGGAGCGGGAACGGGCAATATTGTGTTCGCCATCGGTGTTGTTTACATGCCCGCTTTCGCCAGGATTATCCGCGGATCTGTGCTGGCGGTAAAGGAGAAGGAGTATATTGAATCGGCTCGTGCCCAGGGGATGTCAGATATCAGGCTGATTACTCTGCACATTCTGCCCAATATCATCGGTCCCATTATTATCTATGCAACAATGGGAATCGGTGATGCCATTCTCACCGAAGCAGGATTGAGTTTCCTGGGTTTGGGAATTCAACCGCCAAACCCGTCCTGGGGAGGAATGCTGGCCAACGGAAAAAACTATATCAGTACGGTTCCCTATGAAGTAATCTTTTCCGGTCTGGCAATTGTTTTCACCGTAATAGCCTTCAACACAATGGGTGACGGCATCAGGGATTTTCTCGACCCCAACCAGAATCAGTAATCTTCAAAAAGCTGTTATTAATCTTTTGCTGTTAGACCTGGTCTGTTGATATTAAATCTATATCCAGGCCCATTAAGCCGGAAGGTGAGTGTTTTTCAGGAGTTGATTTTAGATCGCCTATTAACTTCAGCTTTCTACTGGTTTCAAAAATCATTGAATTCAGTCTTTCAATTGAGACAGGTGACAAAGCACTTGTATTTTCCGCCTCTTTCTTAAAGATATACAGGTTATTGAGAAAATTATTAACGATATCCTGTACAGTCATCATTGTGGCTTGCAAAACCACCAGTCGCTGCTCTTCAACATAAAGCTGATGTTTTTTATCTTTAATCAATCGTCGTGCATCGAAAACACTACCGATTAAAATGAGAATTGCACAAAGCAGGAGTTCATCGAGTTCAGCTTTTTCACAATACTCAAGCACAAATATCAAGTGTTCAAATATCTCAATTTGTCCAAACAGGGCCAGGGAAATGATGACCATGCTTACTAACACTGCCATTAAAGATGCCTTATATCTAATAATATTCTTCATGGTATCCACCTGCAACTATCCTTTGTGTGACTCCCCTTGACCAATGATAATTCTCCGATGTTTTCAGATAATTATCATCCTCATGCCCAATATAAACACGTCAGAGATGGAAGTGCAAATGATAAATGAAGTTCACACAAAGTGCAATGTGCAATGGGGTAGGAACTAGGGTGTCGAATTTTGTAAGTCTTTGTTATGTTTTTTAGAAAAAGCTCTAAAACACCGGAAGTTAACTGAATTTACTGGCTGTAGGAGCAATTCGAATCCAAATTTCAAAATCTACTAAACCAAAAACATCGTTATAAAATAATAAATAGCCTATTATATCAGACTGACCCAAAAACGGCAGGAACGTATTTTAAAAATGTGACACCCTTGGTCCGACTCTTGTCCTCCTTGTCCCACAATCCTATTTGGTCCCAAATCCAAGAAATGTCAAAATTAAAGACCTGACCCCAAGTTTCCCATTTGGTCCCAAATCCAAGAAATGTCAAAATTAAAGACCTGACCCCAAGTTTCCCACATTTTGGACACCGTTCTTCCCACAAAATCCAAGAAATGTCAAAATTAAAGACCTGACCCTATTAAAACAAATCCCTCTCCCAGAGCCGTTCTACGAAATCGAGAAACGGCAAACATTGCACTCCAGTTTGAAGTGTTTTTGGAATTGGATCATTACTCACAATTAAGAGCTGTTTAAACGTTCTTTCTTCAGATAATTTAAGGAGATTCTTTTGATCTCTGGGACCAACTCTATCTGCCGCCTTAATTTCAATGGCCGTATGATCAGAAATGATAAAATCCACTTCGGACTGATCCCGTGTTCGCCAAAAGGCTAACGGTTCATCTAGTCGATGATAAGAAATGAATGCATTTAACTCCAAAAAAACAGCTTGTTCAAATGAACGGCCTGAATCAGTTGGGTTAAGATTCTTAACTCGTTGGATTGCATTGCTGATTCCACAATCGATGAAATAGAATTTGGGTGTTGCTATAGCTTTTCGTTTTTTGGCTTCTTTCCAAGGTAACACTACTTTTGCTAACAATGTGTCCTGGAGTATCTCAAAATGCTCTCTTATTGTATTGGGATGAACCTGAGCATCATTACCTATTTTTGTGTAATTAATAACCGAACCATTGCATGCAGCGCATGCAGAAAGAAATCGAGCGAAATGTGGTAAATTGCGCACTTTTGCTTCCAATTTCACCTCTTCGTTTAAATAGGTATCAATGTAATCTCGAAGATCCTCATAAGGTTCCTCACCCAAATAAATCGATGGTAATCCTCCAAACGTTAAATATCTTTTTAAATCAAATTTTCCGGCACTCTTCAATTCATGAATCGTCAAAGGAAATAACTCCGCCCTGCGAGCACGTCCGCCAAGCATGTTAGCATTCTCCCGTTTTAATCGCCTCGCACTGGACCCCGTTAATAGAAACCTGTAATCACCCGGTCCCTCAATTAACCTGTGAACTTCGTTCAATAACTCCGGAATCCTTTGAATCTCATCGATAACAATTAGTCTGTGGGAAGACGAACTAATCATGTCTTGAATCCCTGCCGGCCGGTTTTGCAGTGTTAGATAAATATCAGAATTCAATAAATCAATGACATAGGCTCGCTCCCTCAGTTGCTGCTGAACTAAAAAACTCTTACCACTAGCCCGTGGGCCGAAAAGAAAATGGCTCTTCTTTTTTAGTAAATTTGATAATTTGAGAAATCTTTCCAAAACACCTACTCCTATTGTGTAATTTGTTGTAAATTTCACAATAGCGTTGTTAATTTTCCAAATCAAGAGATTAATTATGACTATTAACTTTCCTTGATTTCGTTAACGGTCTGCAGCTCTTCTAAATGTAAACGCAGTAGATGTATAGATGTAGGGTCGGACCGAGCAAGTTAGCGGTTAATAGTAGGTATAAGTACTGTTTTTGCGCAAATTACGGCCTTAAAACCACTTTTTTGGTACTAAAAAGTCAGTTGTAAGAAACTCCAGGTTCATGAAGCATCCAGTGGTCTTCCCTATCCTCCACTTTTCTTTTTTCTGTTTTACCTTTTTCGATCTCTGGGTCGGACCGAGCTACCCTGCGGTAAATACGATGGTCGGCTTGTTTATAAGTCCCTTTTTTAGCCTTAGAACCACTTTTTTGATACCATAAAGCTAATTGTAAGCAACTCCCGGTTCATGAAGTACCCAGTTGCTTTCGTTACTATCAGTTTTCCTTTTTTCCGCCTTGATTCCCAGCTTGAGTTTGATCTCATTAACGAAAGCTTCACTTCCTATAGCGATGCTATTACTCCAATCAGGTTCTCGAATCCAGGATTTCCTTTTTTGCTCCGCATTAGTAAACAGTTTGTATTCTTCCCGTAACCGTTGATCGCTTTTCACTCTGAAAAAATCCTTTAGTTTCTCGCGATCTATAATGGTGTATCGTTCCTTGGGATTCATGATTTCCTGATAACCACAAAACAGCCATTCTTTCGGA
>JAHJTV010000035.1 GCA_018829445.1 bacterium
CATATTTTTCTATAAATTCGTGAAGGCACATGCCTTCTTGAAATTGAACCTTGTTTTGAGCCATGACGACCTCCTTTGGAATATATTCATAAAGTGAACATACGTACTCCGCAAGAGGCTGTCAATAGTAAATAATCAGATTCTGTTATCCAAATTCGTGATTCCTTCGATATTGATTATTTTTATGATTTTATACCAAATGGGCTCTCAAGAATACTATGATCCGCTTCTGAAAGAGGATCAGTTAGTGGAATGGCTAACAGCGGTTTTTTTGTTTGGGGCATCAGTCTTATCATTTATTGTGTTTTTCAAGCTCAAAGATCATAAGAGTCGTCTCTTTTTTCTTTTGTTCGCTATATTTTGTCTTTTAAGTGCACTTGAAGAGATTAGTTGGGGGCAAAGAGTGTTTAATATAGCATCAAATGATTTTTTTATAGAGAACAGCTCACAAGGGGAGATCAATGTGCATAATGTTTTTCAGAAATGGTTTGACATGATGACAAAGCATGTTGCCGGAGTAGTTCTGGTTATTTACGGAGCATTTTTACCATACCTGGCCGAAAAGATCCCTGCATTAAAAAGGATTTTCAATAACTCAATATTTTTGTTGCCTCCCCCTCATTTGATACTCAGTTTTATAATAGCTGGTATTATGATGTTTGATCGGCCAACGGGTTTTGAGGAAGAACTGGGTGAGTTTTTCTTTAGTGTCTGTTTTTTCCTGTTTATTCTCTTTGAATTGCTATCAGCCAGGTTTATCAGTCCGGGAAAACAGGTGTGATTATAGCCGGTTATGACTTGGAGCGGTCGATCCCGTCCTTATATTTATGTGCCAGTTATCAATAATTGAAGCTTTTTTCCAGCATTTGCTATCGAAGTATTGATACTGATTGAACCGTCATTAACACTTGCAATCGCCATCCATGGTTTTTAAAAAGAACCCTATATGTCAAAACATGACCATTTCAGATTCGGGATTATCGGATTTACTTCTATTTTATCGCTGGTATCTAATTTATACAATAAAAACAGTTAATAACATTCTTACCTGTTGATCAAATATCGCTTAAAAGTTTTGGGTTGAGTTTTTTGTATTTCCTGCAACAATGTGGCTATCTTTCAATCTATTAGATTTGATGTGTTAACAAAAGGGTTTCTTACTGATGGAGATTTTCATGCGCCATGAGGAGTTCCTGAAGCTGGAGACTAAGTGTGTTAAGGAGTAAAATGTTATGGCGGATGGTTTAGTGAAATGGTTTAATGACAGCAAGGGATATGGTTTTATCCAACAAGAAAAAGGTCCCGATGTTTTTGTTCACTTTTCCGGAATTGAGGGCTCCGGTTTTAGATCCCTGAAGGAAGGGGATAAGGTTAGCTTTGAAATCGAAGACGGTCAAAAAGGACCCAGCGCGATAAATGTGAAAATCATACAATAGATACCAAAGCATTTTTTAGGCAGCTGTCTGAAAAATGCACTTTCCACTTTCCAAGGTTCTCTACTTAAACTCGTTTCAGCAGTTGTTCTGACACCTCACCAAAGAGGCTAACCACTCTTTTGTCATTATCTCATACCCAGTTTTTCGCCTTTTTCCAGCAATTCAATACATTCTTTGATTCTGCGTTGTCTTGTTTCCGGCTTTTTTGCAGTATCCACCCAACCGGCAAAGTGTTTTTTATAAGATGGAGCAAGGGATTCAAAAAAAAGAAGCGCTCTTTTATTTTGGGCAAGGGCTTCCTCAAGTTCTTCCGGCATTATAATAGTTTGCCGGGAGGTTGGAATCAAGTCCCAGTTTCCGTCAAGTTTAGCTTGGTGAACAGCTTTTAGACCTGCGGTTGCCATTAGGTCTTGAGGTATCAGTTTTTCCACTCGACGTTTATTAATCTCCGACCATTTGCTGTTTTTTCTGCGAGGTGTAAATTTTTGTTTATACCGATTTTCGTCTACTTTTTTCTTAAGACTGTCGATCCATCCAAAACATAGGGCTTCCTCAACTGCATCGTCATAGGTGATGGAGGGAACTCCAGTGTGTTTCTTATGGAAAATCAACCAGATTTCTTCAGTTTTGTCATGGTTTTTAATTAACCACAGTCGCCAGTCTTGCCTTTTTTTAAAGGCTATTTCCATTGTTCTGGCCATTGGCTTAATAATGATGGATTAGTTTTCTGAGATTATGATGTTTAAAACAGTCTTTCCTTTTTTTGCCCCAAAATCAAACCCGGAATACTTTGGAGTGGCGACTGGCCCCTTTACAGCAAGAACTATAACGAGGGCATAGATGATCAGGTTTTGTACCGGGTTGTTTAGGTAAACAGGCTTTTTTAATTGATCATCTCATAAAAATGATTGAACGATATTTTCCGAAACAGAATCGGCTTTTCGCAGACATTGAAGAGATCACACTTACCGTCGTATTTTCAAAACAACCAGTTGCGAATCAGAGAAACACTCCTTTAATTCCACTTACAACGACGGATAATCCAGCTCCGTGACATGGTATAATCTAGACAGAACCTGTTTGGCTTTTCATTGTGACAGATCAATCGATTGCATATATATAATTTCTATTTTGATTTAAGTCACAGGTGTTCAGCAAAAAGACTAAGAAAACTGTCAAATCTAAGGTTAACATATTGGGCTAATCTTGTCGTAATAGCCAGCGACAGCATTATTGGATTCCGAGCAGATCAAGCCAGAGATGGCAGGCTTCATGTCAATTTTTTTTATTATTGTATCATTTTTTTTGAATGTTTGAGAGAGGGCATAATAGATCATGAATAAAATACTTCTCAAGAAACAGCTTTCTAGCGATGTTTTCATGATGAAACTGGAAGCCCCTTTGATTGCAGAGGAGAGACTTCCCGGACAATTCATCATTCTACAGTTAGATAATGATTATGGTGAAAGAATTCCTCTCACCATAGCAGATGCTGATGTAACTGAAGGTTCGATAACCATTATATTCCAAGCTGTGGGGAAAACAACTAGTGACCTTTCAGATCTTAATGAAGGCGATTCTATAAATAATCTGGTTGGGCCACTGGGACAACCTACTCACGTTGAGAATTTTGGGACTGTTGTATGTGTAGGTGGTGGAATTGGTGTTGCCCCCATGCATCCGATTGCCAAAGCCATGAAGGCTGCCGGAAATCATGTAATTATTATCATCGGAGCCAGAACAAAGGATCTGATTATCCTTGAAGATGAGATGACAGCCATCGCCGATGAAATCATTATATGTACTGATGACGGTTCTTATGGAAGAAAAGCCTTGGTTACGGAACCGCTTAAAGAGCTTTGTGAAAAAGACCCAAAACCGGACATGGCAATCGCCATTGGTCCTCCGATTATGATGAAGTTTTGTGCTGAAACGACCAGACCTTACAAGGTCTTCACCCAGGTATCCCTAAATACGATTATGGTTGATGGAACAGGTATGTGTGGTGGTTGTAGAGTAAACATTGATGGTAGACCGAAATTTGTTTGCGTCGATGGACCTGAATTCGACGGACACCTGGTAGATTTTGACAATATGATGGCTCGATTAGGGGCCTATCGTGATCAAGAAACAAAAGCCCATCAATGTAAACTGGATAAGCAAATTGAATCTAAGAAGGAGGGGAAATAATGACGTATCGATCTCCCGATGAATTACAAAAAGAAGCTGTTAAGTACTTAAAGGAGTATTTACCACAGAAAGATGAATTAAAGGCAAAACAGAGAATTGCAATTCCAAGTCAGGACATGCCTTCTCAAGCTCCTGAAATTCGTGTCCACAACCTGGATGAAGTGGCAATCGGATACACCGAGGAGCAGGCGAGATTGGAAGCCATTCGCTGTACTCAATGTAAAAAAAGACCCTGTATTGAGGCTTGCCCGGTTAAAATTGATATCCCAAAATTTATTGAACACATTGCCAACGGTGATTTTCAATCCTCCATTGATGTGATTAAGGAATCAAGTCTTCTTCCGGCAATCTGCGGAAGGGTTTGTCCTCAGGAAGTTCAATGCCAGCAACCCTGTACTGTTAGCAAATCATTGAAGGATGTGCAAAAAGGTGTCTCTATCGGTCGGTTGGAACGCTTTGTTTCCGATTGGGAACAGGCAACCGGCAATGTAAAGATTCCAAAAGTAAAGCCTGAAACCGGGAAGAAAGTAGCTATCGTCGGGGCAGGGCCAGCTGGTCTGGTCGTGGCTGCTGATGTCAGAAGAGAAGGGCATGATGTAACCATCTTTGAAGCTTTTCATAAACTAGGTGGTGTCATGCGTTATGGAATTCCCGAGTTCCGTTTGCCCAATACCGTTATTGATCAGGAAGTGAATACCTTGAATGCCATGGGTGTTAAGTTTCAAACCAATTTTGTTGTGGGAAAAACCCGAAAATTGAAGGACCTGATTGAGAAAGATGGTTTCAGTGCCGTGTTCGTGGGAACAGGTGCCGGTCTTCCGATGTTTCTGGGTGTTGAGGGTGAAAACCTGATTGGTGTTTTTTCAGCCAACGAATACCTGACCAGGGCTAACCTGATGAGGGCATTTGATCGCGAAAATGCTGATACACCGATTTATGTCTCAAAGAAAGTTGCTGTTTTAGGCGGTGGTAATGTTGCCATGGATGCTGCCCGTATGGCAAAACGGCTGGGCGCAGAGGAAGTCAGTATTGTCTATCGACGAACAGAAGTGGAAATGCCTGCCAGGATTGAAGAGGTTGCTCATGCAAAAGAGGAAGGGATTAACTTCTTCATTCTGCAAAATGCAAAACGGATTCTTGGGAATGAAAAAGGTCGTGTAAAGGGAATGGAATGTTTGCGCTATGAATTAGGCGAACCTGACGATTCCGGAAGACGTCGCCCGGTTCCCATTGAAGGCAGCGAATTTATCATGGATCTGGATACGGTCATTGTAGCTGTAGGTAATGGCAGTAATCCATTGATTCCGCAAACAACCAAGGAACTTGAGGTTAACCGTTGGGGCAATATTGTTGTTAATGAAGGACAGAAGACATCAATGGACAGGGTTTATGCAGGTGGTGACATCGTATTGGGAGCTGCCACTGTAATTCTGGCCATGGGTGAGGGTCGAAAGGCTGCCAAGTCCATCAACGAACTCCTTGCCAGCGAATAGTTATACAAATCCAACATGATAAGCAGGCTGATGACAGTTTTCAGCCTGTCTGCTTGCATATGAAAATCTCCTATCAATCAATAGGTACTATTTTTACTCCCTTTAAATCAGTCGAAGGGATGCCGATTCAACCCTCCGGTGCTGAAGGAATCGAAGGCACAATAGAGATTCTGCCGGAGTTTGTTGAGGGATTAAAAGATCTGGATGGTTTTTCTCATGTCATTCTTTTGTACCATCTTCATCGGGTAACATCATATTCTCTCAGTGTTGTTCCCTTTCTGGATAAGGTTGAGCATGGTATTTTCGCTACTCGCGCACCAAAACGACCCAACGCCATCGGTTTATCAATAGTGAGTTTGTCTGCTGTTAAAGGTAATAAACTATTCGTAAAGAATATTGATGTTCTGGATGGAACTCCCCTGCTGGATATAAAGCCATATGTCCCGGATTTTGATCAGGTTCAGGCAACTTCCACGGGTTGGTTTGAGAAGAATGTGAAAAGAGCAAAAACATTCTCCTCGGATGACAGATTTAAGGATAAATAAATTGAGGACGAGTATTTGTAAGTTGCAGGAATACTGCTAAGCTTGCCATTGCTTATTCTTTTTATAATCCGAAAGAGCAAGAAAAAGGGCTCCAACTGCTAATTCCGCACAATGGGCAGATCCCTCCGGTAGCGTTTCCAGGTAATCAATGACCTGCTCCGGTGTGATGTCCCATGCCTCTTCCACAGTCTTCCCCTCTACAAACTGCGCAACCGTATTGGCACAGGCATTGGTGTTAATGCAGCCGTCAATGATCAACGAAACATGTTGAATGGTATTTCTGTAACCGGTGAGAAAAATCTCAACCGTATCTCCGCAGGAACCCTTGTTTTTACCGTGACCATCCGGTCTGAAAATCTTCTCATGGCGCTTATGGTCGAATGCCATTTCCAAAAACTTTATTGAGTGTTTTTGCCAAAACTCATCCATTTCTATGTTCATACTTCTTGCTTTTTGAATTGATTGTGTTTCTGTTAAGTCTCACATCTCTGGTTTATAAAAGTGGAAACAGGAATGTGAACCCAAATCTGTTTTGTTCGGTTTTTATTAAATATGGCATATTATTGCATCGGGGGGAGATTCCTGCAATCTCATCTCCTTGATTTAAGAGAACCGGATCTATAATTCTTTGAAAAAATCGGATTTTTTTTGACAGGTTAAAACAGCCCTATTTTGGTTTTGACTGTCCATTGAAAATCGGCAGGTCAAAGTGTAGGAAACGGCGACAGAAGTGTTGAATAATTCTACAGTGTTGTATCAATCTGTAATAATATATAAATTTATGTAATCTTGCCAACTTTAAGAATGATTGTATTTTTCTGTTTGATTTCTCCACA
Organism: bacterium; assembly: GCA_018829445.1. Classification (GTDB taxonomy): domain Bacteria; phylum SAR324; class SAR324; order XYD2-FULL-50-16; family XYD2-FULL-50-16; genus JAHJTV01. The sequence continues at coordinate 6,501 of JAHJTV010000035.1, forward strand.
CCCGGGCTTTGGATTTGGTTTCGTAAGGAAAGACTTCAAACACTCATAAATACAATTGAATACAACAATAACAATTCTTAAAAGAGTGATGGCACATTAAGTGTAATCATAACCATCAAAGATTAATACCTTGAAAAACGGGTTTTTAGAATGAAAATCCTTAAAACGGGGCTAACACCCTGTACAAACACCTAACCCTTTGATTGACATAGGTAAGGAACCTGCAATCCACACTTTGAAAGGAGTTGAGCATGACAGAACAAAACAAAAAAAATGAAAGAAGCCATGTTGGATTTGGAACCACATATTGGAAAGGAAGTGGCAGAGATCTGGGAAATGAAGAAACAATCAACACGGTGTTAGGGGGGCAGGTTTGGTTGGTTAAACCTGACAAGGAAACCAAAACAAGTAATCCATGTCTTTGGATGCAGGCTGGTGTCATAAAGAATAAGGACTGCACCAATTATTACGATTGTACGACCTGTAAATATGACAAGGGAATGATCAAGGCGGTTGAGAAGGGAAAAAGAATCAGCTGGCAAGACGCCATGCGGAAAAGACAGGATATGCACAGGATCTGTCGACACAGTCTGACCAACCGCATTGAAAAAAGGGTTTGTGCTTACGACTACGTGTGCGCCTCCTGCGATTTTGATCAGTATTTTGAAGAGGTTTACAGCCAGAAGGTTAAATCGTTCCCGGCTTCCTTGCAAACAGTAAAGGGGTTTGTTGTCCCCGAGAAATACTATTTTCATAATGGTCATGCCTGGGCGCGAATCGAAAGTGGCGGAACCATTCGAGTTGGGTTGGATGATTTTGCTTTGAAGCTTTTGGGAAACATTGATGCACTCGACCTTCCTCTGATGGGCAAAGAGTTAAAAGCCGGTGAGATCGGCTGGGGATTGAAGAGAAAAGATAATGCAGCTGATGTTTTATCTCCCATCGACGGCGTTATTTTGGAAGTTAACAACAGTGTTCGAAAAAATCCGATCATTGCCAATGAAGAACCATATGGAGATGGCTGGTTGTTTTCAGTAAAAAATCCGGACTTGAATGGAACCATTGAAAAACTGATGACAAATGCCGATAGTTTGAATTGGATGAACGCGGAAATCACCCAACTGGAAAGCATGATCGAACAGGTTTCAGGTCCACTGGCGGCTGATGGTGGACTGCTTCAAGCCGATATTTATGGTAATCTTCCTGATCTGGGATGGAATAATCTAACTCAGACGTTTTTGAAGACGTAAGTATATTAATAGCTCCAAATTGGTAATAACCGCAATGTTGAACTAAACGACACAACACCAAGGATTATTGGCCATGAGATCGATTCGTTCCAAAGAGAAGCCCCGGAAAACCAAGGCCGAATGTATCTGGTCAAAAGCCGGGGTTGTTACCTATCAGGCTTGTAACGATGATTATCAATGCGAATCCTGTGAAATTGATATGGATCTGAGAAAAGTCGCAAGAACTAATCAAAAGTTGAAGGCTGAAGGGAAGAAACCCTCTGGGAAATATGCTGATGTTGTCTTCTGGAAAGAAAAACTGAAAGAGCAACCATTGGCAACGCGGCCTTGTTTGCATCATTTGAAAGGCCAGATCGATCTCAGAACATGTACCAATGATTACAATTGTATAAATTGCGATTTTGATCAGTATTTTTATGATCAATTAACGGTTCATGCGGTGTTGAAGCCGATTGATGTGCTGGATATCAGTGGTTTTAAAATACCGCAGGGTTATTATTACCATTGGGGTCATACCTGGGCGAAAGTTGAAGGGGGGGCGGAAGTCAGAATCGGTATTGATGATTTTGCTTTGCGACTGCTGGGACCTCCTGATCGCATCGAGGCTCCGCTGATTGGCAAAGAGGTGAAACAGGGCAGAGGAGAGATCATTTTCAGCAGGGGAAAAAATCAGGTCACACTGCTTTCCCCTGTCAGTGGTGTTGTGACAGCAGTTAATCATAAACTGCGGGAACAGGGAAATCTGGCCAATGCCTCTCCCTATTCTGATGGCTGGGTTTTACGAGTGCATGCCATCGATCTGAGAAAGGATTTAAAAAACCTGGTAATGGGTACCGAAAAGCAGGAACAGATTAATCAGGAGATCGAGCAATTATACCGAATGATTGAAAAGAAAGGGCAACTTCTGGCAGCGGATGGTGGAAATCTGGTAGAAGATATTTACGGCACCATGCCGGAGTTAGGGTGGGAGCAACTGACCGCTCTATTCCTGTTGAGATCGAAACAGGAATAAGCAGGGGGGTTATAAATTTTGATTCAACTCTTGGGACAGTTTGAGCTGATCATTCAGCAAAACCTTACAGTATCTGCATAAACAATTCGATTTTTGATCCACATCTCTGATACACCTGCAATAATGCATAACACAGCTTTTATCTTTACAGTGAAGAAGATTGAAGGTGTGTCCCAATTCATGGAGAACCTCCTTGATAATCCGATCATGGAAGGCTTCCTGGGAGTTTCCGTTTTCCAGTCCCTCTTTTAAGCGAGCAACCGACACAATGCAGGACTTTCCTCCCAGTTGGGCCTCACCATAAACATGGGTAAGAATCGGTATAAAAAGATCCATCGAAGTTAAGGCGATAACCTTACTGATATCAGGCTTTAAAACCTTGGTGAGTTTGTCCAGGATCGGAGTTGAATGATACTGGTTTCGATTCTGATCATAAGCAAAGTCGATGCGGTTAACTATGGACTCGATTGAAACACAGTGAGCATAGGTTTCTGTTATATGCCGGCTGATGTGTTGCAAGAGATCATCATTAAAATGACCAATGGGCGAAATCACACAGGTGAGCTTACGGCTTGCCGAATTTGGTAAAAAAACAGGATTCATGTAGTCTGAAACAGGATTTATAACCAATCCCGTAGAATGCTTAAAGTGATGCGATCCGCTGCCGCAGGGTTATTCTGAGTATGATAATTCTTGAAACCAGAACGAGCTAATCATTTTTTGAGAGCCCAAAGCTTTTTATCTTGCTGTATAAGGTTGAGCGGTCAATCCCCAAAGCTTTTGAAGATTTGGAGATATTCCATTCATTGTCATCCAGGGTACGCTGGATATGGTCTCGTTCAACCTCTTTCAGAGTACCGGAAATCGGATAACCTGATAGCTCAGACTTAAAAATGGGAAGGTCTTTTGGCAGGATTTGTTCTCCTTTGCAGACAACCACAGCTCTCTCAATTGCGTTTTCCAACTCCCTGATATTTCCCGGCCATTCATACAACATCATTTCATCCATCGTTTCCCGGTTTATTCGAGAAATTGTCTTGTTCATCTCCTTTGAAAAACGGAATAGAAATTGTTCCGCCAGGAGGGGAATATCCTCTTTCCGTTCCCTTAAAGGAGGCATCACAAATGAGATGACATTAAGTCTATAATATAGGTCTTCACGAAACTTACCCTTTTTTATGGCTTCTTCGATATTCATATTGGTGGCGGCTATTACTCTGAAGTCTGTTTCTATCGGTTGTGTTCCGCCAACCCTGTAAAATATGCGCTCTTCCAGAACCCGCAAAAGATCTATCTGCATTCGCATGCTGATCTCACCGATTTCGTCTAAAAAAAGTGTGCCACTGTTCGCCAGTTCGAGTTTCCCCTTCTTGTTTTCTTTTGCGTCTGTAAATGCACCTTTCTGATATCCGAACAGTTCGCTCTCCATTAAGTGTTCCGGAATAGCGCCGCAATTGATCCCCATGAATGGACCGGCACAGCGGGGGCTTTTGGTATGAATCGCTTTGGCCGCCAATCCTTTTCCGGTTCCTGTTTCACCGGTTATCAGTATGGTGGAATCAATGGGAGAAATATCCTCGATCAGGTCAAAAACCTCCTGCATTTTAGGCGATTGGCCGATCATGCTCTCAAAGCGAGTTCGTTCCTTATGTTGATCCCGAAGGTAGAGATTCTCGATGGTTTTAGCCCTGTCATTCAGGATCTTCTCAATCAGTATTCCCAGTTCCCCCGGATCAAAAGGTTTGAGCAGATAATCGTTTGCACCCAACTTCATGGCCTCAATGGAAGTGGAGATGGAACCATAGGCGGTGATCATGATGACGGCAGTATCAGAATTGCTCGCTTTAATTTGTTTTAAAAGATCAATTCCGCTCATGCCTTCCATCTTGATATCTACCAGCATGATGTCAAACCGGGTGTTTTCCATTTTTACCAGGGCTTCCTCACCACTGGCCGCTTTTGAGACTTCATGTCCGTCTCTCTCCAACCACCCACCCAAAGATTCTCTCATGATCAGTTCGTCATCAACAATCAGGATCTTGGTTGATACCATTTATTTCTCCCTAATCTGCGTTTTATCTGCAACATTATCGACCGGCAGACTTATTTCAAATGTAGTGCCCTCGTTCAGTTTCGAGGTAACGGCAATCTTTCCATGATGTTTCTCAATTATTCCATAAACCAGTGACAAACCAAGTCCTACACCCTTACCCTTTTTCTTGGTTGTAAAAAATGGTTCATATAGTTTCGGAAAGTGTTTTTCAGGTATTCCCACTCCGGTATCTGTAAAAGATATATGTATTCTATTTTCAGCCAATGAATAGTTGGTTTCGATAGTCAGCAGTTTTTTCTTACTGGTTTCCATGGCTTCAATGGCATTTGACATCAGGTTCACCAATACCTGCTGCAAGGGATCTTCCGCACCCAAGAGTCTTGGCAGTTGTTCTGCCAGCTTTTTTTCAATTTGAATATTGTTAATTTTTATCAGGTTGGAATTCATGACAAGGGTTCTTTCAATCAACTCGTTAAAATCCAAGCGATTCAACTCTTCATTGGATTGTCGCGAAAAGGCGAGTAGATTGGAAACAATCCTACTGATTCTCCTTGTTTCCGTCTCCATCAGGGTCAGGTAATTGTTAAACTGCTCTGATTCGGTTTTGGACAAAGATTCCTCTTCATTTATCCGTTTCATCAACATAATCAAATTGAGAATTCCGGCAATTGGATTGTTGATCTCATGTACAACTGCTGCCGACAATTTTCCCAGTGAAGCCATTTTATCCTGGTGCAGCAAAATGGAATGTGTATCCTGCAACTCTTTTGTACGTTCCTTTACCAGTTTTTCCAAATGGAGGGTGATCTTTTCCTGCTCATCTTTAAGTTCGGTGATATCCCGTCCGATTTTAATAAATCGCGAAATCTGCCCGTCTTTTTCCCAGATCGGATAAATAATATCATCCAGGTAGCGGGGCTTTCCGTCACGATCAATCTGTACGTGGTCAATGCGACGGCTTGGAAGCTTTTTGCGTTTCACGTCATCTAATGGACAGGCAGTGTTGCATATATCACAAAGGTGGTTTTGCTTCTGAAGAATTTCATAGCACTTTTTTCCGATAACCTCTTCACGGGTGTGATCCATGTAACTGAGAAAAGCCTGGTTTGCTTCAACAATCTCCAAATCCGGTGTAATAACAACAATAAAGTCCTGAATATGATTCAGGATCGTTGCCATCTCCCGGGTTCTTTTATTCAATTCTTTCTCGATAACTCCGATATCCTTCCACAGAAATTTGAACACCTCAAAGGAGAGAATACGAATGCGATAGGGTCGCGTTTTGATGATATCTTCCAATATACCGGCTTCATCTGTCAGGACAATAATCAACTGAATGGCATATTTCGGGTCGTAGAGATCATGATAATCTTCAAGAGTTTCTATCCCAAACTCACGAGCTTTGATAATGCCGGGCGTGTTGTTTTCCTGCTCAGCAATGGCAGCAATTCTGGTGTTGTGAATGGTGATAGAAGAACCCAACACATACTTGTTTATAACCTCAACACAGTATGGTCCACCACCAACCAGGCCAATATTTATAATTCGTTTACTAGTACTATTCATTTAAACAGATGACGGATAGAGAATTTCTGCAAAAAAATAAAAAAATAAGTTTTTTTCTATAAAGTTTTGATGATGATCAGTCTCGGATTGAAAGTCAGGTATCTTATGAATCAAAGATGCTAAACTAACTTTATTATTTCATCGCGACATACCCTGGCGACAAGAATTGTGTTCAATTGATGTTTATCAGCTGACACCTAAAAGAGCCTGAAGAACACCGTTAGTATTTGGTATGTGGTTTCGAATACAGAAAGTTCGTATAACAGGTGTGACGCGACGCAGGAAATTCTACTTTAAATTATGTATTGTGTAGGACTTGTTTGTGAGTTTTATTGATCAGTATACTCAAAAGTCTAAATTGTATTAAAAAATGGATTTTAAAAGCACTTCAATAATTCATGAGCACATCCATATACATATAGGCAATATTGCTAGGTTACACGCAGCATCTTTATTTTTGGGTATTTGATTCCTATCATGAATATCAACCAGTAGGGAATCTGCGAAATTGACAAGAAATACAGGATTTAATAAATTAAATTTAACACACGATAAATGGAATTTAACATTAATGTCCGATAAGTAATTATTTCCGTAACTTCGGAGAGTAACGGATCCATCTGTTTTCGAAAACCGCGCAAAATCGTAATTCGGATTAAATGCTAGGAAAGGAAGCCTGCTAAAACTACTCGGTAGCCCTATCCTCTTCTATCAAAGTCCTAAAGATGAATTCCAGCAAACGATTGAATGCGAGATTGGTTGGATAAATGAAAGCCAGCGGATTTGCAGAATCATTCTCACCAGCTTAAGTTTTAAATACTAAAGATGTTGACAGTGTATTCAAAACAACCTCTTCCTGTTTTAGAAATAGATAAAACAGTTTCAATCGGAACTTGACAAGGGATTTTCTGTTTTTAATTTTTTTCCAGACTTTTATCACATGACTAACGTTTTTAATCATTCTGAATCCTTTTTAAACTCTGAGGGAGAATCATACAATGGCAAGTGATATGATTGGTTCAGTTATGGTCGTTGGTGGGGGTATCGCAGGAATGCAATCAGCCTTGGATTTGGCTAATTCCGGATACTATGTATATCTTGTTGAAGAATCATCCGCTATCGGCGGTGTGATGTCACAGCTCGACAAGACATTCCCCACAAACGACTGCACCATGTGAATTATCTCACCTAAACTGGTTGAGGTCGGCCGGCATTTAAATATTGAACTCTTGACGAACGCCAAGCTACTTAGTGTTGATGGCGAACCAGGAAGGTTCAAAACAAAGATTTACCAGACTCCACGGTACGTGGATCTGTTAAAATGTACAAGTTGTTCTGATTGTGAAGCTGTTTGCCCTGTTGAAATTAAGAGTGAGTACGAAGAAGGGCTTGCTTCACGAAAAGCAATCTTCAAAAAATATACCCAAGCTATTCCAGGCACATATACCATCCAGAAAACACACGTTGCTCCCTGTAAATTAGCATGCCCTGCGGGCATAAATGTTCAGGGTTACACACAGATGGTAAAAATGGGGAACTATAAGCGCGCCTTGGAAATCATCATGGAAGATCTTCCCTTGCCGGGTGTACTCGGCAGGGTATGTCCGCATGGATGCGAAGACGCATGTCGACGGTGTGATGTAGATGCTCCTGTAGCTATTAGGGATTTAAAACGATTGGCTGCGGATCAATATGATCCGAGAGAGATAAAGATTGAGTGTAAACCCACCAGGGAAGAAACCGTGGCTATTATCGGTTCCGGTCCTGCAGGTTTATCAACAGCTTATTTCTTAGCCCGCCGCGGGATTAAGTCCAAGATCTATGAAGCTTTACCGGAAGCAGGTGGAATGCTGCGAGTTGGTATTCCTGAGCATCGGTTACCTCGTGAGGTTTTGGACAAGGAAATCGAGATCATTACAAACCTTGGTGTTGAAATCAAGACCAACACCCCAATAGGCCCTGATCTTTCCATAGACGATTTGATGAGCCAAGGCCACAAGGCTGTTTATATTGCTATTGGAGCTCACAAGGGTATCGAACTGGGTGTTCCGGGTGAAAGTGTTCAGGGTGTAAAACAAGGAGTTGATTTCTTGAGAGAGATTGCTCTTAAAGGGAAGACAGAAGTTGGTAAGAAAGTTGCGATTGCCGGCGGTGGAAATGTTGCTGTAGATGTTGCCCGTTCTGCTGTCAGACTGGGCGCTGATGAGGTTACTATCATCTATCGAAGAACCCGCAAAGAGATGCCTGCGTTTGAGGAAGAGATTCAAGCTTCACTGGATGAGGGCGTCAAAATCAATTATCTGGCTGCACCTCAAGAGATCATTTCTCAAGATGGCAAGGTGGTTGGTTTAAGATGCATCAAAATGGAGCTGGGGGAAGCAGATTCATCCGGAAGACGATCTCCGATTCCTGTTCCCGGCAGTGAATTTGAGTTGGAAATCGATCAGCTGATACCGGCCATTGGACAGAAACCTGATCTGGCTTCTCTGGAAAACATCACCGGGTTGGAATTTTCCAGATGGGGAACGGTTGAAGTGAATTCCATCTCCTACGCAACCGATTATGAAGGTGTGTTTGCAGGTGGCGATGTTCAAACTGGACCCTGGACCGTGATCGGAGCGGTTGCATCTGGAAAGGAAGCTGCTGAGTCCATTGAGCGTTATTTTGATGGTGTCGACATGGTGGAAGGCAGAGAACCTGCACCAGTTGAAACCCCGGATTATCGTCCAATAGAAAAAGATGAACCGCTTCATTCAAGAGTCAAAATGCCGGAACTACCGGTTGAACAAAGAGTTGGAAATTTTAATCAGGTAGAGCTCGGTTATGATGCAGAAGCAGGAAAAGAAGAAGCAGCCCGCTGTCTAAACTGCAGTTATTGTTGTGATTGCGGGTTGTGCGTTGAAGCCTGTTTGCCGGAAGCAATCAATCATTGTGAGAAATCGGTCGAAAAAACGATCGACGTTGGTGCAGTTATCTTAACGTCTGGAACGGATGTATTCGATCCCGCGAAGCTCAAAGAGTTCTATCTATATAAGAGCAATCCAAATGTAATGACCAGTATTGAATTCGAAAGAATTCTAAGTGCTACAGGACCAACGGGTGGTCATTTAGTGCGCAGGTCGGACAATCAGGAACCGAAGAAGATTGCCTGGTTGCAATGTGTGGGATCCAGGGATCAGAATAAATGTGATAATGGTTACTGCTCATCTGTATGCTGTATGTATGCAATCAAGGAAGCGGTTATCGCCAAAGAACACAGCAAAGACGGTCTGGAATGCACCATATTTAACATGGACATTCGAACCTTTGGCAAGGATTACGAGAAATACTATGAGCGCTCCAAAGAACAGGGCGTACGCTATGTTCAAGCAAGGGTCCATACCATAACAGAAGTACCTGGAAGAGATAGTCTTATTCTCAAATATGTTTCTGTAGAAGGTGAAATTCTTGATGAAGAGTATGACATGGTTGTGCTCTCCGTTGGAATGGAACCTGCCAAATCAGCCATTGAGCTGGCAAAAGAGATAGGGATTGAACTTAATCAGCACAATTTTGTAAAAACTGATGAAGTCTCACCTGTTGCCACATCAAGGCCCGGTATTTATGTTGCAGGTGTCTTCCAAGGTCCGAAAGATATTCCTCACTCTATCATGGAAGCCAGTGCAGCTGCTTGTTCTGCAGGTGCTTCTCTGGCTAGTGCACGAGGAACGCTGGTCAAGGAACGTATCTTCCCTGAAGAGATAACCGTAATAGGAGAGGAACCCCGTATCGGTGTTTTTGTCTGTAATTGCGGTATTAATATTGGTGGCATTGCAGATGTTCCCGCCATTGCGGAATATGCCAGATCTCTTCCCAATGTTGTTCATGTCGAAGAGAATCTGTTTTCCTGTAGTCAGGATACCCAAGGCAAAATGGTAAATTCGATCAAGGAACAGAAACTCAATCGGGTTGTGGTTGCAGCTTGCTCTCCGTTGACCCATGAGCCTTTGTTTCAGGAAACTTTGAGAGATGCCGGATTAAATCCTTTTCTGTTTGACATGGCCAATATTCGTAACCAGTGTACCTGGGTTCATTCCGGTGAAAAGGATAAAGCTACGGAAAAGTCAAAGGATCTGGTTCGTATGTCTGTGGCTCGATCAACCTTGCTGGAACCTTTGGATTACTTGTCTGTTGGCGTTAATAACCCTGTATTGGTGGTCGGTGGTGGTGTTGCCGGAATGAATGCAGCTTTGAGTTTTGCGGATCAGGGATTTCCAACAACTCTGGTCGAGAAGAATTTGGAGTTGGGAGGTTCGGCAAAACATGTTAAGAAAACCTGGACAGGCGCGGATGTGCAGTCTTATCTCTCCGATTTGATCGGAAAAGTGGAAAACCACTCCGGGATCAATGTGATGAAGGGAGCGGAGATTGTTGATGCAAGCGGTTTTATTGGAAACTTCGAGACCAGAGTGGCGATCGGGGATCTGACAACAACGGTTCAACATGGGGCTGCAGTTGTTGCTACCGGTGCTCAAGCGACCGATACGGAAGAATACTTGTATGGAAAAAATCCAAGGGTAACCCGCTGGCACGATCTTGATGAGAATCTTAAGAAATACAAGGATGCGAACAGTGTTGTTTTTATTCAATGTGTGGGATCGCGAGATGAGAAGCGACCCTATTGCTCAAAAATCTGTTGTACGGCTTCCATAAGCCAGGCTCTTGAAGTCAAAGAGAAGAATCCGGATGCGAATGTTTTTATTCTTCATCGGGATATCAGGACTTATGGCGAGAGAGAAAGGGTTTACAAGGAAGCCAGAGAAAAAGGAGTCATCTTCATTCGATACAGCGCCGATAGAAAACCGGTTGTTGAAGAGGTGAAGGACGGGCTTGAGGTTAAGGTTTTTGATCCTGTTTTACAAAGAGATCTTATCATCAAAGCCGATCTATTGAATCTGGCAACGGCAATAGAACCGAATAATAATGAAAAAGTGACTGCTGCCTATAAACTTCCGGTCAATGCCGAGAAGTTTATTATGGAAGCCCATGCCAAGCTGAGACCCGTTGACTGTTCAACGGACGGCGTTTTTGTTTGTGGAATGGCTCACTATCCGAAACCGATTGATGAAAGTATTGCCCAGGCACAAGCAGCTGCTTCAAGAGCAGTTAATGTCTTGTCAAAACAGACTGTCAATGTGGAACCGATTGTTTCCAAAATTGATCAGGATCTGTGTATCGGTTGTGGATTATGTATTCAGTCCTGCTCTTTCAGTGCAATTGAAGCTAAGGAAGTTGAGGGTTTGGGAATTCGTGCGCAAAACATATCAGCATTGTGCAAGGGATGTGGAGTTTGTGCGGTCGCCTGTCCACAACAAGCTATCGAAATGAAACACTTTAAAAACGATCAGATTTATGCTGCTATCAAGGCTGGTAGGACAGTAGCCTAGTAATGATGTAAACAGGAGAAGAATATTATGGCAGAAAATTTTGAGCCGAAGATTCTGGCTTTTTTATGTAACTGGTGTGCATACGCCGGTGCGGATCTGGCTGGTGTTTCAAGGTTCCAGTATCCTCCGACCACAAGGGTTATTCGGACTATGTGCTCCGGTCGGGTTGATCCTCTTTATGTTGTAGAGGGATTGATAACCGGGTACGACGGTGTTTTTGTCTCTGGTTGACATCTTGGTGAATGTCATTACCAGGATGGTAATGTAGCGGTGGCCGGTCGACTCGAAGTAGTTGCAAAGCTGCTTGAGCTTGCAGGAATTGATCGTGAAAGGGTTCAACTCAGAAGAGTCAGTGCTGCTGAAGGAACCCTGTTCTCCGAATATGTAACTGAAATCAGTAAGACAACCACAAAACTGGGATCATTTGATGCTGAAAAATACAAGCTTCAATTGGCGGCGATTAAGCGGGCCTTGGGAACAAGGCGTCTGCGCTGGTTGAGTGGTATGGAAGACCAGTTGGGAAAACGGGAAAATGTGTACGGCGAGAAAACAGATCCCGAATTGATGAAGGAAGTTATTAATGAATCAATCAGTTCGGAGTATCATAAGGCATTTATTATAGAGATGCTGAAAGAGGGTCCATTGTCAGTTCGTGAGATGGCTGATATATCCGGAATCCCGGTTTATACCGTATCATCAAGACTTAATGAGTTGGAAAGAGAAGGCAAGGCGGAGTTTCACAGCCATGTCGGAACAACTGCCAAGTTCGTCAGTTTGGCGGCTTAAATGGTTAAAACCCAAAAAAAGCTAAAAAGCTGATTGTGTCGTTTATGACGCCAAAGAGAATCACAGGCGTAATCGTCTGTGATTCTAAACTATTGCTAACGAATTTGTTAAAGAAATAGATCACGAGAAACAGTTATGGCACAAACAAAAGGTAAAAACGGGGCTGCCATGGTCATTGGCGCAGGTATTGCGGGAATGCAAGCAGCCTTGGATCTCGCGGATGCCGGAATATATGTTCACCTGGTGGAGAAATCTTCGTCGATTGGAGGGATGATGGCCCAATTGGACAAGACCTTTCCCACAAATGACTGCGCGATGTGAATTATCTCGCCAAAATTGGTGGATGTCGGTCGGCATCTGAATATAAATATTATTCCTAATACGGAAGTTATTGCTCTGGAAGGTGAGGCAGGGAATTTTACCGCCAAACTGGAGAGCTATCCTCGTTATATAAACCTGGATAAATGTACCGGGTGTGGAGAATGTAAGAGTGTGTGTCCTGTTACAGCCGTCAATGAATTTGACTGCGGTTTGAATAAAAGAGCAGCGACATATATTCAGTATGCCCAGGCAGTGCCCTTGGCATATACGATTGATAAAAACAAGTGTATCGGTTGCGGACTTTGCGAACGAGTCTGTCTGGCTAATGCGGTTGATTACAATCAGCAGCCAAACCAAGCCGATCTGGAAGTTGGTGCGGTGATTCTTGCTCAGGGATCGGATGCTTTTGATCCGTCCAAGTTCGATCATTATCAGTATAATCAATACCCTAATGTAATCACCAGTCTGGAATTTGAAAGAATTTTAAGTGCTTCGGGGCCTTATCAGGGGCATTTGATGCGTCCTCTGGACAGGGAAGAACCTAAGAAAATTGCCTGGTTACAATGTGTCGGCTCAAGGGAAAACAATCGCTGTGATCATTCCTATTGCTCATCGGTCTGTTGTATGTATGCCATCAAGGAAGCAGTCATTGCCAAGGAGCATGCTTCGGAAAACCTGGACTGCAGCATTTTTTACATGGATATGCGAACTCATGGCAAAGATTTTGAAAAATACTACGACAGGGCAAAAGAGAAAGGGGTAAATTTTGTCCGATCCCGAGTCCATTCAATTACTCAAGATGAAGCGACAGGTAATCTTGATATGATTTATGCGACGGAAGATGGTGAGATGATTACGGATCAATTTGATCTGGTGGTACTCTCCGTGGGATTGGAATCAAAAGAATCCGCGGTTCAGTTTGCTGAAAAGCTTGGAATTGAGATCAATGAGAATAAATTTGTAAAAACCTCGGATCGAAACCCGGTTTCAACCTCACGAGAAGGAATTTTCGTTTGTGGTGCCTTCCAGGGACCCAAGGATATTCCTCAATCAGTTGTGGAAGCAAGTGCAGCAGCAGCTGCTGCAGGTGAAGTTCTGAGTTCAGTCAGGAACACTGCAACCAAGGAAGTCGTACATGTGCCGGAAACCAATGTGAAGGGTGAACGTCCCAGGATTGGAGTTTTCGTCTGTAGTTGCGGAATCAATATTGCCGGAACGGTTGATGTCAAGGAAGCAACCAATTACGCTGCTACGCTTCCCTATGTTGAATATGTTGCCAACAATCTCTACACCTGTTCTCAGGATACACAGGAGATCATGTCCCAGATTATCAAGGAACAAAATCTGAATAGGGTTGTGGTTGCCTCTTGTACACCGAAGACTCATGAACCGATGTTCAGGGATACGTTGACCAATGCCGGATTGAACAAATACCTGTTTGAAATGGCGAATATCCGAAACCAATGTTCATGGGTGCATGCCAATAATCCAGTATTAGCGACTCAAAAATCGAAAGATCTGATTCGCATGGCAGTCACCAAGGTTGCTTTAAAGGAACCTTTACAAGAGATCAAGCTTGAGGTTGATCAAACGGCAATGGTGATTGGTGGAGGTGTGTCCGGGATGACGTCGGCTTTGAATCTGGCAAGACAAGGGTTTATGACTCATTTGATCGAGCGCGAAAATGAACTTGGAGGACAAGCCAGATCTCTTTACAAGACCGGAAAAGGCGAATTGGTTTCAGATATTCTGACCGATCTTATTAAGGATGTGGAAGCAGAGAAAAATATCGAAATTCATTTGAATACCTCACTGGAAGAAGTTGATGGATTTGTCGGTAGTTTTAAAAGTTCCTTAAAATGTGGTGAGGAGATCACCGAACTTGTGCATGGTGTTGCTACCATAGCAACCGGAGGGCACGAATATCAACCCGCTGAATACTCTTTCGGACAAGATCCAAGAATCGTTACAAGTCTTGAATTTGATAAGAAACTGATGGATAACGAGATTGAGTTTGATAAAATTCAAACCGCTGTGTTTATTCAGTGTGTCGGATCAAGAGAGCCCGGAAGACCCTATTGCTCGCGAGTATGTTGCAGTCATTCCATTGAAAGCGCCCTTGAACTGAAAGAGAAAAACCCGGATATGAATGTACTGATTCTCAATCGGGATATTCGAACCTATGGCGAAAGAGAGCATCTTTACAAGGAAGCCAGGGAGGCCGGTATAATCTTCGTTCGCTATTCAGCGGATGATAAGCCGGATGTATCCCTTAATGGTGATAAGATCATTATAAAGATCATTGATAAAATTTTGGGTCGTCCCTTGGAGATCGAAGCGGATCTGTTAACTTTGGCCACTGCAATAATCCCGAATCGGGATATAAAACTGGCTCAAAATTTCAAGATCACAATGGATGAAGACGGATTTTTCGTTGAACGCCATGCCAAGCTTGGACCTTCTGAATTTGCGACAGACGGTGTTTTCCTCTGCGGATTGGCGCATTATCCCAAACCATTGGATGAAGCCATTGCCCAGGCCAAAGCAGCTGCTTCAAGGGCTGTCACTTTGCTTGCACGCGGAACAGTGAGTACGAATGGAGAGATTGCCACAATTAATCCGAATATCTGCAGTAGTTGCGGAATTTGTGTCTCTGTTTGTCCCTATTCTGCTCCAAGGTTTTTGGAAGAGGGAAGAATGGCAGGTAAATCGGAGATTAATGCTGCGCTTTGTAAGGGTTGCGGGCTATGTGTCTCCTCATGTCGTTCCGGGGCAATCACTTTGAAGGGTTTTAGTAATGAGCAAATATTCTCGATGATAACAGCAGCCTAGAAGACTGTTTAACACCTTTTATATAAAGGAGAAAAAAATGTCCGAATGGGAACCGAAAATTCTTGCCTTTCTGTGCAACTGGTGCAGCTACGGCGCAGCTGATTTGGCTGGGGTGAGCAGATTTCAATATCCGCCAAACCTGAGAATTATTAGAATACCCTGCTCTGGTAGAATGAGCCCGAAGTTTATACTCTCTGCTTTTATGAATGGAGCGGATGGGGTTTGGGTCTCCGGTTGACACCCTGGCGACTGCCATTACCTGGAGGGTAATTATTATGCACGAAGGAAATTCACCTTATTAAAAAATTATTTGGAGTATTTTGGGATCGAACCCGGACGTATGCACTTTTCTTGGGTTTCATCTGCAGAAGCTAGTAAGTTTATCACTGTTGTCAAAGAGGTTACCAAATCGGTTAAGGCTCTTGGACCTGCAAAAAATCTAATTAAAAACCGGTCAAAGGTGAGTTGATATGCTGGGATATATTGGAAAAATAAAGGAAATCTCAAAGAATCTCTTAAAGGACGAAAAAGTAGAGATGATTATCGGATTTCGCAAGGGTTCGGATCCTTTAAGAAGCGAGCCTTGTATGGTGAAACAACTCGATAAGGTCGATGATCTCGTCTGGGACAGTAGTTGTAGTATGAATCTGGTAAACTATTTGACCAATAGAACCGAGAAAATTGGGATTATTGCAAAGGGATGCGATTCTCGAAATATTAACACCCATATTATTGAAAATAAAATAAAACGGGATCAACTCTATATTATCGGGATTCCCTGCACCGGAATGCTGGATAAGCAGAAGGTAGCCGGTAGGATGTCGGAGGAAGTTGTCGAGATCAATGACAACGGAGATAATATCACTATCAAAGGGGAAAAACAGGAAGTTACCGCTGATCGACACGATCTTTTACAGGATAATTGCAAGACTTGTAATCATCGCAATCCGGTTATTTTTGATGAGATGGTTGCAGAGCCGATCGCGGAGCAGACAGATGTGGAGAAGTACGAAGATGTCAAAGCCATTGAGGCGATGTCGGCTGACGAAAGATGGCAGTATTTTGATGATCTGTTATCTCCCTGTATCAGATGTTATGCTTGTCGAAACGCCTGTCCACTTTGCTACTGCCCGACCTGTTTTGTCGATGAATCCACGCCACAATGGGTGGGAAAGAGTGACGATTCTACAGATACCAAGGCATTTCACCTGTTAAGAGCATTTCATTGTGCCGGACGCTGTACTGATTGTGGTTCTTGTGAACAGGCATGCCCTATGGATATAAAAGTCAGGAAATTAACCAAAAAGCTAACGAAGGACAGTTTCGACTTATATGGTTGGGAATCAGGTCTGAATCATGAACAACGACCGCCCCTTGATACCTTTAAGCCTGATGATCCAGAAGATTTTATAAAATAGTTATCTACTCTAAATCCCTATCTGAATTTGAGATAAGGTTTTGAATTGAAAGAGGCAAAAACGATGAAAGTAGTTAAAATCGACCAGAAAAGTTGGGAAGAGGGGCTGAAAAAGCTTTATGGTGCATTTCGATTAATCGGCCCGGTAAAGGAAGGCGAAACCGGGAAGTTTAAGGTGCTTGAAGAGGGTGAAATGCCTGATCTAAGTATTCAAAACACCCATCTTTCCGCAAAAAGTGTTGTCTATTCACAATCGCAAGTGATGTTTAAGTATGATTTGAATGAAAATAATAAAGATCATCATATCATGAAGACGATTGAGGAAGATGCTACGCCGCAAGTTCTCTTAGCAGTAAGACCTTGTGATGCGGCTGCTTTTTTGATAGCAAAAAAGAATTTTGATAATCCGGACTACCGAGATCCTTATTGGTGTGAAACGTACGAAAAAACAGTAATGGTGGGATTCGCCTGCAATAATCCCGGGAGTACTTGTTTTTGCACCTCGACCGGGATAGGCCCATACAGCGAAAAAGGACTGGATGTCATTTTGATTGAAAATGGCGAGGATTTGCTTGTTAAGGCAATCACCGAAAAAGGTGAGAAATTGATAGGTAAAACAGGATGGAAGACAGAAGCTGATCCTGGTGTAATTGAAACATTGAAACAGGAGGCTGAAGCTAAGATCTCTTCTGTGGTGGATACCAATATGATTGAAAAAAAATCCACCAAGGAATTGTTCGAGGCTCCTTTTTGGGAAGATGTAGCTTTTGCTTGTATCAACTGCAGCACCTGTACCTTTAGTTGTCCTACTTGCTGGTGTTTTGACATCCAAGATGAAAACCTGGGTGATTCGGGAAAAAGAATCCGAAATTGGGATAGCTGTATGTCTCCGTTGTTTACGCTTGAAGGATCCGGGCATAATCCCCGGCCTGTTAAATTTCAGCGAGTCAGACAACGTTTCATGCATAAATTGAAGTATTACGTCGATAAATACGAAGATGGCATCCAGTGCGTCGGATGTGGTCGCTGTATTAAGTTATGTCCGGTTAACATTGATATTCGTAATGTTAGTCAAAAAATGAACAATTATAATCCGTAGATTTACGATATAAAAGTATGAATCAAGGAGAACTGTCGTGCTAAATCCATATCAGCCTTATCCGGTGCGTATTGACGAAATTATTACGGAGACGGAGGACAGAGTCTTAAAAACGTTTAAATTCGTTTTTCTCAATCCAGAAGATGAAGAAAAATTTTCATACAAGGCAGGACAATTTGCCGAATTATCCGTGACAGGACAAGGTGAAATTCCCATTGGAATTGCGTCATCACCCACGGAAAAAGGTTTTATAAAATTCACGGTTAATAAAACCGGAAAAGTGACCAGTTATCTGCATCAGATGAAAGTCGGTGATATAATGGGTGTCAGAGGTCCACTGGGAAACAGCTATCCCTGGGAAGTCCTGGAGGGAAAAAGTGTTGTTATTATTGGTGGAGGTTTCGCTTTTACTACCTTGCGATCTTCCATTGTCCATATGCTTGCTAATCGGGACAAGTTTAAAGATATCCATGTTATTTACGGTGCCAGATCCCCCGGACTATTACTTTATCAGGATGAGTTAAAAGCGTGGGAAGCTGCCGGCGATATCAATATGCATATCACAGTAGATGGTACTGATGATCCCGATTGGAAATACAATGTTGGATTTGTTCCAACTATAACCGAACAAAAAGCTCCACCCGCAGATGATGATACCTATGCGATTGTGTGCGGACCTCCAATCATGATACGGTTTACGCAACCTGTTCTTGATAAATTGGGTTATGCTCATGATCATATCATTAACTCTCTGGAAAAAAGAATGAAATGTGGCATCGGATTATGCGGTCGCTGTAACATTGGCGATAAATTCGTCTGTAAAGACGGACCGGTTTTCACATTGGAACAATTAAATACAATACCGAGTGAATAGTATATTAAGTTTTTTTTAATTCCCCTGATCACTGAAAATTTAATGGAGAATAAAGCAAATGGATGAATCAGCGATCAAGATTAGCGGAAAGCGCAAAAGTGCTTTTCTGGACAAGGTTAAGGATATCCTTCCCAACGAAGGGAACCTTAATGCTTGCCTGACCTGCGGAATGTGCGCTTCAGGGTGCCCCGCAACTGGGATCGATAACATGGATCCCCGTAAATTTCTCCGTATGGCAGTCTTAGGTCTTGATGAAGAAGTACTGACAACACCTTGGGTTTGGGCTTGTACCATGTGCCAGCGATGTGTCTATGTTTGTCCAATGGAGATTAATATTCCACAACTGGTCTATAATGCCAGGGCGTCTTGGCCCATGGACGAAAGACCAAAGGGAATCAAAGGTTCCTGCGACGCAGCTCTTAAAGTAGATTCATGCAGTGCCATGGGATTAACCGGAGAGATGTTTACGGATACTGTTGTTGAGTTGCTGGAAGAGGTTCAGGAAGAGCAGGAAGGATGTGAAAATCTGCAGGCTCCCATCGATAAGAAAGGAGCTCATTTCTTCGTGAATCAAAACTCCAGGGAACCGCAGATGGAAGAGGATGAAATGGTTCCTCTCTGGAAAATATTTAAAACGGTTGGAGCCGATTGGACTTACGGTTCCAGAGGATGGGCAGCAGAAAACTACTGCATGTTCCTGGCTGACGATGAAGCCTGGGAAAAGAATGTCCGTATTAAGGCCGATATGGTCAAGGAGTTGGGTGCCAAGGTCTGGCTCAACACCGAGTGAGGCCACGAACTATTCGCATTCCGGTCCGGACTGCAAAAGTTTAATATCGAGCACGATTTTGAAATCGCTGATGTCAGGCAATATTACGCAAAATGGATAAGGGAGGGTAAACTCCCCGTAAATTCAGATTGGAACAAAGACCTGAAAATAAAATTCACACTTCAGGATCCTTGCCAGTTGGTTAGAAAAACATTTGGTGACGAAGCGGCTGACGACATGCGCTATGTTACCAAAATGCTGGTGGGTGAAGAGAATTTTATTGATATGGCACCGAACAAGTCCAACAATTACTGCTGCGGAGGTGGTGGTGGATTTCTTCAGTCGGGAAGAAAAGAGGACCGTCGTAAATATGGTAAACTGAAGCATGATCAAATCATGTCAACAGGTGCTACTTACTGTATTGCGCCCTGTCATAATTGTCATTCTCAAATTCATGACCTATCTGAGCATTTTGAAGGCGGCTATCATGTCATTCACTTCTGGACCCTGATTTGTCTTTCCATGGGAATACTGGGTGAAAATGAAAGAACTCACCTGGGACCAGATCTGCAGAATTTTGGATTAGAGTAACTCCATTCTTAATCCGGGAATCGTAAGATTCCCGGATTAATGGTATCTCACGCTGCATTTTCCTTCTATTGAAAAAACCGGTTGGTTAAGTTTATCAACCAGCATCCACGTCCCCTATTCTCCTTTTGGCATCTCAATTGACTGGGTTATCTCTCCGTTAATTTCAGACAGATAACGCTCTTGAAATCAATCAGCTGTTTTGCGCCATTTGGGCGTAGGCAACTTGTAATCTGTTTTTTAAGATGATGGAAATTCGCTTCATGAACCGCAATCCAAGTTTTGGGTCCTGAGCGAACAATCTTTCAAGTTTGGATGCTTCCCAACAAACAAGTTTGCAATCTGTCAGAGCTCTGGCATGGGACATGGACTTTTTCTCTTCTGCATCTTCCAATGCCGAAATTCCGAACGTCCTGTTGGGAACTATATCTTTGACACGAACCGAAGTGCTTGTGTTTTTCTCAATTTCAAGCGCAACTTTCCCTTCCAGAAGTGAATATAGATATTCTGCCTTGTCGTTTTCCCTGAAGATATATTCTCCATTTTTCACGGTAGTAATGGTTGCAATGGCTGCAACCTTTTCTACCATCTCTTTTTCCAAGTGCGTAAGGAGCAAAACCGATTTTATCTCTTCAACTCTTGCCATAATCCAATCTCCAATTAAGTTGTTTAGGTTTACGTATCATTTCTGCGTTTATACCTTTCCTTGCGCCTACATCATATCTGAAGGTTTCATTGATTGTAAACAATATTATACAACCAGACTATTTCACCTTCTTATCCTCACAGTGAAGGCGTAATTGAGCATCTTCACATGCTTAACAATTGATTGCCCTTATTATGGTTTTAACTGAGAGATATATACAAGGATTCTCAAGGGATCTTCAATCTGCGTACTTCGGATTATGGAAAAACTGTGGATAGCTGGATGGGAAATCAAAACACAAGCCACTTTTTCCAGGCAAATATTATAAGATCAATTTATACTTAATGATCAACCGGAATAAGAATCTTGAGCTTAACTATTTTGTAACTCCTTGTGGGAAAAAATGTAGGTGCAGACCTCTTACCAAATCACGACGGGTGATCTGTCCGACTAACTTCTCTGAATCAACTACTGGCAGTCTACGGATATTATTCTCCAGAAATACATCTGCAACCTCTTTGGCCGTCATGGTACTGGGAACAGTAAATTCAATTTTACTCATGTGATCTTTCACCTTTCCTGCCGGAAGGGCGTGATAAGTCTGGTGAACGAAGACATCCAGGCACTCTTTTTCCGACAGCCTGCCTACCAGATTGCCTTCATCATCAACGACCAATAACCCGATTAGCCCTTTTTTCATCAAGGTTCTGATCACTTTATTGATTGTATCACTCTCTTTTACTGTATTAAATTTTTTATCCATTAAATCAGCCACTAATAGTTCTGATGCCATTTTATACTCCAAATTTGTTTAGAGATCAGTATGAATTCAGATTTTGCATTGCCGTTCTAAAGGAATGAATTTTAGGCTCTTCATTAATTTATATACTGAAGAGTTCTATCGCTTTTATAATATCACGACGTGTTATTTGTCCTACCATTTTCCCATGTTCAACTACCGGCATCCGTCTGAAATCGGTCGTCAGAAACACTTGGGCCGCTTCAACGACTCCGGTCGATTTTTGAACGGTTTTGAAATCATCGTACATGATATCCATTACGGTGGCTTCTTCAATCGGTTTGATCGAGCCGGTTGAAAATGCTTCTAGATACAACTTAATGCATTTTTTTTCTGACAAAATTCCCAGGACTTTTCCATCATTATCAACTACACACGCTCCAAACAGCCGCTTTTTTCCCAGGACGTCAACAGCATCAGGGACTGGTGTTTCAGGGCTGAAAGTAACGAAGACACGATCCATAAGATCATCAACTTTCAGGTTTTTTTTCATGGGCACCCCAAGTCATACAAAAGATTAAGTTTTTATTACCCTATCAGTCATTTTCTGCCTACTTTTGGCAGAGAATACTTTAAAGGCATTAGCCCAGTTTATCTGGGTTAGGATGGGAGCAGAATCAAACCGATTGCCAGATAAAAGGTTGATTCTGTGAAACAAGGATCAAATAATTGTTTACCGTAAAAAGTGATTCTTAGCTTAAAAAGCAGTCATAGAGTCATACATTCCAGTTCCATATGACTCATCTTATTTTGCTGTCATTATAACTCTTTGAGAAAAAAAGTATAATAATTTATTGATTATTTATATTTTACTACCTATTTTGCGGGATTTTTTGTATCCCCTATCCCAAGTTTTTAAGCTGTTAATCATCAGCGATTAGCAGTTAGCTTGTAAGGAACTAATAAATGCTGGAAATGATAAAAATACCCAAGTTTATGTTTTTATAGATATTGTGTATCCATAACATTGACAGGAGCAAGGTGATGCAGGTTGCCTGGGAATATACGAATTCTTGGTTCCCAGGAGGTTTTATTATATCAGGAGACTTCAGCCACCTACTTGCTTCATAACTGTACTGGAACCATTAAAAGCCAATTCTCTCTTGGTTAGGATTGCCTGATTTAAAATCGAAATTAATTCTGTTTTTGCCTCTGCTTCTTGAAGATTCAATAGGGAGAGTATGGAATAGTTTACTTCACTGCTCAAACAACCATGAATATTCCCCGTGGAAGTCAATCTAAGTCGATTACATCCTCGACAAAAAGGGATACTATCATTGGCGATTACTCCAAAGTATCCTTTTCCCTTGATTTTATAACGGAACGACGTTGAATCTGCAGCAGAAGCTACAGGTTCAAATATATATTTTTGTCTGATTATGCTGAAGACTGTATCAATAGGAATCAGCTTCTTAAGATATTTCTCCCGGTCTGAAAGATGTCCCATTTGCATCAGTTCAATATATCTCAGCTCAAAACCTTTATCCAGGCAGTAGTCAAGTATTGGGATGATCTCATCTTCATTAAAATGTTTCACCGGAACCATATTTACTTTGACAAACACTTGATTCTCTTTGGCTTTTTCGATTCCGGTCATTGTTCGTTTTAAATCACCTCCCCTCGTATTCTTCAGGAATTTATCTGCATCCAGTGTATCAAGGCTGACGTTGATCCGTTTAACACCACAGGAGAGGATAAAGGAGAGATTCTCTTCCAGGAGTTGCCCATTTGTGGTGATGCTGACATCCTTAAACTGCATTTTGGATACTGCAGAGAGCACGTTATTAAACTTTGGACTGATTAAGGGTTCTCCTCCTGTCAACCTGATCTTTTCCAGATTCAGAATCTCCTTTAACCAGGTAATCATCCTGATCAGCTCTTCCGAGGTCATTTCATAAGCAGGCTCTTTGATACAACGTTTTTCAGGCACGCAATAGGTGCAAGCCAGGTTGCATTCGCCTGTAAGACTGACCCGAAGAGAGTTAAAACTTCTGCCAGTCGAGTCGATTACCATATTTCTCTCCAGGGAAGAAAATCAACCATTTCACCCCGGTTCATCAAGTCAATTTCAGCGGGGAAAATAAACAAACCATGACTTTTTTCAAAGTTGGAATAATCACCGCTTCCCCTGATTAAGACTGGTTCAATTGCAGACCACCCGTCTTTTATCACCAGTTTTCCAGGCATATAGTGTTCCCGATTTGCTTTTGAAATGGAATCTTCGGCCAATGGGAGTTTCAAGAACTTGTGTCTTGGGGATTTACTACCGGATAGTTTTTTAATCAACGGTTCCACAAAAATGCGAAAACAGGTCTGTACGGACACCGGATTGCCTGGAAGACCAAAAACATATGTGGTTTCTGTTTTTCCAAACCAGACCGGTTTACCCGGTTTTACTTTGATGCGGTGAAAGATATTTTTAACCCCGTTTGATTCCAGTAATTTGGGGACATGGTCGAATTCTCCCATGGAAACCCCACCGGAAAGAATCAGAATATCCGCATCCAAACCATCATGAATCATTGATCCCAATAGAGAAAGATCATCCTCCCCTATACCCAAAAAAGTAGCTTCAATATTCTGCAGTTGACTCATGACGCGCAAGGTAAAAGAATTACAGTCTCTGATCTGGTGTGGCAGAGGGGTTTCACTTGGTGGGATGATCTCGGTTCCTGTGGATATGATCTTAATCTTGGGTTTGCGATAAACTGGAACCTCATGGATACCAACAGAAGCACATATGGCGATACCGGCGGTTGTCAATGGAGATCCGGCTTCGATTAAAACCTTGCCCTCCTCTGCATCTTCTCCCATGGGTGCTATATTTAAACCGGGTTTGGCTTTTTTAGCAACCAGATGAACCATATCACCATTGATGGTTGCATCTTCTATCTTAATAACTGCATCTGCTCCTTCCGGGCATGGGGCGCCGGTCATGATCTGGGCAGCCTGTCCGGGATAGATAATCAGCCCGGATTTTACACCGGTCTGTATTCGACCCGCAATCTGCAAATCAACGGCAGTTTTGTTTTTGAAATCTGATGAATTGATAGCGAAACCATCCATGGCGACCCTGTTGAAGGGAGGGATGGGTCGATCTGCTTTGATATCATTGATCAGAGTGTACGAGAGGGCGTCTTCTATGGGGACGACTGTTTTTTCTAAAGTTGTTGCACTTCCCAGAATTTTGTCCAAAGCTTCACTTACACTTATCATTATTCTCCTTTTCAAGTATCGGAAGGCATTTTCGTTTCCCAAAAAGCCCTATCGTCCAGATTCCTTAAATCCTGTTTGGATTGGGCGATGATTCCTGCAACAGCTTTTTAAAAGCAAATACAAGGATGATGATCATTTTTTCAAATGTACAAGACCGTTAGGAATGATGGATCGGAGTTCAAGAAATACCGTGATTCTATAAATTATCAAAGTGATGATAAAAAGACAACACGGTTTTGCTCAGTTAGATAACTGAAATTATGTCAAATATGATACAGCAGATTGAAAACTAAGTGAAACAAGGGTTGTATTTTGGCAGGAAATGGTTTTTTAAATTTATCGAGGATGTTCAACTTTTGAAGATATAGGGCAAAGCTGGAGATAAAGAACGGGGCATTTGCCCCGTTCTTTATCTAAGCCACCAATAGTCGGGTTCCAATGGAGGGGTTCGTTTTTCGGGAACAAGCCCTTTCTGTTTTAATAAAACAAGTAGTTTTTCAACCACCGTGTTAACAGCAGCATCAACTTCCGGTGCCATCTCAAACCCGTCGTTTGTATTGGCGGGTATGACTCCTATCAAATCGATCTGTTTTGGTTCCGTCCCTTCCATTTTCATCAATTGGATAAGATCCAAAAAACCAACCTGGTGAGGTGACATTTTAATGATTCCGGGCCTATTGATAAAATCTTCACCGCATAAAACCCTGACTTCTCCCACGGGACCTTTTACATCCAAAGCATCAATGATGATAATCCAATCCTTGTTGACGATGGTTCTATCCAGTTGCGCTCCAACTGTCCCGCCATCGACAAGTTCAATCTCCTCGGGAAACTGGAATTGAGATTCAAGATACTTGAGTATCTTGATCCCAATTCCATCATCTGAATGAAGAATGTTGCCTACTCCCAGAATTACACCTTTGCTATCAGACATCTACTTCAACTACCCCCAGTTTATTTCCTTGTGGGTCAAATGAATGAATAGCACAGGCAAGACAAGGATCAAAGCTGTGAATAGTTCTCAAAGCTTCCAGAGGTCGTGCCGGATCAGCTATTGGATTACCAATCAAGCTGGCTTCATAGGGGCCTTTGTTACCTGCTGCATCTCTTGGGCCTGCATTCCAGGTTGAAGGAACTACACATTGATAATTTTTAATTTTACCGTTTTCAATCACAACCCAGTGAGAAAGAGCACCCCTGGGAGCCTCATGGAAACCGAATCCCTGGATCTCACCTTTCGGAAAGACAGGTTTATTGAAGTATTCCATGTCACCTTTACCAAGGTTGTTGACCAGAATATTCCAATGGTTTAATGCCATATCGTTAATGACGGCACAGCGGATGGCCCTGGCTGCAATTCTGCCCAGGGTTGAATGCAATGCACCTAGACCGATCTGCTTGCCACTAACAGCTTTAATAGCATCCACGGTTGCCCCAACATACTTCTTGGTTCTTTCATCACCAAGCGCATAACTGGTTAACACTTGTGCCAGAGGACCTACCTGGGCAGGTTGATCCTGGAATCTCGGAGCTTTGACAAAGGAATACTTGCCATCCCGATCAAAACTGGTGTACTTGGGTTCCGTTGTTTCTTCATAAGGATGTTTGGACCAGTCGCCGTCATACCATGATCTTGCGATACTCTCCTTGACGTTATCCTCAAAGAAGGAATCGTTAAAGGAGTTAATCGCCTTTGCTTTTGCCAGGTTTCCTCCCATCACCACACCACCTTTAGCATCAAACTTGGTGCCTTTTGAATCCAATGGAAATTCAGGAACTGCCAGGTAGTTCGTAACACCTGATCCATAACCGGCCCAGTCCAGGTAAAAGGAACCGACAGCGGCGACATCAATTAAGTATACCTGGTTAACAAAATCACGAACTTCGTCAAAGAAATTTTTAACTTTCAGCAGTCTGGTCATATTGAGACCGGTTTCATCATCCAGGTTGATGGCATTCGCGACACCACCAACTGCCAGATTTTGAATATGAGGTGTTTTTCCACCCAGCAAACCGACACAGTCATTTATTTTCCTTTGGAATTCCAAGGCCTGCAGGTAATGAGCTACAGCGATCAGGTTGACTTCCGGTGGCAATTTCATGGCTGGATGTCCCCAATACCCATTGGAGAAAATCCCCAACTGACCACTGGCAACGACCGCTTTTACTTTATCCTGAACAGCTTTTAACTCATGGACTGTGTTTCGGTTCCATGACGAAAATTTCTGAATCAGCTGTGCGGCAGCTTTAGGGTCGGCTTTGGTTGCTGAAACCACATCTACCCAATCAAGGGCCACCAGATGATAAAAGTGAACGATATGATCATGCATCGCATGGGCTGACATGATCATGTTGCGGATCATTTGCGCGTTTAATGGAATCTCAAGATTCAAGGCATTTTCAACTGCTCTGACAGAAGCAATGGCATGAACTGTTGTGCACACGCCGCAAAACCTCTGTGTGAATACCCAAGCTTCTCTTGGATCTCGGCCTTGCAGAATGATCTCAATTCCTCGAAACATGGTTCCGGAAGACCAGGCATTGGTTACCTTGCCGTTTTCCACTTCTATGTCGATTTTAAGGTGACCCTCAATACGTGTAATAGGATCGATAGTAACTATTTTCCCCATAATTTTTTCTCCTTCTACTCTTGGGTAATGATCGGAAAGATTTTTACAAATGTGATGAAAATTGCAATTTGAAGAGCAAGCATGCCTACCGAAATAAAAATCTCAGGAACCGTTGGAAAATAGGTCACTCCGGGTGCACCTTCGAAACCAATGATATAGGTGTTTATTCGATACAATAAACCCCCGGTTAGCATTAATACTGCTCCTGTAAATAGACTTCTGGCATTTGTCTTTCTGATCATTATCATACCAATGACGACCAGGATCATTTCCGCCCAGAAGAAAAAGAATTCAAATCCAACACTGAAGAGTAATCCTACTCCCCCATTGCGGATAACTTCTACAAATCGAAATACAACCCAGAAAATTGCGACATAAACACCGATCTTCATCAAGACCTTAAGTACTTCCAGGTATTCCTTCTTCTTAAGACTCTTGGGATGGTAGAGTATGTCAATGATAACAACGATACATGCTCCCATAAAAATAGAGGAAACAACATATAGGAATGAAATCCAGGGGGTCTGCCATAATGGACTTATTTTTTGCCCCATTAAGAAAGCCAGTGCTCCCAGACCGGATTGATGCATGGTTGGCAGTACAACTCCAAAAGCAACCGTTAGAAACAACACCTTATTGAGGAAAGAGTGAAGCCCTGCAGCAAAACCATCCGAAGATCCTTCCGGCATAAATTTTTCCAAAAATCCGGGTAGAAATTCAATTCCCAAAATGAGTATGTAAGCGGTAATACAGACACCTACCTCAAACAATGCAGAATTGAATTGCATGTATTTTGGGATAAAGAAATTCAACAGATTCACATAACGCCCGGTGTCATACACCAGGGATGTGGCTGCGAAGGAGTATCCCAGCAGTGAAAACAGTACTGCCTGTCTAACAAATCGATGGTATTGCCCCTTGTTAATGATATAAACAAGCAGGGCCAGAACATAACCACCATTAACTAACGCAGCTCCTACCAATACGCCGATTACCTTCCAGATGCCCCAGGACTGGTTATCAGTAAGATTGGATACGGGTCCGATTCCATTGATATACCTGACGACTAAAAAATAGGCGCAGATAAGGAAGAGTCCCAGCAGAAAGTATACAGGAGCAGTGAAGATCTTTCCGCCTAATGCTTTTTCATGATCCATCATTCCTCCTTATGTCCAGAACGGTTTTTGTAAGCTATACCTGCCAAAATTACATACACGACACCCGGGAGTGCGAGATACTTATACAACGTATGTTGTATTCCTTCTTGCACAGCTGCTTGTGAGTATTCCGGAAGTTTTGGAAGCCCCAGTTTTTCAAAGGGTACTTTTGACAGGTACAGAACTGATGTTCCACCACCATCCTTCTCACCATAGACGTGATTCAGATAAAGACTCGGCGATTTTTGAATCCTGCTTTTGGCATCTGCCAGCAGATCCTTAACTTTACCAAAAACAACGGCTCCGGCAGGACATGCTTCCGTACAAGCGGGCTGTCCATTCGTTACCAGATTCGTTGTACGGCAAAGTTCGCATTTCTTAATTTCGCCATACCAGTCATTAAATTCAAACTTTGGAATGTTATAAGGACAGTTCATCTGACAATAACGACACCCACAGCAGGCATCTTTATCATAGCTTACAATTCCGTTTGCTTCCTTATTTAAAGCACTGGTAGGACATCCTGAAACACAATTCGGATCAACGCAGTGCATACACTGCCTCTTCACATATGATGTTCCTTCCGGGCCTTTATACATCTTTATGATGTTAAAGGTGTTAATGGAAAGATCCCTGGGTGCATCAAATGTTCCCGTCGGATCAATTTCAGGTGCAAGTTTATTTGCGGATTTACAGGCAACCTCGCAGGATTTACAACCGATACATTTAGTAGCATCATAAAGCATCCCTATGTGTTCTTCCTGTACCGCCCTCGCCTCCCTGGCCTCTGCTGTACCGGAAAGCAGCGGAGCAACGGTCAAACCCGCTCCGGTCCCGGCGAGGCCTTTTAGAAAGCTTCGTCGTTTAATTCTCATATTTATTCCTCCTCTGCCGGCAGTTTTTTAGCTTTTGCAACAACAGCAGCGCCTACAGCTCCTACTGCGGCCCCTGCAACACCTGCAGCCCACATGCTTGCAGGTTTGTTGCCCGATTCGGTGATTTGCGCATAACTCTGCGGAGGATTAGGAGTCAGTACTTGAGAGAGATCATGCATTGGTACTGTGTAGCCCACTTTTGATTCGATGCAGCCAAAGCATGGATGTCCGATATTGACCGGCCAGGTTTTTTCCCTGTTAAACCCAACTTCGGGGCAGTTTCCGAAAGTACTTGGACCCTTACAACCCAGTTTGTACAGGCAGTAACCCTTACGATGGCCTTCGTCGCCAAAATCTTCGGCAAATCTGCCTGAATCGAAATGACCTCGACGTTCGCATTGATCATGAATCAATTTACCATATGCAAATACGGGTCTTCCTTCCTTGTCCAGCGTTGGTAGTTTTTTGAACAGGAGATAGTGAACAACGGTTGAGAGGAAATTATAGGGACTTGGCGGACAACCCGGAATCGAGACAATTGCTTTGTCCTTGATAATATCACCTACTCCAACAGCACCTGTAGGATTAGGTCCGGATGAAGGCAATCCGCCCCAGGCAGCACAAGAACCAATGGCAATAATGGCTGCGCAGCCGGCAGCAGTTTCTTTCAACATATCAATGGCAGTCTTACCACCGATTTGGCAATAGGCTCCGTTCTCTTTCATGGGAATCGAACCTTCAACAACTAGAACATAATTTCCGGCATATCGTTTCATTGCCGCATGCAACTGCTCTTCAATCTGATGTCCCGCAGCAGCAAACAATGTTTCGTGATATTCCAGCGAGATGACATCCAGAATCACGGTGGCCAAATCAGGGCCTTCTGCTCTTAACAGAGACTCTGTACAGCCCGTGCATTCCTGGAAGTGCAGCCAGATCACGGCAGGCTTTTCTTTTGCCTGCATCGCATACGATATCTTTGGTATAAAAACCGGGGAAAGTCCCAGTACAGTTGCTACTTTTGTTGAAAGCTTCAGGAAGTCTCGTCTGCCGACCTCTTTTTCAACAAATATGTTTTTACCTCGGATCATAAGTATCTCCCTCCCAAAAATTTGGAAACAAACAATGAGGTGCTATTTCAGCAGCCTCATAAACAAAGATATTAATACAATAAGCAAAATTGACTTAGGGTTAGTGGAGAGATCTTACATGATTAGAGCCTTTTGTAAAGTCAAAATTTAAACTTTTAGGATAGTCAATAATTATACTCAAAGTGGGGTTGGTGTGATTTTTGTTAATATATTGAAATAATAGTGTTAAGAAGTCATCCAGAGTAACACAAATTTTAAAAATATGCCACGGCTTATTGTGGTCTGTGAATATTCATCTTCCATGATAAAACAGGAGAAGTATTTTGATTTTTCAGTATTTATAGTAAAAAGTTGTTTTTTAGCGGTTATACTGTAATTGTGATAGGTTTACAGCAATGATAAGGTTCTATTATCAAGGTCAAAGAGAGTTTACTTCACTTTTGTCTTGAAATACTGTGTTTTAGGAGTTAAGGTCTGTAACGTTTTATCGTTACCATTCTTGTGATTAGAGAGTTTCCGGACCCTTTAATCAGGAATCATTATTTTGGGGGAAATATGTGTCTTGCAGTTCCCGGTAAGATTGAAGAGATAAATGCCAGCGGACCCATGACCATGGCAAAAGTTAACTTTAACGGCATATTCAAAGAGATTTGCATCGAATGGATATCAGACGCCAAGGTTGGAGATTATGTGATTGTTCATGCAGGGTTTGCTATCAGTATTCTTGATAAAGAGGAAGCTCTGGAAAATCTGAGATTGATTAAGGAAGTCGCCCAGGGACCGGATGCTTATCTCAAATGGTGATCGGATTGAGGGCTTGATTAAGGATACTATGGAGCAGAAAGAGAAGATAAAACTAGGGCATGGCAGCGGTGGAAGGATGTCTCAAGAACTGTTTGAGTCCCTGTTTCAACCACTGTTTTCAAATGAATACCTGAATGAAGCACATGACGGGGCAATTCTAAAGATGGGAGACAACAGAATTGCTTTTTCCACCGATTCATTTGTGGTTAAACCTCTGTTTTTTCCCGGCGGAAACATAGGAGATTTGGCTGTCAACGGAACAGTAAATGATGTAACCATGTGCGGAGCGGACCCCCAGTTTATATCAGCCGGTTTTATTCTGGAAGAGGGGTTTCCCATTGTGCAGTTACAGCAGATCGTAACCTCTATGCAGACAGCTGCAGAAAAGGCCGGTGTCCTCCTGGTCACAGGTGATACCAAGGTTGTTGAGCGGGGAAGTGCTGACGGTGTATTTATCAATACCTCCGGCATAGGAGTTGTCCGCAGGAACGTATCCATTTCTCCGAAAAATGCCCGGGAGGGGGATGTCATACTCATCAATGGTCGAATTGCTGAACATGGTATTGCTGTCATGACAAAAAGAGAAGGGATGGAGTTTGAATCCAGTATTTTAAGTGATTGTATGGCTTTAAACAAGATGGTCGGAGCGATACTGGACGAAACCGACGATGTTCATGTCCTTCGTGATCCAACCCGGGGAGGTATTGCTGCCACATTGAATGAAATAGCCCAGTCATCATCAAAGGGCATTGATTTAATAGAAAATAAAATTCCCCTTGATGACCAGGTTAAATCAGTGAGTTCGATTTTAGGACTTGACCCCCTCTATATTGCCAATGAAGGCAAAGTGCTGGTTATAGTTGCAGAAAAAAGCGCTGACAAGGTATTGGAAACTATGAAGCAGTTTTATGAGGGCAGGGAATCTGCAATTATTGGGCGTATAACCAACAATCATCCGGGGAGGGTTGTCATGGAAACATCCATCGGAACCAAGAGGATTGTTGATATGCCTTCCGGTGAACAATTGCCCAGAATCTGCTAAAAGGGTTGAAAATATGCACGAAGTTTCCCTAATGATGAGCATCATGGATATTGCTTTCAGGACAGCCAGGGATGAAAATGCTTGCAAAATAAACAAAATTTCCCTTCAGATTGGTGAAAAGGCAGGCATTGTCGTTGATTCTTTGGAATTCGCTTTTGAGATGGTAACCAAAAATACCATAGCCAAAGACGCATCATTGGAAATTGAAACGGTTCCTTTAAAGGGTGAGTGTTTGGTTTGTGGTTTACAATTTGTTAGCAGTGAGTTTTTGATTTGTACTGAATGTGGCAATTTCGCCAAGGCCATTTCCGGTCAGGAGTTAAATATTCAATCAATTGAGGTGGAATAATGTGTTTGGAATGCGGATGCTCCGAAACTGATGGAGTCACGATAGATGGAAAACCGGTAGGATATGATGATCACCACCATCACGACCATGACCATCATCATGACCATTCTTCAGGTACGGGTGCCAGGGAGATCAGTATCAAACAGGAGATCCTTCACAAAAATAATCATATAGCACAACATAATCGCGAACACCTGGCAGCAAAAGGGATATTCAGTATGAACTGGATAAGTGCTCCGGGATCGGGAAAAACCGCACTGTTGGAACGACTGATCAGGGATTTTGGTTCAGATCTACCCATGTTTGTGATCGAAGGTGATCAGCAGACCGATAATGATGCCCGACGCATACAGGAAGCCGGTGCAAATGCAATGCAGATCAATACAGGGGCTGCGTGCCATCTGGATGCCGAAATGATTCACCGGGCGTTACACAAGGCGGATTTGCAGGATTGTCAGTTGCTGGTGATTGAAAACGTTGGCAACATGGTTTGCCCGACAGCCTATGATCTTGGGGAAAATCTGAAAGTTGCCATTATCAGTTGCCCGGAAGGTGAGGACAAACCGGTCAAATATCCCGATTTAATCATGGTGGCAGATGTTTTGCTGATTAATAAGGTCGACTTGATTCCATATCTGGATTTTAATCTTGAAAACTGCATTACTCTTGCTAAAAAAGT
This sequence comes from bacterium, assembly GCA_018829445.1. Lineage (GTDB taxonomy): Bacteria > SAR324 > SAR324 > XYD2-FULL-50-16 > XYD2-FULL-50-16 > JAHJTV01. The sequence goes on from JAHJTV010000035.1 coordinate 39,782, forward strand.
GAATTCCCAGGTCAATATTTTCCCGATTTCTGCAAAGACGGGTGAAGGTGTTAAGGAATTCTATGAATGGGTCTGCAAGAAAGCCGGATTTTAAGTGTTATCAAGCAAGATGATAGATGTCCAGCGGTTGCGAGTTGTTATCAGAGGAGTAGTACAGGGTGTCGGATTCCGCCCGTTCGTCTACAAACTGGCACATTCCCTAGGTCTAAAAGGGTGGGTCATCAATTCCTCCCAAGGTGTTTTTATTGAGGTGGAAGGTGAAAAGGAGTTGTTGAATTCCTTTTTGGTCAGGGTTGAAAAGGACAAACCAATTCATGCTTATATCCAAAGTCTGGAGTCCAGTTTTCTTGATGTTGTTGGTTTTGAATCATTTGAAATCAGGAAAAGTGAGGACAAAGGAGAAAAAACCGCTCTGATTTTACCGGATATTGCCACCTGCCCGGAGTGTTTAAAAGAGGTTTTCGATCCCAATAACAGGCGATATCTTTATCCCTTCACCAACTGCACTCTCTGCGGTCCCAGGTATACTATTATCAAGTCACTTCCCTATGATCGCCCCAATACCTCCATGCATCAGTTCCCAATGTGTCCGGACTGTCTTAAGGAGTATGAGGATCCCAATGATCGTCGGTTTCACGCTCAACCAAACGCATGTCCTGTTTGTGGCCCCCATATCTTTACCTGTAAATCCGATGGCACTATCATAACAAAACATCAGGAGGCGATTCAGACCGTAAGTGACTCATTGCTACAAGGTAAGATAGTTGCAGTGAAGGGCATCGGCGGGTTTCATCTGATGGTTGATGCCGGAAACAGCAATGCTGTTTTTGAACTCAGAACAAGAAAGAGAAGAAACGAAAAACCCTTTGCGATCATGATGTCGTCCCTGGAAGCCATCAAGGCGGAATGTGAGGTCGATGCCTTGGAGGAGCGTTTACTTCAATCATCTGAATCCCCGGTTGTATTATTGAATCGCAGAACCGGGATTGACTCATCCGGTTTAGTTGAAGAAATTGCACCTCGCAATCCAACTGTTGGCATAATGCTGCCCTATACTCCCCTCCATCACATCCTAATGAAGACGGTTAAGATTCCAATGGTAGCCACGAGTGGAAATCTGTCGGATGAGCCCATCTGTATCGATAATGAAGAGGCATTAAAACGGCTTGGCACGATTGCAGATGTTTTTCTATTGCATAATCGACCCATAATACGTCATGTGGATGATTCTCTGGTTCGAATGATGGCGGGAAGAGAGATGGTTATCAGACGGGCAAGAGGATATGCCCCTCTTCCGATTACGGTACCAAAAAAGAGAAAGGCGGCTTTGGCGGTTGGCGCTCATCAGAAGAATACCATCGCATTTCAGATCGGAAATAATGTTATTTTGAGTCAGCATGTTGGAGATCTGGAAACGGAACAGGCTTATGACGCCTTTGAGAAATCCATCGACAGCCTGAAAATGTTATATGAAGTAAAGCCTGAGTGGGTCGTTTGCGATCATCATCCGGGATATCTTTCTACAAAGTATGCTCAGGAATGTGGCTTACCGTTGAAGGAAATACAGCATCATCATGCTCACATTGCAGCTTGTATGGCAGAGAATCAGCTCTCAGGAGAAGTCCTGGGGATTTCCTGGGATGGAACCGGAGCCGGATGGGATGATACCATATGGGGTGGAGAATTCCTGGTAGGAAATGAAATGAAGATGGAGCGATTTACCTGGTTACGTTGTTTTCGATTGCCCGGGTCAAGTCAGGCGGTAAAAGAACCAAGACGTTCAGCTCTTGGAGTCTTATATGAAGTGTTCGGGGCTGATCTGTTTGAGATGACCGATCTATTGCCGGTTGCTGCGTTTGATACCGGGGAACTCAAGCTGATTAAACAGATGATGACAAAGGAGTTTAATTCTCCATTGACCTCAAGCGCAGGGCGTTTATTTGATGCAGTATCTTCGATCATCGGCATCAGACAAGTAGCTTCATTTGAGGGACAGGGTGCGATGGAGCTGGAATTTGAGATTGGCAAAAACCGTTGCAATGATTACTATTCATTTACTCAAAGCGATCAGATCGATTGGTCACCGATGATTAAAGAGATTGTAGAGGATTGGAGCCGGGGAATTGCCAGGGCGGTCATTTCTCAAAAATTTCACAACACCCTGGTGGAGATGATTGTCGCTGTAGCAATGACTTTAAAGATAGAAAGGGTTTTACTCTCCGGAGGTTGTTTTCAAAATCGATATTTAACGGAACATGCCATATTCAGACTGAAAGAGGAGGGGTTTAAGCCCTATTGGCATCAGAGAGTACCACCTAATGACGGTAACATCGCGTTGGGGCAGTTATATGCATGTGGGGATACATAGTTGATAACTTTTAAAATCGCGTTTTTACACATCAAGGGATGCATAAAATGGACTTTAATCAAACGCTTAAAGAGTATGAGAATCGTGATCTTGTTTTAGGATTGGCAGGAAATATTGAAAAAACGGTGTCAAAGATCGGTAAAACAAGACTGATGCATGTCTGCGGAACCCATGAGCACGAGATTGTGAAATACGGCATCAGACAATTGCTCCCCCCCGATCTGGAGATTATCCCCGGTCCGGGATGTCCTGTTTGTATATGTCCGGTAGAGTTGATTGATGAAGCTATTACTCTGTCGTATCAGGATAATATTACTGTCCTGACCTTTGGTGATATGCTTCGTGTTCCAGCGACCAAAGAATCCCTTGATGATGCCAGGAATAACGGCGGTTCGGTTAAAATGGTATACGGTCCGTTGGATGCGATAAAACTGGCGCAGGCAAAACCGAATGAAAAATTTGTATTCTTTTCCGTTGGATTTGAAACTACGACTGCTGGAATTGCCGGCATTATCAAACATGGAGTTCCCGATAATCTGTTTTTTTTAATCGCCAATCGCTATATCCCCCCTGTATTTAAATTGCTGATGGAAGTACATGATCGAAAATCGATACAGGGGTTTCTCCTGGCCGGTCATGCGGCGACCATTACCGGAATAGGTCCCTATGGCTATATGAAAACAAAATATCAGCTACCCTGTGTGGTCGCCGGTTTTACTCCCGTCGATATTTTATCTGCCATCAACAATGTCTTACTCTTAATCGAGAAGGGAGAGGCTGGAATCATCAACTCCTATTCCAGAGTCGTTAATAATGAAGGCAATCAATCGGCATTGAAGATGATGGATGAAGTATTTAACCTTGTTCCCGGTGTTTGGAGAGGAATCAGCACTGTTGATGGTACGGCATATTCCCTAAAAGAAAAATATAAGCACCTCGACGCGGAAAAACAGTTCGATTGTACTCCACCCTATGAATCAAGAGCGACTCCTCCCGGTTGTCAATGTCATCGAATCATGCTGGGAGAGATCCCGCCCACGGAATGCAAGATGTTTAAATCAAAATGCACACCGAACGATCCTTACGGTCCCTGCATGGTTTCCTTGGAAGGAACCTGTCATACGTGGTTTCATGGATTTCACGAAATAGTTGTATAGTCAAAGAAATCTTCTCTGAAATCTCTTTGACCAGAAAAGGATTAGTGTCTCTACTGACTGCCATATTTCTATAGAATTATATGGCAGTATGGAGTCTAATCCATTTTCCGCCTGATTTCCCAAGGCATTAAGTAGATTTTGTCCTGCCAGCACTCCCCAAATATACAGCTTTTCTTAAATAATGTTTGCCATTGAATTCCCGTCGTGCTAAAAGGAGCTTAAGTTTTTTCCTGTTGTATCCTGAGATGGAGCATGATCTCAGAATTTATAAAACTTAATGGGAGGTTGGTTATGTCGATAGAAAGATATCAAAAGTGGAGAGACCAAAAAGGAAGACCTTTCACACCCGTATCCATAGACGGATTAGCTTTGATTAGTGACAGGTACCTCAACAAGGGAACTGCCTTTTCTCGCGAGGAAAGGAAGGCATTACATTTGGATGGTCTTATCCCTCCCAATTTGCAGACACTGGAAGATCAAAAAGTGAGAGTATATGAAGGATTTTGTGAGGCAAAGACAGATATAGAAAAATACATCTATCTCCGCTCACTTCAAGATCGCAATGAAACGCTTTATTACAGCCTGCTTGAGGAGCATATTGAAGAGATGCTCCCTATTATTTATATCCCAACCGTTGTTACAGCCTGCGTGCAATTCAGCCACCATTACCAGAGAGCCCGGGGACTTTATATCACAAAGGAGAATGTAGATAATATGCATGATATGACGCATCATTTTCCTTCCCAGGATATTAAATTAATTATTGCGACTGACAGCCAGGGAATTATCGGAATGCAGGATATTGGAGTCGGCGGAATGGCCATTCCCATAAGCAAGCTTTCCCTTTATACTTTGGGGTGCGGTGTCCATCCATCGTACTGTTTACCGATAGCATTGGATGTTGGAACCGATAATGAAGAGCTTTTGGCAGATCCGCTTTATTTAGGGGTTGGACATAAGCGGATCAAAGGGGCTGAATACGAGGAATTTATTGATAAATTTGTAGAAAATATCCGCCGTGCATTTCCTAAGGCGATTTTACATTGGGAGGATTTTGCGAAGCATCGCGCTTTTCAAATACTGGAGAAATACAGGGATTGTTTTCCAACCTTTAATGATGATATTCAGGGTACAGGTGCGGTTGTTTTGGCAGGTGTATTAAACGCTGTCAAGCTGAAAGAGGAGAAGCTGTCTGATCAGAGATTCATCATATTTGGTGCTGGTTCGGGAGGAATAGGGTTTGCCCGTCAGGTAGTTCATGAACTGGTTAGTGAAGGTTTGAGTGAAATCGAAGCCTATGACAGAATCTGTTTGATCGATTCCAAGGGATGTGTTTTGAAAAATAGACCCGGACTTGAAGATTATAAAAGCCCCTTCGGTAAGAACCCTTCAATTATGGCAGATTGGAATCTGAATGCCGATCAACATAACTTGCTGGATATCATTGAAAAATCAAAAGCAACATTCTTGATCGGTATGTCAGGGCAGCATAATGTTTTTAGAGAGGAGCATATAAAAGCAATGCTTAAAAACACCGACCAGCCCGTCGTTTTCCCGCTCACCAATCCTGCTGAGGAATGTGAAGCGATTCCTGAAGACTTGTATAAATGGAGCAATGGAAAAGCAATTGTTGCCTTGGGAAGCGCCTGGTCTCGTGTGGAGCATGGCGGTAAAGAACTTAGAATAGGGGTGGCAAGTAATGCCTTTGTTTTTCCGGGTGTTGCGATGGCAGTGTTATTATCCAATTCAGACAGGATTCCGGATTCTTTTTTTTCAATTGCTGCACACTCACTCGCATCCTGCGTCAGTAAAAAAGATATTGATGAAGGAGCTATCTATCCCAGGATAAGGGATATTCAGAATGTTGGCATGAGAATCGCCATAGATATTTTGCGGGATATAAACAAGTCCGGATCGGGGAAGGTTGTTGAGGAACACGATCTTTATGATCTGGTAAAATCGTACGTGTGGAAACCTGCCTATCATCCTTATAAAAAAGTATAACGTTTCTGCAGCCTCGCTTGACTTCTGTCATTTACGATAATCAGCCAATCAATGAAAATCCTATGGATTGGCTGATTGTCACGCCAAGATCAGAACTTGGAGTTTCCTTCGGATATTTCCGGTACGAATCAATATATACATTTTTATTGGTTGCCTGAGTGTGTTTTTATGCTGATACATATGCAAACATATTGATTTGTGTATGTATATCAGGTCGATAGAACGTGATAATCTACTATTGTCCAAACGACATGGCGCCTTATTCCACATTCTATGAAATTTTGAGGGAGTAAATATCACTGAAATCATCACGAGTTTGAAATAGAATCGAGGTTTTAGCCAATATTTTTATTTACAATGATCTTTGTTTATTTTAACCAAACCATCGCATTTGGGTCCCCTTAATTTATTTTTTGAGGTTGAGGCCTATAAGAACTGATAACTGAAATATTTGCCTTAAAACTTTACATCAGTAGGATTTACTATACACCTGAGAATGATCAATCTGATTCTGAAAAAATTATAAAGCACCAATTAATTCTGAAGAGTAGGCTTTCAGATATTGATATAGCTCAAGGCCGGTCATAACAGGTTAAAGATAGATATCATCCGCGATAATGTGACAAAGATCATCGTCGATTGATAAATATCTTTGAAAGTAAAGTTCAATAATTTTTATCATAACAGCATGAAAAAAAATCCAGTAGTTTTGGAAAAAATGCGAAATGCATAGAAAGCATCGTCGATTATTTCGTTACATTACAAATTAAAGGAAAAACAGGATGTTATTTGAGTTTTCGAATGTCGCAATTTTTTTGATTATCGCGGTTGTTTTTGTATTGGTGGTTCTATCAATAGGCAAACTCTTAAGACCCGATAATCCGAGCCCTGGAAAAAGTGCAGTCTATGAATGTGGAGAACCTCCCGTAGGGTCAGGTTATTCTCAGTTCAACATGCGTTTTTATTTAATTGCATTTGTGTTTGTCATTTTTGATGTGGAAATTGCCTTTATGTTTCCGGTTACCGTTGTTTTTCGGGAACTATTGGAGAAAGGCATGGGAATTTTGGCATTTGTTGAGATTACCATATTTATTGTGATCCTCCTGGTTGGTTTTGTTTACGCCTGGACCCAGGGCGGATTAGACTGGGTTAGAAACTCAGAAAAAGCAGATTAGGTGGTGGGCCGTAGTAAATAACCATTACAAATGCAATATTTAATTTGTCATATTTTTAAAGAACTCAAATGAAAACACTACATAACAGTTTTAAATCAGACGGAGTTGTCATCTCGACTGTTGATTACCTTGTCAACCTGGCTCGGGCGAACTCACTGTGGTACTTACTTTTCTCCACAGCCTGCTGTGGAATTGAACTCATGCAGACGGGTGGTCCAAGGGCTGATTTTGAACGGTTCGGTTCCGCTCCTCGCGCGGTGCCGAGACAGGCAGATGTTATGCTGGTTGCCGGAACCATTACTTTGAAAATGGCCAGCAGAGTTAAAACATTGTACGACCAAATGGCTGACCCTAAGTATGTTATCTCCATGGGGAGTTGTGCCAATACCGGCGGGTTGTTTCAAGGCGGTTACTCTGTTCTGCACGGTGTCGACCGGGTTATTCCTGTTGATGTTTATCTTCCTGGCTGTCCACCAAGACCGGAAGCTTTATTGTCCGCTCTTATCGATCTTCAGAAGAAAATTAAAAAAGAAAAATATTTTAGAAAAAAAATATCCTGATTCAGTTTTCTACACCAGCTGATTTTGTATTTCCCTTATATATTTAAGTTGAGGAGTGTACGTTGAATACTTTAGAAATATATGAACAAATCAAAAAAAATACTAAAGCCGTAGTATACTTTCAGGAAGAGGAGGGGCCCACTCCAAGTATTTATGTTCGCTCCGACTATCTCCTTGAGGTCATGAACTATTTAAAGAATGATGACCAGTTATTCTTTGAATCTCTCATGAGTCAAACCGGATTCCACGAAACTGAGAACTCCAAGCTGTTCTGGCATCTTTATTTTGATGTCAATATTGAAGAGGATGGGGAACATTCCCATGAAGAGTTGCGACTATTCTGGCATCTGTATTCATATCGCCAGGGTCACAGGGTTGTAATTGAATCCAGTGTTCCCATCGGCAAGCCTGAAATTGCCAGTGTCGCTTCAATATGGAAAGGCGCAGACTGGCTGGAGAGAGAGACTTATGATCTACTGGGAGTTAAATTTATAGGTCACCCGGACCTGAGAAGAATAATGCTCCCACCCGATTGGGAAGGGTTTCCCTTGAGGAAAGACTATATATCTCCTTTATCTTATCAAACCATCGATAACACTCCATCGGAAATCACACGCAGTTTTCAAGAAAAAGGGAAGTAAACATGAGTGCGGCACTAAAAACAGAATTTTTAACCATAAATATGGGACCCCAGCATCCCTCGACGCATGGGGTTATTCGTTTCATTATCAAAACTGATGGTGAGATCATTCATGAATGTGATCCGGATGTTGGTTACCTTCATCGTGGTATTGAGAAAATAGCTGAGACTGTCAGCTGGCAGGGGTTTGTTCCCTATACCGATAGGATTGACTATGTCTGTTCCATGAATGCTAACCTGTCTTACTGCATGGCGGTGGAAAAGCTAATGGGTTTGGAAATCCCGGAAAGAGCTGAATACATACGAGTAATCGTTTGTGAACTGAACAGGATTTCCAGCCATGCCATTGCAATTGGCGCAGCCAATATGGATATGGGGGCTTTTACTCCGTTTGTCCATTTACTGCGTGAAAGAGAACATATCAACGATCTTCTGGAAATGATCTGCGGAGCGCGGTTAACATATAATTATATCTGTATTGGCGGCGTCAATTATGATTTGCCCGTCGGATTTCGAGCGAAAACAGAAGAGTTTCTTAACCATTTCGAGGTGGTGGTCGAGCAGATTCACAGGTTGATCAGTTACAACCGTATCTTCATCAAGCGATTTGCCAATGTTGCCAGCGTGTCACCGGAAATGGCCATGAGCTATAACCTGGTGGGACCAAATTTAAGAGGATCAGGGGTAAATTTTGATGTCAGAAAGGCAGAGCCATATAGTGTATACCCCGAACTGGATTTTGATATCCCGCTGGGTGACGGATGTGAAGGCACCTTGGGTGACTGTTATGATCGGTACATGGTTCGGGCAAAGGAGATCAAGGAATCGATTAAGATTATTCGACAATGTTTGGAGAAGATTCCTGAAGGTGAAATCAAGGCAGTAGTAAAAAGCGTTATTAAACCTCCCAAAGGTCACGTCTATTTCCGTACAGAGACTCCACGTGGTGACACCGGATATTTCATCTATAGCGATGGACAATCTTCACCGTATCGCCTGAAAATCAGAACCGGTTCTTTTACGGGGATGTCTATCATTCCTGAAATAGCAAAAGGTGTTTTTATTGCCGATCTGGTGGCAATAATCGGTTCTCTGGATATTGTTGCTCCTGAGTTGGATCGGTAAACAACATTAAGATTTAAGCAAATTATGGAAAGTTTATTATTAGGATTAGGGTTAAGTGTACTATCTGCAAAGGTTCTGAATGCAATCATCATTGGGGTTATTATCCTTTTGGTTTTTGTAACGATTGGGGGAATTTTAACCTGGGTTGAACGGCGCGTATCCGGATTTATTCAATCAAGGCTAGGACCGAACCGGGTTGGACCGCAAGGTGTTCTGCAATGGGTTGCTGACGGGGTTAAGTTGATATTTAAAGAGGATCTCATTCCCGATGGTTCAGATCGGATCCTTTTTAGAATAGCTCCTTATTTTTGCCTGATTGGTGTCTTTTGCACCTTGGTTGTAATGCCCTGGGGAACCGGCGTTATTGTGGCCGACCTGAATGTTGGATTGTTTTATTTCATCTCCATCACTTCGCTGGTGGTGATAGGGGTGCTGATGGCGGGATGGAGTTCCAACAATAAATGGTCTCTCCTGGGCGGTATGAGGGCTGCTGCACAAATTGTCAGTTATGAAATCCCGGTGGGGATGGGACTGCTGGTTCCGATTTTAATAGCAGGAACGCTCTCCATGCAAGGGATTGTTGGCGCACAAGGCTGGTTACCATGGGATTGGATGCTCTTCAAAAGCCCCTTCACGGTTATATCATTCATCATATTTTTTATCGGATCACTGGCGGAAGCCAACCGGATTCCATTTGACCTGCCGGAAGCAGAATCGGAACTGGTATCCGGTTATTGTACTGAATACTCCGGTTTCCGTTATGCGGTTTTCTTTTTGTCGGAGTGGGCGAACCTGTTTGTAATGGGGGGATTGACCACGGTTGTATACCTCGGTGGCGGAAATCTGCCAGGGATTGTGGCGGACAACGCAATTTTAAGTGTAGTTGTTTTTGGCATTAAAACTTCAGTGGTTGTCTTTGTAGTCATGTGGATTCGTTGGACTTTGCCACGTTTCAGGATTGATCAACTCATGAAGCTGTCGTGGAAGTACCTGTTACCGGGTGCGTTTTTAGCCTTTTTCGGGCAAGCGATCTATATGCTGTTAACCTGGGAATACCAAAAAGTTCAATATGCAGTTGCGGTGGTAGTATTCGTTTTATTCTTGGGTGTTTTATTAAAATTCATCAAACGAGTAGCTGTTAACATCAAAGAACAGAAATTGCCGGTTAATTCACCGAATGCGCCACTTGCATAGGTGCATCTATCAATATTTAGGCCAGAAGAAATAACGATCATGGGTGGATATTTTCAAAATATAAAAGACGGTTTTCAGTCAGTATTTGAAGGAATGAGCGTGACATTGGCTTCAATGTTCGTGCGTCCTGTAACCGTTCAGTATCCTGAAGTAGATATCTCTACAAACGAGACTATTTCAAGAAATTATAAAAGCACGTTGATGGGGATGCCGCCGAACTACCGCGGTATTCTTAATGTAGATCTGAATCTGTGTACGGCCTGTGGGTTGTGTCAAAAGGCTTGTCCCATTGAATGTATTGTGATTGACAATGTGAAATGTGACAAAACCGGTTTGACAGATAAAGACGGAGTAGCTGTCAAAAACAGGTTTACGCAAAAGGAGGCTTTGAAAACAAGAGCAAGCACCCGTTTTGATATCAATATGGGTAAATGCATGTTTTGCGGATTATGCGTCATCGCTTGTCCAACAACAGCTATTAAACACACCAACAAATTCGAATTCAACCAGAGTTCCTTGGAAGAACTGGTGTTAAGATTTGTAAGTGATGAAGAAAGATCCAAAGCTGAAGCCCGGGCAAATGAAATAGATGAGGAAGCCGCCAGGAAAAAAGCTGAAAAGGCAAAAAAAGAGGAAAAAGCAAAAGAAGGAGAAGTAGAATGATCGAGTTATCTCAACTATTTTTTTATTTGTTTGCGGCAATGGTGCTTGGTGTAGGATTAATAGTCGCGTTTTCTAAAAACCTGCTTCGCTCAGCATTTGCACTCTTTTTTGTTCTATTTGGAGTGGCCGGTTTGTATGTTTTGCTGGGCGGTGATTTTATAGCCATTGTTCAAATATTGGTATACGCCGGCGGCGTTAATGTCCTGCTGATATTTGGTACCATGCTGACTGCGGATGTTTCAAACCCTGCGAAGAGTAATCTTTCTTTTCAAGGGATATTAACTGCTCTGGCAGCCATCGGCTTTTTCATTGTTGTTTACGGAATAATAAGTTCGACAAACTGGGGAGTTATTACTCCCGCTCCAATGGAATCCACAACTAGGAACCTGGGAATTCTTCTGCTTCAGGATTATGTTCTGCCGTTTGAGGTTATTTCGTTTCTACTGTTGTCAGCCATGATTGGTGCGCTGGTTCTGGTTATAAAAGGAGATCAAAAATGAGTTTAGAAGGTTATCTGGCTGTTTCGGCAGCATTGTTTACCTTGGGGATTGTCATGTATGTCTCCAGGAAAAACAGTATTGCTATCCTGATGGGAGTCGAATTGATATTGAATGCAGCAGCGTTAAACTTTGTTGCATTTTCCAGATTTACCCCGTCAAAGGTCTCCCAGTTAGATGGGCAGGTATTTGCAATTTTTATTATCCTGATGGCTGCAGCAGAAGCGGTGGTGGCGTTGGCGATAGCTCTTTCCGTTTATAAGGAATTCAAACAGATCGGGGCTGATAAGCTTTCAACTCTCAAAGGATAATTCTGTTATTTCTGTATTGCACAATCACGACAACAATAAAACCTTAGACAAGTAATGAGTTACATACAAACTGTAATACCCTGGGTTCCGATACTCCCTTTGCTGGGAGCAATCTTCCTGGGTTTGATAGGGAAAAAGGTCTATAAAAAGTATGGCGAGGATGTTACCGGAATAATAGGATGTTCAGCCCCCATACTATCAGCGATTTTAGCGTTTACATCATTTTTTGTTCTGTTGAGTTTAGATCCTGCTGATCGTATCATCCAAATACATCTTATCGATTGGTTTTCTGTTGCTGATTTGGATATACAATGGGCTTTTCGCTATGATCCACTGTCGGCGCTGATGCTGATGATCGTAACCGGTATCGGATCTTTGATTCACATTTACGGAATGGGTTATATGCACAGCGATAAGTCTTTTTCCCGCTTTTTCGCATATATGAACCTGTTTATAACCTCAATGTTACTATTGGTGTTAGGCGATAACATTATTATTATGTTCCTGGGATGGGAAGGTGTCGGGCTTTGCTCTTACCTGTTGATCGGATTCTGGTTTGATGAGGAAGCCAATGCCATTGCCGGTAAAAAAGCCTTCATTACAAACAGAATAGGAGACCTGGGATTTCTTGTCGGAATTTTCCTGGTAGTTATGTATTCTTATAATGTGTTTGGATCGGTTAACCTTTCCTTTTCGGAATTGCAGCTCCGCATTGGTGAATTGTCGCAGCAAACCTTCGCCGGTTTTCCACTGCTGGAAGTAATCGCATTTTGTTTCTTTATCGGGGCCATGGGAAAATCAGCCCAAATTCCTCTATATGTCTGGTTACCGGATGCCATGGCAGGACCTACTCCGGTCAGTGCTTTGATCCACGCGGCTACGATGGTAACAGCCGGTGTTTACATGATGGGTCGTTTGTTCTTCCTGTACACGTTAGCACCACATGTACTGGGTTTTGTTGCAGTGATAGCTGCCTTGACCTGCTTTTTCTCGGCAACGATAGGTATGGCCCAGTTCGACATCAAAAAGGTTCTGGCATACTCCACGGTAAGTCAGCTGGGATATATGTTTCTGGCCATGAGTGTTGGAGCCTTCAGTGCCGGTATCTTTCACCTGTTGACCCATGCAGCTTTTAAAGCCGCTCTGTTTATGGGATCAGGATCGGTGATTGTAGCCCTGCATCACAAACAAGATATGAGAGGGATGGGAGGATTATTAAAGAAAATGCCTGTGACCGGACTGTCCTTCATTGCTGCAACCCTGGCAATTATGGGATTTCCGCTTACATCCGGTTTTTTCAGCAAGGATGAGATTCTCTGGAAAGCATTCATCCAGGGATCACCTGCCCTGTGGGCAGTGGGATTTGTCGCTGCCGGGATTACATCATTTTATATGTGGCGTCTTGTTTTTATGACATTTTTTGGAGAAACAAGAGCCGACAAGCATACCTGGGATCATTGCAAGGAGCAACCCAAAAGAACAGTCGTTCCCATTGCCATCCTGGCAATTGCGGCACTGACACTCGGGTTCCTCAATGTCCCGCATTTTCTGGGTGGGCATAGCAATTTTACAAATTTCCTTGATCCGGTAGTTCATGATATTCAAGGTAAACCGGCAGAAAATTTTCACAAGATTCAACTGGAGGCAGCTCATACTGAAACCAGCACAAGTCAGGCAGCGACTTCAGAGCATCACTCAGGTGATGGTGCAGAAGTTGATCATACTGCACTTGAATGGGGGTTAATGTGTGCTTCGGTTGCCTGGACTCTTTTTACTGCGTTTCTGGCCTACATTTTATATATCAAGAAACCGGAAGTACGTGAAAAAATAATGTCTGCATTGGTTTCCCAGAATATATTTAAGGTTTTATACAACAAGTATTATGTAGACGAATTTTACGAAGCTGTTGTCATCAATCCAATTCGTAGACTTTTCGAGTTCCTGGCTGCGTTTGATGCGATGATAGTTGATGGTTTGGTAAATCTGGCTGGTTTTCTCGGTCGCGCATTGAGTGTCTTTACAGGAGTATTTGACAATGAAGTTGTTGATGGGGCTGTAAACGGCGCTGGGTGGACAGCTCAGACAGGAGGTAGAGGGGCAAGTTCCATTCAATCGGGAAGAATTCAGACCGTTATTGGCAGTTCTGTCGTTATTTTTCTAGTGATTGTTGTCTTAGTTGTCTTCTTTTTGGTGTAACCGGTTTCCGGTTGACTTTCTATTTACATTAAAAGGATCACGTTAAATCAAAATTGAGGTTGTGATGAGTCATATTTTATCGTGGGTCGTTTTTATCCCACTTATTGGAGTTCCTTTCTTGTGGTTGGTATCTAAGGAGAAAGCAAAATGGGTTGCTTTAATCGCTGTAATAATCGATTTTTTAGTCGCCCTGCCCTTGTTTATCAATTTTGATAAGGCTCTTAAGGGCGTAACCACAGTGGGTGAAATGCAGTTTGTGGAAAAAGCCAGCTGGATTCCAAGCCTGGGGATCGAATATTTCATCGGTGTTGATGGAATTTCGATAACAATGATTTTGCTGACACTGATCATTGGTGTGATGGCTGCTTTGGCTTCGTGGCGAATTGGCATTTATCAGCGCGGCTATTTCGCCATGTTCCTTCTGTTGGAAACAGCGATGTTGGGAGTGTTTGTTTCCCTGGACCTGATTCTCTTTTACCTTTTCTGGGAAGTGATGCTGTTTCCAATGTACTTCCTGATCGGAGTTTGGGGAGGACCAAGAAGAATATATGCCGCGATAAAGTTTTTCCTTTATACCTTACTGGGAAGTATTGGTATGTTGTTGGCGATCATCGCAATCTGGTATTTTGCCCCGGGCGACAGTACGTTTAACATGATCGAGTTGCTACAACGGGTTCAGGCAGGTGGAGAATTTGCGGGACCCGCGATTTTCGGGTTTCCATTCGCCAAGGTTGTATTTATTGCGCTATTCATCGGGTTTGCAATCAAGGTACCGATTTTCCCATTCCATACTTGGTTACCGGATGCTCATGTTGAAGCCCCGACTGCAATCTCAGTGATTTTGGCCGGTGTGCTTTTAAAAATGGGAACTTATGGCTTCCTCAGAATCAACTTTCCTCTCTTTCCGGAAGTATTTGAATGGTTCAGGGATTTTCTGATTGTCCTGGCTGTGATTAACATTGTATACGGTGCCTTATGTGCATTGGCGCAATCCGACTTTAAGAAAATGATTGCCTACTCATCAGTCAGTCACATGGGTTTTGTGATTTTGGGAATCGGAGCGGCAACGGAACAGGGAATAAACGGTGCTGTTCTTCAGATGTTTAACCATGGAACCATAACTGCCATGCTCTTCCTTCTGGTGGGGGTCGTTTATGACAGGGCTCATCATCGACAAATTGCAGGGTTTGGTGGATTGGCATCAGTAACACCTGTTTATGCGACAATTACCAGTTTAGCTTTTATGGCGGCAATTGGACTGCCCGGGTTAAGCGGATTTATTTCAGAATTTCTGATTCTGGCAGGTGCCTTTAAGGTTTATCAGGTCGCAACCATTGTCTCAGGTCTCGGAATTATTTTTGGGGCAGCGTATATGTTATGGGCTTACCAGAGAGTTTTCTTTGGCAAGATAAATGAAAAATACAAAGATCTCACTGATATGAATGTAGTCGAACTGGCATCCGTTGTACCGCTTATCTGTATAGTCATTTTTCTCGGTATAATGCCTAATGCCATTATCAGTTATTTTGAGACCTCATTGAATTATCTCAGCAGTATTTTAATGAATTAACAATTTAAGTTAAACGTAACTATTACCTGTGTGATTAAAATGGTAAATACATTACCCTATTTAAGCTATATACCTGCCCATATTGTCATGGGGCTGGCAGTCCTGTTCTTCTTTATTGGAAGAGCGATTCCGGGAGTAAGGAGACTTCCGGCTTCACTGGTTTTTCTGCTGGTTCTTGCAGTGTGTTTCATCATAGAAGCCTTGGGTAGCGGTTCTAATTCGGTGTTTTTCGAATTGGTGACCATCGATTCTTTCAGTCGGCTTTACAATCAGATCTTTTTCATTGTGACGGCTGTTGTTGTTATTATGATGCTTTATAATGATGAAATTAAAAGCAAAATAAACTGGGAGGTTTTCGGATTGTTATCAACCATCTGCCTGGGCATGATGTTTATGACTGCAGCCTCCAACCTGTTGATGGCTGCTCTGGCCATTGAACTGGTTTCGATTCCTTCCTACATTCTGGTTGCATTAAACAGTAAAAATCCTGTTTCAAAAGAGGCGTCACTAAAGTACATTCTTTTCGGTTCTTTTGCTGCAGGAATTATGCTGTACGGAATGTCACTTATTTTCGGCGTTACCGGTTCTTTGAACTTTGAAGTTCTCTGGAAGGGTTTGGGGGATTATTCTGTCGTTAACAGCCCCATCTATTTTCTAGCTATTCTCATGACCATGGCGGGGATGGTTTTTAAAATTGCTGCGGTACCCTTCCATTTCTGGTGCCCGGACGCGTACCAGGCGGCACCGACTCCTGTAACAGCGTTTCTGTCAACAGCGCCCAAAGTTGCCGGCTTGGCTTTGATTATCAGATTTTTCTCTTTTCACATCTCTCTGCAGGGTGAGAATCTGACATTGATCATCTCAGTTCTGGCCATGGCGACGATGACACTGGGAAATCTGGCTGCATTAAAACAAACGGATATCAAACGGCTGCTGGCTTATTCATCAATTTCCCATGCAGGCTTTTTACTGATGGGTATTGCTGTGCTGAATGAAGCAGGAAGGCAGGCGGTGTTCTTTTACATTCCGGTTTATATTCTGATGAACCTGGGCGCTTTTATGGCCGTCATATATCTATCGAGTGGCAGTAATAATTTTCAAATCTCCTCATACGCCGGCTTGATTAAGAAAAGCCCAATGATAGTTGTTGGTTTTACCGTCTGTTTGTTCAGTCTGGCCGGAATTCCACCTTTTGCCGGGTTTGTGGCCAAATTTTATCTATTCAAAGTTATTATTGAACAACAACTCTATTTGTTGGCGGTAGTTGCCGGGATTAATTCTGTTATCTCACTTTATTACTATGTTTATGTGATTAAGGTGATGATCATCGACAGTAGTGACAAACCAGCGGAAGACAACAAAATCGGGGTTTTCCCGGTAGCATTTGTAACCCTCTGTGCTATTCCCATCGTCTTTTTTGGAGTTTATTGGCAACCCTTGTTAAATTGGGCTGAAAAAGTAAAACTCCTGATGTAAGAGAAACGGGACCTGGATTATTGAGCCCGTATAACCGCACTGGTTATACGGGTTTTTTTTTGCGGTAAAAAAGCCTATTTGCTTAACTCTGTTACTGTTGATATATTTAATTCAAGCTTTTCAGATTGCAGCTCATACTCTTTCGTTCATTTGAAGGATCCTTAATCGTCTTTATATTGCAATTCCCGGATATTTTATGATTGATTCCATCCATAATATTTCCAATGCGTTGTTGACCGATTTCTACCAGCTTACAATGGCTTATGGCTTTTGGAAGTCAGGAATGAAGGACAAAGAAGGTGTATTTCACCTGTTTTTCAGACGGGCGCCGTTTAATGGCAACTTTTGCATTTCCTGCGGATTGGAAAATGTTATAAGTTATATCAATAGTTTGAAGTTTCATCCGGAGGATTTGGCGTATCTGGGCTCCATTCAAGGCAGCGATGACAGTCCACTCTTTGAAAAAGGTTTCCTGGATTATCTGGGCGATCTTAAATTCAGTTGTGATCTTTATGCTGTTCCGGAAGGAACAATCGTTTTTCCTCTGGAACCTGTCATCAGGATTCAGGGCCCGATTATTCAGTGCCAGTTATTGGAAACACCCTTGCTCAACCTCTTGAATTTTCCCTCCCTGATAGCAACCAAGGCAGCAAGGATATGCAGGGCCGCGCAGGGAGATCCTGTTTTGGAGTTTGGGTTAAGAAGGGCACAGGGAATCGATGGGGCGATAACGGCAAGCAGGTCTGCCTATATTGGCGGATGCGAGGCTACCTCCAATGTTTTGGCCGGAAAACACTATGGAATCCCTGTCAGGGGCACAATAGCACACAGCTGGGTAATGGCCTTTGATGAGGAGATTGATGCCTTTCAGACCTATGCCGATATGATGCCCAATAATTGCGTTCTGCTGGTTGATACCTATTCAACACTGGATGGAGTAAAAAAAGCAATAGATGTTGGAAAAAAACTGGAGGAAAAGGGGTTTCATCTTGCCGGAATAAGGCTGGACTCCGGTGACTTGGCCTACTTGAGTATAGAAGCACGGGGATTGCTGAATGAAGCGGGGTTCAAAAACACAAAAATCGTTGCCAGCAACGATTTGGATGAATCTATTATTCAAAGTTTGAAGATACAAAAAGCGGAAATAGACATCTGGGGAGTCGGAACAAAACTGGTAACAGCGTACGATCAACCTGCTCTGGACGGAGTATACAAATTATCTGCGATCAGGTCGCCAGGAAAAGAATGGGAATATAAAATAAAGATTTCCGAACAGAGTGTTAAGGTTACAACACCGGGTATTCATCAGGTGCGACGATACTTCAGAGATAATCTATGTATTGGTGATGTCATCTATGATGTCAATACGGACTTGTCGGATGGATGTGTGATGATAGATCCTTTTGATATTACGAGACAAAAAAGAATCAATGCCGATGTGTCCCACAATGATCTGTTGGTTCCCATTTATAATAAGGGAAAACAGGTTTATGACTTACCGGGTATCTCAGAGATAAAAGCGAGGGTTCAAAAGGAGATCGCTTCATTTCATCCCACCATTACCAGGCTGGTGAATCCCCATAAATATCCGGTTGGAAATGAAAAATCCTTAAATAAACTGAAAACCGATTTGACATTCAAGGCAAGAATGAAACAGCACATTGGATTTGTGGAGGAGCTATGAAAGCATTAATTCTGGTTGATATTCAAAATGATTTCACTCCGACGGGTGCCCTTCCCGTGCCGGAAGGAGATCAGATTATCCCGGTTGTAAATAATCTGCAGAAAAAATTTGATTTTGTTGTGGCCACCCAGGATTGGCATCCTGAAAACCACAAGAGTTTTGCCGTTCATCACCAAAAACAACCCGGTGAAGTTATTTTATTAAACGGAATTGAACAGGTATTATGGCCGGTTCATTGTGTTCAGGATTCCAAAGGTGCCGAATTTATAAAAGGTTTGGAGCAGTCCGGAATCAGGGAAATATTTCAAAAAGGGCTGGATGCTGAAGTTGATAGCTACAGTGGATTTTTTGATAATGACCACCAACGGTCAACCGGTCTTGACAAATACTTGAAGAACGAAGGTATTGATGAGGTTTTTATAGTTGGATTAGCCCTTGATTATTGCGTCAAGTTCACAGCCATGGACGCTAAGGCTTTGGGATTAAAAACATTCGTTTTTAGAGATGCAACCAGGGCGGTTAATATCAATCAGGGAGATGACGAAAAAGCTGTTGACGAAATGAAGGCAGCCGGCATCAAAGTTATTACTAGCAGTGAATATTAATTGCTGATGCCTTTCACTTTTATTTTATACCTGAGGGCTCTTTCACTGATGCCCAATTCTTTGGCAGCACGGGTTTGAACTCCGTTATGCTTCTGCAGAGCCATTTCAATTAATGCCTTTTCTGCTTCATCCAGTGACATCAATTCCAGAAAAGGCTTTTCCGCATTGCCCTCTTCCTTGTGATCAGAGGTAACCGAAAGGGGAAGATCCTTTATGGAGATGACATCATCCCTGGCCAACACAATGGCTCGTTCCAGGATATTTTCCAGTTCGCGGATATTGCCGGGGTAATCGTATTTTGTCAGGATTTTTTGTGCTTCCTGGGTAATTCCCTTGATATCTCTGTTGTTCTCCTTTGAAAACTTGAAAATGAAGTGATCAATGAGGGGAATAATATCCTCACGGCGTTTTCGCAGAGGGGGTATGAAAATCGGTACCACATTCAGTCGATAATAGAGATCCTCCCTCATCTCCTTGGCTTTTACCGCTTCCTCCAGGTTTTTATTTGTTGCCGCGATAATCCGAACATCTACTTTGATGGTCTGATTGCTGCCAACTCTTTCAAATTCTCTCTCTTGAAGGACTCGCAACAGCTTAGTCTGGGTTGTATGGCTTATCTCTCCAATTTCGTCCAGAAAAATAGTTCCGGTGTCTGCTTCCTCAAATTTACCTTTGCGATCGGTAATAGCCCCGGTAAAAGACCCCTTAATATGTCCAAACAGTTCGGATTCAAGCAATGACTCCGGTAAAGCAGCACAGCTTACCTTCACAAAAGGTTTTTCCTTACGATCACTGGCAAAATGCAGTGCCAGCGCAATCAACTCTTTCCCGGTTCCTGATTCTCCCCTGAGAATGACTGTGGCATTGGATTTGGCAACCCGTTGGACCATGCTCATTACTTCGTTAAGCGCGCTACTGTTGCCGACAATGTTTTCAAATCGAAATTTTTCCTGAAGAATCTCTTTTAATTGCCTGTTTTCGACCAGAAGTCGTTTGTTATCAATGCACTTATCAATCAGGATCAACAGCTCTTTCAGGTCGATCGGCTTTGTGAGGTAATCCGAGGCTCCCGATTTCATGATTTTGACAGCTGTTTCGATTTTTCCGTAAGCGGAAATCATGATGATGGCGATAACCGGATCAATCTTGCGAACATTCTGGATCAGCTCCAATCCATTCATCTTGGGCATTCGATAATCGGCGATCATCAAATCGAATTCTCCTTCTCGTACCAAAGTTAAGGCTTCTAAAGGATCTTGTTCTGTCGTTACATCAAATCCTTGCTTTTTTAAGAAACCTTTTAACGCTTCTGTGGTTGAAATTTCATCATCAACAATCAGGATTTTTGGTTTCATTGTCTGGTTTCGGTTTTTATTTCAAAATGGCTATAGCCGATTTTAGATTCCTACAGGCGGACATCGTTTGAATTGGTGTGATAAGTATAATAAAAGCTTAATTATTAGAGCGTAGTATCCCGGAGATAAACCTCTGTTCAAGAATGCAGAAAAATAATGCTATTTTCAGACCGAAATTGGGCTGATTCTACAAAGGTTTTCTAATAATCCAGAAATGGAAGTTTTATTGAAACAGTGATTCCTTTGGCCATATTCGGCTGCAATTCGATACTCCCGTCATGTGCTTTTATAATCTTTTGACAGATATACAATCCTAAACCGGTTCCATTCTTTTTTGTAGTAAAATAGATATCAAAAATGTGATTCAGATTCTCCTTCGAAATTCCAGCTCCGTTGTCTTTTATCTGCAGCACCCAGCCACTATCCTCATTTACCATTGAATCTATTGTTATGGTATCATATCTTTCGGAAGCCTCTAAGGCATTTCTAATCAGGTTGATAAGAACCTGCGTCAGTTTCTCATAATCGCCAAAGAAGGACTGATTGGTAGCTGACAGATTGGTAATTATGTTCACTCCCCTGGAATCGCCTTCAGCTCTAATTATCGCTATCCCTTTTTTAATAAACTCGGCAATATTAAATTCGGTCTTTTTGGGTTCAAACGGTTTGGCGAAGTCAAGAAAATCAGAGATGATCAGGCTAATTCTGTCAACTTCCCGTTTCATCAGTTCTGTCAAGGTGTTGTATTCCTCAATGTCGTTATCATCTTGAGGTTTGAATTCGAGCTGAAGTCTCTGGATGGTTATGGAAACACTATTTAAAGGATTTCTTACCTCGTGGGCTACACCTGCTGTCAGATTGGCCAACGATGCCAGTTTTTCATTTTCCCGAATCCTTTTCTCCATGAATTCGATCTTCTCCAGATTTCTTCTATTCAGTTTAACAGCAATAAATGCGGCAATTATTGCTAAAAACATAACAACGCTGCTGTTGATTACTGCGTTTTTGAATGCATTTTCATATATCTTATCGATTCTGGTGATGGGATATCCAACCTTCAGTATTCCCCTGTTATTCGGAGTAAAACTGACAGGATGGATCACCTTCATGGTATTTTCATTGCTGTCACGGAAAAAATAGGAAACACCGGATTTTATGGCGTCCAGATACTCGATTTCTTCCTCGACAATACCGATTCTATTGGGATCTGAATCCGCAACGATTCTAAAATGGTCATCAATAAAACTGATAAATTGAATGATGTTTTGATTCTCCAGGGAAGCGATCAGCAGTTGAAGACCGATATTGGTTTTAATGGCGAGCAGTTTCTCCGGGCTTAACGTGAAAAAAAGCTTGCCCTGCTTTTCATTCCTGTCAAATTCCATTGTCATGGGCAGAAGATCGATTTGAGCAGTTTCCGCTTGATCTACTTCGAATAATTGGGTTGGTAGAGTTACAAAGGTGTTTGTGGCGGATATCAATAAAAAACCGCTTTCATCAAAAATTGAAACTGACTGCAAATCGTGATCTATCAAAAAATTGGTTAACTCCTCCTCTGTCATTCCTTGTGAATTTGAATACTCTTTGTCGATAATAAGCGCAGTTTTTTTTAAATGACGCCTGATTTGTTGTGGAGTCAGTTTTATAGATTCGATGCTTTGCTGGACACTGACCGCAATCGATTTTACAATCAGTTCGCCTTGTTTCCAGTAGATCTCAATGAGATTGGAGCGGGTTCTGTCAATCAAAAAATATGAATTACCAATAAGGATGATGAGAATGGCAGAGAGGAACAGTCCAACATAAATATAGATAATTAAGCCTTTTTTCTTCATATTCTTGAATATTCAATTAACTGCAACGCAAAAATGACTTATTTGATCATACTAAGTGTTTCTACTGTATATTCAGGTTTTTTTCAATATGAGAGTTTCAGTGGCGTTTATATATAGTTGATTCGAGAAAAGCAGAGACTATCCCAAAGTACCTGAACTACTGATGTAATGCTCCCACTATACGTTTGAACTCTCTCTACTTAGTATCAGTACACTCGTTCGGCTTTTCAGTAAATAGCTGAGCCGGAATACATAATCTAACCCATTAAGTATAATTAAAGCTCTTAATAGTCTATCCTCAGGGTTTGAACGTAACAATTGATAAGAATTACTGTTTTAAGTAAATATTAGTTAATATTTGTTTACTATTGCCTTTATGAAAAAATAATATTGATATCGAACTCTAAATTACCTAAAGTGATAAATTCATACAATAGTACAACTGATATTCATAAGCTACTTTGTTAGAATACTGATATGTAT
Source organism: bacterium (assembly GCA_018829445.1). Taxonomy (GTDB): domain Bacteria; phylum SAR324; class SAR324; order XYD2-FULL-50-16; family XYD2-FULL-50-16; genus JAHJTV01. The sequence goes on from JAHJTV010000035.1 coordinate 62,680, forward strand.
AAAAAAAATACCAAGCAATGGTTGTTATTTTTTGGCATGCCACTCTTGGCTTTCTTTTTTTCCTTAATGCTTGGTCAATTTGAGGTTGCACCGGTATTGACACTTAAAATCCTATTTTCCAAAATTTTAGGTATACAACCGGACTGGCCGCCGGTTATGGAAACAGTGATTTTTCGTGTTCGACTGGTACGGGTCTTGGCAGCAATGTTGGTCGGCGCTGGACTTTCCGTATCCGGTGCCTCCTTTCAGGGACTCTTTCGAAATCCGCTGGTTTCTCCCTATATCCTGGGCGTATCAGCAGGTGCCGGTTTCGGGGCGGCATTGGGTATCCTTTTTTCTAAAAGTATTCTGGTTATTCAATTCTGGGCTTTTCTGTGCGGTATGGGAGCCGTGGCTCTCAGTTTTGGTGTCAGCCGGCTTTACAAACAGCCTTCAGAAATCGTGCTGGTATTGGCTGGCACTATTGTTGGCGCTTTTTTTACTGCTCTGATTTCTTTTATAAAATATATAGCCGATCCCTATGAAAAATTGCCCACTATAGTATTTTGGCTTATGGGCAGTTTTGCAGGTGTTTCCTGTGATTTTCTTTTATTGGCTGTCCTTCCCATGTTGATTCCCATAACAATATTATTCGTGATCCGCTGGCGCATCAATGTACTGTCTCTCGGTGATGAGGAGGCAAGTTCACTGGGGGTGGAAACCACACGTATCAAAATGGTTGTGGTACTTTGTGCCACCCTTATCACTTCTTCGGCAGTGTCTATCTGCGGTATTGTGGGCTGGGTGGGATTGGTCATCCCCCACATTGCACGCATGTTGGTGGGACCGGATCATGCTAAAATGATCCCGGTTTCTATTTGGCTGGGTGCGGTTTATCTGGTTCTGATCGACGATCTGGCCCGTAATTTGAGTACGGCTGAGATTCCTATCGGCATTTTAACTGCTCTGATTGGCGCTCCTTTTTTTGCTTTCCTTTTATCGAGGAGTAAAACCGGATGGTGAATCTCTTGGAGATAAGGGAGGCTTGTTTTTCCTATAATAAAAAACAACTCATATTCAACAACATTACTTTTTCAATTAAACCGGGAGAAATTTTTTGTATTCTCGGACCCAACGGAACAGGCAAATCCACTTTATTGCGTTGCTTAGGCGGTCTTTTAGCTCTGCAAGGCGGGTCTATCGTCATGCAAGGACAAAGCATCAATGATATCGGAAAAAATGAATTAGGCAAGAAGATCGGTTTTATCCCACAAGGACATCAACCGGCTTTTCCCTATTCGGTCAGGGAATTTGTACTCATGGGACGGGCTCCCTATATTCCTATCTATGGGCAACCTGGAAAAAAAGATCACCGCATTTCTGAACAAGCTATTCGTTCAATCGGTATTTCCCATCTTATGGATAAACCCTACACAGAAATCAGTGGGGGTGAACGTCAGATGGTCATGTTTGCACGAGTTTTAACCCAGAATCCCCAATTGCTTCTTCTGGATGAGCCGACTTCACACCTGGATCTGCGTAATCAATTCCATACCCTGAATCTGATCGAAAACCTCTGTCGTCAAGGTATGACCGCTGTGTTGACAACCCATCTCCCAGACCAGGCTCTTTTATTGAATGCCACCGTGGCTATCATGAAAGATCGTTCATTTATCGCTGTCGGTCCAGCTCAGCAGGTGATTACGGCTCAGAACCTGCGCAACGCTTATGGCATTGATGTTAAGATTATATCAAGCAACGACGGTCGTATCCGTGCATGTGTTCCAATTAAAAATTCCAATCAGGAAGATAATATTTTAGCTAACTGAAGAGGGACCCATAATCAATGGTTCCCATATTCCATCAATAAAGAGGAGAAGTATATGAAAAAACTGAATTTCCGATATATGGTATTCATCCTGGCGATGATTTTTTCTTTCACACTTTTGGGAACAACGTGCCTGCCTGTCTATGCCCAGTCTCAAGTGGAGACCGCCAGAACATTGATTGATGATGCAGGAAGAACCGTCGTCTTGCCAGCCAAAGTACAAAAACTTGTTGTTCCGAATAATTGGATTTTATCCATGGTGTTTGCCCTGAGAGCCAGGGATATCGTTGTTGGAAGCAGCGTAGGAGTTACTCGGGATTCCGGATTTAATGCAGTCTATCCGGATTGGATAAAAAAACTGACAGTTGTTGGGGATGTTAGCAATCTTAATAAAGAGACAATCCTGAAATTAGAAACAGATGTCGTGCTCACTCAACCCGGGCCGAATGTTACGCAGATGGAATCAATTGGCATCCCGATTGTTGCCATGAGCCGTTCCAAATCTGCAGAGGAGAATATTCTATTAATTGGAAAAGTTCTCGGCAAAGAGAAAGAGGCTCAAGAGCTTGCCGACTTTTATACCTCGAAGATTGATTTTGTAAAATCGAGGACTGCGGATATTCCTGTCCAATCCCGTAAGAAAATCTATTTTGTTGCCGGACCTACAGTAACCAAAACTTATGGAAAGAATCTCGGTCACGGGAATTACTATCAGTGGGCCGGGGGAAGCCTCATTTCCGATATTCTGGACGGATCTGACATCAGTACTATAGACGTTTCTCAGGAACAAATCATCGCCTGGAACCCGGATTTGGTAGTGATCAGTTTTGGTAAAGGAATTACACCAGCTGACATTCTAAACAATCCTCAGTGGCAAGAGATTAATGCCGTCAAGACAAAACAAGTATTCTTAGAGCCTCCTCCTCACTTTGGTTCTTTGAAAAAACCGGTTACTTCCTGTATCGGCACCCTTTGGGTAGCTCAAAAATTATACCCTGAGCGGTTTACTGATATCAATGTTCAGCAGGAAGCCGAAAGCTTCGTCGAACGCTTTTACGAAGTGAAGATGACCGCTCAATTCGAATAGGATTACGAGGAATTTAGGCCTTGCTCCCCGGGTAAGGCCTAAAAATATCCTGAGTACCAGAGAATATGGTCATTTTGAAGTATCCTGCAGCTTTATTTCCTCCCACACCGCGGCTTTTAGTGCCAAATCACCCATTATCCCAAGGTAAAGCAATAGTGTTCCTTTCACTTTAATTCCAGGAGGACTATTCTGGAAATTGCCAACGTGTTTGATCATCAAATCGACCTTTTGAATCGGTTATGTTTTCTATATAACCTATCATCGTTTCTTTCTATTTCTGTGCAATTTGATTAACAACATAAAGGAACTGTTGTGAGAACAGATAATATAATAACTAAATGAGTTGAACTGAAGATAACAGGGCATACCGGTATCAAACCGGATGCTCTCTCAGAGAAGTGTAGCTTGTCCCTGACTTACTGGCTGAGATTTTGAAAAAAAAACAATGAATTTAAGAATTGTAGTCCTGCTATCCATTGCTCATGTTATTACCGATGTGAACCAGGGGGCTTTGCCTGCCATTCTTCCCTTTTTTATTTCGGAATATGGTCTTACCTATTCTGCGGCTGCCGCCATTGTGTTTGCTACTAACAGCGCATCGGCCGTGGTTCAGCCTGCATTCGGGTATGCCGCTGATCGTCTCAGCAAACCGTGGTTGCTCCCTCTGGCAATTTTAGTTGCTGGACTGGGTTTGGGATTGACAGGAGTTGTACACAGTTACAAAGTTATCATTTTTTTGACCATATTCAGTGGAGTTGGCATCGCGGCATTTCATCCACAAGCGGCCCGGTTGATCAATTTCGGAGCAGGTGGGAAAAAAGGAACCACCATGAGTTTCTTCGGCCTGGGTGGAACCCTGGGCTTTGCACTCGGGCCGATGCTGGCAACAACCGCTCTGTTAGCCTGGGGGTTGAAGGGGACAACCATTCTGATAATTCCTGTCACCATCATGGCCACGCTGATTGCCACTCAGATCCCGAAATTCCGTATACTGGAACACTCGGAAAAAGAGATTAACTTAAAGCGGATTCGACAACCGGGTGAGGACAAATGGCGTTCTTTCGGTCTGCTGAGTGTGATGATCATGGGCCGATCGGTAATATTTTTCGGGTTGATCACTTTTGTACCGCTTTATTGGACCGGTTATCTGCACAGATCAATCGCAGAGGGCGCGATTGCACTTTCTACACTGACCCTGTCAGGAGTCGTCGGGAACTTCTTCGGCGGCTGGCTCTCTGACCGTATCGGGTTGAAAAAAATGACCCTGCTTGGTTTCACCCTGTTGGCAATTGTCCTGCCGATATTTATTATGGTGGAAAACCCGGTTCTGGCTTTTCTGCTGCTCATTCCCATAGGATTTGCACATTCATCAACCTACAGCCCGAGTATTGTGATGGGACAGGAATATTTGCCCAATCATATCGGATTTTCCTCGGGCGTCACCCTGGGGATGGCTGTTGCCTTCGGTGGTATTACAGCTCCATTTATTGGTATGATTGCCGATCAATACGGTATCTGGTACTCCCTGGCCCTGGTAGCCTCTGTCCCTTCTCTCTGCCTGGTTTTATCAGCCTTTCTGCCAACAATCCAAACCCCATCATTGACGACCTGATCTGAGGTCACAATATTCGTGCTGAAGCGGTTGTTGTTTATCGATCAAAATCAAATCGGATTGCAGGGGGGATCAAGCACGGCGGATCCACCATTTGACCAAAAATATCAAAATGAAAGACCTGACCCCCATATCCGTTTCAAAAACATACTCTGATTATTTCATGTTTTTTGGTATGAAAAGAAAATCTCCCCCATCATGTCCGACTTTTCTGATGTCACTATATTCTGGCGTTTGATCCGAGTTTAACAGTATCGGTCTTCTAATCCGGGAGAAAAGCAGGTGACCATCCAGAACATCTTCGTTTTCGGTCAATACGTTCAGAAAAGAGTTTGTAAATACGGAATGATCACCTCCTCCGGAATCATCAACAGGCTCTAATCCGCCAGATGTTAAGACAGTCCTGGATTTTTTATTGATTAGTTTTTCAATATAGCCTGGATCTCGGCTAGTTAAATTGATCCCACGTGTGAGTTTTCCAGAGTAGCAGGAGTCTGCAACTAACATGATGTGCTTTGCTTGAATGGCTCTGATTGCATCGGTAATCGAGGCATTGGATATCCAGTTAATGTTGCTGTCTTGTTCAGCATCTACAGGTAGCCAATAGCCTCTGTCCGCTTGCTGATCTAACCAACCGTGTCCTGCATAGAAAATAAACAGGTTATCATTTTTGGTCAATGATTTCCGATAATTATTCAAGGCAGCTAAAACATCAGATCGACCAGCGTCAGTCACTAATTGGACATTAAAACCGTATTTATTCTTTAATAAATCAGCGATTGATTTTGCATCATTTATCGCGGTTTTTAGTTTCGGAATATATTTATAGTTGTTATTTCCTATTACCAGCGCATAATATTCTCCAAATGAGGCCTTCAATCGAACAGGCTTTTCAGTGATGATTTCCGGTTTTTCTGTTGTTTTTTCTGGTTTATCTTTTGTAGCTACAACTTTTTCCGGATTTGAATCAATTAAAACGAGTTTTGGCAGGTTTTCATATTTTTTTTCCAAATCAGATGCAAGGCCTGCCCAGAAGGTTCCTTTATACTTAAGTCCGTCCCTTTCTATTATAAAAGGAACTTCACTGCCATAAGCGAAACCTGAAACCTGAGTGATAAAACCTGAAACATCTTTATGTTTGATACCGTTCATTGTCAAAATAATGTCATTTTCTTGTAACCCCGCATGCATAGCAGGTCCATTTTTTCTGACTTGGTTAATACGTATGCCACTCTCATGATTTGAGATAGAAACTCCAAGGTGGGGGTTTTTCCCAAAGATATTCACTGCTTTTGAATAATCTCTTAAAGCTAAATTTGTCATTGCCAACCAGTAGGTGTACCCTTCTCCCTTGTTGAGCTTTTTGGCTTTTTCAAAATCTTCAAGAGCTTTATAGTATGCTCCTAAAAAATAATAGGATTCTCCTCTGCCTCCGAAACTTCCAGATAATTCCTCCTCTTTGATACTCTTCGAAAAGCAGTCAATAGCATCAGTGTATTTTTTTAAATGCATGAATGCCCAGCCTAATTGATTCTTAACATACCAAGAATTATCATCCTCTTTTTCTGCCAGTTTATATTGTTCAATGGCTGCCTCATACTTTTCATCCTTAAAAAACTTCCTTCCATTCCCAATCGGCGTATTTTCATATTTAATCAGATACTCTTCATAAACATATTCAGCACCAATTGCAAACGGTATCATCCAATGAGTTTTTGACCAGTATTTTAGTGCCTTTTGTTTGTCTTTATGGTCATAGCTATAAGAGCAAGAATCTGAATAGGGGTCCATCACAAAAATCTTTGAATGTGGTTTACTGAAGTATTCTTCCAGTTTTTTCTTACATTCAATCTTGCTGTTATCAATCCGGGCAAGAAGGAAATCCTTACTTCTTGGTGTTCCTTGCGAACAACCGGTAACTATGGTTAATACCAGGATTAGAGCTGAAAGACAAAAGAATCTATATTTTGTCTTTAAAAGGGTCATTGTCCCTCCTTAACAGAAAATTCAAAACCGGGGTCATTTATTAACTCAATAAAGCAATCGTGTCTTTTTTTAACACATAAATGTATATATTATTACAGCAAAGTTGACAAGCAGCCAATCGGACTAATCAGGGCCCCTTTATTCAACACTTCAAACGCATAACTGATATGGATTTTGTTTTCTAATCTGAGTATGAACGCTCGGGATAAGGAATTAGGGTCTTTACATCTTAGAATGAATTCGTCGTATTTGGCTGAATTCGATATCTAAGATATTCATTTGATCATGAGCTTCAAAATTTTTTCATGAGTTGCTTCAATGGGAAGAAAATGTTTGTTGCAGAAGCAGATAAGAATAAAGTTGAGGTATTTACTGATTTTTGTTAGAGGATTATCGCTGCAGTTCCAATGCTTTTGGAAAAGCGATGTAATCAAGTAAAAACAGACACGAAGTTGAGCTATATACAGGTTCAGAAGGCTGAACCTGTATATCAAGCCATCGCTTGCAATTATTGAATAGCAGAATGAACCGGGTAAACGGTCTTTTGGTACCTCAGTAAAAATTAGATTAACCAGGTAAAAACATAACAAATCATATACAAACAGTATGAAGGTCCATAGCTATTTAACCGGGAGGGCCACAAACATCTCTCTCCCATTTCGGTTTATCAAAAGATAGACAGGTCGTGAGGTTTTTTCCGCTTCCTTCATGACATTATAAAAGTCATCTACCTTTTTCATTTTATTATTATTGGCTTCAATTATAACATCTCCTCTTCTGATTCCTTTTTCCCAGGCCACTCCTGTTTGATCAATGTCATAAACCAGCAATCCTACATTTAGTTCCAGATTCAGGTTGGGGTTGTTTTCCGGGGAGATCTCCACCAGACGAAGTCCATATACGTTTTCAGTTGAATTCAACGATTCAATGTCATCAGCAGGTCTTTTGCCCACGGTTACAACCTTTTTCAGAAACCTGCCCTGGCGGAAGATCTCAACAACAACTTTTGTCCCGAGTTCGGATTCAGCCACCTGCTGTAGCAAATCATTACTTTTCTCCAGTGCTTTTCCATTAAATTTGACAATAACGTCTCCCTGTTTCAGACCTGCTTTTTCACCAGGTGAGTCCTTTACTATTGAATTGAGTGCAACACCTTTCATACCTTTTGGCAGGCCAAATGATTCTGCTAATTCATTGTCGACGTCCTGAATTCCGACACCGAACCACCCTCGTTCGACTTTTCCAAATTTCCGTAATTGGTCGATCACTTTTTGCGCCAGATTGCTTGGAATGGCAAATCCGATGTTTTGTCCGCCAGCAACAATAGCCGTGTTAATTCCGATTACTTCTGAATCCATATTGAACAGTGGACCGCCGGAGTTTCCGAAGTTAATGGCCGCATCTGTTTGCAGAAATTGACCGTAAGCTGTATTAGCAAATACATTTCTACCACGACCGCTCAGAATACCAGCTGTTACCGTATGATCAAGACCAAGGGGATTGCCTATGGCCAGTACCCAGTCACCGACTTCCAATTTACTTGAATCACCCCATTTAATGTAAGGAAGATTCTTGACGTCTATTTTAATGAGAGCCAATTCACTTAATTTGTCTTTTCCTACTACTGTAGCTTTGTAAATCTCTCCATTATAGAGGGTTACTTCTATTTTATCCGCTTTTTCAATGACATGGTTATTGGTAACGATATAGCCGTCACTACTGATAATAAATCCTGACCCCAGTGCGGATTGCCTTTGATTCTGGGGCATATCCTTAAAGAAATACTCAAAAAAGGGATCCTTTTGCAGGGGCGCATTCTCAACTATGGCAGAAATTCCGATATGAACGACCTTTTCTTTTTCAGATTTTACAATCGGCGCAAATGAATCCGGTCTGGCAAAAGCCGTTTGAAAAGAGGTCATGATAAAAATCAGACAGACCAGGTTAATTTTAAAAAATTGGTTTTTTTTCATTTTGTGCCTTTTTTCCAAATTTAACATTTCAAAAATCGTTGTTCTCAATAATCGGACGGTAGTTAAAATTTTATTATCTGACTTGCCAATAGGCAAGAGGTGTTAACAGGTTGACTTTTAGTTTTCAGTTAATTCTCTTTTCTCTACTGCCCTTGTCTATCCTTGTCAATAGTCTGTAACTTCTTCATCATGCTCATCGACAAAAACCTTAAAACCGAACTCCCTAAGCCCTCGAAGGCTGGGGTTATTCTTTTTATTGGCTTTGTCGCATTTTGGACAGACACAATCGATGTGATGTGTTTTTTGATATTTCTTGAGTTTTAGAAGAGAAAGGTCTTTTCCCTCTTTACTGAGATCATGCAGCATCTTTTCGATCTCCTGCATTGCTTTTTTAATGATCAGTTCCTGCTTGCGCATAGATGTCTATTGTTGAATTTCAAGAAAAAACCAGGATATCGGCAATGAGTGCAACAAACATTGTGACACTGATAACAGCATTCATATTAAAAAATGCGATGTTAAGCTTGCTTAAGTCATCCTCTTTGAGTAGCCTGTGTTCCCATATCAAGAGGAATGAGCTGATCAATATTCCAGTGTAAAAAATTAAGGCTAAGCTTTCACGATACGCCAGGAAGCACCAGCACAAAATTGTTATAAAATGCATCAGCTTAGCCATCCGGAGGCTTCTGCCTATTCCAAATTTGACGGGAATCGAATGAAGTCCGGCTGTTTTATCATATTCCAAGTCCTGTAGTGCATAAAGAATATCGAACCCGGCAATCCACGTGAGAACCGACAAGCCGATAATCAGTGAAGAGACAGAAATAGAACCACTGATGGCGATCCATCCGGCGACCGGTGCCGATCCGATGGCTATTCCCAGAAACAGGTGAGAATAGTTGGTAAATCGTTTGGTATAAGAGTAAAAGCAAACCAGAAAAATGGCAAAGGGACTCAATCTGAACGCCAGGGAATTCAGGTTCCATGCTGAGATGACCAACAAGCTGAAAGATATTAAAATCATGATCAGCATGCTAATCCTGCCGATTTCACCAGTGACGGAGGGACGAGTTGCAGTTCTCGGGTTTTCGGCATCCCACTTTGCATCTATCAGACGGTTAAAACCCATTGCACCGGATCGCGCACCTACCATTGCCAGAATGATCCAGGCAAATAGCTCAAGAGTTTTTACCGAAAGATACGTTAGTTGGAGTTCCCTGGTTGCCAGAATGGATGAAATCAGCGCAAAGGGAAGAGCAAAAACGGTATGCGAGAACTTGATCAGTTCAAAGTATTTGGTAATGTTTAATATTGGCTTCAACGTTATTTTTTCTCTATTCATTAACCTGGATATTCAGCGAATAATCCTCAAAACATTTAATCTCAGTTGCCGGCTCGGCTATAAAATGTAGCGACTCAGATCCTGATCCTCAGCAATCTCGGAGAGACGATCCTGAACATATTGTCTCGTCAAAGTTATTGACTGCCCGGATATTTCCGGTGCAGTAAAACTAACCTCGTCCAACAGTTTTTCAAGAACTGCGTGTAAACGTCTGGCACCGATGTTTTCTGTTTGGGCATTAACTTCCGTTGAGATCTTAGCGATTTCGTCAATTGCATCGTCTCTGAATTCTATTGTTACGCCTTCTGTTTTCATGAGTTCAACATATTGGCGGACCAGCGAGTTTTTGGGTTCGGTCAGAATTCGAACAAAATCATCTTTAGACAATGATTTCAGTTCAACACGGATCGGAAAACGCCCCTGCATTTCAGGAATCAGATCCGATGGTTTTGCCACATGAAAGGCGCCTGCTGCGATAAACAGAATATGATCGGTGCGTACCGGTCCATATTTTGTATTAACCGTGCTGCCTTCAACAATCGGTAAAAGATCGCGTTGAACCCCTTCCCGTGACACTTCTCCGCCACTCCGAAAACTATCACTTTTGCTGGTGATTTTGTCTATTTCATCAAGGAAAATAATCCCGGATTGTTCCACCAGTTTTATAGCATCAGCATTGATATCATCGGTATCCAGGAGCTTTTCCGCCTCCTCCTGCTCAAATATCTTTCTCGCTTCCCCTACGGTTACTTTTCTTTTTTTCGTTTGTTTTGGCAGAAAGCTGGACATCATATCCTTGATATTGATATCCATGCCTTCACTGCCCGTTATTGGGAAGAATTCAATGCTGGGGCCCATTGATCCTTTTTTGACACTGACTTCAATTACCTTGTCCTCCAGTTCTCCCTTGGCAAGCTTATCCGCGAACCGATTACGAAGATTGGAGTCGTCACGAATCTGGGTGTCCACATCAGCATTTGGATTAGCAGGAGAAGAGGGAATCAACATCTCCAGAATTCTGGAGTCAACATTTGCTTTTGCTTTTTCCCTAACGGCATCCATCGATTCCTTTCGGGTCAAACCAATACCGATTTCCGTAAGATCACGAATCATGCTTTCGACGTCGCGCCCTACGTAGCCAACTTCAGTGAATTTTGATGCTTCCACTTTGATAAAAGGAGCATTCACCAGCTTGGAGATGCGGCGGGCTATTTCGGTCTTACCTACCCCTGTGGGACCTATCATAATTATATTTTTGGGCATGATCTCTTCTTGAAGATCTTCCGGAACCTGCATTCTTCTCCAGCGATTTCTTAGAGCAATGGCAACGCAGCGTTTGGCATCATGCTGTCCGACAATATACTTATCTAAAAATTTTACAATATCACTTGGAATCAAGGTTTTTTCATCGATTTTCACAATTCCTCTTTTACTATAAGCTTTAAAAGTTATTTTGCGTCTATTTCTTCAACATTGAGATTGGGATTAGTGTAGATGCAAATTGAAGCTGCAATTGCCATCGATTTTTCCACAACCTCTCTGGCACTCAAATTGGTGTTTTCCATAAGGGCACGGGCGGAAGCCAGGGCAAACTGTCCTCCTGATCCAATGGCCAATATGCCATCATCAGGTTCGATAACATCACCGTTTCCTGAAATGATCAACGATTGTTCCGCATCAGCAACAGCTAACAGGGCTTCCAGATTTCTGAGCATTTTTTGTGTTCGCCAATCCTTTGCCAACTCCACTGCAGATCTCACCAGATTTCCATTATATTCTTCAAGTTTTGCATCAAACTTTTCAAATAAAGTAAACGCATCTGCGGTTGATCCTGCAAATCCTGCAAGAATTTTATTATTATACGTCTTTCTGATCTTTCGGGCATTCGATTTCATCACGGTATTTCCCAGGGTGACTTGACCGTCGCCTGCGATCACCACTTTGTTGTTTTTTCGGACACAGAGTATTGTAGTCATTAAATTTCTCTCATTTATTTTTCAAGTTTAATCCCAATAAAAAAATCTCTCTACTTTCATTTCTTGAGCTTTTTGGTTTTATAATTTTAACCTTATCATATTCGTCCCGCATTTGCTTCAGTAATTGATCGAACGTCTCACCCTGAAAAATCTTGACCAGAGTTGCTCCCTTTTTTTTCAGATTATCTTGAGCGACAAGCAGAGCCATCTGACATAATTGAAATGAGCGGGCAGCATCTACGCTTTTATTACCGGTGGTATTAGGAGCCATATCGCTGCAGACCAAGTCAAAACTGGGCGCAAAGCTGGCCGTAATTGACAGGTCCAATTCGTTGATATCGCCGTGGACGAATCTCATATTGTCTGCTAATTGAATCTTAAGTGGTGTTCGATCAACACCGAGGACTATCCCGTTTGCACCAATTTTTTTTGAGATATACTGCATCCAACTGCCGGGATAACAACCAAGATCAATGATTTTATCACCCTGTTTGATCAATTTGTGCTTAACATCAATCTCTTCCAGTTTAAATGCCGACCGTGCAACATATCCCTCTTTTTTCGCTTTTTTAAAATAGTGGTCCTGAACCTGTTTCATGAGTTGATATTGATCATATTATTGTTTAGTCAGATTCCAGCGGGATTCCATCTCTTCCATCGAAAGCGATTTTCCCTTTTCTGAAGCCTCATTGATTGCTTTTTCCAGGGATTCGAACCGTTGAATAAATTTATCATTTCCCTTTTTCAGGGCGACTTCAGGATTGATTTTATAAAACCTAGCCAAATTGGTTATCGTAAAGAGCAGATCTCCAATCTCCTCTTCAATTTTGGCTATATTGTTCACCTGCATCTCCTGCTTTACTTCCTCCAACTCCTCTTCAACTTTGGCAAACACATCCCAAGCCGTTTCCCAGTCAAATCCCAAATTTGCGGCTTTTTTACTGATAGCCAGGGCATTCATCAATGAGGGGGAGCTGGCCATCATACAATTTTTGATGGAATCATCCTTTTTCTCTTTTGATTTAAGCTCCTGCCACTGCGTTGTCAGTTCTTTATCCGTCAACTCCCTTCCATTCTCTTTGAACACATGGGGGTGTCGAGCGACCATTTTGGTTGATATGGCGTCAACGATGTCATCAAAATTGAAACGACCCTCTTCATCGGCAATTTGAGCATGTAGTGCTATCTGTAACAGAAGATCGCCCAGTTCCTCTTTCAGAGGGTTTCCCGTTCTTCCCTGCTTGATCTCTTCAATCACCTCCCAGGCTTCTTCCAGTATATAATGGATCAAAGAGGAATGGGTTTGTTTTTTATCCCAGGGACATCCGTCGGGAGATCGCAGCTTTTTAACAATATCAATCAGTTTTTTCATGAATTAAGGGTTTTTTAGATGGGAGAACAGGTTCTGAAGAGAAGTTTGATTTTCGATTTGAATAAAATGGTGTAGCATCCAGGGTATAAAAATTAAACCGCAAATTTGATGGTGATATGTAATCGATCAGTTGTCAATGATCTCAATGGATGTCAGATAAATCATATTTTTAATATTGACCTATTCCTTAAACCACGGATCAAATAGTCTTTCGATTGCATGAAAGAGTTGGGGGGAACTCAACTGTGTGGATATCTTTACAAATTGGAACGGGATTCAGAACTGAAGTCCCAAACGAAGCTTTAAGAAAGTCTTTGAATGCTCACCTCCGAACATTGGCGGTTGTTCTTTGAGTTACTTGGCTTGTATTATGCAAGGATAATCCGTTTGAAGATTGGACTCAGTTTAAAAAGCTGGTTCTAAATAACATGGATTTTTAAACGAAATAATAAAAATAAAGAGATGGGAAAAAAAACAGCTTTAATAACAGGGATTACCGGACAAGATGGTGCCTATTTGGCAGAATTTCTCCTGAAAAAGGGTTATGAAGTCCACGGTTTGAAAAGAAGAAGCTCCTCTTTTAATACCGCAAGAATCGACCATTTGTACAAAGATCCTCATGAAAAGGATTGTCAGTTTTTTCTTCATCACGGAGAACTGACGGATTCCACAAATCTCATAAGAAAGGTTCAGGAAATTCAACCTGATGAGATTTATAATCTGGGAGCTCAGAGTCATGTGCAAGTGTCCTTTGAAAATCCTGAATTTACTGCTGATACTGACGCATTGGGAACCCTGAGATTATTGGAAGCAATTCGCTTGCTGAAAATGGCAGATAAAACCAAATTTTATCAAGCATCAACCAGTGAACTCTATGGTTTGATTCAAGAGACTCCACAGACGGAAAAAACCCCCTTTTATCCAAGATCGCCGTATGCCTGTGCTAAGCTATATTCATATTGGATTACAGTCAACTACAGAGAGGCTCACGATATTTTTGCCTGCAACGGAATCCTGTTTAATCATGAATCGCCCATCAGGGGAGAAACCTTTGTCACCAGAAAAATTACAAGAGCTGCGGCAAAAATATCTCTGGGATTGCAGGACAAGGTTTACCTGGGTAACCTGGATGCCAGCCGGGACTGGGGTCATGCCAAAGACTATGTTGTGGGGATGTGGCTGATGTTGCAGGTAGAAAAACCGGATGACTATGTATTGGCGACAGGAACGACAACAAAAGTTCGCGATTTCGTGCAACTGGCCTTTAAGGAAGTTGGGATCGATATTGAATGGAAGGGTAAAGGAGTGGATGAAGTCGGCATTGACAGGAAAACAGGAAAGACTCTGATTGAGGTCGATCCACGATATTTCAGACCCACTGAAGTCGAACTGTTAATGGGTGATCCCTCCAAAGCGAAAAAGAAGTTGGGTTGGATGCTCAAATACAACCTGGAAGACCTGGTGAAAGATATGGTAAAGTTTGATCTGGCAGCTGCCAAACGAGACGAGCATCTGGTTAACGGTGGATATACTGTTAAAAACTATTTTGAATGAAGAAGTTCGCTTATCTTTATTCTATCTGAAGTAAATGGAAAATTAGAGGGTCACGCATCCTTTATCGATTAATGATCTAGTAAGGAATTTGGAGAAAAAATGTTAAATAATAGTACCATACTGATTACCGGGGGTACCGGTTCTTTTGGTAAGAAAATGGTCCAGATAATATTGGATAAGTATAAGCCCAAGAAATTGATCATTTTTAGTCGAGATGAACTCAAACAATTTGAAATGTCTCAACGATGGAGTATGAAAAAGTATCCCTGTATCCGTTATTTTTTGGGAGATGTCAGGGATTATGAGAGATTGGTCAGAGCGTTTAATAATGTGGACTATGTGATTCATGCGGCTGCCTTAAAACAAGTTCCTGCTGCAGAATATAATCCTGAAGAATTCATAAAGACCAATATTAATGGAGCAATGAATGTAATTGATGCGGCTCTGCAAAATGACGTAAAGAAAGTCATTGCCTTGTCCACCGATAAAGCGTGTAATCCTATCAATCTTTATGGGGCAACAAAGCTGTGTTCAGATAAGCTGTTTACTGCGGCAAATGTATACAAAAGCGTAGAAATGGCAACAACCTTTGCAGTAGTTCGTTATGGAAACGTGGTTGGCAGTAGGGGATCAGTTGTACCTTTCTTTAAAGAACGCAGGCAGACAGGATCACTTCCAATAACTGATCCCCGTATGACTCGATTTTGGATTACACTGGATCAAGGAGTTCATTTTGTACTCAGGGTGTTAGAACTAGCAAAAGGTGGTGAAATTTTTGTTCCCAAAATACCTTCCATGAAAATAACCGATCTGGCAAAAGCAATCGCTCCAGATTGTAAACAGGAAACCGTGGGCATTCGACCGGGTGAAAAGATCCATGAATCATTAATTGGTGAGGATGAAGGAAGACACACAATTGAATATAATGAGTGTTATGTGGTTGGGTCGTCATTGACGGATGTGAAAAAGTCTTCACATCTGGAAGAAGGCGGCAAAGTATGCGAGGAAGGATTTAGTTATGTTTCCGATCAAAACAATCAACTAATTTCCATCGATGAATTAAAAGCGATGATTGATAAAATCGAGGATGACTACAGTATCGAAACGAACAGATGGTCCATGGACGATGTTCCCCAATAATCCAACCTCATTGAAATAATCAGTGGCAATGAAGAAAAAACTTTTGATTACAGGGGTTAGTGGGTTACTGGGAAGCAACCTCGCCCACTACTTCAAAGACAGATACCACGTATATGGACTGTATCGATCTCATCGCGTGGATTTTGAGAGGATCCAAACGCTACCTTGCGATCTTACCTCTGAAAGTCAGACTAAACAGGTTTTATCAGATATAGATCCGGATATTGTCATTCATTGTGCTTCACTTACAAATGTGGATCAATGCGAGATGGAGCAGGAACATACCCGAGATGTCAATGTTAAAGCCACATGTTATGTTAGGGAAAGTATATCAGACCAAACTGCATTAATATACATTTCTTCAGATTCAGTTTACGAAGGAAAAGAAGGATCTGCCACAGAAGATGAACAGATTAACCCTCAAAACTGCTATGGTCGCACAAAACTGGAAGGTGAACTGGAGGTGCTAAAGCATTCCAATTCGCTTGTACTGAGGACCAACATTTTTGGATGGAATGTTCTGGATAAAAAAAGTTTGGGGGAGTGGTTACTTGACGAATTGCAGGGGCAAAGGCCGATTAATGGATTTATGGATGCTTCCTTCTCCACCATCTATACTTTTGAATTGGCGAAAATCATTGATATGGTGATCCAAAAAGAAATAAAGGGAGTTTATAATTGTGGAAGTTCTAATAACTGCACCAAATATCAGTTCGCGTTGTCTTTGGCTGAAAAATTTGGATTTTCAACAAAGCTCGTGAATCCAATCTCAGTTGATGAATACCCATTTAGGGCTAAGCGTGGTAAAAATCTGTCTTTGAAAAGTAATAAGATAGAAAAAGTATTGAAAATTAAAATGCCGACAATTGAGCATTCAATCGAGTGCTTTTACCGAGATTACCATTCAAGGTTACCACATTACTTAAAAAAAGAGTTCACACGAGTCATCACAAAAAACGGTAAAATCCCATATGGGCGTCAATGGATTGATGGTTCTGATATTGAAGCTGTGTCAGAGGTTTTACGATCCGATTGGATAACTCAAGGCCCTAAAATTACTGAATTTGAAAGAGCATTGTGCGATTATACAGGAGCCAAGTACGGAACTGCCGTTAATTCAGGCACTTCAGCTCTGCATATATGCTGTTTGGCTGCTGGAATAAAGCCGGGGGATGAAGTGATTACTTCACCAATTACGTTTGTCGCTTCAGCCAATTGTGTTCGTTATTGCGGTGGTACGCCGATTTTTGCTGATATTGACCTCAAAACTTATAACATTGATCCGAAAGAGCTGGAGAAAAGGATTACAGAAAAAACAAAAGCGGTTATACCTGTTCATTTTGCCGGTCAAAGTTGTGATTTGAGCGTAATAAGGCAGGTTGTTAAAGCTGCTGAAAACCGTTTCGGGCATAAAATTTGGATTATCGAAGACGCGAGCCACGCATTGGGTTCTCGGTATAAAGGTCATGAGGTCGGGTCATGTGTCTATTCGGATATGACAGTGTTGAGCTTTCATCCTGTGAAGCATATTACAACCGGGGAAGGTGGGGCTGTGTTCACCAATCAAGCAGAACTGGATGAGAGATTAAAACTGTTTCGTAGTCATGGAATTACGAGCCATCCCGATAAGATGCAGCAGAATCTTGGAACATGGTACTACGAACAGCAGGAATTGGGGTTCAACTATCGAATAACTGACATTCAGGCTGTTTTGGGTTCGTCTCAAATTAAAAAACTGAAGCGATTCAAAGAACGCAGAAGAGAGATTGTTGATCGTTACAATGAAAAATTTAAATGTTTGGCAAATGTGACAATCCCATATGAAAACGAAAGCTGTAATTCAAACTTTCATCTTTATGTATTACTTTTTGATTTTGAAAAAATGGGAATTAACAAAAACGAATTTATGAGTAGCCTTAGGGAGCGGAGTGTTTTTACTCAGGTTCATTATATCCCGGTCCACACTCAACCCTACTATCGTGACTTATATGCTTATAAGTGGGGTGATTTTCCGAATGCTGAACAATATTTTCAAAGATGTCTTTCTTTTCCCTTATTTCCGGCATTGCATGATAAAGAGATTGAAACAGTTATACAGGCAGTTACTTTTTTATCCCAAAGGAGAATATGAAACTTGAGAATAGTCTTAGATATCAAGAACGTGCAAAATCAAGGATTCCAGGTGTAACACAGCTGTTATCAAAAAGACCGGATCAGTTTTCTTTAGGTGTTTGGCCGGGTTATTACAAAAAAGCTAAAGGCGTCGAAATCTGGGATTTAGATGATAATCGTTATATAGACATGAGTATCGGAGGCATTGGTGCAAATGTATTGGGATATGCTGATGATGATGTAGATAATGCAGTAATGGAAGCAATAAAGAATGGTTCCAGCAGTTCCTTAAACTGCCCTGAGGAGATTGAACTGGCAGATCTTCTTTGCCAAATCCACCCCTGGGCTGATATGGCAAGGTTTTCCAGAACCGGTGGTGAGGCGATGGCAATTGCAGTCCGGATTGCGAGAGCCTATACCGGTAAAGATGTGGTTGCTTTTTGCGGCTATCATGGATGGCATGATTGGTATTTGGCTGCAAATCTTCAATCTAAAAATGCACTTGGGCAACATCTATTATCAGGATTAAATCCGAATGGTGTGCCCAAAGGATTAATGGGAACGTCTGTCCCCTTCCAATATAATAAAATTGAGGAGCTGCAAAAGATCGTTTCTGATCGAAAAAATGAGATAGCTGCCATTGTTTTGGAACCGATTCGCAGCGAGAAACCGATACCGGGATTCTTGGAGAGTGTAAGACAGATTGCCGACGAAATCGGAGCTGTTCTAATTGTCGATGAAATCTCATCAGGATTAAGATTGAATTCAGGTGGTGCACATCTGGTGTTAAATCTGGAGCCGGATATATCGGTTTTTTCTAAAGCACTTGGAAATGGATATCCAATCAGTGCAATCATCGGTAAAGGCCCTATAATGCGAGCTTCAGAATCAACGTTTATCAGCAGTACCAATTGGACGGAAAGAACAGGTTCCGCAGCCGCGATTGCTTGTCTAAAAAAACATGAAAAACTGAACGTTGGAGAGCATTTAGTATTGATAGGGGATCTGGTTCAAAAAGGTTGGCAAGAAACGGCTAATCAGCATGGATTGAAAATTTCTGTTAATGGTATTTCTCCCCTCAGCCATTTTCAGTTTGGCTATGATAATGCGTTGGTTTTAAAGGCTTATTTTATTCAATTGATGATGGAGAGAGGGTTCCTGGCATCCAACCTGTTTTACGCCATGGCTGCTCATTCAAAGGAGCATGTAGCTCAATATATCGTAGCTATTAATTCGACGTTTGAAATAATTGCTGCGGATAATGAACAAGGAATAGTTCCACAAAAATTGAAAGGGAGACCATCCAACCCGGGCTTTAAGAGATTAACCTGATTAAAAAAAATGGCTCAAAATCAACCTGGAAAACTGGTTCTCGGCACAGCCCAATTCGGCATGAATTATGGAATAGCCAATACAAAAGGCCAACCCGATAATGAAGCAGTAATATCGATTATACAAAAAGCTTACCAAGAAGGGATCATACAATTCGATACTGCACAAGCATACGGAAACAGTGAACAGGCCTTGGGGTCTGCATTAACCTCTCTTGGTCTTCAAGACGAGATCCAAATAATCAGTAAGCTAAAACCTGATCAAGATATCAGTCAGGAAAACGGTATAGCTGATTCTCTCAGGCAGAGTCTTAAGCGGTTATCAGTGCCGACTTTGCATGGATTAATGATTCATGAAGAAAAGCTACTGGATAAATGGGATTCGGGGGTAGGAAATCAGCTGAGATCTTTAGTGGTTTCAGGGGGTGTATCCAAGATTGGAATATCACTATATACGGTTGATTACGCTATTCGTGCGCTAAATACAGATGGAATTGATTTTATTCAGATTCCTACAAATATTTTGGATAAACGGTTTATACAAGCCGGAGTATTTGATATAGCAAGGAAATTGAACAAGGAAGTTTATGTTAGAAGCGTTTTTCTTCAAGGACTTCTACTAATGAAGATTGCCGAAATCCCTCATCAGCTTTCAGCTGTAAAGGCCCTTATCCGAAATCTGATCGAATATGCAGATGAAAATGGATTGTCGATGCTTGAGTTGACATTGGCTTTTGTGAAGACAGAAACAAAGGGAGCTCATCTGGTTGTCGGCGTTGACAGTGACCATCATCTGAACGAAATAGTGAAGGCATATAACAAGGATTTTGATGTGGCTGTTGTTAAAAGGGCGCAAGATCTTATCCCAATTGTTGATGAACGGATTATTAATCCAAGTTTGTGGGATTTATCCAGTCGTTGATTAGCCATATAAAAAAATGACCAAACAAAAAACAGTGGCAATGATTCAAGCACGAATGGGATCTTCGAGATTGCCGGGAAAAATTCTGCTTCCACTTGCCGGGAAACCAGCCATTTCTCATGTTTTCGAACGTGTAAAAAAAATCAAAAATGTTGATCAAGTAGTCTTACTGACCTCAACATCGTCCAAAGAGAATCCATTAATAGAACTTTGCAGGAAGCAAAACTATGAGGTTTTTCGTGGAAGCGAGAATGATGTCTTGGATCGCTACTACCAGGCTGCAGTTTTTTATGAAGCAGATATTATTGTTCGTATAACAGGTGACTGTCCACTGATTGATCCGATCGAGAGTAGCAAGGTTGTGCAGAAGCTCCAAGCAACCGCAGCAGATTACTGCTCGAATACTAATCCTCCTTTCTTACCAGATGGTCTCGATACTGAAGCTTTTACTTTTGATGCTCTAAAAAGGGCCTGGCATTCGGCAGTTCTACAACAGGAAAGAGAGCATGTTACTCTGCTAATGTATTCAAATCCGAAAGTGTTTTCAGTTCAATCCATTACCAATATCTCTAACCAGAGTGGATTCCGATTAACACTGGATGAAAAGCAGGATTATACGGTTCTTAAAATCGTTTTTGATCATCTGAAGGCTGAAAGGAAATTTGGTTATTTAAATGAGGTTTTAGATCTATTAAAGCGGTTTCCGGAAATACCAAGAATTAATCAGCATATTTTTAGAAATGAAGGTTTAGAGAGTACTGATTTGAAAATTAGAGATACCAAATGATCAGGATCGTTTTTAGAGCTGATGCATCTTTCCGCATTGGAAGTGGTCACATTAATAGATGCTTAACTCTTGCCAGGACTTTGGTAATGAGTAACGGGAAAGTTGATATTGAGTTTATTTGTTCCAACTTTCCAGGGAATTTAAGTCAGTTTATTTCTGAAAAGGGATTCAAGGTTAATGTAATAGACGATTTTGATTCTATGGAAAATAAATCGATCAAGGAAACTGGAACCGGCAATTACTATCAACATGAATCGTTGGATATAAATCAGGATGCTGTTGAAACAATTCGAATACTCAAGTCGCTGCAGCAGCCTATTGATTGGTTAATTGTTGATCACTATTCTATTGATGCACGGTGGGAAATACTCCTACGAGAACATGTAAAATACATCATGGTTGTAGATGATCTGGCAAATAGGCGTCATTTATGTGACATTCTTCTCGATCAAAACTATTCAACTGAGTATGAGCGTTACGATACACTGGTTCCAAAAGATTGCTTAAAACTGTTGGGGTCAAGATTTGCGTTAATTAAGCCTGAGTTCAGTTTTACACGAATTAGGCAAATGAAGAGTTGTGAATTAATAAAGCAGGGCTTAATAAAAAACGTAGTAATTCTATTCGGAGGTAGCGATCTCTCAAACGAAACATGTAAGGCACTGGAAGCAATAAAACAATCAGATCTTGCATTAAATTCTCTGGTTATAATCGTTGGTAAAAGCAATCCGAATACTGAAGAGATAAAGAATTTAATTAAAGGGCTTGAATACGCCAATCTGCTGATTCAAATAGAAAATGTTTATGATTATATGGCAGAGGCTGATTTAGCCATTGGCGCAGGGGGTTCTACTGCTTTAGAACGTTGCTGTCTAGGGGTACCTGGATTGGTTATAACAACAGCTGAGAATCAGGAATATGTTGCACAAACCCTGGCAAGAAAAGGAGCACATTTACTACTAGGCGAATCGAGCGCTGTTACTGTTTCAACTATAAAACAAAGTTTAAATGTGTTACACCGAAGCCCTCAACTAGTAAACCACATGTCACAAGTGGCTTTGAAAATAGTTGATGGTTTGGGCGTATTCAGAGTAAGTAACAACATACTTAATATTAGAATATCCATCAAAATTGCTACCCTTCAAGATTCTGAAGATCTATACAGATGGAGGAATTCAGAAAGAATAAGAGAGTTTTCGTTTAACACTCAGATAATATCCAGGAGAGAACATGAGAAATGGTTACACTCTGTTATTGATGATAATCAAAGAGTATTATTGATTGCCAGCAATGAAAGTCAACCTATAGGAGTCCTCAGGTATGATTTGAATGGAGAAAGTGCAATAATATCGATGTATGTGGTTCCAGAGCAAATTGGTAAAGGATTAGGTTCGCTGATAATTAAAGCTGGAAATGAGTGGATACATGACAATTTACCTCATATCAACAGTATTGAAGCTCAGATTTTTCAAGATAATATACCTTCAATTAAAGCCTTTGAGAAAGCTGGATTTAAAGCAGATTGTTTTAGCTATTTTTATAGATTCAAATAATAAAAAACTGGGAATTAAAAAGGATATATAATAAGGATGAAACCTATAGTTATTGATGATCAGCGTATTAGTGATTCTTGTGCTCCTTACATAATCGCAGAGATGTCTGGAAATCACGATGGTTCATTTGAGAAAGCAATAAAAATCATTGAAATCGCAGCAGATATTGGGGTTCATGCGGTTAAAATCCAAACCTATACTGCTGAAACCATGACCTTAAATCTGAAAAAAAATGAATTTTTGATTTCAGATTCGGACAGTCTTTGGAATGGAAAAAGTCTATATGAGTTGTATCAGCAGGCTCACACTCCTTGGGAATGGCATGAACCAATATTCAAAAGATGTCGTGAGTTAGGTCTTACCGTATTTAGCACTCCTTTTGATGAATCCGCTATTGATTTTCTGGAAAAATTACAAGCTCCCGCTTACAAAATCGCTTCATTTGAAAACACGGACTTGCCTTTAATCCGTCGAGTTGCAGCAACAGGAAAACCGATGTTGATTTCAACCGGAATGGCTACTCTTGCAGAACTTGATGAGACAGTTCGGGAAGCTAAAAAATATGGTTGTAATGATTTGATATTATTAAAATGTACAAGCACTTATCCGGCTTTAGCCAGGGATTCCAATATTCTTACTATTCCCCATATGCAAAAGCTGTTTTGCACTCAAGTCGGGCTATCTGACCATACTTTAGGGATAGGAGTGCCACTTGCTGCTGTGGCTCTTGGAGCAACCGTAATCGAGAAACATTTAACGTTGTCTCGCAAGGACGAAGGGGTTGATTCTGCCTTCTCTCTGGAGCCGGATGAGATGAAAAGGTTGGTTATTGAATCTGAACAGGTTTGGTCATCGCTCGGGGGAATACATTACGGTCCGACGGAAAAAGAAAAGGGATCGTTGCAATTCCGCCGCTCCATCTATGTTATAAAAAGTATAAATGAGGGCGATGTATTAACAAGGGAAAATATTCGTTGCATAAGGCCTGGTTTGGGATTGCCTCCCAAGTTTTTTGAAGGGATTCTGGGGAAAAGAGTAAATTGCGAAATAAAATTGGGAACCCCATTAAGTTGGGATCATATAGGTTAAGTCATGGATAAAAAATCTGAACTTCAATCAGTTTTCTTAAATGGGAAGAGAGTTTGTTTGCGCCCATTGCATCCTGATGAAGATTTAACCGATTATCTCTCCTGGATGAATTATCAAGAGATTACAAGGTATTTGGAGACTGGAAAGTCAGTAACGACGATTAAATCACTGCGGGATTATATCATTCAAAACAACTCTTCAAACAGTATCCTGCTTGGAATTTTTATTAAGGAAACAGGCAAGCATATTGGGAATATTAAGCTGCACCTCATTGATTACCAGAACCGTTCGGCTGAAATTGGAATCATTATTGGAGATAAAACCTCCCAAGGTCAAGGATATGCGTGTGAGTCAATCCGTTTATTGCTGGATCATGCGTTTCTTCGATTAAACCTCCACAGAGTAAGCGCCGGTATGGTAGTCAATAATATCGCATCAAAAAGAGTGTTTGAGAAATCGGGATTTGTGCTGGAAGGAACTTTGAGAGAGAGTTTCTTGTTGGATGGAACTTATCATGATTGTTATAGACTGGGGATATTGGAATCTGAATATATGAGTATACCTGATAAGGAAGCTTGAAAATAATGGATGTAGTTTTTGACTCAATATCATATCGGGACAGACAAAAGATCGAAAAGCTGATAAAGCAAGGAACGAGGATCTGGATTATTGAGCCGTTTTATTCCTATCATCATCGAAATAGTCATGGTGGAACCAGTTTTTATCCTCGACCGCTTCCTGATTTTATAAATCACTATCTTGAAAATGGAAGAGTTAATCTGATTTCGGCGGACTCATTAGAAGCGTTTAATATCAGCACTATTGCCGCTGATAAAGCTGTCGAGACAATTGAAAGTGTGTTCCCGGTTTATAAACAGAAACATGCTTCTTTGATCGATTATGTTTCAAAAATATTGAAGAATCAGGAGGCGGACTCAATATTCAAATTAAAGCTGGGAGAAAGACTCGCCGAGTTCTACTCTTTCAATATTATGTTGAAACGGGTGGAAGCTGTCCTTGAAGTCAGTTCAATCCTTTTGTATTCTCAAGTAAATATCGCAGAATATAATACATTGAATCACCTGGTTATCAGTGCGGGATGCACTGACTCTGCACACTCCCGGATCAGAATTAAGCCTCGTTCCGTATACAAAGACAAAATCATTAATATCTACAGTAAATTAGATATTACGCTAAAACTGGCAGCACAAACTATTGCCAGTTTTTTTAGCCTGTTTCGAATTAAAAGTCGCCGACACTTAAAACAGTACAAGTTTGGTGTAACCATTATTGCTCCTCTAAGGCAGCTGAACAGTCTGCAAAGAGGACCTGATTTCATCATTGACGGACAGAAGATTACCAAAGAGGAAGTTGTTTTTATCCCGGTTACCAGATTAGATGAAGACCAGCAAAAAAAGCTGGAAAAGCTTGGGTGTGACGTTGAGTATTCTTATATGAGTAAGTTATATTTATCCAATTTTTGGGATTGGGTGGTTTTACTCATTCTGGTCGCAAAATCAGGTCTACAAAACAACAGCGAAGAAGTAAAGAGTTCCGGAGTTGCTTTGTCCAACTACTTTAAGTGGTTGGATGGAAGCAAAAAGATAAAAATCAGCAACTTAATAACACATGCCGATTTCGGACGTGATGCCATTGCAAGAAACATTGCCCTTAAGCAGGTTGGCACTCAAACCTGGTACTATAATGATTCAATGAACAGCGGTTGCAATTTTCAAACGGATACGCAGCTTTGTCGTCATCCGTTTTGGTCTTATATGAATTATGACCATTTAGTAACGTGGAATGATTTTTTGGGAGATTATCTGAGGAGTCATCCCGGTTCTTTCGCAAATGTCCATGTTACCGGATGTCTTTGGAGTAGTTTTGTTCAAGATGTCGAATTAGCACGTGAGTCCAACCCCGATCTTTATACCAAAGGCATGAAAGGCCATCTTATAATAGGCGCATTTGATTCGACTTTCACATTTAATTCATTTACCTCCTACAAGGAAGGGATCGCTTTTGCAGAACATCTGTTGCAGATGGTTGAACAAATGGATGATCTGTTCATTCTTTTTAAAGAGAAGAAAAACAGATCCCTGCACAAATCCCTTGACCCTGTTCTTGGCCGGAAGCTGGAAGATCTTTATAATAAAATGGAGGGACACTCAAGAATTAAAATGCTCTCAAATGAGACTGAAACTTCTGGTATAATGGCAGTTTGCGATGCAATAATCTCATTTCCGTTTACTTCAACTACTTATGAATTCTTATCAGTTGCCAGACCAGCCATCTGGCATGATCCGTGTGGTTTATATTATGATACTCCTTTTGGAAGAGATGAATGCTTAACAACACATAGCTTTGATGAATTGGTCAAATGGTTGAAGAACGTAGAAACATGGGATATTTCTTTAAATAGCAGAATTTATGAGTCGGAGAAGCTGTTTCCGTATCTGGATGGAAAAGCTGTTAATCGGTTTAGAGATCTTCTATATATGAAGTGGTTTTAATGATAAATGGTAAGGTCAATAAATGAGATCAGTTGTTGCTGTTCATAGTAAATTTCTATTGGAACTTTTTCTTTGGGCCAATAAAAGAAAATTCCTCAGGCTTTCGATGTTCTTGAAATCTCCAATGAATTGCCACAGCGATGTAGCTGCTCTATTGGTAAATAACAATATCCAAGAGCTTCATAATCACGTTTTTCCGGAGAAGAAAAAAGCTGAAGTTTTATCAGACTATATTAAAATAATAGATTCACTGTCGGTATCTAATGGTTCCGATCCTCTTTGGTGGGCAACTGATATTGCTTCAAAAAACAGATTTATGTCTCCAGTGCTCAAAATATTAACGGAATATGTAAAATATGCTGAAGTAATACAATTAAATAATAAAATTGAAGATTTTCTTTTTGTGATTTATCCGAGTTGGCAACTTTCCGGAATATTAAAGAAAAGTGCGATAGAAGAGAATTGGAAATTTAAAACCCTGGCGTGGCCATTTTCTTCTTATGTTTCCCAATTACTCAGTTTTATAAAAGCGATTTTCATTCTGATTCGATCTGTTATTTCTGCCACGTTCAGAATATCAACAGCAAGGCGATACTTTGGTTCCTTCAAAAACAAAGGTTCTAATTCCAAACCTATTTTTCTTATCAAAAGTTTTGTTTACCCGCATTCTTTTTTAAAAGACGGAAATTACAATGATCCTTTTTTTGGGAAATTGACCGAGAAAGTATCGAAACACCTTGGGGGAAAATTGGATGTTATAACCGTAGCTCTTGGTTTTTCTGATTTCAAGGAATGTTATCGAAAATTGAAGGCAGTAAAGAATCTAAATATTGTTCCTTTTGAAGCATGGTTGGATTACAGAGATGTAATAAAGGCATTTTTACTTTTGATTCAAAAAGGCATAAGAAATCCTTTCAGAGTTAAAGAGGAGGTTTCTTTTTTAGGGAACAGTGTTACTCAAATTTTTAAAAAAATTATTAGTCAGGAAATATGGAAAATTTCGTTGCTTCAATTACTTCATTATCATGCTGGTTTAAATCTGACTGATTGCTACAAGATAAAAACATGTGTTTTGACCTGTGAGAATAATCCCTGGGAAAAAATGCTGATAAGAAGTTTTACAGAGTCACAACCGGATACTACAGTCATTGGTTATCAACATGCTGTAATTCCACAATCTGCCGTGGGTATGTTTTGGGGTATTAAGGAACTAAAACTTTCACCTACTCCTGATAAAATCCTGACCACCGGAGAGATTCCTGCCTTGATTATGCAAAAATACGGGAATTATCCAAGTAATAGAATATATCAAGCTTGTGCATTAAGGTATGATTATTTACACAATTCAAATTTTTCAGATTTAAAGAAAAGTAGAATTAATCAGGTTTTGATTCCTCTTGAGGGTGATAAGGACGTCATTTCTCTAGTTGAATATGTAAAAGAACAATCCATCTTTTTGAAAGATAGAACATTTAAATTTCGTGCGCATCCTTCACTTCCATTTGAACGTTTATCAGCAATGATGAACTGGGAGAATGTTCCTAAGAATATAGAGATTTCTCAAGGGACTTCTGTTCTTGAAGATATTGAAAATTGTGATACTGTTCTTTATTGGGGAACAACAGTGGCTCTTGAAGCGATAATGGCTGGAAAACCAGTAATTCACTTTGACCGAGGAGATTTACTTAGTTTTGATCCTTTATTTGATTTGGATGCTTTTAAATGGCAGGTTGATAAATCTCAGGAGTTGTTATCAATCATTGATCAAATAGAATGTATTCCGATTGATGAGTATAAGGATTTACACACTATTGCCAGAGATTATGTTAAAAACTACTTCTTTCCAGTAACTGATGATGTGATTAAGTTATTTTGTTTGGAGAAGTAATATCAAGTTTATAGATTTTTGATTTCAAATCAGCAGATTCGTTTTTAAACTTTCAGATTGGATTATCGAAGTTTATGATAAAAATCATTTCTAAGGACCCTGTTCTTTCAAAAATCCGGTTATTGAGCTGCGATGTTGATGGCGTTTTAACGGATGGAGGTTTATATTATGATGATGAAGGAAAGGAATTGAGGCGGTTTCATGTATTGGATGGGTTGGGTATTCAGATGTTACAGAGGGCTGGCATTCATGTTTGTATAATCACACAAAGTACAGCTAAAGCTATTGAGTATAGAGCAGAACGTTTAGGAATAAAATTCTGTTACATGGGAGTTGAAAACAAACTCAATTGTATGAAGAGTCTATTATCTAAACTTAACCTATCTTTGAAAGATGTAGCCCATGTTGGTGATGACCTCAATGATCAGCAATTACTTCAATCAGTTGGAGTCCCTATTACAGTTCAAAATGGTATTCCGACTATTATGAAACAATGCCGCTTTGTAACCACAAAAACAGGCGGAAACGGCGCTGTTCGCGAGATTATAGATTCAATTCTTGCTTCAATAGGTGATTTGTAGAAAGTAAAACAGAGTTAAGTTTTTTGTTATTTTTATCTATCCAGTAAAGCAAGTTGTCTAAATGCTTAAAAATTTTTAGATTATTAGAAAACTTGGAAAATTGGATTTTCATTTTTTTTTAAGGTTATTTAAATGGAAAATAGACTAATGCAAGTCGGCTATGGTAATGTGGCTAAGGTATCAATTGGTGGCAAGTATCCTCTCGTTTTCATCGGTGGTCCATGCGCAATTGAGAGTCGAGATCATGCGTTTAAACTAGCGGAACAAATTGGAGAAATCTGTCAAAGGGTTGATATCCCTTGGATTTACAAATCTTGCTATGATAAAGATTGTCGTTCCTCCCCCAAAAGTTTTCATGGTATTGGTTTAGATGAAGGATTACGAATTCTAAGTGAAGTCCGGGAAGAATTTAAAGTCCCCGTTGTTTCAGACTTTTCCGATTCCTCATGGGGACCTGAAACCGGTGAGGTGTGCGACATGGTTCAAGTACCGGCTTATTTATGTCGACAAACATCTATCTTAAGAGCCGCGGCACTTACAAAAAGACCAATATTATTGAAAAAGGGTCAATACATGAGTCCGTGGAATATGAAGAACTCGGTCAGAAAGATTGAATCTTTTGGCGGTGACCAGATTCTATTGACCGATCGAGGTACATTCTTGGGTTATAACATGCTTGTGAATGATATGAGATGTTTTCCGATCATGGGAGAAACAGGATACCCGGTATGTTTTGACGCGACGCACTCGATTCAACTACCGACTTCGATGGGGAATATATCAGGTGGTCAAAGGGAATATATACCGCATTTGGTCAGAGCAGCTGTGGGGTGTGGTATTAATGCACTTTTTATGGAAACGCACGACGATCCTGAAAATGCTCTGTCAGACGCGAATACGGTACTTGATATTCAATACCTTGAGAATATTCTTGGCCAGGCGAAGGCTGTTCATCAAATGCGTCTGGAACTTTTAGAAAAATATGGAGAAGATAATGTACATCCAGAAAAATAATACCACGTTGGTACAAGAAGTTATGTTATCAATTGATAGTTTTCCCATACTCAGAGAAACGGTGATATTCAAGGAAGCATTGGAAGAGATGGGGACAGCGCGATTGGGGATTGTATGTATTGTTAATGAAGAAAAAAAACTCATCGCAATACTAACTGATGGCGATATCCGGAGAAAATTGTTGAAAGTCCAAAAACCCTTTTCAGCTTTCTTTGTAGATGATGTGTTGAAACACTCAATTCAATCACCAATAACCGTAGGTCCGAAGGAGTCTCTTTTGGATGCTGTTATGATTATGGAAGAAAAGAAGGTATGGGATTTGCCGGTTGTCGATAACGAAGGTGTTCTTGTAGGTCTATTGCATCTACACCCTGCAGTAAAGGCTCTGTTAGGAGTTGAAAAATAGTTTAATTTTAGCAGGATGCGCTTGAATTTTAAATATTAAAAAGATTTGGGCAATACATCTTATGGCTGTTTATGTCTAAACCTAATTGATACTAATTACACGCTCAGATTTCATCCAGCTGGTGATTCCACCGGTTTTAGTAGATGCCATTCCAAATGAAATGCATTCAACAGCAGTGTATTTTATGCAGTATTGTTAAAGGGCAATGTTGAGTACATCGATTGTGGATTGCTTTGAACAACCTTTCTATTAAATTATCCGACGTCAATTACAAACTTGATGTTTTCATTTGTTATTGGGATTATTTTATGAAAATTGCTATTTTTATTCCTACACATCTTGATTCAAGTAGATTTCCAAGAAAGGCGTTGTATCCCTTTCACGGTCTTCCCATGGTCGAACATGTTCGGCGTCGTACTCTCTTATTTAAAGAAATTTCAGATGTTTATGTTACTACTTGTGATAAAGAAATCTCTGATTTGATTGAATCGTGTGGAGGGGATGTAATAATGACAAGCAGTGCGCATAAAAACGGGACGACACGGGTTGCAGAAGCAATAAAAAGTACAGATTGTACTCATGCTATTCTTGTTCAAGGTGATGAACCTTTACTTCTTCCTAAGCATCTTAAACTGCTAACTGATGCGATTAAACGGGAACCGAATGTAGATTCGTGGAACGCAACCTCACCTATTGAAAAAAGTGAAGAATTGGATCAGCACTCATTGGTTAAATGCTCTGTTTCCGAATCGAACAGAATATTATACTGTTTTAGGAGGAATCCAAGCTATGGAAAACTCGATCTCCAGAAAAACTATACGAGAAAACTTCTCGGATTAATCGCATATAAAGCTGAGTTCTTAGACGAATTTGCACGGTTACCTGCTTCTCGAATCGAAATTTCTGAATCAATAGAACAAATGAGGATAATTGAGAGCGGCCATCGCATATATTCGGTACCGGTTTTTCCCAGTTTACCTTCAGTTAACGAACCGGAGGATGTAGATGTTGTACTGGAATATTTCAAAGCTAATGAGGAGCAGCAGAGCATTCTTGCGAAGATACTAGGTTAGTTACTACTAACTAATCTCCGATATTGTTAACTGGCAAAGTCCAATTAATATATGTTAGTACATCTGTCATAGATAAAAAACCGCTGGATTTTTTACTTTTAGGTATTTTGGCCTCAAAGATACCAGTTTTCGTAAACTATTGCCCATAGTTCAGCGAAGGATCTGTTTGTTAATTTTTGACAAAAGCCTTGAACTGGGTAGTTGAACATAATTGTTATTAAATGACTTATCAATGACAGAATCACCTGATTGCAATATGTATAAAGGTCTCTCATTTGTTATTCCCACAAAAGATCGACCTCAGAAAATAGAAAATCTCCTGGAAAGTTTTCTCATACAAGAGTTTTCATGTGGAAGAATCATCATCGTAGCCTTCGGTCAGAACATTGAAGAGGTTGTGAATCTTTATAAAGACCGACTTCCGGTGGAATACTATCATCTCGCCGAAGGCGGGCAAATTCGACAGCGTAATTATGGGCTCGGTTTACTTACAGACGAAACCAAGCTTGTTGGATTTTTGGATGATGATATTGTTCTTCTTCCTGGTTCTCTTAAAACCATGCTGGATTTCTGGAACAGTAACGAAGAAGAAATAGCCGGGGTTGGTTTTAACGTCATTAATGAAGAGTCCCATCAATATTCTTTTCTAAAGTCACTGTTTTTTGCCAGTGCTCGTGAACCTGGAAGGATTCTTCGATCCGGTAAAAGTACACGTATATCTGATGTAAAAGAAGATATTCAAACCAGCTGGTTGAATGGCGGAGCGACAATCTGGAAACATGAAATCATCAAATCCTATCACCATCAGGAGGTCAAATCTCGTTGGGCTATATCCGAAGATGTTATTTTTAGCTACCCCATAGGAAAAAAGTACCCGCTATACATATGCGCAGAAGCTAAAGTCCGACATGAACATGATAGAGATCACACAGGAAATCAGAAGTTCTATTTTTACGGGAAGAATAAGATCTTGTGGAATTATTATTTTGTGAAAAAAAATGAAGATCTTTCAGAAGCTTCCTTTTTCTGGTCTGTTTTTGGTGGCATTTTATTCAAATGTATTTCAGCGTTTCAGTTAGACAAGGTGATCTTCCAGGAATTTATCGGGGAAATTCAAGGAATTTTCAGAATACTGAAGTTGAGTTTTTTTGGACGCGAAACAGAAGAAATGCTGAAAGATACATAATCATTTTATAAAATCCAGGCGTTTTTCTTTTTGTACAAACTTTCTCATGATTCTTTTGTTTCATTGAGAATGGATAGACTTTCGGGTAGGCATTTTAGATCACTTATAGCTGATCACAAGGATTTAGTATGGGCTATCAATAGACCAAAAATCAAATCACAGTGAATATCAGCACAAGATAGGAATATTTTCGAGGATGAAACATGAAAGCATTTAATTGTGAAATGCATAAAAGTATTATATCCAGTTCTTTTACAGAAAAAAAAATAGAAGGAGTATAAGCAGTAAAATTAAAGGCAAAGTACTGAATTATAACCGAAAATCATATAACAAAGCCATGCACTTAAAGCTGAAAAAAGAATTTCCGGACATTATTTCTGCTCAGATTAAGGCTCATGAAGATGGAGGATTGAAGGGAGATTATCAATGGACGAGATTAGGTGAGCTCGTGACTCTATTCAATCGATACCAACTGAGTAGTATACTGGAATTTGGTTGTGGTACTTCGTCTATTCTGTTTGCATCATTAATAGGCCAGTCTGGATTATTTGAAACTTATGAAGAGGATCAGAAATGGTTGAATCGAATGCTTGAGAATTCCGGCGATTTAAGAAACAGGATAAAAGGTAATCGCGTGGATAGAATTTGCAGATCAAAAGATAGTGAGTCCGTGACGCATTATGACTGGAGTCATAATAAAGAATATGATTTGGTTTATGTTGACGGGCCAACTGCTGATGCAAAAGAGGATGAAAAGGATTTAATCATTAGAGATCCTTATGGTCTTATGCCTAATATCGATGTGGAGCTGATGTGGGAAAATGGAATATTTCCAAAAACTATGATTATCGATGGGCGAAGAGCCACTGTACACAGATTAATCGAAAAATCCGATCAAAAGTATAATGTATATCTTAAATCAGATTTTCAGATTCTTTCAGGGGTGATTACCTCGTGTTCTTACTGTTATCATACTATTATGGAGAGAAAACCAGCCTAGAATCATTCCATGAGTCTCTGATTTGGGTTTGGAAAGTTGTTCTCAGGCAAAAAAATGATGATGCCGTAATTCCCTCCTACCATTGAGGCGTTTTTCACTAATACAACTCCAATTCGTTCAATAGAGCTGATACGATTTTAGCAGCGTTTTCTTGCAGTCCTAAGAAAGTTCCTAACTCCGGAAATTGAGAACCTGCATAACTTGCTTTGTTTTTAATCCATGCCGCATAATTTTTGAGTCGGTTTTCATCTACTTTGATCCTTCCTTTTTTGATATTTGAAAGGTGCAAAACACAGTCCGCGATTGTATTAACCTTTAGAATTTCTGGGCACTCTCTATACCAGGGATAACCAAACAGCAACACAGGGACGAGCTGTCTTATTGCTTCCCAACCGGCTGTCCCTGTAATTGTAGCAACGCATTGAGAAGATTCAATCAATTTTTCAGAATCGCTTGATAAGTCTATGAGGTCAACTCGTTCATCTTCAATCAGACTCTCATAAAAATCCCGATCACGGGCCATTGCAAATTTTAGTGGTGTACGAGAGAATTGACGCGGATGATCTTTTACATATATCTTCCATCCGTCGGGAAGTGCAGCCAGCAAAACCTTAAGAACATATTTATGATTCCAGAAATACCTTCCCAAAGGTAGCGTAGTCCGTTCAGGTTGAAGATTTAATGGAAAATACAGGTAAGGAACCTTAAAATCTGGTGATACACTGTTGACTTGATAAAATTTTTTGATTTTGTTGGCTTGCTGAGTACCCAATTTCTCATATATTTTTTTTTTCAAAAACACCGGCTGGTTATTACAGAGTCCAAAGGCCGTATCATATTCAGCCTCAAACAAACCTTTTATATTGCTTATTCTCGCTGCAATATTGCGTATTTTTTTTAATGGAGAGGGTTTAGGGGCTGTAACTCTGCTTTTCTCATATTTTTGGTAGTTTTTTAAGAATGAATCATCGATCTGTTCATTGGAAACGTAGTCAGTTGGCATTTTTTTGAAATCAAATATATCCTTTTGGATAAGTATGCGATCTGTAAAAATAGTTCGTTCAAGAATCAAAGTCTTAATTCCTAATTCTTTAGCAACTGAATACGCCACAAAATCGGATCCTTCATGAGGAGTTCCGGAAAAAATAATCACATTTGGATCCAAAGCTTTGTAGATTCCCAACCAATTTGCTACAAAAGTGTGGTATTTCTCAATCAGCTTTATTGAACGCAAATTATAATAATTAAGTCGTTCCAACATTGGTATGAGAATTCTTTCACAATCTGCTAAATTGACAAGAAACTCCGGTGAAGGTGTGATTGGCCTATATCCTTGAGATAACAACTCATCCGGGAATAAGCCTTTGGCAATATCCTGTGTGTTTTGTATTATACAATTAGATAGATTCAATGTGGATTTCTCTTCTACAATATTGAAAGAGGAAACCATTGCAGGGATAATATCCTTTTTTTTTAATTCTTTTACGAAATCCGTACCGAATCGGAACAGGCTAAAAAAGAAAATAGATTTCATTCGGTCATCTAATGATATTTGTGAAATAGACAGGGCAAATGTTGCCCGGTTTTCAAGGATATTCTATTGTTTTAGTAATAACTCAACAACTTTCAAGTCAAATTCTTCATCAATATTCACTGACCTATCACGAGGCATGATATATCCCAAGGGATTTTCATCGACAAATCGATTCTCTTTTTTGAAGTAATCAACTCTGGTAATGTAAACAGCGCCATTTCTAAGATATACTGGCTCAAAGTCTTGCCGACGCATCATTTTTGCAGATTTATCATAAAGTGATAAGTGGTTCATCTGTTTAATATACATGGTAGTCGGATGCACATGAGTGGCATCACAGCAGGAAATCAAGCTGTTTGAAAGACTATCCTGTCCAATCATTTTGATGCAGTTGTCAATATCGGAAGATTCTCTTAGCGGAGTTGTAGGTTGAAGAATAACAAAATAGTCAAACTCTTTCTGTTCATGTTCTTTGTACCAGTCCAAAACGTGCCAAACGACTTCAATTGTAGTAGAATGATCTTCTGCGAGTTCTTTTGGACGAAGAAAAGGAACTTTAGCTCCTGCACTCAATGCGATTTGCCTAATCTTTTCCGAATCTGTGGAAACAACGAATTCGTTCAATAATTCGGATCTTAATGCTGCTTCAATCGTGTAGTTGATGAGTGGTTTTCCGCTTATCGGTCTAATGTTTTTTAACTTTACACCCTTGGAACCACTTCGGGCAGGGATGATTCCCAAAAATCGATTTTTGGACATGAGATTTTAGTTTATTTATGATCGACCTAAAAAAGAGACGATTTCTTTTCGTTATTACTTGAAGTATTATCCGTAACAGATAGTAGAACATTCATTGCTGTTGAGCATCTGAGCGATATCTCCTTGCTCTTCTTCAGATCTTTGACAAACGGCTTATTGTAGATTTTGCTTTAAAAACCTTAGGTACTTTTGAGCAATAAATAATTCGGTATTTTGCATTCCATCAATTGTACATCCCCCGATGTGGGGAGTTATAATAAGGTTTGTGTGAGAGCGGGCATACTGAACCAGCTTTTTTTTATGAATCAGCTCGGTTTTATGTTCATCCGCCAATACGTCAACTCCAGCTCCTTCCAAGTATCCGTTTTCCAAAGCCCAAATCAAATCAGTTTCATTAACCAACTCACCGCGTGACGTATTTATAAAGTAGCTTCCTTTTTTTAATATTCCAAAGTCTTTCTTTGTAATGAAATTCTCATTTTCTTTTCGATAATCTACATGCACAGAAATGATATCGGCCTTGGCGAATAGTTCAGCTTGAGAATAAGATTCGACATTATAAAGCTGAAAATACTCATCATTCTTAAATGGATCACAAGCAATAACAGGCATATTGAATGCTCTGGCAAAATTGAGCATTTGTAACCCAAGTCGCCCAAACCCCAGTAAGCCAAGGGTTAATGCTGACAGTTCTCTTCCCCGGAAGAGATTTCGTTCCCAATTCCCTTCCAAAATTACGGAGTTCGAACCGGGGATAATCTTTCTAACCAAAGCCAGAACTAAAGCAAAGGCCAGTTCACTTGTCGAGCTTATTGAAGCAAGATAATCAGTTTCACCTTTGAGGCTGACAATTTCGATTTTTTTTTCCTGACAATAAGAAAGATCGATATGGTTAAGTCCAGTGGTCGGGCTCACAATATACTTCAAATTGGGAAATTGGCTTAAAAAAGTCTGATCCAAATAGTATTTTAATCGACAAACAAGAGTTGTAACCAATTCCTTGGATGTAATCTCTTTTAAGGATGTCGTGCCAAGAATGGTATCACCAGTTCTTTGGTATATTGAAATAGCTTCAGGATTATAATCTTTGGATTCCAAAATAAGGATTTTCTGAACCATAAGAGAGTCCTGTTTTTACACTGTTCTAATAAGATAATCTTTTTTTTCTCGTCAGTGAAAAGCCGGCAAGTTTATCTGCGATTTTTCTTCCAGCGTCACCATCACCGAAAATGGTTTCAGGTTTATAGCGTCCTTTACGAATTTGATTTTTAACGACTTCATATATTTCGTTTCGATCATAATTAGCTAAAATCGCATTCTGTCCCTGCTCTCTCCCCTCTTGGCGGTCACCGATGATTACCGCTGGGACACCTAAAGATGATCCCTCTCTTAAAAAAGAGGAGGAGTTACCAACTGCACAAGCAGAGTTATTTAAAACCCTTGCATAGTCTTCAGGCGAGAAGTTTCGAAAATAGTGAAAAGCTTCACCCATGTGTCGTTCACGAAAAACCCGTATTCCTTTTGAAACATCATCAGTACCGGCATCAACATTGGGCCAGAGTACTATTTTCTGAACACTGTTTAATTTGAGAAGTGCGTATAAGGTCTCGCTGATTTGCGCCAATCCTTGACCATAACTTGTCGTTACCGGATGTTGAACCATGAGAATATATGGTTCACTCCAATCAAAAGGAATACCGGTACCTCCATATTTGGCCATAATGTCGTTATTAATGGAAAGTTCTTCATGTTTAAGAATATCCATAGCAGGGCACCCATAATTGAAAATTGCTTCTGGCGGCTCTCCCATTTTGATCAATCTTTCTTTAGATTTCTCCGTTGAAGGGAAATGGATATCAGCAAGTTTTGTAATGGCATGTCGAACTCGTTCGTCTATATTGCCCGAAATCTCACCACCTTGAATGTGAGCCAGGGGAATATTCAAATAAGTGGCAGCAATGGCAGTTGCCATGGTTTCAAAGCGGTCTGCGACAGTTACCACAATATCGGGTTTAAGATCTTCAAAAGCAGTTGAAAGTTCAACGATTCCTAAACCGGTTGATTTTGCCTGTGTTGTCAGAGTTTCTCCCTCTACAATATAAAATATCTTACGATCCGGTTTAAAGCCATCTTTCTCCAATATATCAACGGCTTTTCCAAATCGATAAAGCAACAGGGATGCACCAACAATCACCTGTAATTCAAGGTCATCATGTTCTTGAATAGCTTTCATCAGGTATTTGACCCTTCCATAATTAGCCCTGCTGGCAACAACAACGCAGACCTTTCGTTTGCTCATATCAAATCCTCTTCTGTCAAAAAATCGTATTTGGCTTTTGAAACTTTAAGTTTTTTGCCGATGACGTTCTTGTAATAACTCGCTTTTATGCCATATCCTGCTGGTTTTTTTGCTTCAAGGTGGTCAAAAGAAATCGTACTGCCTTTTTGCAAATCACAATTAACAGCCAGACTTTTTTCAAATATTGCCTTCATACTTTGCATTTCGGAAATATTGTCTTTATCAATCTTAGAAGCCAATGCTTCATCAATAAAACGCACTCCTGAAGTCATCTGTTTAAGCTCTTCCATTGTAAGAGAAGATGTTGAATCCGGTCCAAACATCTGCTTGTCAAAACAGGCATGAACTTCAATATATTTCGCTCCCAAAGCAACTGCAGCCAATGATGGATATATTGAGCCGGAGTGATCGGATAGTCCAGTATCGCATTTATAACGATCTTGGAATTCAGAAATTACGTTTAGACCAACGTCTTTGGCTGAAGTTGGATATTTTGAGGTGCATTGAAAGATCATGAATCTGTTGTGATATTGCTTAATCAGATCGATTGCAGCATCCAACTCATGGTAGTTGCTGATTCCACTGGATAACATGATTTCTTTTCCGGTTTTTGCAATCATCTCCAACATTAGATGATTAGTAATTTCACCAGAACCAATTTTATATTTTCTAACGTTAAGTTCCTCTAATAATTTCACAGCAGCTATTGAGAAGGGAGAACTCAAAAACTCCAGGTTCACTTTTTCACAATGGGTTTTTATCTCTTTCCATTGTTCCAGTGTAAACTCCATGCGCTTCCAGTAATCATACCGAGTTTTATCCACATATGAGAATTTTACTCTGAATGGTTCATGAATGCTGCTTTCCGCTTCGGCAATGTGAGTCTGAAATTTAATGGCATCGACGTCTGTTTTTGATACTGCATCTATATAGGAATGCAATATACCTAAACTACCTTCGTGAGCCTGGGCAATATCAGCAATAATAAAAACACTCATTGTGTAATATTCGAGTTGGATTGTTATCGATTATCAATGGGATGTGCTCTCGCATTAAGAGAATAAACAGGTCGTATTATCTTTCAGTGTACCCGGAAGATTTGTTGATTACCAAATATATTCCGATGAAGCATAATTGAATAAAAACAAGCCCTGCTCCGAACAGTAAATTGTATAACAGATTTTGAAATGAAAGAAATGAGCCAGTCAGTGATAATGCTATATATGTAAACAAATAAAAGAAAAGAGCCTGCCAATCGTACTTCATATCATATACTTTTAAAGAAAGGATAATTCTAATAATAAGATTGGAAATCGTAAGTAGCAAACGTAAAATGATGATTCCATATAATTGCAGGAAAGGAATTAAAACAAAACCACCAATTATGGTTATCAGTGAATTAACAGTTGTTGGAATTACTAGGAGTTCATTTTTTTTTGCTATTCCGATTCCGGGAGCATAAAAGATTACTATACTACTAATTAGCTCAATAAAAATCAAATATGGCAGGTATTGTATGATTTCAAGATAGGCAGGGCGGTCTATCCAGATAATGATCTCATCAGCAAAAACAAAAAGCGAGAAACTTGCAATAAACAAGGGTGCAAGGTAGAACTTACTCATCCTGAAAACAACCTCATTTCGTTTATCCTCAAATATGAACTTGTATAGGAAAGGAACATAACTGGTTTTTATTGCTTGATACAGCTTGTTTATCAACCCGGATATTTTTAATGCTTGCGAAAAAAGACCTAATGCTTCGGTTGATACAAATTTTTGCAGGAGTATTTTGTCAACCGTTTTTGAAATTGAGGCTATTGCCAGAGTCGGAATGAGGGGCAGTGAAAACCTGAAAGCAACTTTGAGCTCTTTATAATTAAATTTCCACGTGAAAACTGAAATCATAATGCTCAATCCTAGAACAGCTATAATCCCATGTCCGATCAGATTTGCGATAAAAAAGCCGGTTAATCCCCATTGCAAAATCAGGATGAAGTAAATGTTAAAACCGATAAGTAAAAAGGATTTTGTCAAAGAGATAACACTAAACAAGACCGGTCTTTTTTGGACACGAACCAATGTCGTAGGCAATACAAAGAGGGTTTCCAATGTGTAGGAGATTAGACCCAGAATAAAATACTTGAATGCGACATCCGGGAAAAAAAAATCATGAGATAAATATACAATAGCCAAGGCTAATAGTCCGAAGACTACATTGCTACCCCACTGAATAATCCAAAGAGTAGTGATGTTTTCTTTGCGGCTGTCAACATCCCATTCGTAGTAAAATCGCTTTACACTCTCCTCCAGTTTAAGCCCGGAAAAGATACTGATGTAAACCGTAATGATTTCAACAATAGCGATAATTCCGAAGTCTGTTGGTGTAAGTTTTTGCCAATAAAACGGGATGAGGAAGAAGTTTACAGCGACAGGTAAGTATATGGCAAAAGTAAATATTGAGGAATCCTTGGCTTCTCGTTTTAAAATTGACTTGAATGAGAGAACAGGGGGCATTAATGAACCTGGATCGAGAAAAATGGCAAATTTTATGATGGATGTCGTTCCATACTTGACTAATTTTTTAATGTGAAAATTTTTCTCTTATGGGTCAAGACTGAGTATAAAGCTCATCACAAATCAAAAAATTAAGATGGATTTTCTGTGGTTATTGCTTTTGAGCAACAACAGCTGAGAAGA
Organism: bacterium; assembly: GCA_018829445.1. GTDB lineage: Bacteria > SAR324 > SAR324 > XYD2-FULL-50-16 > XYD2-FULL-50-16 > JAHJTV01. The sequence continues at coordinate 103,273 of JAHJTV010000035.1, forward strand.
TAGATCATAAGAACTTGCCTTGGTGATGTCAAGTTAGGTTTAGAATCTAAGTGGTTTTATTTGACCAAACTTAGAAAATCCAGAATTTATTGAGTTTTGAATAAAACAGAAAAGAGCGATAAACCACCATTAAGGCAATCGTAGAAGATAAATTGTCTTATCTGAAGCAGCGAAGGTGAACTTCCTGGGGGCTTCTTATTCAAAAGATTTAAAGATTCTTAACGGCGACTGGTGTTAAATGGGATTCTTCACTTCCATTCCCAAGTTGTCCCCATGTTCCACGTCCCCAACACTGAATTTCGTGATTATTCAGAATAGCACATGAATGTTGGGAACCAGTGCTAATTTGATTGGCATTCGAAATGTTATGCACTGGTACCGGCACTAAGCTGTCAGCTGTGCTATCGTTTCCCAATGCCCCACCACTTCCAGCTCCCCAACATTTGATGGAACTATCGTCTAATTAGGCACAAGTATGAATAGACCCACAAGAAACTTGGGTTGCTGTTGAAATCTCAAAAACCGAAACAGGGACCAAACTGTCAGTGGTACTATCATTGCCTAATTGTCCGTACTTGTTGAGTCCCCAGCATTTTACCGAATGGTCTTCGATAATCGCGCAAGTATGGTGATCTCCTGCACTGATCTGAATAGCATTATTCAAGTCGGTAACATAATCTGGTGTAATTCGATTGGTAGTATCACTATTGCCAAGCTGACCTGATAAGTTTCCACCCCAACACTTAATCCTGTTGTCTAAAAGGAGGGCACATGAATGAATAATTCCCGAAGAAATCTTAACCGCATTTGATATGCCATAAACACCTATAGGTGTATATGCATATTCAATTTCGTAACCAGCTCCCAATGCTCCATCCCATCCAGCTCCCCAGCATTAGATGCTGCCGTTATTGTCCAAAGAGCAAGTACTCAAAGAAAGTCCTGATAGTTGATAACTTTCGGTTATACCAAACACGATTACCGGGATAATTGAGAACTCCTTGTATCCATTACCCAACTGTCCAAACCCTCCCCAACCCATACAATTTACTTTTCCGTTGTCCAATGATGCACAAATGTGTGATTGACCAAATGAAATATCATTGACGCCCGAAAATGAATCAAGTTTATGGGGCTGAGTATAAAATCTATGTTCATAAGTATAACCCTCATTTTCATATTGCAGAAATAAATATACCGGATCTTCTCCCCAATAATATACTGATTTGTCATTGAGTATTGCATAAGAATATATTGAACCAGCATAGATCCGCTCTGCATACAGAATTGAAAATGATGAATTGTCTGTTTGATCCAAAACTATCTTATTTGCAGCGATGTCGGTTATCTCATCTGAAAATCTTATTGTATAAGTTGTATCACGTTCCAGGGCTTGGGCCGGTTGCAGGGTAAAAATCGTATTATCCGAATCAACTGTTGGAGTAGCTGACATTTTTACACAATTTAGAAAGCCATTATTTGATATTTGAATCGTTCCCGTACATTGATCATCTGATGTGTTGACAATAATAGTTGATGCGTCCATGGATTCGGAAAAGGTGATGGATATGGATCCCCCCGAAATCATGCCGGAACCGTTTTCCGGTGATGTCTGAACAATAGTTGGACTAGTTGGATCGACATATGAATCGGATGAAACAACACTCGAATCGCCACAGCCGGGCAAAAGCATTAATAAGAAAAACATCAAACCCCATATTGGATGTGAAATATTTGTTTTCATGGCAGTTTACCTATTGTCTTATACCTTTATAGTCTTGGGTGCACTCCTTATTGGAAAACCTGATCAGTTTTCCGGATGATTTTTTGAGCTTTAAGACGGGAAAGCTTTTGGGTCAGAATCCAGGATATCTCCGCATATAAGAAGATGCAGATAATCATGACGGTCTTTAATTTAAACTTCATTTTATTTTCTCGTGAGTATAACTAAATCCCGGAGACTTCAACGGGAACAAGTGAATCTGTCGGGGTTAGCAGAATATCATAACTTGTATCGCTCCAGCATTTAACCGAATGATCGGAAAGGATGGCACAGGAATAGTGACATCCGGCTACAATATCGATGGCATTATTGATATTGTGCACTCTTACAGGTATTAGCTGGTCCGACGTGCTGTCATTCCCAATTTGGCCGTAATAATTCCACCCCCAGCATTCGACTGTCTGGTCTTCCAGAAGGGCACATGAATGAGAACAACCCACAGCCAGTTGGTTAGCAGTAGATATGTTATGTACTTGAACAGGTGTTGATTGGTCAGAAGAGCTGTCGTTTCCGAGCTGTCCAACCCTGTTCATTCCCCAGCACTTAATGGACTTATCTGTCAGCAAGGCACAGGTATAATTTAATTCAGCGCCGATCTGTACAGCGTTGCTGATATCGTTAACCGGAACAGGCGATGGCTGATCAGCAGTGCTGTCGTTTCCCAACTGCCCGTACCCTCCTGCTCCCCAGCATTTAATTGAATGATCTTCGGTAATTGCGCATGAATGATACATACCGGTCGACAACTCAACCGCAGTGTCAAGCGAAACAACTGAAGTAGGTTCATATTGCAGGGTTGTATCAAAACTTCCGTTTCCTAAACTGCCAAAGTCATTTCGCCCTCAGCACTTAACATTTCCGGTTTCTTCAAAAACACAGACGTTCGAACGCCCTGCATCTATCCGGGTAACCCTATTCAGTTTATCCAAGTGCAAGGGTACCAGTGAGTATTCCACTGGTTCACCGTATATTCCTCCGAAAGTCCCTTCTCCTACACAATGAATTTGACCGGCTGTATTTAAAGAACAAGTATTTGCATAAAGTGCGAATATTGAATCAATATCACTAAAAAGGCTTGCAGTAGGTTCAGTTATGAAATAGTCTGCTTCTCCGATACCCATTAATCCGCTCAAATTAAATCCCCAGCAATAGGCTGACTGATTGTTCATTTTTGAACATATATGCAGATGTCCTGCTGACAGTTTCTCTGCGTATACCGTTGTAAACCCCTGGCTTGAAACCAGGTCGGAGGCCAGGGCATTTTGCCCCAAATCCTTTGCGTCGGTTGTGACCTTTATTTTATTAGGTCTGATTCCGGGTAAGCATACTTTTAGGCTGCAGGGTAAATGAATCCTTATCACTATTGGATTGGGGAGCCTCACTCATTTGAACACAAGAGGTGAAATCATCTGCGGATACTTGAATGGTTCCGGTGCAAGCTGTGTCTTCCGTATTTGCAGAGATGGAAGTTATATCCATTGCCTCGGAAAACGTAATCACGATTGAAGTTCCAACAATTGTACCTGCCCCATTTGCTGGAGACGTACTCTCAACAACCGGTGGCGTCTCATCATTGTAGGAATCGGATGAAACAACACTCGAATCGCCACAGCCGAATAAAAACACCAACATGAAAACAGATACACTTTTTATCGAACTGAAAAAATTTGATTTCATGACTGTTTACCTTTCAGAAAAAATAAAGTCTGTAAGCGCTCAAAACTGCAAAAATAGCGATTTGAGGTTTCAATAAGGAAGAAAAATCAAACTTCTGTTTTATCGGTAATTCAGGACAAAACCGTTCATGATTCTGTTGAATGTCACCATTTATAACTGAGATTCAGACCGAAATCTGCATTGATTGTAAACAAAGGTTCAAGGGAAACAGACGATTGCCTCTCCGGTACCTCCGGTTCCAGCCAGTAGTAAAAGGCAAATGAGCCCAGGGATAAAACGGCGGATAATATCATTCTATTGTTGTATTCATCGATTTGCTCAGAGTATTCTTTTGCTTTTTTATAATAGACGAGTGCTTCCTTCTCTGATGCGGCGTTAAGCATCAGCGATTCATATTTATCTTTTTTTTCTTCGAATAGTTTTATGCTTGGGTATTGAGCCAGTGAACATCCCAACAGGAATCCGCCGATTCCTAGAGCAGACATTTTCAATTCCTGGGTGGAATCGTAGTTTTCGGTATATGCCTTGGTATGGAGATCATTGAGATATTCCTCTTCAAGTTCCACAAACACATCAAAAGCATATTCAACGCCCTGTTCAAGATTCAGGATCATCTCCACCGGTTTCTTCATGCCCGGGTGGGTTGCCACCAGCTTGTGCTTTCCTTCAGAAAGCCCCTCGGAATAATCGATTGAACTCCCGATTGTGTAAAAATCAGCCGTGTCAGATGCGGCAGCTATTTTTGTATCATCAATGGTTAAAACAGTGTCAGGTGGTGAAATAGTGAACGTAACCGCAACTTTTTTCTTTAAGCTTAACCTGGTATGATGAGTAATCGTGGGATTTAAGGGTATTTCCTCAGAAGCCAGCATATAGTCGTTCAGGATTGCCTTCAGAGAATATGTTCCGATTTTCCTCATGGTGGAGAGTGGGGTTATACCTTCATAATTACCATCGATGAAGATCTTGGCTCCTGAAGGCTCAGACTCAATTTTCCAGGGTATGGGCAAAGCAAATAGATTGAATTCAAGTTCCTTGTTTTCGCCGGGTTGCAGTTCAAATGCATGTTTTGTCCAATACTGGTCTTTCTGAAGAATCAGCGTATGAATTCCGGGAGTGATGTCGGTCAAAGTTGTATTTGACCTGTTTTCCTGAAGCTTGTTATCCAGAATAATGGTTGCATCCGAAGGAAATGATTTAATAACAAGAGTGCCGTTGGCGTCATAGAGTTTAAATGCCAGTTTTCTTACGGTTTCATTTAGTCCACTGATGCTCCCTTCATGTTTGATGGTTTTGGTAACAATGATAGTACCGTCGTATACATTCAGGACATTTGCGGTAAGAAAGTGGGTTTCATCTTCGAGGCGATGCAGTGTAACCGAAATGATTGCATCGGCACCCACCTTTCTGGCGAGGTTAATGACACATAAACTGCCGTTACAGCTTACATTCTCATTAAGAGGTTTTTCATTCTTTTTTGACAGGTCGACTATCTCCAAGAGATTTGTTTCGGACAATGATGTCCTCAATATGCTGCTTAAGGCAGTCAGCTTGTTGCTGGTCAAATCGTTGGATTTGATGTCGGTAACAATCACCTTGGGGATGATTTTCTGATCAATTGCTATGCTGCGTTGTGGGCCGATGTGCGAGAGTGATAGATCCTTTCTTACAAAGAAATATTCACCGTTTTTGTCCAGATTACCGGCAAATCTGCCATACGCCGGAGTTTGATCATTGCCGACACTTTTTACCTTTTTCCTCAACAACAAGGCGAGTTCCGAAGCACTCAAAGGCGGTGTTCGAGGCGCGGATAGGATGGAGAACAGGGATTCGGCGAATACGGAATGATTGTTGTCAGCTCCCCTGTCACTGACGGCTTCAACTCCACCTGCACTGATTATTTGCCGGCTCGGTTTCTTTGACAACGAAAGAAAATACTGGCTGGACGGGATGATGGTTGTCCTGGCTTTTTTGATCAGATCTCCGCTGAAACAGGAATCGGCCATTAATAAGGTATGAGCGCTGGGGATTTTTTCAACTTTGCTGATGATGGTTTCACTTTCTATATAGTTGGATTTTGATGATAATTCTCCACCGTCACTTGGGATCCAGTATCCTTTTCTCTCCTCATCGTTATAATACCCGTGGCCTGCATAATAGATCAGGACATTGCTGTTATCATCCGACTCTTTTGCCAGTTGCTCCAGGTTAAACAAAATGTCATCACGGCCGGCGTTTTCCAGGGTTCTGATATTGCCGGCATCAAATCCGTATTGTTCAATCAGAATCTGTTTCAATCTGGAAATGTCTGCAACTGCATTATCAAGATCCTGCCAATGTGAAGTCTGGTATTCGTTTATTCCTATTAACAGCGCAATATTGACAGGATTTGGGAACTCAAACTGTCGATGCTGTTCAGCCAAAGATAATACTTCCTCCATCGCCGCCCGTGTTGTTCTCTGTTTCGCTTCTGAATAAAAATCTCTGAAAACGGAATGTGATCGGCTCAGGATTTCCAGCAATAATGCTACCCTGGTATAATCATTTTCACTTTCATAAAAGGAGGCGGCAGCAATGACTTTTCCGGTTTCCACCCGGGACAAGGAATCGGTTAACCCTGAAACATTAATCCAAGTATTCCGGAACAACTCCTGTTTGTCCTGAAAACCGCCATCAGAAGCACCGCGCGGATGGTTTTCCAGTAGAATCTCCACCGGTTCGCTGATGCGGCTCAGAAACAAATTGACCTTACAAAGAAAGGAGTTCTGGTTATTCAATACAGTCATCAGGGAATACCTGCCGGGAGTGTTCAGGTGAAAACACCTATCCTGGAATTTCGCAAAAAGGTAGCTTTTGTCTGCCAAAGCGATCGAAGTGTTTTCATCAAAGTGCAGCTGTTGTCCTGTTGCTTTGATTTCAGAAATCGGGGAGTCTGATCCTTCATTTAAAACGATTTTCCCTTTGGCAAACAAGACTGTAAGACTGTGGGTGCTGCCATGGACATCGATAGCGGGCTGGAAAAAGATCAGTATGAGAGCAATGGCTGTCAATTGTTTTTTTATTGTTTTCAAGATTCCTCTTAGGTCAGGTTTTTTAATATTCCACTGTGTCATAGTATCCGCTGTTAAAGGGGTAAAGAGAGCTGAGATACCCAGATAGTGTCTCCTTTCGTAAACTGAAGGGAAAAAGGTTTATCTCTGTAAAAGTAGGTTAGTCTTTCCCTTAGATTCTTAACACCGACTTGTGTTGATTCAACGGAAGTATTTTCATCATATGGATTCTGGATGATAAAAACGATTTCATTGGCTGATGCTGTAATTGAAATGGTTATGTCGATTGTTTGATACTTGGCGGAATCCAAGGCTTCAGAATATTTAACCGCATTCTCCACAAGCGTAAAAAGAGTGTTCCAAGGCAACTGAATATTCAAGTCGCTGTTTTTTATGGAAAGATAAAATCGAAATCGATCGTCAATGATCTCTTGTTGAGAGAGGTAATACTTTATAAACTCCAGATGCTTATCAAGGGGTGTAAGCGGTTTGTCGCCATAAAGCAATGAATATCTCAGCATATTGGAAAAACTCACCAGGTAGTTTTTAGCTTTCTCGGGATCTGCCGAAATCATGCCCCTGATTCTGGAAAACTCATTAAAGACACTGTGGGTGTTCATCTGTTTGGTCAGGTATTCTATCCGGGCTTCTTTTCGGGACAGGTTCATCTTTTCGAGGGACAGGGCGTTCTGAAGGTTGTGAATCTTTTCCCAATTGAGCGAAACATTGAGGGTGATAATAGAGAAAACGCTTAACTCGATCACCGGTAGAAAGTAAGGCATATCAAGATCATTGAATGCAAAACAATAAACACTGAGCGCACTCCAACATATGATGGATCCAATCCAGAGCGACAGGAAGACCAGATACGATCTGCGAATGGCGGCGAAGGCGAGTATGCTGAGTAAAAAACTCAATGAAAGTGTCCAAAGCAGCTGGGGAAACTCGGTGAAAGTGCGTTTGGACAACAACATGCTGATAATTTGCTCAAGAATCTCTCCTTCCGTAAACAAGTCAAACCGGGATTCTGTCAATGGAGTTTTATAAGTGAAAATAGTTGGTTCGAATTGTTTTTCGATGATGACAATTTTGTTTTTCAAAACCACCGGTGATCCTTCCAGAAGAGCAGAGGCTGAAACAGTATTTGGATTTCCTGCTCCGGATTGGGGGAATGATAGTTAATCTTTAACCAGTCATTACCTGGAAAGGTGGCAGAATAGGGTTCATCCGGATGTAAGACATTCCAGATGTTTTGATGTAATACTGCTTCTTTTCCGCATGTTTTTGCAGAATTACATACCATCTGAACCGTAGATGTCGAATCCTCCTTGAGGATTAATACCCCGGCCGCTCTTACAGAGTTTTTGAACAACGATAAGGTCGGATATTGACTGCTTTCTCGAATAACGATTTGTTCAGCTGCTTTAAGCGATTCAGCCAAGACTTGATCATCCAGCGGGCTCGTTGGTCTGTCCAGAATGAGATTCAATACAATTAATTTCGGTTCTTTTTCTGATATCTTTTTGATGAGTTTTCCAAGCCATTGGCGATTTATCGGATAATAGGACAGGTTTGACGGGAAAGATGACTCATCAATACGAAGGTGAATAAACTCATGATCCAAATCCAAAGGGTTCCCGAAAGAGGATCTTAGATCATAACCTATCGAGTTCAGGCGATGATCCATATCCCGGATCAATGCGGAAGGTTGCAAAAGAATGTGAATTAGTATTACAAGAAGACCTAACAAACCTATAGAAAACAACTTTATTACCGAATCTGACTGAAATTCCATGGAAAGATTGTTACGCACAGTATTGGTTGATGATGATCCATTTAACATTGTCGATTTGAAAGACATTTTAAAACCTTTTCTTCATCAGATTAAAATAGTTGCTGAGTTTAATTCTGCATACAAAGCTTGCGAGTTTATCAATCAGAATGCTCCCGATATCGTTTTTCTGGACATTGAGATGCCCGGACTGGGTGGATTTGAAATGCTTCAGAAACTGACCATTCAATCTCCAATCGTTATATTTGTAACGGCTCATGCTGAATATGCACTGGAAAGTCTTGAGCATTCACCAGCCGATTTTCTAGTCAAACCCATCGATCCCATCAAATTGGATCGGGCTATTCAAAATGCAATCAAGGATTATAACACTAAAAAAAACGAAGACCGATTAACCGTTCAACAAACAATATCAGGACATTTGCCGATAAAATACAAAGATAAATACGGAATAACCAGAAATCCATTTGTTTTGCCGGATGATATTCTCCTGGTCAAGACTTGTGAGACAGATTCTCACTATATCGAAGTACATACAATTGATGGAAATATCTATGGACCCATAAAAAATTCGCTAACCAGTTTTCATAAATTGATCGATGAAAAGCAGTTTATCCATGTTTATAGAAATGTGATAGCCAATAGGGCACAATTTGTTGAATTAATAGATAATAAGCATCTAATCCTGAAAAGCAAAAATAATATCAAAGTCGAAGTCAGCCGCAGATTATGCCGAACCATTAAAAAATCGCTGCTCGAAAATTGAACCCCTTCAAAGCGTTCCAGTTTTTTTGTTGGTTTTAGGTAATAATAGGGCATCGATCAGAAAATACAATTTTTGTTCACATCCGGTCATTTTGAATACATAAACGGTGGGATTGCCTTGCGCGAGTATCAAACGGGAACGATCATTTCTGTTCGTTTGCTTGAATAGAATAGATGAGGTTACTTTGTATATTATTAAGAATGTTGACTTTCTTGGGGAGCACTTTTTTGACTATACGGAATTCTGGATTTCTCTCTTTTTCTTAAGCGCCCATCCGGTATAGAAAGATTCTTCTCCGGTTTTAATCATCCTTTCCAGCAGATGTCCGGCCTTTGTGTACTCTTGACAAGCCTGGTACATCAAGACAAGGAAATAAGTGGATTTCAGGATAAGTTCCTGTTTAAAAGCCTGAAAAACGGTTTCTTTGCCATAATATTCTTCTGCTTTCAACCCTTCCAGAATCTTCTCCAACCGACTGTATTCCTCTAAGGCGTCGGGCTGCATATCAAAAATATTGGGTCTGACAGCAAACCCCACTAACCGGAAATAGGCTGTTAATATATTTACCATTGCGTTTGAAGAGGGTTTCAGAGAGGCGTTGAAACAGCGGATTGCGTTTTTGAGATCCCGAATGAAAATTATCAGGCCGGTGGTGCGAGATGTTTTCATGATATGGGATAATCCGTTTAGAGCAAAAGAAAGAGGGGAGATTGTCTGGGAAGGTAAAACGGAATCAAATGAAACGATGGCCTCATCGGTTTTTCCCTCCTGTAGATCCAGAACGCCTTCGATTATCCTTTGAATACCTGTGGCAGGAGATTTAGAGTTACTATCGGGTACTGATTCACTCTCATCAGGAGGCTCAAGTGTGTGCTGAAGAATTGACCACAACGGTTGTCCATAATCACCAGCCTTACCGGATGCCAAAGAAATTGGCCCTGCTTCCTCCAGCCTGCGGAAGTTTAATGCTTCAACGATGTGAAGAGAGATCATGTCGTGGGAATTAATGATTTTTTCAATGGTCAATCTGGCCAGTTTGGTATGAACCAGCTTGAAATAGGTCGCGGCTGTTTTCTCTCCTTCGGTGATAAAACTGAACAGGTCGTTTTCTTCGACGTTTTCTGTCACCCATTTCAGGAAGTTCTTTGTATCTTCATGTACCGCTTTCTGGAAGTGCTTTTGATAGATGCCCATCACCTTTAAGGTGTAATCAAAGGGAAGTCCGGCATTTTCCCGCTGTTTAACCAATGATATTATCTGACTGTCAATGGGATCATATTCTTTCTCCCCTGACAAATCCAGGCTTTGGATCAAGCCCTCGGCTTCCAGCCGTTCTATTTTCTCTTTCGTATAGTGAAGTTTTTTAATCTTGTTGTTTTTTAATAAAGATTCCGAATGGTTTGTAACATCAATGCCGATCATTACCACTTCTTCTGCTGAAACTGTTCCTTCTGCGGCTATTAGCTTTTTTATGACATTTAGGGGTAGAAATCTTTCTTTCTGCAGTTTTTTGATGAGAATGAGACGATCGACGTACTCGGGATCATAATTGGAAACCTTACGACCGTCACTCACGGGTCGTGAAATCAAGCCTTCACGGATGTAGAATTTAATCGTCGGAATCGAAACGCCGGATAGTTTAGCCAGCTCACCTATTTTAAGCTTTCCGGTTATAGTCGATTGTTTTGACATAATAGAAAATTAGTTTTTTGTATGTCATTTTCGGTTAATATTGCACCTTGATTCTTAAATAGATAGTGATGCTATCTTTTAACCAGAATAGTGAGCTCTCTTTATGGCTGTCAAGTTAAAATGTCCTTGATAATACTGCGTATATATTAATTGATGTGGTTTTTCCCGATTGACAAGAGATTATCTGTATCATTTAAACAGAAAACTATTGACAGGGAGTAGCGCGATTCTTAAGGTTGTTTTGATATTTAAAAGATAGTTATACTATCCATTAGATTAACATTAATATTCCAATACCTGTTGTAGCTTTAACGATAATAATTAATGGGAAAAGGGGGACTATGGCGAGAGGTCATAAGAGTGGCAGCAATCAGCATGCGGGCACCGGTGACAAGTTCAACAGACCCATCGGATTAATCGGAGGGATAGCCCTGGTTATTGGAGGTGTTATCGGCATGGGGATTTATGTCCTACTGGCGCAGGTTACAGCCCAGATGGGGACTTCCTTGTGGTTCCCGTTTTCCATAGCGATTATTGTTAGTATTGTGGGGGTTATACCTTTGATCATGATCAGCAGCACTCTGCCCCGGGCTGGTGCCGGATATCTGTATTCCAGCCGATTGCTGAGCCCCCTTTTCGGGGTTTTGGCATCCTGGTGGGCAATTATAGGCGTAGCCTGCGTAACAACTTTTGTTTCCCTGGGTATGGCAGGATACATCGCACCTAACCTGCCCTGGAATATTTCCATCAGGGCTATCTCTATACTGATTCCTCTTTGTTTCCTGGCGCTTTACATGTTCGGATTACGCTTGGCAACCTGGCTCCAGGTTGTGATGACAGCAATAATGATTGTTGCATTGCTGATATACGGATTTAAAGGCGCCCTGATCAATGGACTGGTGTTCACGACCAGTTTACCGCAGGGTGCCGGGGGGCTGATAATGGCTTCGATCATCTCATACAGTGTATGTTTCGGTTTCCAGGTAATCGCTGAAATGGGTGAAGAGATCAAAAACGCAAAACGGAATATCCCGCTCTCCCTGCTCATCGGCGGAGCAATTATACTGGTCATTTATATTGTTGTCGGAACTGTTTTCGCCAATTCCGTGCCTTACGATATGGATGTGATTAAAGCGATGACTGCCCCTTTAACCGAGACCGGTGAGCAGTTTTTATCACCATTCTTTATAGGTTTGTTGAATTTCGGAGCAATCGCAGCCGGTTTAACCTCTTTAAATGCAGGCGCCATTGCGATTCCCCGTGAACTGTTCTCCCAGGCTCGAGACGGTATCATGCCTCGCTTCATGGGGAAATTGACCGGAGAAACCAAAACGCCAATGAACGCCGTTTTGGTTTATTTCAGCCTGGTGATTTTGATGCTGCTTGCTGATATGGTCTTGGAGTTGGGAGTAGACTTTTTCAGCGTCCTGACCGCCATTGGCATTATGCTGATGACGGTCGTGGTTTCCATTGGTTCATTGTTTCTGCAGAAAAAATATCCCCGTGATTTTGAAAATGCCTATTTTAAAATGCCCAGATCGGTGCATTGGGTGATTGTTGTGATCTCGGTTATATCCTGTCTGGGGTTTGTTTTCCTGGTATTAACCGAACTCCCGATTGCCGGAGTGTGTTATCTGGTCTTGACGGTTATATTGGTTGGTTTTTATTTTATCCGGTCATCAGTTTTAAAGAGAGACGATAGCGGTTGGGCGGAACAGTTCAAACAGATGCCGGGTTTTGACGAGGATAATTAAAATGCAAAAGGAAACACACCAGGAGTATTTAAAATACAAAAGGATATTTAAGGGAGAAAGAATGCCCCTGGCTTTTGTCGATCTGAACAAGTTTGATCGCAATGTGGCTTATGTGGCTTCAACTCAGCAGAATACAGGTAAAACCATTCGTGTCCATTCCAAGTCCATTCGTTGCCTTGATCTTACCAAACGAATCTTTGAAAAAGGAGGTGATCTTTACCGTGGCGTAATGACCATTTCAGTTGAAGAGACTCGATACCTGGCTGAAGCCGGACTTGATGATTTTATCGTTGCCTACCCCACCGTTCAACCGTCAGATATGGCTTTGCTGACAGGTCTGACCCAAAAAGGAGTTCGGGTTTCCCTGATGGCAGATTCAGTTGAGCAGTTGAAGATTATGTCTGAAGCCGGTCAAAAAGCCGGGGTAGTTCTTCATGCCTGTCTGGAAATTGATATGGCATATCATCCCCTGAAAACCAATATTCACTTAGGGGTAAGGAGGAGCCCCATCAGATCCCCCGGGGAAGCGCTGGCTTTAGCAGAGAAATCCCGGAATTACCCCGGTGTAACTATTGATTCAGTGATGGGGTATGAAGGGCATATTGCCGGTCCCAATGATAATGTGCCAAAACAGTGGTTTAAAAACCGGATGATACGAGGGCTGAAAAAAGCCTCCATTAGTGAGTTTTCAAAGAGAAGAAAAGAGATTATCGATCTGCTGAGAAACAGGGGATTTGAAATCCGGGTGGTGAATGGAGGGGGCAGTGGCAGTCTGAACTCAACAAGCAAGGAGGAGGTAGTGACAGAAGTGACAGCCGGTTCCGCGTTTTATGCGCCAGGTCTGTTTCACCACTATAAGGAGGTCAGTTTTGTACCGTCCGCTTTTTTTGCCATTCAGGTTGTACGAAAACCTGCTCACAATATGGTTACTTGTCAGGGCGGGGGATACACAGCTTCCGGTTCGGTAGGCATTGATAAACTGCCTTATCCCACCCTGCCCCGAGGAATGCAATTACTGCCGTTGGAAGGAGCGGGAGAGGTTCAGACTCCATTAATTTTGCACGAAGAATGTCCGGATTTACAGCTGGGAGATCCGGTGTTTTTTCAGCATGCCAAAGGAGGAGAGTTGAGCGAACGTTTTAATGAATATTACCTGATACAGGATGGATGCATCATCAACAAGGTAAATACCTACCGGGGAGATGGGTTTGCTTTTATATAAAAGGAGTTTTTTGATGCGTATACGAGTTCGAAAAAGACTAAATCGAATTATGGAGAATATAATGACATGATGGATGACTTTGACCGATGATCTGGGGCCTGAAATAATTTTCCATGTCTACGACCCCAAAACAGGCATGAAAGGGGTTGTGGTGGTTGACACGACCATGAACAACATCTCCGGCGGTGGGACGAGAATGATGCACGATATCACCACTGCAGAGATTTTCGGATTGGCACGGGCGATGACACATAAATTCGCCATTTTTGATTTTCCCATAGGTGGGGCAAAAGCTGGCATCTGGGCTGATCCGGGTTTGAAAGGGGAGGAACGCAAGGAACTGCTAAGAGCCTTTGGAAAAGCAGTAAAGCCTTTGCTGTCCGGAGGAATCACCCTAGCTGCCGACATCGGAACCGATGGAGAGGATGTTTCTGCCTTTTATGATGGGGCTGGTCTCCCTTCATGCAGCACCGGGGGTTGGCATTGAAGGAGATCGATGGAGAACCCCTGGAGAACCATGCCACAGGATATGGAGTGGTGGAAGCAGCCAAGGCAGCCTGTGAAATAGCTGGTCTGGATATGGCAGATTCCACTGCAGCCATTGAAGGGTTCGGGAAAGTGGGAACCGGAGTTGCTCGTTATTTGAACGAGAATGGAACCCGGGTTGTGGCCATTTCAACCTTAAAAGGGTGTCTTTACAATGCTGACGGACTGGATGTAGAGCAACTGCTTTTATTAAAAAAAGAATATGGTGACGATCTGGTGAATCAATATCCGGGGGCTGGGCTTTTTGAAAGCTCGAAACTGATCGGTTTGCCAGTGGATATTCTGATACCGGGCGCCAGACCCTATGTGATTGACAAATACAATGTGGATCAGGTTAAGGCCAAGGTTATCTCCAGCATTGCCAATATCCCGATCACCGAGGAAGCGGAAGATGTTCTGTTTCAAAAAGACATCCTTACTGTACCCGATTTTATTTCCAATGCAGGAGGGATCACTGTGGCGTTGGTTGATATCCTTGGTGGAACAGTTGAAAACGTTTTTGACGCTTTGCGAAAACTGCTTGGCCCGTTGACCAGGGATATCCTGGTTGAATCACTGAACAAAAAAATCAATCCGTGAAGACTTGCCATCAGCAAAACAACAGCAAAGGTTTTGGCCGCCAGGGAAGCGAAAGATGATCCTTCATTTGACGAGATTCTTAACCGGGTAAAAACACGGTTGAATATTTAACCGGAATTGGACCGATTATGCTTATATAACTGAACAGTTTTGAGTTCTTATATAATTTATTGAAATTTAAGACTATAGAAAGCTGATATGTTGTCATTCCGTGCTCGATACGGAATCCATAATTATTTCAAAACGCTGGATGCCGGATCAAGTCCGGCATGACAGA
>JAHJTV010000036.1 GCA_018829445.1 bacterium
AGGGGGCCTTCTTAGGCTAGTGCCTTGACACATCAATGATTTCGACATCCCTATCCTTTATTATTTCTCCCTCCTTGTCTGTTAGGCAAATTTCCTCGTTTTTCAATCTGAGACCCCGTGACTTGTTTGAATAGAAGCCATAGCAACGGGTAAAATTAAAGACCTGACCCCGAGCTTTTTCGGAGGGAAGGAATTTTGTCAGTTCTCCCGTGAAAATGTCAAAATTAAAGACCTGACCCCGAGCTTTTAGGAGAATCGAACGGTCAGCTGCGAACATGGAAACAACAATTGAATCCTTATTGTGGCTGGCCCGGGAATCTGACACCAGTGATAAAGGCACTGCAACCGATCTTTTACCGTCGGTACAGAATGCCATTGAACAGAACAGGCATTTACTCGCAGGGAAACCTGTAGAGATCAGTCTGGAGGTTGAAAGTACTCCCATACTTTCGGCCCCGGCAGGCGTATTTGCCATCGCTGTGTCTAACCTGATCCGTAATTCATGTCAATTTACCACCCGTGGGCAGATAGTGGTCACCCTGAAACAAAATCAAATTGAGGTATCGGATGCAGGTGTGGGGATAGCCGCGGATACCATAGATGAGATAGTAAAACCTGACGTTTCCAGTTCCAGCAGTACAGGTTTTGGATTTGGATTGGATATCGTCAATCGACTGTGTTCGAGATTCGGTTGGCAGCTTAAAATAGACTGCAAACAGGGACATGGAACAAAAACCAGTTTAATATTCCAGGAAGATTATCCAGGTTCTGACGTCAAAAAAGCTTGGACCCGTCCGGTTTGGTAAACCATTTAGTACAAATCATTTTAACTTTTTTACTGACCTTTGAACTGAACAAACCCATAGGTAAGTGGACCCAAAACGATTGGATTGCTTTCAGAGTATCGTTCTGTTTTTCCCTTAGGTTCTGGAAAGGTTTGTGCATCATCAACGTTCAGCTTTCTGCCATTTAAATGGACATCCTTCCCCAGGATATCGGGGGTAGTCAATCTGAATAGTGTTACCTCCTGCTGCTCGACATCACTAAATGTAAATGATGCTTTTTTCTGATGATCCAGGTTAATTGCAAGAACAGTTAATCCTTTTTCATCCCGCCTGCTATGAGCATAAACTCTTACCTTCGAAGTATTTTCTCCTTTCAAGTTGACTTTATAGACGTCTGTTCCCATCAATTGTTTCCATAGCAGAGAATTCCAGTAGTCTGGATTAAGGTCCAGAGTTTCCGGATCCATCATTCCATAGTTCATACCGGCCAGGGTCTGCCGAAAGACAGCTTCAACACCGTTAGCAGCTAATAAACCTAATTGATCAAGCCACCATAGTCCTCCTATATAAGCATCCGATACCCCGGGTTCACCTCCAAACTGGGCATTACCAGTTTCTCCAAGCCAGATCCCTTTTCCTTCAGCAAATTGATCTCTCAGTCCTGTAAATCTTTTTGCCCAGTAGGCTGCTTCATCAAGATTTTCAGAATCAAGCAATCTGGCAGGATGTGCCTTTCGAGAAGCAAAAGGTCCTCGACGGGATTGCTGAGGATAATAATGCCAGGCGATAACATCGACATCACCACCCGAAAGTTCAATCATCTCTTTATAAAATCCGAAAAAAGCCCCCAGCAGCTCTCCCAGCACTGGCCAGATCGCGCTTCCCTGACTTCCCAATCTTGCCTGGGGATAATACTGTTCCATCAGTTGCCTGAGAACCAGTATATCCTTTTGATACTGGTCCGGATCGACGATTTGCCCAAGTCCATAGATATACCAGAACAGGTTGTGTTCATTTCCCAGTTCAAAAACATCAATCGTGTAACCTTTCTCTTTTGAATAACGCATCAACTCTTCCGCATTTCGAGGATCCCATTCCTTCGATTTATTTCTGGCAGAAGGTCCTGAATTAAGAGTAAAGGCGAATTTGAGCCCATTTCGTTTTACAAAGGAATTCAAGTTATCCCACTGCCTGGCGGTCATCGTCTGATGATAACGTTCGGGTACCTCCTGACTATCCACATACTCTTCTCTACTTTCCAGGTCATAAAAAACCTTGTCAGCCTCAGACCCGCCAATTCTCAGATACGCGGGTGTCAGTGCTGAGACAAGGCTATCCAGTTTTTTTTTGTTAAAATCAAATACTGGCGCATGTTTTGTTCCTGATCCTGTTTCCACTTTATCTGCTTTTAGGTTCCACCATTTGCCACCGACCACCTGAGACGTATCGAGAGTGAAGGATAGATACTCGGGTAATACTTTAAAAATTGGTTTTACTGTTTCTATCGATACCAATACAGATGTGATTTCATTTTGAGATTGACGGGTATCCTTCGTTGTGAACGCGGATAAATCAACAGCAGGTGAAAGATTACCTTGAATGAGATCAATAACAGTTCCACTCCCGCCCCAGAATAAGGTTGTGTGAAGTCCAATTAAAACGACACTGACAACACTTATAATTACAATAGATTTATATTTTATTATTCCTTTCATAAGTTTATAAAATAAGTGATAGACGTAAGTTGAAATCGATGGTGACGATTTTGCCGTAATGGTTGGGGAATAACAGCAGAACCAGTAGAAAACGTTTACCTGAAATCAAACATAAATTCAATCTGGCAGTCTCCTTCAAAATGCATAAGATGATAAGAATTTGCTTTTACTGAGTCAAGTCATTTTCCAGTCAGTTTGAGGAGTGACAACAAAATTTAGGACGTTAGCTTAAGGTGATTTGGAGCCAGTCTCTACAAACCGATTCCGAGGGGCCTACCCTCATCTCTTGCACAGCATCAAAGCTCGAATCCTGCGGATTCTTGCTTTGTTCATGGCACACTGCAGTCCGGTGTAAACTTTTGGGCATTGAATGGTTTATAAATGAGTCCGCTCCGAAAAGTATTGTAGTGTTCATTTTAGGGCTTTTAACTCAATAATCTAAAAACCATAGAAATTCTGAACCGCTGTCATGCCGGACTTGATCCGGCATCCATAAGGTTTAATTAAAAATCTGGATTCCGGCTTGGTGAGGCACGAGAGTCGCAGTGCCGAAGGGAATGACAAGAAAATCGACTTTTCTGAGTAGGCTCATAAATACTTTCTTAAAAGGGTAAGACAATCAGTTTGCTCGATTCTAGGATTATTTAATCTAGGATCTTTAACTTTGAAATTATTCATCAACGTTTCTCTAACTTTTGATTTCTCATTGTCTAAAAAACCCATTGCAGTACCATATATGTTTTGATCCTGATTAAGAATGCTATTAAGCTTTAGGATCTCTATATTTTCAGTCGCAAATCCAAAACCTAGTAAAAACAAATTTTTAGCTTTTTTAATGCACTGAATAAGGGGTTGGATGGCAACTTCAGATCGCTCATTGATTATTTTGATATTTGCCTTGAGCCTGTTTATTGTTTTGTTCGCAAAAGCTAGATTTAAAGCTTCTTTATTTGTACTCAGATATGGAATTTTGATCTGATCCCCATTTGATTCCCATGGTAGTAAACAAGTTTTTCCATAAACATGATGTATTGGAATACTTTGTATTTGCTTACTAATTTCAGTTTCATTGGCAGCTGAAAATGAATGTGTAAGACTCTCATGAAAAAAGTGTTCTAATGATCTGTCGTAATTGAAAGTGATAAAAGATACCTTGTTATTTTTAAATTCCTTCCATCCATTGGGAATATCAATATCGCTTGTCATTCGGTGAAAAAGGTAGCTATACCAATCTTGATTTGGTTCAAGGACCTCTTCTCTAAACTTACTCTGCTCCTCATACCAAAGGATGCTTAGAATAATAGCTTTTTTACCAATATCTTCTAAAGGAGGATTTCGAGATAAAAAAAGATCTATTGATTGAGTACTTGATGCTTTAAAAGCTTTAGAGAGTTCAGAAGCTTGACCTAACAAATGGTCCCTACTTCTTTCATCTTTTGAAATCCGTTTGCAAAGATATTGGAGTTTTTCGATGATTGTTTGTCTTAACTTGCTACCTGTAGGATAGCCAAACGGAATATTCGCACCTGCTCCTATTATAAAAACGGTTTCACTATCAATCATTGCTTTCCTTTTATAATTTTTTATTGCCCAACACTAAATCTGCATGTTCAAAAAAATAATTTAATGTTAATGGGCACAGGCATGCTTTTGCGGATTCGTGTAATAAAACCGGTATATCGGGATTATTGTTTGAATCTGCAATATAATACTCCTATTCCGGGGTTTATTTGTTCGCGTACATCTAATTGGGAACGCTGTTTGTTATGACTTGGTTGCACCTATCAATCATAAGGAACTGATAGTATAAGGTTGCTAATTCTGCAAATACATAAAAACCGGTAAAATTTAGTTTAATCTATAAAATACGATTGGGAAAACATATCCTAATCAGGCGTTCAAAAACTCCAACTTAGCAGAAACCTACATTTTTGGTTGGATTCGATCAGAATCTATTATAGTCTTCAGTTTTATTGCTTCAATCGTGTTTTCAAAAATTAATTTGGACAGCTTACCGGGTTAAAGGTCTTTTTATCAGGAGATTATTGTTTATGCGCTGGTACAGGAAAGAATGGTTTAAGAGGATCTTCAAATCATTGTTAGTAATAGTGATAGCAGGAGTAGCCTGGGTTTATGTCCGGAAAACGGTCTTGCGCCCATCCATTCCGAAGCCGGGTGCAGCCGTTTTGGAAAGAGTTAAAAACGTCACGATTAAAAGGGATACCCTGGGGGTTCCCCATATTTTCGGAAAAACGGATGCGGATACGGCATTCGGGCTTGCCTATGCACATGCCGAAGATGACTATCCCATTATTCAAGGATCGCTGGCTGCAGCCCGTGGCCAGTTGGCGCTCTTGCTCCTGAAAAAAATCGGCATCGCAAACGACTTCATGGTGCGGCTCCTGAATATCAATAAGAAGGTTAATACCCAATACGAAACCCTGCTCTCACCCGATGTGAAAGTGCTGCTGGAAGCCTATGCCGATGGCCTGAATTATTATGCTTACCTGCATCCGGATGAGGTGGATAGCCGCCTGCTGCCCTTTACGGGTCGGGATGTGGTGAGTGGTTTTATCCACAAGCTTTCTATTTTCGTCGGCGTTGGATCTACCCTTGAGGACTTGATGGGGAGAGAACCGGTAACACTCAAGAGCGGACTTTCCCTGCAGAGAATAAAAACATCCAGGGCTGATCTTCCGGATTGGACGATGGGAATCGGTATCGGATCCAACAGCCACGCGGTAGGTCCCAATCGATCTGCTGATCATATTACCCGCCTGAACATCAACTCTCATCAACCCTATGAAGGGGCGGTTGCCTGGTACGAGGCACACCTTGTCTCGGAAGAAGGATGGAACGTAATCGGTGGAACCTTTCCCGGCGCTCCGTTTATTCTGCATGGACACAACCAATACCTTGGATGGGCCCACACGGTTAATAAACCTGACGGTATTGACGTCTATGAACTGGAAATGCATCCGGATGGTGGCTTGAAATATCGCTTTGACGGTGAGTGGAAGGATCTGGAAGTTGTCTCTTCCAACCTGGTGATCGATATTGGACTGTTTAATCTGCCCATTCCCAGGGATTTTTATCGCAGTGTCCACGGTCCTGTTTTGAAACTGGATGAAAGATATTTCGCCATTCGATATGTCGGAGAAGGTCAGATCGGATTGGCTGCCGAGCAGTGGTACAGGATGAACAAAGCGACTTCCATGGATGAATGGAAGAAGGCTATGTCCATTCAGGGGATTCCCATGATGAACACCATGTATGCGGATAAGGATAATATTCTCTATGTATATAACCACCTGTTGCCCGTCCGTAATGAGCAGTACGACTGGTTGACAATCCTGCCCGGAAATACGTCTGAAACCCTCTGGACCGAATACCTGCCATTTTCCGAGCTGCCCATGGCGGAAAACCCGCCTTCCGGATACCTGGTCAATACGAACAGCACTCCGTTCCAGGCAACTTTGGGTGAAGGAAACCCTGATCCTGAGACTTTTTCCAGAACCCTGGGCATAGAGACCAATCTCAATAACAGGGCCCGCAGGAGTCATGAGTTGTTCGGTGCAGATGATTCCATCACCCGTGAGGAATTCATTGAATATAAATTCGACCAGGCCTATTCCAGGTCGGACAGGCTGTTCACCCAGGTACTCAATCCCTTGCTGGACACCTATCAACCCCAATCCGATGAGGAGAAAAAAGCACTGGAGATCCTCAAACAGTGGGATGGTGTGGCGGATATGGATTCGGTAGGGGCAACCCTGGTCAATCTCATCTATCGTCCAATTTTTAAAGAAAGCAATAAACTGGTTCCAGGTGTGACGATCCCAACGCCAGAAGAGGCGTTCAGGGATGCAGTGAAATTCCTTATGGAGCATTACAAGCGCGTTGATGTTCCCCTGGGAGAGGTCCAGCGTCTGCGCAGGGGGAAGACAGACCTGCCCCTGGCGGGCAGCATGGATGTTCTGAACGCAGTTCATACCGAAATGGTGGAAGGACACCTGGTCGGAACCGTTGGAGATTCCTATATTTTAATTGTAGAATTTGATAAAAATGGCGCCAGGTCTTGGGGTCGCCACCAGTACGGAAATGTTAACCGCAAGGATTCGGTGCATTACGACGACCAAGCCCTGGATTTTACCCATCTGAAATTGAAAAAATCCCTGCTGACCCGGGAGGAGATTGAGGCAAATCTGGAACAATCCTATCATCCCGGGGAGGAAACTGAAAAATAACCAAGACTATTGTTTGAGGATGGGCCACTGATCTGTAATTTTCCCGTTTCTGACTGCCAGAAGGTCGCCGAACTGCAGGAAGACAAACTCACTCTGGTCAGGTCGAAGGAATACATGATCATCGACATCCAGGTCTATTTTTCCGGAACCGGTCACCATCTGCTGATTGGTGCTGGTTCCATACAGTCCACTGTTCTGAAGACCTTTAGGTGACTCATATTGAGCCATCCACTTGCCACCGTAAATGAAAAAACTCTGCCTGGTATTGGGATCCCACCAACTGAAAAACTCCTTAAACCTTTCTATGGCCGGGATGGCCATGTAGTCCGCTTTCTTGAGTACCGGTGTTGCTATATAGGATGATGGCACAAACTCCTGCAGGCTGGGAATGTCGAAATCGACCGGTTTGACCAGACAGGAGCCGGCTGACATGTCATTGATCACCGTCCCGGACTTGTGGTAGGCAACAGTTGGACTTCCGGCACCATTCAGGCACAGTCGTTCCATATCGATCCTCGGATATTCGTTTCTGACCAGGTCCAGGAAAGCCCGATACGCAGTCTGGGATTCCTCGTATGCTGTATCGGCACTTTTCATAATCTTCGGCAGTTTAACAACATGGGGATCATACCCCATAAAACCGGCGAACTCCAGGTGATCAGAATCCTCCGGTATTCTATCCAGGAGTAGTGGCAAATCAGCTGGTGATTGCAGACCTCCCCTATGCAGGCCGACATCGATTTCTATGCTGATCCGCATTTTGACGTTCAGTTTTTTGGCCAGGTCCTGGTATTGAATTAATCTCTTTTCGCTGTCGATTAACCACTGCAGTTGACGGGAAGGATCGAACCCCGATTGATTGGAAAAGGTTTTATAAAAGATTTCCGCGCTTCTCACAGACATGGGTTTCCCCAGCAGAACATCGGCTTTGGGGAAGTTTTCTGCAATATTGTTTACAAAAGGCTGATGAAACACCATGAGCTTGTTCGTCCGGGCTTCCTTCATGATGTAATCCAGTAACCCCGGGCTGGGCAGTGATTTGGCGACGATACGATAATTAATATCCTGATTTAACCCCTGCAACAGAGCTTTGATATTCTGGTCAAGTTTATCCAGATCCACCAGCATAGAAGGTCTGTAAGGGCCGCTCTTCATCAGCTCATCATTCAAATCCCTGAAGTAGGGAGAATAGGAAGCGCCGCCATCGCCGGGTTTGAGGATAAAAGCCGTAGCCAGACCCACGCCCGCTGCCCCGATAATAAATTTTCTTCTGTTCATAATTTCTCTCCTTTATTATAACCCGTAATAACACTGTTATCAGTTTGACCGGAATGCGGTTTTGACTCCTTTTACTCGTCAAATAGAATCGGAATAAGAGAAAGCCTATCGGATAGGAAAATGCTAAATGGAAAGCGGGAAAATGTAAACCCGGGTTCGTTATCTCATTGACTAACGAACCGTCGGAAATGCAGGAGGCTACGTATATCTAATGTGGAGAGCAACGCCCATGCTTCCCACTCCGGCAATGAACAGAAATCTGTTGTCCTGAATGCTCATATCGTCTCCTTTAATCATTCCCATTCGTAGGGATTTTTTATTCTGACCCGGGTCTTCAGTTTTTCAAAAATCCTGAAAAGACCGTAATGGGCCCTGTTGAGAAATACAAACTCCGGGTTGGGCTGAAAATACTTGCGGAACTGGTAGGTATCCTGCATCATTTTCTTCCCTTCCACAAGAAAATCGCTGTTCAATCCAAAATCAAACGTCTCCGACTGGTAGTTATTGTATTTCCAACACCGGGGTACTGGACTTTAACTGCGATCTTGATGATAAGAATTTGCTTTTACTGAGTCAAGTCATTTTCCAGTCAGTTTGAGGAGTGACAACAAAATTTAGGACTTGACGGAGTTCATGCCCACACTTTGGACATCTTATCCGGGCAAAACCCTCTTTGAGACCTCCACATCTCAGATACGCCCGAACCATCTCTGAAATTACTGGTCTGAAAAATCCATACCGTTTTAATAAACAAAGAAATAGCGATGATTTGATAGAGTTATAGCGAGTGCTGCAATTAATATGGAAAGAGCACGAGTTTTTTGGGGTGGATTAGCCAATCCTGTCATTGTTTTTGAGTTTCCAAGGTGGGTGGTGTGTGCTCATCGAAAAACAGCGGCAAGATGTCTCCTCAGAAAAGCGCAGCCTAAGATCCGTTGAAGAGGTGATAGTGCCAGATGAAATTGGATTTTTCGGCGATGGATGGATTGATGCGAATCCAATATAAAATCTGTCCTTTTTGAATGGGTTCGCGAGTCGTATCGTTTTTAATGAGGTCAAAGGGTTCAAGCGCTTCAAGTCTGTCCAGTTGAAGATAGGTATACTGTTTTGAGCCTCTGGCTGCCAGGCGATTGAAAACGGGATGGCGGGCGTCGTGCACCGTTTTGACGAAATAGATCATCCCTCTTTTTTCCAACAGCAATCCGCTTTCCAGGGAGACGGCCACATCAAACCCGTTTTGCCGGTAGTACTGTTTCAGTTGATTCACACGGTTGTCGTTCAGATAGGGAACAGGAAAATCGCCTTGCTTAAAAAACCCACCGTCAAGGATATACAGCATGGGGATCAACTCAATGCCTTTGCGCTTCAAGGCCTCGGTATCATAGCCTCTGGCCCGGTTTTCCTCATCGTTATCGATCAAGGGAGCAAAGGCTTTAATTCGTTTAGCTGGCGCTTTTTGTCTGAGGAAATCGAGAATTTCCTGCAGCTTTTCTCCATGCTGACCCTCAGGGTGGTTGATCCATTCCAGGTCTACCACAATACCATCGTAGCTGATGCCGAGGGAATCCAGCTCTGCCAGATTAGCGGAAAGGATGGACTGGTGTTTTTCATATATGGAAATAAAATCATCCGCGCCAAAGGAGTCCATCATCCACAAATCAAGTGAGATCTGCCGATCGCTGAGCGCTTTGGAAAACGCCAACAGGTTTGCCCTGCTGGTTTTGAAGAAGAACAATCCACCCCGTTGAAAAGCGACTGTTTTACCCAGGTGCAGGATCAGTTTGGAGTATTTCGGTGAAAAGCTATGGGCAAAGGCGACAATTTCGGACTCCGAGCTGTCTCTAAACAGGCGTTTAATTTTTTCTCCCTCGGCAAGGATTATCCCTTGCGCGCAGGCATCGCTTTTCGGCATCAACATCATCAGCATCAGCATCAGGAGAAACAGAATGGTTTTTTTTTGTTTATACATAGTGATAGGCAAGAACGGTTTAACAGTACGCCACCAAAACTATTTAATTTTTTGACTCAGTTTTTTACTCTGACTGATCTGCCTTTTCCAAACAGATCAATACTGTTTTCGCTGCACAACGAATTCGATGCTCCCGCATGTTTTCTTACCAGATCACTTTAAGATGAGGCCAGTTTTTAATCTGCTTGTCTTTTGTTATCAGCGGGGGCTCTGTTGCAAAAAAGGAGATTGCTTGAAAATGTCCCGTGGACACCTCTAATTAAGCAGCTGAATAAATGTTAAATTGTCTTTCAATAAGGCGGATTTTTCCCGTCAATCCCTGGTTGTATTTCCAGATATTGAGCTGTCCCTTTTTAAACATTCGCATGATTTCAAAACCTTTTATGGTGGCATAGGCTGTTTTCATTGATTTAAAACCCAGGGTTGGATTAATAAGACGTTTAAGTTTCCCGTGATCCGCTTCGATTGAATTGTTCAGATATTTAACCTTTCGGTGAAAGATATCCTCATTTAAGAGACCTTCTTCTTTCAGTTCCCGAATAGCCTGATTATAGGCAGGAGCCTTGTCTGTATTAATGGTCACAGGCTTTTCATATTCCTTCATTTTACACAGTATTTTTCCCAAGAAGCGTTTGGCAGCCTTGGCATTTCTGGTTGATGATAAGTAAAAATCCAGTGTTTTACCGCTTTTGGTGATCGCTCGGTATAAATATTTCCACTTCCCTTTGACCTTCACATAGGTTTCATCAACTTTCCAACTTTCACCAAGGAACGGTTTATAGTACCACCGCAGACGTTTCTCTATTTCAGGCGCGTATTGCTGAACCCAGCGATATAATGTCGTATGATCTACTTCGACACCACGTTCCAGCATCATTTCTTCCAAATCACGATAGCTGATCCCGTATTTGCAATACCAGCGAACACAACCCAATATCATATCACCCATGAAATGTTTCCATTTGAAATCATCCATACGTTCTCCGCGCTAATTTATGTTTTTCATGGTTTTATATCACGGATGATATTTTTTGCAACAGAGCCGATAAGACTATAGTCGAATATAACAGAAATTTCCAGCAGCTCACTCCATCATCATTTCTTTCCTGTTCTGGCAACTGACACCATTTCCAAAGTATTATCGCTGGCTACCAAAGATAATCTCCATTGAAAACAATTCCGTATAAAATCACTCTTCCTATCATTTTACCCGGACAGACTTTTGTTTTACGCAACTGCCCTTTACCCGGGGCTGAGATGGTTAATCATCATCTGTCTGATCTCAGCCCAGAGATCAGAACCGGTTGCTTCTTCATCGATTAGGAGATGATAAAAAGGATATCTGAGTTGATCCGGATGACGTTCGATGGGGTAAACCCTCCATTGATCGAGCTGATGGTCTGCAATTAGCTGGTTGACTTTGCTCAATGATACCAGCTCGTCGTTTCTGTCAATAAAAACCAGGGTAGGTATGTTCAGATTAATTGAGGCCCTTGCCTTAAAAGCGCGGATGATATTCAAAAGGGAAAGATAGGCTGCAACAGACGTACCCCTGTTCGATCGATAGCTTTCTGGAGACAGGCTTGGGATGACCAGGCGGGAGAAAAGATGGAACAGCCGGAAAAAGGGCACCCGGATACGGTGTGTTGCCAATGCAGGGGCAAACAGCACCATCTTCGCAAAAACGGGATGATTGAAAGAAAGCTGTAAGTCACACCCCAGTAATCCTCCCAGGGAATACGCGACAAAATAAACGGGACAATTCAGAGAATCCGCCCTTCTGCTCAACGCTGCATGGGCAGCCTGCATCTCGCTACGCCAGATTTCAGCGGAAACCTCTTTAAGTGCGTTCAAACGGGAGATGGCATCGGATTTCCCCTCCTGCTTTTTGAAATTACTGCCATGTCCCTGCAGTGAAAGCAGAAGAACATCCAGATCATCGTCCATCAATATGGATATGATACCTCTCATCCTGTCAGGCTTGAGATTCAATCCATGGACAACCAGCACCAGGCCCCTGGGTTTTGCATCAGCATTCGAAAACCATTCAATCATGACTTCCTTATTTTTATTAATCTACTCCTACTTTCACATCTCTTTCAGTCGCTTTTTCAGTTTCGTTCCAATGGCCTGAAAGTGATCACTTCAGAACTGGCTTGTGGCTTTAGCTCAATCCTAACCCAATCCCAACTGAAATACAACAATTTGCTCCTATACTTAACGATGGATATCGGCACGTATATCTATGCAACCCTATTCTCAAACCTTAAAAGGCTATATTTCATTCTATTGACCCTTGGGGCAGCAAAATGAAAAAACTGAATCCTTAAATTACTCACTTCGGGGTTAAAACCTCATTATTCACTGGCGGGTCTGTATTTCTGGAAGCTTGGAAGCCAGGGATGGCTTCCAAGCTTCCAGTGACGGATTCATGCGTTTCCACAAATACAGACCCGTCGGTGAACAATAATGAATAATCAAAACGAACCCCGAAATGTGTGTCAAATAAATTAATTTAAATCCTGATACGACCTGCCAATAACGAAATGAATCTAGAAATACAAGAGAGACTTTTAACAACAGCTGTTGAACAAGTCCTGCTCCCCGAAAAAACCACTGTTGACGGTGATATCAAGTATGATGAAATCGACCTGAGATCTCTCGTTGAACACAGTGAATGGGTCGGTGCCGACCAAACCTTGGAGGAAGTCCAGGACAAATTCGCCACTCATGAATACGATTATATGGCAGTCCTTGACAATGGTGAACTTCTGGGTCTTTGTTCGCGGATCAAAAACGGAAACTTCCTGAGTCATCGATACGGCTATGCCCTCTTCTCAAAATATCCGATCCGCAACCACATGGTTGGATCCTTCCTCAAAGTTAAAGTCGAAGACAATATCTTTGATGTCTTGGATTCCACCTTTAACAGAGAAGCCGATTATTTCAATGATGATGTTGCTTTGACAGACAGCACCGAACAGTTTCTGGGTTTGATTTTGATGCGCACCCTGGTTGTTCTCCAGAGCAAGTTTTTCCGATTCAATATCAATCAGCTGGAACGTAACAAGGAAACGCTTAACGAGCAAAATCTAGAGCTTGCGGCCCGGACCGAACAATTGAACGATCTGCTGATTGAATACAAAAAAGCCAAGGAGAACGCGGATTCGGCCAACGAGGCTAAATCACTGTTCCTGGCCAACATGAGTCATGAAATTCGCACCCCCATGAACGGAATCCTGGGAATGAGCGGCCTCCTGCTGGAAACCGAACTCAACCCCGAACAGATGGAGTTCGCCAGGACGGTGAAGTACAGTGCCGATTCCCTGTTGACGATTATCAATGATATCCTTGACTTCTCTAAGATCGAAGCTGGGAAGCTGGAACTGGAAAGAATTGATTTCAATCTGCGGACATCGGTCGAGGAAGTGGCTGATCTGCTGGCAATCAAGGCAGAGGAAAAAGGTGTTGAGTTTATCCACATGCACAGCTTCAATGTCCCCAAGCACTTCAGGGGTGATCCGGGCAGGATTAAACAGATCCTGCTGAATCTGGCAGGCAACGCAATTAAGTTTACAGAGAAAGGTGAAGTCATTGTCAAAGTGTCACTTGAAGAGGAACGTGAAGAGCAGGTCATGGTCAGGTTTGAGGTCATTGACACCGGCATAGGCATCTCACCGGAAATGCAGTACCGTTTGTTCAAGTCATTTTCACAGGTGGATGCTTCCATTACGCGTAAACACGGGGGAACCGGTCTGGGTCTGGCCATATCCAAGCAACTTTCCGAAATGATGGGCGGGAAGATTGGGGTTGAGAGCCGCGCCGGCAAGGGATCAACCTTCTGGTTTACGATTGTTCTCCACAGGCAATCCACTGCCAGGGATGAGTTTGACATGCCGGATAACATACAGGAAAAACGATTCCTGGTTGTTGATGATGTGAAAACCAACCGACTGGTTTTTGCAGAATTCCTGAAAAAATGGCAATGTCACTACGATGTGGTTGAAAACGCGGAAAAAGCTATGGAATTCCTTAGAACAGCTAAAAATGAAGGCGATCCCTATCAGATCGCCCTGCTGGATATGCAGATGCCGGGTATCGATGGCGCAACCCTGGGTAAAAGGATAAAAGGTGACCCTGATTTGTCAGATACCATCCTGGTTATGCTGACTTCAATTGGCAGAAGAGGGGATGCCAGCCGTTTCAGGGAAATCGGTTTCTCCGCCTATCTAACCAAACCGGTAAAACAAAATCAATTGTTTAAGGCCCTCTTAACCGTATTCGGAAATGCAGTTGCCAAAGCGGATAGTCAGAAATCCGCAGAACTGATCACGCAGCACACCATCAGGGAATCCGAGCCACTCAAGGCATACATTCTACTGGCAGAAGACAACCTCGTGAACCAGAAGCTGGCCAACAAGCTCCTGGAAAAACTGGGGTACCGCATCGATACTGTCAACAATGGTAAAGAAGCTATTGAAGCGCTTGAAAAGATTAACTACGACATCGTGCTGATGGATATTCAAATGCCGGAAATGGGCGGCTATGAGGCGACCCAGTTCATTCGCAGTCCGCAATCGACGGTCAAGAATCCGAAGATCCCCATCATTGCCATGACGGCTCATGCCATGCCCGGAGATATGGAGAAATGCCTTGAATGCGGTATGGACGGCTATGTCTCCAAACCCATCAATCGCAACGAACTGCAAAAAGCAATCGAGCAGCAGATGGAATTGAGCGGCAACTAGCTGCAGATCTAAACCCTGCCTGATGTGATAATATGTTTAACCCAACCCTAATAAATGTCTAATGCGGATTTTGCGATCCTCAGTATAGGATGTGTCTTGATTTCGCAGCCACGCGTAAACGATCTTTGGAGATGAATTCTGTTTGTTTTTGGTATTCATCCGGTAATCCCTTGCAATCTGCAAACTTTTTTATCCCTGAAGCTTGGAAGTCTTTAATGCAAGATAATCGCAAGTCCTGATAACAGATATGGATGAGAAGGTAATAGTCAAACCGATGGCTGATTGGTTTAAAAGAATTACCGGCAGAACAGCAGAGAGCGGATACCTTAACGGAGAAACCAGGTCTCCTGTAACGACTGTTGAACTGCTGACACAGAATCGCTTAAAACCGGATACTCAGGAAATCAGTTATTCAAGTCCTGACAACCATGTGATTAACCATGTACCTGGGGATATTTTGAAATCCATCGAAGGCGTCGGTAATCCGGAAATTCGCGAAGAGTTGCAGATTGTGTTGCCGGTATCTCAATATCTTTCAATGCCAGAACTGCTTGATGTCTTCCAACAATATCCCCAATACACTTTTTTCCCGGTTATTGATTAATGGAATACTCCGAAAGGGATAATCCGGGAGCAGCAGCTTAAAAAATTCGTCTATTCCAAGTTTGGCAGCAATCTTCTGGAAAATCCCAATCTGAAGGACAAGCTTGCAGACTTTATTGAGCCCTGCACAACGTTTGATATACATGATAAAAGCGAAGAAATATTAAAAACCTATTCTGAATCGGGAACCACAGAAGCAGTTATTGTAACCGCAGACTCTCGCTATCTGGGGATTATCTCGCTGCGCTCACTGGTTAAAAAGGGCCACAAGAGAGAGTTGAGTCTGCGAGAGTCACATAATCGGATTCTGCTGCAAAGGAACAACGATATCAACAATACCCTCCGAAACATGAAACAGGGAATTTTTACTACCTTGGAAAATGGGACGATTCACCACGATTACTCCGCTTATCTGGAGACTATTTTGGGAACCAGCCAAATCGAGGGCAGGATCTACTATGATCTGCTCTTCAGGGAATCTAATCTCAGCAAGGATAAGCTGTCGCAAGTCAGATCAACGGTTGAAAACTCTTTGGGGGAGGATATTGAATACCCTCCCGCCTTGTCAACAAGGTTTTTTGAAAGAATCGACTGTGTGTTGCCTATCCGATTCAGCGTCAGGCCGGGCAGCGAACAACACGCCCTGTTTGCCGCATCATTCAGTTTGACGATACCCGCAGGGGCTGATAGATTCTACAGCTCAAGCAGCCAACATCCCTCAAGCTGGCCCTATAGTTCAAGGGATACAACGTGGGTTTCCGGAACCTAAGATCCAGGTTCGAGTCCTGGTGGGGCTACCATGTCGTATCAAATACTTACTCTCCTTTTCGACTCCGAGGCACCCCTTTTTTCAATTGACATCAAAAAACATTTTCATTGGGTTTTCGGGGGACAGGTTGCCACCCAATTGACATTTTAGCGACATTGGAATGCGGCATAATTAAAGTCTGCTGACCTCATGTTTTAGGTATGGGAAAATACCCACCACCTCCACCATTTGTCCCCTGTTTACAGGCAGATTGACCATTACACTTGCAACTTATCCCCTTAAAATCAATTATTTCAAAATCCTTCCTGATTCGTAAAAGACAAAAAGACTCTTGAAGAGAGAATTCTCGATCTCTCGAAGCATCGTTCCAAAAACTCTCCTTCACTGACATGGAGAGAGTGCATCAAGAAAATTTGGAAGGAAGACCCTCTGATTTGCCCTGAATGTCAGCATGAGGTGAGAATCATTTCGTTTATAACGGAAGTGATACCAATCGAAAAGATTCTAAAATATCTGGGGTTATGGGAGGATGAATCCTCCAGAGACCCGCCGATAACTATCGAAGAAATTTTTTACACACCAATTGATAATGGCTGGCATCATCAATTGGACGACCTTGTCAGCTAGACCTTCCGAAAGCCTGTTCTTCGAAAAATGCTGAAGTTTGGCCAGATCTTGATGAATTGAGCCAAGTATTGATGTTTTCTCGGTAAATCTTACCTTTTTCCACAACTTCAACCTGAATTCTGAGACTCAAGTCTAAGATTGAGCTTCGTTTTCTTCAAAAATCATGACCGATACCTTGACATACAAAAACCAAGTTCTTATCATCTCATCTGATGAAAGTAGCAGCTTACCAAAATGCAAAGATGCAAGCTTTTCCCTTTCCCCCTTTCATTTTCTGCTATTACTTGATTTCAACCACTCCCTTAGCGATAGGATAGGTATCCACCATATAGTAAGCTCTGGCTTTCCCCTTGAATTCTGTGTTTTCCAGGGACAGACTGACCCCAGTGACAACATCATTTTGATCGGTTTGCACCTGTGTGTCATCGATGTATTTTGCCGGAACCGGTCGCCCTGTGTTTTCGCTGACCAGCAGGAGGCTATGGACATGACCCGCTTTTTTCAATGAGCTTCCTGAGATTGTTGCATGGGCAACCTTAGCTTTTCCTGCAAATGTAACAGAACCGCTCATGGTTGGTCCCCGGGTAACCCCATTCCCAAAAAGACCATAGTTGGCTCCACCATAGATAAACATGCGACCGGTATCAACCTCTGACATACCCAAAAGTTTGAGAAATTTTCCATAGAACTCTATCTGATCACAGGCAACAATCGCGTTCATTGCCGCATAGCTTTTTGCTTCTCCGGTGATAGGGTCTGCTTTGCCAGCGATTCTGAAAAATTCAATGGGCATGTCCCATGCACCGTTCATGTCCAGCAATATCCCATCGTAGTTGTAAAGTGTGACCAAACCGTTGTCATAATCCAACATCATCGGAAACCGAACTTGCAGCGTGGGATCAACGACCGTCTTGTTCTCTTTTCCCAGCAACTTTCCTCCCACTCCCCAGATAATCGCTTTTTTGCTGTTTCCCTCTACTGCTCCCAGAATATAATGCAGTGAATCGTATCCAATCTGATTGTAGCTGGGGAGAATCGAGGGATTCGCCGGCGCCAATCTACTGATTTCGATAGTAGATGATAGATCACCCGCTTTTTCCGGGATTTTAAAAGGTGAAGGTTCTTCTTTCCGTTCGCGAACCTTAAACGCAAATGATTGATTAAAACGTCCCCCCTGGTTTCCTCCGAAAAACTTGAGACCAAAACGACTTAGATCTCTTTTGTATTCGCCTTGAATGTTAATTTTTAGCAATCCACCATTTCGATCGGTCCAGGTTTCATTTGGAATAAGCGTTAGAAACTGGAAATTGGCTGATGTGTCAACTCTTCCCGTTGAACCGCCTTCAAATCTAACGTTTACTGTACTGCGTTCTATGGCTGTTTTGATCGTATTGCCCTTTTCTCTGACGAACAGTGTGAAGCTGATGGGTTGGTTGGCTTCAATCTCTTTTGGAGGCGTTAGTTCCAGGCTTCCAAATGCGGACGTATAAAAAAGAAAAACACCTTCATTGGGCAGATCTTCGTCAGGCCCTTGAATGCTTCTTGGATCAGCTTTCCCTTTTTCTGTTAAAGGATAATCGTAGGGAACAAAAAAGATGCCCCCATTCTCACCTGCGATATAGACACCATGATTCCCCAACCCGGGAGATCCGTTAATGTCATTGCGGACATTATCAATCAGCTGGTAAGCCCATCGCAGGGTTCCATCAGGATTGAGACAAAACAGCCGCCCTTCTCCCGAACCAAAATAGATATTGTCGTTTCCATCAATGGCTGGAGACGATCGAATCGGTTCTTTGGTGTCGTAGGCCCAAATCACTTTGCTGTTTTTCGGATCTATAGCATAGACGGTTCCGTCTGTTGAGGGTTGAATAATCGTACCGTCTTTTAGTTGCGCAGGACTGGAATAGATGTGGTCCCGTGTTCCAAATTTCCAGATTTGAAAACCATCCTTCTGTCCGAATGCTCTGAGAATACCATCATAACCACCGATGATAACAGCTCCATACGGATGGTCAGATGTCAGCATGGCTGAAGCTGCGTTGGTTCCAAATCCGCCATTGGTCCATTCTGTTTCTCCGGTCTGAATATCAAACGCATAAACGTTTTTGACAGCCATAAAATTCGATCCAGTAAAAACTTTTCCGGTTTTTGAGTTGACAGCAGGTAAAGACCACCCCATTTCATTGATGACGAATTGACTTTTTCTTTCACCTGTATCGCGATCAAGATGGTAAATGAGGTAATTGTCATTAGGAGCAAGAATAGAACCGTCGGGTAACATGGCGATATTTCCTTCAAACCAGTTCAGATTGTATGTTTTAACACCAAACTCTTCTGTAACCTGTGCCGGCGTGTGTGCCTGGAACTTCCAAAGCACTTCTCCGGTGTCCCTCTTTAATGCATAAACCTTTGAATCACCGGAACCAACATAAACATTTCCTTTGTCATCAAGTAAAGCTGCTGAATCGATTATTTCTTCTGTTAACACTTTCCATTTTAAATTGCCCTGTTCCGTAATAGCATAAAAAAAGTGATCGGCTGAGCCAATGTACACAGTGCCTTCCTGATCAATAACGGGAGAGCTGAAAATTCCTTTCGCTGTTTTAAACACCCAGGGACTTCGTTCCGAAGGTTCTGGAAAAACGTTGCTCCGCCCGTTCTGCAAGGCATTTGCTCTGAATTTTGGCCAGGGACTTTGAGGATCTAGAGGTATTGTATAACGATGAGGAGAATTGCTGGAAGCAGCCGGTGACTTTTCAATGGAGGGTGACATTTCATAGTGAGAAAAGCTGACATTTAATTTCAGAATGTAAGTCCCAACTAGAATAATAATCAAGTAAAGGAGATGTCGCTTTTTAAACTTATACCGAACTGGAATACCCATTGGTCCCCCCAAAAAAAAATAAATAAATAGTGGTTTAGTAATTCTCTGGTTGATAAATAAATCATGATTTAGTAATTTGTCAATATAGATTTTATTTCGAACACATTTGGAGCGTTCATGGAAAAGCAAAGGGCGAGAACAACAGAAGAGAAAGAGCTAAGGAAAATAAAACTCTTGAGTTCAGCAAAAAAAATCTTTTCGGAATACGGCTTTCAGGGGACCAAAATAACGATGATTACTGAGAATGCCGGACTTAGCCCCGCTGCATTTTATCTTTATTTCAAAAACAAAATAGAGATTTACAGGATACTGTCTATCGAAGGGACTGAACTTCTCACCAAAATGGTTGAAAAGGCGCTTTCTATAAAAGTAAAAAAATGTGCACCCAGAATTAAGGCTTTGGCAGAGGCTTACTTTGGCTTTTTTCAAAAAGAGCGAGCTTATTATGATATTATCACCGTGCATCATTTGGGGCAGAAAGACTTTTTTCAGAATATGAATCTGGTACCACAACTTGAAAAACAAAGTCTGGATCTATTAAAGATTCTGGCTATGATTATAGAAGAGGGAATTAACTCGGGGGAGTTTAAAAAACTGAATGCATGGAAAACGGCAGTAACACTTTGGGGAATGATGGACGGTGTTTTGTTGATGGAGGTGAGAAAAACAACAGGCTACATTGATCTGGATATTAAGTCCTTAACAGCGCAATTCCAATTGCTCTGTCTGGAGGCATTAAAAAAATAGGGGGTTGCTTCATGTGATAATCCTTAAATAACAGTACAATACCAGATTAGCATTCAATCTCATTTTTGAATTCGACTTTGGAGGATATCCTTGATACCGATAGGAAAAACCGACTCATTTAAAATTGAAAGGGCTTCATCAATCATCGTGGGGTCATTAACCGAAATCATGGTGCGCAATCCTTTTTGAACACCGATCTTACTGTCCATCTCCTGCGGATCCAGCCTATTTGTCTTGTTGGTCGTTAGACCTGTTTGCTCTGACCAGTCTATCACTTTTTCTGAGAAGAAAAACTGGAATTTCTGAGGTTCATTATTTTGATCGATCCAAAGGAAAACAAACAATTGATTGTTCAGCTCATCGCTAACATAGTAAAGTTTCTTTAAGCCACGTGAATCCTCGGTGTCCGCTCTTTTTGAAACAATCTTCTTAAAGTGATAGTTGATCTTTTTTTTCTGATTCATTTTTACTACTCCGTTTAATTCTGGGGTTGTTATCTTATGAAACAGATGATTTATCAGGTGTGAATCAATTTAAATTTGAGAAAATCATAGTGCCTTTTTCAGCTTTTGTCTAACAAAGGAATAGGAACAAACGAATATTCTGTCTGAGATTAAACGGTTATTTTTGAAGAATAAGGTATGAAATGGAAATTGATGTACTTACTGCCATGCACTCAGCGGAGCATCTGTTAAATAGATGAGAGATGAGAGATGAGATGAGATGATAAGAATTTGCTTTTACTGAGTCAAGTCATTTTCCAGTCAGTTTGATGGCTTTGTGGGGTGCGTTTTCGATCGTTTTCACCGCTCCGAACGTCACCATGGCACAATCTCCAATGTACTTGTCCACTTTGCCTTCATTTTCAGTAATGATGGCATTCATCATCTCGAAGCAATCATTCATGATACCGGTAACCTCTTCCGGGTTCATCTTCTCGGACATGGCCGTAAACCCGGAAATATCGGCAAACATGATGGTGGCGATTCGTCGTTCGGATTCTAGTTTAGAGTTCATTGCGTGCTTTTATTCGGTCGTTGAAACACTTGGATAATCGTAAGAGTACGAATGGATTAATACTAGGATTTTGAACGATGGGCAATCTTCAATTTTTCAGAACCAGTCGTCCCGGAGTTCTCTCTCGAAGCCATGTAGCTTCAAGCAATCGCATGCTGACACTCTCCTTGTTTACACCGTAGAATAGAGGCTTTCAATAAACTCGCGAAATAACGTCACTTTGTTTTTATCACGAGGATTAAACAGCAAGGGTTCAACATCTTGTGCAAGGTGGGTAAAGTTGAGATTAGCTGTTTTATCTAGTAGATATGCTTTCAGATCGGTCTCGTTCGTCACCCCTGCTCTGCTTTTTAAGTAGTTGAAATCGGGTTTTGCACCAATACCATAAAGAAAAACGATATCAAAAAAATCTCTTCCCATAAGCCGATTTCTATTTACCGATGTAACGATTTTTTGTGCCAGCAATAATTCTTTCGGCACGGCATTGATTTGAGAAAAGACTTCAAATTTGTTGAGAATGGGTCTGTCCGGAATGTATTCAAAGCCCTGCGGTTCGCTGTCAACCTGGATCAGGATTTTTTGTTCCGTCATGGGAGACAATCCCAAATCGAATAATAATTTTGGTATGCGGATTTTCAGACGATATGCCTTTTTTGTCACGAAGGTGATTTCCACTTGAAGCCCTTCCAGTTCGAGATCCTTTTTTATATAATCACCCAGATTGATAAACGCCTGTTCATCCGGATCAAAATTGTCAAAATCCAAATCCTCCGAGAATCTTGTGTTTCCATGGATGATTCTCAAAGCTGTTCCTCCAAGAAAAACCAGTTTTTCACTGAATTTTTGCTCAAAGATACTTTTTAAGATTTTTACCTGCAGGTATTCCTTTAAAATGCTTTCGCGGAATGGACGAAGGTTTTCTGGATATTGCAGTATGATCTGGTCAAAACTAATCATGGGAAAGGCTCGCCAGGAGTTCTTTTGTCCGCACTATAAGTGCTTTGCTATTGAATGCTTGAAGATACTTCTCCAATTTACCGGGATCAATCTGTTCATAAAAAGAATCTGCATTGATCCTCACTTCCTTGAAATCAGCAACTGTCTTGATTTGAGGCCATAAATACAAATAATCGAGTATCGCTTTTTCTGGTTCAGCCATTAGAAATTTGTGTTGATCCTGATCCAGCAAACGGTATCCCCAAAAAAGGCCTGGTTTGATGTGCCGATAGCTGAAATGTCCAACGACCGTTTCAAACTGAACGGTCTTCCTGGGGCTGACTGACGTGATCTGAAAAATCTCTTCCGGTATCAAGCCATAGTATTTCAACGCCTTTTCAAGCGAAATGTATGACGGATCATAGATTTTGCTAGCTGTGAAATACAAAAACGGTTCAGTCAAAACGTGACTTGTCAGACAATAAAACCCGCGTTTGATTTTATGTAAAAATCCCTTCTTTTCCCACCTGTCAAGCTGACGATATGAAAACCCTGATATATTCTTATGTATATCCTGCAACGAAAACACAGGAAAAGCCGACATTTTTTGTTGAAATTCTACCCATTGCATTTTATTTCCGTAACGAGACAAAATTGTCCTTTTTTAGAAATATAAGTGACCTGTGCTTAACCTTAAAAAGAATATTTCTTATTTGTCAAGCCAGGATGTAGCAATCACTTGAAATCAATTTAAAAACAGTCATCTTGAGGCTCCCTCTTAAATCCAATGGATGTGCGGGTTATGCAAATGGAGGCGTCAAAGAGAAGGAAGAAGGATCAGGTCGATCTAGAAGTTTTAGTTAATTCCATTTTGGTGTTTAACTTTTTCCAACTGCTCCAGATCCCATTTCAGGTTCATTTCTTCAAATCCCGCCCCCTCGACCTATTACTTATTCAAACAGTCGGTCTATCAATACCAGATCGAGACAGGAGAAGACCTAATTGATGCGGCCTTCAAAACGCTAACCAAGTCCCAGGCGGAGTTCTTCGACGTCAACGGCGAGATGATTCGAATGGATAGTATGCTCATCGGTTCCAATATCGTCCGTTGCTCAAGATTACAATTGATCATCTCTTTCCTTCAAGCGTTTTATCAATCTCTTGGCGTGGAGCTTAAAGGGCGGCTGGACGACGCTCGGCGCCAAACGCTGGAAGAACTATGCGCCAAAAAGCCGAACCAGATTGTCTACCCCCTGTCCGAGGAAGAAAAATCGAAAAAGTTGATAGAGCTGGGAGAACTCCTACTTTATCTGAAGCGCTTTTACGACGACTCGGACAACGATCGATACCATTTAATAGAGCGTCTCTTGGGCGACCAATATCAAATCGAGGGAGAGCGAACGAAATTGAGAGACGGTAAGGAAATTCCGGCTGACTCTATTCAATCGCCCCATGATCCCGACGCCGCCTATCGAAAGAAAAGTCATCAGACGGTAAACGGTTACAGCGTCAACG
Source organism: bacterium (assembly GCA_018829445.1). GTDB lineage: Bacteria > SAR324 > SAR324 > XYD2-FULL-50-16 > XYD2-FULL-50-16 > JAHJTV01. The sequence goes on from JAHJTV010000036.1 coordinate 23,844, forward strand.
TGACCGAGACATGTAATGACGATGGTCTCAACCTGATCGTTGACGTTCAAACGGAAAAAGCGACAAAAGCCGATGTCGACTTTGTCGAGCCCGCTCTAGATATCGCGCGAGACATTGTCGGCCCGATTGGTCAAGCGTACATGGATGGTGCTTATCAATCCCCGGATAATCAGGCGTACGGGGAATACAACGATATTGAGAGGATTTTTACCGGTACCCAAGGGGCCCAAGGGAAATTCGAGTTCGTCGAGAGCGATAACGACCTGGTGGTTATCGATAAATTAACCGGCGCCGAGATAATTCCCCATGAGTATAAACCAGGTCATTACAATATCGAGCTACCTGACGGTAAATGGCGTTATTTTAAGCCGGAACAGATCGAGAGTTCTAAACGACGCCAGGAACTTAAAAACTTGCCTAAGGAAAAAAGGAACCGCCGTAACAACGTCGAGGCGAGCGTTTTTCAATTGAGCTACCATTCTCGAAACAACAAAACCAAATATCGAGGGATGTTTAAAAATGGCGTCTGGGCGAAATGTCGAGCGATCTGGGTCAATCTGGTCAGGATAAAGAACCACGCCCAATAATTGGACGCGGAGCTAACCTCGCTCGCCATGAAAAATACTTTTTGGAGCGGACTCATCTGGATGTTGATGAAGAATTTGCTGCTGGTGTTGTGCCTTTGAAAATAAATAAAGAACTTGAAAATGCTTCTCTTGTTGCCGATAGTGGAAGCATTTATGTGAAAGTGAAATATCGGTCTGGTTAGTGTTTTTTCCTATGCTGAACTCCTGACATCCCCATCTATGGTTTGTTTGATGATTGACATGATGTAGTCGTTTCTCGATTTTTGATGATAAGAATTTGCTTTTTAGGACGTTTCGGAGTACTGAAGGACGAAAAACCAGTGGAAATGGGACAAGAAAGAGGGACAGCGTAACAAAACTTAGAAATTTTGGAGTGTTTGAACAAACTTTAAAATCGGGGGACACGAGACCTAATTTTAAATCATCTGATCGCCCTGTCTTTTCTTCCGACCTGGTTTTTTGGGAATTAGCTTTCTTCCGGTTACTCGCTCGGCTTCAAGCAAAAAGGCCTCATTACCTAAGGGCCTGCCTGTTCTGAAATGTTTCCTCAGCACTTCAATTTCGTCTGGAGGACTGCTTAACAGTTTCTTCCAGTCCCCAGGGGAACCAAACCATTCTCGATCTTTTATTATGAGATTTTCTGACTCTAACCCCAGATGGTATCTGGTGCTAGACCAGTAGTAGCCTGAGGCTTCCTTGCAGATTCCAGCACGGACTGGATTTTGTGCAATATATTTTAATGCGGACAAGAGATGTTTATTATCTAGCGGACAGGAAAAAAACCGCCCTTGAAACAAATAACCGCGGTTTTTTTCTCGAAAATTTATCATTCGTGAATAATTTCGGTGAATCATTCCTATGCCCTGACGCAAACTATTTTCAGTTTCTGGGATTACAATAAGATGAATATGGTTTTTCATTAAACAATATGACAAAACCGTAATTCCATAGTCATCTCTAGCAGAACGCACCAACTCACAATAAAATTGTCTGTCTCCATCCTGATGAAAGACATCGATGGATCGTACACCTCTCTGAGTAATATGATGGGGAACTCCCGGTAACACCACTCTTGCTAACCTTGCCAACACACCTCCCTTTATATGTTTGAAAACTAGTTGTAATTTATATTCAATTTAAGGATTCTCAACAGCAAGGTCAAGATTAATAGGTCTCGTGTCCCCTGATTAACGTGTCCCCTGATTAAAATTGGGAAATCACCAGATTAATGGCACAGATTAACAAGTATCGTTGTAGGGTTAATCAAGTGGCAGAACGTCTCGCGGAAATCGATGGCATTTCGGAAGTCTACTCTGTCAGCGGTCGCTACGACCTGATTGCGATACTGTGTGTCAAGTCCAACGACGACCTGGCGGAACTGGTCACCAACCGGATGATGCAGATCGATGGCATCGCCAGCACCGAAACTCTGCAGGCATTCCGGGCCATTTCCAAGTACGATCTGGAAGCCATGTTTGCCATCGGTCAGTAAGCCATTTCCGGAAGCGGGATTACGGTCGCCGACAACAGCAACACGTTCAAGAGGCAGATACTATGTGGAATAACCCCGCATGTGATCGGTACCAAAACGAATACCCATACAAGGCTGGTCTCTACCTGCTGGAAAAGATCGGCCAGATTGCCAACGGTCCGATCGAAATGGCACTGGATCTGGGTTGTGGTAACGGTATACTGACCCGCCTGCTGGCAGACAGCATCGGCTGCAGGGTCGCCGCTGTCGACGCCGATCCCTCCAGCCTGGAGATCCTGAAGGAAACCCATCTATGCCCCCTTATCCAGACCGTCTACGCCGATATTCCCCTCTGGTTCGCATTCCAAAATAATGACTTCGATCTGATTTTCTCCAATGCCGTATTCCACTGTCTGGGATCACACGAAGCATTCCAGGATACTCTTCAGGCCTGCTTTCAAATGCTGACAGACAACGGACTGCTTGGGATCAGGTTTTCCCTGCGAGAGAATGCCTACGCCTTGAAATCCTATCTGACCGACCGACTGACGGCGTTTACCGGCAGGGATTGTTCGGCAATCGTTGGGAATTCGGGCCTGGACTACGCAACCTGTTTGCTGCAACTCCGGGATTGCGGTTTCCAGGTTAGATTGGCCGAAGAGTTGCGCTATCTGCCGTTTTCCAATCCTGAACAGGAGTTCCAGTTCATGCTGCGGTTTCAACCGATTCAAGGCAATTTTACCCAAAGCACCCGCAGGCTGTTCCACGATTATCTCAGGCAGTGCTGGGACAGAAAAAAGGTGCGCCTGGAACACCACCACGCGGTTTTCATTGCCTGTAAACCCTCTTCAAATCATCCTTCGCCGCGAGATATAGACACAGGGTCATGAAAGGATACGAATAAGACCGTCACAACAGGTTGAGCGCCACCTGTTCATCGGGTTCTGGAAGGGTAATCCTGAGAAATAGCCATCGTATCAGGAGATTCAGCAGTGGAAATATCCGGCAAGCAACCTCTGTTGATGGTAGGCGATTCCATACTCACAATCGAGCAGGACAAGTCCAACGTAAATAATCTGAAGAAGTGTAATATCAGCCTTTTTCCCTTAGTTGCAGCAGAGCGGGCAACATGATCAGGTCAGCAATACAGGCCATCAAAATGATGGCTCCCCCCAGTATTCCGAAATTGACGGCAGGTGCAAAAGAAGCCAGCACATGGAGCCCAAATCCAAAAAACAGGATAATGGAAGTAAAGACAATCGCTTTTCCTGATTCATTCAAGGTTGTCTTGATTGCATCGTGTGGCGGAGAGCCCGCTTTTCTGGCCTGCAGGTAGCGATTCATGATGTGTATGGTGTCATCCACGGCAATTCCGAACGTCATAGCGGCTATGACCATTGTGTTGAAATCAAGATAGATGTCCAGTAAGGACATGATGCCGCCGGCAATGATGATGGGAATGAAACAGGGGATAATGGCCAGGATACCATAGCGGATGGATCTCAATAGCAGCAGAAAACAAAGTGAAACAATGAAAAAGGCCAGCGAGAATGACTGAATAAATCCATTGATGGTATAGCTGTCCCTTACAGAGTCGACAATTGCTCCTCCCGTCAGGGTCACCTCCAGATCCGGAAAGTCCGTGGCAAGCTTGTTCTGAACCTTTTTAAGCTGCTCCATGGTTTCGAATGCCGAAACATGAACCTGGGGAAAATCTATTTTCAGATACCGGTCGTCAAAGCTTTTCAGGTCACTCAGGTCATCCGCCGGCCCTGAAAGGGAATACATGAGCAACAATTGAGCAACCGATTCCCGGTTGTCAGGAATGGTGTAAAACTGTTCGTCGTTGTTATGCATGATCTTGTTCATTTGACGAACATAGTTTGTCACTGCCACCGACCTGCCTGCCAGGGGCAGGGTTTCCAGATACTCCTGCAGATCGACAACCTGTTTTAAAAGATGGGGATCTTTTATACCGTCCTCGCTTCCGGAATCAATGATAATGGCCATCCCGCCGCTGTAACTGTATACTTTATCAAAATAGGCAATATCTTCCTGTGCCTTTGAGCCCCTTTTGAAGAAATATTTAAAGTTCGTATCGGTTTTTATCTGCAGGGACAACGCAATGGAAACCAGAAAAAGAGTTCCGGAAACAGCGATAATCGTTTTGTTGTGACGTCTGGTAAAACGGGGGATCCAGTTTATCAGCCTGTCTGACCAGTCCGGCTGGTCCGCATGCTTCGGTTTTCTGCCCGTTTTCTGGGTATAACTCAGGATTGCGGGAAGTGTCGTAAACGATAGGATAAATGCCATCGAGACACCGACCGCAGCCCCCGTTCCAAATTCGCGCAGGGTTGCCAGACGTGTAATGGTGATGGCGAGAAATCCAAGAACGGTCGTGAGCGATGTATAAAAGCAGGGAACAAACAATGTTCTGATGGTCTCTTCTGATGCCGCTTCGGGCGATAGTCCCTTGTGGCGCTGGGAGAAGAACTCGGTAAGGATATGGACTGCATCCCCGATACCTACTGCTATGATCACCACCGGAAGATAGGCGTTCAGTATTGTCAGATGCCATCCCAGCAGCTGAATGCTGGCAAACATGACGATAACGGAGCCGACAATGACAACCAGAGGACTCAACACGCCAGCTATCGTTCTGAAGGAGAAAAAGAGCAACACTAGAATCACCAGCACCATAATGGGCTGGATCGTTTTCTGGTCTTTCTGGGTTGCGGTATAGATTCTTTCATTATTGGGCGAGAAACCGTAATAATGCAGGTTGAATCCCTTGTTCAGGTACTGCTGCTCTTCAATAAAGCGATAGATTCCCCTTGAAAGCTCCAGATGATGGTCAAATTGCTGCGGTTTGTAAAGAACCCTGGCTGATATCATGGTATGGCGCAGATCGCCGGTGATCAGCTTGCCATGGATGTGGGTTTCGTTTTTCATGATCGTTTCCAGTGCTGCCAAGTCAACCCGGTTATCCCGCAGTGCTTCCACGTCCTCAATCAGGTCCCTTGATTCCAGCATGTCATTTTCAGCCAGCAGGTACTGGTAGTTGGCAAGCGATGTCACCTTGGTTACGGATTCCTGCTCTTCCAAAAAATCCGTAATCTCATGAATCATCAAAAGGGTATCCGGATTCATCACCGTTTTATCCTGAGACCTGGCTTCGATTCCAATCAGAAAATACTGATCGTCACCAAACAGCTCCCTCGACCAGTCCAGATTCGTGAGTGTCTGGTCGCCTTCCAAAAACCACATCTCAATGGAGTTATCAAAGGTCAGTTTGCTGACAGGATAGATAAGTGCCGCCAGGAGCAGGAGGCTTAGGGCCAGAACCACAACCCGGTGGCGAATAACACCTTTTGCCCAGTAATCAATCAAGGAAGTGATCAGGCGTGCTGTTCCTTTTTTCATGTTGGTCTCGCATCGGGTTGGGGATCATAAAAGGAACTCCGCTTCTGTGTGTTGTACCAAATAAGCAAATCTTTACTCCTTAATCGATGGTAAGAAATTGGTTTTTCTAAGTCAATAGCACAATCCAGCTTTTTCCAAATTTGGACTCGAAATGGTGTGAAAACGAAAACCGGAATTGAAAAAATCCAACAAAACTGACTTGCATTCCGGGTTAATCGGCGAATTGTCGATAGGCATAAGGCGGGATACGGGGCTCAGAATATAAACCACCCTTCTTCGAGGCTTAAAAAGCCCCGGCATGCTTAACCCACAAAATCCGGACTTTCCTGCCCATCCCAGGCAGGATCTTCTATTGGAACATATACAATCTCATCCGGGTTTTCGGGTGAGCGAGGTGGGTCCCTTGCAGATTTCTCATCCCACAAGTTCAAATATTTCAAGATCTTTTTTATAACTACCGGATTGTCTATGAACGATAAAATTCTCATTTCAGACTGACACTCGGGGCAAATAAGTGGATCCTGTTTCCAAATCTTCTTTATGCATTCTCTCCATGTGAGCGAAGGAACTTTTTGGGGTTGATACTTCGATACATCGATAACTTCAACTTCATCCGGCACTGTTTCAGTCGTTTTATCTTTCATCGGGTTTTCCGCTTTAGCCCGAACTCCTCTGGTTTTATTGGAGTAGGCACCGTAATAACGGATGGTTTGGAACGATTTTTTAGGAATATGTTGTGTAATGGCGGCGATAAATTCTTCGGCATCGTATACGAAGAAATTTTTCCGGTTTTCATGATGTTTAACTTTTCCCTGCATCTTACCGGAGCGGTAAATTACTTTTCCAGTTTTCTCTATGTAGTTTATGTTCTCCGTGCTGAAAACGTTTCGCATCATGTATTGGGCTATGGCTTCGGTACCTTCTTTATCCTCTTTTTCAATGCGAACGCCATTATCAACGCTAAAACCGGAGTGACGCCATTTTAAAAGCTTATTGATCAATTCGTCGGTGATTTTACCTTCTTTTTTCAGGAATCGGAACAGTTCTGCCCGAAACAACTCTTCAAGAGGTTTCAGATCGACATCTTTCATCACGTAAAAGGTTCCTGTATCTTTGAAAAGCCCGTCTGTGGAAAGGACATTGAGGTGTGGATGCCATTTTGTGGATGCCATTTGGCGGGATCAGCCCCGAAGGTGTGTATCGCCAGAACCGCGCCGGGCACGCCGTCTTTCAGCCCCACCACTTCCCTCAGAAAGGTCAACAGGCTCCGCCAAGCGCACTGGCAAAGACCCCCAAGCAGGGAGCGGTCGTACTTGAAATAAATCCTCAGCATTTTGGGGATAGAAAAAACATATTGCCGATGGGGAACAAGAAACAATACGTTCTCGTTTAGATGATGATCCAGTATAATCGCCCGTTTAGCTTGGCATGCGGGACAGCAACATCTTCCTTTGCAAGAGAAAGAAAGGGCGACGAACTGCTCCTTTTGTGGACTCGTTGCCAAACAAAATCCGCATTACCCACCCTTTTCATCCTCTCTTCAATCAACAGTTCGAATTGGTCTCCTACCGGAGAAGCTGGCGTAAACAAACCATCGATTGTCTGGATCTAAACGGACAGCTGATCAACGTCCCGCTTGGCTGGACCGACGCTGCCGCAGAAGATCCCTTCGTGGTAATAGGTGCCGGGCGCTCCTGTTTTAGGGTTGAGGATCTGATTCGCCTCAAGGCTTTAATCGACGAATTGAAGCAGGGGGAGTGATGGAATTTTCAGCAGCAAGGAAACATCGAGTGAGAAGGAAATTATGCTATTATTGTGCAATAAATTATGCCTTTCAGGAGATATTTTATCAGCATAATAGGGCGACATGATGAGATGAGATGATAAGAATTTGCTTTTACTGAGTCAAGTCATTTTCCAGTCAGTTTGAGGAGTGACAACAAAATTTAGGACGTTTCGGAGTACTGAAGGACGTAAAAACAGTAGAAATGGGACAAGAAAGAGGGACAGCGTAACAAAACTTAGAAATTTTGGAGTGTTCGAACAAACTTCATCACTCTTCGGTAATGTGTTTTCGCGGAAACTTAGCTTAAAAAGTCCGAACCTGGCTGGCTCCAGCTATCATCGATGGGTGTATATACGATCTCATTCGGAATGCTCATTCGGAATGTCTGGCATGACAGGTGGGTCTCTTGAGGACTCTGTTCGAAGCTGCGAGTCTCGCTTCTCATCCCAAAGTTCAAGATATTTGAGGATCTTTTTGATGATATTGACCTCAGTAATGAACGAAATAATCTTCATCTCGCTCAAGCATTCAGGACAAATCAAAGGATCATCTTTCCAGATTTTTTTTATGCACTCTCTCCATTTTAAAGAGGGGGCCTTCTTAGGCTAGTGCCTTGACACATCAATGATTTCGACATCCCTATCCTTTATTAT
>JAHJTV010000037.1 GCA_018829445.1 bacterium
TCTTATATAATTTATTGAAATTTAAGACTATAGAAAGCTGATATGTTGTCATTCCGTGCTCGATACGGAATCCATAATTATTTCAAAACGCTGGATGCCGGATCAAGTCCGGCATGACAGAGAAACCTAAACTCTCAAGTTTCTAACTAAAGCAGTTTAAATATTTACCAGGATTTCTTCGGAAAAATCTAATCGCAGTCTTCAACTCGCTGTGTCTTTGCTCGCTGATCTAAAAAGATGAATCTTGCCCCACCAGGACTCGAACCTGAAGGGGTCAACAGTGGTAAGGGATAGTTGTGGCCCTGGGACACTTCCGCACCACATTGATCTGATCTAAAATCCACAGATAGTGACAGAAATCTGGTTGCTTATTCTACTCCGCCACTATTTGTCTTCAGCATTATTTCAGTAGATCGAAAAGACCTGTTTAAAGACCAATTGACTTTGAGAGAATGGATTTCATTATCTCGGTGGTCCCCGCAAAAATTGTGAAGACTCGGACATCGCGAAAATACTTCACCAGGGGATTTGTTTCAAGTGTACCGTAATCACCGAACATATCCAACGCCCGGTCAATCAACTGGTTGAGCATTTCTGAGCTGGCATATTTGGTCATCATGGTCTCGCAGATAACATCCTTATCTTTAATTTTAATTTCAGAATCTCATTCTCAGCAGCCAAGTATTCATTTCAAATTAGTATTTCTTCTTCTACTTTACCACTAATCAACGCTAATGCTTCTACAGGTTCCATATTCAAGCTTCAGTTGGATTGATGAAATTATTGAACTACAAACTCCAAATATGAAGCACTGATGAGAAGGTGGTCAAATAAAAGCTGAGAGAAGCCATTAATCAAGAGTTGAGGAAGAAAATAATATTTAGACCAGACGAGAAAAATCGTAAAAATTCTTAATTGTGTGTGTCGAGGTTTGTGTCGAGCAGATTTTTAAATTTTTCCTTATATTGGCGGAGGTACGTAGGAATCGAACCTACCCAGCGTGTTTCGCACACACCGCGCACGGTTTTGAAGACCATTCTTTATATTTCCTTGACATTCCTAATGCCTACCAATACCATAAAATTATTAAGTATTTTAAGTTCCGATATAATCACTTTTACCCAAAAATACTATTTGTGTGTGGCAAGGAATGAGGCAAGTAAGATATTCTCTCAATGGTCTAAAATATGGAAACTAACAAAAGCAAGGGCAAGTTAAAAAATGTTAAAATGAGGCAAGTAGAAGGCTATAAAGGCTTATTTTACATTATCGGTAAGACTAGAAGCACAGGTGAACCTGAAAAGATCTATTATATTCGATACCGTAAGGATGGAAAAGAAATCAAAGAAAAAGCAGGCAGGCAATTTCAAGATAATATGACACCTGCTAAAGCTCACAATATTAGATCCAGGAGAATGCAGGGACTTGAACCAACCAGAGCAGAAAAAAGAGAAGCGAAAGAGATAAATTCAGACCGCTGGACGATAAAACGATTGTGGGAAGAATACAAAAACAATAAGACTAAATACAAGGGACTTCAAAGGGATCAAAGCCGTTTTAATGTTCACATAATGCCTGAATTCGGGGAAAAAGAACCAAAAAACATTGTCACTCTGGACATTGACCGGTTCAGAAACAATCTACTGAAGAAAAAGAAGCTATCCCCCCAAACCGTCAAGAATACCCTAGAACTGTTAAGAAGGGTAATCAATTACGGATCTAAAAAAGATTTGATTCCGTCGTATAATATACGCTTTGAAATGCCATCTACGGACAATATGGTGAATGAGGTTTTATCAAACGACCAGATAAAAAGCCTTCTCTCAGTATTGGACCGGAATCCGTTTGATATTGAGGCATGGTTATTAAAGGTTATGCTATACACTGGCAGACGTACTGGGGAAATTTGCGAACTTGAGTGGTCGGATATCGATTTGGAGCGCCAGACATTTACCCTGAAGGATACCAAGACCGGGAAAACTGAATACCTCCCTTTTTCGGAGCGAGTTATGGAAATTTTGAAAACGATCCCCCGATTCCATCAAAAATACATCTTTCCAAATACTGATGGCAGCAAGCGAACGAGGGTTGACGCACATTCAAGAGAGCTTAGGAATCAAGCAGGAATCCCCGAAACCTTCCGACCTTCCTATTGTTTACGGCATACTTTTGCCAGTATCGCAGCTTCAAATGATATTCCCGAACGGGTATTAAAAGCGCTGTTAGGGCATACACACCGAGAAGCTCGAAAAGATATTACATCCAGGTACGCGCATGTATCCCATGAAAGGCTTTTACAGGCAGTTAATCAGATAGCTGACATAATCGATCGGATTGCATATTCGAAAGAAAACATCATTCAACTGAATGATAGGCAATGAGGTATCTATGGCAGATGATAATAAAAAAGCTCGGTTTGAGTTTACCAACGATGAAAAAGTGGAAAGGTTTGATAAACTCTATGATCTTTTTGAAAGGGTAAAGCGAGAATCTTGGTCGAAAGAAGATTTAGATTATTATGAGGAATATGATAATCTATTGAAGGATTTTGGTACAATCATACAAGGCGATATCCCTTTGAAAGAATTCCTGCTTAACAAGACCGAAAGGATGTATACTGGAGAAACAATTTTAGAACATTTTTTCGACCGAATCAAAGTAACAACCGCTAAAGAGATGAAACGTGGTGTTCCAGATCTAGGTCCATTTATAGTCGAATCGACAGATAACAAAAAAGGAGAATTATCGCCTAAAGAAGCTATTGCCCAACTATGTGTTGATAAAATCATTGATAATGAAACCGGGAAGAGAAAACCGGGTATTAATGCCAAAGAAGTATGCAGAAAAGTTTATAATCAATTTTGTGCAGAACGAGAAAACCCAATTTATCCTAACTCAAAAATGTTGTATGAAGTAGTAAAGAAACGTCTTCAGAGATAACCGCAAAAAACCTGCCAATCAACTTTTAAGTGTGTCCCTTATAAAAGGGGGACAAAACCCCCTTTCCTAGATCCCAATTTGTTTTATTATTAAACAGAACATATCAAGCTTTTTCAATTGATACTTACGTTGCAGAAAAAAGCCAATCTAGGTTTATTCTGTGATATTAAAAACTAATTCAATAAAGGGAATATGGCAGAAACAAACCAGGCAGCTATTCAAGTCAAATATTTAAACGACAAGCAGGTTGCACGGATGACCGGAAAAGCAGTTCAAAGCCTTCGAAATGAACGGTCAAAAAGAATCGGGATACCTTTCATTCGCATGGGTGGTGCTGTTCGTTATGATATTCAAGATGTGATTAAATACATGGAAGAAAGGCGCATTGAGACCAATTAGGAGAAAAAATGGAAATTCAAATTCCCAGATCAAAGAACTTGTTTCTAACTTCGGATTCCGACAATTGGATCGTATGTAAAAAATACCAGGATAAGAAAACTGGAAAAGATAAGTGTTTTAATCACCGGTATTATTCAACGATCACATCTGCAATCGAGTACATATTCGACCATGTTCTGAAAGACTGCGCCGATCTAAAAGAGATCAGGCAGAAACAGATTGAAATGGCAGAATGGGTGGAAAAGGAATTGAAGCCAACTGTCAAATGATAGGTTGATGAGTCACCACGAATCACCAAACCAATTTTACGCTCTCATGAATAGGCAAGTATTAAAAACAACAGAAACGACTATAAAACTCGATTAAAACGCGGGGCGCTGGATGGCTACCAGTGAAAAAAGGCGCTTCTTCTTCGCCTGGAGTGCTTCCCCGCAATAGAAAGGCGAATAATGAGAAAAAAAACAAAATCGAACAAAATCTGGATAGATCGGGACATATACCAAAGTGAAGCATTTTGCGAACTGGTTAAACGCTCAAAGTTTGGGGTGCCAGTTTTGATTTGGTTCTTTCATTCACGACAATTCGGCAGTAAATCAGGGGCTAAATTTGGGCGACAATCAGACTTACCAATCATAAACAATGGAAAGATCGAGTTTACATATAAAACAGCCAAAAAGCGCCTAGGGATATCTAAGCCAACATTCTCAAAAATATTGAGTGATCTTGTTGAGCTTGGATTTATCGATCAAACCACATTGGGCGGTGGCTATGCGAGAGAATGCAACCTTTTTGCTATCTCTGAGCGTTGGCGAAACTATGGAAAACCAAACTTTAAAAACGTGAAGCGAGAGAAAAGCGAACATTCCCGCATGAATTCAGGATTAGAGCAAGTCAAAAGGAAACGTGAAAATAAAAAAAAGTAAAGCCTGCTTTACCCATAAAAGTAAAGCCTACCTTACTTATAGACCAAAATTCAGATTAATAAGTAAAGTCTGCTTTACCCATAGAGAAAGCAAATTTCTTTTATCAAACAAGTATTTAAATAAAACATACCGATTTAAGGGTGTGTAAAGTCTACTTTACGTATCTATAGATAACCACTCTATGGGTAAAAAAAAGAGAAGGAAAAAACTCTAAAAAACATTCAAAACCAATCGCGGTCAAAATATCGACCATAAACTGAAGGGAAAAAATGAAGAAATTGTCAGCAGAAACATTATCTATAATCCAGTGGATGGCAAACAATCCAGGTTTCGAGAATCCGCAGCTTTATGCAGAATTTCCCAAAAAATCACCGGCGAACCTCAGAGGAGTCAAAACGAAATATATTCGGGGAGAACTCCAGATTGATAAACCTGAAACTGGTGATAATAGAACAGCAAACGATACAAGCATAAAAAAAACCATCGATGCAAGTACACAATCTGAATCCCACCAAGGTGAAACTGACAGCACCAAACATCCTATCGAAGATAATGAAAGTAAAAATGCTTGTACTGATACAAGTATAGAAACCAAAGACAGTAAGAACGATTCCCAAGATGCGTTAAAGGATACTTCCAAAGATACAAGTATTGATGCAAGTATTTTAAAAGATGAAACTGAAAAATCTATTCAGCCAGATGAAAGAAGAGAAATAGACTATACAAGTAAAAATGAAAGTACGAATGAAAGCACCTTTATAAAGCAGCTATCCAGCAGACAAGAGACTCTATTCAAGATTTTAGATGAGTATGATCAATCCGGTTCATTGCCTCTTGGAAACATCGAGCTAAAACCGCCATATCGAACTGTCAGCTACTCATTGATGGAATCGACAGTTAAAAAGTTTATTGAGGTCTGCCAACAGACAGGACTTTCACAAAGAAAGGGAATTCATTTGGCTATGAAGGAAATCATCAACAGATATGGACATATAAACAACTCCAGCATTGATTGAAAAAACAAGGGATTTACAATGGCATTTAAAAAAGGAAAATCTGGTAATCCTGACGGAAGACCACCAGGGGCATTAAATAAAACCACTATGATGGTTCAAAAGCTTTTCGCGGATGAAGCCGAAGAGATTAGCCGATCTGTAATTAAAATGGCTAAGGATGGTGATTTACAGGCAGCTAAATTGATCATCGAAAGAATATGTCCAGCTGTAAAGGATGCTCCCGTTGATTTAAAGCTACCAAAAATCAGGGGTGCTGAAGACATTACAAAAGCATTCAGCACGGTTAATGAAGCGATAACCGCCGGGCAGATTTCGCCGGGCCAAGGAAAGGTGATAGCCGACATCCTTGAAGCACAACGCAAGGCACTAGAAACGCTCGATCTTGATCGAAAGCTTGAACAACTGAAAACAATCATTGAGGGGAAAAAATGAAACCAAAAATGAAGGAACTGCTGAAGCAGAAACTGACAGGTGAACAGCTTGGGCGGTTAGTAGTTAAGAACGAAATTGAAGAGTGGTTAAAACCCGATCCGACTTTCAATCAAGCCGAGCTGGATAAGCTTTATGATTCGATCACCGATAGGTATCAAAAAAGCAAATTCCATCAATATTACAATCTTTGCTTTAAGGTTCAAGTTGAATTACAGATGCCGATTTGTGCAGCAGCTACGATGAGCGCTTTATCCCTGCATCAAATGTCCAGCACTATCAGAGATCACTATGGGTATTACAGGCTCAAGAATAAGAATGAAGAAAGTCATGCAGAACTCGTGTGGATTTTCAGAATGGATCTGCATGAAAAAACCTCATCGCTCAATGATCTGCCTAAAATCTGGGAAAGGATACATCACGAGCTAAAATTTGTGTTCCCAGGGTTCGAGGTGTTGAAGATTTTATCTGCAAAATTTAATCAGGATTTTTTCACTATTTGTACCTCATCACTGTTGGACCTTGAAAGGGCAATTATCATATTCAACATGGCTCTTGATGATGCCATTTGCAGTGGTCTTCCCTTCGTAGAAAAAATTGAATCCATGGCGGTCTTCGATCCCGCTGTCTACAAAGAAACAGATCAGGTTCGGCAAATTCAGGAAAGTGATTACAGTCAAATCGATGTTTATGCTATAAAAGCCAGCCTTGCTGAAGGCACATTGAAATATTTTAAGCAGATTGCTTTTGACAACCAAGAAGAAATATAAAATAGGTTTGAGAGTAAGCCAGGATCAGAAAGCCATCAATAAGAAAAAATAGTGCAGATTGCGGTGTAGCTTATCTTTATGAAAAGGTTAAAAACTTGGTGGAGGTACTCAAGGGTTGCATTCTACCATGCTGTCAGATGCTAATAATGTATTTGGCAGTCTGGTAGCCACCGCCGGAATAATAAGTAATGGCTTTGTATTGTAAAAGCAGAGGATTTATTAAACCTGATTCGATTAATTCACCAACCAAATGAGGCTATATGTTGGAAACTCCAATTCATGGCAAAGTTTTTTCAATTCCTGATGACTATCTTTACCAACCAGATCAATAGTGATTTATAATATCACCTACAGTCTGATTCACTTTTTACCATTTCAATTGGGGTTCCCTTCTTGTCATATTTACTCAGTAGCCCTTCTTTCTCTCATTTTTAAAATAGTCTTCCTTTAATTATTAATATTTTCGTCAAACAAGAAAAAAGTTGGCTAATCACCAATAATCTGAAATTATTTTTGTGGATCAATAATCAATTTAGATCAGTCTTGAATTATTTGATGGAGACCGGCCAGTTCAAAAGATCGTCAAATGCCCGGTATTACGAAATTTTGCTCAGATACTATCAAATAACTGTGAAAATAAAAACTTAAAATGAAAAAGCTTTTTGTATTTGTATTAATCTTCTTTACATCGATAAGCACGTTTGCCGGGCGTGGAATAAAGACGATAGAAAAAAGAACAGCGCTTGTTATCGGTAATGCAGATTATGCGATCGGTCCATTGAATAATCCAAAAAATGATGCCAATGACATGGCCGACTTGTTAAAAAGCAAAGGATTTTCTGTTGAGCTGCTTATTAATGCCACTCAACGTGAGATGGAAATTGCCATTAGCCAGTTTGGAAAACAACTTAAAGAAGGTGGTGTTGGTTTGTTTTATTATGCTGGCCATGGAATGCAAGTCGATGGGCACAATTACCTTATTCCCATTGATGCCAACATTACTGCAGAGGATGAAGTCAGATTTGAATCGGTTGAGGCTAATCGGGTATTGGCAAAAATGGAAAGCGCTGGAAACCGGTTAAATATGATGTTTTTAGATGCTTGCCGTGATAATCCGTATAAACGATCCTTCCGCTCTTCCCAAAAAGGTCTTGGACAGATGGATGCTCCCAGGGGGACCCTGGTTGCTTTTGCGACTGCTCCTGGTCAAGTTGCCGCCGATGGCAGTACCAGAAACGGTTTATTTACACATCATTTACTGAGTCAGATTTCAAATACGTCAACAGAATTAGGGCAAATTGTAAAAAACGTAACACGAGAAGTGGTAAAAGATTCAGATGGTAAACAGATCCCCTGGCGTCTTTCTTCAGTAACGGGAGATTTTTATTTTAACATAAATAGGGTTGATACAGGTGACCTTTCTTCCGTTGAGCTCTCAACGGTGGATCTTCAATCGAATGATCTGTCAGCGCCAGAGAAGGAACTCTGGGAAATGGTAAAAAAATCTAAGGAAACCTCAGATTTTGATATCTATCTGGAAGCCTATCCAAACGGTTTTTTCAAAGATGAAGCAGAAGAAAGGAAATGGATGCTTGCCAACAACAGTGTATCGGCATTGGATTCCTATCTGAGTCAGTATCCCAATGGTCGTTTTAGAAAGCAGGCAGAAGAGAAAAGATGGTCCATCGCTATCAGAGATGAGCAACACCTGACGGATTATTTAAGCAAGTATCCAAATTCAAGCTTCGCTTCTAAAGCCCTTCTTGTAAAATGGAACTTTGTTAAAGACTCGATGGATAGTGAGCGTGTCGAAAACTTTATAAAAGCAAATCCGAAGAGCCCCTATCTGAGTCATGCCAGACTCCGTTTAAAAAATCTGAAGTCAGAAGCTGCCAGGCAATTTGTGATAGATGAAAGAACAGGACTTGTTTGGATGAGATCGGAAACCGAACCGTTATCCTGGAAGGAAGCGAATGACTATTGTGAGGATCTGTCTTTATTGGCTTATGATGACTGGTCGTTACCGACTTTAGTCCAATTGAAAACAGCATTCGTTATAAAGGACCGATTTGCTGATATTAAACCAGCAGATTACTGGTCGTTAAGTCCTTATGAAAATACAAGTAGCGGAGTCTGGGCGATGTCTTTCAGAAATGGCACAAATTATGGCATTCGAAAAGAATATCATGCCCATGTAAAATGCGTGACCAGCTTAAAACAGAAATCGCAATAAACTATCTTCAAAAACAAGGATTTAATACGATGAAAATTCTTTACTCTGAGTCAAACTCAGAAATTTGCTTCCTGCTCGATTATTTCTTGCCGGATCATGAAGGAATTCTTCTCGAAATGGAGCAAGATAAGTTTGTTGATCGGTGGTGCAGGAAATTTGAAATCAAAAACGGAGAACTTGTTCTTGTTTCTGATACTCATTTAAGCAACTGACCAGCTCTGAGAATCTTATAATTTTACTTATTGGAGTTGTAAGGTTTCACGGTAACTGATTATTTAAATGAGGATTTAAATTGCCTGAAATATTGGAATAGGACGCAAAATCGCTATACTAATAATATTGTTGGGCCAGGTAAAAAATGGAAAAGAAGGTCTCCACAGAAATCCCAGTACCATTGCCAGCGGATTGGACCAAAATCCACAGTCAGCTATCAAAATTGTGGATTCTTAAAAAGGATAGACAAATACCCAAACCACCAGTGCCTTTGATATTGGCAGGTGCGGCTTTTTCCAGCGCAGATGATATCCGGGCCAGATGGATTGAATTAATCAACTGGGCAAATGAATATGGGTTTTCCTCCGTGCTAATTAAAAATTTGCCTGAATCGCCCGATTACGATGTTGCCGAAAGAATAGCTGGAGTTTCTGCCGATGGTAAAGGTTGGTGGCCGGAAATTGGCGAGCAGTTTCATCAACCCAAAGAAAAGCCGAGCAAAGAAATTATTTTAAAAACATCGGAACGTTTGAAATTCGAATGGAAAGAGATTGTGGGCATTGAACTCGGCAAAGAAACTATACCGAAAAAGTTTACTGGAAAGAAGGCGAGGCGGTTGGTTGTAATTGCTAATCCAGATTTCACACCGTCTTGGGGTAGCTGGTACTCTGCAAGTAAAAATCCTAAGGCATTCTTAAAATTTCGAAAAACAATAAATGCCGCCATCTCTCCGATGGAAGTCGACGACATCGAATTTAATACTGAATTTTGGTCTAATAAGGCTAATTCAGCCGACGCAAAAAGCCGCGCGACTGATTAGCAGCGTTGGTTTCTTTCAAAAGAAATAACCCTCCAATTCATTCAATTAATCCGATCCAATTATTGGTAAAGATTTATCGTTCATATGTGGCAAGGAATGAGGCAAGTAAAATTTTATATTTTTACTAAAACTTGGCGGAGGTACGTAGGAATCGAACCTACCCAGCGTGTTTCGCACACACCGCGCACGGTTTTGAAGACCGGGGAGCCCACCAGAGACTCATCTACCTCCGATTTTTGATTGGATATCGGCTGGTTTTTGTTTTGCTGCTGCTGTTTGTAATAATACCAACGAAGATGAACTTAAGTCAAACTTACAAATGGGTAAAATGTGATTAAGTTCAGGTTTTATCGGTTTAGAAATAGAAGAGGGTTTTTATACCATATTTCAAATCGGCAGAAGTATTCACTCCATATACGGGGCTTTCTACTTTAAACTGGACCATATAGGGCAGAGTCAGACTCTGCGTCTCCAGTTTATCGAGATTCCCATAATTCACGAACATATCAACTGTGTAGATTTTATGACCGTCACCAATTCCTTTTCCGTCTATAAGTGTCTCTGCATTGGAATAACCATTGAGTCCACCACCGAAATTAAATCCTCCGGCATTCATTGACAGGTTAGTATGGAATGATAGACTGTTTCCTCTTTTGAGTTCGTAACTTCTGCCATCCGGATCTTCCACACTACTATTCAGGGTGTTGGTGTTTTCAATTTTTATTTCTCCAGTAATGTCAATATTATTTGGATAAATAAGCCAATGTATGTATGAGAATAGCTCTTGTGCTCCGCTTCCGATGGCTACGTTTTCGGGGTCATTGTAGTATTCCGGAGCATTATCTCCCACAAAGCTGAATCCGAAACGAAAATCAGCACTGTCAGTATAGATTAGACGCCAAATCACCCAAAGCTCATAATCCCCCACCCCGCTGGATTCAGCACTTTCATAACTGTCGACAAAAGCGATGGCTTTTGTGGAGCCTGAATCCTTGACTGATAGGCTGGATTCTCTACTATTTGATATATATGGAATAGTAACACCAACATTCAAAGTTTCAAACAATCCATATTGAAACCGCAGATTATGCTGTATCGATTGATAGGAGATGCCCCCTCCAACAGCTGAATCGTCGATATTATACCTGTCGAGCAGCATTCCCTTGAGAGATTTCTTATTCGACGAGTTGTTATAACCGAAATCGGCAGATATACTTTCAACTTCATAGGATACTTCGCTAACTCCATCGGGCAAAAAAGTAATCTCCTGACCAAATAAACTATTGGTAAGCAGGAGTGTAAAGACGACTATCAACAGTATTTGGAAAGAGTTCATGTTTTCTGATATTTTTGAATCAATATATTTCATGATTAAATAATCTGGTTGGTTATTATCATTACATCTGCAGGTGGAACAGACAACGCGATTCCACCATTCAAATATGTTATACGGCAAACCTGTCCGACTAAAACTAAACTGAAACAACGCCCAATTCTAGTAAGTCTTGAAAGAGCTCCTCAATGGGCAGACCCACTACATTGTTATAAGAACCTTCGATAGACTTTACCAGAATTGTACCGACTCCCTGGATTGAATAGGCACCGGCCTTATCGAGTGGTTCGGTCGAGTCAGCGTAGTTGCGGATAATCTCATCCGGTAATCTGTTAAATAGTACCTTTGTTTTAACGGACTTTTGTACTTGTTTTCCATCCCGGCAGTCAAGTACAAAATAGGAGGTGATCACTTCGTGTTGATTTCCGTTTAATTGTTGTAACATCGGCAGGGCGTTTTTATTGGACCCGGGTTTTCCCAGAATCTCATTTTCAAACACCACTATGGTATCAGCAGCTATAATGACGCTGTCCTTACCACATCTAACTTCGACGTCTCTTGCTTTCTCTTCCGCCATGCGTTGGGAAAAAGCCGGGGGAGATTCATTTTGAGTAGTGACCTCGTCAACATTTCCGGTGATAATCTCAAATTTCAACCCATATCTTTCAAGGTATTCCTTTCTCCTTGGAGAACCGGATGCTAACACAATTGGTCTGTTTTGTTCAATTTTCATGGGTGGTTTCATACAAAATACTTTATTTTAATCCGCCTGTTTTGGTGCTTGAGAGATTATGAAGCGCTCTGTTACTGAATTTATTGCTTATACATCACTTGAATCAGGCTCGTCGATCGCTTCCTGCTCAGGTTCCAAGGAGGGTTTGGGAACTGATGTGATATTTGTGAAGTAATATTCGATGATATGTTGGGCCAATTCAGCTGAATTATGTCCGGCTTGACCGTGTTCTATCATTACCACTACTGTGATCATCGGATTCTCTGCAGGTGCATAGCTCACAAACCAGGCGTGATCATAATACTTCTCTTCGACTTCCCCTGTCTCTCTTTTAAGCTTTTCCCTTGTTTTAAGACTGACAACCTGAGTCGTTCCTGTTTTACCTGCAATACTGACAATATTTGATCTTGCACGTTTACCGGTACCGTTTTGCCCTTGCACGTTAGCTTTCATCCCTTCTCTTAAAATGGACAAAGTTTCCGGTTTAATGCCTGTTTCCTTTTTTATAATTTCGGTCGGTAAAAACTGAATATTAGGCTTACCGTTTTGATTATCTTTGACATCCGAGTTTTTAACCAACTGCTGTACGATTCTGGGCTGAATCAAGACGCCATCATTTGCAATGGCATTGATATAATTTATTAATTGGATTGGAGTCACTGTTAAAAAACCCTGTCCAATAGCAACGTTGGGCGTTTCCCCTTTGAGCCACTCTTTTTGAAACCGTTCCAACTTCCACTGTCTGTCGGGAACAATTCCTTTACTTTCGTTTAAAAGATCAATCCCTGTGTCAAGGCCAAGTCCGAATCTATTGGCATATTCTTTAATTTTCTCTATTCCTAACTCCATTGCCAGTTTATAGAAGAATACATTACAGGAATTTTCTATTGCCTCAACCACTTTTAGCAACCCATGTCCACCTCTTTTCCAGCAATGCATAACAGTGTTCCCCATCCGAAACACCCCTTCGCATTTAATCTCGGTTTCGCGGTCGATGAGACCCGATTCCAGTGCGGCGGCGGCAACCACCATTTTGAAGGTTGATCCCGGAGAATACCCCCCCTGGATACATTTGTTGTTTAGAACATGATCGGGATGGCTTTTTAATTCCTGCCATCTTTCAAAGTCTAGCCCCTGGGAAAACTCATTGGGATCAAATGCAGGCAGACTAACCATTGCCAGAACTTCACCATTATGTGGATTCATCACCACCGCAGCACCCTTACGGTCTCCCATAATTGATTCTACATTCTTCTGCAGATCAGCATCTATGGAAAGAATGATATCGTTACCCGGTACCGGATCGACCTGGTTGGGAAATGTCTTAATCTCACGTCCCGTGTTATTGACCTCCACCTGTTTTCCGCCATCTGTTCCGATCAATTGGCTGTTGTAAACCGCTTCAATTCCCTCCTGACCAAACAGTTTCGCTGATTTTACCTGGTTCAACGGTAACTTCTTTAACTGCGACTTGGTTATCTCACTCATATAACCAAATACATGTGCTCCAGTTTTTAACAATGGATAATATCGTCGGGGTGCTACTTCAATGGCAATTCCCGGAAACTCCTCCTGATAGGTTTCTATGAGAGCAATCTGTCTAAGAGTAAGGTCCTCATAAATTTGTATCGGATTGAAGCGGGCAACTTTGCTCTGCGCTTCCAGGGCCATTTGCAGGGTTGGTAACGGAATTTTTAAGGCTAAAGAGATCTTCCAGAGAACTGCATCAATATCCGGTACATCTTCGCGAACCAATGTCAAAATATAAGCTGGAATGTTCTTGGCCAGTACGACACCATTTCGATCATAAATGATGCCTCTTGGAGCGGCGATGGATTTCAAACGGATTCGATTCCCCTTGGAGAGCTCTTTGTAAGTCTTTCCGTTTTTAACCTGAAGATTCCAAAGTCTCCAGATGATTGCCGCAAAAGGAACCGCCAAAGCTGAGCGAATAATCATCTCTCTTCGGTTGAACAGCTGAAGCTCTTCAAATGATAAAGGTTCCTCTTTCAAAACATCCGCTCCGCAAGGTGAATCCTATAACGTTTTTCCAGAAATATCAGTACTCTGAATGCAGGTATGGCAAAAATCATGGTCGGGATTGCTTCATGAAACAGAATGTTCTTGATCCAACTTGAAAACTCCCCAACCGAGAAAAAGGTATCCAGGATTAAAAGCACCAGTCCGTTTTCCACCAGTATAAAAAATCCTGTCATAAGTGGCAATGTTATCCAGGACGGCTGAAAGATTTTTATGGCATACCAGCGAACAGCAAAGGAGATCACAAAATAGGTTAATCCATAGATCCCAAAAGGAAGGGAGGAAAAACAGTCCGCCGTTAATCCGAATACTAAAGCAATGTAGTGCGATTCCACACCTCGCCAATGCAGACAAAATATTGCCGCCATCAGGAAAAACAAGTTTGGCAGGAACCAGTGCGAAATAGTAAAGAAAGTTGTTTCCAGAACAATGGATGCGATCCAGAAAACAAAACAGACAAAGACAGCGGACATTAATTAATCAATCTCAGTGAATAATGGTTGATGTATGCTGTTAACATTTCTCAAAATGACTGCAACTTCTTCAATTTTCGTTAAATCAACGGAAGGGATTAAGGTGACTGTCTGAAACAACCCAAAATGTTTTTTATTTATAACATCCACCTTTCCCACCGGAAATCCTTTTGGATAGACTCCAGCCAAACCGGATGTTACTATCTGGTCATCTTTAAAGAGTTCCAATCGTCTTGGAATACGCTTTATTGTCAAATTACCATCTAAGGAGCCATAGGCCATAGCTTTTGTCCTGGTTCTCTGAATCAGAACGGGAAACTGAGACCTCGAATCCGTAATCAACTGGACAACCGATTGACTGGAGGTTACAGACTGAATCTTTCCAATAATTCCCTCAGGAGAAACCACTGCAAAATTAGGTCGAATGCCATCATCCGAACCCTTATCGATTACAATCAGTTGAAAGAATGGCTTTTTGACTTCAAATACAACTTCCGCAAAAACTTTTATATTCGGGTCTTTCTTCTTGAATTCCAGGGCTTCTCGTAACCGATCGTGAGCCAGCCTGATCTCCCTGGCTTGC
Source organism: bacterium (assembly GCA_018829445.1). Classification (GTDB taxonomy): domain Bacteria; phylum SAR324; class SAR324; order XYD2-FULL-50-16; family XYD2-FULL-50-16; genus JAHJTV01. The sequence goes on from JAHJTV010000037.1 coordinate 14,906, forward strand.
GCATTCTCTTCTTCAAGTACCCAAACCCGCTCCCACAAACGGTCATTTTCCTCGTTAACATCAATCAGCCAGATATAGCTATTCCAGGCATCAGTAATTTGCTTCTTAAAAAAATGGAATGTTGCCTGGAACGGATAGGAAATTGTCTGGATGGTTGCCGTATACCAGTTTTCCGACCTTTCAGAATCCACCTGAACTGCCAGGTAGAGCAAAAAAAACAAAAGGATCGCTACTATGGAGATACGTAGTCGGTTATTCTTTATGAAACGAAACATGAAGGTATCGAGAAGAACCGTATTAATAAAAATACAATTGAGCAGAAGAGAATCAAGACAGCAGTTCGGTCGACTGATTATCTATAACTGCCTTGATCGTTAAGGTCGAAGATTGAAAATCAGTATTTATGAAACAGCAATACTTTTTAACAACCCGATGTTGTCCAGCATAGCTCCGACTCCAAGCGCCACACATGACAGTGGATCTTCCGCATATATTATGGGTAAGCCTGTCCGCTCTCGCAGCAGTATATCCATACCTTTTAGAAGAGAGCCACCTCCCGCCAGGACTATTCCTTTGTCAACGATGTCTGCTGCCAGTTCCGGAGGGGTATCTTCCAATGCATTTTTAGTTGCAAGAACTATCTGATCGCAGACATCCGCCAGTGATTCCCGGATTTCATCGTTACTCAGAATCAAAGTTTTGGGAATTCCTGTCAGCAAATCCCTTCCTTTTACATCCATTGTTAAATTTTCTTCACCCGGATAGGCTGATCCGATATTAATCTTTATCTGTTCGGCTGTTCTTTCACCAATGAGTAGATTATAACGTTTCTTTATATACTGAATGATAGTTTCATCCATGATATCCCCACCGACCCTGGTTGAATTGCTATATACAATTCCTGCCAGGGAAATAACGGCAACCTCTGTTGTTCCGCCGCCAATATCGATGATCATGTTACCGTTGGCTTCTGTGATGGGAAGTCCGGCACCGATTGCGGCTGCCATCGGCTCCTCCACCAAATAAACCTCACGGGCACCAGCCGACTCGGCAGATTCCTTAACAGCCCTTTTTTCCACCTGGGTTATACCTGAAGGTACTCCGACAATGACCCTGGGTCTGAACTTGACCAAAGAACTATTTTTCTGAACCTTCTTAATGAAATGTCTTATCATTTCAGATGTCACATCAAAATTAGCAATGACACCATCTTTCATTGGACGTATGGCCTGGATAGTTCCCGGGGTTCGTCCCAACATGGATTTAGCTTCCTCACCAACTGCCAGAACTTTAAGTTCTCCCCTATGATTATTTTGAACAGCAACTACCGAAGGTTCCCTAATCACAATTCCCTTTCCGGATAGAAATACCAAGGTATTTGCCGTTCCCAGGTCAATTGCAATATCATTTGAAAAGACTTTCGTAATGAACTCTAGCATAATCTTTTATTACTTGATTCTATTATATAAAAATCTCTACCTAATCATTAAGAAGAGTACGCTTTTAATAAACTTGGCTCTCTTTCGCTTCAGCTGTTTCAGACTGGTAATCTGATCACTCTTAAAGTGATCCGGATCCAAAATAAACCCAGTATTCACCTACCTTGTTTTTAAGCTGAACAAGCTAAACCGGCAAATATTCGATTTGGCTGATTGTGAAATAAGGTTAAGTTATACCTGAATCGATTTACCAAATCAATCACACAGTTTAAAAATATGATCATAACTCAAGTTTCCCAATTTGTTTTGATAGTCTATCACTGACAGGAACAGACCGCCTGTCTACTCAATAATAATATATGTTTAATAATTCAACGCTTTAAGGACATAATCTGCAAATGAGTAGTTGATAATTCCTGCCTTGGATAATCCTATTGCCATCAATATTAGGAAACAGACCGTGGACAAACATTTTTTTAAGAATTTAATCTTATTTTTTGAATCAACCACCAATTAATAACACATGTGAGATCATGAATTAAAGTATTTATTATTACAACGGAATAAATGCATCAAGTAATCTATTCATGATAAAATTTTAGTTTTTATGTGCAACATCATAAAGCACTGTGAAGCCAGCAATCCCATTCTAACTCGTAGCTCTTTGGACTCATACGACACCTGCCTGTCTTAAAAATCATATAAAGCCTATTGCGTTAAAAAAAAAATAAAGGCTATACTTTATTGCAGCTCTAAAGGGTTATCAACAATTTATTAAATAAGTTATAAACAAATCCGTTTTACTGGATTAAATGTTGCGTTATTGTGGCTAAGCTAAAAACCGGACACCCGATTGTCAAGGTGCTCAGAAAATCTAAAAACGTTTCATCTCAACTTGCAAAGGAGTTCATAGGCTTCCTTGCGGATTTTGAAGACTGGGAATCTCAAGCCCTTTATTTGCTTGAAGATAAAGGAGAAAACATTGAAAATATCATCGAGGATCTCTACGATGTTCCCATAAAGGATCAACCCAGATGGAAAAAATCCAAAATTAAGCCGGTTCTTGAAGAAGCAACCTTCGATCAGTTTTCAATATCGCCTGAATTAGCCAAAATAAGTAAGGACATACTACCGGCCGACTACTATCCTCAATTCTCATTCAAAGACTGGAAACAGGAGCACGGATTCGACTCCATTCCGGTGGAAGTGGGAGACATCCATACTATTATCCGCTTTAAACGAGTTCTATCTCCTGATCGGGAAGAAAAATTTCTGTGGTCCTTTAATCGCGCTCGATACGGAATCAGAGGATGGGGAAATGAAAAGGCAATTAAATCAATATCGAAATCCCTTCTGGATAACAATAATAATCCTGGTTGGGTGATAAAAACCTTTCTGGACGAGAATAGACTGCTACTTGATGATAACTATAACCCCAGGGAAGAGGATGAAATACCGAATCCGCTGATTCTTTCGTCAAGAGACACACACAGCCTTTTGTTCCTGCTATTGGGACACCCGTTTACTTATTACGGCGACAGTACTGAAGCTATCAGAAATTCCTTCAAGAAAGTTGAGTTCGATATTAACGTCCATGTTTTACCAAATCACAGGATACTTGCCGGAATATTCTTTCACTACGAAAACAATAATCGATTGCCCATAATTACGGATGAATTTGTAGATAGAGGCTTTATACTTTACGGTTTGCCCAAGGCTATCATTTTTGATTCCAAATACTTCGAGATTCTTCCCACGCCGATTCCGGCAACGATGATTCAGGATTCGTTTAAAGGTGTATTGATATCAAACGACCAATGGGATGAATTCTACAAAAGGTGGCAAAAATGGTATCCGGATAAAAAACTTACCTTCATGGATCCCCAAAAAGTCGATCCTCCCAATTTTGAAGCCAGGGATGTTAAAAACTGGAAATACTGGCTTACCATGCCGGAGACAAAGGTAGAATTATTTGATAAGAAAGAGGATATCACATATGTTAAACTCCACGAAGAAACCAAACGCTTCAATACAAACCGGTTGGCTATCGAAATAGAGAATTACGACGGCGAGAACTCAAAACTTGCCAATCCATCCTCAGCCCCAAAAGCAGCCAAGTTGTTTCAGGTTCTTAACACCATTTATCATCAGAAAAAAGTTGAGGATTTTTATATCGTTGAACGCCATGCTGCCTCCCAGTTCCTGATGCTGGCTGAAGAATACCCTTATGCTCTTAGCTACAATTCGAAAGATCATATGATCAATTCGGATGCACTGGATTTCAGAATAACAGTGATTCACAACCCAAGTAACGAAAACCAGTATCTTTTAAAGGGTGAGATCGGTCAGTTTGATATCAAGAAGAAGTTCAAACCGATGTTCAATAGAAGTGGAACCCCGCCTAAAGCCATCGGAATGGCTCCCTGCTTCATCTTGAAAGATGATCAACTGGTCAGGGTCGGTTCCATGATGAGCGGACGACTAATTAATGATACCGTCTCAGGAGTGATCGTAGAAGAAACGGAAATCAGTGATTTCTATTCTGCAGCTTTACCTTACTTAAGACAGCGTAATATTCAGATTCATGACCCCCAGGGCGTCTTAAGGGTTTCGGCTCTCTTCAATTACAAATTGAAGGGGAAAATGACTATCTGGGAAGTAAATGGCATTCTCATGGGAAGGTTGGATACTGTCATGGTAACCGGCATCGGTGAACTGCCATATCCCATTGACCTGAATTGCGACGAATTTGAACAGACTCTTGATGATCAAACCTATAAGATTCCGAAGGATTTTACCCAGGAAAAACATCTTCGAGAGGAGATGCTGGAAGTTGGCTGGGTTGATGAAGGCGATGGCGACTACTCCATGCGGGAAGATCATAGTCTGAAATTTGTGTTGGAAGTCTTACCCAATCAGAGTCCTGCCTCAATGCTGATTTACCTGGGCGGGACCAAACTCAGACGTTGGAAAACCAAGAAATTGATTCCAATGATCTCTACCTCAATTCAGTCCGGAATTGATTGGTTCGATGTTGATGTTACCATGACCATAGATGGCGAACTGTTCGACCTGAAAGAGATCGTCAGAATGTGGAAGAATAATGAACAGGCAATTGAATTAAGTTCCGGAGAGGGAGTTGCGGTTTTGGATCAAGATTGGATTTCCCGATATGCACCTATTCTGAATCGCTTAATCCATACTTCAAAAAGCAAGGGATTCGATCCGGCTAAAGCACTGGAAGAAGCGATAGAGGCAGAAGAAAACAAAAAGGCATCCTCGCTCAAGATTGATAAGTTTCAAATCGGTCTGCTCAGTGAATTGGAGAGCATTGCATCCGAAAAACAAAGCGACGAAGAGTGGGATAAAATCGTCAAAAAACTCAATTCTTTTAAAGGTATTAAAAGTCAGCGCATACCCAAAGAGGTTACCGGAGTGCTCCGGGATTACCAGAAAGAGGGTGTTAATTGGCTTTGTTTTCTCAACGAATTCAACTTCGGGGGTATTCTTGCCGATGATATGGGGTTGGGAAAGACATTACAAACGCTCGTCTTTTTAGCTATTCTTAAAAAACGCAGAATAAAACGTCCCAATATAGTCATTGCTCCAACCTCTGTCGTAACCAACTGGATGGCAGAGGTAGAGAAGTTTGTCCCTCATTTTAAAGCCGTTTTATTGCATGGACAGAAAAGAAAAGAGCATTATGCCGAAGCAAAAAAATCCGATCTGATCATTACCACCTACGGACTTTTACAGCGAGATCTGGAATGGCTGAAATCCATAAATTTTCAGACCATTATCCTCGATGAAGCTCAAAATATCAAAAATGCCCGTTCAAAAACGGCACAAGCGGTTATGATGCTGGATGGTAAACAAAGACTTACCCTGACCGGAACGCCGATTGAAAACTCCGTGCTTGAATTATGGTCTCAGTTCAATTTTCTTATGCCCGGTTTTTTCGGCAGCATAAAAGATTTTGAGCGTGATTATGTAAGGCCAAAGGGAAGAAGGGGATTCAAGAAAAAACGGCCGGATCACGGGTTACTGCGCAGACAAACTCGTCCATTTGTTTTGAGAAGGCTAAAGCAGGACGTTGCCAAGGAATTACCCCCTAAAACCGAACAGACTTTGTTTTGCGAAATGCATAGCGCTCAAAAGAAGCTTTACAATTCAGTTCTGAAAATCGTCCATGAACAGGTAAAGGAGAAGATCTCGGCCGGTGGAGTAAAAGGAGCAAGAATCGCCATATTTGATGCACTGCTTAAACTCAGGCAGATCTGCTGCGATCCGCGATTAAGCTCGCTTGCAGGGAATGATCCCCCGACCAGTGCCAAATTCAAGCTTTTTATTGAAACAGTAACCGATATTGTTGGGGAAGGTCACAGAGTGTTGGTATTTAGTCAATTCGTCAAAATGCTGAACCTCATGCATGCAGATCTGAAAGCCGCCAATATTCCGTTTTTACAGTTGGATGGCAGCAGCAAGAACAGGGATACCCTGGTAGCCAAATTTCAACAAAGTGATGCTTATCCGGTTTTTTTAATCAGTTTAAAAGCCGGTGGCACAGGAATTAACCTGACAGCCGCCGACTATGTTATTCATTTTGATCCCTGGTGGAATCCAGCTGTAGAATCACAAGCCACTGACCGGGCATATCGAATTGGTCAGAAAAACCACCTTTTTGTCTACAAACTCATTACCCGTAACAGCATCGAAGAGAAAATCGTAGACCTACAAAAGAAGAAGCAGGCACTGGCCGATAACATAGTCGGCGTTTCTGATTCTCTTGAAAACATGCTAAACATGGACGACCTGAATGACCTGTTTTCCATATAAATAGGTCTTTGGTTTTTCCTGGCTTCTCCCAAATTTTAGCTACCTTCGGCAATAGACAGACCAAGGTATGATTCAAGGCAGTACAAGCTGTTTTGTTCTATTGCCAAACTCAAAAAATCCCGATTTAATATAACGTCTTAAGAAAACAACAAAACAACAACAGGCTATTAAATATGGATCGCAAACCGATTACTGCTAAAGGATATGCAAAATTACAGGATGAACTTCGACATTTAATTAAAATTGAAAGACCAAAAGTAATAAGTGATATTGAGACAGCAAGAGCCCATGGTGACTTAAAGGAAAACGCCGAATACCATGCAGCAAAAGAGAAACAAGGATTTGTAGAGGGAAGAATTCAGCATCTGAATCATGTCATCGCAAATTCCGAGATTATTCATGTTAACAAAGTAAACTCAAGTGATGTCAGGTTCGGTGCAACCGTCAGTTATGAAGATTTGGATACCGGAGTTGTTGAAACCTGGAAAATAGTCGGTGAAGAGGAAGCTGATATAAAAAACCGTGAAATATCAATCAAATCCCCAGTCGCCCAATCGATGCTTGGAAAAGAGGAGGGTGATGAAATAACCATTCGGGTGCCAAAAGGTAAAATTGAAATAGAAATAATCTCAATAGAGTATAAATAAAGCCTTTCCCATCAATATACTAACTCAAAGTCCGGGATATACAATGAATCAGCCAATCAACCACATAGCTGACAGTTCATTTCTAAATATTATTATCCAAGGTGGTGCACTATCACTCGCAATACTGGCAGTTCTTCTGTTTATGTCAGTATTATCATGGGCTGTAATCGGATGGAAATGGGCATCCTTCAAAATAGCTACCAGGAGCGCAATCAGTTATCTGAAAAACCTTAGCCTTGAAAACGGACTCTCAGATGCACAAGCCCGTTCCGAGACTTTTTCGATGACCTACTACGCAAAAGAGTTTCAAGCAGCCTACAATGAATTTACGGATTCCCATAATAAAACCAGACAGTCTTTTTACCTGGGTGATAAGCAGGATTTTTTATTAAGAATTGAACGAAGCATCGAAAAATGTATAGTGGGGGAGAGTTTAAAATTTGACAGTAATCTGATTATCCTGGCGACGATTAGTAGCTCTGCACCTTTTATCGGATTATTCGGAACTGTAACCGGGATTATTGATGCATTTTATAGCATTGGATCTCAAGGCGCTGCGAGCATCGCCGTCGTTGCACCCGGAATCTCTGCCGCCCTTGTTGCCACCGCATTCGGGCTTTTTGCCGCCATTCCCGCTTTGATAGCATATAATGTCTTTCGAAATAAAACCCGTATTATCCGACAACAGATGGAAGCATTTGGCTATTCGCTGATAAACCTATTTGATAAAGAATATTCAAAATCCGTTAACATTTCAAAAACCCTACAACAGTCCAAAAGCAATTAAGCAGGGAAACCACCGTGTTAAGAAAACAATTCGACGAAGAACAACCGATAAGTGAGATAAACGTCACCCCATTCGTTGATGTTCTCCTGGTATTGTTGGTGATTTTCATGATCACAGCCCCACTGTTTACGAAGGCGATAGACGTTCAGCTTCCCAAGGAGAATTTAAGATCTTCCAAAGTTAATGAAGCCAGAAAGCTTGTTATTACAATCAATAGGAATGGAACGTATTTCATTAACGGTAAGCGTTATTCTCCTGACAGCCTTTTAAAGGAAGCACTCAGCTGGAAGGCAAAACACCCCGGTAAAACTGCATTTATAAGGGCTGACGAGAGAGTGAACTATGGCAAGATTACCTCTCTGATGGTATTATTAAAGAACAGCGGTATTCAAAGTCTTGGATTACTTGTTGAAGAAAAACCAAAAATCTGATCCTTTCTTGGATCCCTGTGGCTGACTTTTAATAACCTCTCATTATCAAATCAATGAGAATTCTGCACCAATCACAAACCTATCTTTTAGCATCCATTTTACTACACATCGGTTTGTTTTCCGTGTTTCTGGCTAATACACTAAGTTTTTCCCCGCGGGTTGATTCCTTTGAAGCAACCATAATGTTTGAAACTCCTGAACCTCCTCCGGAAAAAAAAACAGTCGTAACCACTACCGATGCTGCTCCAAAATCGCCAAAACCGATATCGGTTGCACCGCCTAAAACTGAACTTAAAGCAAACCTGGATCCTGAGAATACTTCGGCTTTGCCATTCTCAAGTAAGAATATCGATGATCTCCTAAAAAAGAGAACTCTCAAGCCGGAAAAGAAGGAACCTTCTGAAGAGACCATTGTAAAGAAAAAAAGCGATCTGTTAGGCTATTTGAAAGCAACAAAACGAACACAAGATACTGAGATAGAAAACACCCATCAAAACGAATCCCCGGAAAAGCCGGACAAAACAGCATCACCCCAAAAAAATCAAACTCAACTTTCAGAATCCTCTGAAAGCACTCCGATTGTAGAAGCTGACGAAACAAAACCCGAAGGTTCAAAAACCACTGAAACGGAAGATGTCAAAAATCTTATTCCTGCTCAAAAAGACCAGAATCAAAGTGATTCTCCGGTAGTCTCTGATAACGCGAATAAAAAAGCGACGACCTTGAAAATATGGCAGAGAAAAAATGAGACCCAGGCATATCGAAAAGTACTCAGGCAGCTTGTAACAGCCAACTGGAAAGTCCCCCCTGTCAGTATCAAAACATTTCAAATTCTGATTGAAGTGACCATTGATCCAAATGGCAATCTGGTAAAAACAAATCTAATTAAAGGCTCCGGGCTGGCCATATTGGACGCTGCAGCAGAAAGAGCCATCAGAGTCTCCACCCCGTTTCCTCGACTGCCTGAATCGCTCGAAAGTCAAACAAAACAATATCAAGCCCTGTTTCGGTTTACTCCGGATGAGGTAATCAATTAACACTCCACATATCTGACTTACTAACGTATGCATTCAATGAGTTATAAAAAAATAATAGGCACATTAATATTCTTTATCAGTTGTTTCAATAGCCCAATTTTGGGATTCAATGATGAAGAGGTCATCGATATCAGGGGTTTTAACTACGGAAGACTGCAGATCGCTTTTAATGTTGAAAAGTCTCCGGGTTCGGAAGACCAACAACTGGAAAAGACCGTGGAGCTGCTTAAAAGAAATCTGATGTGGTCCGGATTATTTGATATTAAGGACATTTTTGATAAATATGATCTGGTTTTAAAAATCAGATATGTTCCCCGCAATGAAATTCGAGTCTGGATCTATTCGCCGGATAACACCCTGTTATTCGATCACCGTCGACCCGTGTCAGATGAGAATGAGCTGCAACCGGCCGCGATTAAAATGGTTGAAGAGATTATTTTTCAATTAACTGGTGAAAGAAGTATTTTAAGAAGCGCTATCGCTTACGTGGAGAAGGACCAATCAGATCGGTATCGAATCCTGTTAACGGATGCATTTGGTGAAAAACGATTTATTCTCATTGATGACAACAATTTTAATATCCTGCCCCGCTGGAAACCGAATGCCTCTGCTCTGCTTTTCACAACGTTGGGTCAACAGGGTAGCCACCTCAGGCAATATGATTTTAAATCCGGAACCATTACCACTCTTTTTAAAAACCTCAACAAACTCAGCGGCGGAAGTTGGTCTCATACTGGAGAACACCTTGTCATTACCAAGTCAATCGATGGCAATTCCGATCTTTTTAAGATTAACCTGAAAGGAGAGATTGTTGAACAATTAACCTTCCGTAGCTCTACCGAAGCTAATCCCCGACTTTCACCGGATGGAAAACGACTGCTGTTTGTCTCCAACCGATCGGGAAGCATTCAGATTTATCAGCGCATTCTTGACACCAGAGAAACATTCAGAATGACATTTGAAGGAAATTTGAATGTTGAACCCAATTGGAGTAATGATGGTGCATACATTGTGTTCTCTGGTTTGAAGGATAATGTCTATCAAATATTCCTGATGGACAAAGAAGGTGATTTTGTACAACAAATTACTTATGGCAATCACTCCGCTGAACAACCTGTTTGGGCACCGAACGGAAGACAGGTTCTGTTTGTTTCTAAAATAAATTATGATCAGAAATTATTTGTTATTCGGGCAGACGGAACATACAAAAGGCGGTTAACCCAATCAGGCCCGGGGATTAATGAGTTTAATCCAACCTGGTCCGAACATTATAAATGGCCTGCTGGCAATTGACAGAAAAAACACAAAACAAAACAATACTATGAGAACTCTAATGAGACATAAATTAATCCTCTTCATCTGTTTATCGGTTGCTTTGTTTTTTGGATTAGCCGGATGCGCTCAACAGGCTGCCAACCCTAATCTCGCCAATAAACTGAATATTCTGGAAAAAAGAATTATTGTCCTGGAACAACAGGAGCTCAAGACCCTGGCGGATTTAAGGGAGGATGTTGAGTTGTTCAAGAAAAAGGCTCATCAGGAACTGGAAACTTTCAGAAAGTCCCAGCAATTCTTTATTGAAGAATTAAACAGGCTGAAAAGTGATATGGAGATCAGTACCAACGATAACGAACTCAATCAAAGCAGAATTCGAAAAAACGCTTCAAAACTGGACAATCTCAATAAAAGACTGGGAGATCAGATCATTGCTCTGCAGGAGCTGCAGAAATTCTTTAAAAGTGGAATCGACCTTGATTCTGAAACACCCCAAAAAGAACGCGCTGATTTTAATACTGCTTTCCAACTTTATAAAACAAGGAGTTTTAAAAAAGCTGAACAGGAATTCCTGAACTATAGAAAAGATCACCCAAATTCCGATCTGGCGGACGATTCTCTATATTTCATCGGGTACATCTATTTTTTGCAGGGAAATTACAATACAGCCTCTCTTCGTTTTTTTGAATTGATAAAACAATATCCGGATTCTAATCGATTGAATGACACCAAGTGGTGGTTGGGAGTTTCCCTGGAACGATCAGGGGATCTGAACGGGGCACTGGATATTTATAAAGAGTTGACTAAACTGGAATCGAACGACCCTTTAAGGATAAAGGCCGAGTTTCGTCTGGAAGAACTGGCACCATAAACTGTCAATAAACAAATTCAGGTATTTTCATGAGCAAAGTCGCGCTGGTACAAATAACATCAACAAAAGACAGATCTAAAAATCTGGAAAAAGCTCTCGCTTTCGTAGATGAAGCTGCTGCAAACAAAGCTGACATCGTTGCTTTTCCGGAGAACTTTCTTTTACTGGGTGAAAAAGAGGATTATCTTAACACTGCCGAATCGATTCCAGGGCCTCATGTTAAAATATTCATGGAAAAGGCACTCAGGAACAATATTTCGATCCTGATGGGTAGTCTTTATGAGCAGATTCCGGGAAATCAGAAAAAAGCTTTTAATACTTCGGTGTTGATAGATAAGCTTGGAAATATAACAGCTACTTACAGAAAGATCCACCTGTTCGATGTATCATTAAAGGATGTTGTCTTAAGCGAATCGGAACTGGTTGAACCTGGAAAGAATTATACGGTGACTGATCATGAATTGGGAAAAATCGGGTTGACCATCTGTTATGATGTCAGATTCCCAAATCTATACCAGAAGCTTACTCAGGAAGGTGCGATTATAGTGTTCGTTCCGGCCGCTTTTACCGTTCCGACGGGAAAAGCGCACTGGATCAATCTTCTTCGCACACGGGCAATCGAAAACCAGGTCTATATTGCAGCTCCCGCCCAGTTTGGAAAACACAGCTTAACCAGAGAGTCGTTCGGAAGTACCGTCTTTATCGATCCGTGGGGTGATGTTCAATCTATTTTGCCGGAGGGAGAAGGGATAATATATGGCGAAATCGACTATTCCCTTCTTGAAAATGTACGCAAAAGAATGCCAGTACAAGCTCATCGCGTTAAAAATATTGATTATTAAGCACCTAAAGGCGCAATAAAAGTATATAGATAATCGTACTGCCAAGAGCAAGGATTACGGTAGGGCGGGGTTACATCCCCACCAGAACCAACTCAAAGGCGGCCACGTAGGGCCGCCCCACCGTTAGTTTTACGAAGGTATAAAACCTATATTTAATAAAAATTGCCAAGAGCAAGGATTACGGTAGGGCGGGGTTACATCCCCGCCAGAACCAACTCAAAGGCGGCCACGTAGGGCCGCCCTACCGTTAGTTTTACGAAGGTATAAAATCTATATTTAATAAAAATTGCCAAGAGCAAGGATTACGGTAGGGCGGGGTTACATCCCCGCCAGAACCAACTTAAAGACTGCCACGAAAGGCTGCCCCACCGTTCAGGAAACATTGGCTTTGTTTATGTACACATTTATAATTGTCATTTCTCCTAGATCGCTTCAGGAAAAAACAAAATAATAGTGAATTAAGATGAATAATGATGATTTTTTAAATAAAGTTGAGGAAGTTGTTGATATTCTGAAACAATCCAAAAGCATTCTTCTTATTACCGGTGCCGGAATCTCTGCTGAATCGGGTTTACCAACCTATCGTGGAATCAGCGGGTTATATGATAATCAAAACACGGAAGATGGTATAAGGATCGAAGAGGCTTTATCCGGTTCAACCTTTACCAGAAAACCGGAACTAACCTGGAAATATCTGTCGCAAATGGAGCTGGCCTGCCGTGGAAAGTCGTACAACAGGGCACATGAAGTGATTGCCTTGATGGAATCAAGATTTGAACGGATCTGCGTTTTAACACAAAATGTGGACGGTTTTCATCATAAAGCTGGATCAACCAATATTATTGATATTCATGGCAATCTCCATGATCTCTACTGCAGACAATGTGTTTATAAAGAAACGGTAAATGATTACAGTAACCTGGAAACTCCCCCCAAGTGTCCCAATTGTGGTTCTATTATCCGACCGGATGTTGTTCTTTTTGAAGAGATTCTCTCCACCGTAAAAACCAAACAGCTCTCAGAAGAGTTCCAAAAGGGATTTGATGTCGTCTTGTCCATTGGCACAACCAGTGTATTTCCCTACATAGCCCAACCGGTTGTCAATGCATATTACGCTGGCATACCCACCATAGAGATTAATCCGGTACAAACAAGAGTTTCTGAATTTGCACAAATCAAAATAAAGGAAAAAGCAGGTGTAAGCATGAATGCAATCTGGATGATTCTAAACAGGGATTAATATTATTCCGGATCTATTTAGCATGACTCTCTCCCTTTTCAAGTGTACCAAAAATTAATGGTATTCTTTGGAGACATGGTCTAGGATGCGATTGACTCAAGAAAACAAACTGTTAAAAAATCGCTCTCCGAAAAACCAATGTTTGAAATTTTCAAGAACACCATTATTGACTGGCTGTTTTCCCGAAATATTCCTGTCAAAACACATTTTGACTTAAGCCGCCTGAAAACAGCTGTCGAGTTTCCACCCCATCAGATTATTCTCTGGGAAAATTATCTGCATCATCTCATTCCAAACGCCTATAAGACCTTGTTGTTTAGGCAACCACAGGTTAAACTCTGGTTCTTGTCCAGGTTCACCGAATTGACAGCCTATACGATTGACAAGAACATCCTGAAGATCATTGATAACTCAATTCTCTGTACACTCAGTTATACGGAAAAAGAGGATATAGCCCGGAAAATTATTGTTTTCCACAGCAAATTGAACAATTGGATAAATGGTAGTTGGCATCGGCTGTTAATATCAGATCCCTGGGAGGGATTTAAAACGGTTAAAAACCAGCTGAAATTTGAAAACCACTGGCAATGTGCTACGTTTTTGTCTCAGTCCAATTATACTTTCCCTTGTTCATATCCTGCTTATAACGGTTGGTTGAAATGGCGCGGTAAGATTGAAAATCCGGATAAGGATTCCTATTTTTCCTGGATATCAATGCTATCACAAATTCATGATACACCTATAGATCAGTTTCTGTTAGACCGAAGCCTGGATGTTGCATTCAGCCCGGGCTTCGGTAAATCTTCGGAGATACTCTGTCAAAACCAATCATCCTGCCAGATCTGCCCGCTCACGGATGGTTGCAGGTTCCATAGCGAACACTTCTCCGCTTCCACTTACTTGAATACAGTCAGCGAAATTAAAACCGGTAATTATAAGTCCCTCTCAACCCGAGATTTACTTGTCCACTTGGCAGGTGAGTGTTGGAATGGATCTGATTTCGAAAATCAATTGATCCTGGAATTTCCGTTTTTAACAAATTCCCGATTTACCGAAGTAAAAAATGAGATCGAGGAGAAATTTTTAAGCACCCTTCTGGCAATTATTGAACTGAATGAACGTTTTCAACAATCCTTACCCCCAACTCCCGGAACATCATTTGTAAATGCGGAGGAGCTGTATCAGCACTTTTCCTATGAGCTAAAAAAAGAATCGCAAGAATCCTTCCATACGATAATTCTGGATAACAAGCACCGTATCCTGGCAAAAAGAATGATCACATTGGGAACCTTAAATCAAAGCCTGGTTCATCCTCGTGAGGTATTTGCCCCGGCAATTCAGCTTAGAGCTGCTGCGATCATTCTAATCCATAATCATCCATCTGGTGATCCATCCCCATCCAATCAGGATATCAGTATAACCCACCGGTTAAAGGAGGTGGGAGAGATTGTCGGCATCAGGGTGTTGGATCACATCATCATAGGCGACAACGGATTTTACAGCTTTGTTGATGATGATCTACTGTAACTTTGATCAGTGCAGGGAATAAAGACCATCCTTGGAAAAATGCCAGAAAGATCTAAAATTAAAAAGGTAGGTGGACTGAGCGCAGCATCTCTCTTATAATACTCTTTAAAACACTTTGATCTGTTTAATAACCCAAAAATATTCAAAATCCCCCCCAAAGACCTTCTTTCAAGGGAAGCATTTAGCCAAGAGGAGCGCTCATTGAAATTTATCGACACAGCAAAAATTTATATAAAGTCAGGTAAAGGCGGTCCTGGCTGCTCTTCCATGCGACGTGAGAAATTCATTGAATTCGGAGGACCAAATGGAGGAGATGGTGGTCGTGGGGGTAGCGTTTTTCTCGAAGGCGATTCACGATATTCAACTTTGCAGGACTTCCGTGTTCACCCTCATCAAAAAGCGGGGAACGGTATGGCCGGCATGGGTGATAATAAATTCGGAAAATCCGGGGCAGATAAGATCATCAAAGTACCTTTGGGTACAATTATCATTAATGATGAGACCGACGAGATTATCACCGAGATTCTCGAAGAAAAACAACTTCTGCTCTTAAAAGGTGGAAAAGGCGGACTTGGAAACACACATTTTAAATCAAGTACTAACAGGGCTCCCCGGTATGCCCAACCAGGAGAACCCGGTCAGGAGATGACTCTCCGCCTGGAATTAAAAATCATGGCAGATGTTGGTCTGGTAGGCTTTCCCAACGCCGGTAAATCAACGTTAATTTCTGCCATATCCAATGCCAGACCTAAAATAGCAGATTATCCTTTTACTACTCTTGTGCCCAATTTGGGAGTTGTTCAGGTATCAGGGTTCAAGTCTTTTGTGGTCGCAGATATCCCGGGTATTATTGAAAACGCTCACCTGGGACATGGTTTGGGGGACCAGTTTCTAAAACATATCCAACGAACTTCGGTACTGGCATTTCTGATTGACTGCTCTGATTTAGCCGAGATTTCACCCGTTGAAACGTTTAATGTACTGTTGAATGAATTGAAACGCTTTTCCGAAGATCTGATGGAAAAACAGCGTATTGTACTTTTGTCAAAGGTAGATGCAATCAGGAGTGATCTCAATATTGAAAGTATAATAAATCAATTCAAAAAGATCGGAGAAGAATTGCTGCCCATATCCAGTGTAAGTCGTAAAGGATTGAATAAGGCCTGTATTCGATTGTCCACCATTGTTGAAGCTCATAAGTCTAAGCCCGTTTCAGACGAATCAATGTAAATGCAAGACCCAAGAAGATTATGTTTGCTCCAAAAGCCGAAAGCCCCATGGGTAGGTCTCCTGTCTGATTTAAAGAGACCAGTATCTGATCTACCAGCCAGAAAACAAATCCCATTACCACCGATATCACAATTCCAGTTCTAACATTTGCTGATCTGCCTGAATAAACTGAAAACGGAAGCGCCAACAATATCATTACAAAGATCGCCACGCTTCCGGATATCTTCTGGTAAAGACCAAATAGTTCTTTCTGGTAATCAACAGCTCCCCTTGTCTTGATCAGCAGCTCACCAATAAGATCAGACAAATTTGAATACTTTGGACTTGCCAGATTTTTGGTAAACACGACCGGAAAAGTATCCAACTCCCTGGTTGTATTATCTTTCTTGCTGTTTCTTAGTTGATCTTCCTTATATTGATATTGAACCTGACTTTCGATCTGCCAATTGCTCTGCTTTCGTCTCAAGGAATTAAACAGAGTCACGGAATCCAGCGTATAGTCTCCCTTAAATGTATAGGCTTTGCCAAATTCTATACTTTTATTCTGCTTTTCAGGCGAAGTAAAATAATAAAGGGATTTATCATGAAACCTCCATACATCCGTTACTATTTCCGCACTGACTAACCCGGCTCTTTTATCTGCTCCCCAATACGGAGCGAGATAGCTCTGGTTCAGGTAGAGTAAAAAAGAGATAACAATGCCGCACAGTAAAACAGGCATAATCAGATGAAACAAACTCACCCCGGCTGCCATCATGGCAATAATTTCCGAACTTTTGCTTAAAGAAATAAAAGCCAGTACTGTGGCTAACAGGACAGAAATGGGAGCAACCACTTCAATGAGTAGCGGAATGCCTGACAAGACGTTGTTCAAGAAGATGGCAAATCCGTTTTCCTTCTCCAGATGCTGAAGTTCAGCCAGAGTAGAGAAAAGCACAGCTATGATTACAAGCGAAAGAATACACACGAGAAAATAGGTGATGAATTCTCTGGCAATATAACGTTTGATTATAACCATCTTTTTCCTTAATCCATCCAACCCGATTTTACCTGATCTCTCTCATCCAAAGACCTGAAGTAGGGCTTGATATCCAACAGGAGGAGTGTTTTCGATTGTTCTTTTTTTGCATTTATGATTCAAAAATTCAGGAAATCGAAGAATTCTCTGGTTTTGGGATCCTGACCTTTTGATTTTGCAATGGAATTTTGAAATATCTCTGTGAGTTGATCGATAACAGTCTGTTCTAACTGACTTATAGGGCTTTTTAGCCCCATCAGTCCGCCTGAAGCTTCAGCAATTCCTACAGCCAATTCTTTCAAATCATGGCATATCTCCAACATTGTCTGAGGCGGTACGCATATCTCTACATATTCAAGTGTTCTTACAACCTGTGTAATATCTTTTTTCATTCTTCCCGTCTGATAGTGCCCGACCAGAGTGGAATAGTTGATGATAGTCGAATGAAAAATCCTGCGGGTATATTTATTTGTGCAGCGTTTCTCTCGTTCCGCCAAATACTTCCGAAACTGGGCGACCTCTTTGGGATCAATTTTGCCATCAGCATCTGCTACCAAGAGAAATATCTGAAAAGCCAAACGATGAAGCAACTGCTTCATTATTTTATTTTGCTGTTTGATAAGGTGGTTTTTTTTCGTTGCATCCAACTCCATTTTAAGGATTTGCTGAAGCTCAGAAAGATCACCGGTGATTTTTTCCATGATTTATAATGATAACGTGCTGGACAGGGGTCAACTATTAACCACAATATAGCCACTGTGTTTTTGTTTGTTTTGTTATCTTATCTTAAAACCTATTTCATCACTAAATCAATCTATTCGACCTATTATCCGAATTAAACCGGATTCACTCATTAGAGATCATGACTCAGGAAACAATCTTGTTTCCTTTCTGAAATCTATTTACAGCTTCCGGTAATCGATTGATCATAAGTAAAAGGAAAAGCAGATATTTTGCCATTTTGAATAAAAAATAAAAAAAAGATCAAGAGTTGTTTTAATTCTTACTCTTGCGAAATTGTTCCTTTACTGGAAAGACCGTCTGCAGGTATCAATTTATTGGCTTTCTTTCGTTTTTCATGTAAAACCATAAGTCTGATTCACACGTACGGGACTGTGGTTCAACCAGGATGTTGACACCATTACGATCGCTAAAATCCGCCCCAACGTGAAGTTGATCATTATTAAAATTCGTTTCTTTATAAAGAAGAAGATTGATATTTACTATGTATCCTTTTGTTTTTATAACACTATCAAAGTCAGGTAACAGGATGGGTAAACAAAAACTTCATTTGCACTCCATGATGGTCCACGCGATTGCAGCTTTGGCTCCTATCGCAGCAATTGCCTATATTATTTTGAAGCTTGAGATCACTGTTCTCTCATTCGATCAGAACACCTGGAGCTTTTTAATCATCTTTTCCATCGCTTTAATGCTTCTGATTTCAATTCCTTCCATAGCATCAGGGCTGTTCGAAAGAGGACATATTTATGCAAAATGGCATTCCACTCACAAGGCAAAGCTATTGCTATCTGTTTTATTGGGTACTGTCCTGGCAATTGAATTAACACTATTACACCAATCCGGATTCGAAGGCTCCCTGTTTTCTCCCTTGGGAATCTTAATCATCTTTGGTAACACTATCATCACGTTTTTGCTCTGTGCCTACGGTCTAAAAATCACCCTTGGACGGCAATCACTGGGAAGGTTATCGTACGAGCCGGATCTATTCAAAAAGGAACCCTTTGATATTCTTGTACTGGCCGGAAAGAACAGAAAAGAAGAAGCAAAATTCTACGATTTAACACAGGAGAGATAACATGAAATTCAGTTTAACAGCAGAGCAACAGGAACTGGTGGAGAAAGCCCGAACTTTTACCAAGGAATGGGTGGCTCCAAACGCCGTAAAATATGACCGTTCCGGCGAGTTTCCGAGAGATGTCTGCCAGGAAGCCTTCAACCAGGGATTCATGAACCCTGCCATTCCCAAGAAGTATGGTGGGGTTGAAGAGAGTGTTTTGGATACATGTCTTGCACTGGAAGAGATTTGTACCGGTTGTTCCGGAATCGGAACAGCTATCGATGCCAACGGACTTTCTCAATATCCTGTGATTTTTGCCGGGAATGATTATCAGAAAAAGAAATTCCTGGAACCCATGACTCAAGAGCTGATGTTCTCAGCTTACTGTGTTACCGAACCCGAGGCCGGTTCCGATGTTTCCCGTATAAAAACCACAGCCAAAAAAATTGGGAATGACTACGTTATCAACGGTGTTAAATGGTGGATTACAGGCGGTTCCGTCGCCAGCTGGTATTTTGTGTTAGCAAAGGTCGATGACAAGGCAACCGGATTTATAGTTCCCGCCGATACCGCCGGAATCATTCGTGGTGTAAAGGAGCAGAATCTGGGACAGCATGCTTCCAACACCATACGAATCACTTTTGAGGATGTCAAAGTTCCCCAGGAATACCGATTGGGAGAAGAGGGTGATGGTTTTAAAATTGCCATGAAAACCTTCGATCACACCAGACCCGGAATCGCTTCAGGCGCTAACGGGATTACCAAGGCTGCTCTTAACATTGGACTGACCTATGCAAAAGGACGTCGTACCTTTGATAAAAAACTGATCTCATATCAGGGAATCTCTTTTAAACTGGCTGAAATGATGACTAAACTGGATGCAGCCCGTTATATGACCTATCTTGCAGCCGACCTCTTTGATCAGGGAGAGGATAACTCACGCCAGGCTGCCCAGGCAAAATGGTATGCTGCTGAAGTTGCCATGTGGTCGGCAGTTGAATGCTGTCAGATTTTAGGAGGCTATGGGTACACCAATGAAATGCCGGCTGAGAAACTTCTGCGCGATGCAAAAATCTACCAGATATACGAGGGTGCTTCCGAGATTCAAAAGATGATTATCGTGGCCAAGTTAATGCGAACCCGTGAAGTTCACTAACGATTACTCAGGAGTTTAATATGCTAAGCGACATTATGAAATTAGTGGACAAGTTCGTAAATATTTTTAAAAAGAGGTTGTACGGAAGGACCTTTTTTTGTCCGGTTTGTCATCTGGAGTTGTCCTGCCACGATACGGATGAAAATGAGTGCATGGTCTGCCCCTTGTGCGGTGTTGTTATAGAGCTGCATGAAACCTATGGGCATTTCGTACCCATTGTCAATGATGTTGAGATCAACCGCGTTCAACCTAAAGCCAGACTTCACCCCTTGGCAACTCACCTTCCCCTGGGGCTCTTTCCATTTGCCCTGTTGGGCGCCTTTTACCTGTTAATCATCTCGGTTTATACCAAGACTTTGGGAACCGGGATCAGTGCTTTTCCGTTCGCTTCCAGTATCCCAGTTATAGATAATCTCATTTTCCTGTTTTTATTGATTGCCATTATCGCTTCGGCTTTGACCTTTTTAACCGGGGTGATCGATTGGAAAAAACGATACGGCGGACGTTCTTACAGGGTAATTACTCTGAAGATTATCCTGTCCGGTCTGTTTCTGGCTGTAGGATTGGGAACTCTGGCCCTGCATCTGGTTGTTTTTGAAGCTGGAATGATTGGATTTGACAGCCTGATTAGCGTTCTGGCGACAATTGGGTACTTCGGGTTGTTTTGTGCTGCCATGTTTATATTGGCAACTCTGGGACATGTCGGCGGGTATCTTGTTTTCGGGAAATAGTATTAAGAAAATTTGATAGTGTCTGAATGAAAAGGGAGCTTGGCTTATGTGTTCAATTATTTCTCCCAGTATTACATAAGCCGAATTGCTATATGACCAGGCAGAACCCGGTTCAAATTCCAGATTTGGATATTTATTGCATATATAATCAACAAAGTCGGTCTGTGAAAGAGAAGGACTACCCTCCTGGCAATAGCTTCTGCGGAATTCCTGGTTGAAATACTCAGAAATCCCGGATGTATGGGTCATGAGATGGCGCAGGGTAACTTGTTCACGATATGAGGGCAAACGGGGGGAATAAAGCCCAATGGGACTGTCAATATCCAATTGCCCCTCTTCTGCAAGAATCATTACCGCGGCGCAAGCAAATTGTTTGGTGACCGAGGTAATTAGATACGATGATTCCGGATCAGCTGAAATATAGTTCTCCAAATCAGACAGTCCGTATCCCTTGTGAATCAGAATTTCATCTCCCCTACCGATCAGAAGCGACGTCCCCGGTAGGTATGGGGGCAATGATGCTCCATTATCTTGTCAACTACGCCCTGAATCTCATCCATAAATACGATCCCCGTTTAATCCTTTTCAATGTCATTCAAAATATTTGACACATCGTATGATATCCGGCCATGGAAGGTGAGAAAATGCCATGACGAACCTGAGCGTTGCTGCTGCATCTCCACCTCCTTAACCTTTTACTGGTTCCGGTTTTAGCAGGGTGGTTGAAGTGTATTGGTCAAAATCACGCATAAATCGACGAATAACCGGAAGAAGATCGGAAACGCCTTCCTCCAGGGGACAAATCACAGGCAGACCGATCTTCTCCTGCTTGCTTTTAGCATATTCCATTAGATCGCCTGATGTCCCCCCGTTTCCATTGAGAGTTACAGCCAGTACTTTGGTGCCATACATCTCGATGAGTTTAATTTCATCTTCCAGGCTCGGCAGCATACAACCGTATTTTTCGGTAGTGTCGAATGTGGCTCTGAATGGTGCATGCTGCAAAATAACGCCTTTTACGTTTCCTGAAAGAATGATCTCTGCTCCGCAAGGACCCACGGGATTTCTCATAGCGGATTGCCCTTCGACTAATATCAGATCAGGGGACGACAGCTGCTCACATTCAACAATCGCAGCCTCAAGTTCCCCGCTGACAAAATCATTGAGGGTGGCATCTAATATAAACCCGTGGCGATTGCCCTGGAACCAGCCTGTCTGACCGGTATAAATCATTTCGCATGTTATTCCCTCCTTACGACAAGCCTCTAAAATCATCTGGCAAGTGGTTCGTTTTCCCACCGCACAATCAATTCCCAGTATAGCCAGACGTGGTATACTCATTTCAAAAATGCTTCCGCACCAATGATGAAGTTGATCAAATGGCTTTGGACGACGAATATCAATTATTTTCACATTGTTTTTTGATGCCGCCTCACAAAAGGCTGGAATATCGCCCAGCAACATATGCAGTCCGTTAACAATGGAAATCCCGTGGCCTATCACTTCCAATAATAGCATTTGCCATTGTTCATTAAGCCTGCCGCCACTCAAGGCAACCCCGATTAACGCAAAATCCGGTGTTATACCGGTTTTTAAGAGAAAATCTGCAACAGTGGCAAATATGGGAATATTCCGGTGAATACCGTCCAAAACCTCCCCTGCATCCTTGCCTGCGCATTTTGAATCGATAACTCCCAGCAGATCAAACCTTTCTGTCCTCCGGATTAATCCATGAGCAGTTTTCGCATCAGTTTGATCGAGACTTCCATTGGTAAGAATAATGGCCGTTCCCATCATTGTACTAGTTTTCGATCCTGTTTCTATTGGTTTTTCAGTCATAATTGTCTGGATTTTTTACCTATGTTGAATATCCTTCGATTAAATCAAATTCTTTTTACTCCTAACCCGCTCTTACCTGTCGTCCGTAGCCAACCGTTTTCCATGATAAATCCGCCCGTTACCAAATCCCTGGCCAAATCCAGACTGCCGTCAAGATCGAGATATTTGGTAGCCGGCGAGGCAAAAGCAGCATGCAGTGCAGCTGCTATACTGACAATGCTTTCATCCATGCATCCCCACATCAGATCGATACCCGCATGGTGGGCCATCCGTGCAATCTCCAGACCAGGGGAAATCCCGCCACATTTCATCAATTTAATATTGAAGATCCCGAAAGGTTGGGGTGAACTGAGACATTTCAAGGCGCTTTGGGGATCAAGCAGGCATTCATCAGCGGCAGACTGTCTGCAAATCCCCTTATCCAGCGATCGCATACCATCCAGATCCGAGGCATTCAGAGGTTGTTCCACAAATTCCAGACTTGTTCCCTTGGTCCGGTTAAGAAATCGCTTATAGTCTGCTTGCGTATAACCCTGATTAGCATCAACCCGCAGTATCACCTCCATTCCGAATTTTTCCCGTAATCGGATCAGTCTTTCACTATCCTCATCTACATCAAGCCCGGTCTTGACTTTCAGAATTCTAAACCCGCGCTCCCAGTATTCCCCCGCTTCCTCAAGGGTTTCATCCACCGGTTTAATTCCGATGGTAATGGAAGTTGCCATTGTGTCGTGAACACGCCCCAGAAGATCTACTAACGGCAAACCGATAACACTGGACACCAGATCATGCAGTGCAATGTCAGCCGCTGCCCGGGCTGCAGGAGTATCGACCATTGCAGTGTTTAAAGCATTCTGAAAGGATTGGAAATATCGGATATCCTTATTGTGCAGGATCGGCTCCAACTTGTTCGCCAGGGCTTCCTCACACGCTTTAATACTCTCACCGGTCACATCCTCGGCCGGAGAGGCGGCACCAATTCCGATGACACCATTTTCCGCTTCCAACAGCACAAATATGTTTTCAACTGAATCGATGGTCTCGTAAGCGATGGTGTAGGGACGCGTAAGCTTTAAATCCTCTTTCCACGTCTGCACTTTTTTTATTTTCATTTATTTAAAGAGATCAGTTTGCACTTAGAAGAATCCAAAAGGTGAAAAAACAGAGAGTTGTTCAATCGGCTTTCAGGGATCAATCCATCCTTCGATATTAGGCGGGAGTAGTGTCCATTTCCTGCGCGTCTGAGTGACCATAAAGGATTCAGAGTGGCTTACTCCATCAAGTTTGCTCATTTCATCTGCATAGAATTTAAACATCCATTCAATTCCTTCAGTAACGATCACTTCGGCAAAAATATCGTATCGACCGGTTACAGCAATTGCCCAACTGACTTGTTTGAACTCCATTAACTGATCGATTATTTTTGGCATTTTAATAACATCATCGACACGGATGGCAATAATCGCCACCAAAACGTTCTTCACCTTGAAAGGATCCACTAATCCTACAACTTTTAAAACCCCACGTTTTACGAGTTCTTTCAGGCGTGATTGAACAGTAGGAGCAGAAACATTGAGCTGCTGAGCCAGCTCTTTAGCTGGTTTCCGGCCATCCAGGGACAGTAACTTAATTAGTTGCTTGTCCAGGGTATCGATTACAGCGTCTTTCATAAAGATATCGAAGGGAAATTTTATTTTATATGTAATTTATACTGTTTTTTTTAATATATGATAAATTATTAGTCAATTTTTTTTCTTTATTAATTTCTAAATTCCGGTTTTCCCAGCTGAAACCTTATCAAAGCCTGCTAATTGCATCCTGATACTCGAATCAAACCCGGAGTTGCTCACAAAGTTAATATGTGCTTCCATTTCTGCTATCATGGAAAATCCCCAAAAACGATCAGACAGAAATAAGCAACGGAGAGGAACAGATGCTCAATAAAACCGGAAATAAACTTCTTTTAGTGTTCTTCCACATGTTTTTTTGTGATATAACTATGCTGTGAAGGACAAAATCCTGTATGCAATAGGATTAACCAAATATTGAGGATGCAGTTTATGAATATTGAAAGATCTCACTGCATGGGGCTGTGTTTTCGGGTAAACCTGAACACAAACGACAAACGAACGACAAGGAGAAACCGTCGATGAAATTCGAAGAAACCGGTCTAAAAGCAGAGATCGTTAAAGGCGTTAAGGAACTTGGATTTGAGTACACAATGCCGATCCAGGAAAAAGTGATTGAGGCAATGCTGGAGCATCGTTCTGATCTGATAGGCATTGCACAAACAGGCACAGGTAAAACTGCCGCTTACGGTCTTCCATTGATCCATTTGATTGATCCCAAAGCCACGAAGGTCCAAGCCCTGATTTTAACACCTACCCGTGAGCTTTGTATTCAAGTGGCAGACGATCTGGTCAAGTTTTCCAAGTATTCAAAAGCGATTGAAGTGTTGGCTGTTTATGGTGGCGCCAGCATCGAAAATCAGATTCGTGGGTTACACAAGAATGTGCAACTGGTGGTGGGAACGCCAGGCCGTTTGCGGGATCTGATCAGACGTAAAAAACTGGACATCAAATCGATCAAAACCATTGTCCTGGATGAGGCTGATGAGATGCTCAGCATGGGATTTAAAGAAGAGCTGGACGCGATTCTCACTGAAACTCCTACCGACAGACAAACCCTCCTTTTCTCGGCTACCATGCCCAGAGAAATTGCAGAAATTGCTGAAAACTATATGAACGATCCCATTGAGATCGCCGTTGGCAGACGCAATGTTGGCGCTGATAATGTAGAACACTTTTATTATATGGTTAATGCCAGTGACAGATACCTGGCTTTGAAACGTATTGCCGATATAAACCCCGACCTCTATGGTATTGTATTCTGCCGTACCCGAAAAGAGACCAAAGATGTTGCCGAAAAGCTGATCGCTGACGGCTATAATGCTGACGCTCTGCACGGAGACCTTTCACAG
This sequence comes from bacterium, assembly GCA_018829445.1. Taxonomy (GTDB): domain Bacteria; phylum SAR324; class SAR324; order XYD2-FULL-50-16; family XYD2-FULL-50-16; genus JAHJTV01. The sequence goes on from JAHJTV010000037.1 coordinate 40,593, forward strand.
GCGCAACGGGATCAAGTAATGAATCGTTTCCGCATGAAGAATCTGCAAATGCTTGTTGCCACGGACGTAGCAGCCAGAGGTCTCGATGTGAATGATCTCACCCATATCATCAACTATAACCTGCCTGACGAAAGTGAAGTCTACATACATCGAAGTGGTCGGACCGGGAGGGCTGGAAAAACCGGAATCTGTCTGACAATTATTCACAGCAGGGAAAAAGGCAAGATCAGTAATATAAAGAGAATGATTCGCAAGGAATTTGAACAGAAACTGATTCCATCCGGAGCCGAGATTTGCGAAAAACAGCTTTTTAAGCTGATTGATAAAATGGAGAAGGTTTCGGTCGATGAATCCAAGATTGGTCCGTTCCTGCCGATCATTAGTAAAAAACTGGAATGGCTTTCACGGGAAGATTTGATAAAACATTTTGTCTCGCTGGAATTTAATCGTTTCTTAAACTATTACAAAGATGCCCCCGATCTAAATGTTCAGTTAAGGGAAAGTAAAGGAAGAAACAAGGTTCAGTTAAGGGAAAGCAAGGGAAGAAATCAGATGCGATCCAAGAGCCCCCGACAAAAGGAATTTTCCCGGTTTTTTATTAATGCTGGTTCCCAGGAAGGATTGGAGCCATCCAATTTGATAGGTCTGATTAACGAGAAGACAAAAAAAAGAGATATTGAGATTGGCAGAATTGAAATAATGAAGAAATTTTCCTTTTTTGAAGTGGACTATGACTACACCGATAGAATCATCAAGGGATTTGAAAACGCAGAATATGCAGGTGTTAAGGTAGTTGTGGAATTAGCCCAGGACAAAAAGGATTTTGGAACAAGTAAACGGTCTTTGACTAAAAAAAGTTCAAAAGATAAAGGTAAAAAACCAAAAAAAAGTAAAGGTAAACCCAAAAAGACAAGATAGAGAAGAAAGAGTAACCCTTTGAGAAGTCACCAGGTTCTTTAATGAGGACTTCTCTCGAAAAACCAGCACTTTAGGAAATGAATAAGATTCAGTCAGTCAACTCATTGATGACCTTGTTTCTCAATGGTGGATGTATTTTATACTAATACGAAAACATTGATTTTCAACTGAGCTATATTGGCATTCAAACAAAGTCCTTGCCACCGGTTTTCCATTGAAGCATCACCTAAAGAAACCTCAGCAGTAGACTAGAAAATCTTCAATCTCTTCAGCACATACCCGGCACCAAAACAGATCAGACCGATCCAAAAGACAATTGGATTATAGCCAGCCCCTCCAAATACTTTTCCAATACTTCCAACTCGACAAATCCCATCTGAAACTGCAAGACACCTGATATAATCAAGATTGATTCCAAATGTTTGCTGCCACCAGACCAACGATACAACCAGCAACACAATGCCGACTGTTACTGCTATCTGTGGAATGTTCTTTTTCATTTTTCTCCATACAGTTAGTGTTTAACCCAATACTGAAGGCTTTTCATCCGAAAAAAAATAAATATAGTTCCAGAATTAGACAGTATTGCATTAATCTCAAATTTGTCAATTTTAAAAAAATTGATACTCACATTGTACAATAACTACTGTTATTCAATTTGTTGAAGGACAAGAATCAGAGGATATGTTCTGGCAGTGTATCCTCCAGGTAGATAGCACAGAAATAAAGAATTGAATCGACTACCCAATAAACCAGACCAAGTTCGAGTGCCACTTAATTAAGTGTTTACCTAGAAAATAAACCTTGTTTAGACACTTGTTGTTTCCTCAAGTTTCTTTTTTTCTGACATTTCAGATTAAAAAAGGGGTCAAGTCTTCTTTTGACTTACCTTTATAATTTTTTTTTCCAGTAACCGGACTGTTGCCGCAAGGGCAGGATACTCCTTGAGCAGGTTTTTGATCCGTTCAATCGCCGTTGATACTCCGCTGTGACTGCTGAAATTGTAAAGTTCTGCAATCTCTCCCTGTTTACACATCGATTTTCTGTGAATCAAATGGACGGCCAAGTCACGAGGCGTGTTAGTAACTCCCCGTTTCTGTTGCAGGATCTCTTTTTGCTCTAATCCAAAATGGTGACAAACCAGTGATACAATCCGTTTTGATTCGAGGGCTAAGTCTTTTACTGCAGGTTTTTCCGCTCCAGGGATACTCTTCCGGTGTTTTTACTATTCCGGCCTTGACTGGATTGAAACAGATGTAACGCAATAATTGAATCAGATAGTTGTCATCGCCAATCAGAATCGATTTAAATCTTCCCCGAAACAAAGGACCATCCAAACGGTGGCGTCTGTTAAAACGCTGAGTATAGACGCCATTGATATGTCGCATGCAGCGGGAA
>JAHJTV010000038.1 GCA_018829445.1 bacterium
ACCGCAGGGTGGTATCATATCTTAGGTGTTGGCAAATATGTATTTACATTATGCCTTGGATTTATGGTTTGAAAAGGTGGTGAAACCTCAGTGTCGAGGTCGAGCTCTCATTTACCGCTTTGCCGATGACTTTGTCTGTGCCTTTCAATATAGGGATGATGCGAACAAGTTTTATCGCAACTTACCCAAGAGGCTTGGAAAGTTTGATCTCCAAGTCGCACCGGAAAAGACGCAAATTCTTCGATTCAGTCGTTTTCACCCGACGATGCGCAGGCGATTCACCTTTTTAGGCTTTGAGTTTTACTGGGAGCCTGATAGAAAAGGAATTCCCCGTGTCAAACGTAGAACGTCCCGTAAGAAGTTGAGAGGGATTGTCAGTAACATTACGGAATGGATTCGGAAAAATAGGCATTTACCGGAAAGGAAGTTCTTTCAGGTGATCAATGCCAAACTTCGTGGCCATTACAATTACTATGATTCTCAGTCGATATGGACTTATTATCATCAAGCCATAGGTATCTGTTTTTAAATGGCTGAACCGCAGAAGTCAGCGGAAGAGTTACACGTGGGAGCGCTTTAGGCGCAACCTAAAGGAATACTAACGGATTTGGAAGCCACGAATCACCGAAAAAAAGCATCACCGTATGTTGATTACCAAGTTTGTTTTTGACGGAAACGAGTACAACCGAGGAGCCCCGTGAGGGAAAACTTCATGCGGGGATCTGTTCGGGGGGCAACGGGTAACCGGTGTCCCTACCGAGACGGAAGCTTTTAATGGTCATAGTCTTCTTATCTGGGGAATAAAAGGTACAAGATGATTGAATCAAAAGTAATCGGGTACATCGCTTATATTGATAAAGAGTATCCAATTTGTTCAGGAGATGCTTGTCTTATTGCTGGTAGCGAATCAGAGGTACTTAGCAAAGTTATGAACATAAATCCTGAGAATAGGGACTCATATCGGACCAGAAAAGCCCGATTTGGAGACATTGTAAATGGCATGCAACATGGCGGTGCATATGCATTCGACAAAGAGTCATACAGTCGTTTTTTCCCTTTAGCCAAACAGGTAGGTCTCAATGTCTCAGAAGCAGATTTTGAAGAAATGGAAAAACAAGGAGATGAATTTTTCACAGTACGACTTGATATTTGAACTACACTCTTTCCCAACAACATTCTGGAGCCGACGGTAACCGCCTTGGGTGAGCTCAAAGTTTAACGTTCTTGGTAACATTATCTTTAATCAACCACCGTCGCAGCCGCGGCTCAGAATTACATTATCGCGCCGAGGAAAGCTCGGTGTATCTGGCAGGGTGAAAGTCCCTGCAGGGAATAGATGCTGAGAAGCATCTGTGTAAGGGCTAGCCACCCACCCGTATCGAGCCTTGGACTCATGGCGGAGTAATGTCGAGAGATATGACGAACAAAATGGGTTAAGCGATTACCGTTTTCGGAACCTTTACCAGCTCCTGAACGTTGTACACTGACAATCAAGTGCTCGGGCTTTTTTCCCAAGCAACGTGGGATGAAGTGTTCAAGAATGCTGGAATCACAATGCAGAAAACAAAGCTGGACAGCATCTATGACTCGTATATTCTAAATGACGGAGAGTATCCACTTACAGTCTTCGTTGGGCAAAAAGCATGATAGGACAAGAAGTACAATTACAGGCACATGGATGGTTTATAAACACTACATCAGACAGCTATCGCCATTTGGTTGTGTTTTTTACCCAAAGTTTCCAATAAAGATCATTGTTAATCAACTATCAACACATAACCCGTTCTGCACTTTTCAGCGAACTGACTAGTATCTGGCAATCATCAGCAAATCTGCAAAACTCCAATCCGCGGCATTCCAGTTCGCTGCTGCATGTTTCGCAGCTCATTATCCGGTTCATCAAGCACAACATTGCTCAGTAATGGACTCAGTGGACTGCCTTGGTCTGTTCCTTTCAATGTAACCTCAACATGTCCGTCTATATATAATACGCCACTTCGAAGAATGATCCCAAGAATACGCAATTAGTTGCTATAAAGACTCCCATGCAAAAAAGAACAATAAAATTGAAATTGGGGCTGAAGCAATAAGACTAGCAGCTTCCCGTATCGAGAGAAACGAACTTTCGAAGCAAGGTCTACTCCAGCTAAAATATTTTGTTCTAGCTCTTGGAGCTAGACGTGCACTCGACTTTTAGTGGTATTTGAGTAAATCTGTTCCTTCTCTTGCAGAATTAAAGAAAAAGCAAGCCTACATTCTTGGAAGCGCACATTCTTCATCAGTCAAAGATAACAGCATTCAACTAGCAAACGATCTGAAAATACTTTCAGATATCGAGTATGAGTTTGAATATAAGTTATTGAGAGAATTATCCTGACAATCGAATACAACGAATCTTTTCGTCGCGATGTTCCTCAAAAGTAAGGGAGATCCAAAAATGTGTAAACGGGAAATCGGGGTTAAATTATTAATCCGTAGGTTTATTTTTGGTGATCGGGTATTTTAATGTTTTTTTCTGGCTCGGGTTCTATTGAATTCAGTAGCTGAACATAATAGCCATTACTCTTCATGAGGCTTTGGTGATTTCCCTGTTCAACAATCCTTCCGTTCTGCATGACCAGAATTCTATCTGCGTTTCTGATGGTGCTGAGTCGATGAGCGACTGCGATGACTGTTTTCTCTTTAAATATTTTTTCAATCGCTTTTTGAATTAAATCTTCGGTGATTGAATCGACGGAGCTGGTGGCTTCATCCAGAAGAATCAATTCCGTTCTACCGGCTATTGCCCTTGCAAAAGAGATCAGTTGCGCCTGTCCTGCTGATAGGTTGGATCCATTATCAATAACCTGGTAGTCGAGACCTTCCGGTATTTTGTCTATAAATTCATCGGCATGAACATATTCAATCGATTTTCGTAAGACCTCCTGATTCACCTCTTTTCTATTCAAGGATATGTTAAAAGCAAGGCTCTCGTTGAAGAGGTATACATCCTGATTCATCATAGTCACAAGTTTATTGACATCTATTCGAGAAAACTCCTTAAGCTCAATGCCGTTTATTTTTATCGATCCTTCATATTGTCCATAATTTTTAGTGATGAGTTTTAATACTGTTGATTTACCAGATCCCGTCGTTCCGATTATGGCGATTTTTTCTCCCTTTGAAAGTGAAAATGAGATATCATTCAAGACAGTTGATCCTTTTCCGTAGGAAAAGCTTACATTCTTGAACTCCAGTGATTCAAAGCTTCCAATGTTTTGCTGAAATTTGATTCCTGGTGATGGTTCCTGCTCCTGTTCTTCATTGAAGAGCCTGTTAATGTGCTCAAGTGCAGCCAGTGCTCTTTGAATGAGGGCTATCTGTTGAGCGAATTCTCTGATGGGAATGAATATTCTACTCAAGGTATTGATAAAACCAATCAATACACCAATGGTGATAACCTCGGATAAAATCTGTCTCGTCCCATACCATATGACCAGGGCCATTGTTACAGAGGTCAGACTATCAATTATTGAAAAAAGAAAGGCGTCGTAGCTATTAGATTTTGTTTGAGATATTAGAAAACGTTTATTTTTTTCCTTAAATTTTTTTATCACCTTTTTTTCGGAGACAAACAGCTGGATGGTTTTAATGCCGTTTAAGCACTCTTGCAAGTAGCCGGTTGTGTCTGCCATGGCTTCTCTTGCGGAATTAAAATAGTATCGTAGTCTTCTGCGAATAAATGTTACAATCAGGTAGACAATCGGAAAAACCAGGATAATCACAAGTGCAAGTTTCCAACTGAGATAAAACAGAAAACAAAGAAGAGACACAGTTTTGAAAAAGTCAGTGAATAAGGCCAATACACCGACGGCAATTGATTCTCCCATGGTTTCCATATCACTGGTCAATCTGCTGAGAGTAACACCGATGGGATGTTTATCGAAATAGGTGCGGGGAAGCTTTAGAGTATGTTCGTACAGTGCCTGTCTCATCCTGGCGATGGTTAACTGCCCCGCTTTCTGAAGGGAAAAGGTGTAAGTGCCGTCTGCAAGGTAACTTAAAACAACAACACCAGCAAAAACCGCACTCATCTTGTACAATCCTGAGAGATTACCGACAACGATATAATTATCGACGATATGAACCAGAATTAATGGGATCAGCACAGAAGCCCCGGTTGTAAAAGGAACTGCAACCAAGGCGATAATAAGCCAGATCTTATGTGGCCCAAGAAACCGATAAAAAACCTGCAGGAGTTTTAAATCAGTAGCTTGAAGTTTGGCCTTACCTGGTTTTTTCATTTTCCCTGTTCCTGTAAACACCAGGTCTCATAATAAAGTCCGGGTTGGTTGATCAATTCTTTATGAGTGCCTGAATCTGCAATTCTGCCTTCGTCCAGTACCAGGATCAAGTCGGCTTCTTCAAGAGCCTGAACCCGGTGGGACACAATTAAAAGACTTCTGGCAGTCCTTCTTTTCATAATGTGCTTTAGTAAAAATCTCTCTGTTTCATTATCTACGGCAGATAGAACATTATCCAAAATAAGTAGATCGTGGGGCGCCATCATGGAGCGAGCCAGGCTGATTCTTTGTTTCTGTCCTCCGGATAGCATAATCCCTCTTTCTCCAATCATGGTTTCATATTCATTGGGAAACCGGTCTATTTCATCCTTCAAAGCTGCTTCAAATACTATTCGTTCTGTTATTTCCTGTGTAATCTCCTCTTCGTTTTCAGCGCCAAAAAGAATATTGCAAAGAATGGTGTCGGAAAAAAGAAACACATCTTGTGATACTGTTCTTACAATATGCCTGATATCCGCTCTGGAAAAACTATTAATGTCTTTTCCCCCGACAAAAATTGACCCGTCGGGTACAGAGAAGTAGCGATTCAGGCAGTTCACCAGGGTTGTTTTGCCTGACCCGATCTTCCCCAGAATGCCAACGGTTTGATCTGGCATGATAGTAAACGAAATGTCCTTTAAAACAGGTGTTGCAGAACCCGGGTAGGAGTATTTCAGGTTTTTCACTTCGATACCCGCATTAAACAGTCCTGAAAGCTCACTTTTAGGCGATCTTACCAAATCTATTTTATCTGTCTTTTGACTGATGATAGTCTCAATGCTGGTCAAGCCGACCAAACCTGTTTGGATAATAGTTGTTAACCATCCCAGTCCCATGATGGGCATACTTAACAAAGCGGAATAAGCCATAAAAGCTGTCAATTCTCCAATTGTAAAACCGGCATTAATAACGTAATAGCCGCCAATGGATAAAATAATAATCTTCAGTATGTTCTCAAGATTTTGCAGTACCGGCATTAAAAACGAACGAAAGAAAGATATTCTCAAAGATAGCTTGAGCATTCTTGAATTGTGCTGATTAAGTTTTGCAACGTTCCAGTCAAACAGGTTAAATCCCTTTATGATATCGATGCCCGAAAGCGAGGAAACAACAAACGAGGAGAGATTTTGGAGGGCAACCATCCTTGTCCTCATATTCCTGGTCACAAAGTGCATGCCGATTCTGATGATGACAAATACAATCAAAATCGGAACGACAATATAGAGAGTCAGTTGCGGAGAAAGCTGCCACATCTTGTAGGGGGTCAAAGATAGAGCTGTAGCGATATTGAACATCTGCATCATACCAAAACCGCAAATCAGCCGAACTCCATTGATATCATTCTGTATTCTGGAGATGATTCCGCCTGTTGGATTTTTGTCATAATAGTCTTTTTGCAGTTGTGTCAGTTTTGCAAACAGGTCATTCTTGATTTTATACTCTATTGCTCTACCCGGGTTAAAGAAGAAGATGCGGGAAAGAGCTCTGACAAATACAATTGAAATAGCCAGAAGCAGCATGATTAGCAGGTATCGGAACAATTGACTTTGGTTATCCTGAAGACTGACAGAATATTTCGAAATCAGATCAATGGATAGCTTGAGATATTCAGGAATGGTAACAGATATTAAATTGGTGAGGATGATAAAAAAAACACCTGCGATATAGGAGAATTTGTGTTGTTTTAGATAACCAAAAATGAACTTAAGTTGAGGAATCATTTCAATAAAGCTGTCAATCTCTGATCCTGTTTATCAATAATAAAAGCCTGGCGGACTTTTTCATTAACCCTCAGGTAGTAATTCCCCCCTCTTAACAAAAGGGTTTTCCGCTTTTCTGCATCGGTAAAAAAAGTCATCCAATCACTCTTTCCCCGGCGAAGTTGAAACGAAACGAGGTCGTTTTGGATGCCCCATTGCAGTACATTAGAAAGATCAATAAAATAATATCCATAAATCGATTGGTTTTTCACAGGCAGAAAAGGTCTCAAAGAAGTGATATTAATTTTGTTACGGTTATCTTCCACAGCTTCAATCAATGCGAAAATTCTGTCCCGGAAAACTTCGGAATTGTCCTGAAGACCCTCGAAAACAGTAAAATCTATGCTAAATTTTTTATTGAGCAATTTTTGAATTGTTTCCACCGGTATATCAATAAAAAGCAAATACTGAGGCATTCTCAAAGTACTGATGTCATTTATACAGTCTACATATTCCATTGTTACTTCATTACTCTTCTCTATATTGGATTGGTCAAAGACCACCCCCAGCCATCTTCTGAAGAAACGAAAGACAGATTCGTTTGTACTGTAATTATAAACATTTTCCGCAAACAGGGCGTTTTCACCGAGTTTAGCCATTAAATAAATCATCTGAAGATCTTTTTTTATAATAAAAACCTTCATCAATGCATGAAAAGCTGCCTGGTCGTTAAGAGTCTGTTTTAGAATACTTTTAGCTTCCTGTTCAATTTTTATATAATCCCGGCAAATGTTATTTTGTTCCAAAAGTTCATTCAGGCTCTTTTGAACGGTTTCCAGGCTTCGGTCTTCTTGTACGGTTTTTATGTCAAAAATATTGTCCCGTTTTAGCTCTTCCTGTTCAGTTTTAATGTCCGTTTCAGATATGGCGGAAACAGTGGGAATATCGGTCGTCAAAACTGATTGACTTGGTTTCTCGGGTGTTGCCTGTCCACTCGTTCCGGTCAGTGTATTTAAAACTGGAGTATCAACCTTTTTTGCCTTCTTTTGAAATAGTTGTTTGGGAAGCCTCAATATGCTGATATCATTTCCCAAAGTTCCGACAGCTAGTAATGTACTGGCAGGTGTCATGGCAGAACCGGTAATTTGCTCTGTTTCACCTGAAAGGGTTCTGATGAAGGTGCCACTATCAATGTCCCAGAGCCGGATAGTTTTATCCCTGGATGCAGAAACCAGTGATGTTCCATCTTCAGAAAAATGAACGGAAGAAACGATAAAATCATGGCCTGAAAGGATATTTTTTACATTTCCGGTTTTATATTCCCAAATGATAATATTGCGATCGTCTCCTGCACTGGCCAGAAGATCTTTTTCATTGGAAAAATCAATATCTCTGACACTTCGAGTATGTTTTTCCAAAGTATGAATTAGCCTCTGATCACTCTGTGTCCAAATCTTAATGGTCCTATCCACCGATGCGCTGGCATAATATTCTCCGCTCGGAGAGAATTTTATCCGTGTTATCTGTCCTTTATGTGCTGTTCGTTTATTGATCTCTTTGTTCTGATTTAGATCCCAGATAATAATCTGTTTGTCTGCCCCTCCTGATATCAACAGGTTTTTGTTCGGATGAAAATCGATGGAATTCACTTTTCCGGCATGACCTTTTAATGTTGCTACCACACTGCCATCGGTCATATTTTTAATCAGGATTTCAGAATTTGCTCCAGCCAGAGCAAACAGCTTACTGTCAGGTGATATCTTGATTTGTTGTGCTTCAAGATTTCCAATGTCATAACTTTTTAAAGCCTGCTTGCTGGCAATATTCCAGATTTTAACGGTTTTATCGGCGGAGAGGGAAGCAAGATATTTACCGTTTTTCGACGCATCCAGACTGATAATTGCTTTGGTGTGATCTTTCAGGGAGGCTAAAAATCCGTTATCTCCAAGCTCCCAGGTCTTAAGATAATTATTGGTAAAAACTCCCAGTACTTTTTTCCCATCCATACTCAACAAGCAATCTTTTACCGGTTTTTCGACAAGTTTTAACGTCGATTCAACCTTATTGGTTTTGAGATCCCACAAATAAATCTCCCCTTCGTCGGAACAACTTATCATCTTTGTGTTGCTAGGGTGGAATGAGATTCCAGTCACTTCTTTTTTATGCTCGGAAAGGGATGATCTCTGTTTTCCATTCTTCCAGTCCCAAAGAATTATCTTTTTATCATCTGCACAGGAACCCAATATTTCACCATTGGGCATGAAGAGTATCTTGTTGACTTTTGCAGTGTGTATTTTATGCGATCCGATATGTTTCTTTAGCACGGTATCCCATATTTTTATTTCATTGGATGCACTTGCCCACGCAATCATTCTATTGGAAGGGTGGATATCAACAGAAAAAACATTTCCTGAAGGCTCGGAAATCCCCTGCAAAACTTTGAATCGTTCAACATTCCAAATTAAAACTTTGTTGTCTTTTCCGGCTGATACCAGAATTTCTCCATCAATACTGAGTTTTAGAGAGGATACCACACCATCATGTCCAGTTAATACCTTAATAATACTGCCTTTTTTATAATCCCAAACCGTGATGGTGTTATTTAGACCACCGGTAAACATCAAAGGTTTTGTTGGATGCATGACAATTGAAATAGCCTTGTGATCTCCGGTTCTAATTGTTTTTACAAGAGCCCCGTTCTGATATCTCCAGATTCTGATCGTATACTGTTTATCCAAGGCAACAACGAAGTTGGTGTCTGCTGAGATGGTGCCGTCAAATACATTTCCCCGGGCTGTATGATAGGTCCGGTGAATGATATATTCGTTTTCGGCTTTCACTTCCGGTATGCTGAATAGAATAAGTAGAGCAAAAACCAGATAAAAAATTGCTAATGGGGGATGTGAGTTTTTTCTTCGAAGTCTAATCATAAACTGATATTGAATTAGTCTTTGGCGTAACTTTGGAATACTGATTTCAGCTCAGTTGAGTTGGCGATCATAACCAGCCGGTCGTTTTCTTTTAAGACATAGTCCGGGCCGGGATTGGCAATAATTTCTCCATCAATTTTTTCAACGGCAATGATGATAATATTATGCTTTTCTCTGATTCCACAGTTTCGCAGCGATTTGTCAATCAATGGATTATTCTTTCCGAGAGCAAGTTCTTCGATATTGAGTTCAAATTGACCTCTTTTCTGGGCGAAGTCAAGAATCTTGCTGATGGTTGGTTTTAGAATAATATGTGAGATTTTATCACTGCCAATCTGGTATGGATTAATGACTTTGTTGGCTCCGGCGCGAATAAGTTTTTTTTGGGTTGCAGTTTCTTCAAATCGGGAGATTATAAAAAGGTTCGGCTGAAGTTCCCGTGCCGTCATGGTGATAAAAACATTTTCAGCTTCGGAAGTGACCGCTGATACCAAACCTTTTGCCCTTTCGATACCAGCTTTGGAAAGGATCTCCTCATGACTGGCATCGCCTACTACCAATGGAATGTGATACTTGTCAAAATCGTCTCTATCCAGTATTTGTCGGTCTACAACGACAACTGATTTTCCGGCCTTTATAAGATTTAGGCAGACATCTCGTCCTATTCTCCCGTAACCGCAAATTATGTAATGGTCCTTTATAGATTTTAGAATTTTTTCCATCTTCTTTTCTTTCGTGACAAAATCAAAAAATGGATGAATGTATTGCATACTAACGTTTCCGATTATGTAGGCAACACTACCAATTCCTGACAGAATTAATACCATGGTAAATATTTTACCGGAAGTACTTAAAGGATGTGTTTCGCTGTAACCAACGGTTGTCAGTGAAATAACAGTCATATAAAGAGCGTCAATCAGAGCCCATCCTTCAATTAAATAGTAACCGGCAGTACCAAGCAGAATGATTGCTACCAATGGTAAAACGGCTTTTGAAAGACTCAAGAGCATTCTTATATGTTGATTTTCCACGTTGATCAGTTTTTAGGTTTGTGAATATAATACTTCTTCAAGTTAAGGTCTTTTCGGATACATTATGAAAAGTCATACAATAGTAAAAATCTGAATGATCCTGTCAGCAATTATCCAAAAAGGAGTAGTGCACTTTGAGGAAGGCGTTGCGCAAGTATTTCCCCCAAAAAGTACTTCTCTTAAGGCTGTATGTTTTGTTTCTATTGATCGATAGAGACGTCCAATTGGGAGTTGGCTTGATACCAAGATCAAACAATATTGCATCCAAACCTGATTTGTCTTTGCTGCAATCGGCTTTTATGGTATATCATTACACTGAAATAGCAGTTTTTGTACAGTGAATATAGTTGGACCTGAACTGATAAGACCAGAAGAAAGCTTGCAGCCATCGGCTTAGAAAAAAATAATGGGTTGGTGATAACAATAACCAAACTACTTGTTACCTTGAGAGTTTAGATTTCTTTGCCATGCCGGATTTGATCCGGCATCCGGCATTTTGAAATATTTATGGATTCCGGGTCAAGTATGGGATGACAACATGTCAGCTTTCTATGGTTTATAATTTCAATTAATTAGACAATAACTCAGGACTGCTCATTTATTATAATTATTCAAAATAATGATCAAATTGATGATAGAAGAAGGATAAACCTGAACATGCCAAAAGAAGACAAAAGAATTGTCGATCTCATTTATTTAGAGAAGCCAAAAGATGATGCAACCATCATCAAGAACTATCATTTCAGTATAGATCATTGGAAAGAAACCCTGAAAAAGCTCCAGGAATTCTATTTTGAGCAACACTTCAATTCTACTTCCCCGGATGTCATAGAGATATTAGGGATGAGAAAATTCCTGGGTAAGTTTATTCAGACGCGATTGGAATGGATAATCTCAAGCGTTTCCGACCCGGCTTTAAGGAGCAAGTATTTGAATGTGATGCCTCCTTTTGCCCAACAGGGCGGTATTAAGAGGATATTGTTACACTTTTTCCAAATGTCGGAATCAAGCGACAAAAAAGGAATTGTGTACCAGCCTAAGAATGATATTGAAAAAGAGATCAGCATACTCTGGGATATCTACAAGTTAAGAAAAACAATTGACTCCATCGTAACAATTAAAAAGTCCCTGGAAAAGCCCGATTGTTTTCCTTCAATGTTTTCAATTGAGCAACGTTATAAATGTCTCGACTCTTTGAAAACTGTATTTCAATTGATGTTTCAAATGAGTATTCAGAAACAATATCAAAAAAACCTGTATGTAGAATTAACATCAGACCATATGCAACCGGAAAGTGTTCTGGAAAGGAGAAGTCAGAATAAATCATACGTTTATCCTCATGTTATCAGCAAGTTTGATTATCGAAATCATTTTTTCTATGTCTACTTTTCATCCGGGATGAAAGCAAAGATAGGCGGTGAGCTTAAAAGCTTTCATTTTAATTACCTGGATTTCGAAATCATTAAACAGGAATTTTTAATCAATTGGATGAACAGTCGTTTAAAAGATAACCCAAGAAAAAAAGAGATATATAGCAAATACAGTATAGGAAACAAAACAATTGATGAAATTGTTGAAAACGACCCGATGAAAGAGATTGAAGTATTAAAAATGCTTCCTTTGAATGTGTTTAATGACATAACAGCGGAGGTTAACGAGGTTGTTAGTCAGGACTTTAAAAGTAATGTTGATACTCTTTCTGAAAAACATGGTGAATTTGCTAAGGTTAACAAGGATTTTGAAAAAGCCCGGGATATTGCTAAATTACCCATTAACAAGATAAAGCAATTGCTACAAAACAAGAAAAAACAGAAAGAGGAACCCCGGCTTGAGGCAATTCCTGAAACGCCCCTCCCTCCTCCACCAAAGAAAGAAATCCCATTATACAGCATATTTAAGGTTAAAAAGAATCAGATTGATTATCCTTATTTTCAGAAAGAAGCTTCAACCTACAAAGCCAAGCTTTCTTTACTCAAAGTAAAGATGGGACCTCTATATCCCGATTTTAATCGGGACCTCTCCAAGTTTTTTGCTAATGTCTCAGAGACAGCTCTGATTAGAAGGAGAACACCCAAACATGAAGTGATTTATCCCCATGTTATCAAGGAAACAAGAGGAGAAAAAGTCATTAATCACCTCCTGATATTGGGCGCTGAGGTAAAAGCAAAACAATTGGGAATGGCTTACGGTGCAAAGTCAGCTGAGGATACTCACTCATATTTTTGTTTTTTTGTTTATGGCACAGATGTTCAATTGAGTGAAATGGGAGAGATAATAGACAATCGAATAGCACGGGGTATTGATTTTAGTATGTACAACAACACAAACCCTGACGTTCAAAAGAAAGTATTGGAGCTTTATGATGTTGTGATGAAGAAAAAATAAGATGTAATCACACCATCAGATTTGAAGTTAATCACCTTGTAATATACGTGTCCTCGGTCTTTTCTGCCCTCATAGTATTAATACTTGATAGCAACAGCCGAACATTTTGAAATCACTTATATTTCAGGAGAAGATTAAAGCAGAAATGACCGGGTGGAATTTATAGGGACGCTGAATATCGGGTTAAGTATTCTATTGGCTCAAACTTACACAGGTCTAAAATAATTAAAACAAGGAGTAGAATCTTGAATAAGTTGCGAAGCAGTATCACCAAGGAAGGGAGAAAAATGGCAGGTGCCAGGGCTCTATGGCGTGCCAATGGAATGAAAGACAGTGATTTTCAAAAACCGATTATCGCGATTGTCAATTCTTTTACCCAGTTTGTTCCGGGACATGTTCATCTCCATGAATTAGGTCAGATTATCAAGAAGATCATTGATAAAAGCGGCGGGTTTGGAGTTGAATTTAACACCATCGCAATAGATGACGGTATTGCCATGGGTCATGAGGGTATGTTGTATTCATTGCCAAGCAGGGAATTGATTGCAGATTCCGTTGAATATATGGTCAATGCACATGTTGCTGATGCCATGATATGTATTTCCAATTGTGATAAGATTACTCCGGGTATGATGATGGCAGCCATGCGCCTCAATATACCTGCCATATTTGTATCTGGCGGACCCATGGAAGCAGGGGATCTGGATGGAAGAAAGCTGGATCTTATAGATGCCATGATTGCAGGAGGAGATGATACGGTAAGTGATGATGAGCTGGATAGAATAGAAAAAGCTGCTTGTCCGACATGTGGCTCCTGTTCCGGCATGTTTACCGCAAACAGCATGAATTGCTTGAATGAAGCTTTGGGACTGGCATTCCCTGGAAATGGAACCCTGGTGGCAACGCACCAAAATCGTTACGATCTGTTTGAGAAATCTGCCAAAAGAATTGTTGAAATGGCGGAAGAGTTTTATTTCAAAAATAACGATGCTGTCCTCCCGCGCAACATCTGCAGCAAGAAATCATTTCACAACGCCATGGCTTTGGATATTGCCATGGGAGGATCGACCAATACGGTTTTGCACCTTTTGGCCGTTGCTGAAGAAGGCAATGTGGATTTTGACCTGAAACAGATTGATGAGATCTCAAAAAAAATTCCTACTATCTGCAAAGTAGCTCCGTCTTCAAGCTATCATGTTGAAGATGTCCACAGGGCTGGCGGTGTGATGGCTGTAATGGAACAGCTTTTAAAAAAAGGCCTGATAGAAAAAACCGCAAAAACCGTGACAGGGCTATCCATCGCACAACAAATCAAAGACTGCAGCATCACCGGAGAGAAAAATCCGGGTGCGGAACAACTTTTCCTTTCCGGGCCTGCAGGCAGGTACTCCATAGAAGCTTTTTCCCAGAATACCTTGTTTAAGTCTTTGGATATTGACAGAAAAAAAGGATGTATTCGCTCATATGAGAATGCGTATAGTAAGGACGGGGGATTATGCGTCTTGTATGGCAATATTGCTATGGATGGATGCATTGTCAAAACGGCTGGAGTTGATGAAAAAATCCTTGTATTTGAAGGAACAGCCAGGATTTTCCATTCTCAAGAGCACGCCTGTTCAGCAATTTTGGAGGATCAAATCAACGCCGGAGACATAGTTCTGATCCTTTATGAAGGACCTAAAGGGGGCCCGGGCATGCAGGAGATGCTTTACCCGACAACCTATCTAAAATCCAAAAAACTGGGCGCAACCTGCGCCCTGCTGACAGATGGTCGGTTTAGTGGCGGGACTTCGGGACTGAGCATAGGACACGTGTCTCCCGAAGCGGCTGAAAGAGGGAATATTGCTTTGGTTCAAGAGGGAGATGTCATCAAAATAGATATTCCGGCACGGTCAATCCAGCTTGATATTTCCGATGAGGCGTTGAAAAAACGAAGAAAAGCGATGGAAAAACTGGGTGCAGATGCGTGGAAACCGATCGGTAGAAACAGGATCGTTTCAAAGAGCCTCGAAGCCTATAGCTTAATGGTTACAAGTGCTTCTAGAGGTGGCGTAAGAGATATCAGTCAATTAATAAACAAACATGATTTAAATCGATGATCATTTATAAAGGAATAGGAGTATCCGACGGTGTTGCCATTGGGAAAGTTTTAAAAATCAACTCTGCCTATTTGAATTATCCACGCATTCAACTGGATAGTGAAGATAAGATCCCATTGGAGATAGATCGTATTAAAAGAGCACAGAAATCTGTAGAAGAGCAGCTTGATAACATCATGATTCATTCAGCGGATGTTCTGCCGGAAGAGATAAATTCCGTGTTCTCCAGTTACAAGATGTTTATCCGCGATAAGAATTTTGTTCCGGCTATAGAAAAAAAGATTGAAACACTTCAAATCAATGCTGAATGGGCACTCATCCATGTCATCGCTGAGTTGGAAAAGAAATTTGGACAAATTGCAGATCCTTACATAAAAGCTCGTTTTGATGATATCAGACAGTTGGGCGAGCGGTTTATGAATAATCTTCTACAGAAACCGCATCTGGATCTCAGTCAGCTAAAAGAATCAGTTATCATTGTCTGCCGCGATATCTCTCCTGCTGATTCCTTTCACCTGTCTCAGGCAAAACTGATAGGAATAGTTTCAGAATTGGGTGGTACAACATCTCATTCATCGATTCTTGCCCGCGCAATGAATATACCTGCCGTCGTTGGTGTCCAGAATGCCACAATGAGGATTCTGGACGATCAAAAGGTCATCTTGGATGGGAATCTCGGGGAGGTAATAGCAGAGCCTGATGATGAGACTATTAAAACTAAACTGGACAAAAAGGACAGATATAATTTTTATAAAAACGAATTAAAAAAGCTCGCAGATCATGATTGCTTGTTATCTGATGGTTTCAAGGTTAACCTGGCTGCTAATCTTGATTTTATATCTGAGTTGAGTCTGATTAATTCACTCAATATTCCCTCCATCGGTTTGATTCGTACCGAGTTTCTTTTTCTAATTGAAGAATCCTTTCCGGATGAAGAGCAGCAATACGAGCTTTACTCTAAAATACTTAAAGAGATTAACTTTAAACCCATTACCATTCGTACCTGGGATGTCGGTGGTGATAAACCGACCTACGCGTTCCCCGAATTAGCGAATGAAATCAATCCAGCCTTGGGTCTCAGGGCTATTCGTGTTTGTTTGAAATATCAGGATATATTTCGAACCCAGATTAGGGCAATCCTCAGGGCATCCTCTTTGGGGGAAATAAAACTGATGTTGCCGATGATTACAAGAATTGATGAGGTTATTAAGGCAAAAAGTATCATTGAAGAAGAAAGATTAAGAATGGGGATAAAGACGAAGAATATTAAAATAGGATGCATGATAGAAACACCGGCATCAGCCATCATAGTTGAGGACTTACTGGACCTGATTGATTTTGTAAGCATAGGATCAAACGATTTAATCCAGTATACGTTAGCTGTAGATCGATTGAACGAACACGTTGCCGACCTGTTTGCGCCATTTCACCCTGCAATTCTGATGATGCTTGAGAAAATAGTTCTTAGCGCCAACAGAATGAACAAGTATGTATCCATTTGTGGAGAACTGGCTGCTGATCCCATTTTGCAGATGCTGTTATTGGGAATTGGTGAGATCACCTTTTCCATGAGTCCTAATCACATTCTGCAAACAAAAAGTATTTTAAAAAAGGTTGACCGGGCAACTTGCAAGAAGATAGCGTTCAAGTTTATGACGAAGCATTCTTATGAGGAAAACAATCAATATGTACAGCAGCTTCGAGAGCAATACATGGATCATTTTTAAGGTACTTATCCAGTTATCTGGGTAAGCTATTCATGAAAACTGAAAATGAAATGTAAGTATTTACTATTCGGGTTTTTCTTATTCTGTTTTTTTATCCCCAAAGGGATTTATGCCGTAAAGTTCATACGCAAAGCAGAGAGCGGCGTCAGGATTTATAAGTGCAAACAGTATTACGGTGACGTAAGGGTTATCACGCTTGGAAAAGGGATATATCGTGTCTTTTCAATTCCCTTCAACGGGGAACTTGAGGCTGGATCACCCACGGAAGCTGCAAGGGCAGCTTGCAAGGAATCCAATTTACCGATAAAAAGGATCACCAACCCATCGCCATCGCGAAATCCACCAGATTGTGATTGACCAAAATATGGCTTTGATCCCATTAAAAGATACTAGTGTGATTCTTGCTTCGCAGGCACCCTGGAGAAGTAATATTCTCAAGCAACTGGGAATTGCCCATCAATGCTACGATCATCAGTATAATGAACCAAAATACGAATATGGCTCGATTGAGAGATTTGTTGAGAAAATTGCTTGCGAGAAAGCACTCTCTCTTCAATTCAGCTTTCCAAATTCATTGATTATTGCAGCTGATCAGCTTTGTTATATCGGCAATGAAGTACTGTATAAACCTGGCTCAAAAGAGGCAGCAATCAAACAGTTAGAACTGTTGAACAACAAACAGCATAAGTTGATTTGTGGTGTGGCGGTCTGGTACAATGGATCGATAAAATCGGAAATAGATATTGCACATCTTAGGATGCGTGATTTGAGCATCCCGGAGATTGAGGCCTATGTGGAAAAGGATAAACCGTGGGATTGCGCTGGTTCATATAAAATAGAATCACTGGGTGCATCGCTTTTTGAAACCCTTCAAGTAGACGACCCGACAACAATTATTGGTCTTCCCTCGGCCAAGTTGATCTCAATTTTGCGGGCATTCGGATTTAGCAATCTGTTATGACAGCAAGACAAATCCTGAAGTGACTATTCTAAAAGCTTAACTGCTCGGAATCCGATTCAACTTCAGGTTCTGAACTGTTAACTCCCCAATCAACGGGTATGGTTTTTAAACCTTCAAATTTATCCTCATAGATGATTTCTTTGTTTTGAAGCCCGTAAAGATAGACATCCCTGGTAACGGCCACATCCTGACAGCAGTAATCAATGATCAAATTCAGTTTATCCTGATCGCCCGACAGATACTCCTTATACCATTTCAACGCCATTAATCCGTCAGCTGATTTTCCAACATTCAATGTTGGTCGAGCGACTGAATCCAGTTTGATTCGTTTACCAATTCTGTCTTTAAGATCCTGAAGGAGATCTAAATTATCAAGGCATTTCAACTCATTAAATAGTCTTTGCCGTTCAAACTCAGGAGAAGCATAACCACTCAATACTGTGTAATCAAATCCGATATGATTGTAACCGATGATAATTGGTCCTGATTTTAAATGCTTTATGAGATCCATGACTTCATCCTCCAGGTAGACTCTGAAATCGTTAAGCTTAGAATCCCAAAGAACGCCGACAGACATTTTCATTTCTGCAATGTTGTTCCAACCACCGACATCCTGCGCGGAACGTTGTGTCTCTAGGTCAAATACTATGTAGTCATGCATGATGATCTTTTGTTAGGGTGAGATAATACTTAAAATTACTCAAAAAGTTCAACAGGTTCTTTTTCGAAGTCGAAAATGATTCTAGCGTTCTTGAACCAATTTTGTTAACACCATTTAATGCTCTTGGTTAAAAAACTGTAAAAACAGACACGAAACATGGGATCTCTTAGTAATAAACAGATAAAAGATTTATTTTTTAGGGAAGGATTTTCTGCTGTCGGGTTTCTAAACCTTGAAGATTCGGTCTTTGAAGGACAATATCTTAAAAACTGGATCAAAAATGGATATCACGCCACGATGAAGTGGATGGAAGATCATCAGGCAATTCGAGAGAACCCTTGTCGTATAGTGGATGCGGGTAAATCGATCATAGCCGCAGCTTTTCTTTATAAAAACCAGTCACCGGAAAACTGGGGAGAGAATAACCCAATCAGTAATTATGCCTGGGGAGAGGACTATCACACTGTTCTGAAGAAGAAACTAACAAAAATTATGCGGCAGCTGGAAGAAAAAATTCCTGATTTTAAGGGGAGAGCGTTTGTTGATACAGCTCCTATTCCCGAAAAACTGATTGCTGCCAGAAGCGGCCTTGGCTGGGTCGGTAAAAACTCAATGTTGATTAATAGAAAACTGGGATCTTATCTTTTCCTGGGCGAAATAGTCTGTGACCTCGATCTTCCCAGTGATACACCAGCAAAAAACTATTGCGGCACCTGTCGAAAATGCATTGATCACTGTCCGACAGGTGCAATTCTTGAAAATGGAATCATTGATTCTCGACGATGCGTAAGCTACTTGACTATAGAAAAAAGAGGCGATTTTATAGATGATGAAAAAAAGATGATCGATTATCAGCTTTTTGGTTGTGATATCTGTCAACAGGTGTGCCCTTGGAACAAAAAGGCTCCGTTTTCGCCATACCCAGGATTCAGCTGTGCTGAAAAATGGGTCAATCTGGACATGAAAAAGTTAGCAACCATCTCGTCTGAAGAGTATGACCTGTTGAAAGTAAAAAGCCCAATAAAACGAGCCAGATTAGAAGGTCTCAAGAGAAATGCGAGCCTTCTACAGAGAAATAAGAATAAGGAATAAGACTTTCCTCGATCATTGACGCATCGTTAAGTATTGCCCATACTAACAGCATAACCTCAACTTATAAAAAAATGGATCAAGATATCACACTCGTGTCCGGAAACCTGCAGAGTGAAGATCATAATGAGAATTCACTCCGTCCTCGTCGCTTTTCCGATTATATCGGTCAGGTAGAGATGAAAGAAAACCTGCAGGTATTCATAGCATCCGCCCAGAAGAGGAAAGAATCACTGGATCATGTCTTATTATACGGACCACCTGGCCTTGGGAAAACAACGATGGCAAATATCATTGCCAGAGAGATGGGCTGTTCAATTCGATCAACTTCCGGACCCGTAATTGAAAAACAGGGCGATTTGGCAGCAATAGTTACCTCACTGGAACCCAATCAAATGCTGTTCATTGATGAGATTCATCGATTGAACCGGGTAATAGAAGAGGTGTTATACTCCGCCATGGAGGATTTTACACTTGATATCATGATAGGTCAGGGACCTAGTGCCAGAACTATCAAACTGGATCTTCCGCATTTCACTCTCATCGGCGCTACGACCAGAACCGGACTGTTATCCACGCCCCTCAGGGAACGATTTGGCATTCCTCTGCACTTTGAATATTACGAGCCTGAGGAATTGAAACAGATTATCATTCGTTCCGCCGGGATTTTAAACGTTCAGATCTTCGACGATGCAGCTCTGGAATTGGCCAGAAGGTCCCGTGGCACTCCCCGTATCTCCAACAGACTGTTAAAAAGAACCAGGGATTTTGCCGACATGAAGACAGGAGGTGTGATTACGGTCGAAATTGTCAATGAAACCCTTAGCAGATTGGGTATTGATGATTATGGTCTTGATAAACTGGATAGGAGAATTCTGAAACAGATCATTGAGATTCATAAGGGGGGCCCGGTTGGGATCAGCACGATTGCGGCAACTGTTGCTGAAGAGACAGATACGATTGAAGAAGTCGTTGAACCCTTTCTGCTTAAAAGCGGTATGATCAGGAGAACACCCAGGGGAAGAGTCGTAACTGAAAAAGCCTACGAAGTTTTGGGAATTTCAATGCCCGGATATTTTTAACTGAAGTGATCCATGAAAAAAGCGCATATACATACTTTCGGCTGTCAGATGAATGAACATGACAGTAGAAAGATGGCTGGTATTTTGAAACGAGAAGGCTATAGCATAACCGATGATCACAAGGATGCTGATTTAATCTTGATAAATACCTGCTCGGTACGTGAAAATCCCGAAAACAAGGTTTACAGTCTGCTTGGCAGACTTTCACGTATGAAGCGACACAAACCCGATTTGATCATCGGTGTTGCCGGATGTGTAGCGCAGCAAGAGGGGAAGAAAATTTTAAAACGAATTAAAGCGGTTGATTTGGTGTTTGGTACTGACAGCATTTTCTCACTCCCTGCCATGCTTAAGGAGGTTAAAAACGGTCAAAGAGCACTCTACACCAATTGGTTACCGCGGGAAAACAGGGTTCAGAATTTTATACCGGAAGGGGAAATCAAGTCCGGAGTCGCTGATGGCAACCGAGCTCTGATTGCGATTACAAAAGGCTGCAATAACTGTTGTTCTTTTTGTATCGTTCCCACTACTCGTGGTAGACTGGTTAGCCGCGAAAAGGAAAATATTCTGCAGGAAGCACAGGAACTGATTAAAAACGGTGTAAAAGAAATTCAATTGCTGGGTCAAAACGTAAACTCGTATTCAGCCGGTGACAGTGACTTTTACGATTTGCTTAAATCGGTTGCCGACCTGAAGGGATTGAAAAGAGTCAGATTTACCTCTCCTCACCCCAATGACTGGAATAGCAGACTTACGGACTTAATGGCGGAACACCCCGTCATATGCAACCATATTCATCTTCCTTTTCAGGCCGGTGCTGATCGGATTTTATCATTAATGCGGAGAGGCCATTCAGCAGCGGAGTACCTTCAAAAAATTGAATACCTTAAAAAGCGTATTCCGGATATCTCTATTACAACTGATGTAATCGTGGGCTTTCCCGGTGAAACCGAGGAGGAGTTTTTAGAGACATTGAAAGTAATAAGTTCAGTGAAATTCAGCCTGATTTATGCCTTTAAGTATTCAGTCAGACCCGGTACCAGGGCTGAGAAGTTCAAAGACGATGTTTCCAGAGAGTTAAAGGAGGAGCGTTTGAGCCGGTTGCATCAGTTGCAGGATCCTATTCAATCAAAAATTCTGGATGATATGATCCATACGAAGCAAACTATTTTGATCGATAGTGCTCATCCAAAGGAAAGAGGAGTCATGAGTGGTAGGAGTGATGGAAATTTCCCCGTCTCCATAAAAGATTCCGAACTTGAGATTGGCAACTTCGTCGATGTTGCGATCACCGGTAGAAAGAAACACTCCCTTTTAGGTGAGATACGATCAGTTCCATTGTCATAAATTAATGAGTGTTCTAACAGCGCGGTCTAGGAGATTTCAAACAAACAGAGTAATTGATAGTCTTATGACTAAAGGCAAAGCTCCAGGTCTTTGATTAAAAGCTAATCGCCGATGATTTTAACCAGAACTCTCTTATCTCGACGTCCATCAAACTCGCCATAAAAAATCTGTTCCCAGGTACCGAAGTCCAACCGACCTTTGGTGATAGCAACCACGACTTCCCGTCCCATTACTTGCCGTTTTAAATGAGCGTCCGCATTGTCCTCACCGGTATCATTATGACCATATTGATTAATCGGAGCATGAGGCGCCAGTTTTTCCAGCCACACCTTATAATCCCGATGTAAACCAGATTCATGATCATTGATGAAAACAGATGCTGTGATGTGCATTGCGTTTACCAATACCAGCCCCTCCTGAATACCACTCTCTGCCACACAATTTTCAACTTTCGCAGTAATGTTTACAAAATCCATTCTATGCGGAATATTGAACCATAACTCTTTGCGATAACTGTTCATCTTATTGTCTTTGGTTATGTTTTCTTGATTAAGGGGATTCTGATGGATGATATCGTCTTTACGAAACCGGAACGAGCAATATCTCTATCTTTCATCTGTTTGATAGCTTGCAGGTCAAGGTAGTCATCAATTTTTGAAAAAGCTGTTTCGCAATACCTTAGAGCTTGTTCTCTAAAGATTCCCCTTTTTTTATGATCGGAAAAGCTGTTAGAGTAATCCGCAAATAATTTTGCCAGAAAAATGTAAGTCTTAATATCCATTGGATCTAATTTTAGGATATCCTGCAGTTCTTGAATGATTTTTGTTTTAGCAACATCGTTTTTCAGCATAATCGTCAGCTTTCTTTTTCGGTAACGGGCTTCCAGCCTATTGATGTCTTTTTGAAGGATTAGTGAATACTCTTTCTGAAGACTGTATCGAGTTTTACCGTGCTGTAATTGTAGATCGGTCGGTTCAAAATCCGGCACGTTAAAATCAAAATCACCGGTGGCGAGGGCCAAAATATAGTTTTCGGGTGGATTTCTGGCTTCCCTGGATCCTAGTAGCTTGGCCAGGTATTTAATGTATGATTTTTTAACGACAATCTGATCGGAGTAATTCTGATAGATTTCATAAATATGTTGCATCCCTTTTGCGATTATTGAGCTGTTATCATTATAAATCTTCTTTGACTCCAGGAATGTTTCCTTGGCCAGTTTTACTTCAAAAATTGAAATATCCGATTTACCACTTTTGTAACTGTCAATAAACTTCTGGGAATTATTTATGGATCTCTGGATACGGGTAAGTTCGCTATAGGCTTTACCGGCCACATTGCAGATAGATTTCAGTTTAGTATCAATCTCATCACTGTATGGTAACGACGGTTTGGACGTGGATTTTTTCTCGGTCTCGAGTTTGAAATGCTTTTGTGTGATCTTTATTATTAATTCGTTATCCTTAAACACTGCAGGTTTGGTTTTGAAAACCGTATCAAAAAACTGATTACTGTCTTTATATGTAAAGTAGTTTTTTTCAGCAACCATTTGATTAAGAATCATTTCCAGTAGACTTTCAGGTAAGTTTATAACATCGGATTTAATGCCGGCTTGCCTGGATTCCATTATTTCCTGAATAATGAAATGAAACCCATCCAGCACTGCTTGCTTTTCCTGTGGATAATGATTCCAATATTCAACAATGTTCTTTTCTCTTTCGAGATGCGACAAAGGGAATAAAAGAGCGATTAGTTCACGACCCTTTTCCGAAGGGTTATATGCCTTTAGTTGTTCAAACATTCGAAGTATGGCTGAAATTATAGATAACCTGATATTCTATTGATTCTAGATTAGAAACAACATTTCCTGAAAAACGACAATAAAAGGATGGATACCTTCAAAGAAGCTGAATATTGCTCGTTGCAGACTATCATATTATGTAATATAGATACAACTGGAAATTCTGAATGACAATCAGTATCATTTAAATGACAAAGAAGTAGTTTTTTACGATCTCTTGATCAACATGAATTTGATAGGTTAAAAAAAACAGTTCTGAGTCCACTCCGAAAAGTTGATTTTCGTGTCATTCTCTTCGGCACCACGAGTCTCGTGCCTCACCAAGCCGGAGTCCAGGTTTTTAGGTTTTTGGTTAATCCCATGGATGCCGGATCAAGTTTGGTATAACAGCGGTTCAGAGTTTCCATGGCTTTTAAATCATTGAGTTAAAAGCCTAAAATTGAACATTATAATACTCTTCGGAGTGGACTCAGTCCTCATTTTTAGATTAATTAAATGCTTAAAACGATTGAAGAAAAAATATACACTGTTGAAGACCTTGCTGAAAAGACCATCGAGCTGAAAAAACTGGGGGAAAAAATTGTATTTACCAATGGCTGCTTTGATATTATTCATACCGGGCATACCCAGTATCTATATGAAGCCAGAAAGGCAGGTGATGCGCTGATTGTTGCCGTAAACAGTGATTTTTCGGTAAGAAGTCTCAAGGGGGAAAACAGACCCATAAACCCGATTGCAGAAAGAATGATTGTCCTGGCGAGTTTGTTCTTTGTAGATTATGTTGTTCCTTTTGAAGAATTGGATCCCTATAAGATAATTTCCAAACTGAAACCGGATATTTTGATTAAAGGTGGAGACTGGCCACTTGACAAAATAATAGGCCGAGATATCGTAGAAAACAATGGTGGCAAGGTCTTTACCATACCTGAAATACCAGGTCAATCAACAACTGGAACGATTCAAAAAATCTTAAATCTCCATATAAAAAAATCATAATGTTTGATCGAAGGCTTATAGAAGATTTTGACTGGGTTTTACTTTTTACCACTATCACAATTTGCATTATAGGTTTTGTGGCAATTTATTCTGCCTCATATAGTTACGGAACTGAGACCCCCTATTTTAAGAAGCAAGTATTATGGTTCTTTGTCGGGTTAGGTGTGATGCTGATTGTAACCATGATTGATTATCGAATCATGGAACGGTTCTCCCCGTTTTTGCACCTTTTGATGATTTTTTTGCTGGTGCTGGTCTTGATTTACGGAACAGGCGGATCGGGCTCTCGCGTTCATCGCTGGCTAAAATTGGGACCGGTGTTTATTCAACCCTCAGAGTTTGTCAAGTTCACTCTCATTTTATACTTAGCTTCCTATTTTAATGATTCCAGAAGAATTGGTGACTTGGGTGTAAAAGATATTTTTTGGCCATTACTGGCCACCCTGGTCCCTTTCTTTTTAATCATCAGACAACCCGATCTTGGCACTGCCGGTATTCTTCTTTTTATTTTTATTACGGTTATTTTTCTGGTTGGAATTCGATTAAAACTAGTGCTGGTTGCCATTGGTCTTTCTGTGATATCGATTCCATTTGTCTGGATATTCCTATTAAAACCGTACCAGAGGGATAGAATAATTACTCTGATTAACCCTGAAATGGATCCGCTGGGACAGGGGTACCAGATAATCCAATCAAGAATTGCTGTGGGCAGTGGACAGATTTGGGGAAAGGGTTATCTTCAGGGAACACAGGCGCAACTTAACTTTTTACCCGCTCGTCATACAGATTTTATCTTTTCCGTTTTCACAGAAGAATGGGGATTTGTTGGTGGAGTGTTTCTGGTATTACTTTACGCTTTTTTGATTCTTTGGTGTCTTAAGTATGTCGGGAAAACAAAGGATCGTTCAGGCTCGGTTTTAACTGTGGGTGTTACGTCTATAATCATCTCACAAGTAATCATCAATATCAGCATGGTTATCGGAATTCTACCCATAGTTGGGATGCCTTTGCCATTTATGAGTTACGGAGGGTCCGCCATGCTCTCGCATATGATCGGAATAGGATTAATCCTTAACATCAGAATGCGGCGCTATGATATCTAATGCCAATCTTTCCGCCTTCTAATCGCTTTACGGTAAACCGATTCATATTCACGTATCGGGTTTTTCCATGAAAAATCCTGATTCATGGCCTGCAATTGAATCTTTTTATATGCTTCCCGCTTGTCATACCAGGTTGATAAAGCCCAACCAATGGTATTTCTAAGAGCATTACTGCTGATATCATCGAAAACGAAACCGGTTCCTGTCAGGTTTTCTTCATCAAACTTTTCAACCGTATCATTTAATCCCCCGGTAGCTCTTACGATGGGCAGAGTGCCATACAGCATACTGTACAATTGATTTAATCCGCAGGGTTCGTATAAGGATGGCATGATGGAAAAATCACTGCCAGCCTCTATCAGGTGTGATAACTCCGTTTGAAAACCGATGTATACGCCGGCTTTACCGGGATATCTCTTAGCCAGATTTTGGAAAAACTCAGAATAAGAAGGATCACCGCTACCTAACAGGATAAACTGTAACTCCCATTGCATGATATCATCGGCACATTCCATAAGCAGTTGTAATCCCTTTTGATAAGCCAGTCGACTTACAATACCGAAGATTGGTATTTCCGGATTTACTTCAAAACCGAATTGTTTCTGCAAATTAGCTTTACAGACGGTTTTACCAAAAAGATTCTTCCTGGAGAAATTTTCAGGAATATAGGGATCGGTTTCGGGATTCCAAAGTTGATCATCAATGCCGTTTAGTATACCGGTGACGTCAATTGTCCGTCTGGACAGATGGTTACTTAAACCGCAACCTCCAGGCTCAGTCAGGATCTCCTTGGCATAGGTCGGACTTACGGTTGTGATGACATCAGCATAAAAAATGCCCCCTTTAAGCAGGTTAATTTTTCCTTGATCTTCAAACTCTTCAGAACGCATCTGCATCCAGTTTAAACCCAAAAAAGAGCTTTTTGACCGGTTGATCCTACCCTGGTAACCCATATTATGGATGGTAAAGACACTAGCCGTGTTCTTAAATGAAGGTTCATTCCAATACCAGGTCTTCAAATAATATGGAATCAAAGCAGTTTGCCAATCATTCACATGAATGATATCCGGATTGAGTTTGATTTTTAGGGATAAATCCAGAGCGGCTTTACAGAAAAAAGAGAATCGTTCACCGTTATCCTCGTATTCCTCAAAACCATCAACATACAGGTTATTCCTGTCAAAAAAATCGTTATACTCAATAAAGAACACTTGTAAATTGGGAGCTGGAAAGGTTTTCCAGACTCGGCAAGAGAAAGTTCTATCTCCCATCTTTACTTCAAGTGCTGACACACAGATTTTTAATTTCAGCTTTGATCGGTTTTGCCTAATGTTTCTAAAAAACGGAATGATAAGATAAACATGATGATTCTTCAGGGCAAGCTGATTGGCAAAGGCTCCCACGACATCACCCAATCCTCCGGTTTGAACATATGGGACAGCTTCCGAGGAAACAATAATTATCTCCATTGGTTTATTCTTGATTATTCTGATTGATGGGGACTTCCAACTTCTGGGGGCTAATCTTATTCAAGGCTTTAACAAGCTTATTCAAACTGTCTTTTGCTGTTTTTTGCTGGTTCTTGAATTGCACCATTTCAAAAAGGGAATTTTGAGTTTGGATCTGTTCTTGTGATTTTCTGTTATTTCTTATCTGTTTTCTGATTCGCTTGAGACGCTCTTTTTGTCTTGTGTCAACAGGGTTGGGAGCTGAAAACTCAGAAAGCTCGTGTTTTAAAACAAATTCTCCTTCAAAGTCTTTGATCATTTTATTAACTATGGTTTCCCTTTGCTCTGGTGAAACCAGCAGATTATCTGATATTTTCAGTCTATTCAAATATTGAAGCAAAGCAGACCAGGAAAACAGAGGTTTTAAGTCTCCTGCAATATCAGAAAGGTTTTCTTTATATTTATCGTATAAAACATGCTTCATTCTTTCTGCAGAAGGGTCAGAGTGGCCAATTACCTTTAGGAGCTTTTCCAACTGGCTGGCAAGAGAATGAATCGCTTCATGATAGTTAGTAAGATTATTCATGAATTAAACTTTTGACTTGAATATTAATCGGTTTCCCGGATGAATTTCGTCGCTTTAATCATAATATGTTTTTTACCTCTAATGGTAAAGCATTTATTAGACCACTCTTCGGTATATGCCATAGTATGAGAGGGGTACAAAAGCAAATTTTGATGGATTTTTAAGGAAAAAACCAAAGGCTTTCTTGGGGTATCCTTTTTCAAGCGTTAGCATTTTTAGGAACTACTTTTTTCCCTGGTTATGGCTACCATTTATTTAAATTGAATGCGACTATTCAGAAGAAGATCAACCAGGCTTGGTAGTAATACGGGACAAAGGAAGTTAAGGGCCACCACTGAATACGAATTGTATTTCTCTCTAAATGGCATCACAAAAATATTATCAGATAATGACTGTACATTATATGTTTTCATTATCAGCAATGCTTGGTATGTTTTCCCTTAAAAACTATTTCAATCCACATTAAATAAGAAAGGCAATGAAAACTGAACATTATGTATAAGCGATCATGCTGTCAATTATTAAAGTCTGTCTGTTTTTATACACTATTCGAAATAATTCGAATAGATTGTTCTAAATAAAGTTACATATTTTATGGAATATTTATTTGAAAAATAATTTATTTTATTCTATGATACAATAATTGAATTTATTGTATTAATAATTATTGGAGGAAATATGGCTAAAGACGCAAGAAGAGGTCCAAAAAAAGGAAAAAGATTAACGCTCGAAGTTCAGGCAGAAATAATTATTGAAGCTTTGTACTCCAAGAGAACAATTCTTGAGGTCATTGATGCATATAAGAAGAAAGGATATAACATTAAGGATGAAGTTGATATCGATTTGAAAAACCTTGGTACAACCGAGATGACATTTATGCTTGCCAATAAACAGATACTGGAAACAGTCAAAGAAGATGCTATAAAATCAATTATTAACAATATCACCAAACCTAAGAAAGGAACCCCTGCAGTATAATCTTCCCATTGATTTGGTTCATTTTAATTGGACTGTGCTATTATTAATGAACCAAAATTGTATCTTTTACCTTCTTTCCAACTAAAATAATATATTGAACCTATTGTTATTATAGTAGGTAAAATGTTTGTATAAATATTACCTTGCCTGAAAAATTATACGCTGATAAACTTCAAGTGAGCTTTTAAGACGTGGGTTTAGACTATCATTCCAGATGGTTATTGTGAAGATTCACAACCCTTTCATTAAATTTTTATATGGAGAAAAATTGGTTGTTCCCTCGAGTAACTCAATTCTTACAATCATAAAAAAAGTATTCCAAAAAAAGATAGAAAAACTTCCGTTCCACGAAAATAATTCCAGCAAATTTGAACTAATTAATAATCTAGAAGACTACTTTAATACTACAATACGAGAAGTGACAATTCCTCGGACACAGATGATTACGATTGATAAAGATGAGCCATTGATAAATGCAATCAAATTGTTTTCTGAGTCCGGTTTTTCGAGGCTTCCAGTGCAGGAGGGTATTAAAGACAATATTGTTGGTATCCTGTTTGCGGTGGATATTTTTGAGCTATTTGAATCCATAGGCGATTACAAAGTATCGCAGGTAATGCGAAAACCCTTTTTTGTTTCATATAGCCAGCAAATCCATGAAGTTCTCTCCCATTTCCGGAAGAACCGTGTTCAACTTGCTATAGTCATTGATGAACATGGCGGAGTGGACGGAATGGTTACAACAGAAGATATTATTGAAGAGCTGGTTGGTGATATTCCTGATGAATTAAACAAAAACGAAGATCCGACATACAAAATGGTTGAAAATGGAACGGTTATCATGGACGCCAATTATCCCCTCAGTCAATTCAATGATCTCTATAGCAAGGATTTTCAAAAAGAAGGGATTGAAACCATTGGTGGTTATATATGCCATAGTGCGGGTAAAATTCCTGAAAAAGGCGAAAGTATCCAGCTTGAGAATTTGGAGTTTGTAATTGATGAAAGCAATGAAAGGAGGCTTGAAAAACTGAGGATTTCCGCCCCTAAAATCTGAATAGTCTAATCCCCCTTCTGATGGCCAGGGTTATATGCTACTTGGCCATCTAGCTGTTTTGAAATAATAATTGCATTGTCATTTGATTTCAGATACGAACTATTGAACCAAAAGCCTCCTTAACCAGATGTTTATTATTTTTCTACCAGATGCAATGGATTGCTGTTGAAACAGATTCCGGGAGTTACAAAACTACTGATCCTGATACTTCTTGTCGTATCACGTCCTGAGTTTTTGCCAGCCGACGAAAATCCAGTTCTTATAAAGGGCGTCTATTCATCAGATAATCGCAGTTTCGAAGGGACAGCCACTTATAGAATATCTTCAAACAAGTCAGGAGAACTCCTTTTCCATCTTCCCCCAAATTGGTACTCCCCTTCCGATTATCGTACAAAATACTATATTTCCGATTTAAAGGGAGAAAAGAAACTATTTGAAAGACTAGAGATTGAGTCTGTGAATGATTATGTTCATGAAAACATTCATTTAGCGGGAAAAATAATTGTCCAAAAAGTAATCATTAATAACAAAAGCGTGTTATTTGAGGTGAAGGATAATCTGTTTGGTTTACCACCAAAGAACAGCAGAGAGACGTTACTGGAAGTCAAGACAAACCATGATAACCAGTCCATTGAGAATCAGCGGGAATTGATTATTTCTATTCAGTTTATAACAAGCTTCAGAAAGATCCCAAAGGATTATAAAACAATTCTGATAGATTTTGTTCCCAGACCGGTAGTGTTTAATAACGATCAATACGATTTGGCGGATCATTTCCATTTGAATCGTTTTTATAAAACAGAATTGGACATAAAAAAAGGTAACGACGTTAATGAAATAATTCGTATTCAACAGGATTCTTTTTCAAGTATCCCAATAATTTTGGCTTCGGATTGGAATGGCATCTATGATAAGTTTAATGTTTCCTTCGATAAATATTTTAGTGAAAAATCTGATTTTATAAATGCCAGAATTGTTCGAGTATTAAAGTTTTTAGATCAATATGGATGGATAAAAGCTGATCAATCAAAATTCAATTTTGTTTTATGGGATGGGCCCTTACAATCTTCAGGGAATTATATCCTGATTCCAAGAAAGATATTTTCTTATCGAAAAGAATATTACAAAACATTTGAGCTTCAATTGATTAGAGGGATCATCGCATCAAGAATAAGAAAACAGTTTTCAATCAACAGCAATCGTTATCCCTGGATAATACCCGCACTGCAATCAGAAATCATCAGGGATTTTATTAACAAGGTTTATGGCGGCGAATCCAGCTTTTTCTCTTGGGGCAGCTGGTTAAATCCGGATCTCTACCAGGAGAATACTCTCAGACGATGGATATCAGCCAAAAAAAGTCAGGCTATACTTGATGCCAGGCTTCCAGCAGATGTTGCCAGGATATCCAAAGATTATCATCCCTGGTTTGAGAAGGGGTTTCACCTCATTAGAACGGTACTTGATCCGGAAAAAATAGAAACCGTTTATAATCCTGTTGTCAAAAAGTTGTTGAATCAAGGCGAGAGTTCAGCTCGTTTACTGGATGAGGAAGCATTTTATTCGTTGTTCTTATTTTCTGACGAGGAAAAGCAGTTTGCTGGAGAATGGCTCTCTACAAAGGGTTCAGTAGACTATGCTTTTGAATCGGTTGAGGAACAATACAAAAACAATCAGCACCTGATGACTGTCAGTATAGTCAATCATGGCAGTATTTCCCCAGCATTCACGCTGCGCATTAAACAAAAAAACGGTGAAATCAAAAACCATATCATCAGATCCGGTGCCGGATTATTTGAGTTTGTATCCGATTCACCTTTTGATGAAGTGATGATCGATCCAGAGCATCATCTCCTCGAAGATGAACTGTTAAATAACTCATGGATGATACCTTTAAAAATCCGACCGGTATGGGACTTTCCCACACCGGAAAAATGGATTATAGCTGTTTCACCCATGATATGGGGGAACTCATTTGATGAGAATCTTTATGGGTTGAGTTTTAATATCAGCTATCTTGATATAGCTGGAGTCTACATTGACGCATGGAAGGGAGAAAATGAGGAAAAGATTCTATGGGAAACAACATTTTATCTCAAGAATACACCCTGGAGAGGGAGTGAAATCTATTATAAGAGCAGTGAACTCAATGCTTCCTATTCCAAAATCATGGGGTTTGAACAGGAGTTCTTGGATTATCACGAAAAGACATATCTGGATCTTCAGTTGGTTGATGAAAAATTAAAAAGTCTTAATGATCAGGATGTTTCATCGGACATGAACGTTTGGAATAACATAGGGCTGACTCTTTCAATTCCCTTTTATATTGGGAATTATTCGGAGTATTGGTTTGATTTTTCATATCGTTTCGGTTTGAATCAAAAAGACGAGGACTTGGAGTATTATCAGTATTCACTTAACCAATCTTCAGTCTGGTACCTATGGAAAACAAAACTATCGCTGTTATTCAAGGGCGCATACTCCTATGGAATCGTACCCTTTCAAAAAAGATATCCTATCGGAGGGCCGGAGGGAATTTCAGGATTTCCAAGAGAAAATGAATTATTATTTGATCAGAGAAGGATCATGGAAACCGGTTTTACTTTCCCGCCCATTCTAACCCATACGAATCTGAATCTTTTTAATCTTGGATGGTTAAGACGAGTTGAATCTGAATTATATGCTCATTGGGGCTATGCCAAGCAAAACGACGAATTTGATTGGAAAGAGTTCAAGGATATTGAGCTTCGCTTTGTATTTTTTGTCGAATGGTTGAATATGTATCAAGGAAATGGAATCGTTACCATCGCTCAGCCTATCGATCATGATAAATACAAGGACTATAGAATCGTACTTTTTTCCAATTGGGTCTTTTAATAATAAAAAACAATTTTATACCATCGTATTTTAATTTGCTGTTGAAGGGACCGGACTTTAGAAGATTATGGATCAGAAAAACTCCCCCGTTGACTTAAAGAAGAACGTTTTGCAGGGCTTTATTGTTTCGATGCCAGTTGTAGTTGGCTACATACCTATTGGATTTGCTTTTGGTGTGCTGGCGAAAAAGGTTGGGCTTTCTTCGATGAATGCTGTCTTCATGTCAATAATAGTCTTTGCAGGATCTTCCCAATTAATAGCCATTGGATTACTCGTTGCCGGGGCATCTGCTCTGTCGATTATAATCGCAACGTTCATTGTAAATCTCAGGCATTTACTGATGACTGCAGCCTTATCTCCATATCTTAAGAGGTGGAGGGCACTTGCTTTAACTCTGTTTTCGTATCAAATCACTGATGAAACTTTTGCGATTCATGCAGAACGGTTTTCAAGTGGAGATACCAATAAAACAGCAGCGTTTACTATCAATATCGTATCACAACTGTCATGGATCACAGGAACGGTGCTTGGGATAGCAACCAGCGGGTTTATTAAAGATGTGAAACCATTTGCTCTTGACTATGCCCTGATTGCCATGTTTATAGGTCTTTTGGTTTTTCAAATCAAATCAAAGACGCAAATCCTGGTTGCAATCCTATCCGGGTGTGTTTCGATTTTATTGTACCTGGCCGGAATTGACCAATGGAATATAATTCTGGCAACACTATTAAGTGCAACCTTCGGAATATTGGTGGAAAAATGGATCAAAAAGAGATTCTATTAATGATTGTTGGAATGGGCGTGGTGACTTTTATACCTCGATTACTGCCGCTATTACTGTTGTCATCTAAAACATTACCAAAAATTGCAATAAAATGGCTTGGGTATATCCCGGTTGCCGTCTTATCGGCAATGCTGTTTCCAGCGTTGCTGATAAATGACAAACAGGTATACTTTTCAAGCGACAATCTTTTTTTGATTGTGTCAATTCCAACATTTTTGGTGGCCGTAAAAACAAAAAGCCTTTTTGCGACAGTGATAGCAGGAATGCTAATGGTGGCTGTAAGCCGGCTTTTCCAAATAATATAAGATTGTTATTTTTGCAGAAAACCGGTTAGAATATCCAGTGATTTCGGTTTAAGTTCATAGCAACGCAACATGTAATTATTCAGCAATTGTGTGAGATCATTGATGGTATTAAGGGGAAAATCATTATACAATTCCTCATGGTTTTCGCTTCGGGAAAATAACCATAGGATTTTAACCATTGCCGATGATACGGTTTGTGCTTTCTCAGAGCTTTGAAGACATGACCCGCAAACCAGTCTTCCGGTTTCCAATAATAACGAATACGTTTGCTTTCGAAATGCAGGTTCATGATTGGCTTTGATTTTCCAGGAACTCTGTAAACACTGGCAACAATTCGAAAAATCTATTTGATACCCACCCCATTTAATGACCTTCCAGATTGCCCATAAAAGTAAAGAATATCGATTTTTCTCTGTCCAGGTTGATTGAGAAATCGTGGCAAGCAATTCGAAGATCTCATCTGCCGGAAGAGCAGGTTTGGATACTTTGGTGATAATTTCGATAAGGTAGGAGTGGATAACAAACTGATCATACGAGATCTGATCTGCTCTTAAAAGATCTATGCCAATAGTATTTTCTATGCGAATGAACTCTCTGTTTTCATACACCTGGTATTCAATCTCAATCAAGTCACCGGGATTATAAAGAAAACTGGATGATTTTCCGAGTGTTCTTCCCCTGTAAATTACTGCTGACAGTTTTCCATTATCCCTGGAAAGAAAATTAACAATCAGATCCGCATCTCGATAGGGTGTTAATGTCAGGACAAACACGCTTTCTTTCATTGACGCCATAAGATACTGTTATCAGATGTTAAATCTACTTTCGGAACTAATCGCCTGCTCAAGTTTTTCCAGATATCCGGAAAAAAAATGATCTGCTCCCTGTATGATTTCGAGGCGAGCTTTCGGGTTCCAAATGGGAACAAGTCGAGAAACATTTTCGAGTGATGCAAAATCATCCCTTGTCCCCACCAGTACCATTTTTAATGATTCCACCAGCTGTGCATTTTTAAACTCAATAAAATCAACAGGAGGAGAAATCAGAACAATACTGTTTGTGATGTTTTCCCGGATTACCAGATTATAAATCACCCAAGATCCAAATGAATATCCTGCAAGAGTTATGCGGTTAAATCCCTGCTCAGACAAGTACTGAATTGCGAATTTGAGATCTTCCTGTTCGCCCAGACCATTATCAAAACTTCCGGTACTCTTACCAACCCCTCGGAAGTTGAATCTTAAGGTTGAATAAGAAAGATGGTGAAATGCTTTTGATATTGTATGTACTACGGAGTTATACATATCCCCTCCATACATCGGGTGGGGATGAGTTATAATAACAGCTTGCTCCCTACTGTACTGTTCGTATATTCCTTCCAAAGTACCGTGATTTGCCGGAATATTGACTAATTCATTCATTGTTTATCCGTTGTGTGGATTTAGAGATCGATCTTTTTAAGTGTTGTTTGCGTTGACTAATTTAAAATACCCTGCCATTACTAATATCGTCAAAGTCAGATTTACGCCGAAACCAGGGGCCAAGGTAATAATTATTGTGGAATATCAATATTCTTTTAGCGATTTTGAGACTTCAGGTTGTTGCAGATAGATCATTTGAATTGTAATTTAGCCCGCAAAGTAGTAATAAGAAAAAAGCATAAAAGGTGTCTCTTCAGACACCTGCATATTAACAATAATTTCTTAACAATTAGGTGTTAATATAAAGATTTTATTTTAACGAGTTCGAGTAAGCCATATAAGCTTCTTTGAACGAAACCCCTTCGAACATTTGCTGTTTCTAATTTTAATAGCGGAAGATTTCATAAGGGATTTTACTTTTCGTTTATAAGATAAATCTTGGTCTACAACAACGCAACATTATTGTAATCAGTTACTTTTCAGTCAATCACAATTTTTGAATAATCAACAACAATACTGTTGATTCATAATAACAATAAATAAGACGTATTTTTTTAGTATAATATGGCAAAACTGGATTCATTTTTTAAAAAAAACAAACCCTCAGCATCCGAAGACAAACTTAAGAAATTACAGAATAACCTAAGAAAGGGTTCTGGGATTGGTATATTTGAGGATAAGGAAAAGAACGTCCAGTTTATTAAAGATGAAATGCAGGAAATGATTAAGATGTTTCCTGATTCTCCAAAGTTTTTAGGTAGAGCCGAATATACGATTAAAAAACGTCCGCTGAGTTTTATCAGCAGGCGATACCCGGATATTTCTGATCTAAGAGAAATAGTAAACAGGTTTGGGAACAAGGGAGAGATAAAAGATCCACGTACACAGATAAGAAAACTTCTCAAAAAATATCCGGCTTATCCCGATCTAAGGGCACTAAACGCAATTCAAATCTTCAATGATGCTTCACAAAGTGGTTTGGATGCAAAAAAGATAAAAGTTATTCAAGGTTCATTAAGAGAGATAACACGGGCTATGTATAATGGGGGCACAAGCCTGTTTAATATAAACTGGTTTATTAAGATATACGTGCGCTACATAGATGCCCTGAGGGATAAATATCTGCATGAATACAACGCCTGCAAAAATCATTTCTCTAAGGGAATCAGATCGATGGCAGAAGATATTCATCGAAAACATCTGCAATTAACGGTGATGGCTTCCGTAAAGAGCAAACTCTCCGGTTTGACCTTGTTGAATGCAAAACTAAAAGGATCGATTTATACAGTTACCAGTATATCAAACGAGGAAGTTAAAAAAGCTTGTCTGGCAATAAAGAGTGAAGATGGCTCAAGGAAAGTCGGTGAAGGAGGTAAAACAGCCAATAATATTATTTACATTATAATGACGATAAATCTTTTGTTCGCACGAATACCCATACTGGACAACTTGGTAAAATCATACCAGAGAAGTATTCCGGATATTAGCCGTGACATCATTCTTCAAAAAGTAATGGTTAATAATATGAGAAGAGTAAGAGATTTTCAATTGTCAATGGCCGGTGGTGATTTGAATGAAAGCCATGATGTAGCTAATAAAATGTACCTTGATAATCTGGATATCATCAAACAACACCTGGATCATGCCATCTTGACCAAACAATATGAAGTGGATCCGTTTTTGAAAGCAGCCTGGGTTATCAAGGAATCCACCGGTTTTTTTAAGGAAGATGAGTATAAGAGGAGATTAGAGAGCGCCTTAAAGCTGATAGAAGTAATATTCAGCAAGCGCGTTCAGGTAAAAAGCGCACACGATTTAGCAAAGAATCTTCAAGATGAAATCCACTATATCATGATTGAAAATGGGTGGATGAAATAACAGTATTTTACCTCTTTCCCCGTCTCCACAACCAATAACTATAAACCATTGCATAGGTCTTCATTGCCCTTTCGCCTGAACTGAAAACAGGTACCCCTTTTCGACATAACTCTTGTTCATGTTTTTTCTCAAATCCCGGCATACTGATAACTGATATCGGTTTCTTGAATTCATGGTAAAGAGTGATGATAGACCGCACATACTCCTCATTTAATTCTTCAGATAGTCCAATTCCAATAATAAAGGCAGCATCAACATTCTCGTCCTGTAAAGCAGCCTGCAACGCTTCCCGGTAAAACCGAATGTCTAACGACGCAGTTAAACCAACATCGATTGGATTGGAGACGCTTGTGCCCGTTTCCGGTATTATTTTTTTTAATGTTTCCCGGGTTGAAGATGATAATTCTGCTAAAGTCAACCCTTCATAACCACAGGCTTCGGAAGCCGATACGCCAAAAGCCCCCGGTCCGGAAATAATGGCAACCCGTTTGCCGATATTTTGAGGATATAAAGAAAACCCCATAAAGGCGTCTAACCATTGTTCAAATCCAAAGACTGATATGGCCCCAGTCTGACTGACAATGCCCTTCCATATGATCGGATCACCGGATAATGCACCGGTGTGGGAGTTTGCCGCTTTTGCTCCAAAAGAAGTCAATCCCATCTTCCAGATAATTACCGGCTTTTTCAGACTTGCTCTTTTTAATGATAAGAAGAATCCCGATTTGTCCTTAATACCTTCAATATAAGAGCCAATAAAGCCTATTTCCGGGTCATTGGCAAAAAAGTCCAGAAAATCAGCGCTGGACAGATCACATTCATTTCCTACACTGACCGCCTTGTTAAAAAAAATGCCCCTGTTTGGTCCCTCACGACAAACCAAGTTTGCCAAAGAGCCACTATGTGAAATCAGTGAAGCCGAACCAGATGTCTTACTCAGTCCCGGGAAAAACGAAATGCCTGATTTGGGATTGTAAAGCCCCATGGCATTGGGTCCGATTAACCTCATTCCGGAAGTCCTGGCAATTGCCAGCAATTCCTTTTCAAGCGCAGCCCCTTCAATGCTGCCTGTTTCCTTATATCCGGCAGTAAACAACACCACCCCCTTCACTTTTTTTTGGGCACATTCCATTAAGACCGCTTTTGTATGGGAAGCCGGAATCAGTAAAATCGCCAGATCAACTTTTCCAGGTATTGCAGACACAGAGGGATAGGTGCGGAGTCCGTCAATTTCATGCGTTTTGGGATTGACTGGATAAATTGTCCCTTTGAAATCCAGATCCAATAACGAAATCAGAAATAGCTTACCTGTTTTCATCTCTCTTGGTAATCCTACAATAGCGACAGACTCCGGGTTAAATAACGTATTCAGTTGATCAAAAAATGATTTGTCAGGAAACATAATGTGCTCAAAAAAGTTAACAAAAAATCAAAAAATTAGGGTTGAGCTAATAATTAATCTGTTGAAATATTTATGATTTATTTTTGCATTCTGTCAAACAAAAACTCCAACCGCAATTATCCCCACTTGAATGCGATTTGCTTTTAAACTACTATTTAAAAAACATTGAAGTGTTCACAATTGAATAGATTAAATTCGTATAGACTATGGAGCGGGCTATGCAAGATCGACAAAAAGAATATTCCGGATATGGTAGCGTAAGAAACGGGTTTGAACTAGACAGCCAGGCTTTGGAAACCTATATGCTAAAAAATATACCCGGTTTTGAAGGACCAATTGAGGTTAAACAGTTCAAGGGCGGCCAGTCAAATCCCACTTATTTTATTTCCTCTGCAAACAATCGATATGTGCTGCGAAAGAAGCCGATGGGGAAATTGCTTAAGTCGGCTCATGCTGTTGATAGAGAGTATACAATCATCTCCGCACTCAGCCAGACTGAAGTTCCCGTTGCCAAGGTGTATACATTGTGTACGGATGAAAGCATAATCGGCTCATATTTCTATATAATGGAATATGTTGAAGGAAGAATTTTCTGGTCTTATAACCAAATTCCTTATCTTGATAGAAAAGAGATCTTCAATTCCATGAATGGGACAATTGCAGCTTTACATGATGTTGATTATGGAAGCATCGGCTTATCTAACTACGGAAAAGCAGGTAATTACTTTGGTAGACAGGTTTCTCGCTGGAAAAAACAGTATGAGGCATCAAAAGACAAATCATATCCTGTGATGGAGAAGTTAATTGAATGGTTGGAGCAAAACATTCCCGACAATGATGAAACAACCATTGTTCATGGGGATTTTCGTCTGGACAATATGATATTCCATCCCCGAGAAAACCGTGTGATTGCAGTAATAGACTGGGAATTATCCACGTTAGGTCATCCCCTGTCCGATTTTTCATATCTTTGCATAATTTGGCGATTTCCAGATGGTATAATGAACGGTTTTGCCGGAGTAGACTGTCAGGCAGAAGGATTACCGACGGAAGATGAATTTATGGATTTGTATTGTCGCAAAACCGGACGAAAAAGCATTGAAAACTGGAATTATTACATGGCATTTAATATTTTCCGATTGGCGGCTATTATATTTGGTATCAAGGGTAGGATTCAAGAGGGCACAGCAGCCAGTAAACAGGCTGTGGAAACAGCAAAGCTGGCGGTTCCGCTAAGTGAATTAGGATGGCAACAAACGGGTTTAAGTTCATAATTTCCGGTAACTCATGAATACGATTATTAATTTTGGAAACATTGATCATTTGCCAACTATCTGCAACTCCCCGGTAAAATGGATTCTTTTGCAAACAGAAGCATTTTCAAGATTTGGAGGATTACCTGATAACAGCCTGAAAGATGTAGTTGCCGAGCTAAAACAAAACA
Source organism: bacterium (assembly GCA_018829445.1). GTDB lineage: Bacteria > SAR324 > SAR324 > XYD2-FULL-50-16 > XYD2-FULL-50-16 > JAHJTV01. The sequence continues at coordinate 39,412 of JAHJTV010000038.1, forward strand.
GAAAAAAAATTGTTCTGGCATGGGATTATGTAGCCAAGGATAATGAATCGCGTCTATCGTTTCAACTTTTTGAAAGCATAAAAAAAGGAATTGATTCCGTTAGATTTCTTGATCCCGGATTGGGAAAGACTCTGGAGAGTCTATTTCCCGGAATCAGACTTCAACTATCTCTGGAACATGGCAGCTTGAATCGCTATTCCGTTAGATATTGGACAGACATTTTCAAGTCTTCTCTGGAAAGAGTCGTACTATCCAGTCAACTGCCTCTTTCAACAATACAATCGATCAGAAATTTGGTTCCCTGCGATATCGAAATTCTGGGATTAGGCTCAATTGAGATCTTTTATTCCCGGAGAAAATTGCTTTCAAAACACATTCGATATGAGGATATTGTGAATTCAAATCCTTATGTGGCCAGTGAGGACAGACCTGATCAGTTCAACAGAATTATTCAAACCACCAAAGGCACAATTGTGTTTTATGATAAACCCTTAAATGTTTTTAACAGACTAATAGAGATAAAAGAGGCAGGGATCGATCATTTAAGAATTGAGATTCATGAAAAGGATCATTTTAAAGCCATAGCTTCGTTTTTTGAGAAACCGAATTGGCCAGATACTCTGTCAGAATGTAGATTAAACAGATCATTTGAAGGATTTCTGCAATTCAACGAAACAAAACAATTGTTCGAAAGGCTCACCAACCCGGTTATCCGCAGCGAAATCGAAAACAAAATCGGAGTTGTGCTGGAATCAGTCAGGAATTCTTTTACCATTATTGAGTTCACCAAACAGACTCGTTTGCCCAGTGATTTTGTGTTTGTATCCCCTGAAAACATAAAAATTGATCGTCGTTTTGAAAAGATAGAAGATCTAAAGGGAATTAACCATTTTGATATACTTCAACCCGGAGTCTATACCGTACCCTGGATCAAATATATTGTCCCGGGATCAGTAGTCAAATTACTCAAAGGGTGAAATAAATTTTTCTTTTTTACTCTTTTGCTCCTGTTGGGTCATGGATTGATAATTTTCGTAAGCCATGTTTGCTTCACCAACATTGCCAAGTTGTTCTTCAATTGCGCGTTTTGTATTGTATGCCTCCTTAAAAGACGGGTCGATAGATATTGCTTTGTTGCAGAACTCAGACGCCTTTGCAGAATCTCCTTTCATCAATAGTATTTTAGCTTTGATAAGGTTTGCTTCTGCCGTGTTCTCTTTTTCCAAGACCTGATCAATTAATCCCAGCCCTTGCTTAAGTACTAAACTTCGCTCTTCATCAGTCTCTAACTTTTGGGCTTTATACAAAAATGCACTTGCCAGGTTAGACCTTGCCATCAGATAATTTCTGTCACATTTAATAGCCTTTTTAAACGAGACAATTGCTGCGTTGACATTCTTTTGCTGCAACTGCAGAATTCCCATATTGTTATTGGCTTTTGCATCTGATGGATTTGATTTCAATGTTTTTGCCAGAAACTGCTTTTTTCGTTCTGCCATAGCATTTCTCTTATCACCTAATCGCTCATAAACATTAATGATTTCTTGATAAATCTCCAGTTTTGTCGGATCGATTTTTAATGCCTTATTAAAATAAATGATACTTTTTTTTGCGTTTTCGATTCCACCCTGCGTGCTTGAAGCTCTTCCTATCCCTACATAAGCGTCGAAACAGTGATCGTCTTCATGGATTGCACTATTAAATAGATCAATGGCTTCTTCGTATTTCTGCTTTTTTAAATACAGATAACCTTCATTTACGAGTGAGTTATTCGAACTTTTATTAAAAATCATCGAAGGATTCAAAATCTTTTTAAATAGCCCCATTTTTGGTGTCTTCGTTGAGGTCTTTGTTGCTTGATTTAGATTTTGTTCTTCTTGAGCGCTGTCTTTGACCTCTTCCAATTTTGGAGAAGAAGTATTATCTTTTACCATTTTTATATTATTTTTTCAGATGATTGGTGACTAACTGATTAATCTATTTGATGTAATTGTTGGCTGACCGAAGTCCAGCCGGGTTTGTAAAGCAAGCACCCATTATCTCAAATTGGCACCATTATTCCAACTCTTTTTATATAATGAGATTAAATTTAGATAGTTACAGAAAAGAACCCGGCAAGCCATGTTAATGCAAGTCGGGTCGCGGATCAATGTCATCCATTGAGTGTTATAGACTTATTAGCGTTTTATTATTTAGACTGGCAAAATAAATTGTTCAATTTTGATTAACTGAAAACAAAAAAAACTAATGTTCAAAATCAGTTGTGATTCATACGAAGGAGAAGTACTGCTCCAGGGGAATCAAGCTATCGCGCGCGGTGCACTGGAAGCTGGAGTTCTTTTCTGCACGGGATATCCCGGAAACCCTTCTTCAGAAATTATTGAGACATTGGCGAAAGCATCTGAGGATCTCCCCATTTATGTTGAATGGTCCATTAATGAGAAGGTAGCATTTGAATCAGCCACAGCTGCATCCTTTGCCGGCTGTCGTGGAATATCATGTATGAAACAAAATGGAGTTAATGTAATCTCCGATTTTTTAACCAATTTGACCTTATCGGGTACAAACGGTGGATTGGTACTTGTAGTCTGTGATGACCCGGCAGGTATTTCAAGTACTAATGAAGAAGATTCCAGGATGTTTTCCAAACTGGCTGGAATCCCCTTGTTGGAGCCGTCTACTCCTCAAGAGGCATTGGAAATGACCAAATGGGCATTTGAACTATCCGAATCGATTCTGAATGTGGTTATGGTCAGAAGTGTCTCTCGATTGTCTCATAGCCGTTCAAATGTGTCGGTTGGTAAATTAGGTGATTTTAAAAATGATGCCCGGTTTGATACCAATATTGCCTATCATACTTTTCCAGTCATTCAAAAGCATCAGGTAAGAAATGAAAAATTAAAGAAGGCTCTCAAGATAAACAATGAGTCACACTTTAATTTCTATAAGGGGCCTGAGATCCCTGAATTACTGATTGTCACATCGGGATGCTCTTATCTGTACTCCATGGAAGCACTCAAGATTTTGGAGCTGGAGTCAAAGGTGGGATTGTTGAAACTTGGGACAACACATCCGCTACCGGAAGAATTGATCCGGAAGCACCTAATCTCTGCCGAAAATATTTTATTTGCGGAAGAAATAGATGCTTTTATTGAAGATTCAGTAAAAGCCCTTGCCTCTGATTTGATTGATGTAATTGGCGTAAAACGATTTTTTGGCAAGGCATCCGGACATATTCCCACATGTGGGGAATTATCCCCGACCGTTCTTATATCATTACTTGCCGATATTTTTAACCTCGAATATGGAAAAGAGGTCAAAACAGAACCCGAAAATGCTTTGGATGCTGCATTAATCCCACGTGAATTTGGATTTTGTCCCGGATGCCCCCACAGGGCTTCCTATTACGCCATTCAAATGGCTCTGAAACTGGATGGAAGGAACGGTTTTGTCTCGGGTGATATTGGCTGTTATACCCTGGGTATTTGGCCATCCGGGTTTAATCAGGTCAAATCGGTTCATGCTATGGGTTCCGGATTAGGCTTGGCGAATGGCTATGGCAAATTAACCCAATTTGGTTTTAATCAGCCCGTGATTACTGTTTGCGGAGACTCCACCTTTTTTCATGCCGGATTACCTCCTCTTCTCAATGCTAAATTTAATCAGTCTGATATCTTTCTGATCATTCTGGATAACAGTGCAACTGCTATGACAGGTTTTCAACCTCATCCCGGTTCAGATTGCACGCTGATGGGTGTTAAAACTGATCCTATTAATATCGAAAGAATATGTCAGTCAATTGACATTGATGTGATCACTGTTGATCCTTATGATTTTAAACTATCAATCCATACAATTTTAAGCCTGTTGGAGAAAAGTGGTCCAAAAGTTCTGATTCTAAAAAGAAACTGTGCGTTAGTTCAGAATAAAAAAGGAGGATTTGAATATAAGATCTCGGTCGATAACGACAGGTGCTTATCAGATAGTTGCGGATGCAATCAGTATTGTACAAGGATTTTTCGTTGTCCGGGTCTGATTTGGGATTCAGATGAAGGGAACGTTAAAATCGACGAAGTATTATGCGTTGGATGTGGAATCTGTTCACAGGTTTGTCCACAAAACGCAATTAAGAAATCAATCCTATAAACTGAAATTTTGAAAATATGGTAACCAACCTAATTATTACCGGAGTGGGTGGACAAGGAAATGTAATGGCATCGCAAATAGTTGGCTATGCGGCCGTTAACGCCGGTTTAAAAGTATTTATTGGTGAGACATTCGGATTATCTCAACGTGGTGGACCTGTTATGAGCCATGTGAGGATAACCGATAATGATATGCTGGGGCCATTGATACCAAACGGAAAAGCCGATTTCATCCTGGGAATTGAGCCGTTGGAAACACTACGCGTTATGAAAGAGTTTGGAAATAGAAACTCCATCGTGATCACCAACAGCAGGCCCATTTACCCAATTAATGTGACGGCTGGAGAAAATCTGTATCCGAGGCAGGAAAATATCAGAAAACTCCTGGAACAACAATGTCAGAAATTGCACTGGTTGGATTTAACAAAATCTGCCTTAAATTTAGGTAGTTCTATTTTGCTCAATGTTATTTTATTGGGAACCCTCTCCAAACTTGAGGAATTTCCTTTGAATAAAGTAACCCTGTTCGAAGCACTAAAAAATGTGATGCCTCCCGCAAAACTGGCGATCAATCAGCAGGCCCTTGAGGTCGGTTTTAATTGTGTGTAGTATATTTTCAGGCTAATATATAAAGAACTCAGTCTCTGAATCAATCATGTAGGAATAAGCCAACAGTCAAAATAATTTCTAAAGTCCTGTAGAATATGGAATGAGTTGTGAATTATAAATCGATAATTTTCCATAATTCTAATATGTGTTTTTTAGTGATCTAAAAACGGACTAATCGGATTGATGAGATGAAAGACTTACAGGAAAAAGTAACGATACCATTGGTTTTACTGGTTTTAATAGGTGTTGCAACCTGCTTTCTGTTCAGGGACGTCCAGGCAAACTCAGGGAACAGATCTTATTCCGAACCCGATCGACAGTTTCTGGTTGCAATGTTCGAAGAAAAGGGCTTTGACCAAGATCTTCTTAAGAGCGTGTTCTATGACAAACGTTTAAAAAAGCTACCCATTATTGTCAGTAGAAATGTGCATAACAAGGAAAACCGGAGAAATTATGAAGATTTCCATAGCTCTTATTCATTAAAAATTGCGCACCGGTTTTCAAGAAAATGGAAATCTGTTCTAACGAGAGCGAGTCAGGAGTTTGATGTTGATGAAGAAGTACTGGTTTCCATTCTTCTCGTTGAAACCGGCTTGGGTAATATTTTAGGACGATATCCGGTGATTTCGGTTTTCTCATCAATAATTGTTGAAAAGGAGCAGAAACACCTTGAAGCAATGAATAAAATAGCTCTTTCAGAAGACGATCAATATGTTCTGAAAAGACTGTCACGAAAGGCGGAATGGGCAGAAGTAGAGTTAACCGCCTTGTTAACCATGGTGCAAGATAGGGGTATGAGTCCGTTTCAACTTAAGGGAAGCTTTGCCGGTGCGTTTGGGATCCCGCAGTTTTTGCCGAGTAGTTATCTGAAATGGGGTTATGATAGCGATCAAAATGGTTCCGTAAATCTGTTTTTATTCCCCGACGCTATCTATTCGACAGCCAACTACTTGAAGGCTCATGGTTGGAAAAAAGGACTTTACCTAGAATCCAATAAAGATGTAATCTATAAATACAATAATAGCGAAATATATGTTGAAACAGTTCTCAATGTTGCAAAAAAAATAAAAGAATTACAAAGCGACAAGAGTAAAGAAATCGCTAAACAGACGAGATTTGTTCAAGATTATAAAAGTCAACAACAGGAAGATAAATCTTAAACAATCAAATCTTGTGGTACCATGCCTGAAGATCATTCATTTGATAATTCTAATCAAGTTCACTTGGATGACGAGAAAAAGATTGAGATCCCTCGTCACTACAAAGTTATCCTGCACAATGACGACTACACTCCAATGGATTTTGTGGTACGGATCTTGATGAGTGTATTTAAAAAAGATGAATTGGCAGCCACACAAATTATGCTGAATGTCCACAACCTGGGAAGGGGGGTCTGTGGAGTTTATACTTATGAAATTGCAGAGACTAAAGTTGCCCAAGTCCATCAACTGGCTGAACAAAATGAATATCCCCTGCATGCTAGTATGGAGGTCGATTAGACAATATGAGTGAAAAAAACCGAGACGATAGAATATTGAGCAGAGAACTGGAGATATCGCTTATCTCTGCAGTACGTGATGCACAGAAGCGACGTCATGAATATGTCACCCTGGAGCATGTCTTTTATGCCATCCTGTTTGATCCCAGAACAGCCAAAATTATTGAGGATTGCGGCGGTAATGTCTTTGAACTTAAGTCACAGCTGGATCAACACCTTTCCTTGAAGATAGAACCTCTTCCGGAAAATATAGTTCAAGATCCCATCCAAACGCTGGCTTTTCAACGACTGATGCATCGGGTCATGACTCATATTCAAAGCTCCGGTAAAAAAGAAGCAGATGGTGGAGATGTATTGGCCGCGTTATTTAAGGAGGTCGATTCCCATGCTGTCTATTTTTTAAAATCCCAGGGTGTGACAAGACTTGATGTGCTCAGAATCGTATCCGGTTATAAGGAATCAGATACACAGGAGATAGAGCAGGACGAAATCCGACAGGAGACCACAGAACGGATAAAATCCGGCAAAAAGAGTGCGCTGTCTTCCTACACGACAAATCTTACGCTATTGGCAGAGCAGGATAAAATCGATCCCGTTATTGGTAGAGAAGATATTCTTGAAAGAACGATGCAGGTTCTTTGTCGAAGACGAAAAAACAATCCTATTTTCGTCGGTGATCCGGGTGTAGGTAAAACAGCAATCTCCGAAGGATTAGCTCTCAAAATCAAGTCCGGAGATATCCCTGAAATCCTGACAGATGCCGAGATCTATACCCTGGATATGGGGGCATTATTGGCTGGAACCAAATTCAGGGGAGACTTTGAACATCGTTTAAAAGGAGTGCTGACAGAAATTTCAAAACTGGCAAACGCTATTTTGTTTATTGACGAGATTCACACGATCGTAGGTGCAGGATCAACCAGTGGGAGCTCAATGGATGCATCTAATATTCTTAAACCTGCATTGGTTTCCGGGAATATTAAATGTATTGGCGCAACTACCTATTCCGAATATAGAAATTTCTTCGAAAAAGACAGGGCTTTGTCCAGACGATTTCAAAAGATTGATATCAATGAACCGTCCGTGAGTGAAACCATACAAATCCTGAAAGGATTAAAATCCAGATATGAAGATCATTATAAGATTCGATATTCAGCTACCGCCATCAAGAGTGCGGCAGAACTTTCTGCCAAATATATAAACGACCGTTTTTTACCCGATAAAGCGATTGATGTTATTGATGAAGCAGGAGCTGCCTGCATGCTGTTACCAGCCAAGCGAAAGAAAACTGTTATCAACGTTCCCGATATTGAAAAAGTAGTCTCCCAGATTGCCCGCATCCCCTTGCAACAGTCTGTTCGTTCAGATGGAGAATCCTTAAAACACCTTCAGAAGAACCTTCAGGAAAGAGTATTTGGTCAAAATGAAGCAATAGAACACATAACAACCAGTATTAAAAGAAACAAGGCAGGACTGGGACATCCCGAGAAACCGATTGGATCATTCCTTTTCACAGGACCCACCGGGGTTGGTAAAACAGAGGTGAGTCGGCAGATTTCAGATCTACTGGGAATTAATTTCGAACGCTATGATATGAGCGAGTACATGGAAAAGCATTCGGTTTCCAGGCTCATAGGAGCGCCTCCCGGTTATGTCGGTTTTGAACAGGGTGGTCTGTTGACAGAAGCTATCAGAAAGCATCCTCATTCCGTTTTATTACTGGATGAAATTGAAAAGGCTCATCAGGATATTTACAATATTCTTCTCCAAATCATGGATCATGCGACACTCACCGATAATAACGGACAAGAAGCTGATTTTAGGAATGTGATCCTCATTATGACCTCAAATGCTGGTTCGATGGAAAGAGGCGCAAAAGCCATTGGATTTGGAGCAACTAATCAGGATAAGGAGATGGAGGCTGTTGAAAGACTATTTCCCCCGGAGTTCAGAAACCGTTTGGATGCCATTGTTACATTCAACTCGCTTTCCACTACAGTCATGAAGTCCATCGTTGATAAGTTTATGAACGAGCTGCAAGCCCAGTTAAAAGCCAAAAAAGTCACCTTTGAGTTAACTGAAAGTGCTCGGATGTGGCTGGCGAAGAAGGGCTACAGCGAAGAATACGGTGCCAGACCTTTAAGCAGGGTTATACAAAAAGAGATAAAAGACAGGCTATCAGACGAAATTCTTTTCGGAAAGCTAATCAAAGGCGGTAAGGTTAAGATCAACTGCCGAAACGACCAACTGGTTCACACAATCAAACCATCATAATCTTTCCTTGTCGATTACCTTCAAATAAGCCTCAACTCTTGAAGGTAATCCACTTCCAATTCGCTCTTCTCAAGAACTTCAATTTTTTTAGGACGCTTTAGTTTCCGGCGCTTTCTCTTTTGGTGCGGGTGCTGGACTCTCTTTAGCAGGTTTTGCACCTTCTGCGGCTGTTGTTTTAGCCTCTGTTGCAGGTGCTGAATTGCTATCCGGTTTTGCTGAAGAGGAACTGTTAGAATCACTAATCGAATAACCATCTTTATACCACCCCCCTCCTTTTAGATGGAAGGCAGGAATAGACGTTTTTTTGGAAAGAGATTCTTGGTTACACGATGGACAAAAAGTCAATGGGTCATCAGAAAATTTTTGAATAACTTCAAGTTCTTTCTTACAATTTTCGCAAACATATTCGTAAAGTGGCATTTCCAAGTCCTGATACTGCTATGTTTCAATTAAGATTTATAAAATCTATACAGGTTTTATGTGTTATACTGAATTTAAGGTTTCTCTTAAAAGATATAAGATAATCTCAGGTCAGTCAAGATCACGGTGTAAAAGCACATGATGTAACTCATTCAATTGAATTTGGAACCCGCTTAATCCTTTGTCTTGTCTTTCTTGTCATAATGCCTTCTTCCGAGATTTTTAGGAGGGTTTGGATTAAAAGGATGGGGAACAGATGTCCTTCTTGCATAAAGTCGTCTTTTAAAATCGGAAACCTGGGGATGGAGACGTTTTATATTCTGATTTAAAGACCTGGATAATTTCTCGAAATCACTCCGAAACGGATAGAGTAGGAACTGCCGTTTTAATGGATGAACTGTATAACGCCGTTTATGTACGTTTGATTCAGCAGATTCCAACACTGTTTTTCTGACAGGAATACTCCTGGAGAATACATTCTTTAAAGGATGTTCTGCATAAGCACGTTTTACCGATTTGAAGGTCACATTGGAAAACCATTCGGATACATTAATTGTTTGAGTATCTTTTAAGGCATACTCTTTCTTATAACCGGATTCCACGGGTTCCAAATCTGCATGGTCTTTTGGATTGATCTCCTCTTCCCAATTTAAAACTCCCTCGCTTGTCTCAATATTGAAGCTGGATAGGTTTTTATTTTTAATCGGTTTTTTATCCAACAATTTAACAATATATGCAGCAATATCATCAGAAGCTTCTTTGCCTTGATCTGCTGAGCATTGTACCTTCCTATCTTGCGGACTATCACTGACAGAAGCCTTCTTATCAAACGGATTTAAATAACTTTGGTAAATATTCTCCGATTGAACGGTTTTTTCTCTGACTGTTTCTTCTATCGGTTGACAAAATCTATCGTAAAAACTATCTCCAAATAAATTTGTTTGTCCATCTCCCAGATAAGGTAATAAGTTAGCCAGCACTTTTTTTCTGGTATTTGTTTTTGTTTTTGCTCTTTTTAAGATGCGAGCAATATCATTATTCAGCAATGTGCTGGTGAGCTGCACATGTCCCTGGCTGAGTTCATCATTATGGACGTAGTTATGGAGAAGAATATTTTCTATATTGCAGTATAGCTGATCAATTATCTGTTCACCTGCCTGTATGGGAATAAATCCCTGTTCACCTGATCGACTTCCATGGGAGTAGTAGATACGGCACCCGATTTTGATATCAAGCGAGTCTTTTATATTATCAACAATGAACGTCCTATTTGTTTTTTCCGAAGTTTCGTTGATATCAATTGATGCGTTTTTGATGACAAATCCGGCAATATCATCTCTGGAACTCAACTGATTCAGGATGAATTGGGTTTCTTTAAAAAGAGCACTATTGGATAATCCCTCTAAGGTTTTGATTGAAATCCCATAATGAGAAGAATGGATATCACCGCAATAATAATAGGTGATGAATTTTTGAGAGACCAGAGTCGCAATATTCTGCAGGATAATATCTTTACTGATCGAAAAGGGAATACTGAGAATCACTCGTTCCCTGAAGCCGTTTGAATGGTTGAGATACAGAGATGCCGAGGGATCTATTGATACAACGGGTTTAATGTTCTCCTTGATTTTGAACTGAATGAGTTTTAGATCGTCAAATCTGATATAAAGCTTATCCGCATCCATAGGTTGACTGCACCAATGATTCTCTCGAAAAACCAGATGATTGTCTAAGTGTATGATATTTTATTTTTTGATTTTAGTGAATTACAAAATAATGTAAAGAAGGAAAGCGCTGGTACGGCATTCTTTCGAAAGGCATTGAACTTCTTTTAAGGAATTGATTATCAAGACAAAACTCCAAAGGAACCCAATTGACTTTTAGTGATTAAAAACCATTTTTTTAAGTGGTTCAGGTGCATACTTATGAATGCAAGCTTCGGCAACTGAAGAGAACTCCTGCTCGTATGAGATGTAGGTCTTTAATTGATCGGCGGCTTTTCTTTTGATGACCTGGGCCATGGGACCCGCCTGAGAGCTATTGGCACTTTTAAAGTCTGCTATTCGCAGAAAGCATTCATTCCACTTGATCCCACGTTTACTATTAAGTTTACTCAAGCGATTCAAACCCAATATGTCGATGGTTAGCTCAACGCGCTTTATTTCATCATCCGAAATATCGCCAGCAGGGACAGCTTCACAGGCATCATCCTCTTTTTTCTCGAATGAGATCAGGCGGGTGTCATCCGTGGTGGGATCAATCAGTACAATGAGTTCACCGCATAATTGTGAGTCGCACCAGTTTTTATCCGCTCTCGCTCCTGCTGTTAACGGAAAGCGATCTTTCTTTTTGGTATTGATCAATTGACCGGCAATCACATAATTCTTCCAATTGAAGGTTAACCACCAATAGCCTTCTTCCGTGCTTTTATCGGCGTTGGTTATTCTACCTTTGGGTCGGAAATGATCCACATGATAGGGCGATACCGATTCTTGCGCTTCAGTATACCAGCATTTATTGTTAAACTGTTTTAGCAACCAGTTGCGAATCCTGTCGTCACGCCAGAATCCTTCATGTTTATCCAAGATTTCCTGCCGTTTTTCCCTGGTCTCAGCTGCCAGCAGAGCCTCCTTAATTTTTTCAGCCTCATCGACCCAATCTTGAGGCGGCGTTCCCACAATTCGTACTTTCCTCATAGCCCACCCTCATCAACGCCATATTTCTGAGCCATTTCCTTGATGCTTTTTTTCTTTTCCTCTTTGGCCATTTCAAACAGTATTTTTTCTGCTATTTTGTCCTGCTCAGCCAGTTCCGACTTGGTAAAGAGATTCTCATTCGGCAGACTACGAGCCTCAACCATTTTTTCAATAAACAGTTTGTACATGGGATCACGGCTTTCAAACATAAAACCGAGATCGTCCAGACGGACACGCAATTTTTCCAGTTCTTCCTTTTCCGCCAGACTTAATTCGTTCTTGGAAGATTTTGCAATGAGGGTGTTCCTGCGGTCCAACGATTTCTGAGTGGGTGGGTCCAGTGTTGACCTCAGCCCAAACATGTCGCTTTTTAGCAACCCTGAAACGCCCATCCCCTGTGGATCTTCAACTGGGGTTATTGCCTGAACCAACCCATTCTCGACAGTGAGGATTTGCACCTGTTCTTTTTTCAGACCACCGATCATCAAAGGATCATGAGTGGTCACCAGGATCTGTGAGGGACTGTCGCCAATTACATTTTTAATATTATCAAAATAATGCAGCTTCCAAATGGGGTTCAGGTGCGTGTCCGGTTCATCCAGTAAAAAGAGGGTTTCATCTTCTTTGGTGAGGCGCATTAAGCCAAGTACCGTCAGCAATTGTTGTTCGCCTTCGGATAGTTCTCGAAATAGGATATCCCCTTCGGTATTCTGGTGTTTGACCTTGATCTTGACTTCATCGATCAGATCCGAAATATAGGTGCTTTCCAAATATTTAAAGAAGGTAACCGGTGCGGGTTCCCCTAAGTTTTCATCGGAAAAAGCGTTGGCCAAACCCTGCAATGCTTTTTCATCGGGAAGGAAGAGATACAATAGCTCAAATTTTTCTTTCCGATCACGAAAGTCAACCGTGCGGGTTTCATCGCAATCGATGGGAGCGATGGCGTAGTGCCACAGTCTATCAAGAAAATGACGAACCTTTCCTCGCGCATACCAAAACCGATTATCTCCGGTTGTAAGCATGGTTTCGGAGGGACTGCTGCCAAACCAGTAAGGTCTTTTTAACGCAAAAAGCACCGATTCCAAATCCTGAATCCCCAAGTCTGAAAGTATCTTTTTTACTTCAGGATCATTTTCAATGAGATACGCCAGCAGCACAAACTGCGAATGCACATTCCGGCACAGAAAGAGCCGACGGAGCGGGATGTTTTCTTCACTCAGCAGGTCATCATAGAACTTTTTCTGGTGGCGGTGAAACAGTTCTTCGATACGATCATTTTTGCCGGAGTAGTAGGCAAACACATTCTTGGGTAGAAGCCCATTCTCCTCTTTGCAGATGGCGGTGGCGGAACTCTTTTTTCCATCTACCACAATCGTCGGCGTTTCATTCTTTTCAGCCGTCACTGCAACGGTCTGACCGCGAACCTCATATTCCAGTTGATAGGCAAATTCGGGTTTGTTTTTCAGGTCCAGGTCACGGAAGATGATGATGAGGGCTTCCAGCAGATTGGATTTGCCGGAGCCGTTTTGGCCGATGATGGCGTGGCTGTTGAAGATAACAGGCTTGCCATCGGCGTCTTTACCTGCCGGGGTGAATGCGATGGTGAAATCCCTCAGGTTACGGAAGGATTTAATGAACAAGCGATTGATTCTCATGATAACTTAACCTTTTCTTCAATGATGCGGACTGCGGCTTTTTGGGGTTCTTCAATCCAACCCTTGATCATTTCGATTTTCAATTGGCGGTAGAACTCGTCGATGGGCAATCCGGAGTGATTCCAAAGCGCTTTGGCCGAGAGTTCATCGTTATTTTTCACCAGCAATGCACTGAGGGGGGCATGATCGCTAATATCGGGCTTATTGACCAGTTTCAGTTTGGTGACCAGTTCGGTTTTGGGAGCTTTCATTTTTTCCTGTTTTTCGGTGGTTATGCCAGTGATGCTCTCAACGATAGCTTGGGCCAGTTGTTCTGCTATTTTTCGTGATTTTTGCAGTTGTTTTTGCAGGGTGTCACAGTAGGATAAAAGTGAATGGGTTTTTTCTACGATTCGTTTTTGTTCGGCAGAAGGAGGAGTTCCAACGACTTTAAAAAATAGTTTTTCAGTCTCCAATCTACATGTGCCATGACTTGATCTTTCAATTAGATTTAAAAACTGACTCTTATATCCTTTTGATATTATTAACAAGAACTCGTGAATAGATGGAAGATAGGGACATAAAGCTTTCATATCTTGATTGATCGTTACTTCAGTAGTCGCAACTGCAACAGGAAATGAATGGGCAAGTATCATTCCTCTTACAACAAACAGAATTGAGTTTTTGGGAATTGGTTTTACCGAGCTATTTAATAAAGCTTCATTAGAAATCTTATTTTGAGTTATTGAAAGATATTCAACTTTCATATCTTTTGGACTAACCCAAGGTATATGTCCATTCCAGTAACTAGCATTTGCTTTGCTAGGTGTCCCCCCTCCTAAAATATATCCAAAGTCACCTAGTCGGCACCATTCCCACCCCTTGGGGAGTTTAAAAGGTTTTTCATCATCTTTGATTTCTGGCAGTGGTTTGTCTTTTTTGATTTTCTTTTTGCGAATCAGCTCTACTTTTTCTTTGGCGATTTTTTGTAGGAGTTCGCTGGCGGGTTCGTCGTTGGGGTCTTGGGGGACGAGTTTTCCCATGACGGCGTTTTGGAGGATGCATTTTTTGAGGTCTTCCACATCTTCCGGGGCTTCAAAGAGTTTGGGGAGGTTTTCTTTAACCCGCTTCCAGGCGATTTGCAGTTCCTTACCAGCCTGGGCGTTGGCCAAGTCCTCCAGCGCCGAGACTCGGGTGTTTTTTACCAGCTTCGACCGTTTCTGCTGTTGAGCCTCCAGCTGATCACAAAGCGCCATCAACTGATCTACTTTCGCCACAATCCGTTTTTGTTCTTCCAGAGGAGGTAGTGGGAAGGCAGAGTTTACAATCTTAATTCTAGAAATATTTGGTTGAGCTGCACCAGCGCCAAGCTTGATAAAATTTGGCTTCATCGCCTTAAGCAAAATCACTAAATAATTAGGTTTTACAATAGAATGTGCAGTACACGCGCAAACTGCTTGATTAGTAGTTGCTGCAATTTCAAGAATGCCGACATCTCCAATATTTGCTCCATACATAGCCACTAAAACTGAACCAACTGGATTTAAACTCAAAGGACAATTATCCAATGCTTGTTGAGTGATTTTTTCTTCGGTAGACCTTATTCTTCCTTGTTTGACTTCACCTGATTTTACCCAAGGGATTTCTCCATTATAATAAACAGTATTTGTACGGCTTGGTGTTGATCCTGATTTCCATGAACCAATCGCACCCAATCTTGTCCAGTACCAACCTAAAGGAGCTGTATATCTTATTTCACTCGATTTGATATCCGGCAAAGCTTCTCGTTTTTTTCGAAATCCAGATTTTTCAAGGTTTTCTATTTCTATTTTTACTTTATTTAGTAACTCACTCGCCGGTTCGTCATCTGGATTCTGCTCAACCAATTTCCCCATCACTGCCAACTGCAAAATCATCTCCCGCATCCGGGGCACACCACCAGGGGCATTGGCGATGGCACTAAACTCTTTTAAAAATGTTTGGGGATTCATTGGTCAGTCCCCTTGTTTTCCAGACGAAGGCGGGATTTCGCAATAGCCTCATGCAGTTTTTGTTGCAATACTTCTTTGGTGGGCAAAACGGTGAGGTATTCGGCCACATGGATACCGGATTGATCCAATTCCAGCAGTTCAATTTGTTCTTCTTTTTTTCCGGTACACAAGATTAGACCTAAAGGCTCGTTTTCCCCGGCTTCCTGTTCATATTTCGCCAGCCAGCGCAGATAGAGTTCCATTTGGCCTTTGTAAGCCGCTTTGAAATTCCCCTGTTTCAGTTCAATCATCACCAACCGTTTGAGTTTGCGATTGTAAAGCAGCAGGTCAATGTAAAAATCCTCCTGATCGATTTCAATGCGTTTCTGTCTGGCCACAAAGGTAAACCCGGCTCCCAGTTCCAGCAGAAATTGTTCAATTTCCCGAAGGATGGCATCTTCCAGGTCTTTTTCGTAGTAGTGGTCGTTGAGTTCCAGAAAATCCAGGATATAGGGATCTTTTAAAATCAGGTTGGGCGACAGTTGATTTTCTTCCCTGAGTTTCAACAGTTCCTGTTCTATCAGTTCGTCCGGTTTTTTAGAGAGGGCGGTGCGTTCAAATAACATGGAATCTATGCGATCACGAAGTGTTCTTACACTCCATTTTTCCATACGACACATCTCCGCATAGAACTCCCTTTGTAATTGATCTTTTAGGGGAATCAGCACTGTAAAGTGAGTCCAACTTAATTGTCGTATCAGTGATGCGACAATTTGTTGATCATTAAAAACTGAAGAAAATTGTATCATCCTGCGAAGATTTTTTTCGGCAAATCCTTTCCCATATATATCTACTAATTGTCTCGACAGTGAGGAGACAATTTGTTTGCCATAATCCGCCCGTTCGCCTTTAAGGAATTCCTCATTGATGCGTTTGCCAATCTGCCAATGAAGCAGGGTTAAGGTGGCATTAACAGTGGTCGTAACTTGCGTGCGACTCTCTTCAATCAGGTTTTTAATATCCCGAACTAATTTTTTAGGTACTAAATCCTCCTTTTTTATCACTTTACGGCTCATTCCTCATCCTCCGAAAAATGATGCGCAAACGCTGTCGAAAGCTCCTTGATTAGCAGTGTTTCTGTTTCCGCGATTTCTCCGGTAATCACCTTGAGTTTTTCCAGTAACAGATCCGGGTCGTGAATCTCCGCCTCCGGGGTATTGGGATTCTTGGCGTCCAGGTTATAGATGGGCCAGAAGATGCGCTCTGCAGCGGATTGTTCATCCCTGGCTTTTTGCCTGAGGTTGTCCGCCTGGGTTTTTAACTCCTGTTTTTTGCCATTATCGGCCGTTTTGGCTTGCTGTTCCAGGTCGCCAGCCTGATTATTCAGTTCCTCCGCTTTATCCCGATGGGGTTTGGCTTTGGCTTCGGCTTCCAATTTGCGGGATTTAAAATCCACCTTCCAAGCCAGTTCGCTCTCGATCCGATCGGCGAAACCATTTGATTCTTTCCCCCACCAGTCTTTTTCCGCTTGAAACTCTTCCAGGGTAATGGGTTTGGTTTTGGAATAGCTTTTATAACCGGTTGGATAGGGATGCTCATAATACCAGATAGTCTCGGTGGGTTTGCCTTTGGTGAAAAAGAGCAGGTTGGTTTTAATACCGGTGTAAGGATTAAACACGCCGTTGGGCAAGCGGATAATGGTGTGCAGGTTACACTCATCCAGCAAAAGCTGTTTAACTTTGGCTTTAACCCCTTCACCAAACAAGTTCCCATCCGGTAAAATAATGGCTCCCCGGCCGCCACCTTTTAACAGCTTTTTGACAATCAAGGTGAGGAACATATCTGATGTTTCCCGGGTGCGCAGATCGGAAGGAAAGTCGGTCCCTACACCATCCTCTTCACTACCACCAAAGGGTGGATTGGTAATGACGCAATCTACTTTATCGTTATTTGACCAGTCGTTCCAGGCTCGCGCCAGGGTATTACGATGCTCAATCTGGGAGGGGACATCAATCCCGTGCAGCATCATATTGGTCGTACAGAGCAGGTGAGGCAACTGCTTTTTTTCAATCCCGTGAATGCTTGCTTCAATGGCTTTTTTATCTGCAGCGCTGGATTTATTGTTCATTTGACCGCTGAAGTGATCAATGGTCGCCGTTAAGAAGCCACCGGTCCCACAGGCGGGATCAAGCACCGTTTCCCGTTTGTCCAAACGAGGATTGACCCTTTGCACCATAAAATGGGTAATGGCCCTGGGTGTATAGAACTCACCGGCATTGCCCGCGCTGCGCAGATCGTTCAGGATCTGTTCATAAATATCTCCCAGGTTCTGACGCTCTTTAAAATCGTGAAAGTTGATGGCCTCATCCAGTTTTTCAATCACTTCCAGCAAAAGAGGGCCCGATTTCATATAGTTATTGGAATCGGCAAAAACCTCCCGCACTACTTTGGCTTTAGCCCGGTTTTGTTCATCATCAATCGCTTCCAAATCGATTTCCCGCAGCCCGGGGAAGACGGTGCCATTCACATAAGCAATCAGGTCACTGGCAGCGATTTGGGGTGCTGTCTTGCCATCGGGTCTTTTCAGATATTTTGCCCAGTTTTTCCAACGACAGGCTTCAGGGATAGGGGATTTGTATTTTTTCCCCTGATCTTTGACATCATCCGACCATTCTTCCTCACGCTGGTCAAAGATCTTGAGAAAAAGCATCCAGGTGAGTTGACCGATGCGCTGGGCGTCTCCATCCACCCCGTCATCCTTGCGCATGATATCCTGAATGGTTTTAATACTGCTGCTGATGCTCATATGGTTTTCCGTTTGTTTTACTTTTTTTATCCGCGTGGGCACTAAAGTAGCCCACTCTACATGGATCTTATAGAATTAAAGCCATTAAATTGGGTTGTGGGTGCCATCCGTATTCGATTTTTACTAAGCGCTTTTTGAGCCATTGGTTGCGTATAACGCTTGCTCAAGCTCGGTAATGGCCTGGGAGAACTGATCGGTTCCGCCAAATATACCCCGCCGGATCTGGGTTTTACTTCCTATTTGATCAAAGGGGGGAAGCTCCAGTATTTTAGGGTCCTCGATATCAACGATACCGTTATGGGCGTATTTTTCCAGCAGACATTCCAGCACTTCTCTGGCTTGATCACCATATTTGCCAAAATAATTCCGCTTTTTCACATTGTCTGCCCTTTCTTTGCGGGTGAGGGGTTTTTGATCGAAGGCAATATGAGTCACCAGATCAAAAATGTCCAGTGCCTCGCTTCCCGGGACAGCCTGCCTCAGAACATCAATCGGAATACCTGCCTTTACCAGTTCTTCAATGATGACTTTTTTCCGTTCACTTTGGTTCCAGCGTCGAAGAAAATCATGGAGGGTGTGGTACTGCTCGATTAGAGTTTTTTTGATATCCTCTTTCAGGAAAACACGATAATCCTCCGTGATCAGCTTGCCATCAGCATCAAGATATTGGGAGCGCTCCACTGCGGTGCGCACTTTGACATCATCCAGATGATATTTGGGTGGTTTTTCCCTGACGCTACCTTCATCATCCCAGTTTCCATTACCAGGAGCATATGGGGTTTCCGGCATTTCGTTTTCACCGGCAGGCAGTTCACTCTCACCGGCATCTTCCGGAGGAACCACGGAATCATCCACTCCCGGTTCATAAATCACCACCGGTTCACCATCAAAATCCGGGTCTGCAAAGAGTCGGGTTGCTCCTTTGAAGTCCATAATGGTAAAAAAGAGTTTTTGGTAATCTTCCCGAAGGCGGGTTCCGCGCCCGATAATCTGTTTGAATTCTGTCATTGAGTTGATGGTCTGATCCAGCACCACCAGTTTGCAGGTCTTGGCATCCACTCCGGTGGTCAACAACTTGGAGGTGGTGGCGATCACCGGGTAGGGTTCATCATTATCAATGAAATAAGAAAGCTGTGCTTTGCCTTCTTTATCATCGCCGGTAATTCGTACCACGTAGCGTCGATTGGCTGTTGCTGCGGGAATCAGTTTGACCAGTTCCTGGCGCATCCGTTCAGCATGGGGCTGATCATCACAAAAGACAATGGTTTTGGACATGGGGTCGGTACCTTTTAAGTATTCCCATACTTTTCGGGCGACCAGTTCCGTGCGCTGGGTCAGCACTAGATTACGGTCAAAATCTTTAGTGTTATACTCACGCTGCTCGACTTCATGGCCATATTTATCAGTTTTGCCCATTTCAGGAATATATCCCGCAGCATCCATATCGGTAACAATCCGAATCACTTTATAGGGTGCCAGAAACCCATCTTCAATGCCCTGTTTCAAAGAGTAGGTGTAAATCGGTTCTCCGAAGTAAGTAATATTGCTGATTTCTTTGGTTTCCTTGGGCGTAGCTGTTAAGCCAATGTGGGTGGCTTCATCAAAATGCTCCAGGATTTCCCGCCAAGCCGAATCCTCTTTGGCACTTCCCCGGTGACACTCATCGATCACTACCAGATCAAAAAAGTCTTTGGGAAAGTCCCTGAATATCTGCTTTTCCTCATCGGTGCCAGTTACCGCTTGATACAGCGAAAGGTAGATTTCAAAGTTTTTCTTTACAGAGCGGTTGGAAATTTTATGCATCACTTCACCAAAGGGAGCAAAATCCTGCTGCATGGTCTGATCCACCAGAATATTCCGATCCGCCAGAAAGAGTATGCGTTTTTTCAATTTGCCTTTCCACAGTCTCCAGATGATCTGAAAAGCGGTATAGGTTTTTCCGGTGCCGGTGGCCATTACCAGAAGAATCCGTTTTTGCCCTTTGATGACTGCTTCAATCGATCGATTAATAGCCACTCGTTGATAGTATCGTGCAGCTCTGCCGGAACCATCCGAGTAGTAATTCTGTTCAACCAGCGCCTTGTTCGGTTCGGTCTCAATCCCTTTCCATTTTTCAAATAATGACCATAGGGTATTCGGATGAGGAAAGGCTTCCAGTCTCAGCTCCTTTTCTGTTTCGCCGGTGAGTCCGGTTCGATCATGCATTAGAAAACCATCACCGTTTGAGCTGAATGCAAAGGGTGCATCAATCATTTCAGCATATACCAAAGCTTGCTGCATGCCATGACCGACCGGGTGATTTTTTATCTTGGCTTCAACGACAGCTAAGGGGACATTGGGTTTGCCATAAAGCACATAATCAGCCCGTTTGGGACCACCTTTCACTTCAGGATTTAAGATCCGCGCAGCCAGATTACCCCGCACCATAATTCGGCCGTCAGTTAATGGAACTTCTTCACGGATTTGCCTCTGCAACCACCCGGCTTTTTCTAACGCGGGTGTGATGTATTTTGTGCAGATATCCCTTTCTGATAGATTATCACTGTTCATACCGGATTTTATTTATGTTTTTTCTAGCTTCATTGTTTGATAGTCCGGATTAACTATTTGAGTACAATCCTAAGAGTCTGAAGTTTTAAAACAGTATCCTTAGTATTGACTATTGTTTTGAAGGTTTTAAATCTGAATGTTCAGAACTTCCATTTTCAATCCATTTATCCACTTTCTCTTTTTTGAATTTCCAAAGGCGACCTACTTTATTTGCAGGCATCCCCTTTTCATTAATCCATTTATAAACTGTATCCCGTTTTATTCCGAGATATACGCAGATTTCATCGACCGATAACCAGCGATCTTCCATTCGTACTCCTTGAAAACCAATCAATTCATTTTGGTATTTAGACAAAAATTTCCGGACTGATCAGGTTAACTTAAAATCAATCAGCATAAATCGGGTTAAACTCGGTTAGAAATACACAAAATTATGATTTTGTACAAGAATCTTAGCTTGATTTTTAAGGTACTTATCCAGTTTATCTTGGTTATGCTATATACAGAAGCGGTTGATTTGGCCAGAGTATGAGGGTGGAGTAGTAAGTTTATTACCTGTTAATTTTTTATTTTTTTCGGTCGAGTATTCAGAGTATTTAATTTAAACACTGGGTTGTATTTCATTCCTGCTTCTTTTTAACTCGATTCATCTTTATCAAGTGTGGCGGATGTTGTAGATTCAAAAAAAAAGATACATTTTTGGGGATTCTTGACTCTAATAAAGACAGACCAAACATGGCTACAAAAATTAAGAAATCTATTATCGGAATTATATTAATCTTTTTTAGCCTGGAGGTAACGGCTTACGACGACACTCAATATGCTCGCTTTTTTGTAACCAAAAAATGTTACAAATGTGACCTGTATAGGGCCAATTTTTCAGGAGCCGACTTAACAAATGCTGACTTTTCGGGATCCAATCTAATACTGGCCAATTTTCAAAAAGCAACCCTGTTAGGCGTTAACTTCACGGATACAACCGTTACCGGAGCTAACTTTACCGGGGCAATGTGGATTGATGGGTCAATATGCCAAAGTGGCTCTTATGGAAAATGTGTTAAAAAGAAAAATTGAAATCTAGGTTTAGATGTTATTATTATACACATGATCTATAATTTTAATTGTGAGTCTTGATTAAAAACCGTTTTGTCGATAATCTATCTCTAACACTGAAGCATCGAAGAATACAGAGGTTACATCAGGTTTGAATGCGGCGGACATCATCCAAACCTTGCTGAATGCATTTTTCGTCAAAAAAAAGTGAAGCATCAGACTCTTTTTGAGCATAAATAAATCCGGTAAGTTGGTACATGCTCAACTCACAGAGGAAACCGAAAAGGTTTTTTCAGGAAACTAAAACAAACTGAACCAAGGAAAAGTAATGGCTAGTGATAACATAATTTATCTATCAGATGCCGACTTTGAAGAGAAAGTCATAAAAAGTGATCAGCCTGTTCTTGTTGATTTTTGGGCGGAATGGTGTGGTCCTTGTAAGATGATCGCCCCCTTTCTTGAGGAATTGGCTGATCAATATAAGGGAAAATTGACTGTTGCCAAGCTGGATGTCGACAAGAATCAAGAAAACGCAGCAAAATATGGTGTCAGAAGCATTCCTACATTGATTGTTTTTAAAAATGGCGAGCAAGCAGATTTGTTTGTTGGAGCAGATCCTGGAAAAATCAGGCAAATGGTAGACAAAGCCATAGCATAGTTGAATAAGGGTTTACAGCAACAAAATCAAATTAGCTAATGACATCAAAGGATAAACTCCTTTGATGTATCTCCTGCCCAAGAATATCCAGCGTGAAGAAGCTTCATTTCAAATTGTATATCTGACAAGATGCTCATGTGAAAAACCTGTTACTGAAAATCGAATATCTGGGCAAGCACTTTTGTGGCTGGCAAATCCAACCAAACGCAATTACCATTGAGGGTACCATCAAAGAGGTGCTTGAAAAAATATGCCAATGCCAGATTACCCTAAAGGCTTGCAGCAGAACGGATTCGGGTGTTCACGCCAAAGGGCAGGTTGCAACCGCACAGGTTCCCGAGACAATCAAACTAAACAGGCTATTCATCAGTTTAAATGCCCTTTTGCCCGAGAATATCGCTGTAACAGACCTTGTAGAAGTACCAGCGGAGTTTTCTGTGAGAAGGGGTAAAAAGAGAAAAAGATATACCTATCGAATCATAAACTCTCCTATTCCTCGCGTATTTTACAGAGATACCAGTATCTGGAAAAGAACCCGCCTTGATAAAGAAAAACTTCATAGAGCCATCAAATTATTTGAGGGGACCCATGATTTTTCGGCTTTCAGAGGCAAAGGATGTCAGCAGCCAAATCCAGTAAAAACCATTTATCGAGTGGATTTAAAAATAACAGAAGAAGACGGTTTTGAAAAAATTGAATTGATGTTTGAAGGGTCCGGTTTCTTAAAAAACATGGTAAGAATCATGGCAGGAACCTTAATCGATATCAGTCAGGGGAGAATAGCGGAAAGCCGAATTTTGAAGGCTTTTGAGACAGGAAATAGAAATGATGCAGGAAACACTGCTCCGGCAAAAGGATTAACTTTGGAAGAGATCATCTTTGATATTGACCCCTTTTCCAAAAGAGAGATGGATGCCTGGAATAAAACCCTTTAAATCTACTACAAAAACTTTGCTTCAATCAGCTTTTCGACATCTATGTAATTGTTTTTTACAGTTTCGCATTTGCATTCTTTGTCCAAAATCCCAATCAAAGACTCAGGATAACTGGGCTCTTCTCCGATAGCATTAACAACTGCTTCAGAAAACTTGGCGGGATGGGCTGTTGATAATGCAATCACTTGGGAAAATCCCGACTTTTCTGCTGCAGCAACCCCTACGGCAGTGTGGGGATCCAACAATACACCTTTTACCTTATACTTCCTGATTGTTTCCAATGTCTCTTTAGTATTAACCCGAACAGGTAAAAACACGGATTTGGTTGCATTATGTTCTTCAGCGGTTAAATCAAATTTCCCTGTCTCTGCCAGGGTCTTCATTTTTTGAGCAACAACTTCTCCTTTCTGACCTGTAATATCAAAAACATATCTCTCGAAATTACTGGCAATCTGTATATCCATTGATGGGCTTAACGTAGATTTTACAGAGCTTATTTTGTATTCACCCGTTTCTAATACCCGATACAGGATATCGTTTTCATTGGTAGCCAGGATAAGACGTTTGATGGGTAGCCCCATTTTTTTTGCCAGATATCCGGCATAAATGTCACCAAAATTGCCGGTGGGAACCGAAAACACAATCTCAGTCGACGGGTATTTCTCCCTGAAGCGAAAAGCTGCATAGAAGTAATATACAATCTGAGCCATCACCCTTGCCCAGTTGATTGAGTTGACTGCTCCCAGATGATACTTATCTCTGAATTCCAGATCGTTAAAAATCTGTTTAACAATACTTTGGGCATCATCAAATGTTCCTTCAACAGCTACATTAAAGACATTTTTATCCAACACGGTTGTCATCTGTTTTTCTTGAATCGGGCTGACTTTTCCCTTGGGATGAAGCATGAAAATATTGATCCTTTCCTTCCCTCGTACACCATGAATAGCTGCGCTTCCGGTATCTCCCGATGTGGCTCCAAGGATATTCAAACGAATATCGTTGTTCTTTAAGATCTCTTCAAATAGGTTTCCCAGAAACTGCAATGCAACATCTTTGAATGCCAGCGTTGGCCCGTGAAACAGTTCCAATATGGTGATGTTATCCAGGAACTTCAAAGGAGTCACTTCGTTGTTTGCAAATACGTTGTAGCTCTTATCGATCAGTTTGTATAAAACTTCTCTGGGAATATCTCCATCTACGAATGGCGTAAAAACCTCAAGTGCAAGCTCCTTATAAGATAACGAAGACAAACGGTTAAGCTGCCCTGAAAAATCCGGGATTTCTTTTGGAACCAGTAATCCCCCATCTCTTGCCAAACCTTCAAGAACAGCCTGAACAAATGTTAATGGGTTGCTGCTGCCACGTGTGCTAATATATTGCATTTTGTTATTGTATTATGATTAAAAGTTTGGAAGGAATCAGCCGATTCTTTATTATATAAATATTTTACAAGCCTGAGCCCATGTTCTAAGGTTTCCTGCTGTCCAATCCATAAATTCGTTGATCTCGCCTGGACACCACTCGGGAAGCTCATGAACCGTAATCTCTGTCAAAAAATCCGCAAGTTCTGCCACACGGTCTAATATACTACTTGAGGAAGGGGTAAAAGATGTGCGTAATCTGTCAAGTAACCAATCAGTCAATATCATTCCCCAGTATTCATATCGCAAATCGTTTACATAATCATGAGGATTTCTCCTGTGATCGACAATTGGACGGCCAAAAGCAACATGATATGGGGTATCTTTTATTAGTGCCTGAAGGAAATACCCGCCCCAAATGTCGCCATACCGTTGTATTGTCCCTCCTGGTACTTTCCAAGCCATGGGAATGCAAAGGTAGGCAGGAATCAATTCCCTGGTAACGCTCGTATTTTGCGTATTCACCGGAGTCCAGGTTGATTGATGGAGAACCTGGATATCCTTACCTTTATATTCAACGCCTTTCACCTTTCCATTTAACCAAGTTGTTGCATCAACATCAGGATCTGATAACCACAATCCAGCAGTTACACCAATTTTGGTGTTTTTCCCGGGTTGAAAAGACTGATTAGAGTTCGATACGCCTCTGAGTTTAAACGGATACCCCCGCGGAAAAACTTGTCTAGCCGGTTCAATTGTTAAATACTCACAAATGTTGTGAAAGCCCGAATCCTCTTTAAGCAGACGCCCTTCCCATTCTTCTCCCGTGTTGGAATGAAACCCCACCAGATCATCTTCGATTGGAAAATTATCGTCATCAATGCTGATCAAGGTTTCACATCCTTCCTGAAGAGCCAAAAGATAACCTATGTTTCTTCTCGTTTCATTATTGTAGGGAATCCTTCTATAAAAATCGGAGCATTGCTTCCCCCATTTATCTTGAGTGGCAATATTGAGATAAGATGTTTCCAATCCTTTTTTAGATATGGAAGCAGCAAGGTCTGCACAGGTATCAGGAGTTTTGTTATCACCTATAACCCATATTTTTACATCATCCAGATTTTGATGACGCGAAATATTATCGTATAGATCATTTAATACTGTTGGATGATAGATAGTCGTAAAAACAATGTGATAAGGCTTATTCATGATGATAATTTGGTATTTTTATTAAACTTAAATACGACTTAACCAGTCGTCATATACATCCTTCAAGGTTTGCTCAATAGTGAATTCCTGTTTCCACCCCAGGGACACCAATTTTGAATTATCTCCCAACAATAATGGCTCGTCCGATGGTCTTAAAAGAGAATTATCCCTCACAATCTCGATATCCAACCCGGATACTTCAATTAACATGTTCAAAATATCAGAAATCTTGTGAGCAGTACCTGTGCAGATATTGATAGGGTCACCGGGTATACCTTTATCAATCATCATCATCATCCCATTTACACCGTCGCGTACATCAATAAAATCCCTAGCAGATTCCAAATTACCTACGTGTACCACAGGTTGCAGTTTTCCTTTTTTTATCAAAGCCAATTGACGGGCAAAATTCTGAATGGCGGTAGCTGGCGGATGACCCGTTCCTACATGGATAAAAAGCCTGGGAAGAAACACCTGAAGTCCGTAATTCGCAAAATACTGATACCCTAGGTTTTCATTTGCAACTTTGGTTACTCCGTATGGAGAAATGGGACGAAGCATCCTATTCTCTTTTAGCGGACAATCTGATGGTTTAATATCGCCGTATTCGGCGCTACTGCAGGCAATCACCACTTTCGCATCGGGTGTGATTCTTCTACAAGACCTAAGGACGTTAACAGTGCCCTGGAAATTTGTCGTATGAGTAGTTTCTTCCGTCTTCCATGATATACCGTTAAAAGCCTGCGCAGCCATATGAATGATAAGTTCCGGTTTGAATTCAGTGAACAGATCGTCTAATGCCTCTCGGTCCAATATATCTACCCGTCGAATGTTTTCATCAGGATCAGCCTCCAATCTGCTGGTTGCGCTGTTTCTGGCTAATCCGATGATCGGCCAGTCTCTTTTTTTGACGGCATTCGCAAAATGCGAACCTATCATACCGGTAATGCCGGTGATAAGTGTTCTCAACTAATACTCCTATTGTGTTGATCAAAAGAAACGGTAATTTGATACCTATGAGAGATTGTCTTCAATGATACTATTACAATACCAGTCGTATGCCTTTCCCAAACCATCTTTGAGAGATGTTTTTGCTTTCCATCCCATTTGATTGATTTTACTCACGTCCAATACTTTTCTTGGAGTACCATCTGGCATTTTTGTGTCAAATATCAACGAAATGTCTAATTTAATCACCTCGCGAATCATTTCTGCCAGGTCCCTGATTGAGATCTCAAAGCCGGTTCCGACATTTACATGCTCCTGTTCGTTGTATTCTTTCATTAAAAACACACAGGCATCGGCCAAATCATCAACATATAGGAACTCTCTCATTGGAGTACCTGTGCCCCATATGGTTATCTCTTTGTTATTTTTTACTTTCGCTTCATGGAATCTTCCGATTAAGGCGGCAATAACATGGGAATTTTGCGGATGAAAATTGTCATTAAAACCATAAAGGTTTGTCGGCATTGCAGAGATAAAATTTGTTCCGTATTGACGGTTGTAACTTTGACACATTTGGATACCTGCAATCTTGGCTATTGCATAAGGCTCATTGGTAGGCTCTAAATTGCCGGATAAGAGATATTCCTCTTTTATAGGTTGCGGACATAGTTTCGGATAAATACAGGAGCTTCCTAAAAACAGGAGTTTATGAACATCGTTGTTATATGATTGATGAATAATATTTGTCTGGATTGTGAGATTTTCATATATAAATTCTGCAGGGTATGTAGCATTAGCATGAATCCCACCAACCTTTGCTGCTGCTAGAAACACATATTCCGGTCTTTCAACCTTAAAAAAGTCCTCAACAGCTTGAGAATCCAGCAAATTTAATTCCTTTCTTGTCTTAATAATTATGTTGGAATATCCCTCTTTTATAAGATGACGCATAATGGCGGAACCAACCATTCCCCTGTGACCGGCAATATATATTTTTGACGACTTTTTCATTGCTTAAACTGCCATTTATGGATAATGATAATACTTGGGCATTTTGCTTAATTCTATTTAATAACGCTAGCTCAATACTGGTTTTCCATCAAGCGTTTTATCCCCTTCTCACTAACCTTGAGAAAGAACTCACCACTTTTGGGTTACGATTGATTCATATTTCCAATCAACTCAACTCCACTGTTTTGCTTTTAAATGAATGGAATAAATAATCAAGAGTTCACTGTGTCTGTCATCGTCACGGTTTACTCGGAAACATTCTCTTTGATTGAAACAATTGAAAGATTGTTAGCCAAAGATAAAGGATATATTAAAGAGATTATCCTGTCTGTTTCTCCAAAATCGAGTCAAGAATGCATCTCTATCTGTCAAGATCTAGAAAAGAAGTATGATATTTTGAAGATGCATTTGCAGAAGAATAACCCGGGAGTCGGCTGGGCCATTCGGGAAGGTATTGATCTTTCTACAGGTGACTATATTGCGCTTCTTTCGGCAGACTTGGAAACAGAACCGGAAGCAGTTGACAGAATGGTTTCTAAGATTCAAGAAACCGGGTGCGAACTGGTCATCGGTAACCGCTGGCTAAAAGGAGGTGGATTTGAGAATTATGATCCCATGAAGTATGTTCTTAATTGGGGATTTCAAAAGATGTTTAAGATTCTCTACCTGACTTCCATTGGTGATTTAACTTACGGATTAAAAACAATAAAAGCCGACATTGCCAAAAAAATAAACTGGGAAGGAATTCTTCATGAAATCTTTATTGAAACCACTGTTAAACCCCTGAAAGCCGGGTATAAGGTTGAGCAGATTCCAACCGTGTGGGTCGGAAGAAAAGAAGGCGTGAGCAGAAATACCTTTTTAAGGAACTTTCGATATGTGAATCTCGCAATAAAAGTATTATTCACAAAAAAAGCTGATCTTTATTTATAAAAATACATGCCATGCGGATTTGATTTTATACTCCACAAGGTTAAAACCTTTCAAAATACTGGATAAATAGTATTGACACTAGGAGTGATGCATAGTTATAATGTTTGTTTAAAGATAATTTAGGCATATATATTTGACAGATCATATTTAGGATACATCATGTTAAACGGACTTTTAGGTAAAAAAATTGGAATGACCCAATTTTTTAACGAAGAAGGCGAGAGAATTCCTGTTACAGTTGTTCAGACCGGGCCCGTAACTGTGATTCAGAAAAAAACAGTTGAGAAAGACGGATATCAGGCTGTACAGGTTGGTTTTAGCGAAATAGCAAAGTCAAAAGAAAGAAACGTGACCAAGCCTTTAAAAGGACATTTTGGCGAGCAGAAACCGACTAAACTTTTGCAAGAGTTCAAGGTCGATAATATTGAAGAAGTGGAAGTTGGGCAGTCTTTTGACGTCAGTTTATTTGAGAAGGGTGAAATCGTTGACGTTTCCGGGACATCTAAAGGACGTGGATTCTCAGGTGTAATGAAAAGACATAATTTTGCCGGTGGTCCTGCTGCACATGGTCATAGATTTAATCGGGGAACTGGGTCTATTGGACAGAGTGCTTCACCTGCAAAAATCTTTAAAAACAAAAAAATGGCAGGACAATACGGAAATGTGAGAGTAACCGTTCAGGGTCTTGAAATTGTAGATGTTAATAAAGATCTTAATGTTCTGTTGATCAAAGGCGCTATTCCAGGGCCTAATGGACGTTTTGTAGAAGTTAGAAAGACTGCAAAAGGATAGTATTTTTTGTAGTGAGCAACCATCCTTAATATGATCTGTGTTTGAACCACAGATCATTTCGGCATCCCTTCCCCAAAAAGCTATCAGTATCAGTTGTATTATCCAGGTGATCCTAAACAATTATTAAATGAAATTATGATAAAGACTTGCATTGTCCGCAAGATCCGACTTGTCATAACTTGATAATTGCGTGGGACTGGCATGGCCGGTGATC
Source organism: bacterium (assembly GCA_018829445.1). Taxonomy (GTDB): domain Bacteria; phylum SAR324; class SAR324; order XYD2-FULL-50-16; family XYD2-FULL-50-16; genus JAHJTV01. The sequence continues at coordinate 69,131 of JAHJTV010000038.1, forward strand.
TTCATGATATCCGAGTCCTGAACCCTCAACTCCTTAAGACGTGTTACCAGGGTCACTCTCAACATATGAGGGGTTACCTTGAAGGGGATATCTGCTTTAATCCCGGCCTTGGCGAAGTTTCTATCAATCTGCGTAGGCGAAATCCTATTACCACTTCTTGTCACAAATACAAATTCCTTTCTATCACCTATATACTCTTTTAACTCGGTCATCACGTGTTCGGGGTAATTCACAACGGTTACTTTGATTATTCCTCTGGTTTTCGTCTGTTCAAATGAAATCCTGTTTTCAGGAAAATCAATCTGACTTACCTTCAGATTTAACACCTCAAATTTTCTTTTTCCTCCTTGAAGCATCAGCTTTGCGATTAGACAATCCCGTTTATTTATTATTTCGAGTGCTTGAAGGAACCGCCTTGTCTGAGACTGACTGAGTGATTCTGTTTTTACTTTCTCCCTGACCTTGAAGAATGTTTTGTTGGTTCCCTCTTTGCTCGGCATTGCCTTCCGTACCACCCCTTGTGTCCGCCTTTGCAGAAATCCTGTAAAGGATATGTAAGCAGCTGCTCTGGCTTGACGCGTTGCTTCACTCCATTCATCAACCAGTTTAATATCATCTACAACGGCTTCATGATTAACGAGACTGAACACCTGAAGTGTTAATTTTGGATTTATTAACCCAAGGTGAGTCATTCTTTTAAAAGCAGCCAGGTAATTTATCCTTGTAAAATGGCACAGGGTCTCCAACCAGTTTTCAATCGCTTCATCTACTGAAATATTCCCCAAACGTTTCCATATCGAATCATTGATCGAAGATCTTGCCTGTTCATAAGACGTGGAAAGATCAAAATGCTCTTTCTGGAAAGGGATAATCTCTTTTTCCATTTTTATTTATTAGTCTGAATCAAAAAATGTTGATTGTGTGTATAACCTCAATTATAAACACAACAGAAAATGTGGCAATAAAATTCTGAAAAATATCTTTAAAAAGACGATCTCTTCAAAAACATCATTTAATGGGGCTAAATTTTTATTTTTGGACTTTACAACAAAAACTATTGACCTGAGCTTAATTTTTATTTTAAACGCGATTTAGAGGCTATTTATTTTTCGGGTGATTTTTTCCAACGGACAATCAGGTCATAAAATCCAGGGAAAATATCTTATAAATGCACATAAGTTTAAATACCTTTTAATAATTTTTCAGTTGGCTAATCCATGTTCAATTATATCTCATCTTTTTATCGACATAGTTAAGCCTATTTAATATTATTCTGTAAGTAATAAATGTCAGTTGGAATATTGAGATACTTTCCATGTCAATAGTCTGAATTCATTAACCAGTTATAAATGATTGATACAATAGTAAACCCATTATCTGATTTTCTTTCAGCTGATTTGCCAATATTCCTCATAATACTACTTATAGTCCTTTGTCTTTTTTTTACAGGTCTTATCATAAGAATCATTTTAAAGATTATTAAGACGAAAGAGATGAAGCGTAAGTTTTTTAAGAATCTGATTAAATCTGCCTCAAGTGGCGATTAAGATAATATCTTCGATCATCCAAAGTACCGCATTCAAAAAATGATATGATAAAATTTAACAAAGCGTGTATCGATTCCTTTGGCAGCTTTTTTGAAACGATGAGTGATTATTATTCAAATAATCAAATGCTTTCAAACGAATTGATCAAGGCTCGTGCTGATTATTTTTCTCTAACAGGAAAGTTGAATGAGTCCGATACAAACTTTACCAACAGGATAAATGCGTTTCTTCTCTGGTTTACATTTGACTGGCGTTGTCATGAAACCTTAAGGACTCCCTTTGAAATGTATAAGAATGAGTCAAATGAAGCTGTCAATAATGCGGATTTTATAGATCAACTGGAGACGTATGAAAGACATATTCATTCGCTATTTGAATCCATAAAACTGTCAAACTCCCATGCAGTCATTCGTGACTTGTTTACTCAAGCAAAATTTGAAATTACAGATCCTGATTTCCTATATGGCAGCGCCAAGGGCACGTGTTTTGAGACAAGAATCTTTAAAGTTAAAGATGATTATAGATTTTCCAATTACTTCATCTTACATCCATCAGTAGTGAAAAAGGCGATAAAAAAGAAGTGTAAACAGATACATAAGAAGCAAGAATCTGTTAAACCATTTATTATAACTCTCCACTCCTATAACACCAAATGGGAACGATATCGTAATATTGACATCAGGAACATTTATCACTTTGACAAATCAATACCGGAAGCAAAATAGACAGGAAAGGGTAGGGAGGTTACGCGGAAAACAAAATATAGAATAATCGGATTCGGCAGGTACTACTCTAAAAACTTACGGGAGTCGAAACAGGTTTCAATGTAAAATTCTCCTGCGGAGGTATTAAATGGTATCACGATGACTCTCTCATTAACAGAGTGCTTCAATTCGTGATCAACCCCTTGTCTAATTTTTGGAATTCCGGCCGAAAAAGAAAAACCGAGTTTGACCAATTGTCTTCTTGCATCTCCACTGATCATGTTAACTAACTCCCCGACCATATCAGCGATTTCATCATCCAACTCTTTAAAATTCTCACCTAACATTTGATTTGCAACCGTAAGGATACAGTTAGTAGAAAAGCTCAATCCAATACTCCCCCTGCATTCCCCCTTCAGATCAATGATGGAGGAAATATCACCCAATGCTTTATAATTTTGACTTTCTTTCAAATATGGTTTCATTGGTTTTGAATCGATGTTAGCCATTGTGCCTAATACTTTCCTGGTAGCATTGATAAATGGTTGTATGTATTCTATCTTCATTCTGTTAGGGGAAACAAGGTTTAGCTTATCTGAAGGCTGTATTATTCACCGATACCTGAAATATGGATTCTGTGCAATTTCAGTTAAGTAAATATACCAAATTAATCAATAGTAAATGAGTGGCGTATTGTCCAGTAAATAACAAAAATATCAACACAATAAACAATAGATCGTGGGATAAAATAAGCTGTGATACTAGTCATTTATAGTTGCATCAAATGCGATAAATATTCTTTCTCCACATATTGAAAATGCTTATTTATGTCAATTATTAGTGCTACAGTACCGTCTGCCATTATAGTAGCACCAGAAATTGTATCAACATTCTTATAAACTCTGCTTAAATTCTTAATAACTGTTTGATGTTGACCGATTACTTTATCCACAACAAATCCTACATGGTTCGATTCAATCTCTGTTACAACTATCTGCTCTACTTCAGGCCTGACTCCCCGGGTATTAAATTGTTCTCGTAGTCTGACATAGGGGATGATCTGATTCCTTACTCTTATTATATGGCGCCCATGGGAAGCTGCTTTATCTGCAGGTGTCAATTCGATACACTCCTTTACGGCAGCCGACGGTAAAACATAAAACGATTCGCCTACCTTAACAAGCAGACCATCTATGATGGCCAGTGTAAGAGGTAGTCGCAATGTAATGGTCGTTCCAATATCCAATTTGCTATCAACATCAATTGATCCTCTCAGATTTTCAATGGCTTTTTTTACGATGTCCATTCCCACACCACGTCCGGAAACATTAGTCACTTTGCTAGCTGTTGAGAAGCCCGGTTCAAAAACCATGGAATAACAGTCTTTCTCAGAAAGTTTGCTATTTTTATTTATAAGTCCTTTCTCTGTTGCACTTATCCTTATTGCTTCCGGATCCATTCCGGCCCCATCATCTCCAATTCTGATCCAGACTTGTGATCCGGAGTAAAAAGCCGAAAGGATAATTTTTCCCGTTTTCTTTTTACCCTTTTTAATTCTAATTTCTGGAGATTCGATTCCATGATCCATGGCATTTCTTAGCAAATGAATCAAAGGATCATTTAACTGCTCTATCATATTTTTGTCGAGCTCGGTTTCGGCTCCATTTGTAGTAAATATAACATCTTTGTTAAGCTCAATTGAGAGATCTCTTATCAGTCTTTTGAAACTGTTGAAGGTGGTACCAAATGTCAACATTCTAATGCTCATTGTATTGTCCCTCAACTCTCCAGTTAGGTGCTCAATTTCCTCAGTTACGCTGAGAATAGTTGAGTCGCCTTTTTGATGAGTAATTTGACTTAATCTCGCTTGAGCTGTAACCAATTCACCTACAAGATCAACCAGCTTATCCAGTTTTGTGGAAGTAACTCTAATACTTGAAATAGTATCAGGGCTTTTTTGCTTTTCTCTGATATTGTTGATGATATCTTGTTCCACTAAGGCTGATTCGATTTGACTTTGTTTAATCAAACCCTGTTTTTTAAGTTTTTCACCGATTCGTTCCTGATTATTGAGCACCTGTTGCAGAGTTTTCCCGTCAATATCACCTCGTTCTACCAATATTTCGCCCAGTCGTTTATGGGCTCCATCCTTATCTATTCCTGATTCAGATTCGATAATTTCGATTGAGATTTCACAGATATCTTCTATAAAAATAAACACATCTTTAATTGAATTCAAACCCCTATTAGAATTCAAGATGATATCCCACCAAAAGTAACAATGTTCCGGATTTAACTGATCCAAATCAGGAACATTGTCAGGAAAAACGCTCACTCGTATTTCGCCCAAGTCTTGAAGTTCATTTATTAATAATAGAGGGTTGGTTCCGGTTGAGAATATATTTAACGGGGGTTTGAACCGAATGCGATAGGTAAGAAACTCTTCAGTATCCATCCGCTGTTTTTTTTTCGAGGCTCTTGAAACTTGTCTCTCTACAATTGCTTCCTGTGAATAGAAATTGTTAAATCCCGCTAAAACCTCTTCTCTTGTTTGAATATCTTCAGCGAGAGGTTCCACATGATCATCCAACATAACTAAAATCTGATCATGCGCTTTCAAAGACAATTCTATCAAATCTTTAGTAAGTGATATGTATCCATCCCTCACTTTATCAAAGACAGTTTCGATACTGTGAGTAAACTCCACAATATCAGTATATCCAAACATACCACTAGAGCCCTTTATGGTGTGCATTGCTCTAAAAACCTTATCAATAAGGTCACTATCATTAGGGGCCTTTTCCAGTTCCATTAGAGCAGATTCCAGTTCAGCCAATCTCTCCATGGCTTCGCCTTTAAAAGCTTCAATGTTCTTTTGCTGATATGGAGTCTTTTTACCTGATGAAACGGTATTTTTCATCTCTGAATTTCGTGTGATTTTCTGTTTATACAAAACCTAATGAACACAATACCTTATTATTGACTAATTTACCCGAGAAGTTTTTTGACAACCCCTAGCAGCTGGTCTGGCTTGAAAGGTTTGACGATCCACCCCGTCGCTCCAGCTTCCTTTCCCAGTTGTTTCTTTTCCTGCTGTGATTCTGTGGTGAGAATAACAATTGGCACAAACTTATGTTTTTCATCGATTCGTAGCTGTTTGATTAACTCGATGCCGTCCAAATTTGGCATATTTAAATCGGTCAAAACCATATCTACTTTTTCAATTGAAAGCTTTTTTAGTGCATCAACCCCATCCACAGCTTCCATTACCTCATAGCCTTCGTTTTTTAGAGTAAAACTAATCATCTGTCTGATGCTGGTTGAGTCGTCTACAGTCATTATCCTTTTACCCATCTCACAGCCTGTGTAAACAAGATTAATTGAGTAAGACCAAATTATGTAACTGAGCCTATTAGGATGAAAATTGTGACACTAATCTACCATGAACTTTTGTACAACCGCATTACTTCATCGGCAATAACATGAAGAGATAATACTTTGTCAACACCCCCAAGTTTTAAAGCTTCATTTGGCATTCCGAATACGACACAGGTTTCTTCATTCTGAGCTAAAGTTTTTGCACCCTGTTCTTTCATCTCAAGCATCCCTTTCGCACCATCATCGCCCATTCCAGTCATGATCACTCCGATAACATTTTTACCTCCATATCTCGAAGCTGATCGGAATAAAACATCCACCGATGGCCTATGTCGGCTCACAAGTGGACCATCTTTAACCTCGACGTAGTATCGGGCACCGCTACGTTTTAAAAGTGTGTGTCTGTTTCCTGGTGCAATCAATACTCTTCCTGGCACAACCGAATCATTATTATTTGCTTCTTTCACCGTCACCTGACAGATAGAATCGAGTCTTTGAGCAAATGCAGATGTGAAGTTTTCAGGCATATGCTGAACTACTACCGTCCCTGGAGAATCGACTGGAAGTCTTTCCAAATATACTCTTAATGCCTCTGTTCCCCCAGTAGATGCACCGATAACTACTATTTTTTCCGTAGTCTGAATCATTGCTTTTGAGGTCGCTTTCTGTAAGATTGCATCAGCAGATAGCTTCTTTGCCGGTTTTATTGGTTGAGCAATTCTTCTATTGGGCCTTGCTCCAGCCTGAGCGGCTGCTTTTATAGCATCACAAATAGTAATTTTCGCCTCTTCCAAGAATATTTTTGCGCCAATGTAGGGTTTATAAATCACGTCAACCGCTCCATACTCCAAAGCTTTAACCGCTGTCTCGGAGCTTTTCCCCGAAAGACTGGAACAGATAACCACAGGGATTGGATGTTGATTCATAATTTTTTGTAAAAATGTAATACCGTCCATTCGAGGCATCTCAACATCGAGGGTGATTACATCCGGCACCTCTTTTATAAGTTTTTTTGCTGCAACAAAGGGATCTTGAGCGGTTGCAATGACTTCCAATTGACTGTCAGAGTTTATAATCTGTTCCAATGTTTGTCTGACGACAGCAGAGTCATCAACTATCATTACTTTAATTTTTTTCATACATATTAATTAACAAGATCTCTATCTTTAATATAAATGGTTGGAGATAATTGCTTAAGAGGTAAATCAATACCCTGTATAGTTTCTGAATGACCTTGAAAAAAATATCCGCCTGTTACCAAATGTGATATAATATTACTTAGAATCCTATTTTGTGTAATTTTATCAAAATATATGATTACATTACGACAAAATATAATCTCAAATTTATCCACAAATCCATAATTGCTATCCATAAAATTTAATTTGCCAAATGTAACTAGTCTTCTAATTTCAGGTGCTATTTTTATCTGTTTATTTTCTCTTGATTTGCTTTTCAAGAGATATTTCTTTTTTAAATGCTGGGGAATAGGTATCGCCCTGATCTCAGGATACACTGCCGCCTTAGCAATCTGCAGTACTTCTTGTGAAACATCAGTGGCCAAGATTGAAAGTTTAATACTGGATAATCTGTTTTTTTCAAAAAAGTCACTGATTACCATGGCAAGAGTATAGGGCTCTTCACCTGATGAACAACCCGCACTCCATACTTTCAATATGTTATATTTTTTTCCCCCATTTAGTAGAATTCTGGGAAGGACTTGATTGATTAAATAATCAAAGTGTTCATCTTCTCTGAAGAAATCAGTTTTGTTAGTTGTGATCCTATCTATAAAAAAAGGTAATTCATTTTCCAGTCCTTCTGAGCTTAACAGATACTTACAGTATTCACTAAAATTATTGAGTTTCAGCAATTTTAACCGTTTCTGCAATCTTGATTCCAAAAGAGATTTTTTAACTTCTGGCATTTTTATGCCAAAATTACTTTGTATAAAATTGCTTAATTTAATAAATTCTTCATGATTTAATATTTGTATATCCATTATAGTAAAACACTGTATGTGATAGTTTATTATAAAATATAGATTTAATAACCTACAGATTTTTATTTAGTACAACCAGTTAATATTATCAAATCCGGAAATTTTAGCTACTTTCATAAAATGAAGCGGGCAATCACTCACCAATTTAAAGATCTTTTTATACTCATCGGCATATTTTTTTGCTGAAAAAAGTAGTTGAATTCCTGCAAGATCAATTTGTGTGATTTTTTGCACTTCAATATGGCAAACATCTGTTTTTTCAATCATATCCAAAAGAAGAGTTTTTATTTTTTGAGCATTTTCAATTGTTATATTGCCTTCAAACACTAAAATTCCAATATCTGTATCATCTTCCCGTTTGAAATTTAAGGTTAGCGAAAAAGTATCTGTGTTCACTCCGAGCAATCTCCTGATATAAAAAGCCACTGTATCTAAGCTGATCACTAAATAAGATAATGTTTTTAAAACATAGTCATATTTAGTGTATTTTATCCGACCATCGAACTGAATACAATATTTTTCTAAATACTATTGATACTATCACATCAAATATCAATTTTTAGTGGGTGGGTGTGCAGGGTTATTCAATTTCAAAAATAACCAATTTTCTAGATGGAAGAAGAGACGATGTACCACTTGAGGTAAACAATCCTTTATCGAAAAAGGACTGTTTTATCAATTCAGCGGATTTATAAAAGATTGGTATATGTAGAGCCAGAAATCTAATCGGGGATTATCAGGTTTTATTCTTCTGCTTAAGTTCTCTTTTTTGTTTGTAGAGTCTAATAATATCAAACAACAAGTCTTGATCCTCACCTAATGCCTTGAAAAATTTTTCGTGAACCTTTAACTTCTCTTGAATAGTCTCAATATTTATTTCGTGTTTTAGTGTCTGCAGCTGTTCTTGTAGGCTTTCCAGGCTAATTGTTGAGATCTCTTTATTCTCAGATTCGGAATTATCATCCATTTCTTGCACCATTTTATGTCGCTCTCTCATTTCATCCCTTTTTCTCATAAAAGATTCTTTCCTTTTTTTGTCTGATTGCATAGATAACTCCAAGTTTTACCTATATAGTAGATAATATATAATTCTAAATCAATTTTTTTATCTTACAACGCAGAGCCTGCCCAAGATGTTGTCTGCCTATAACAGTTATTTGATCATATCTAAAACAGCGAGTTTTACGTTATTCCAAGAATTTTTTGGAATCAAAGCAAGTTTCAATTACGAACTCACCATGATTTGTTTGGAAGGGGATTACGATAACTCTGTCTTTGACTGAGTGAACCAACTCATGGTTTTTGCCATGAGTTGTAACTGGAATACCCGCAGAAAAATGAAACCCAAGTTTTACAAGTTCTTGTCTTGCATCCCCACTCACCATATTGACAATTTCCCCTACCATATCAACGATTTCATCTGTAATACCGCCATACTCTTCGCTAAACATTTGATAGGCAACTTTCAGTATACATTGAGTCGAAAAAGTGATGCCGATACTTCCTTTACACTCTCCACTAACAGATATCACTGAGGAAATATCTCCTAGCCCTAAAACGTTACTTTGTTCCTTCAAATATGGTTTCATTGGTTTGGAATCCATATATGCCATCATTTTTAACACCTTCCTGGTGGCAAAAATAAAAGGATTGAGATATTCAACTTTCATGAATCCAATTCGCTATTATAATTACAGATTATTTTAATTTAAATGATAAATCTGACCAAGTCTGACTAGTAAATTTTTAATATGCTATACCGTGGTGTTATTTTAGTAAAGATATCAATGGCTTTTTTCTGCGTAAAAATTAAAAATTTGGTAGAAGATCACTTCCAAGAGCATAATCAAACATGGGTTTTCAAACCACTCAATATAATCTTGACAGTAGCCGGTTCTCTGCCTTACATCTGTTTACATTTGAACTATAAAACTGGATAATCCACTATCACCTTCTGACGAATGTCCGATTTCGATATTAAAACAAAAAAATAGCCTTGAACTCATCCTCAGATATAAAATCTCTTCCGATTAATCATTGGATAGACCTTCACACTCATACGATAAAATCGGATGGTACATTGTCTCCAATTGAGTTAATACAGTACGCTATTAAAAACGATATAGGTACTATTGCGATAACTGATCACGACTCGGTTGAGGGAATCAAAGAGATAATTGACAAAAAGGACAATCAACACTTTTCCAAAATTAGAATCATTGCCGGAATCGAAATCAGTGCAAAATTTTCAGGTGGAACTCTGCACATTTTAGGGTATGGTATCGACATTCACAATCAGCAATTGTTGACGAATCTTTCAAATTTTCAAAATATTCGAAAAAACAGGAATGCAAACATTGTAAAAAAACTCGTTGAATTGGGAATAGAACTCACTATCGAAGAGCTAGAGAATGATACTCTTGAGAATAAAAGTCAGGGAAGACCTCATATTGCCCGCCTGCTGATTAAAAAAAAGGCAGTAAAAGATATTGACGAAGCATTTGACATATACTTGGGAAGAGATAAAAAAGCCTTTGTAAGCAAGGAGGTATTTTCTGCCACTGAGGCTATTTCCATGATTCATAAAGCAGGAGGTCTAACTGTTTTGGCTCATCCTGCAACTTTAAATCTTCATGGAGAACTGTTCGAAGATTTCCTTGATAAATTGATCAGTTATGGTCTTGATGGCATTGAAGTCTTTGCACCTCTTCACAGTGAACAACAAACTTTGGATTATCTTGCTCTAGCAAAAGAAAAAAACATACTGGTTACGGGAGGCTCTGACTTTCATGGTGATATAAAGCCTAACATTCGAATTGGTGAGTGTTCTTTGGGGAAACGGCTTAACATTGAATCGATATCCCAAAAGATAATCGAAAGAAATATCTGATTGTTTTAATTATCTCGATGAATTTTTTTTTTGATTTCTTATTACTGTGTTCCAATTTGACTCATTAACTTTTTAAAAAAACCTTATGTCTTCTATCATTCAAAAGGTGTCCTATAAAAAAGAGGACGCCAAACAATTACTGGAAAAACTGGAACAGCATTTGGGAGTCCAAAAACTCCAAATAGTTTTAAAAGAAGGTGCTAAAATTGAAGCGATTTTGACGGAGATCGGAATAGATTATATTGCCGTAATCGAAGGAAAATTTGATGTCTTGATTCCTGTTTCCAACATCCTTTATATCCGTTATTCACAATAATCAGATTGTTTGAGTTCAGACAATTACCGGTACTATAAGGATGCTCTGACATTCATTTCCGTCACTTCTGTTTTATGGCCTGCAAGACTGGCTTAAAATACCGAAGTTACAGCATTTGTCCCAACAAGAAATGTCTATTGACTTGGACTCGAAAAGCGAGAATTGCCTTAATCGATCTCTGTGTTCGCTAAGATAGATCAGGCAAAAGTTGATTTTTATAGTGATGCTTTGGCCTTAATTAACTGCCAAAACACCAAGTTTTCTGTCCAAAAAGAATATTTCCAGCTCGAAAACTATATAGCAGTTTGACCGCCGTCCACACAAAGTGTTTGCCCTGTTACAAAATTGGAGGCTTGAGAAGCAAAAAATAAGACAGGATGTACAATATCAATCGGTTCTGCAATCCGCTTTGCAGGAATTCCTTTGCAGATCTCCTGGTAAATCTGTTCATTGGACCAGAAAGGTTTACTGAAATTAGTTCTTACCATTCCTGGGGCAACTGCATTAACCTGGATATTAAACTGAGCAAGCTCTGAAGCCAAGACTTTGGTCATCATTTCAATGCCTGCTTTAGCAATGCCATATATTCCCATACCAGGTGAAGCTTTGCGAGCAGCAATGGAAGTGATATTGACAATTTTTCCCGAACCGTTTTGTTGCATTGTTTGAGCTGCTTTTCTGGAACATAAAAACGTTCCATTCAGATTGGAATCTATGATCTTTTGCCAAAGCAGAGGCTCAGTATCAGCAATTGATGGCGTAATCAGATTCATCCCCACGTTATTTATCAGAATATCAACGGCTTGGAACCTTTCCAATGTTTGATCAAACAGCTTTTGAACCTGATCATCCTTGGCAATGTGAGCCTGAATAGTATGTAATCTATCGTTCTTTCCAATCGCTTTCACAGCCTCTTCCAGACCTTCAGATTTTCTGGCGCAAATAACAACTTTTGCATTTTCATTTAACAAATGTCTGGCGATTTCCAGACCAATGCCTCTGCTTCCACCGGTTATAATTGCGACTTTGTTTTCCAAACCATACGATATCTTTGACATGATTTCTCCTTGTTATTTTTTACGAAACAATAAAAGCGTTCCACCCCGATCATATTCTTCAAAGTGGTATCTATAATCTCCCACCAGATCAAATGTATTTTTATACTTATCATCAACCTGCTTATATTCCTGCAGCCAATTCTGCCCCTTCCAAAGGATTAATTTACCGCTTTTATCCAAAAACCGTTCTCCTAAATACAATATCTGCTTTATTTGATCAAATGCTCTTGTTATAATCAGGCTAAATGTATTTTTGTAGTCGGGAAGGTCCATAAGTTTTTCTAATCGTTCATTAAGCGGTTTTACATTATTTAGCTTTAGCCGTCTTATAACCTCTTGCTGAAAAGCGATCTTTTTCCCGGATTTATCGATAGATACCAGGTTTAGAGAAGGAGAGGAGATAGCAAGGAGTATCCCGGGTATACCTGCTCCAGAACCGAAATCTATAACTTTACCATTAAAAATACTATTGTCTTTATAGCGATCAATCAGATTAAAAACGGCTAAAGTATCCAAAAGGTGTTTAGAAATCATCTCACTTGGGTCCTGTATGGCAGTGAGATTTATTTTTTTGTTCCACTTGGTTAAAAGGTCAAAATAGTCAACAAAAAGATTAATCTGTTGAAGGCTTAGTTTTAGATTTGGGAAATATTTTTTTATCAAATCTTCAATTTGGACTATTTTTCGCATATACCTCGCATAAAAAGTGACTAAGCAATAGAAATCACTACTAAAAAACAAGGATTCAAGATTTGTTATCAAATACAGTCATAAATCCTTTTTTGTGATACGTTTTAAAGTAATTAGCATAGCAAACTAAAAACTCAAAGCATATCCGTTTCACAAAACAACGAATCAATTGATGTAAACAGGAGCCAGAAATGGCAAAAGAAACAGCAGAAGATTTTGATCTTGATGGTTTAGACGACCTCGATTTAGATGGAGACATCAGTCTTGATCTGGATGATACCGACACCGACATGGATTTGGATGACAACAGCGATTCATCTGACATAAGCATTGATGACGACTTGGAAATGGGCGATGATATCGATTTTGACTTGAATTCACTCGACGATACCGGAACCGGTGAAGATGAAGACGATATCTCGCTTGACGATGAGATCAGTCTCGATTTGGAGGATAACGGCGATTCAGGTATTGATGAAGATCTAGGTGACATGGATCTGGATTTAGATTTAGATATGATGGATGAAAGTTTAGACGAAGATGCCACTGACGGTTCATCAGAAATAGATACACAAGATGATTCGATGGATATGGATCTTGATCTTGATGATTCTGACATTTCCCTGGATGATGATGTCGATCTCAATATAGAAGATGGAGATATAAACGGTTCGGATGCCATGGATATGTCCCTTGGTGATGATATTGACATGGATTTTGACTTGGATGATGCAACAGCTGAAACGGCTTCTGAAAGTAGTGACGATCTGGATGATGACCTGTCTCTGGATGATGAAGATGATTCGTCAAACAGCACTATGGAATTGTCGGACGAACTAAGTATTGACGATGATTTAGAGTTGGATTTTCCCGATGATACCGAGGCAGGCGATGAGTTGGATTTAGGTTCCGATAATGGAGAGGATATGGACCTTGGCGATGACATGGACCTCTCATTGTCTGATGACTTGGAAAACGATCTTGATATGGACTTGGATTTAGATGAGGAATCCGGGCTTGATGAGGAAACAGAACTCGATCTTTCCGAGGGTGACGAAGAATTTGCTACTGAGATTGATTTAGATGATGCAGATGAAGGCGAGAGTCTGGATGACGAATTGGATTTAGATTTGACAGATGATTCTGAGGAGTTATCACTTGAGAGTGAGCTGTCCGATGTGGATGAAGAGGTTGGAGACGCTCTGGATCTGGATTTATCGGATATGGATGAATCAGATGAGACTTTGGAAGATGTGGAAGAAGACATGGATCTCTCCCTGGATGAAGATGATGGCGTGTCGGATGTTTCCGCAGATACGGAAGATCACTTAGATTTATCGTCACTTGAAGATGAGTTAGGTCTTGATGAATCTGAAAGGGTGAAAGCTCCGGAAATGGTCGAGATTAAAGACGTTGAATCCGATGCCGAATTGGAACGTGAACTGGCAAGCCTGGCAGACGATGTTGAAGTGGAAGAAAAAATAACTGATGGACCCGAAGAATCAATGATTCTCGATGAGTCTATGGTAGTAAACGATATCGACCCAGAAACCGTAATAATGGAAGATGATTCAGAAGATGTACCCAGCTTCATGAAAAGAACTTCTGAAACAGAAGATCAAGTGGATGATAGCGAAATAATAGAACTGGACAGAGTCGATGATGACGATGAAGGTTTTGACTTGGAGGAACAGGTTTTTGGAGGTGAAGATATCGATGAGAAAGAGATTCTTTTCGAAACAATGGATGAAGATCTTGATGAGGATGTAATTTCTTTGCCTGAAATAGAAGATGAGGAGGATATGTTAGAATTGGCATCAGTCGATGAAGATGATGACGAGGAGATTCTAGAGATACAGGAAGATGAGGTCTCCATGGATGTTTCTCAAATTCAGCAGGATACTAATCATTTTGAAAAGAAATATACATCTCAACCTTCGCCCTCGAAAATCGAAAAGGAATACCAGAAAAGACCTGTTCTGGTAGGTCAGGATCTACTATTGAACCTCCAACACCAACTGACTGTCGAAATTGGAAAAGCAAGCCTTAAAGGGCAAGAGATCACCGAATTATCCTATGGTTCGGTCATTGAATTAGATAAAAAAATCGGAGATCCGGTTGACATAATACTGGGTGACAAGAAAATAGCCAGGGGTGAGGTCGTTCAGATTAATGAAGATCAGTTAGGCGTAAGGATAATCGGCATCGATTATTAATCAAACCAATTTTCTGCTTCCAATCAATAGCGAGTTTATATTTTAAAATGACCGTTAACCAAAAAATCAAGCCCTACGACATAACAAACAATGAAAAAGTCACCTATGGATACTATTCTGCTCTTGAAGTAGTATTTCAACAGTTCATCGGAAAACTGGAGTCCTATTTTTTTGATGAATTCAAGCTTGCTTTTGACTTTTCAGTAGAATTAAAAACCGGCATCAAGTTTCGCAATTATTTTGAAACCTTGAATAAACCGGCACCGCTATTTGTGTTTAATCTGTTCCCATTTACCAGGGATTCCATATTAAAAATAGACAATTGCTTCATCAACCTGATTCTGGCTAAAGAGGAACTTTTCAAGAAAGGGAAAATCGCCTTAGGTAATGGTTTTTCGTTGGAAAACACGAATAGCAGCCTGGTAAAATCCTCCATAGAAAAGATCCTGGATCTCTTTCAGGACAGTTGGAAGAATATTTATCCAGTCGAATATAACCTTAAAAGACTTGTCTCTAACAGAATAAAAGCAAGAGTAATGGATCTATCGGAATCATGTGTTGTGATCAAGCTAACCATGAGCCAGAAGGCGTTCCATAGCAGTTGGGAGTTTTGTTTTTCGACTTATCAACTGGATAGAATTATAAAAAAGAGGGGGGCACAAGGTTTGCTTGCAGCCAGCAGTCCTCAACAACTGGATCAAAAAATTAAAGATTATCTCACCAGATTGCTCATGCAAGAATCCGAATATGAGATATCCGGAGTTTTAGGCACAATAAATCTATCTTCAAATCAATTATTTGAATCCTTTAAAAACAAAACAATTATTCCCATCGAAAATAATCTGAAAAACCGTGCCGTAATAAAATTAAATAAAACTCCAATACTTGCTGCAGACATTGGTCAAACTGCAAATCAGATCTCCCTCCAAATAAAGAACAGTTATGAGTCATTCAAAAATGAAACCCAAAAAGAGAGAAAGAATTTCTCTGCGATTCAATTCCCCCAAAAATAATATCCACAGCTATTTACATCCATCAATAAAAGCCAATACTCTTCATAACTAAATTGACACCTTTTGACCATCATTGTAAGAATGAAAGAACACAAGGTGACCATTGAAAGAGTCTGTTTTTAAGTGTGAGTTCCTGCCTTAAGATCAACTGCTCATTTTTCGCTATTCAAGCCTATTTTTTTCTTGCCCATCGAATATTTTCTTTTGGTAATTAAATATGAAATTCTTGCTGGTTAATCCTTTTTGCCCTATTGCAGAAGGTCCTACCCCACCTCTAGGAATATCCTTTTTAGCAGCAGTACTGGAAAAAGCCGAAGTAGAAGTAAAAATACTGGATTTTACTGTTTTCCCATATAGTAAGAAAAACATGGAAGACAGACTGGCGGAATTTAAACCGGATATAGTTGGCGTAACATCGGTAACCATGACCTTTAATAATGCCATCCAAGTCGTGGAAGATGTAAAAGCACTCAATCCTCAGATATTCACTGTAATGGGAGGTCCCCATGTTTCATTTTGTGCAGTTGACACTTTGCAAAGATATGAGTCTTTGGATCTGATTGTCATGGGTGAGGGAGAAGAGACAATTGTTGAAATAGCAAAAGAATACGCAGGTTCAAAAAACTGGAAACAGGTACTGGGTGTGACCTATCGAGATAATGAAGGAATACATACCAATGAAGCAAGACCGTTACTTGATGTAAATACATTGCCATTCCCGGCTCGTCACCTTTTACCTCTGGGTAGATATCGAGCACTCCATACTCCAATCAGTATGACTACAAGCAGGGGTTGCCCTTTTCAATGCATATTTTGTATCGGCAGAAAAATGGTGGGAGCAAAAGTCCGGTACCGGAATCCTATGGATGTTGTTGATGAACTTGAACAGCTTTCCAAACTGGATTTTCCACAAATAAATATATCGGATGATCTGTTTACAGCCAAAAAGAGTCATTGTATGACCATTTGTAACGAAATCATTCGTAGAAAACTCAATATTACTTGGTCATCTTTTGCCAGGGTGGATACGGTTTCTGAAGAACTCCTCAAAAAAATGAAAGAAGCAGGATGCACGGCTGTGAGTTTTGGAGTTGAAACGGCCAACAAAGAAATTTTGAAGACTATAAAAAAAGGGATTACCTTAGAAAAAGTTAAAAGAGCAATCTGTTTATGTAAAAAAGCCGACATTCTCCCGCATGTATCTTTCATACTCGGCCTCCCCGGAGAAACTCCTGAGTCCTTGCAGGAAACTCAGGAATTTGGAAAAACCATATCGGATTTAGGGGCGTATTTTGGTTTTCACCTGTTGGCTCCATTTCCCGGAACTGCAGTCAGAGATCAAAATGAGGAGTATGATCTTGAGATCTTAACGGATAATTGGCAGGAATACCACGCCAATAGGGCAATTGTGCAAACTGCTGCCGTAAACAAGGATATGCTGAATGCAATTGCAGAAGAATGGGATACGGAGACACATAAGCAACTGGCTCAGTATCGAGAGAAGATGACAAACGGAACGGCGACTGAAGCAGAAACCTGGCAAATCGTAAATTTAGATCGATTTCTTTTTATCTATCAAATGATGACAGATGAGATTATTGAAAAATACGGATCATGGGAAACAGATGATGCAGTCTGGTCTGCAGAAAAGGCTCTGCAGGGCTTAGCTGAACGTATCCATGGGCATATGAATAAGAGTGAAGAGGAAGTTGGCGAGATTCTAAATTACGCTTACAACAGACGGAGCATTCACTATTCTTGCTACAATAACCGGTTAAATTGGCACTGGCTAAACTATTTAAGTTAGATCAGTTGATCGATTCATGGGCCCTTTGGGCAGAAACCGATTTGATTGAATTCAGTTTTCCCATAATTCTTTCAAGTTGTTCCGCATCATTCACCAAAATTTTTATGTCTTGCTGGGTTTTTTTATCAATCAGTTTCAGATTGTTTTCCAAAAGAACAACTTTGGCGGAAACCAAAACCTTCATGATCTGCAGATTTGTCTTGATAAGATTATCAAAGCTCAATTTTAACTTGACCGGGAGCTTTTCTGAAGAAGATCTGCTCCATTCAACGGGGACAATACGATCAGGATCAAAGCTTTTTGATGTTATATTTTCGCAATCAGCCAGATGAATGGATACACCCTGCCCCTGTGTAACCAATCCAACAATATCATCACCTTTTACAGGATTGCAGCAGTTGGCATAACGAACCATCATGTTATCGATTCCAGCTATTTTGACGGCTCTTTTCGATTTAAGATTGGAAGCAGAACTCTTAACCGTACTTTTAGAAGCAATGAGCTTTCTTTGAGAACTGGGTAGGAAAACATTGTCCAATTCATTTATATTCGCTTTTCCATAACCAAGATGGATATAGTAGCTACTCAGATCAGCATAACCTGCATCCGACAGAAAAGACTTTAACTCTGCCGATTTGAGAACATCTTTTAAGCGTTTTCCCATTTTGGCCGTTTTATCGCTAAACAGCTCCTTTCCCAAGATTTCTGCTTGCTCTCTTTCTTCTTTCTTTAAAAAAGATCTGATTTTTCCCAATGCTCTGGATGTCACAGCATAGTGCAACCAATCCCGGGATGGGGTTTGCTTGGATGAGGTCAGAATCTCAATTTTGTCCCCATGTTTAAGTTTTGTCTTTATAGCTACATTGCGACCGTTAACCTTTGCTCCGACGCAGTTATGCCCGATCTCTGTATGAATTGCATAAGCGAAATCAATGACGCAGGCACCGCTTTGCAGTTTGATAATCTTTCCTTTTGGAGTGAATACATACACAAAATCAGAAAACAGTTCCCGTGTAAAAATTTCCAGTGACTCCCTGGCATCACTGGCAACATCCAGACTGATTGATAAATCCTGAAGCCAGGAAGTATTTTCACTGGATATCGGGGCTGAGTCATTCCCGGCTTTATATGCCCAGTGAGCAGCTACTCCGCGCTCGGCAACACCATCCATCTCAGTCGTTCGAATCTGTATATCAAATCCGATACCACTTTTCGTGTAAACATCAATATGCAGGGACTGGTAACCGTTTGGTTTTGGAAATGAGATGTAATCCTTAAAACTTTCCGTAACCGGCTGATAATAGCTGTTTATCAAACCAAGAACCTTATAGCATTCATCAATATTGCTCACAATAATCCTTACTCCAAGAAGATCATGGAGTTGATCATAATCGATTCCAATTTTATTTGATTTTAAAAAAATGGAATAATGATGCTTGATCCTGCCTTTTATACTGGCACTTACTCCATTGTCAGCCAAAAGTTGTTTGATTTCATTGTTCAATAAACTTAAGGTCTGCGAATGAGTATTTTCATTGTTTTGGCAGAATAGCTGAATCTCTTTTGACTCCCTTGGATAAAGATATGAGAAACACAAGTCCTCAAGCTCGACTTTAATATGGGAAAGCCCCAGTCGATCCGCAATGGGAGCATATATTTGCAACGTCTCTTGAGCAAGGGTCGGCATTCTTAAGTTATATAAGCGATTGCCAAAACGCATTCTAACAAGCCTTGCCGCCAGAGCTATAAAAATGATCCGGATATCCTTTGATGAAGCAAAAATCATCTGCCTCATTTTCTCTGCCACTCTCTCCTTATCTTCAACAATTTTTGATACACTGCGAATGTTGTGCATGCCAGCAACAATACTCGCCGTCTCGTTTCCCATTAGATCTTCTATCTCGTCTATACTGATCTTTCCTTCGGCTAATACGCCATTTAGGAGACCAGAGACAACACATTGAATATCCAGCTTTAAATCGACAAGGACTTTGGCGACGCTCAGTGCTGTTTGAAGAAAGTTACTTGGAAAGATTTTCAGATAAGGCTGTGCTTTTGCAGCTAATACGTAAGCTTTTTGAATTGGACTGCAGTCAATTTTATTTTCGGTGTATTCCTTAAACGTTGAGATGATCTCTTCGATTCGAATCATTTGGAAGAATCCTTTTTTCGTTACAGTACCATTAGGCCATGAACACCTAACCGTCTTTATTGGCTTGTAATGATTGAGACAAATTCATTTACTGCCCTATCCAATTCATCATTAATGATAACAAAGTCGTATTGATCTTTAAACATAAGTTCTTGTTTCGCGTTCTGAATTCTCTTATTTATCGATTCCACAGTTTCAGTCCCGCGATTATTAAGTCGTGTATTCAATTCTTCAATTGATGGGGGCTCGATAAAGACAAACTTGATATTCATCTCCTTAACATTCCGGAGTTGCATTGCTCCCTGAACATCAATATCCAGAATTACTATTCTTCCCTTTTCAAGCAGACCGGAAATCTGGCTCTTTGATGTTCCATAGTAATTGCCATAGACTTCAGCCCATTCCAGGAAATCCCCTTCCTTGATTTTTCTCTGAAACTCACTCTCAGATACAAAATAGTAATCCAATCCGTGTTTTTCGCCTGATCTTGGTTTTCTGGAAGTGTGTGAAACCGAAAAGGTTATATTCTGAACGAGTTTCTGCGCTTTTTTTATGAGAGTGGTTTTCCCAGCCCCGCTTGGTGCGGAGACAACGAAAATTCTTGGTTGGTTGATCTCCATGGATCTTTTTGAATCTTTTACCTGGAAGGAAAACTGAGGTTGTTTTGCGGTTTTTCCAACAAAAACCGCAATAGAATTATGCCATTACTACATCAATCTCATGATTGAGTGAAGTACAAAGCGTATTTCTTATAAAATTCAACGTTCCAGTAGCAGCGCTGGCACAACCTCTACAAGCACCTTCGTAATGGATATGAACCTTGTCTTTCTCTATCTTTACAACTTGAAGCCCGCCACCATCCGCTGCTAAGGTAGGTCTAATCTTATCATTTAAGACGCCTTCAATTTTACCTTCCCATTGATCTTCCGGAAGTTCGCTTAAAATGATTTCATCCTTGGATTCTCTCAAAGTCTTCAAAATGCTTTTAATCCCACCCTTTACATATGAGACGTCAGTGAACTTATTTTCGACCATCAACTTTACTGATTCAGAGGTTTTAGCATCATCTTCGTCAGCGTAAAGGATAACCTGCGCGTAAGGTGGAATCTGGGTCAGATTGTTCTTCAAATGTTCATCTGGGAACGAATATGCACCGATCAGATGATCGTTTTTGTAATCATCTTGAGATCTAATATCCAGGATGATAGGTGGCATATTTTTCTTTCGTTCAATCAGACACTTTGATGCTTCAATTTCATGTCGTGCAGCGTCGAACACGTTGTTATTTGTAAATTTCATTTTTTACCTATCTGTTTTTATACGGCAATGGATGCTTTGCCAGCTCGAATACAACTGGTACAAACCTTCATCGTCATTTTGTTACCGTTTGACTTTTTAACATGCACTTTTTGAAGATTTGGTAGCCATCTCTTTCTAGTCTTATTATGAGCGTGGCTTACGTTATTTCCGGTTAAAGGACCCTTACCACACACTTCGCATATATTCGCCATTTCAATTTCCAATTATCTTTTGTTCACCTGATCGGTCTCTTTCCGCATCACGTTCAAATCGATGAATTTCGATTTTTTTGGACCTTAACTGATGTTAAATAGTGAGTTTAGCAATGAAAGTTGAATTGTGCAATCAATAAATTAATATACTTTTATCAAGATCAAGAGTTTGAGCGAGAAATCAGTCAATGAGCATTTCAATTTTCAGATATTCTTCATAAGTCAATGATATTACTTTTCGAATATCTTTTTTAATCACGTCCCTGTCAAAATACTTCTTATCCATTTCTATTAAATGCCAATAGAGACCGTTACAGAGGAAGTTTTCCAGTCCAATACTTGATCCCTCCATAAAATCCGGATCGGCTAACAATTCCAGATGGCCATCATAGCGGATCATCTCCTCCTTTAGTTTAATTGCCACTTTTTCATTATCTATCTTAGGTAAATCGAGGTTCAAATCCAAACGGAAATGCTCTAAACATTTTTTCCAGGTTGTAAAAATAAAATCTTTATAGCTGTGTTTCTGATTAATCCTTTCAATTAGAGCCAGTTTTTTACCGTACTTGTTTTCCTTTCTTTTCTGTTCTCTTTTCAGAGTTTCAGAATTCTTTATTATGGCAAATTGTACCAGATTTAAAGCTTCTTTTTTGTTAGCTATAGCGACACCATATTTTACATAGACCGCCTTATTGATGTAGCCTTGATACAGCTTATCAAATATATCAGATGGAGCTCCAATTTCCAGAATCAGATTTTGAAAGGTGGTATTCATTACCACCCCTAAGGTGGTGATGTTATGTCGTGAATTGTTAGTGGATTGTGAAGCAGAGAGCAGGAGATCCAGTTTAGAGAAAAATCCTTGGGGATCATGACTTCTCCTGATAGATTTGCTTTGAAGATAGGAAGTTACGGTTTGCCTTATTTCATCAGCGGATAAGATCAAAAAAATATGATGATTTTTAATGGTACCTGTCGTTGTTACTCCACCTCTCTCAGGCTCCCCTTCAAAAAAGCAGACATATCTTAGCGTCTTGCCATAGTTAGAACTGGCGACTTGATCCACTTTCTGTTTGACTTGTTTAAAACTGAGGTTCTTATTAACAGGAACTTTTTCTGCATATGAAAATCCGGTTTCACTAATATCACAGAGGGCAAAATTCCTATTATCAATCGCAACCTTCATTCCGATCATGTTATTGGTTATCAGATCCAAGCGATCGGCTCTCGCTTTAAACTTCGGATGTCCCAGGGATATTTTATTTTTACCATCAGTTTCATAATGGGTTTGAAATGTTCTTTTTGGCTTGTTCGATAACTCCATATGTTGACAACCTGATTATGTAACGGTTTTATTGATATTTAATTTAAATTTGAAGTTAGAAATCGTTCCAGGATCATGCCTATCTATAAAAGATTTTTCATAAAAGTTTATTTCTTTGTTTTGATGAACAAATATGACAGTGGTAGATTTTGTACCGTATACATCAGTTTTTATGAATATAGACGACAGAATTTTCTCAAAATGCATCCCAATTCCGGTATCCGGCAGATTGTCGACATTTGCTTGCGCCGTATCCTCCATCAATTCAAGTAGATTATCAATTTTGATGACCTCATTTCCTTCAATGATTCTTTTTAAACCCTGTTTAGTTTTTATCACCTTCGGCCATGGTGTATTCAAGAAATGATTACACAGTCCATGAACTCCCGGTTTTAGTTCCTCAATAATTCCGTTAACATTTGAGTAGTAATAAAGAGAATCAAATCTACCTGCTATCAGGTTAAAGGGATTGTATACTGACCGTGATTGATCCAAAACATCCAGAAAGCTCTTCAAGTCATTGTTGCCTGTCAAATAACTCAATATGATTTTGCCCCTGGAGGGTGCAAAATCTTTATATATTTTGGGGTCCCTGTAGTTGGTCAATAACCCAATTTTCCCGTTTTTGGTTAATCCTAACCAGGTACCTTCACCTCGAATATCTCTTCCTGCCAATAAATCGGGATATTCATGCCAGAATTCCGCAGGAATTGATCGTCTTTCATAGTATTCATCCCGATTGGATGCGATTATCAATGGATAGTCGCGGTGTATTTTGTATGCTAACAAAACCAGACACATGATACTAACCTGAACCTGTTATTCAACTAATTCCACTGGTATCTTGCTTCAAAATTCTTTTTTTAACTGCGGAGTTTTTAATAGTCGGGAAGGAGTATATTCTATAATCCATCCATAGACTGGAGCAGTCTGTTGGGATCTGAATTATGGATAGGGAGAAGCTATTTGGAGATTCCATTCAACAGTTTTTTCAAGTTTTTAACGGATTCCTTTCGCATATCAACATGATCTGACTTTATACTTGTGCTGATATCCATTTGACTTCTCTTTTCAAGAAGAGCGGAAAGGGTATTTTTTTGTTTGTTGATTTCCAATATCAGTTGAAAGGTAATTTTGGCAAATACATCCTGTATCTCCTTGTATAGTTTTACACAATCTTCCGGACTTTCGTGCTTATCAGGATGAATAATGGGTAAGAGATTCAGGTTTGGATTTCCGCTGGTAATTGGGTTTTGCTTTTCCCAAGTTTCTTTGATGTATTTGGCGACAAAAGGGGTAAGCTGTTTGGCCAGGATATCCAGAATCGGTTGGGGTTCTGTTTCAGGGAGTTTGCTGACTACCTTATTCAAAGCGGGAATCTGATCCGTTAATTCAAATAACAGGTTTCTCCATCTAGTATACGCCTGGTTTCCACGCTGTTCGATCGTTAATTCCGGATTATCTACAGTAGCTGTATGAAGGAAAAAATTATAGATTCTTTTTGAAAGCTTATTTGACGGCAGGATTTCTCCTGATTCGAGTTTCATTCCCAAGGAGCTGTTAAGCCAACTTATAATCCGACTATAATCCGACTTGGGCAACTGAAGAGACTTTTTCTCAAAAATAGCTATCTTTTCGGAACGAACGATCCCATCCTTAATCTCTGTCCATTCATTCACTACTGCATCTCTCTTGGACTGCAAATGCAATAAAAAATCGATGCTTTTATCGATTAGCCATTGCATTAATGGCATGTATTTTTCAACGAATGTTTCAGAATCAGGATTTGTTGCAATCACCCATGGTAAACGATTCAGGGGAAGAGTCATGATTATTGTATCTTCAGTAGTACTGAGGAATAAATCATTCCCGCACTCTTTGCTCCCTTCCTCAAGATTGGAATTCCAATGTACTCCCCCAATGGGAGCACAAGCGCAAGTATGTAAAAGCTCTCGATCCTTATAATTGAGCTTTATATGGTCCGTTAACGGAAACCAAATAGCTTTTTGAAGCTCAGATTCAGGTATAGTGTCTCCTCTTTCAATACCACACACAAGAAAACCATTCGTTAACATCTGTTTGGAAAGGTATTCTGACTGGAACTGTGTGGCCTTGATCAGATTAGCAAACGACTGGTTCATTTTGTCCCGAGTAAACTGAACACGGTGAGCCTTAATCATGTTAGTAAAACTGGGAAATGAATTCTCGGAAAACTTGATTACGCCCAGAGTCTGCCCTTCAATAGAGGGTGAAGAGTCTCTGAAATGGTGTATCCCTCTAATCAGTGTTGATATCCAGGATTTAAGTTTATTAAAGTCGACTTCAGACTTTTTCTTTGCACCCTCCAAGTTTATATTTCTTGATTTAACCTCATCCAGAAATTTCTGCATTTTGACAACGGAGGAATTAAAATTATTCTCACACTCCGCTGCAATCAAAGCACATTTCTGCCCAACTTGCGCTAGCAGACGCCTCGGATTATTAATCTGATACATCTTATAAAAGTATTCAAGATACAAAGAGAGATTAAACTCGTTTGATCGTTCACCTTTTCCAAAAAAGGATGCAGAATTGAACTTCTTGTCGATTCCCTTTTTTATCTTTCTGGATTCATAGCGCTTTTCCAACTGATTCTGCAACCCAATCAATCGCATTCTATAGATATTAGGATTGAATAAATCCAAATCCAGTGGCGGAACAGCCTTTTTATTGTCAGGGATACTGTTTAACACTCGTACCGAAATTTCTGTCAGAGTATTTCGCCACTCAAGTTTTTTAGCAATCAGTGCATCTTGACTCTTTGCATCTTTATACTTGAGATCAAAGTATTTTCTGAGATATCCGTTTAGATTCTCCGAATTGATGGGCTTGCCCTGTGGCCAGTTAATATTTAATTTTGATTTCAGGTATTTTTGGACGATACTCCATGCCTCGTGATTCCAATTAGGCTCTATTTTATTATCCAGTTGTTTGGCATAAATCTGCTGATTAAGAAGATGAATAGTGTTACTGGCCTGTTCCCAAAGTGTTTTTTGTAAGTAAATGAACTCGAAAAGTCTCTCTTGTACAATTTGGAAAACATTTTCGAATATCTTCTTTTCCTGAACAAAACTCTCGTCGGTTATAGAAGTGTCTTTAAAGTTTCTAATGAAACTTCCCATTGGGATTTTGATGACCAATGATGGATCATCGCTGGAGATTCTGATTGTTGCAGCTCTTTCGGCGTTTGCTGAAACAATACCCTTATCTCCCACCAAAGTGAGAGCCTTCATTTGAACTACAACCTGATTGGCTACCAGCACATCGATCTTGCCACTGCACAGCATGTAAATGTCTCTGCCGGATTCCCCTTGAACAATGATATTGGCGCCCTTTTCATAAAACCCAAACTCAAGCTGATCCTTTAATTTCTGCCCCAATATCTCCAGGCATCCCCGGGTCAAGGGGTAGCTGTTTAAAAGATCCGTAGCAATCTGAATGCACTCGTCGCTTGTAGATTTGAAAGAAAAGTACTTATTTGTTTCCCATTGAGACATATACAGCCAATCTCCCACAAATAGTGGCGCTACAAGTAGTATTATGAAGCAGGAATGATGATTAAGAGAAATCTGAACCGTTGAAAAAATATTCCTGTCTTATTTTGAATACTCTAATCAAGAAGATATTTCAATAGAAGGTGTTCAGATATCAGGGCAAATTTGTTTTAGGCTGCGAAGTCTTTCCCAGCATAAAACAAACTTGTCCGGTCAAAACTACTCTGCTTTTTTATAACTATCAGCATAATAAGAAGGTATATAATTAATTTCAAACCAGAAGTGTTTGATGTGTATTCCAACCTTCAGTATCAGTTGTATTTAAAATGATAAGTTTGGAATTTGGAGTGATTTTGTAGTGTAAAGGTGGAGCTATAACAACATGATTTGGAACCAGCTCTTTGACCTTTCTCAATTCATCAACCTGTTCTTTGATATTGGATTGAATCTGAGCCTGTTGAATCTTTTCGGATTTACGGGCATAGACATTCCCTGCTTCCTCCAGCAATCCAATTATTAACTCACCAGGTGCACTGAAGTCTTTTAGAAGATGTTTGAAAGATGTATTTATGTACTGCTCATCAATGAGATTTAGCTTTAGAACCGTTTTGTCAATATTGACAATTCCGCTGACAACCCTGCTCATGCCCATTCCGTGAGAGCCATAGGAAAGCATAATTCGGGTAAATTCATCTTCAAGATAGATCTCTTCAACATTTGCATTTACCAAAGATTCCTTATAACGATTATCCAGTATTTCCGCTACTCTGTAAGCTTTTTTATTGAGCCCTCCAACTAGCATTGCAGCCAATACTGTCTGCGAATCTATCTCTTCAAACGATTTTCTCGATTCTGTTTCAGCCAAAATCATAACTTTTACAGCTTTAGTGATACCCGCCTTTTTAAGCATCTCGCGATCGACGATCTCTCCCTGGTGTATTTCCAAAGAAACGTTTCCATTGAAATTGGATTCCAACCGCTCTGCGATCTCATCCGATATATTAGCCACTATGGAGATTTTGTTCCACTCTGGTTGGTGCTTGGAGTATTGACTGACAATAAAATTTAGCATCTCGATTAGTTGAGGCTTCCAGCCGCAAATCATCAATATCCGCGTATCTGTTGCAAATGAAGGCCGAATGGTGGTTTTTTTTATTTTTAAGTCATTCTTAAGATCAGCAAGATTCCGATAATCCATTTCGATATCCTTGGCTTTGCCCTGATATCGGGCCTTGGATTTTGCCCCCTTGTAATTATTGATCTCCTTGGCAATATCATCATCGATATCCAAAATTTTAAAACTGAATTTTTTACCATCAACCACCAAGCCGGTGATATTTTTACGATACTGGTAAAAATCGATTCCTTCCCGTCGTAGTCTTTCAAAAAACTCATCCCAATCAGCGGATTTTTCCAGCGAAACGTGAAATCGTAATCGGATCGTATCCTTAGTCATCCCCTTTTTCGAAAACAAATCCTCAATGATATCTGTTTCCTTTTTCGTTAACTTCAGTGAAGCGAATGGATACTTTTGATTGTTATAAATGACTCCATTGACACGGTTACCGTATATATAAAGATCGATGTTGAGATTACCCAATAGTTTTAATAGAGTATCCCAGTTTTTGGTTTTTTCAATCGATTTCCTGAGGGTCACAGCCAAATATTCCTCAACCGGTTGTGAGATTATTTCATCTAAAACCACGGTCTCTTTTGAAAACTCTTCAGTATTCAAAAAACCTGGATGGGTATCTAAAACAATAAGCGAGCTGTTCTTTTTGATCACATAAGATGGCGAAGGATGAAATATTGGGATATTACTCTTCATTGTTTTAACCTCGGATAGTCTCTGTATTGCCATTTTTATGGATACTGACCGTCCTACGAGTTCCATTTTCTCCTGTTTTTTCTTTCGCAAATTTCCCGTGTTCTCAATCAATCCGATTACCAAGTAATTTTCGACGTTTTGTTTTAACTCACGGTAGGTCTTACCTACAAATTTCGATTCAACCGCTTGGATTTTTAGGACTCCCTCCTTCATTGAAAACAGCTTGGAAAAAACACTGTTTAACCCGGACATTAACGCAATATTGCTCAGAAGTGCTCGTGCGCAAAATCGGTTTAAAATAATTTCCTCTACTTCAACATGCTGTAAATATAAGCTAAACTTAGGTTGTATTATCTCAACAATTGCATATATTTGTGGATTTATGTGCTTTATGGCAATTGTTGCCAACACTGTCCTGAAATCAATTTCATCGGTCGTTTTATTGGGCAATTCTTCTGAAATGATTAAAACCCTGCTTGCAGTATTGCCGCATACGTTCTGCATTACAGCTTTTGAAGTAAAATCGCCGCTAAAATAATTGATATTTTTCAACAGAGGATCCTGTCTCAGGTCACTTACTTCTTTTGCATCAGCCGTATTGATAAGGACAATACTATTGGATTCAATGTTATGTAACGCCAAAATGTTCTTTAATAGTATATCCATTCCCTGGCGCCAACCAAGTACAAGAAAATGATTCTCCATCTTTCGTATGGGAACAAGCCCAAGTACCCGTCGTCTGTTTCTTTCAACCAACCAGCTGGTAATATTAGCAGTTAGAACCCCAATATAGATGATTCCAATAAACATAATCACAACAGCTGCAATTTTACCAAAAGAGGTTGTGGGAGAAATGTCTCCATAACCAACAGTTGTAATTGTAACGATTGAAAACCAAAGGGAATTAAAAAGATCCTTGATACCGGAGCTATCGCCTGAAGATTCCAGAAACAGCATCATTACTGAGGCGATAATGAGGAAGCTAACAAATCCAATTACTGTTTGCGCAACACTGCTGGATTTTAGTCGATTTACCCAGTGTTTAATTGAATTAATCATTTTTTTTGATTCAGTTGTTTTTAAATAATATGTAAATTCTTTCCCTATTTATCAATTAATATCTGTCCATTGTCAGTTATGCAAAATTTGGGTCGTTACTCCTTTTTTTAGAGGTTCAATAAAATACTTCTTAAAACCCAATTCCAATTGCAATCACCAGCATCCAATCATTAAACGTGTACTTATCCCCAGAAACATTGGATTTTTTTGTTTCCCCCCTATAATACAGAATCCTTGTATCAATAACCAGGAATCTTTCACCACCATAGATTCCAATTGCTGTTGCCATTACTTCTGTATTTAGGGAATCCTTGATTGTATCTTTGACCAGATTCCCGGCTAAGGCAGAATACACTTTGTGTGTTTCATCAATATCGTAGCTATTATACCCAAATGCCATATAGGCGGTAATGAAATCGAACACTGTCTTATTGCCTCCTTCGAAGGTGTTATAATCCATTGTTCTCAATATCATCGGTAGCCGTAACTCTCCTGCTAACTCTATGTTATCTAACGAATCATTTGTCTCCTTTTTTGATTCCAAGAACAAAACATCGCTTATATTTGTATATCGGACCCCCCACTGGTTATTGTAAAGAAGGGTCAAGTCCCATCCAGGCCAGTATTCTTCTGTCAATTCATAATTCACCATAGTTGAAAAATGAAAATTTGATACGGCTTCCGATTGTTTCAAGGGAAACAACAGGAAAACTGCAGCCAGCAATGCTGTTGATAGTCTTATATTGGGGGACATATCAAATACTCACGTTATGTAAAAAAATCAGAATAGGATTAACTGTAGTAAATACGGAAGGCTAAATGGCTGTTGAGGATAACAATTACTTTTTCTCATAAATAGTCCCGGGCTTGCATACAATCAACCCTTTTAATTCCAGATTGGTCAAAACTGGTAATAGATTTTGGATCGGAATACCAGACATATTCACAATGACATCTTTTTGAACTCTTCCCTGATCAAGAATACTTAAAACTTTCAATTCGTCCTCACTTAATACTTTTGTGGTATCTGTGTGGTTTTTTATAAGATCCTCGCCCGATAGTTGAAGATTGACCGGTCCAAATTCCTCCAAGATATCACGGGCTACCATCACTAATTTGGCCTGTCCCTTTTGAATCAGGCGGTTCGTTCCCACATAAAATCTTGAATCAGCCGGGCCTGGTAAAGCAAATAGTTCCCGGTTTTGTTCTAGAGCATAACCTGCAGTGATTGTCGCTCCGCTTCTTTCTCCTGCTTCAACCACAACAACTCCACGGGAAAGCCCACTGATGATACGGTTTCTTAGTGGAAAGTTTGTTGCCGTGGGTTGTGTGGTCATCGGGAACTCAGTTATGAGTGCTCCATTTTCACAAAGTCTGTCAGCAATACTCTTATTTCGAACCGGGTAGATGGAAGACAAACCATTAGCTAAAACACCAATAGTCTTTAATCCACAATCCATCGCCGTATTATGAGCCACACTGTCAATTCCCAATGCCAATCCGCTGACAATAATCGTTTCAGGCTTTAACACTGAAATTTCCTTAATAAGCTTCTGGCAAATGTTCTTCCCTGCAAACGATGCTTTTCTTGATCCTACAAATGCAATTGGAAATCCGTAGTTGAGGTCCGCATTTCCCTTTTTATACAAAACAGGCGGGGCGTTATAGATCTCTTTTAACAGTTTTGGGTAATGACTTTGAGTGAAATCTAAAACTTCGACTTGATGTTCTCCTATCAAGGTCAGTTCTTTTTTAAGACTGTCTGAATCCAACGCTTGGGGAATAAGGCTGGCTATTTTGTTATCCACCCCTGCTGCTTCTGACAGCCGACTGATTGAAGCGTTAAATATGCTTTCCACGCGCGAAAAACAATCGTATAGTTTTTGAATTCTCCTCGGGCCAAGTCCTGGAATCAACCATAAGGCCAATAACCCGATTGTGGAATCTGAAAGTTGCATTTTTAAAAAACACTTAAGGATTGGACTTCTCTTTTTGCTTTTGCGGCTGAACGAGATTCCGGAAATCGTTCAATAATTTTCTCAAAGTAGAATTTTCCTTTTATGGGCATGCTTCTGTGAACATATATGCGACCGAGCATTAACATGGCATCGGGAGTTTTGTAACCCAGTTTTGTATCTTTGTGTTCATAGTGTTTTAACACATTACGAAAGGCCTGTTCTGCCTGAGCAAAGTTTTCCAGTTGATAGTGAGACTGTCCGAGCCAATATTGGGAATTATCAGCATCCATATCATTCGGGTACTGTTTAAGAAAATCTGAAAAAAGCGTTATAGCTGCGTTAAACTCCCTGTTTGAGTATGCTTTAAACGCTTCCTGGTACTTTTTCTTCGCTCCAGGAATAACTTTCAACATAATGGGCGAGGTCGGTTGGTTAGTATCCGGATCGTTCCATGTTTCACCAGGTGAATCTGATAAAAATACGGATGATTCTTGGATTGAATCTTCTGTCTTTTTGTCTTTTTCCGGAGTAACGTCTTCAGAGCTCACGGTTGAAAGGCTTCCAGGGGATATCTTAGGAAGAAGCGGTATTGTTTTAACAGCTTTCGAGGTGTCAGGCGTTTTGAATTCAGCCGATAATCCGTCCGATTCTTCTAAATCTTTCATTGTCAAAGAATCATCGTTTTGCTTAACCGTTACTTGAGAAGCAGGTGATTTTTGCGACAACGTTTCCACCTGTTTTGAATTTGCCTGAATTCGACTGTTTTGTTGCTTAAGATTTAACTCCAAGAGTTGAATGGTGGTGATCAGATTAGCTATTTTTTGATCAAATTCAGCTCGATGCTTCTCATTCTCTTCTCCCATTTGAAGCACCATCTTACGTAGTTCCTGGTTTTGTTTCCAAACTTGTTTATATCTTAAGGATAGTTCCTCATAAGGTGAAATCTTTGATTGTTTTGATTCTGTAGGCGCTTCTGCCGTTTGTTTGGACTTCTGCGAATCGGAAAGAGAGCAACCCATTGTTCCAATCAAACAGAAGATTATAAAGATTATATATTTTATGTTCATGGACAGTATAGTGGATTAAAATTTATTGTCTCTGATTAATTTTGATTTATCACACTTATGAGTTCATTGCCTCCAACTCTGCTAACCTGATCTCGTACACTCTCTGTAATTCTTCCGCGAGCGATTGCTGTTGATTAAACCGATAAGCTTCGATTAATCGTTCCACAACTTTCTTCCATCCGTTAAAATTAGGATATTGTTGCATGATATATTCAAAACGATATATTGCTTGTGAATACAATGAGTGATCAAAATACCAGTCACCAATAATCAACTCATGTTCAGCCAGTGCTTCATAAGATTCATTCAAATAAACCTCGGCATCCTTTAAATATAGGCTTTGAGGATAAAGGAAGAAGAATCGTTGGTATTCGTTAATAATCTTTTTAAAGTGCTCCGGATCTCGAGAATACGCCCACTCTTTCCCAAACAGAAAACTTACATTTCTTTTATAATTCAATTCTATCAAACGACTTAAAACATATGGAACCAAATGGCTGTACGAACTATAATTCAAAAAAATCCTATAGTTGGCTTCAGCCTCATCAAACTTTCCATCATCTGCCAGGATATGCGCGTCACCAAGCTTTAAATAAGAATATGCGGCATATCTTGTCCCAGGATTCTGATCGATAATACTCTGGAAGAGCGGTGTAGCCATTGAAAAATTACCTTTGTCCATATACTGTATTCCTGCATCATATTTTTCCTCCATTGTCTGAAATTCTATTGTCGAGCTGCACGAGGAAACAGAGAGAAAGAATACTCCAAGAATCAAACTGAAAGTTGAAAAACTAAAAATTTTGAGTTTCATCAATATAACCTATTATTTTAATAAACAAAATTGATAATCGACCAATCTGTGAGTTATACTATTATTTACTTTTATTTGTTATGAATTTGACTTGAATCAAGCAACAACATGATAAGTCTAATAACGTAATAAAAAACTCACATAATTACGTTTCGTTATATAACAATTGCCATAGCTGATGTCCTTTGTGAAGTATGAACTGAGATGTCTTCACAAATTCAAATTTTGTTGCTAGATAAAATAGCCTTAATAGATTAATTAACTTGATCTTCTTTACGGGAAATCTTATGCAGTTTTTCGAAGCAATTCCGCCGGTCGTCTACAAATCAATCATTCCGATTATACTGATGTTCGCCATGGAGCGTTTTCTGCTCTTTCGATTAATCAAAAAGCCCGGTTCAAAAGAGTGGGTGCAATCCAAGTTCTGGCTTCACCCCAATTTTATAAGCCGATGTCGTTTCCCCATGGGAATAGTATCAGTTATGCTTTACCATACCGGATCTGTTTTGAATCCGGGAGAACCCGAATCATTATGGCACCATGCAGGAATACTGTTTTTCGCATTTTGGATGATTTCCGACATCACTGACGGTACCATTGCCCGACATTTTGAATTGGGCTCTAAAGAGGGCGAAAGTATTGACCCTTTATCTGATAAGTTATTAATCTTTCCGCCTCTTTTTTATTTTGCTTATCTGGATATCATATCCTTCACTGCAGTCATCGTTTTCCTTTTATTCGACATTGTCGGGACAGTTTCAAGGTATTTTATCCAAAACAAAGCTGCTAATCTCTTTGGAAAATCAAAAACCTTTCTGGCAGCCATAACGCTCATTTTTTTAACTCTCCAGCAGATATATTACCCCAGCAACCCCTGGTATATTTACTCCGCGACATTAAACGGAGCCGTCTTCCTGTCATTTTGCAGCATGTTTTTTAAGATTATCCCCAATTATTGGTATGCCAACATCCTGAGTCTATTAAATCTGATTTGCGGACTTTGCGGGATCTCTCTTATTCTAATGTTCAGTTTGACTGAACCCAACCTGGGGTTTTTGGACAATTATGCCTGGTTACAAAGACTTCTGAATATCAGATACCTTGAGATCGCCTTTTCGATGGTTTTTCTAGGGCAATTCTTGGACATGTTTGATGGAAGAGCTGCCGAAAAATGGGGAAGCACTCCTAAAGGAGAGCTTTTTGATGATCTAGCCGATGGAACAAATTTTGGAGGTACGATAGCTTTATTAATATGGGCTGCTTTTGGAATGAATACACTTGGAGTGATTCTTGCGTGTTTGCATCTGATTTGTACGATCTTCCGCCTCTACAGATTTATGCAGAATAAAAGAAAATCCGGCGTGGAAGGTGGTGTAGAGATTTTTTCCGGACTACCATCTCCTGCCGCAGCCCTGGCTAGCGGATCAGTAGTACTATTGAATATCGATCCTTTCATTAAGGTATTATTTGTTATTGTTGTATCTATTTTGATGATATCAAAAATTAAATACATACATTTTGGTCGAGTTATTCTTCCGGCAATACCAAAGATTGTTAAGGTTGCTCTTCTCACTCTTATTATTATTGCTGTAATCTTCGGGTTGATGCCCGGTAATTCCCAGCTACTGTTTTGGACTGTTTTTTTATTTATTTTTGCCTACCTGGTGTTCGGATACAATTGGAAAATGTACCAGGGATTGGTTTCAGATAATTAGTTAAAAATCTTTAGGAGTTAACAATGGATATTTATGTCGATTCAGCAAATATTGAAGAAATCAAAAAAGCCAAGGAACTTGGATTGGCTGACGGCGTCACAACAAATCCAAGCCTGTTAGCGAAAGAAAACGGAAGAGTTACTGAGATATTAAAAGATATCTGTAAGGAGATTTCCGGGCCTGTTCATGCTGAGGTGCTATCATTGGATTTTGAAGGCATTGTAAAAGAGGGCAAAGAACTTGCCAAAATTTCTGATAACATTGTCATTAAAATTCCGATGATTAAGGAGGGATTAAAAGCGGTTCGGATATTAAAAGCAGAAGGAATTGATACTAACGTAACATTGATTTTTTCCGCAGGCCAGGCAATTTTAGCTGCTAAGGCTGGCGCTACCTACGTTTGCCCCTTCCTGGGAAGACTTGATGACATCTCCAACGATGGATTGGAACTACTGGGCGTAATCAGAAGCATTTTTGTCAACAACCCCGATTTGGATACACGCATTGTTGCTGCATCAATACGAACTCCTATCCATGTTGTTGAGCTTTCTACAATGGGAGTGGATATTCTTACAGTTCCTTCGAAAGTACTTTCCCAGCTTGAAAAACATCCGTTAACCGATATTGGAATTGAGCAGTTTGCCAAGGATGCAGAAAAATTTAAATTATAACAGCGATTATGAACTCTCTTTCAATAGTCAAAGAAGTTATCTCACTTGAAATTAAAGCTCTTCAAGATCTTTACAATGTGATTGACGACTCTTTCGAAAAAGCGGTTGATCTGATTCTTAACTCTCCTCGTAAGATCATTGTATGTGGAATGGGAAAATCCGGATTAATAGCCAGAAAAATAGCTTCAACTTTTTCCTCAACTGGTACCACCGCTGTCTTTTTGCATCCCTCAGAGGCTCTTCATGGTGATCTGGGCATGGTTGAACCCGGAGATACACTTATAATGCTTGGAAAATCCGGTGAAAGCGATGAAATTATAGGCATTCTTCCTGCCTTAAAAAAAATGAACTGTAATATTATCGCAATCACAGCAAATAAAGAATCAACTTTAGCCAAACACTCGTCTGTTGTTCTCTACACGCCCATTGAACAGGAAGCCTGCGCTTTAAACTTGGCTCCAACCTGCTCCACTACCGCTGCTTTGGTTGTGGGTGATGCACTGGCAGTTGCACTGATGAGGCATAAGAATTTCTCTCGACTTGATTTTGCCTTGTTTCATCCGGGAGGGAGGCTTGGAAAAAGACTGCTTTATAAGGTTGATGACTTAATGAATAAAAATGAAGAAAATCCGGTGGTTCACCTTGACGATTCCTTTGATAAATTGCTGTCAGTCATTACTAAAGGTAGGGTAAATTCAGCTTCAGTAGTGGATGACCAAGGTTATTTCAAGGGATTGATAACAGGTTACGATTTAAGAAAGGCTTTCCAGGCTGCTGATTGTGTTAAATCGTTGTCGGCAAAAGATATTATGACAATTAATCCCGTAACCATTCCTGCCGGCGTATACGCCATTGAAGCTTTTAATAAAATAAAAAACAATCCCAAACCCCTGCTTTTACTACCTGTGATTGAAAATCAGAAACCGGTTGGGATTATAACCATGCAGGCAATGATTAGGGCTGGCTTATAAATCTTTAAAACATTTTACATTAGGTTGTCAGACCTATCCCTTATTGATCCTATCTTTTTAAGAATCGCTTTGAAATATTTACAGTACTACATTGAGTATTTGCTCTTAAAATCTTTTTTGTTATTTGTTCGGATAATTCCAGAGTATTTTATAAATAAATTCAGCACCCTGTTTGGCTATTTTCTTTACTACCTGGGCGTTCGAAAAAAGGTGGTGGATATTAACCTTAACATCGCATTTGGAGATCAATTAAGCTTTCAGCAGTTAACTGAATTACGAAAAAACGTATACCTCAATGCAGCAAATGTATTATTTGAGTTTTTGTGCATGAATCATATTAAAACCGATAAATTGGATCAATATATCACAATTTCCGGTCAAGATGTCTTAAAAGATGCTTTAAAGGAGGGAAAAGGAGTCGTGGTTGCCGGAAACCATTTTGGACATTGGGAGTTAGCAACTGCCGCCATCTCTTATTTTTGTGAACCTTTATACATATTCACGGGGATGCAGAAGAACAAGCGAGTGGATGATGTAATGAATAAAATAAGGGGCAGGTTTGGGACTGTCACCATTTCGAAAGCAAAAACAGCACCTTTTGAAATGATTAAAGCTTTGAAAAAAAATAAACCTTTGGGAATGGCTGGAGATTTAAACGTTCCCCATAACAATCTTTTTGTGGACTTTTTTAGTAAAAAGGCAGTCGTCGGGCAAGGATTGGCTTCTTATACGATAAATCGAAAAGCACCACTGGTTTTTATTTGGAGTGTTCGGGTAGCCCCTTTTAAATACAAGGGGTTTATCAAACGGCTTTACTACCAAGTGTCAGGCGACACTGAGATCGACCAGAAACATGTTGCTCAACTCATCTCTAGTGAATTAGAGGACAAAATCCGCTCAAACCCGGATCAATATTTCTGGTTTAATCGACGCTGGAAAACCAGACCAGCTCATGAAAACGAGGGTGAAATCTACTGATAAAAGGGGGAGCCAATCTCCACTCCCACATTGTTATGAATTTATCAGATAGTATTCACCATATCACGCAGTTCTCTACCGGGTCTAAAAACTGGCAGTCTTTTAGGTCTAACTTTGACTTTCTCTCCGGTTTTAGGGTTTCTACCAACATACTCTTCGTATTGTTTGGTACTGAATGAACCAAACCCTCTTATCTCAACTCGATCTCCATCTTTTAATGCATCTTTTATTGAGTTGAAAAACAGATTTACTGTTTCTCTGGCAATTTCTGTTTTTTGCTTGGCACTGGTTTCATCAACGAAGTCATCCATTTCAAGCACGAGTTTTTCAATTAGCTGCGATTTTTTCATCTTCATTGTTTTCTTTATCCTCCGTTTTGAAATAATTCGAAATCTGTTTCCTTTGAGATTATCAAAAAAAAGAAACAATATCAAATAATTTAAATGTTATATACTGAATTATATAACCAGTATATATGAAAAACTCAACATTAAAAATAAAAAGAGAATATTCTGCTACTGGATTCCCATTTTTGCTTTCAGTGCTTCAAGCTCTTCGGAAGTAGAACTGCTTTTTGATTCATCGGTCAATAAAGCTTTTTCTATCTCATCGTCGAGTGATTTTGGCTGTGCTGCAATATCGCTATATGCAAGAGCAAGTGTTTCCTCTTCTTCAACTTTTACTTTCATTCTTTCCAACATCGCAACGGTGCCACTCGAGTCAACAGATGACAATTGCTTATTGATCTTTTTTGTAGCTGAAGCGGTTTTAGCTCTTGCTTTAAGAGTCACTAACTCGTTCTCATATTGTTGAATCTTTGATTTTAGCGTATCAATATTTTTCTGTAGGGCTTGTACAGTTTGATTTTGAGAATCGCTTGCTTTTTTAGCGATATTATATTGCGTGCTGCATTCCTCTTTTCTGCCTAATGCTTCGGTTGCCAGACGATCAGCTTTGTCTGCGTCCAATTTTCCGGATTGACCTTGTTGAAGCAAAGCCATTGCCTTTCGTTCCCAGTCTGTTGCACCGGTTCTGGATTTTTCCATATCCCTCTCAGAACGAATGGCAATCGCCTTAACTTCGGCAAAATTCTGCATGGCATCTTCAAGGTCCTTTTTCAATTCCCTTATTCCCTGCTCTGTCATTTTCACAGGATCTTCGAGCTTATCAATAATATTATGCGCTTCAGCACTACTCAGACTAAATATACGTTTAAAAAAACCAGCCATTTTGACTCCTTATCACTTAAGTTTATTTATTCAAAGCCAGTAATTCATTAGAATACTCAGCCAACCCCAGACTCAAAGCGTTAATAGTACCCTCAAATTCATTAAAATCCAGGTTCTCGATCTGAAGAGAGTCCCTGAATATAAGCTGTTTTCCATCTTCATCAATGACAAAAGCCCCATGAATCAAGTTGCGGTTCATCTGCAAAAGTCGAAGAAATAGTTTTTCAGACGGTTTATTTATGGAATAAATCAATTGTTCAAACACAAGAATTGGTTCTTCACAATCGATTATCAAATTATAGATTCCTTTATCCTCATTGGAGACAACTACCAATTCCTCGCTATCATCCCGGTGGATGATATCCAAACCCAATTGTGTTGAATAATCGATGATTCTCTCAAAATTCTTGTTCATAAGACTGTCTCGCGTTGAAATATTAATGAGTTATATCTTAAATTGTATACAAAATACTCTCTTTTTCGAAAGCAAAATTTTTGAAATCCATGTAGATTTACTGTCCTTGGTTCATGGAATAATTCCGGATTCTTTTTAATACAGTCTTTTCCTTTTATTGGAAGGCAAAATATTCATTGCCTCTCTGTATTTAGCAACGGTTCTGCGTGCTACTTTGATTCCAGCATTCTCCAACAACTCATTTTTTATCTGAAGATCGGTATAAGGTTTTTTCTTTTCTTCCGAGTCAATCAATTTAAGAATATAGTCTTTTATCTTCTTGGAAGAGATGACATCACCGTCTCCCTGGTCAATTCCGCTGGTGAAAAAATATTTCAGCTCAAAGATCCCTTGTGGTGTATAAACATACTTATTGGTTGTGATGCGGCTTACCGTGGATTCATGCACCTCAATATCCTCAGCAACATCTTTGAGTACCAGGGGTTTAAGATAATCGATCCCCTTTTCGAAGAACTCATGTTGAAATTTTAATATACTTTTAGTCACCCGATATATAGTTTTTTGTCGTTGTTCAATGCTTTTCATCAACCAATCTCCGGCTTTAACTTTTTCGAGGATATACTGGTACGTCATATCCTGTTCACCGGTTTCAGGATCTTTGGCCTGACTTGGTTCATCTTTGTTATTTTTTAAAAAACTCTGATAGTAAGGGTTTATTCTCAATTTCGGCATGCTGTCCTGATTCATACTGACAACATATTCAGTGCCGCGTTTATAAATAAATACATCGGGAATAACATATTGGGTAACTTCACCACCAAAGGGACGTCCAGGTTTAGGTTCAAGTTCGGTGATGATCTGGTATGCTTTGACAACTTCCTGAATATCTGATTTTTGGAGGCGTGCAATTTTTTTCAAATCTTTTTGTTCCAGCAACGCCATGTTCTCTTTAATAATTTTCATTGCCAGGGAGTCTTCCAATTTCAGAATCTTTAGCTGGTTACCCAAGCACTCCTGAAGTGTTCTGGTTGCTACACCGGGTGGATCAAACTTCTGGATTTTTCTCAACACCAATTCCAAAACACCACACTGCTCATTACTCACCTGTGAAAGATCAACTTCATCTTCGATTTCCTCATCTTCAAGATTGGGCGCTTCCTTCTTTCTCCCTTTTTTTCTCTTTTCCACCAGTCCGCGGGACTCATGATAAAGATCAAACAGTGGAATAGCTTCATTATCAATCAGGGATTCGATTTCATTCTTGAGCAGAAGCTTTTTTACCAGATTCAGCAATTGAGGGGTGGTTGCAAGCAATTCACGCAGGGAGATGGAAAGATATCCCTCTTCATCGATATTGCCAATAATATTTTCGGCAATATCAACTTCATTTTCACTCATGTTTGACATATCCAGTTGCCAAAATAGGTGATCCATGAGAGATCTTTCCATTGAAATGGTTGCCTCAAGAGGATTGGAAGAATCCTCACTCTCAATTGGACGGTTTTTAACATCCTGCATTACTCCCGCGCCGGATTCAATGTAGTTTTGCCATTCATCGTCATAGGAGAGCTGTACTTGTTCGTCAACCAGATTTGTTGCCTCATCTCCCTCATCCTGTTTTTTATCGGGACTGTCTTCCTCGTCTTCGGTAGACATTTCTAACGTTGGGTTTTCGATAAGACTTTGATCAATCAACTCCTCCAGTTCGATCCGAGATAGCTGTAAAAGTTTAATTGCCTGTTGTAGTTGTGGGGTCATTATGAGCTGTTGGCTCATTCTCATTTCTAACCCCATTCGCATGGAAACCATGATTTAACTTTTTTTAATGTGCTTACTATTATTGGTGAAGTTTATGATTTTAATTGGAACGATTCCGCTAAAATCTAACGACGCTTATTGTCTATTAATAACATGATCTATAACTGTAAAACAACAATTTGTCAAAATCTGCATAAGATATTTTGCATGATAAAACGTGGTTTTTTTAAAGAGAAGCCATTGAGCTTTATATCAATTCTTTTCAGTTGATTTTAAATCTCCCAGGTTCTCATAACAAGCCGGTGGAAAAAACCAATTATAATACTAATTATCAATAGAATAGAAGTTTGATACCCTTAATGCGATCTGATTTTACAGATCGTCATTACCGTTTATACCATCCCAAATTTACAAAACTCAGGGAAAATAGTGAATTCGGCTCATTGCAATAAACCTGAGACGCTGATAATTTTATCGGAGCAATAATAAAACTTGACAAGTTACGATACAATGGCACCCAAGAAAAGTTTTTTCAAAATGGGAGGACATGAACTGTTGTCACATGTATCTTTATTTGGAAAAAACTTTTTTGGACAACTATTAAAAATGGAAAGGAATGACCCTGATTAAAGTCGAAAATCTATCGGAATACCGATTCTTAAAAAAAGATTCGCTTGAAAAAGACACTCAATTGCAGAAAAGTGTTTCTGAGATTTTGTTAACCGTTCAAAAAAACGGTGACAAATCACTGTATGACTATAGTAAAAAGTTCGATAAGGTTGATATTCCCGCTATTTTGGTGCCAATTGACCGTTTAAGAGAAGCAGAAAAAAAAATCAGTTCGTCAGTTCGCAAGATTTTTGAAGGCGCAATAGATAATATCAAAGTATTCCATAACCAGCAGACACAGAAAAGCTGGCAATTACATTATGAGGATGGCACCAAATTGGGAGAAAAGGTAACTCCCTTGGACAGGGTCGGCATTTATGTCCCGGGTGGAAAGGCTTTTTATCCCTCAACCATGATCATGAATACAATTCCCGCAGTTTTGGCAGGTGTTCCTTCTATTATTATTGCTTCGCCACCATGCGAAAACGGGCTGCCTCATGAACTTGTATTGGCTATCTGCTCCATGTTGAATATCAGAGAAGTAATTGCAGTGGGAGGCGCACAGGCTATCGCTGCATTGGCTTTCGGAACAGAATCCATACGGGCGGTTTGCAAAATCACCGGGCCGGGGAATCGTTTTGTCGCTGAAGCAAAAAGGCAGGTTTTTGGAAAGGTTGGCATAGATTCCATCGCCGGTCCTAGCGAGATAGTCATTTTGCATGATGATCCAAGTATTCCTGATGAGTATTTGGCCAGGGATTTGCTTACACAAGCTGAACACGACGAAGATGCTACTGCCATTTTAATTACTAACCAGGAACATTCAGCCAGAAACGTTCAAAAGCTTATAAATGATTTGGTACCTACGCTACCCAGAAAAGAGATTATTACAAAATCATTGATAGCTAATGGTAAAATAATCCTGGTTGAAAAAATTGAAGATGGAATCGAATTTGTGAACACATTCGCTCCCGAACACCTGGAATTGATGGTCCAAAACCTCACTATCGTTGAGAAAATAAAAAATGCTGGCGCTATCTTTATCGGAAGATGGTCATCTGAAACCATTGGAGATTATTATGCCGGGCCAAATCACACAATACCGACATCCGGAGCAGCCAGGTATGGATCTCCCCTATCGGTTAGGGACTTTCAGAAGCATTCCTCAATAATTGAATATTCCAAATCAAGACTGATGAGTGAATTGAACCAAATTTCCGAATTTGCGAAATTGGAGGGTCTTTTTGCTCATGCAGAAGCTGTACTAACAAGAAGATCTGAGGAGAGTTGATTAATGAAAAGACAAGTTGCATTTGAAAGAAACACAAAAGAGACTCAAATTAAGGGTAATCTCCTGATTGATGGCAAAGGAATCGCAAAAATTGATACGGGAATTGGATTTCTTGATCATATGTTGGAACTTTTTTCCTTTCATTCGAGTATTGATCTAAACCTGAAATGCAAGGGCGATTTGAAAGTCTGTGCTCATCATTCTATTGAAGACATCGCGATCAGTTTAGGATCAGCTTTCAATAAGGCATTGGGAGAAAGAGTGGGAATTACCAGATATGCAACCTGTTACTTACCGATGGATGAAACATTAACACGAACTTCCATTGACATTTCCGGGAGACCTTATCACGTGTTTATCGGTGGGTTTTCCAACCAACAGGTTGGGATACTGCCAACGGAAATGATTAAACACTTTTTTTATTCATTTTGTATGGAAGCAAAATTGACTCTTCACCAGGAAATTATGTATGGTGAAAACGATCATCATAAATCGGAATCTCTGTTCAAAGGATTTGCCAAATGCCTGGCAAAATCAGTTGTAATAGAATCCGATAAAATACCTTCCACAAAGGGTCAACTTTAATTCTGTAAAAATGTAATAACTTTTTTGAACGTTAAAACCATGCGATTAAAAACAATAACAAGAATTTTTCTGCCCCTGTTGCTATTGACCATTTTAACACCATTCCTGTTTGCGGCAAACAACGATCATTTGTTGATCGGGCAGGAGGCTCCAATAATAACAGGGAAAAAAGCAGTCGGCAAGGGGTTGTTATCGTTAACTAAATTAATGTCAGATCTTGGTTACAAAAAAGATAAAAATGGAAAGTTCGTTGAAAAAAACGGGAAGTATGTTTTCGAAATGGTGAGAAACGTGGTTGTATTAAATTTCTTTTCCACAACTTGTATTCCCTGTATGCAAGAGATTCCGACCTATAATCGGTTGGCCGAAAAGTATAAAGATCAACCGGTAAATATGATCTATGTTAATATCGATCCGGATTCGGACCCTTTAGACATGCAGCTGTTTATTGCTCGCAAACAGATCAAAGTACCGATGATGCTGCCGAACCAAAAAGATGCGATCAAAAAATATGATGCCTATCGATTACCCAGGATGGTGATTATCAACAAAGATCGAAAGATAGAGCATATCATTAACGGCTTTAATGAGAATCTTGAAACGGAAATCAGTACCATCGTGGACAGGTTACTTCAATGAGATAAAAAGCGAAATTGGAAACGTGCATCCATTTCGCTTTTTTCATTTACTCATCAAGCGACCAGCATCTTTTTAAAATCCTCTGTCAGTTGCTCCCAACCTGATGGCTTGCTGCCACCACATTGAGCCATGTTTGGGCTACCTCCCCCACGTGCCTCAATTAAAGGTGAAAGCTCTTTTATAATAGAACCGGCGTTAATTCTCGCTACCAGATCCCTGGAAACCGAAAGCACAACCGATATTTTGTCAGGTTCCGGATTATTACTCAGTAATACAACTCCAGATTTCAAGGATTTCAGCAGTATACCGGAATGAGATTTTAAATCGATATCGGGACCAGTCTGCATGATTAAGACATTCATTTCGCTTATTTTCTCAACGTTGTTGAGTGACTTCTCCGCTGCCGTTTCCTGAATCTCTTTCCTTAAATGCTCAATCTGTTTTTCCTTCTCTTTAACCTGCGAGATGACCTGCTCAACTCTGTTACCAACTTCGGAAAGGGGCACTTTTAATTTTTGAGAAATCCCTTCCAAAATACCAAGATTTTCCTGAATATATTTTATGGCAATAGATCCGGTTATGGCTTCAATTCTCCGAATTCCTGCAGCTATGCTTTCTTCAGAGACAATCTTCAACAGCCCAATATTTCCGGTTTTACCGGTATGGCAACCGCCACACAGTTCTTTACTTGACGAACCGGAAGTCACTACCCTGACATGATCACCATATTTCTCACCAAATATTGCCATTGCACCGGATTTTACAGCCTTATCGAATTCCATTTCTTCAGCAAATACCGACTCATTATCCCTGACTCGTTGATTGATTATGGTTTCAATATCAGTTATTTGCGAAGTGGTAACCGGTGCATAGTGACTAAAATCAAATCTCAATTTCTCCGAGTTAACCAGGGAACCGGCCTGTTTGACATGATCTCCCAAAACTGTTCTTAAGGCTGCTTGTAGCAGATGGGTTGCAGTATGATTCACTTCGGTTGCCAGTCTTTTTGCTTTTGAAACAGTAGCCAGAACACTTTTATTTGAACCGATCTTGACAGAGTCAACTGTTGTTGAGGTGATCTCACCAGAAACAA
Source organism: bacterium (assembly GCA_018829445.1). Taxonomy (GTDB): domain Bacteria; phylum SAR324; class SAR324; order XYD2-FULL-50-16; family XYD2-FULL-50-16; genus JAHJTV01. The sequence continues at coordinate 113,952 of JAHJTV010000038.1, forward strand.
AAATCAGCCCTGCCACAGGACTTTGTGTGTCTTTAACAACCATTCGAAATTCATCACACGATATCTCACCTTTATCACCTACCTGCCCTCCGGACTCGGCGTAGAAAGGTGTTTCAGAAAGAAGAACCTCTACCTGGTCATCAACTGACAACTGATCGACTCTTGCTCCGTCTTTTAAAACAGCTTTAATACTGGTTTCAACTTCCAGAGTCTGATAACCGATAAATCGATTTCCCAATCCCTCTGAAAGCAAATCCAAATACACCTGGTTGACTTTCAGATCTATCTTCTTGGTACCTTGATCTGCTTTAGCCCGCTGTCTTTGTTCCTCCATGCTTTGTTCAAACTGCGTTTTGTCATAAGTCAAACCATGGTCCTGTAATATATCATCCGCAAGATCGGCTGGAAATCCGTAGGTGTCATATAACTTGAAGATCTCGCTGCCATCAACCAGATTGGTATCTTTGTTTTTATAGGTTTCCAGCAACTCATCCAGAATCTTCATTCCGTGATTCAAAGTTGCACTGAACCGTTTTTCTTCCTGCTCCAGCAGGATTTTTATATAGTCTTTGTTCTCTTCTATCTCTGGATAAGCGTCTGACATCATGGGAACAAAAACATCGACCAATTCTGAGTAAAATCCGGGATGATATCCCAGTTCTTTGCCATGTCTTGCTGCTCTTCTGATTATTCGTCGCATGACATACCCTCTGCCTTCGTTGGACGGAATAACCCCATCTGAGATCAGAAAAACCGAAGCCCTGATATGATCCGCAATTACCCTGGCTGAAACTTCGATCTCTGCTTCATCTCCTTTCGGATTGGGAGCGTTTTCTTTCACATGTTTAACCAATCCGCTCAGAAGGTCGGACTCATAATTGGATTTGAATTTTTGAATTACCGAAGCAATTCTTTCAATCCCCATTCCTGTATCAATACTCGGATTGGGCAAAGCAACTCTGCCGCCATCCTGCTCCTGGTTATACTGCATAAAAACAAGGTTCCAGACTTCCAGGTAGGTGCCATCATCATCCTCAAGGGCTTGTTGGACTGACTTTCCTTCTGGAAGAGGATTTAACTGAAAATGGATCTCAGAACAGGGCCCGCAAGGTCCGACATCCCCCATGGACCAAAAATTTTCTTTCTCTCCGAGTTGTCCGATTTTTTCAGCAGGAATACCAATTATTTTGTTCCAGATATCAAACGCTTCCTGATCATCTTCAAAAACCGAAACCACCAGCGCATCTTCGGGGATATTCAATACAACGGTCAAATACTCCCAAGCATATTCAATTGCTTCCTTTTTAAAGTAATCACCAAACGAGAAATTACCAAGCATTTCGAAAAAGGTATGGTGCCTGTCGGTTCTTCCCACATTTTCCAAATCATTATGTTTTCCTCCCGCCCGCATCACCTTTTGTGAAGTGACCGCTCGTTTAAATTCAGGTACCTGATTGCCCAGAAAATAGTCCTTGAATTGATTCATCCCGGCGTTTGTAAATAAGATTGTCGGGTCATTGTGGGGAACCAGGGAAGAGCTCCTAACATGCTTGTGACCTTTGCTTTCAAAAAACTCGATAAATGATTTTCTTAATTCGTTGCCTGTCAGGGCCATGGTGACAACTCCAAATAGTTTAAGATATGTTCAGAATAGAACGACTGAATTTACGAAAGATAAATCCTTGTTGCATTATGTAAAACCAGGTAAAACTTTCTATTTATCAAAACAGATTGAATCCTTCTACTGTTAATCTTTAATTGTTACCGGGCTGATCAGTATGTCAGGAGAAAACAAAGCGGTATTTTTAGATCGGGATGGTGTTCTTATTGAAGATGTGCATTATCTATCTGATCTCAAACAAGTTCAAATATTTCAGGACATTCCTCAAAATCTAATCCGTCTGAAAACCTACGGTTTCAAGCTGATAGTCATAACCAATCAATCAGGGATTGCGAGGGGATATTTCCCGGAATCCTTCGTAAAAGAAACCCATGATTTCTTAAACCAAGCCCTGGGCTCTGTTTTGGATGCTTTTTATTACTGCCCTCATCATATAGAAGGACAAAAGCCTTATGATCTTTCCTGCAATTGCAGAAAACCGAAGCCGGGTTTAGTGCAGCAAGCTGTTCTTGAACATCATATTGATGTAAAAAAGTCCTTTATGGTTGGAGATAAAAAAAGCGACCTCGGGCTTGCTGTTAATTCCGGGTTGTCAGGCATCTTGGTAAAAACCGGACATGGAATCGAAGAGGAAGATTCAGTTCTTTCCCTGTTCCCTGGCACGCCTATCTGCGGCTCTTTTACTGAGGCTGTTGAGCTTATTCTTGCCCGATAATAATAAATTTCCAGTTTATCCCGATTAATAATCCAGCTGCATCCCATTGTATATCAACGATTTAACCTCAAGTTTTTTTGACTTTTGGCATAATTTCCTGTAAACGCTCCCTAAGGTCTTAATCGATTGCCGGGAAATAATAAATTTTTAACTCAGGAAGTCCTGTCCGATGACTTTATATAATCATCAATGCATTGTTGACTGCAAAAATCCTTATTGTCGTGACGATGCATAATCTCTTTGCTGACAAAACCATTGCACTGATTACACTGGGTTAGATCTGTTGAATCCTTGATTTTTGGTTTGTTAAAAAAATTTTCGATGGCCACATGAATCCCGTTTTTTGCAATTTTAAAAAACAGGTATCCCAAAGCCAGAAAAATCAATATTTTAGTCATGGTATTTTTCTCAGATTTGTCTTTTAATCGGTTTCTACTATTTAATCGACTCTTTATCTTCCCATTAATTCAAAACTAAATCCAGAGCCATGGCTATTACATCATCAGAAAAACAAGGCAGCCATACAGATTTTTGGAATCTTGAACAACAGCTGGGTATCTCCATCTGGAAAAACTCCCTCACTATTCCCAATCCTGATTACACTTATAAAAAAGAAGAGATTGCACTTTTTCATGACTTGAACTTTGTTTATGTCAGCAATCCTGATAAAAAGGATAGCTGTTTTGTTTTTGTCTCTGATCAAACCGATTTTTTTAAACTTTTCCAATCTTTGCCCTTTCTGCTACAAACCTACCGATGTTATCTCTGCAATGACCGACTTATCAAGGAGAGGCTTTCTTTTCTTGAAGATCAAAATCAATTTCAGGCGGAAAACAGTGCCACCAGACTTCTCGCTCAAATTATTGAAATTGCAACGTCCAGGAATGCATCGGACATTCATTTGGAAAGTCACCCCCAGAGCAAGAAGGTTCGCATCCGCATTAACGGCATACTTGAACCTTTGGAATTAGATGAAGAATTGCATGATGTGCTTTTTTCCAAGATAAAGCTTATATCCAAGATGGATATAACCAAAACCAGAACTCCACAAGACGGACATTTTCCCTATACAACGGGAGATGGCAAAAAGTTCGATATGAGAACGTCTACAATACCGGGGATATATGGAGAGAAAATTGTGATCCGCCTGCTTCCGGCAACAACCATTAGGTTTTCCATGGAAGAGCTGGGGTTTCAGAAAAATGAAGCGGAACTTATAAAAAAGCAGATCCGTCAAAAATCGGGTATGATACTCTTCACCGGACCGACGGGTTCCGGAAAAACCACATCTTTATACGCCATTCTGAATGAATTGATTTCAGAATCCGTTAACATCATGACAATAGAAGATCCGGTTGAGTATCGAATTGAAAATATTACTCAGGTTGAGGTTAACAATCTGGCTGGAATCTCATTTTCAAGTGCACTTAGAGCATTTTTAAGGCAAGACCCCGATGTGATTCTTGTTGGAGAGATTCGAGACGATGAAACAGCCCAAATCGCCGCAAGAGCTTCCCAAACAGGTCACCTCGTCCTTTCAACCCTTCACAGCAATGATTCGTTTGAAACCCTGCGCCGCTTAAAGAATCTGGGCGTTGAGAACGATGACATAGCCTCTTCGGTAAAACTGATCATATCTCAACGGCTGGTGAGACGATTGTGTCACTGTGATTTAGATGGCGACTGTCAGATTTGCCATGGATCAGGATTTAGCGGACGAGTTCCCATGATGGAAATCCTGGAAATCAATGCCGATCTTAGAAATCGAATAGCAAAGGGAGATTCGATAGCCAGCATCAGGCAAGCAGCGGTGCAATCCGGATTTCAAACTCTAAAAGTCGTAGGTGACAAATTGATTAAACAGAATCTTGTTTCCGCCGCCGATACTGTTTTTATATTAAGCGACTGAGTTAAATTATCTTTAATTCCAATTGACCGGTAACATAAATGAAGTATACCAGTACTTTTTATTGGGAGGCGCTCACACTTGACAGTGCCACCAAATCAGGATCGATTGAATCAAGTTCCAGATTCCATGCTATCAGGCAACTCAGAAATCACGGGTTTTATAAAATCAAAGTAGATCAAATCCCCAGGAAATACAAATACTCATCGCTGAACGAGAATGAAATTCTGTCACTTCTAAACTCATTGTTGTTATTGCTGAAGGCTGGGATTCCCCTTTCAGAAGTGTTTGAGCTGGCTGTAAAAGAAAACCGCTCAGTCATCCAAAAATATATTTTCTCCAGGCTTTCAGAATCATTACGACGAGGGAGTTCTTTGAAAGAATCCTTTTCCGCTCTAAAACCATTGTTTTCACCATTCTTTCTTTCCATGATCGGAACCATCGACAAATCAGGTAAGCTGATTCAGGGGCTTGAATCATTATCCCGCTATTATTCAAAAAAGCAGGCAAGATCCCGGGAGATCCAAAGAATCCTGCGTTATCCAAAAATTGTGATTGCGGTGGCTCTGCTGCTGACAATTGGGGTCATTGTATTTATCATCCCCATGTTTGAAAACATCTACCTGCTTTTTGGCAATGATCTTCCCTTCCTAACCAAGATCATGGTAAAACTGTCAACAATTACCAGGGAATACAGCCTGATAGTGCTTGGTTGTGGTGGTGTTGGGATTGCATTGTTTTTATTACCGGCGGTAAGACCCTACAATCCCGTATTAAGATTGGTGCAAAAAGTCAGGGAACGATTTCAGAACTATGAAGATCCCTTTCTCTATTCAGAAGCAATGAGACTTCTTCTGGATAACGGGATTCCACTATCTACAGCCACCGGGGAAGCAGCAAAAAGTATGTCTGACAAAAACAGGAAGTATGGAGATATGGTCAGCCAGTATCTGGAAAAGGGATACAGCCTTACAAGGGCTTTTAAAAGCGTAAAATGGTTTCCCTCAAGTTATTATCGATTAATCTCTTCGGCGGAAAAAGCAGGGGTTGTTGTGACCGGTTTTGAGCAGATTGGGTTGTATCTGGAGCAAAAAAGAGAGGAGCAATTTGGTCGCTGGAACAAAATCATCGAACCGGCAACCATGATTATCCTTGGGTGTATCATCATGGTAATCCTTCTTTCCATATACCTGCCAATTTTCGATCTGGGAAACAGGATTGGATAATCTGGCGCAAATCCATATCGCTTTCAAACCGGAATCATTTTAGATACAAGAATACAGGCCACCTGCCGTTCATTCCCTATTTCCTCCAATTCAGGTACGATGGTCTGGCAGCGTTCTTGAGCTTCCGGACAGCGAGGATGAAACGGACAGCCGCTCGGAATGTGGCTGGCATCAGGAATATCTCCTTCTAGAATTGTTTTGCCGTGTCCATCGGGGTGAAGTCTCGGTACGACTGAAAAAAGTGCTTTGGTGTAGGGATGGAGTGGCTCGTTTTTGATTATCTCCGTCGTACCCATCTCAACAATGCGACCCAGATACATAATAGCCAACCGATCACCGAATACATAGGCAACTGAAAGGTTGTGCGTAATAAACAACATGGTCAGATTGTTTTTTCGTTTGAGATCCTGAAGCAGTGACAGTAGATTTGCCTGCACCGATACATCAAGCATCGAAGTGGGTTCATCGGCGATAACAAAATCAGGATTCATTACTAAGGCAGTAGCAACCCCCACTCTTTGCCGCTCACCGCCACTTAATTGGTGCGGGTATTTATATAGATACTTTTCCACCGGTAACAGCTTCGCCAACTCAAGCGCGGCCATCACTTTTTCATGTTTATTGTGAGTCAACCCGTTAACTTCAAGTGGTTCTGCTACGCTATCATAAACCGTTGCTCTCGGATCTAACGAGGCATAAGGATCCTGGAAAATCATTTGAATTTTGGTTCGAAGCTCCTTAAATCGTTTTGGTACACATTTAGTGAGATCCTCGCCTTTATAAAGAATTTCTCCTTCAGTTGCTTGCAAGAGTCCCAAGAGTATTTTAGCGATAGTCGTTTTTCCGCATCCCGATTCTCCAACCAGGCATAATGTTTCTCCTTTCCTTATCGAGAATCGTACCTGATCAACAGCCTTAACGTACTCTGTCTTTCCAAGTAAGGTATCGATTAAGCCATGATTTTTTTCGAAATACTTTTTTAAATTCTTAACTTCCAGCAACATTTCCGGAGGATTTTCCAAAGATATAATATTATTCATGATCATTCCCCTTTCCGGAATTCGAATGGAGGCAACAGGGGCATGCAACCCAATGATTAGTGCTCACTTCCACAAGTTCAGGTGTATTTATATGACAATCGCTCTGCGCAACTGAACAACGAGGCTTAAACGGGCATCCAGGTTTACGTTCAGTCAAAAGAGGTGGCGCCCCTTCGATAGCTGGACGGATAATCCTTTCACCGCCGAAGTCTGGATTTGAAGCCAGTAATGCCTTTACATAGGGATGTTGAGGCGATTCAATAATTTTCCTGGTGTCACCAAGTTCCACCAATCGTCCCGCGTACATAATCCCCAGTCTATCAGCGCATTCAGCCAAAAGTGCCAGATCGTGCGAAATAGTAAGAATGGTAAGACCCATCTCTTCCTGCAGATTTTTTAACACACGATAAACCTGCGCCTGAATCATGACATCCAATGCCGTTGTTACTTCATCAGCAATCACCAGTTTGGGACTAAGCACCAGTGCCATGGCAATACAGGCGCGTTGGCGCATACCTCCACTGAGTTCATGGGGATAACGTTTTCCCAGAGCCGGATTAACTTCGCAGCGGGACATAATATTCCTTGCCCTTTCTACAGCCTCCTTTTTCCTGCATTTTGGTTCATGAACAAGAACAGCATCTGCTATCTGCTTTTCAATGGTCATGGTAGGATCAAACGCATTCATAGCTCCTTGAAACACCATGGACATATCCTTCCACCGCAGTGTGCAGAGTTCCTTTTCAGTCATGGCGGTCAGTTCGCGGTTGTCAAAAACAATCTTACCTCCGGCATGTCTTGCTCCTTCGGGGATGGTACCCAGAATAGCACTTCCGAGACTTGTCTTGCCGCATCCGGATTCTCCGGCCAATCCGAAAATCTCACCTTTTCCAAGAGTCAATGTAATATCATCCAGAACTCGCCCATAACTATTTCCCAGGCGGTATTCCAGACTATAGTGTTCGATACTCAATAACGCCATTAACTCTCCTTTCTTAGTTTGGGATTGGCAATTTCATCCAAGGCATGGCCAATAAAGGAAAACCCCAGGGAAAGGAACACAATCGCCAGTCCGGCCGGAAGATAAAACCACCATTGTCCCAGCATGATAGCATTGTTGTTCAACGCATCGTTTAGAATGCTACCCCAGCTGATGGTTGTGGGATCTCCGAGCCCAATAAAACTAAGGGTTGATTCAGAAATTATCGCAACGGGAATGATCAATACTACATTGGCACTGATCAATGGCAAAACATTGGGCATGATATGTTTGAAAATAATGTGGGTATGCCCGGCACCGATAGCCCTGGCTCTTTCCACATAAGCTCGCTGCCTGATTGAAAGCACTTCCGAACGAATGATGCGGGACATTGACGGCCAGGAGGTAATTCCGATCACCACAATCAATATCATCTGGTTTTGTCCGATAATGGCCGTCAGAATTATCATCAACGGCAAATAGGGGAGCACCAAAAACATATCGGTAAAACGCATCAATCCTTCGCCCAGTCGCCCTCCGAAATACCCTGATAACAATCCGATGGCTGTCCCGATAACCACCGCAATCAGGGCTGATGCCACACCGACCAGCATCGAGATCTTAGTCCCATGTAACACTCGGCTTAAAAGATCCCGACCCATTTGATCAGTCCCTAAAGGATGCAGGCTGGAAGGGCCTTCCATGAATTCCATCGTGGGTTCGGTAGGATCAAAGGGGCTGATTTGCGAGCAGAACAAAGCGATCAAGATACAACAAACCAACATAACGCAGCCAACGCTCCCCAGATGGTTTTGCCTCAAAAGCTTCGCAAGTTGATAACCATTTTCGCAATACAGCTTAAGCTTGATTTTTACGGGTCCCATCCTTAATACTCCACGCGTGGATCAATATACTTGTAAGCGATATCAGTGATCAGATTGGCAAAAAGCACGGCCAAAGAAAGAAGATAGAATGAGCCTTGCAGCACAGGATAATCTCTGGTTAGAGTTGCCTCATAAAGAAGTCTGCCGATTCCCGGCCAGGAAAAAATGATTTCGGTCTGCAGCGCCCCTGACATTATAAAGGCTATGGAAAGCGCGGCAGAGCTTAACAAAGGAAGGCTCGCATTTCTCAAAACATGCTTGAAAGTGATTCTCCAGCGGCTGAGTCCTTTGGCTCTTGCTGTGGCGATGTAATCCTGAGTAAGAATATTAGTGACTTCATTCCGGGTGATCAGGAGGTTCTGTCCCATGTAGGTAATCGTCATAACAACTGTTGGCAGGGTGATATGCTTTAGCAGATCTAAGAAAGCTACCCAACGAGTCGGATTTTCCAATTGCAAATCACGCATTCCTCCGATTGGCAATATCCCGGCAAAAAGCGCCATGAAAATCATACAAATCCAGAAGGTCGGCATGGACCAGAAGAAGAGACTTGTTCCCAAAAGGGTTAAGTCAATAGGCTTTCCTCTTTTCCATCCTGCCCAGAGACCAGCCAGAACACCCAAAACAATCGCCAGAATGGTTGATGCCAGAACCAGTACAAGCGTGTTTCCCATTCGTTCGATTAAAAGCGGAGTCACTTCGGTATGAAACTTAAACGAAGTCCCCATGTCGAACGTAAGACAGTTTTTGATGTAGATTAAAAATTGTTCGAAAAGAGATTTGTCGAGGCCGTAAAGATTCTCCAGATACTTCACCATGGAAGCACTGAGTTTCTGGGAGCGGGCCATCGTCTTAATGGGCGCTCCCGGCATTAGCCGGAACAGAAAGAAATTCGTGGCAATGATAAAAAAGAGCGTTATCAGAGTATTTGCCAATCTGCGAAAAATGTAACGCCTCATCGCCGGTCTGCTCCTATTCTATTGTTTAATTTCTCGGTTTCAAATTTAGTAAAAACTCTTTAGACAGCAATCCATCAATGGATTGGGATAATTGCATGTCTCCTGTAGTTTTTGCTGTGTTCAAGGCCCCTGTTACGCCATAGTAACTGTAAACGAGGTATGGTGCATCGGTGTAAAGAATTTCCTGCATTTTCCAGATCAATTGACGGCGTTCTTCAGTACTATTGGCTAACCGTTGCTGATCGTAGAGAACATCATAACTTGGATTTGAATATCCCGAATCACTCCAACCGTCTTGAACAGCATTAGCAGATGTTAAAACTGACAGTATGAAATCAGGATCTACATTACCAGCCCAATCCCAAAACGCGATATCGTAATTGCCATTGGGGCTGACTTTGGCCCAGAGTGTATCGAAATCCATGATCGATATATTTAGTTTTATACCAACTTTATTAGCCGCGCGAGCCCAGACACCCGCATAATCAGTCTCATGAGCTGACGGAGCAGGGAGCCAGACATCGAATTCCAAAGGTAAGCCATCAGCGGTTTCCAGAATTCCATCATTGTCTGTGTCACGGTAGCCTGCATCAGCCAGAATCTTTTTGGCTTTATCAATGTCGTAACCTCGAACACTCAAGCTGGTATTACAGTAGTGGTTATAGCCGGTTGGAAGCATATGAGAACCGGCGATAGAATACTTACCGTGAACGATTTTGGTTGCCATGTTCTCATCCAATACCCAATCAAGAGCATAACGAAGCTTTGGATCTTTCAGTGCCGGATGTGGGTGCTTTTTTCTCCCCTCCTCATATGCCTTTGGCCAGCTGTTGAAAATCACTTCAGAAAGGTTAATGGCAGGAGTAGTGCTAAGCGCCACATTCTCCATCTTTTCCATCATGGGCAGACTGTTGAAAGGAACGGAGTCAATGATATTGAGATTGCCGACTTTAAAATCCTGCAACATTGAGGAATCATTTGCATACTGCTTGATAATGATTTCATCGAAGGCAGGAGCGAAATGCTTTTTGCCATCATCGGTGACTGCTAATCGTGTAAAATGATCGGCTTCAAACTCGCTAATAGTAAATGGACCGGAGCCTATCAGCTTGTCGAGGGCAAGATCTCCCACTGCTTCCTCTTTGGAAATTTTAGACCAAATGTGACGAGGAAGAATGGGAATCCAGGAAAAAGTGTTTTGATCGAGCCAATCGCGATTAAATTTTTCATTTAATGTCATTTTGACTGTAGTTGAGTCGATGACCGTCACTTCTTTCAATGGACTGGAATACTGGGAAAATGCTCCCAGTTCGTTTTTAATGATGTAGTTATGGGTGAAGGCAACATCTTCTGCAGTTACTGGGGTTCCATCAAGAAAGACAGCATTTGTACGAATTTTAACTGTATATACCATGCCATCACTGGAAGGAATGATGTCTGTCGCCAGGTTTTTTACCGTTTTTCCCCCGACTGTCGGAACCAGGAGGGTGTCGTATACCAAACGGAAAATGGAATAGTAGACACCTGTTAACTCAACAAAAGGGTTTACACTTTTGGGACCTGTAAGCACCCCGGCTGTAATCACTGTTTTGGCGCTGACTGGTTCCCCGCCTAAAACCGTCAAAATTGTCATGCTGGCAATCAAAGCCAGCTTAAGTTTACGTTTCAGTAAACGGATTGAACTAACGATCATATGTTTCTCCTTTTCTGTACATAACTCGAATTTTAAAAAAAATGCATTACGAACAATTACAAGGCAATATGATGAGATCTGATCCAGCCCTTTAAACCTATTCAATGACTCCTTTCTCGATAATGCGGAATTCCCCTTTAGTGGCATCCAGTTCGCACTGGACACCCAACGGAATAGTGGCGATATCTTTTGTATGGCCTATGGGGAGGCCTAAAATGGTTGGTTTTCCTAACGGTTCAAATATTTCAAAGATGACATTCTCCAGACTGCGTTGGTTATAAAACCCGGGGTACAGTTTTTTGGGATCGCAGTTGACACACTCCCCAATCACAACTCCGATTGCATCATGGAATTTTCCGGCGTTTAGCATATGGGTAAGGAAGTGATCCATGATCCAAGGTTCAACATCCAAATCCTCGATAAACAAAATTTTTCCTCTGGTATCGATTTCATAAGGAGTTCCCATAGTTCCGCATATCAGGGAAATGTTTCCTCCAATCACTGGCCCCGTTACCCGTCCAGGAACGATCTTAACCAAGTACTTATTTGATTGCGACATTTTAATTGTTCCGACCGGCTCATCAAATGTTAGTGCTTTCATCAGCCCATCATACTTGTACGGAGTTCGTTCCTGATTGCTAAAATCCAAGAGGTCTGGTCCATGAAAGGTAACCAGTCCGGTCATCTTTTGGATGGCTAAATGCAAAGCTGTTATATCGCTATACCCCAAAAAAATCTTCGGATTGCTTTTGATCATTTCGAAATCAATGAGCTTCCAAATTCTGGCGCTTCCATAACCACCCTGAGTACAAAAGATGGCGTCGACAGAGTCATCTTCAAACATGCTTCGCACACCTTCTGCCCTTTCCTCATCACTTCCTGCGAAATAAAAGGTATTTTTATAGACATTTTTGGCGAGTTTTACTTGATAGCCACAGTTCTCGAAGAACTCGATGGCAGACCACAGAGCACTTCTTTCCCAGAGTCCACTGGCGGGAGAGACAATGCCAATGGTGTCTCCCTTTTTCAATTGTTTCGGCTTTATCATTTTATGAGTTTTACTAACTGTTATCCTTCCTTAGACAAGGTTCAGTCATGAACCAGGTGAGACGCTTAAATGGCATTATTTTTTGTATTTGATTTTGTTAAATCCATTATTTGACGATGTCGGGATACGCCAATCGTGTGCAGCCTTTAACTGGAACGGAAAAATGGAGGTTTTGGTTTTAATGACACCTGGCATTTTTCCGACCACTTCTGTCATAAACTGATATACAGCCGAATTGTCCTTGGCAAAAATCTGGATACTAATGTCCAGATTTCCAATAGAACAAGCTACATAACTCACACATTCATATTCAGCTAGTTCTTTTGCCACTTTTTCTATGCTGGCAGATTCTACCTCGACAAATACATCGGCTGTTACCGGATAACCTGTTTTCTCGGGGCTTGCGATCGCACTAATTTTGATAGTTTCATCAGCCAACAATCGATCAATGCGATAACGAACGGCACGTTCCGTGATATTTCCCATTTTTTTTGCAATTTGAGAGCAAGACATCCTTCCATCTTCAACCAGCAAATTGATGATGGATATATCTTTACTGTCAATTTTAGACATAGTAACTCCTGTTATTTTCCGTGATAATAGCTATATGACCACAATGGTATCCGTGTCAAGAAAAAACTAGAAATTTATTCCTTTTTAAACATATCTACTATTCTTTATTTCCGAATACGACAGTTTATATTGTATAATAGACCATTATAGACTCAAACTCGCTGCCTGATTTTGTCTTTATATCCGTTCTAATTTACATCCCAGTATCCGATTTTTGGTAGAAAAACTATCGGCCGTCAAGTATCAGTTTCCAATCCCTATTGTGAAGCCAGGAACTGTTTCCTCTGCTGTCATTCCTGACTATGTCTCGTCTATCTGGCAGCAAGTAAATTAGTATTTGAATACTTATTTGCCTGTGATAAGGAGCACAATTTTTACCAACAAAGAGGGATCTCGACATTTCAATATTCAATCTTATGGCTAATAGCTGACTGCTAATCTCTTTTATACAAGGTTTCTGAAGATGAAAAACCAATCCTGTTTCAGTTGATTTCCAATTCAGGTTACTTATTAGCTGATGAGTTGACAATTCAATCCATAGCACTCAATTCCATATTTTATCCTAAATGAAATTATTGTAAAAAATCTTCACGATTCAGCGATACTTTAATGAGCCGATAACAGTAGAATTTTTGTAATTTTCTGTCGTATTCGGAAATATTATTTGATAATAAGTCTTATAAGGAAATATTTACGATTTTTTATTGACACAAACCCAAATTTGCCCATAGTTGTATATTAGGTCGTTTGGATAAAAACCATGCTATTCATTCTTGTTCTTATCTTCCAATCACGATTTAGATATTTCAGCAAAATCAGATAAGAAAACGATAGGCTTGAGGATTTATCGGATTTTGGAGAATGGTTTTTAAAAGGTAACGACTCCACTGACTCCCGATTGAAGTTTAACGAATCGAGTCGTAAGGATCGTTCCAACAAACAGCATCTTTTATATTCACCATAATTCACACTCGATTGTAGGAGAAAACAGTGAATTTACGTCTATTTAACTATTACGTGACTTCGTTCTCATAGCTCGTTTTCCCATCGGATACTTCGATTTTACTGCTGCTCATGCGGAGCAACTAAAGATTTAGCGGAACACCAGTACCAAGTTTAGGAAAAACGTTTCCAACCTGAACCGGGGCTGGTCGGTCTGTATATCTCGCATGATCAGAGTTTTAAAAGACAAATCTTCAAGTGTTGAGGTAACGTCTTTGGGAAAACAATAAAAATGGCTGAAGCGGACCAATTTTTCCATATGTCTGCTAATCCCAGAAACCGTGAGCTGTTATCCGCCATTCTGACCTCTCACCCGAATCGACATAAAAATCGAACGATTTTAAAAAGTGATGTCCTAAATCCCAAGTATCCATCCGAAGGGAGACGGTTTTTTACCCGAAACCCTGAATTAGCCCCGACGCGTTGCGAATCTAAACCAGTCTAAAAGCACTTTAGAAAAAGCTTTAGAGTGATTTGTCATCTAATTAAAACCATTTATACAGAACTAAAGAATGTCTGATTTACCCTTTCCGCTGGTGAGAATTAGAAGATTCCAAATTGGATTGGGACCAGGCATTGAAAAAATCTGTGGAATTTATTCCTCATATTGAAGCATATGATCATGAAATAATGGAAGAAATAAGAGGAATTGCTGAAGGGGCCGGTTGTCTTCTAGAGGAAATTCTAGCTATTAATATTAGAAGTGAACTGCTTTTTTTACTAGAGACACAGGGAAATGCAATTCAGATAAGTTGTACTTCTATTGCGGCAACTCCGGACGCAACAAAGTCACAAGAAACACTGCTTGCTCAAAATTGGGATTGGTATGCTCAAGCAGGGGAGCATTGTATTATTCTAAGTATTAAACAAACCGGAAAGCCTGATATCATTCAGGTTGGTGAAGCAGGATTGATTGCCAAGATGGGTATGAATTCAGCGGGCATCGGTATGTGTACCAATGCCTTGGTGTGTGACAATTGGCGTGTTAGTGTACCATTTCACGTGATTTTACGCGGAATACTCAATGCAAGTACAATGACAGCTGCGGTTGGAGCAGTCTCTAAAGCCGTTCGGGCTTCCGCTGGCGATTTTTTAATCGGACATGTTGATGGCATGGTATTGAATATTGAAACCGCACCAGAAACGTTCAATATATTAGTTCCTGAATTGGGGACAATCGCTCATACCAATCATTTTCTGATCGATAACCCCAAAATAAAGGACTTTATCCCGTCGATGTGGCCGGACTCGATAGTCAGAAAACATCGAGCGTCCATGCTTCTTGCATCTGAATGTAAGTTAATTGAGTTATCTACCATCAAGAAAGTCTTGAGAGATCATTTTGATTATCCCCATTCGATTTGCGCTCATGGTGATGGCATTGCTCCTGAATCGCAGACTGGCGCTTCTGTTATTATAAATTTAAGCAAAAGGCAGTTTCACGTCGCCAAGGGTCATCCATGTAAACACTCATACTATTGTTTTGATCTAACGTCCAATGTTAATGAAATCTCCCATTAAAAGGAGTCTGCATGTTTCTTGTAGTGCCGGACTTGATCCGGCTATCAGATACTCATATGAGTGGACAAATTGAGAAATCGATTTTTAAAAACAGAAGGATTTTTTGGATAATGTTGTCAAAGATTGGCCAGGTAGACAGTTCCTGATATTAGATAATACCGATTAAGTGTTTCGTAATAATGAGTTTTTAATACCCCCGTTTGCATGCAATAAATTTTTGAAAGTGACTCTCATCGGGTAAACAAAATATCTCAGGTCAAAGATCACATCATGGAAACCCTAGCCGAACCAATAAAAATTCCATTGCCTAATTCGATTATTGAAAAATTGGATATCATTTTGGAAAGATTGGAAAACGACCCTTTCAGTTGACGCTCAATCGCAAACTTCTTCTTACAAATTTTCTGTGCGGTGGTTAATAATTTCTTTTTGTATACCAACGGATTGTAACAATTTCATATAACGTTTCAACGAGGTTGAATCAGTTATAATAATTTATTGGAGTATTTTATGACAGCTAAGGCGTTTTATGAACAAAACGCGTTAAAAGTATCTATGTTCGGAACCACTATTTTTATCATTTTGGGCTTTGGTTTTGCCATATTAACGGATTCCAATTCCATTCTTTTTGACGGAATCTACTCACTGATCGCGTTTTCAATATCGATATTAACTCTAAAAGTCGCAAAACTTGCTGAAAAACCTGATGATGATATGTTTCATTTCGGTTACACGCAATTCGAACCTTTGATCAATGTTTTCAAGTCACTATTTATATTGGCCGCCTGTGTATTTGCACTGACAGGGGCGATTCGGTCAATATTAAAAGGGGGGCACCCAATGGAACTGGGATTTGCCGTTGTCTATGGAGTTCTAGCCACAGGAGGATGCTTTGCATTTGGATTCTATTTACATCATATTGCTAAAAAACACCAATCTGGGCTTGTTCAAGTCGATGTTGTGGAATGGCTTATTGATGGCTCCATTAGTATGGGTATTCTTATCGGTTTTGCTATTGCTTATGGATTGGAATTAATTGGCTGGAAATCGGTAACACCATATGTAGATCCTATACTGTTGATCATCATCTCGATAGTATCCTTACCATTTCCAGTCAAAGTATTGCTCAATAACATGAGAGAATTGGTTGCCATGGCACCGCCAGAGTCGGTAATTGATGACTTGGATATCCATCTTAAGAAAGCTATTCAGGACGTCCCTTTGATCGACTATGAATTCCGCGTATTAAAACAAGGCCGTAACACGTTCCTACTGGTTCACTTAATTGTCTCCGATGAATTTCATATTGACTCAGTTGAAGAATTGGACCGCATTCGTGAAGGCATAGACAGCAAAATGATAGCTTTTAATCCGGAGATTACGATGGAAGTCCTGTTTATTAAAGATAAAGCATGGGCGGAATTGAAATAAGAAGTTTATCTGGTATTCTAGATAATTTT
The DNA here is from genome assembly GCA_018829445.1 of bacterium. Lineage (GTDB taxonomy): Bacteria > SAR324 > SAR324 > XYD2-FULL-50-16 > XYD2-FULL-50-16 > JAHJTV01. The sequence continues at coordinate 130,579 of JAHJTV010000038.1, forward strand.
CGCAGGATCTTCACTTTACTCTTTCGTCTCGCTAAAAATATCAAGCTGTTGAAGTCCTAATTACCTTACTGACTTTATTATATATTTTCAGCAACTTATCTCTGCGGTGTTCTCAACTTTTACCTTCTTATAATTCAGAAGCACTCCATGGTTGTATGGTCAGACAATCATTTTCTTTAACGAAACCAGAAATGGAGTAGCTTCATCAGGATTGGATAATCTGGCGCAAATTCCTTTTTCTTAACCCAGATGAACTGGATAAGTACCTAAAAATTCAAAGATAAATCAGCTTCCTTTATTCTCTCAAATAACAACTTTAGCTTTTCGATTGATTTGATGCCCGGCTTTTCCTCTACACCCGACGAAATATCAACACCGTACGGTTGAACCGAATGGATAGCTTGCTTGATGTTCTCAGGATTCAAACCACCGGCCAGAATAATCTCATATTTTTGTTTAATCTCTGCAAGCAGTCTCCAATCGAATGTCTTGCCGGTTCCACCATATTCCTTATCTGACCAGGCATCCAATAAGAAAGTTGTTGCAGGAAAAAACTCCAGGTTTTTTAGATCCGATTTGTTTTTGATGCGGAAAGCCTTGATTATCGGAATGCTATTCTCTTCCAAATCTCTGGTATAATCTGCTGTTTCATCTCCGGAAAGCTGAATCAAATCCAACCCAGTGGAGTGTTTTATGGAGATCAGCTTTTCCGGGTTTTCATTAACGAAGACACCGACGGTCTTAACAAAAGGGGGGATTGCGCATATAATCTGCTTAACCTTTTCGGGCTCAATATAACGGGGTGATGGCGGATAAAGAATAAATCCGATGGCATCAGCCCCTAACCGGGAAATCTCGATTGCCTGCTCTTTTGAGGTAATCCCGCAAATTTTTACTTTGGTTCGGTGCATCGTACTTTTTCCATGAGTTCCAATACTGCTTTTCCCGGATCGGGTTTTCGCATCAATGACTCTCCAACCAAAACAGCATCAAATCCACTTTGTTGAAGTCGTAAACAATCATCCGCTGTATGAATTCCGCTTTCGCTAACCGTTAATATAGAGGTTGGAATATGTTTTTTTAATTGAATCGAATGCTCTATATCAGTTTCAAATGTATTCAGGTTCCTATTGTTAATTCCAATCAGGTCAAAACCCAGGTCCAAAGCCAGCTCCAGTTCCTCTCTTGAATGAACTTCTACCAGGCTGGTCAGTCCAAAATTTTCAGTAAGTTTTTTGAACTCAATCAGCTCTGCCCTGGTCAGAGCCGATACGATCAATAAAATAGCATCGGCACCCAAGTCGTAGGATTCCCGAACTTGTCTACCATCGACCATAAAATCTTTACGCAGCAATGGAATACTAACCTGTTTCTTGATTTCCTGAAGATAAGCAGGGTTGCCCTGGAAATACTTGATTTCAGTTAAAACGCTGATACAGGCTGCACCGGATTTCTCATATGCAAGCGCTATTTCCACAGGATTAAAATCTGATCGAATCAAGCCTTTAGAGGGAGAAGCCTTTTTTACCTCGGCTATCAGAGAAAGATTTCCAGCAGATACTCCTTTTTTGAAATCAAGGGGGATACGTTTATCCTGACTTCCTTTTTCCAGGATTGCAGGTGTGATGTATTTCAGGGAAGTTTGGACTTCCTTTTTTTTGTCATTTATAATTTTTTCTAGAATGGTCACTTTTAAATCTGCCTGTTTTTATTAGTATATTTTATTATTTAGTATATGAACTTGAGACGGACTTCAGCTGATCAATCGCTTTCAAACCAACTCCCTCATCCAACAATAGCCGGGACTTTTTAAAGGCATCTTCAAGTGAACAGTCATCAATAATAGAGATTGCAAATCCGGCGTTTAAAGCCACAACATCTCTTTTTGCACCCTGAATTTTAGAGCCTAAAACACCCAGTGTGATTTCTGCATTATCTTTTGGAGATCCTCCCCTTATGCTCTCCAGGGGATATTTTTTAAAACCGTATCGTTCCGGGTCAAACAAAAACTCATTGATATCACCATTCGTTTTTAACTGTGCAACTTGGGTATCTCCCTGAATACAAACCTCATCCAGACCGCTTAATCCGGCAAACGTAAAGGCTGCTTTGGAGCCAAGTTCTTTCAAAACACGAATCATGATTGGAACCAATTCCGTGGAAAACAATCCCAACACCTGGTATTCCGCTCCGGCTGGATTTGTCAATGGGCCCAGAATATTAAATACTGTTCTGACAGCCAGTTCTTTTCTAACCGGAACGACATTTTTCATGGCACTGTGCAGAACCGGGGCAAAAAGAAATCCGATATTGGTTTTATCGATACACTCTGCTATCTGCTCCGGAGTCAGGTCAAGATTGACACCTAAGGCTTCCAGCAAGTCTGCACTTCCGCTTTTTGACGTCATGGACCGATTGCCATGTTTGGCTACACGATAGCCACCCCCTGCCAGCAAGAAAGCTACGGTTGTTGATATATTGAACGACCCGGAGCTGTCACCGCCTGTACCGCAGGTATCGATCAGATTGTTGCTGGCAATTGGGATTTTGGTTGATTTCTCCCGCATAATGGAAGCGCAGGCCGTGATTTCAGTTATCGTTTCCTTCTTAATTCTTAAAGCTACCAGCATGGCTGCCATTTGACTATTGGTCAGTCCCCCATCCATAAATTGATTCATCATCCAGGATGCTTCATCAAAACTCAGGTCATTCCCATTAATTAAATTCGTCAGAATCAGATTTGCTTCCATGATTTTCCTTGTGTTATTAGCTGATACCTTACGTACATCACATAACGCTTGTTTTATATGTTTTTAAGTTGTAGGTCAAAATATTAGCGATTATGTTCAAACTCAAGATCAAGAATCCAGATACTCTTTGTAGATATTAGACTTATTTTGATTAATTCACATTCTGCCAAGAGTTAGGATTACGGTAGGGCGGCCTTACATGGCCGCCTGTAAAAACACAAAGGCGGCCATGTAAGGCCGCCCTACCGTTCAGGAAACAAGCCTTTAATGTCCAAAATACTCTTTTTGAGCACTTATGGGGGTTAGATTCCCATCGAAAATTATTCTAAGGAAATTGCTTTGGGAAGCCTCTGTTTGAAAACTTGAATTTTGCATAAAAAATAGCCATGAATAAGCTTATGTTGAATCAAGTTTGGCATGATACTCATTTTATTGGATTATGATTCTATTCAAAAACCTCAAAAATTCAGCATAATAAATAACAACAGGTTCTTGAGAGTGACAATCTTTCCAGGCAAATATCTGTTCACAATTCAGGCAGTAATCATTTAGGATAAACACCTTGGGAAACAAAACGCGGAAAAACGGCTTTACAGATCGATTGAGAGAGGTGTCGTACACCTGCCGAGGGATGTCTGTATACAATTCTATAACCACCCCCCCAATAGCAGTTATAAATGGCTGAAAATATTACGACTTACAATCACTTAAATGGTTTTTACAGACCTGGACTTTCTTTTCCAGAGCAGTTGAAAGCGACCACAGTCGGCCGTGCTGACTTGTTGGAAGAGCTCACCCATAAACTGTCGGAAGAGTACAAAGCTGAAAAGAAAACAAATTTCATGGTTATGGGACCTGCAGGGGTTGGTAAAACCCATTTCATTCGTGTTCTGGGGAAACTGGTTGAAAAATCATCCGAATTGAATCAGCAGTATATTGTTATTCAATTCCCGGAGGAGAACCATCGTATTCTAACTTTTGCGGATCTTCTTTTGGGGATGATTGAAATTTTAGGTCATATCAGGAATGAAAAAAGCTGGGTTAATCTAAAAGCGGATCTTGAAGAGATTCAGGAAGATGGTGATTTAATAGAAACTGCCATACCCGTCCTTGAAGAATATTGTCAGCAGAATAAAAAAAACCTCTTAATCATGCTGGAAAACATTGATGTTTTTTTCCGGGGGCAGCTGCGTGATAGCAGAAATGTTAAACAATTTAAAAAATTCATCACCAAATCATCATTTGCAACTTTTATTGGAACATCTCAGTACGATCTAATCAAACCGGACGAAATCAAGAAACCTCCGTTTAATCTTTTTGATATTCATATTTTGGACGTCCTCTCTGAAGAACAAACGCAGAAGCTGATTCAGAAAAACCTGGAATGGGACAGACAAACTGAATTATTGGATGATTTTGACGACCTTTTACCGCGGATCAAAGCGTTGTATGAAATGTCAGGGGGGAATCCCAGATTGAGTCTGATTTTGTATGAATTAATTGCAAAAGAGAATAAATGGGATATTAAAAAACAGATTGAAAAACTGCTGGATCAATCTACCCCGTTTTTCAGGAACAGGATGAGAATGCTTGATCCGCAGGAGAGGGCATTACTAGAATCCATTGCTTTAATGAATCTTGAACAGAAAAATGCTACCAGCATATCCAAGAGCATGAGGCAATCATTGCAGCAAACATCAAGTCATCTGAATAAACTGCTTAAAGCAGGCTATCTAATCGTTACCGATCATCCAAGCGATAAACGCTCAAAAATCTATCGGATTAAAGAGGGGTTCTTCGGCCTTTGGCTCTCAATAGGGCATTCACGAGAACAAAACTTTATTCTTCCCCGTTTAGTAGAATTCCTGGAGCAATGGTATACCGAAAAAGCGGGGAGAGAAAAGAAGCGGCAGCAGATATGGAATTCATTACAAACGCTTGATTCATCCATAAATCATCCGGCAAAAAACAACCAGGAACTCCTACTAAAATACCTGTCAGACATTGGAACCATTGAGGAACAAGTTGAGAGTAAATTTGAACTAATCCATTACTTTTTTGCCACTGAAAAACCCAAGGAAGCAAAGAAGCTAATTAAAGAGGTCTTCAAACTGGATTTTAAACGCCCGTATTACCTTGACTGGATGTTGAAACAGAGTAAAAAGCGTGTACTTGAATCCATAGAACCGATGATTCTTCAACAAATAGATGACATTATTGCCTGTTGGAGACTGAAAAACTCAAATGACATCGAAGCATTAACCAAAACAACCTTATCAATCACCAATAATTTTTTCGCTAATGGTTATTTTGATCTGGTTAGTTCTTTTATCAGACACATCTTGCGATTTATTACCGATCCACATTGCCAAATCCGATTACTGGAAAGGGTAGCTTTAAGTGAAGAAAAACTAAAGCAGTGGAATCAAGCACTTATTACCTGGAATCAAGTGCTTGAAGTGGCTTATAAAGCCAACGATAAAAGATCGCAGGGAACAATATACAACAATATTTCACAGATTTATCAGGACATCGAAGAGTACGAGACAGCACTGGAGTATCTTCAAAAATCACTGGAAGTATTAAAGGATATCAATGATTACAACGGACAAGGAACAACCCTTAATAATATTTCCACCATCCATTTTCAACAGGGATATTATGAAAAAGCTCTTGAATGTCTTGAACAGGCGCTTTCAATCTCCCAGATAAGTCAAAACCACTTTATTGAGGGCATTACCCTCAGCAATCTGGCATTGATTTTTCAAGCCAGAAATGATTATGAAAGAGCCCTGGATTGCCTGAACCGTTCTTTAAAAAAGATGCGAATCATTGGCAATCGACCTTCAGAATGCATCACGCTTAATAATATCTCACAGGTATATCTTGAAGTCGGATCTTTGGAGCAATCAAAAGACATTCTTAACTCAGCTTTAACATTGGCATATGAGGATAACAATAAAATCGGCATCGGACTAACTTTGTACAACAGGGGACGGGTTTACTGGAAACAAGATAGACAAAACGAAGCCATGCAGGATTGGTTGCTCAGTTATAAAACAGCTAAAGAGGAAGCTCTGGAGAATATTCTGGAAAAATTATCTCAGCTGGCAATTTCGATGGGATACGACGGTGACTCCTTTTGGAAAGATAAAATGAAAGAGATGCCGCAATAACGAAAAAATGACATTTTCTTGGACAATTCTTCATTTTGAAAACGGATCAGGAATAAAACTATTTGTCAGTTTAATCCTCCTCTGTTTTTTCTTAAATCTTCTGGAGATTTCTGCGGAGAATTTGATTGAAAAAAACTCTGCAGGTTCAAATAATTACCCCGTTTTTCTTTATCATGAGAAGGACTATTATCGATCAATATCCGAGATTCTTAAACTTAAGTTTGAGAACGAAAACTACGACCGGATTTTAGATCTATATTTACTAAAAAACTACTATCAGCTTAACAACCATTATCAATTGCAGTTAACAGCCGAAAAATTGCTTAAAGAAAGAAAAAGCTTGCAGCACAGGCCTTACCAAAATGAAATCAAGAGACTGCTTTCCATCTCATTTCTTCAATCAGGAAAAGAGGACATGGGCAAAGCAACCTGGGACGAGTGTTGCCTTGGTGATGGCGTCAACCTGTTTCCCATGAGTGTGAATATTCCGGACCAGATCGATCCTGAAAGAGCCAGACTATTTTCATCCATAATTCCGGGGTCAGGATTCCTGCTTTCCGGTTCGTACTCCAAAGCAGTCGTGTCATTCCTATTAAACTCGGCTTTCATTTACGGATGTTATCAGTACGCATCCAAAGATCAACCTGGCATTGCTGGCCTATTGTTGTTCTTTGAGATCGGCTGGTACGTGGGTGGGCGAAATGCTTCTTATGAAGCAGCAATCAATTATAATAGAATGCTGATTACAAACTATCAGCAGCAATGGATTAATTCTAATCTTAAACCTGTTTTTTAATTGTGGTGAATATGAAGAACATCGTGAAATCGAGCAAACTTGACAATGTGTGTTATGAAATCCGGGGACCTGTTTTACATGAAGCAAAAAGACTCGAAGAGGAAGGTCACCGAATACTAAAGCTTAATATCGGAAATCCCGCACCTTTCGGTCTGGAAGCGCCTGATGAAATTATCCAGGATCTCATTCGCAATTTACCGAATTCACAAGGTTACTGCGATTCCAAAGGATTATTCTCCGCCAGAAAAGCAGTCATGCACTATAGCCAGGAACTTGGGATCGGCAATGTCGGAATTGAAGATATCTACATGGGAAATGGAGTAAGCGAATTGATTGTCATGGCCATGCAAGCCCTTTTAAACAACGGTGATGAATTGCTGATACCAGCTCCCGATTATCCGCTATGGACTGCTGCCGTCAGCCTTTCCGGCGGAAAAGCGGTACATTATGTCTGTGACGAGGAATCTGGCTGGTTACCGGATCTTAAAGACATCGAGAGTAAAATCTCAAAAAAAACCAAGGGACTGCTGATAATTAATCCGAATAATCCCACCGGGGCTGTCTACCCAAAGGAGCTACTGGAAAGTATCGTCAAACTGGCAAGAAAACATGATTTGATAGTTTTCTCGGATGAGATTTATGACAAGATTTTATACGATGACGCCAAGCACACTGCCATTGCCTCACTAGCTGATGATATCCTGTTTGTAACCTTTAATGGTTTGTCGAAAACATACCGGGTTGCCGGGTTTAGATCCGGTTGGATGATTATCAGCGGTGCCCTGTTAAAAGCAAAAGACTATATTGAGGGTTTGGATATCCTTGCTTCCATGCGGCTTTGTGCAAATGTTCCATCACAGTACGCAGTCCAGACTGCACTTGGGGGATACCAGACAATAACTGAATTGATTCAGCCGGAAGGTAGACTATACAAGCAAAGGGAAATGGCCTTCAATATGTTGATGGAAATCCCCGGGGTGAGTTGTTTTAAACCGATGGGAGCCCTTTATATGTTTCCGAGACTTGATCCTAAAAAATTCAAGATAAAGAATGATGAAAAATTTGTGCTCGATTTGTTGCTTCAAAAAAAGATCCTGGTCGTTCAAGGGTCAGCCTTTAATATAACCAACAAAGATCACTTCCGACTTGTTTTTCTACCTCATGATCACAAGCTTGAATCCGGAATCAGTAGCCTGAAACAGTTTCTTTCGACCTATCAGCAGTAAGTAATGGACTGTCGCATTTTGTAAACTATGAGAATTTTACTCTTAACGCCTCCTTTTACACAAATCAACACACCTTATCCTGCGACCGCTTTTCTCAAACAGTTTTTGACATCCCGAGAATATGTGGTCAACCAGGCTGATCTGGGTATTAAGATTCTGCTCTCACTATTTTCAAAAAACAGTCTGCAAACAGTATTCAATCTTGCTCAGGAAAAGAGAAAGAATCTCACAAACAGCAGCATTCGCATGCTGCATTGTAAAAACCAATATCTAAGAACAATCGAAACGGTTATCTCTTTTTTGCAGACCAAGGAGTCATCACTTGCCTACCTGATCTGTCAAAATCTGTTTTTACCGCAAGGTCATGGCTTCAATACCCTGCCGGATCTTGATCAACATTTTGGTGACCTGGGCGTGGTGGATAAAGCACGCTATCTTTCAACTCTGTATCTGGAAGAGATTTCCGATCTGATCAAGGAGGTTGTCTCGCCCCATTTTGGTTTCAGCCGATATGGAGAAAGACTTGCGGTTGCAGCTACTTCCTATGATCCGATAGAAACCTCTTTAAATCAGCCAAATACAATAATTGACGATCTGCTGGAATTGGAAGTAGCTCGTGCACTGTCCTCTCATTCGCCTGACATTGTAGGATTTACCGTTCCTTTTCCGGGTTGTCTCATTGGTACATTGAAAGCATCCCGATTTATAAAACACCAGAATCCCGATATTAAGATAATTCTGGGCGGTGGGTATGTCAGTACTGAATTGAGGGAAATATCTGACAGGCGTATCTTTAACGATATCGACTATCTCTGCCTGGATCAGGGAGAGATCGCAATAAAACGAGTTATTGATTATATTTCGGGAAACTGTCAGAAAACCGACTTGAAGAAGACGTTTTTAATGGAAAACCAATCAATTATCTATATTCAAGGGGAGCAGACAAAGGATATTCCGTTTACTGAAACAGGATATCCCGATTACTCGGATCTTAATCTTAATGACTATCTGTCAATTATTGAAATTCCAAATGCCATGCACCGCCTCTGGAATGACGGTAGATGGAACAAGATGCAGATAGCAACCGGATGTTATTGGCAGAAATGTGCCTTTTGTGATGTCAGTCTTGATTATATCAAAAACTATTCGACAGTATCTGCGAAAATACTTGTAGATCGAATTGAAAGGATTATCAAACAGACGGGTCAAACCGGTTTTCATTTTGTCGATGAAGCTGCACCACCCAATAAGCTTAAAGAACTTGCTCTGGAACTGCTCAAAAGAAATCTGGTTATCTCCTGGTGGAGCAACATTCGATTCGAAAAAGCCTTTAGTGCCGATCTCTGCAAGCTGTTATCCGCCTCCGGCTGTATCGCGGTTTCCGGCGGACTGGAAACGGTCACCGATCGTTTATTAAAACTGATGAACAAGGGAGTTAACCTTCAACAGGCAATACAATCCTTACATAACTTCAGACAGGCCGGAATTCTCGTACATACCTATTTAATGTACGGATTTCCGACGCAAACGGAGCAGGAAACCATTGATTCACTTGAGATGGTGCGGCAGCTGTTCTGCAATGATCTGATTCAATCCTGCTACTGGCATCGGTTTACTTTGACTGCCCATAGTAAAATTTCTGCAGATCCAAAACAGTATAAAATCTCTATCGCCGGACCTGACAGGGGAAGTTTTGCCTGGAACGATTTGATTCATCATGATCCCACCGGGTGTGATCATGATCATTTCGAACCGGGGTTAAAAAAAGCTGTCTATAATTTTATGCTCGAATTAGGGTTAGAAGAAGATTTGAACTTCTGGTTTGAATTTGATGTTCCATCAAGTATTATTTCACCAGATTATGTACAAATGTGTGTTGATGAGCAACAATCAATCCACAATGAGAAACCTGGAAAACAACTCCTGTGGCTTAATCAGGAGCCTGTAGTTATAAAAAACCGAAAACAAAAAAAACAGAAAAATTCAAATTCAGCAACCCTTCGTTTTTATACTGCAGATTCTATTGTTGGTTTAAAATCTGATGAAAGGGTTCTGGAGTGGCTGGTTCCGATTATATGCCGGATTTTTCCTGAATCAGATGATATATTTACCGTAGAGCGCCTGATTGAAGACTATGAAGCCACCTTCGAAAAACCATTTACTAAATTTCAAAGTTCCCATTTATGGCAGGAATTAAGAGAGAATGGGCTTTTAATTATTTGATATAAAGACAATTATTCTGTCTAAAGCTGAATTTACCGATGAGAATACTAATCGCAGAAGATGATTTTCTGGCACGAACATTTCTCGAATCTTCGCTTGATTCCTGGGGGCATGAAGTCATAGCTGCATCCAATGGTGAAGAAGCCTGGGATATTTTGCAGGGAGCTGAAGCTCCGCGGATCGTCATTCTCGATTGGAACATGCCAAAAATGGATGGCGTGGAAGTCTGCCGCAATATCCGCTCCAGGCAAATGGTTCCCTATACCTATGTTATTTTGTTAACCAGCAAAATGTTGAAGGAAGAGATAGATTCTGCGTATGAAGCTGGCGTAGATGACTACCTCATCAAACCATTTAAGGAGGACCAGTTGCAGCGCCGACTTCGTGTAGGACTGCGCGTCGTGGACTATGAATCAAAATTGTCCGAAAACAGGCAACAATTAGAGGTTTATGCAACCCAGATGGAAAAACTCGCCGAAGAGCGCGGTCATCAACTGGCTCATGCCCAACGGATGGCAACGCTGGGAGTGCTATCGGCTGGTATCGCCCATGAAATTAATAATCCTACAACCTTCATTGCAGGTAACGCCCAGGTACTCAATAACTTCTGGCCTGTTCTGGAAGAAAGCCTCAAACCGCTTACTTCAAAGGATGGGGGAGTAATAAGCCAACAGGCCATATTCATTCTTGAAGAAACACCCAAAATCATAAAGAGCATCAATAACGGCGTTCAAAGAATAACAAAAATCGTCAATGGACTAAAATCTTATGCCCGCCATGGAGATGCCCAGATGAAACCCTGCAGCATCAATCATATTATTGAGCAAGCCTTGGAGTTGTGCTGTAATGCTTTAAAATACCATGTTCAGGTGCAAAAAGAGCTTATGAATTCTCCTCCGGAAATATTTGCAGATGCCCAGCAGATCGAACAGGTATTGGTTAATCTTTTTGTTAATTCTGCGGATGCGATCGGAACCAAAGCTGACGGGACTTTGAAAATAAAAACGAAATTGGAAGAAACCAGATTGATAATTGAGATCGAAGACAATGGAACTGGCTTTCCTACAAAACATCTTGAAAAAATATGGGATCCTTTTTTTACAACTAAAGAACCCGGAAAAGGGACCGGCTTGGGACTTGCCATAATCCGTGGAATCGTTGAAAACCACAAGGGAAGCATAACCGCCTTGAACCTGGATAAAGGGGGTGCTCGATTTAGTATTTCTTTACCGATCCATGGTAATAAATAATAGTGCAAACCTTATTTGCTTGCTAGGATGTCGCAAAGAGCAAGGATAACGGTAAAACGGGGTTACATCCCCGCCAGAAAAAACTCAAAAGCGGCTAATGTTAAGACCGCCCTACCGTTTTAAAACATGAATTTTGAACAAATTATGTTGTTTATTAAACATTTATGCGCTCTGTTAGTAAGCTGAATAGAGAAAAACTTAATTTGCTGGTCTTTAGGGAGAATTATTAAATGACTGCTCGATTGCTTATCGTTGATGATGAACTTGACATACGGGAGATGCTATCTCGCCATTACAGATTTAAAGGGTTTGAGGTTGATCTGGCTGGTAATGGAAGAGAAGCCCTTGAAATCCTTTCCAAAAAACGGATTGAAATCGTTATCAGCGATATTATGATGCCCCAAATGGACGGGGTTGAATTGCTAAAAGAGATTCGTATTCACTATCCAATGGTTAGAATCATCATGATAACCGGATATGTAACCCTGGACAATGCCCTGGCCTGTATGGGAAACGGTGCTGAAACACTGGTTTTCAAACCATTAATGGAATTAAAAGAACTGGATGATGCTGTTTTGAGAGCATTGGAAGGATTGAAAGCCTGGCAAAAAAAACTGCAGGATCTGCAACGTATGAAACCATCAGCGGATAAATAAAATGGAAGATATTAATTACGCTGTTGACCCACAGCTTAAAGCCGAATTCATTGACGACTCCCTAGATGGACTCAAATCGCTACCAGAGTTGTTTATAAAACTGGAAAGTGATTTATCCAATGAGGAACCGATCCTGATTATCTTTCGTACAGTTCACTCAATCAAAGGGAGTTCCGCATTTTTTGAGCTGATGAAGATTAAAAAATTGTCTCATGAGCTTGAAACCCTTTTGGATCTAGTCCGTAAAAATCAACTTAAACCAACAACCAAGCTCATAGATGTCCTGCTGAAAGGAGTAGATGAGCTGGTTGAAATGTTTGAGCGGGTTCAAGGTGGAGAGAGTGAGGTCGCCTCCGAAGCAACCTTCAATGAGTTACTGAAAACGGTTGTTTCCGTAGCACAGAAAGAAGCCATCGATCAGAAAATGCTATGGTTGGAACTGTTAAACGGACTGCGGTCATTGAAATCGGAAGGTTTGAAAAACATTGAAAATGGAGAGGCAATAATTGAGAAGACCCTGACTTTGGTAAATCAACTGGCTGCACTTTGTACTGAAGGACAGCAGGCATTACTGCTTGCCAATAAGAAGGAAGTCGAATCACCCATTAACATTATCATGTTGCAGGAATTATTATCGCAATCAAAAGATCAATCTTTATCTGAAGAATCAACAGTCAGGGTTGGTGAATTATTGGCAGAAGCAAAACTTATCATTGTTGGGAAAGAAGCAGAAGATATCCTCAAGGATATGCAGGAGAATTACTCGCTTTTTGTTAATAGCATCGGATTGGATTCAATTGCAAAAAATTACCTCCTGGAGTCCCTGGAAAAGCTGAAAAAGTTGGCCCCCTGGAAAGAGTCTGTGGATCTGGTAGCTGCAAAAAACAAGGAACCGTCTGCAGAGCATCCTTTGGGAATTACTAAAGAATCCGGTGATACAGAATTACCGGCAGTACCGCAGATGGGAGAGGAGGAGCACAAACAACCAAAAGAGGAGCAAGGTCCGGTCACTAAAACAATGCGAGTTACAGAAGAAAGTGTTGATGAATTTCTTTCCTATGTCGGTGAATTGGTGGTACTGGGCGAAATGTACCAGCATTTGTTCACCAGGATCAAAGACAATACTTCCCTAAACAAATTTGCAACTGAACTGCGTAAAACAAACGATGCCTTCGAGATTCTCTCAAATAATCTTCAAGACAGTATTCTTCATATTCGCCGCGTTCCCTTTCGGACATTGCTGCAAAAGGTTCCCAGGATTATCCGTGATGTGGCCAATATAAATTCCAAGGAGATCGAAACTGTTATAAAAGGAGAAACAACGCTGGTGGACAAAAGCATTATCGATGCCCTTGAAGCACCCGTTGTCCATATTGTTCGAAACGCGGCCGATCATGGCATAGAAACGCCTGAAGTGAGAAAAGCATCCGGAAAGAATCCGCAAGGTCTTGTAGAAATCACGGTGACAGAAAAAACAGAGGTTTTTGAATTGAAGATTAAGGATGATGGAAAAGGCCTTGATTACAAGGCAATCGCCCGCAAAGGTGTCTCTCTCGGCTTACTGGCTCCTGATCAACAACCAAGCGATAAAGAGATTATTGACCTGCTGTTTGCCTCCGGTGTGTCCACAGCGTCTGAAGTTACAGAGGTTTCGGGTAGAGGCGTTGGAATGGATGTGGTAAAAAGCAGCATCGACTCCATTGGTGGCAAAATCTCAGTGTCCAGTTCCGAAGGAAAAGGCTCAGAATTTACGATTGAACTGCCAAAGTCCATAAGAACCCAGATCATTACCGGTTTTGAGGTTGTTGTAGCCGATAGGCGCTATATCCTACCGCTCGAAAAAATTGTGCGTTGTTTCCGACCCCTCGAAGGAACTGTAAGACGTTCAATGGACGATTTTGATTTTGTTTCAGTGGATGAGGGTATTGTAAACGTCTATGGTTTTGATATTATCTTTGGCTTAACTGATGCCAAAGCCAGGGGTTTTTATGAAGGAGTTTTGATCATCATTGAAGAGAATAACCAATACATCGCTCTTCACGTCGATGGCATTGAAGGGATTAAAAGAGTGGTTCTCAAAGAAATCGATGGATTACCAAAGAATCATGATTTTTTCCAGGGAGGTGCAGTCATGGGTGACGGATCTGTAGCCATGGTGATCAATATCGAGAAGCTTATGGAGTTCACCTCCGGACTGGAAGAAGAGCAGAAAGTCAGTTAGTGCCGTTTGGATTATACATAGATGCAGCCAGAAAGAACTTGGCCCTGCAATATCTTTCCAATAGAGACCTTGCGACCTCAAGATTGCCTTTTACTTGGTTACTCCGAAACATCAGCCTTCTATTGAGCTTTGAAAAATGGACTGGAACATCCTCAAGTCACTATCGTAAATAGGAAAGTTGGCCGGGATTGCATGATTTCCTTCCAGAAAAACATCAGGTGTTTCATTTTGATTTTTTTTAATGTTAAGATATTAAAATGAAACAACTGACCCCAATATCAAGGAGGATTGGGTCTTAAGTCTTTTGGTTTTGTTTCGGATGCCGTATAATCCATAGAGACATTATTCGGAATTCGCCTCTTCTTTGTACCTATTCCAGCTTAGCTGACTATAATCAGTCTGCCGTTTCTTATCTGGTTTCCCCTCAACCGTAAAAAAAACGCCGAATTTCCGCAAAAGCGGGAATAGAGTTAAACATAGACCTATTTAGGAAAATACTCGCCGGTAGACAGATCAACTACCAGATTATTATCGGCGGGGGGCAAATCCGTATACCAGCCATAAATCAGGTCTTCCTGCATAAACATCACAAACTTTCCCCAGAGTCCTAATCCATCTTTGATTATGGCCTGGTCCGGCATGATCTCATCTCCTTTCAAATGGGTTACATATGCCTTGGAGATTTGGGAAGTTAGCAGTTGACGATCCTCTTTCGAAACCCAATATTTTTTTAAGGCACTATCGGCCAGTTTTATCGTTCCCTTGTAAACATAATCGGAACTATATTCCTTAAATCCGCTTGTCCGAGACGGAATGGATGAAAGAAACCGGCTTTCAATCTCTATCTTCTGATCTGCCATAATATTAACGATTCGGTATGGACAAGGGGCTGTAACCAGAGATCCTGTCTCAATATCAAAAAGAGTTCTGTCCGGATCTTTAAACTTCTGTAAAGTAATATCCTGTGAGTGAAAATGTCCGCTAAAGACCAGGGAGACACCGAAAGTGGATACCATTTTAGCAATTTCATCGTGATTGCTAACGATATAATCGGAATAGAATTTATCATTATGAGGATAATGCTCAACAATGCCATGATGCATGAAGACGATGACCGCTTTGTCTTCCTTTCTTGAACGTACCAAACTCTTCTTTATCCATTGCAGGGTATCATCAGAAAATGCTCCCGCTGTAATGGGGTGCTCCCCCGGTTTGTTTTCTTTCCATCGACAGGAATCCAAAGCCAGAAGCCACAGTCCCGGAACCGGTTCTGTTATATAGCTTAATGATCCGAGATCTCTCTCCAATGCTGTTTCATATCCAAATTCACGATATATTTTTTCAAATTCCATCGCCGTAACATTTGCAACAGCCTCGGTGGCTTCACCATCAAACCGGACAGATTCCCAATTATAGACATCATGGTTCCCTGGCACAACAAAGACTTTCTTTCCGGATAAAGCTAGCTTTCTCAGATATATGGACATTTTTTCATGGTTTATTTTTTCCCCATCCTTGGTTAAATCGCCACTTACAATAACGAAATCCGCTGTGATCCTTGATAGTTCATCAAATACCGTCTCGACAATCTTTTCGCTCTCCACCAGCAATTTGCGATCGTTGTCCAGATAATCCTGGAATGCTTTCCCCTCCGTTCCCAAGCTTGTGCTATAAAAATGAGTATCAGTAACTGCAAGGAATCTGGTTTGAGGATAAACCGGTTTTTTCTTTGACAATTCCTTTTCTTCCTTGGTTAATGTAAAAACATCACCTGCCAGGCAGGATGTAGCAAAAAACCACACCGTCATAACAGAAACAATAGTATATCTGACCAATTTCATTGACATTTAGCTCCTTATTAAATCTTTAATTCAAATTGTTTATAATGATTTCAGTTCAAAACCTTGTATGGACAGAAAATCAACTCCGAGCATATTTTTCTAAAAAACATTACCTGGCATTTCCACACCCATATGAACCGGATCATCACCTTAAATTGCACTAAACAATTGATAATAGAACAGGAATCATAGGAATTTAGTTTTTCGAAGTCAACATGTATTTTCAGATTTTGTCAATAAGATAGCAATATTAGAGACAGACCTTTCACTTTTAGATTCAGTAGCACGTTACTAAGAAAAAGAATCGGCAGGAGAGCTTTTGGGATGTTATTCTTCAGTTGTAAGAGTTTTCTTGATCTCAATAAAGCGATTTTATAATATTTTTTTCGGTGTAAGTGCTTTTTTCTATAACCGTGGCTGCCAGAGATGCATTATGAAAAAAAGAGAGTCGAGGTAAATCGAGCATCATTGTTGCTCCGATAGTGAAAGTTTTGTACAAGAAATGCCCCCTTAAAAAATAAAGATAATATTTACAGTGCTCTTCAGCCCATCTGCTTGGAGCATTACCTCAAGTATCTTTTTTCCCTGTTTGATAACTTCTTTAATCTGATTTTTCCGGTTCAAATGTATTTTTGGCTGAAAGCATGGCAGGCAGGTTTTTAAGAATGTGCCAGAGACTTCTTCGGTGTTGCCAGATTCTTTTTCTGAATCTTCTCCGCCAATCGGGATCCGTGTAGAATCTTTTAACATGAAGATTATAAAACTGATCAAGATCTTCTCTGGACTCGATGCCCTTTGGGACAAAAACAAAGTTAAGGCAGTTCATCTGCGACCAGTCGTTGTTAAACGTTCCTTCTTCTTCGATCGTCTCCCAAACCGGGGCGCCGGGAAACGGTGTGAATTTTGACATGTTCATGTCATCCAGGCCCAAACTGATGATAAAGTCGCTGGTTTTCTTAATGGTTTCTTTGGTCTCTCCAGGCAATCCCATCATGAAGAGCCCTTTTGCCCGCAAGCCAACTGCTTGAATTCGTTTAACCGTATCTTTCACCTGCTCTAGGGTTACTCCTGACTTGTGACGGTTCAGCATTGCCTCATCTGCCGACTCTATCCCCAATGATACCATTAAACAGCCGGCATTTTTCAACATTCGCAGCAAATCATCATCGGTATGTCCCACTCTAACGGCACAATTAAAATTAATTCCCAGGGGTTTGGTCACAAGAAGATTGCAGAGTTCAGATATTCGGCGACGGTTGGCAGTAAACAGATCGTCGTAGATATTGATATGCCTGACACCAAAACGTTTATGCAGATACTTCATATGGTCATAGATATAGGTGGCCGAATTATAACGAAATCCCCGTTTAAAAACGGAACGATCACAAAAGGAACATTGATAGGGACAGCCACGACTTGTTATCATCGTCGCACCGGGGAATTGGACATAGCTGAAGAGAGGCAGATTGTAACCTTTGGGAAATCCTTTCAGTTTCTCATAAGCTGGAAAAGGCATCGCGTCCAGATCTTCTAAATGAGCGCGTGGTTCATTTACCACCGTTTCCTTGCCGTTTCTCCAGATCAACCCCTTGATTGATGATGGTTCATTCCCTGCTGCAAGTTCTTCTAATGTTTGCTCTCCTTCACCCTGGCAAAAATAGTCAAAGTTGTTAAAATCCGAAAGAAGTTTTGCACCAATCGCTGACACATGGACTCCACCACATACTGTTATTATTTTAGAATTTTTAGATTTTATCTTTACTGCCAATTCATTCGCATTCAAAAAACTAGACGTCGTAGCGGAAAAGCCAACCAAATCAGGTAACAGTTTCAGAATCGCATCGGCATTTTTCTCGATTCCTTGTTCAGCCTCTGGTCCGAGACAATCATGAACAAACACTTCATGCCCTGCTTTCTCCACAAAGGCTGCAATGGATAAAAGTCCTATGGGCACCATCCTGTTTGCCGAGGAAGCTACATCTCTTTTCCCGAGAATCCAATTTGATCCCGCTGGGTGTACAAGTACTATTCGCATAATGAATTATAATATCGGTAGGTGAAAAATGATCGACTCGGCAGAAAACGAATACTAAGAAATTGGTTTTTTTGAAGTCAAATAGGATTTCCTCTTTACCCGGATTTTAACTCAATATTGATGTTTTGGAGTACAAAAATCGAAAGAAAAATAAAATAAAGTGGAAAAACGAAATTAAATTGCGGACAATATGCGGTTTTAGACCGTTTCTTGGAATTTTAAAAGTACGAGGATATTCCTAGAATCTTCCTTTTTTTATAAATAGGTATCCTGGTATAGAACTATTGAAGCCGGAGTTTAGTCATAAACGTTGGATCATTGATGGTTTCCCTGCTGACAGGTTTTTGCCGGTGAACCTTAAAGAGCCTGTTATCCTTCTTGTGGAAAATGTTTCGTCTGAAAGATGGTATTCCCGTATGTAATGGAAACACTCCGGATTTAGCCCTAGTGTTTCTCATTTGCGTAAAAGAAACACGCTGTATCCTAGATTTCCTCTTTATAGGTATTCAAGATATTAAAAACCTAGTCGGCGATTGGTCGATATTGAGATGGAATTCACCTCCGGACTGGAAAAAAAAGCAGAAGATCTATTATAAAAAGTTACAAAAAGAGTATTGTAGATTTGACATTTCGGCTTTTACAAGAAACCATCGGGTTAAAGCAGGGGACAGAATCCATGGAATAGGATTGAGTCTTGCCATGACACTCTAAACCACATCTTAAACAACCATCCAAATCTGAAACAATGACTGATACAGCATATTACAAACTTAGAGAATTCTTGGACCAGTTTCCCATTGGCTACCCGGAAACAGACTCAGGAGTTGAAATAAAAATACTGAAAAAGCTGTTCACCCAAGATGAAGCACAGACAGCTGTTCTATTATCTCCATTTCCCGAAGAAGTTGAAAAGATTGCTGTCAGAAACAATCAAGACGCCGATGAGTTAAGAATGAAACTGGAATCCATGTCTCTTAAAGGACTGGTTTTCAGAAGTCGACGGGATGGAAATACTCTCTATAATACTGCACCCTTCATGATTGGGTTGTATGAGTATTCCGTAGATATAATAGACGAAGAATTAGCCGGACTTTTCAGGGAGTACTATGATACGGCTTTTCTAACAGAATTGGGAATCAGTAATGTCCCAGGATTTAAGGTGATTCCTATCGAGGAAAACATAGAGCCCAATCAGGTTTTGCTACCGCATCATACTCTTGAGGAAAAAATCAGAGCCTCAAGAAAGATATCAGTAGCTGAATGCATCTGCCGTAAAGAAACCCGTTTAATTGATGAAGCATGTGACTATCCTCTGGAAACCTGCCTCAGTTTCGGAGTTGCAGCCGAATACTATATTGAAAACGGAATCGGTCGTGAAATAGATGCCGATGAAGCTATTCGTATTCTGAATGAAGCAGATAAAGCGGGATTAGTACATGCCGGTTCCAATTCCAAGCACCTGTCAAACATCTGCAATTGCTGTCCCTGTTGCTGTGCTTCCATGAAAGGAATCACCAACCTCGGTCACGACAAACGTAAATACATGAACGCATTGTATGAGGCCCTGGTTAACCCACAGGAATGCACGCTTTGTGAAGACTGCATAAACAGATGTCCTGTTGGAGCCATTACTCTAACCGATGAGATACAAATCAACAGACAAAAGTGCCTGGGATGCGGCTTATGCGCGGGTGTCTGCCCCAGCGAGTCCATCTCAATTTATCTGAGAGAAGACCGGGAAGAGCCGTATGATAAGGTATCCGACATGGGCATGGCTATTCTTGAAGCCAAACAGAGGAACACTTTAAAACAATCGGAAAAGAAGAACACGGAATAATGAGATTCTAATCGCAATTAACAATCAAATCAAAATCCAGGGTTGCTGCAATTTTATGACCAGGAGGAACAACCAGAAAATCCTGTTCATCCCATTGGCCGTTGACAAGGTTTCGGATTAATCTCAGGTCACCTTTCATCTTCTCAAATCTCCAGTTTTTCCTGACTGCTTCATCTCGGGCGTGGTTTTCAAAGCGATCATCAGGCTCAATGCCCATCTCAATATAGGTTATCTGTTTATAATGTTTCTCTCCGGATAGAGTCTCTTGAATATAGCGGGCGTTTTCCTCGCCGTATTTTTTTACCAGTTCTTTAAAATCCCAGTTCAGCGGATCTTTGGTTTGCAAGGATAACTGTTTTATTTCATGAGCATCATCCTGCCGTTCAATCCATCCGGATGTCAGGTAATAGGTTCCAGGGTGATTTCCAAAGTAATCAAGGTATTTTTCCTTACTTCCCATAAACAGAGTCAAACAATCGTGAGCGCGGGGAACAACCAGAGGTATTTTGCCGGCTCTTAGTTCCGTGATTCCGTTATTACACAGTCCATAACCGAGAAGTACGGCATCATAGCGCTCTTGGTCGATCTCAGCCAGGGCTTGACCAATTCCCTCCTGCATTCCTTCACGGCCAAAATTGTGCAGCCCCTGGGGAAGAAAGCGAAAATCCACTTCGTGTGGCGATTGTGCCACGGTGAAACAGATCTCCCGGTAAAAAACCTTGCAGCCAAGTAAAAACAATCGCATGAGTTACTCTTTATACTTTTCAAAAATTCTAAAAATACAAGTTAGTATCTACTCCCTCACCACGCACCTTTATTAAACGCCAAAGACCTGCATATAAGAAAAACGGTTCAGTGGTCTTAGGCGGATGCTGTTCAGAATTCTTTCCCTAAAACAACTCAAACTTTATTTTAAATAGTCAGTACGTCCCTCAAATGCTCTGGCCAGGGTGTTAACATCTGCAAACTCCAGATCTGAACCGGCAGGCATTCCTCTGGCGATGCGGGTGATCACGGGGACTTTGTCCTTGAACATATCGACAAGATAGTGGGCCGTGGCTTCCCCTTCCAATGTAGGATTGGTGGAAAGAATCAACTCCTTGGGGTGCATTTCCTGCACTCGCTGTTCAAGTTCGGTTATTCTTAATTTATCCGGTGATATGCCCTGGAAAGGAGAAATTGCACCCTGCAACACGTGATAAACGCCATGGTAAACATTGGAGTTTTCTATGGTGAATATGTTTCGGGGGTCTTCAACGACGCAGATGATATCCGTATTCCGTTTTGGATCCGAACAGATCTGACAGATTTCGCCATCAGCCAATCCAAAACAGATCCTACAGGATCTGATAGAGGATTTGGCGTTGGTGATAGCAATTGCTAATGCTTTTGCTTCCTGATCAGACTTAAGGATAATGGAGAAAGCCAGTCTTTTTGCTGTTTTTCTACCAATTCCAGGGAGTTTGGCAAGTTCTTCAATCAGCTGGTTCAGTGAATCAGGTAGGTTCATTACGAAGTGAATTTGCTTAAATCCGAGATGTCCAGTCCTGACATGATATCGGAAAACTCCGTTGAAACCAACTCTTTAGCCTTCCTCACGGCTTCATTACAGGCAGCTCTTATCAAATCTTCAAGGATTTCAATTTCGTTTTTATCAACAATTTCAGGATCAACTTTTACCGAAAGTGTTTCCAGATTCCCATTCATTTTAATTTGAACCATCCCACCGCCGACGCTGACATCAACTGTCTTCCCAGCTGCGTTCTCTTTTTTTTCAGCCAATGTTTTCTGCATCTCTTTTGCTTTCTTCATCAGCCCGTTCATGTCTAAACCTTTAAACATCTTCGTTCTCCTCTATTATCTCAATTGAACAGATTTCACTTCCTGGAAACTCCCTCATTATTGCTTGTACCATCTTACTTCTTTCCGCTTCCTTTTTTTCTGCCGTTATCTGTCTTAACCTCTCCTTTTTCTGTTTCTGACTTACGGTGTCATCAATCCCATCCGTATTCTCTTTATAGGATACTTCTATAGTCTTATTAAAAAAGGCTTTAGCAGCATCCGCCACTTCTTCTTTCTTTTTGTCGGTAAACAGTTTGGTATTGGTGTATCCGATCACCAGTCTATCAGTTGTTATCTCTAATAGTACCGAATTTCTCAATAACGAAACAAGCGTTTTATTTGCTGATTGCTCCATATACTTAACAAATTTTTCCCACTCTCTAACATCTGTCAGATTGGCTTTTAATTTGACATTTTCTAGTGGGGAAGATTTATAAGGCGGTTCGCTGCTCTCGACAAACGTCGCGGACTTTGACTCTATAACTTCAACAATGTCGAAATACTCAATAGTCTGATCGAAATCCGGGGGAGGGGTATCATAAAAGCTGTCGGGTGGTTGGGAAAAATCTTTGTCGGCTTTATCGGTTAAATCATGTTGTTTGCTGACTGTTGGAAATCTATCCTGGACTATCTCTTTTATGGGATTGTTTTGTGGTGACTCTGCTAATTTAACGGGTTTTTTTTTTGGGAGGAGGAATCTCTCAAAACCGAAATGATCTCAGCAACTCCCTCAAGTGATTCAATGGAGCACATTCTGATCAAGCCCATTTCCGCACATATTTGTGCCTGGTTACTCTTCTTCACTTGCATCTCTATTTCAACAGCGATATCAAATAGCTGCTGAAGTGTCGATGTTGTAACCCGGGACGACAATTCCTTATAAAGAGTTATCTGATCAGGAAGTAAACCAAGCCAATTCAACTTCTCGAGAGGAATTGTTGCCACCAGACTCAGGTCTTTCAGCGCTCTCATCAAGTCTGTTACAAATTGAGTAATGGAATGACCGTTGGCTACAAATCGATTAAAATGCTCTATTACACCTGCAACGTTCTTTGCAATAACCTCTTTAAGCAATTGATCGATTTCCCTGACATCAATCAATCCCAACAGTTCAAACACCTTTTCATCATCAACCGTTTCTCCGCTAAAACTGATCAGCATGTCCATTGCTGTCAAAGCATCCCGCAATCCACCTGCGGAGCTTTTTGCAATCATTGTCAATGCAGAATCAGAAATATTCAGCGCCTCTTCCTTGACGACTTTTTTCAGATACTCTGTCATCGCTTCCAAAGAGATGTTGGCAAAGTCGAAACGCTGGCAACGTGATTTAACCGTAGCTGGAACCTTGTGTTGGTCGGTGGTTGCCAAAATAAATTTCACATGCGCAGGCGGTTCTTCAAGAGTCTTCAGCAGGGCATTAAAGGATTCAGTAGTCAGCATATGAACTTCATCAATAATATAAGTCTTATACTGACATTTTGCAGGAGAAAATTTGACGCTGTCCCTTAATTCCCGAATGTGCTCAATCCCCCGGTTGGAAGCAGCATCAATTTCAATCACATCGGTTGAGATTCCCTGATTGATTTCAACACAGTTTTCACATTCACCACAGGGTTCACCTTCTACCAGGGAAATGCAATTGATTGCTTTGGTCAGAATTCTTGCGCAGCTTGTTTTACCCGTGCCCCGAGGTCCTGTAAACAGAAAAGCATGGGCAACCCGATCGGACTTAATGGCGTTCTTCAGGGTCATCCAGATATGATCCTGTCCTATTAAGTCTTGAAATCGTTTAGGCCTGAGTTTTCTTGCTAATACCAGGTAGGACATAGTGTGAAAGGCTTAGATTATCATTGGGAAGTGATCCGTAACACACCATCTAATACTTAGTGCTGCTTCCTCTCGGATCTGACACGATTCGTACCTTTTGGTCGCACGGATCACCAAACTGTGGCGGAGAGACGGGGATTCGAACCCCGGAAACAGTTTCCCATTTACACGCTTTCCAGGCGTGCTCCTTCAACCACTCGGACATCTCTCCACTTATGAAATAAAATACTGCCTTCTCAAGCAGTCTTCTAACAGGTTTTTCTCAAAGATATCTGGTACACCCGAAGGGACTTGAACCCCTGACCCCCTGTTCCGCAAACAGATGCTCTATCCAGCTGAGCTACGGGTGCTTCATTCATTATAATTAGCAACTTGATAAGGTACTAATCCAGTTTATCCGGGTTAGGATCTGCGAAAATTTTGGCGGAGAGACGGGGATTCGAACCCCGGGTACCGTTACCAGTACAACAGATTAGCAATCTGCCCCATTCGGCCACTCTGGCATCTCTCCTTTGTTTTACATCACGGCTGTTTGCACTTTCGCAGCAATTCTCTCTGAACTATCGATGATTTTTGGTTTAGAACGAAGTAATATCGACAAGAACCGGATGCAACGCTTACTGGAAGAGGGAGGGGGATTCGAACCCCCGATGCCTAAGCATAACGGTTTTCAAGACCGCCGGATTCAACCACTCTCCCATCCCTCCACGTTATCGCTAATACTACGATTTATTCGAGATTCTTGTCAACCCCCCCATGTAAGGAATTAATACTTCAGGAATTATAATACTGCCATCTTCCTGTTGATAGTTTTCCAGGATTGCTACCAGGGTTCGTCCAATGGCCATGCCGGAACCGTTTAGGGTATGGACAAATCTGGTTTTACCGCCTTCTTTGGGTTTAAACCGGATATTTGCTCTGCGAGCTTGAAAATCGGTACAATTGGAGCAGCTTGATATCTCCCGGTATCTGTTTTCCGACGGTATCCACACTTCAATGTCATAACACTTGGCGGCGCTGAAACCAATATCTCCCGAACAGAGCGCCAACACTCTAAATGGCAATTTCAGTCTTTTAAGAACTTCTTCCGCCTGTTTTACCAGTGATTCCAATTCATCAAATGAAACATCCGGATGAACGATTTTTACCAGTTCAACCTTATTGAACTGGTGTTGTCGTATGTACCCCTTGGTATCTTTACCATAAGATCCTGCTTCACTACGAAAACAGGGTGTATAAGCGGTCAGATTATAAGGAAGATCATCCTCCTTTAAAATCTCATCACTGAAAATATTGGTAAGCGGAACTTCGGCCGTGGGGATCAGGTAGAGACCTTCGGTTGTTTTAAACAGCTCCTCTTCGAATTTTGGCAATTGTCCTGTTCCCGTCATGGTTTGCTTATTAACCAACAAAGGAGGCAATATCTCGGTAAAACCGAACTCTTTGGTATGCATATCCAGCATAAAATTCATCAGGGCTCTTTCCAGAAGAGCACCGGCACCTTTTACCAGTGTAAACCGTGAGTGAGCCAGTTTTACACCTCTGGCTGAATCCAGAATATTTAAAGTTTCTGCTAAATCAGCGTGATGTCTGGGTTCGAAATCGAAGGTGGGCACTTCTCCCCAGGTATACTGTTCAACATTATTATCTTCTGTTAATCCAACCGGCGTACTTTCATGAAGTATATTCGGGATCGTCAGCAAAATGGATGATATCTCGTTTTCCAGATCCTTTGCTTTTTCATTATTTTCTTTTATTTTTTCGCCCAGGTTTCTGGTTTCTTCAACCAGATTTTTTTTCTCTTCAGGATCAAGATTTCCTTTTCCTATTAGAGCCGAGTTTTCATTACGCTTCTGTTTTATCTGGTCCAGTTCAAAGACAAGTTCTCTTTTCTGTTGATCCAGATCCAAGATGGATTGGACATTGATGTCTCCACCCCTGTTTTTAATAGAGGTTTCAACCAATTGGGGTTCACTTCTCAGCAGTTTTATATCAATCATTTAACTTTAATTCATTCAGGTTGAAAGTAATTAAGAACAGCTTACCAAGATCAAAAAAACGAGTCTAACCGGAGAACCGAAACGGTGTTATCTGACTTTGAAGTAGATCATCATGCTGATAACCAGCAAGGCAATCGCCCGGATGTGATTTTTCCAGATCACTTTATTATTAATATGCTCCTGGTTAATATATTTATCCTCATCCGGTATGTTTCCAAATCCAAGTTTCTTCAGAAACTCATGCCAGACCGATACGATTTCCATGTTTCCCTCCCGATACTTCAACATCGCCTGTTGATGATGATGATATGGGGCCTTGTAAAAAAAACGATATTTCTCAGCCCACTCTCTTCCCTTCCGTCGCAGTTCGATTTGAAACCATAACCTTTGAATCATGGAGCTGATGGCTGCCAGCACGAAGGTTCCACCGACAATCGGCAGGTAAAGTTCGGCCTTTATAAAAATAAACATGGAACAGACAGCTGCCCCCAGCCCTAGAGATCCGACGTCTCCCATGTATATCTGAGCCGGTGGTGAGTTAAACTTAAGAAAGGCTGCACAGGCTGCGATCAAAGCTGTTGCAAATACAGCCACTTCCTTAATCTCCTCTCCAATGTACAAAAGTTTTAATCGTTCACTCCAATCCGGATCGCCTGCAATTATGGCAGCGGAAGCAACAAAGACAGCACAAGTTATGATGGGTACCGTGGCCAATGAATCCAATCCATCTGTCAGATTAACCGCATTTGCACCACCAACGATGATCATCGCTACCAGAGGGATGAACAGATATAGACTCAATTCCGGGAACCAGGTTTTCATCGGGATTAACGGGACATGAATATGCCCGTCAATTCCCTCAAAAAACAGGTAAAAGATAGCAACCACAATAAAGGCAATGGCAAATTCCAGAATCAACCGCAGATCCCCCCGAATTCCATCTGCCTTATCAAGATATGCCTTCTTCTTGGAAACTCCCGATTCCACCCGGCGTTTATGGAAAACCTTCACCAGGTCATCAATGGCTCCGATGGAAGCAAAGGAGGCAATAATGATCAGCAATGCAATCGTGTATTGATTAATCCACGCCCACAATACTGTCGAAAGCATAATCGTAGGAATTATCACAACTCCACCCATGATCGGCGTCGCACCTGTATAAATGCCTTTGGTAGTCGTCGTTTTCTTTGAAAAATCGGAGGTGATATTCTTATGACGAAAAACCCTGATAACCGATGGCAAGACGAAACTGATCAGAAAGTATGCGGTCAGAAAGGTCATCCCACCCCTGAAAAAAACGGATTTAAATATTTGGTATGGAACGATCAGATAAAGTAAATCGGCCAGCATAACGTCTTTTATTCCCAGTAAGATTTGAAAGGATTAAATTGTCTCTCCTGACCAATTGTCGTCGGTCCCATGTGTCCGCAATGAGCCCTGATAGCGTCATCTAAAGTCATTAGTTTTGTTTTGATGGATTCCATTAAAACCATCATTGATCCCCCCGGAAGGTCGGTTCTGCCGATACTACCGGCAAACAGGGTGTCCCCGACAAAGACATCTTCCTTGAACAGAAAGCAGACGCCACCAGGCGAATGACCGGGTGTTTCAAGAACGCTAAAACTGATATTGCCAAAGGTATAGGTCTTATTTGGATCAATGAAATCATCCACCTTGGGCGGGATCATTTCAGGCATGCCAAACATTTGCAGACTCTGCGAAAAAGCCGCCGGTTCGATAAACGGTTCGTCATCCTTGTGGAGCAGAAAAGGAATTTTTCTTTTCCTGGTAATTTCCGGGACGGCTCCCACATGGTCGAAGTGGGCATGTGTATTAATAATATATTTGAGATCAAAGGATTCCTGATCGATCACACTAAGAATTCGATCGGGTTCTCCGCCCGGATCGATGATGATCGCTTCTTTGGTATCTTCGCATGCTAAAATGTAACAATTCGTCCCGATGGGAGCGACGGACATAGTCTTAATTATCATGATAAATCCTCAATTGGTCGGTTATACGTCTCTCATCAAAGGAAAAAGTATGACATCCCTGATACTTGATTGATCTGTTAACAGCATAACCATTCTGTCAATTCCCAATCCGGTTCCGCCAGTTGGTGGCATACCGTATTCCAAAGCCTGAATAAAATCCTCATCCATGGGATGCGTTTCTTCTTCTCCGCCTCTTCCCCTGTCAACCTGATCTTGTAAAAACTTTCGCTGAAGAACAGGGTCATTTAGTTCACTATAGGCGTTACCAACTTCCCAACCGTTTATATAGGGTTCAAATCGTTCAACAATCCCGGCTTCTTTTCGATGCATCTTACACAACGGAGTCGTTTCAACCGGATGATCGGTTATAAACACCGGTTGAATGAGGTGATCCTCACAATAAGTTTCAAACACTTCCGCGATGGCCAGACCCCTGACGTAATTCCCCTCCATTTCAACACCTTTTGACTTTAAAAGGGCGACAATCTCATCGTCGGATTTTTCATCGATGTCGAAACCCGCATATGTTTTTATTGCCTCTTTCATGGTCAGACGCTGCCAAGGTGGTGTGAGATCCAGATCCACACCTTGATAGGTAATCTTGGTGGTGCCATTAACAGCCATACTTGCTTCGAAATAGATGTTCTCGAAGTGCTTCATCATATCATTATAGTCAGCATATGCCTGATAATACTCCACCTGGGTAAATTCAGGATTGTGTGTTCTATCGATTCCCTCATTCCTGAAGTCCTTTACGATTTCGTAAACCCGGTCCAATCCTCCGACAATACACCTTTTTAGATACAACTCATTGGATATTCTCAGGTACAGCTTCATATCAAGCGCATTGTGATGGGTTTCAAAAGGTTTTGCGCTTGCTCCACCATAGATTGACTGTAAGGTAGGAGTTTCAACTTCCAAAAATCCGTTATTCTCCAGGTAATTCCTGATAGTTTTGGTGATCAGGGCTCTTTTACGGAAGATCTCAGCAACGTTTTCGTTCATTACTAGATCAACGTGGCGTTGTCGATACCGCTGTTCCACGTTTTTGAACTGATCGTAGATAACCTTTTCACCATCGACTATCTTCTCTTTTGGAACCGGAAGCGGTCTGATAGCCTTACACAGCACCTCAAACGATTTGACATTGACCGACAACTCCCCGGTTCTTGTCATAAAAACAACCCCCTGAACCCCAATATAATCGCCCAGATCCAGGCACTTAAAAATTGCATAGGGATCTTCACCGACTATCTTTTGTGAAACATAGAGTTGAATCTTATCCATACCGTCTTTTAAATTACAGAAGGCTGTTTTTCCTTGTCTTCGAAATGCCAGCAATCTTCCGCACAGTTTTATTTCTGTTTCGTCTTGAATTAGTGTTTCCTGTTTTTCTTTGATTTCATTGATGGAGTGTGTTTTTTCGTACCTATAGGGATAAGGGTTCACTCCCAAAGATTTCAATTTTTCAAGTTTGTCAAGACGAGCTTGCATTTGATTGCTTAGTTCACTCATAGTTACACTACCGTTTTCTGTTTATAGCTTTTTGGTATCGAGATGTTACCGTATTTTGCGGTTAAACTCTTAAATTGCCTTGTTCATTTCAAATTAGTCAAACCATTTTTCTTTCTGAGCTTGGCAATGCTTAACGAAAAATACTGATAGTTGGAATTTAAAACCAGTGGTGTCCAAAATGGGAAATCAGGCAATCTAAGCCTTCGTCTGGTCAGTCGGCTTTAACAGGTTTTCCCTGATCTTTTTCAGAAGATCGGGATTTAAACCCACCTTCTTGATTAAAAAGGATTCAACTGTACCATACTTTACTTCAAGAAGTTTTAAAAACCTGTTGATTGCATTCAAGGGAGCTGTCAAAAAGGGATCAAGCTTATTATATTGTTCCCCCAGATCTTTAAAGCTGAGCTTTAAGCTTTCCACGATGGAAGCTATGTACTTATTTGATAACTGGTGATCTAAAATAATCTCCTCTACCGGTATTTTCAGTAACAACATGATCAAAGCCGCACATGCCCCAGTCCTGTCTTTACCAGCGGTACAGTGAAATACAAGAGGATAGTTGTTGCTGTCTGCCAATAAAACAAAAACCTGTTTCCAGATAATAGAAAACTGGTTTAAGTAGCTTTCATAGTTCTTTACCATGAAATCGCCGGTTGGCCACTGTGAATCCTGATTTGCTAAAAGCTGCATCGCTGTAGAAAAATCGAACTCTCCACTTTTTATGGGCAGATGGACATATTTGATGGAAGGATCTTCAGGTAATCTATCCGGAGATTTTTTAACCTCTTTTTCACTTCGGAAATCAATAACAGTCTTGAGATTAAGAGACGAAAGTATTTTCAGGTCATCATCCGACAGCCGATGCAGGCTATCAGCTCTAAACAGAGTACCCCATTTTATTACCTCCTGTTTTATATTCCGATAGCCACCCATATCTCTGAAATTAACGGCCCCTTCCAGTAAAATGCGTTTTTCGGCCAATTCAACCCAGCCGGATTCCCTGGTTTGAATGGTAAAAAAGAGTCTCTTTTTGGGATCAAGGTTTTCAATCAGCAATTCAGATCCATCTGTTGTTATAAGATTTGCACTTTGATCCGAATGATGTGGAAAATTTTCTTCACTGTATACTATTCTTCTGTTTTTCAGAGATTTTCCAAATGATAGTTTGATAGTTGTTTTACAGATTCTATCCAGAAAAATACCTATTTCCATTTTTTGATCAGGGATTCAAAGTTATTGGTTATATTTATCAAAAATTAATCATTTAATCAGATAGTTAAAACATCAACAGGTACTTGCCTACTAGACTTGTTACAAAAAGCTTGCTAAAAGAAGAAGATCAACGGATCGTTCAATTCCTTTTGTCTCCTTTTTGATATCTTGAAGAAAAACCGAATGAAACTCCACCCAATTAAGCTTGTCACCGCTCTATTTTTCATCTCCATATTTCTTTTATCAGCATGCGAGATGAGTAACACCAAGTTTTCAGAAAGCCTCCCGGAATACAATAAGGAAGGTATTCTCAAGAATAAAAATCTGGAAAAAACCAAGACTCATCCCGAGCTAAAGGATCTGATCGGCAGTTCGGTAACGGTATTCTCCGTTTTCATAGATCCTACCATACCTGCTGATTCAGCGACTTATTTGCATCAAAGAATAACCGACAATATAAGGAACACCCCTTTATATTCCAATTCCCTGACTGATGATGAATTAAACTTACTGTTAAAGCAGAATCCTCAACTAACCCAGGCAAAAGATGTCTATATTGACAGCCTGGCAACGGTCTCTGTTTCAGATAAAGATATTTCCAATCCTTTAGGCAACTATCTGAAAGTGGATAACTTTTTGGTATTCCAATTGGATCAGTGGCCCTGTTTTAACTGCAATCAGGATAAAAAAATTCGCATGAAGCTCAAGTTAGTGGATGCCAAAACGGGATACGTTGTTTGGACCGGTATTGCGGAAAACAGGAAGATATCAAAAAAGGAGAGCGAAGATATAATGGGACTGGTAGATGAACTTTCCGACCAATTAACTGAAGATTTCTTTAACCGTTTCAAAAAGAAGTGGCATCGAAAGCGATATGACCGTTTAAGTAAAAATGCTGGCTAAACTTACGCAATAGAATCGATATGAATGCTCCATTTGAATCCAAATCAATGTCAGAAGATCAAAAGAATCCCCTGGTCAACTACCTTAGAATTTTTCAGAATCAGCATCGAATAATAACCATTTTATATCGCGGACTAATTATCTCTTTCTGCGGCTTTATCTTTCTATTGAGTTTCTTAATAGTCACGGTTTTTGATAGTAACTTCATACCAATTTGGGGCAAAACAACGCTCTCTGTTATTGATTTTTTATTACTATTGGGAATTGCAAAAGCCTTTTATGAACTGGGAAAATACAGAAAAAAGAGTGTGGAGGTTTTAAATCAGGTTTATGATTACCTTAAACATGACTTGTCAAAATTTGAAAAAATTAAATCGGAACAACAAGCTATTAGTCAATCTCACAAAAAGCTACAAAACAAGATCCTTTCATTCTCCTCAAAATCTAAAAAACAGATTATTCACGATCATCAAGGTTGGGACTGCCAGATCTGCCCTAAATGCAACACGGCTCTTGAAATGTTGGTTGAAGTGTGCCCCCAGTGTCTTCATAACTTAGGCAAAATATATACTAATTAGTACCTTACATACTATTTTCTGCATTTTTTGGGCAGTGGATGATTTGTTAAGGTACTTATCCAGCTTATCTGGGCTTGGAATGTATATTCACGGGTGAATCCATCATCTGTGTCAACACAATTGTTCTGGCAATCATCTGTCTTTTTCTCTCTCCCCTGTAAATAATTTCTCCAATTGTATATACAATATCGTACTTTTCTGAGTGCTTCGCATTAAGGAATGCCTTAAAGCAGAGAAATCACAACTTTAAGCCTTGTAACAGAGAGCCATTTCTCCAAAAACTGAAAGTATCAATGAAAGTTCGTTAACAATCCAAGCCTATCTCTATCAAAGTGTTATTTTTTTGTATAACGAAACCTATTCATATCTTTGGTTTTTTAAAGACACTAATTGACAACAGAATTCTAAAGAGCAAGATTGTAGGAGTGTGGAAAACGGTTGTCACACAATACCAAATCAATTTTGCAGCATACTGTTTTTCAAACAAGAATTTAATAACAAAAATTATTAACAGATGAGCAGATATATTGTCAGTCTGATATGTGCAGTTATTTTCTGTTCCGCTTTCAGTGTTTACGTTCCCAATCCGCTTATAACAAGGTCATCACCGGTCGTAACTATTCCACCCAGACCGAAAGATGCCATTTCAGGCTCAGAGTTTGCCCTGTTGACCAGTACAATGACGGCGGAGGAAAGACAGAAGGTTGCTGTTGATGAGCTTATAAGGGGAAATATCCCCGATTTTCTACGTACCTTACATCCAGTGTACCTTTCCTACGACGGACCCGATTCCCAGCTATTAAAAGCTACTGTCTGGGTGATGTCAGATTATCTTGCAATCGGCTCCAATCACGATTTCCTTCGAATTCCCCTTTCTCTCCATTCTGCGTTATCAGTTCTTAGTTATTATAAGGGAGTGCCACCAACATGCAAGATTGTGGACGCTATTTACTCGCAATCAAATATACATTTGAAACCGCAACCGTTACCTCCCGGATCACAAATGAGTTCCAGCTTATATTATTTGCGTCATCAGCGTATGATCGAAAAACAAAGAGGCGAACAGGAACTGGGCGTTTTAACTGCGGGTCACAAAAAAGACGTGGTCATTTCCAACCGGTTGATTAACCACAGTGGCAGGATCGCCATTTATGGCTGGCACCGCAGCAACGAAGATCCTATACAACCTTTGAGCACAGTGCATAGGGAAGGATATGAAGATTACAGCCATGGGATCCGATTTGTCAGTCAGACTGTATTGATAAATGGAAAACCCAAATCGCTCATCGATCTTTTGCAGGACCCGAAGTCAGCCCCTTTGCTCAGCTACGAGGGAAGTATTCAAAAAATTGATAAGATTTTACACATCAATTGATAATAGGACAATATCAGAAGCGTTAATGGTTTTGGATTGTCTTACAGCAGCGAAATCCCAGGTGATAATTACGATGACTTTTAGGGTCCATTACCAGACTTCCATGCCAAAAGGGAGCTCTCCACCGGCACCAGTCTTCATGTGCCCGATATTGATCGAACACAAACCAACTGCCTTTCATCTCCGTGTAACCATATTGACCACCTAGGCTTATCATCTGACTGTTGTTTAAAGGCAGATTCATATGTTCTGCCGCATTGCCGTGTAAATCATATACATCCAATGAACTTCGGCACCTCGGAAAATATCCTGCTGGAAATGTGTTGGAACCACAAGTTGACCATTCTCCCCCCAAACAACCCAGGGACTTTGTACTGGATGTTCCACAGATGTTTTTCTGATATTCCGCACCATATGCCCATTTTTTGGTAGGATGATGTTTTTGATTATGGAGCCGGCGAAACAGCTCAATCACATCCTTAGCAGATTTCCCTGTGGCAAGTTCAAAAGGATAATCCGGTTCTTTCAATGCCCCATCGCAAGCCCCTTCCCATTCGTGAGCCTCACACAAACGTTTACCAACAGCTTCACAGATCTCTGCTGCTTCCTTGGTTCTCACCCAGACAACAGGATAAAGGCAAGGGATATTGGGGAATTCAAATTGATCAATGCAAACCGTTGAGTCCTCGATCGATTGTTGAGAAGGATCATATAAAGGAGCCATGAATCTGTCTTTGCAGATGGATATGTACAAAGGATTTTCGTAGTTGATTCTTTTTTGTTTTAATTCTGATAAACATGTTTCCGAACTAACCGGATGTTGGGTGATGGCAGGATTACCCTGTCCGATGAGATTAGATTTTGAAAAGATGCTTCGAAGCGCATTTAATTCATCCGGTGTAAGTTGATGGTTTTGTTGCAACTGGCTAAATAGACTCTCATTCCTCGAATGAAGGACAGCATCACTTCCAGATACAATAAAAGGATGGCTTAACAGGAAAAATGTCAATCCAACAATTAGTATTGTTCTCATGTCTAACGATTGGTTTTGCGCAACAGGTAAAAAAAATCACGATTGTCTGCATATCCGATAAAACGGGGAATAGTGATTCCTTTAGTTTTTTTATCCAAGACGCTCATCCCCTTGATTAAATGTTGAACGCTGATTTGCTTCCGTTCCTGCTTATACAGAGCCAGATAAGTGTGTTCCAGGGCGTTCATATCCATTAGCATTGCGTATTTGACCTGGTAAGCTTGAAAAACCCTTGCCATGGTCGAGGGAGTAGCAGTTGAGAAGTAACCGTACAGAATAAACCGTTTTCCTCCGTTTTCATGAACTGCCAATCCTGCACGCAACGAACGTAATAATCCCTCAGCTGATCCCGACCAATTACCAGCCCCCCAAAATGGCACTAATGCTCCTGGTTCCGAACGACCACTTTTCTCATCAGTTGCTACCAAAGGGACTCCGTTCTGTCTGGCATAACGTATATGTGGAAGCTGTATATTGTCACTTGTCTGCCAGGTTTTTAAATCCACAAAGCCGCTGTTAGTTACAATAATCGTGGATAGCCCGGGTTGAAGTCTGCTGAACTGAACCCCCTCTTCCAAAAATCCATAGTGACTCCCGCGGTTTTTCAATGCAAGATCTCCCCAATGAAAAGCACCATGCACACGTTTAAATCCCCCTGTAAAAGCTGCAGCGATTGTAAGCGCTGCCATCGGACTGATTTGTCCGGTCCTGATCAGAGGAAAGGATGAATCGAAACCATCCGGTCCAGGCAGACTACTATCACGTACCTGATCCAAAGCTCGGTCAGACCAATTAACTCGGGGGTGATCGGTACCAAGGGAAAACCTCAGTGAAAACTTTTCTATATCAAAGGCTATCATATAGACCAAGGCAGTCTGCTCAATGTCATCAACCGGTTTCAGGCGACTTGGTTCTTTGATGAATGTTTCCGCTATCATGTTGGGTTGCAGAATGCTGATGTAGACTCCAGGTTGATCCTTAACTTGGTACCAGTGGCCCACTAACAGCCTTTCTTCCTTACTGAGCAAAAGATCCAGTCCTAAACCAGAGGGTTTTAAATAGATGTCTGTGAACTCTGGATTTAAAAGAGGACTTGCGGGAGCTCCGGCGGGTTCCGGTAGATGCTTGCCGGTACCAGGATCAGCCTGAACCGTCTCTTCCGGTATTTCTTTGTAGGCATCCTTATAAAGTATATTTTTGACCAGTGTTGTGATTCTATCTCCTCCTGGGAAATAATCCCTTACAAAATCAACTCCCCATTCCAGTGTTGTTTTATAACCGTCTGTCTTGTTTCGCAGGTAAATACTATCATTACACAGAGGAGCAAAGGTTTTCCCTGATCCCATAGCCTCTTCAAGCTCTATGGCCGCGGTGTTCGACCATAATTTACATAAGTAGTGCTGCTTTTTTGTTATAATTACCAGGTGCCAGGGGTTTTTCTCTTGCAGGGTCAGGTTCTGGAGATCGGGAAATATGTTTTCCAGATGAAAAATCTGCTCGGAGTTATTGTGATACCATTGGATTTTTAGCAAATACCAACTGTTTACAGAGGGGTTAAGATTGATAAGAGAAACCTTACCCGTTGGAGCTCCGTTTTCAGCTATCAGGTAAGAGGTTTGTTCCTTATCGGGTTGAATATCCAAAATCGATATCGATTTCGGTTGAGGTACAATTAACTCGGATTCGGTTGGAGAATCAACGGCAAACAGTTCGGTCAAAAAAGACAGAATTAAAAGTATCGAAATAAAAAAGAACTTCAATAAGAAAATTATCTTAAAACATCGGTTTCTTATCCATTGACGCAAGTCGAGCATCTTAAAAACCTTCATGATTGACCTTTTCATATTGAAATATTCATGAACCTTTTTATCGTTTATTATGACCCGAACAAATTTTTATCCCATCTCGATTGCCAGATTTATCTCCAGGTATTAAAAACCAACAACCATTCTATAACAAATCCATTGAAGGTTTTATCTTTATGAGGAAAGTCATGTCGACACAATCGTTCTAACGATCATTTGTCTTTTTCTTTCTCCCCTATAAATATTCTCTCCAATAGTACAGGCAATATCGTACGTTTCAGAGTGTTTTACAGTGTCTGCACCGTTCCAGAAAATCAGTTCCAGATCGGGTTGTAGCCTCCATTTCAAATGTTTTCCCGTTAATACTGTTGGTACCGGCAGTGACATGTTTCCCAGATAGAAAACAGGTTTCCTGTTTTGATGACCGAAGGGTTCTAAAATCCGAAGCTTATCAATCAGATCATAGGTCATCATCTCGATTTTGACCTCAATATTGGCTTTTACGACATAATCCCTATCCTTTGGGATCAATTCATCGCAAATCCTTGTAAACCGGTCATGAAACTTCTCCAGGTTGTCCCTATCAATGGCAAAACCAGCCGCATTTGAGTGGCCACCGTAATGAACCAGGTACTCATCACATTCTTTCAGGATATCCATGATATCCTCAGATTGGGATCTGCATGAAGCTTTTAGAATACCATTCTCACCATCCGTCATAACAATACTCGGGTAATGGAATTCATCAACCAATCTGCTGGCAATAACACCGATGAGTCCCTCATGAAATGATTCATCATAAACAACGATGCCTCTCCCCTCCTTAACCAGTCTTTTCGCCTTGTGCTGCGCTTTTTTCGCCATAGTTTGCTGCTTCTTGCGGCGCTTTTGATTTATTCTGTCAAGGTATTGATAACGACTGCTTGCCGTAACTTCATCCTCGGAAAGCAGGAATTTTAATCCATCTTCGGCATCCTTCATTCGTCCGGCTGCATTTATCATAGGCGCAAGACCAAATGCTATCGTTTCACTATTGAAATTTTTTAGATTTGTTTTCTCCGCATATATTTTAATATAATTAAAGAATTCATGAGGATATCCCTCATGAAGCTTCTTGGTCATTTGATCCAATCCAAATCTAGTGAACACCCTGTTTAATCCCAGTAAAGGCACCTGATCGGCAACCGTACCAAGAGCAACCAGATCAAGGTGCTCCAACAGGTTTGGTTCAGGTCTGGAATCGTTCCAGAACCTGAGATCCCTCAGTTTTGTCCGCACAAAAATGAGAAAGAGGAAAACGACACCAACGCCAGCCAAATATTTAAATGGAAACCTGCAATCGTCCTGTTTTGGATTAATGATGGGACATTCCGGGAGAAAATCAGTTTGAGGCAGGTGATGATCAGTAACAATGACCTCAATGCCATTTTCTTTGATACGAGCGATTTCCTGTTTAGCAGTGATACCATTATCCACCGTAATCACTAAATCCGGCTTTCTTGACAATATGATTTCCACAGTTTTATCGGTCAGGCCATACCCCTGAATAAACCGATTGGGGATAAAGGAGTCATAATTTTGAAATCCCAGTTTGATGAAAAACCGAATAAGAAGAGCCGTGGCGGTTATGCCATCGACATCATAATCCCCTACAACCAGGATGTTTTTATTCTTCCTGATAGCATTAATAAAAATATCGGCAGCGAGGTCTATATCCTTTAAAGAGCTTGGATTTGGGATATCTTTGAGGGCTGAATTAAAGTAGGAATCCCGGTTATCAGGATCAATTTTTCCAATGATCGCATCGATGATCTGATCTTCTATGGATCTTTCTGAATTAATGCTGTACCAGTTAGCTATCGGAATTTCTGGTAAAATGATAACTGACTGGCTCATTTTTTTCCTGTTATGATTTTAAATCGTGCTTTTTTAGAAGCTTTGGAATCCAGCATATTCAAATAATATCTGGATTTTTCTACATATGGCATAAAAGCGTCATGAGGCATTCCTTCCGGGTGCTTTTTTAGAATCCAATCGAAGTATTTCCTTGCGTCAGCAAACAGTGATAATTTCAGATTGACAAATCCCTGCAAAAACATCCATTCCTCATCAATCTTTTCCAATGATCTGACCTTTTCCAATGCGTCTTTACAGTCTTCCCACATCGACATGTCTTTTTTTAACCTGGCCAGTTTCATCCACAATATTTTTAAGTCATCCTTTGTGATTGAATCACTATCCTCGATATCTTTCATGAAATCAAAAAATTCCTGTGGCGTGTATGTTTTCCCATTATATCTCGGAAAATCGATCAAACAGGTCTGAAAGCCGAAATAATGCCCTCTGGGTTGTGGTGTTATCTTTAAGATTCTATCAACCTTTGATTGTTGGGACAACTCCTCAAGCTGTGTATCATCCAAAGTGAATTCAACCTTTGCTTGGCATTTTTTACAGAAAAACTGTTGCGAAACCCAAATCGAATTATAAGAAAGCTGGTTGAGCCTGATGATTGCCCCCTCATCAATGTATATCATTTCAACAGGGTACTGAAAGGTACTATGACAATTTCCACACTTCAATCGAACATGTTTCTTAACTCCCGAAATCTGAAATCCTGATTTTTCCATTTTTTCAATATCTTGCCTGATCAATTCCGGAATTTCTAAATTAAATATCTCAGATATCAGAAGAATCAACCTGGCTAACTCCTGTTCTCCAAACTCATAACGCGAAACCAGGTGATCCATAAAAGCGGGGTCAGGAATATATTCTATTGTTTGATAGATTGTCTGTGTATGATGTTGATATAAATAATCAAAATTCCTGATGATCAGATCAATGGAACCCCGTGTGGGAATCAATTGAAACAATTGCAGTGAATAGTCGATTGAGACCTTATCGTTTTTTTTGATAAAATGGGGAAAGTTCACGGAATATATCTTGGCCAGTCCCTCCGCCAAATGCAGAGAGTAGTCGGGATTAGGAAATATTGTAGGCCATGAAATATTATGTCCCAATAGATCACCTCGATAAAACGACCAGATGATACCATTTTTATTATCACGAACGCTGATTGGTGAATCTTCTGAAACAATCCTCATCTGCTCTTTTGTCCAATCCGGTAATTTCGGAAAGAAAAGTGAGAGGATCTTTTCCCTGTAATCGTCAATTAGCAACGTTGAGTGATAATAATTGGCAATCCTTTCAACATGATTTATCGGATCATTCATCCAACAACGAAAGGACTTCTCAAGAATAACGTATAGCGGAATTGAAAGCAGAAAGCGCGTTTCCAGTTCCAGAATCTTTGGTATGGTATTGGGTATCAAAGACTCATTGTTGCCAAATGCTTCAATTATCCATTTAAGACGCCTGAGCTGATTATCCTCTTCGTCGTCTCCCAGCAGTTGCGTCATCCAGATTAGAATAGTCTCAACAAACAATTTCGGATCATCAGGGCTGTTTTTGTATATTCTGGAATCACCAATGGCTTTTTCGATTTCGTTCCAGTAATTTCGATCGGTCAGATTTTCATCTAATCCCAATAAAATATAACATTGCTCATAGATGGAACTGATTGAGTAACCTTTTGACAGGTTTACCATCCACCAATCCCCCAATTCCGGATAAATAAACGAATCAACCAGATGCAACGTCAATTCTGCATCGGAATACTGATCCCTGATCACAAAATACTGATCAATCAGTTTTAAATATTCCGATTTTGTCTGACAGTAAATTAGAAGGTTGGTGAACAAAACCGAACTTCTAATGATATCGGAGTGAGACGATATTAATAGTTTTAGTGCATTATTAAAATGATTCTCGCGAGCTACATTCAAATAGGCGTGAGTTGCAGCTTCAAATTCGATCCGGGTTGATTGATTGCTTGTGGAAAGCTGTTCAAACCATTTCTGTAGTAAACTTTTAATGATGTCATTGGGGAATCTTGAGAGAGCATATGCAGCAGTATATTTGAGTTGCCCTTCCGATTCGCGAAAGATTCTAACAATATCGGGCGTGAATCCACTAACCTCAAACTCGGCAATTTTGGCTATCCCAGCATCTTGAATATCGATAAACGGTGACTTTAAAAAAAAGGGCAGGTATTCAATAAGTTGATCTTTATTCAGTTTTAAAACCTGAAATGCGCCCCAAATTGCAACGATCTCAATATCCGATTGAATCGCTTTTAATAATTGCTGTTTTTTAAATATCATCAGTGGAGTATATGATGCCTGATAACAGGTAAAATATGGTTTTGTAATTGCCGATGGATCTAATAGGTTAGTCGGTACAATAAAACTAGAGTAGCCACAGATATTGAAAGGCACAAGGAAAAAAACTGAATGATATGGCTGTTTACCTGGTGTTATACGAAATACGCCCTTATGGAAGATGTTTCTTTTTTGACTGTTTTTATGCTTGTCTCCCGCTTCGCTGCTAAAAGAAATTACTGGATAAAACAAAGGTTTATATGGTATTATCTGCGACAAGTTAGTTACTCAACTTTCCCACTTCCAGAAATGTGAGAATTATAATTGGGTTGGCAATGTAAAAAAATTACAGCTTAATAGAAGAGAAGACAGGAATCAGGAGACAGAATAAGAAAGGAGTCGCTACGCTCCATTGGTATAAAAGATATGTAAAATGCACTAAAGGTGCTCAGATTAACCTTTTGACTCCAAACTCCTTTCTCCTGTATTCTCGCTTACTAACACCGAAGAAAAAACAGAAGCAAAGCAAAATATCCAATTCATTAGGTTGGGAAAGTTGAGTCAATTAATAATAAGATGCTTTACATTCAAGTTGATTAAGGCATATCCGGAACACTTTCTAACCATAATGTCAATTAAACCATATTTTCAGGTAAAAGGATGAAACCGCCATTTTCTGCCGAAGACACCAAAATAAAAAAACTGGGGGAAGCTAAAATAAAGTCTCCTTTGGCCATAGCAGATGAAATCCATGTTAATCAGCAGATTTTGTTTCATCCGTATCCCAGCATGAAGCAAGAAGACCCGCCGGTGGCCTTTGAAACTTCTCAACCTGAAAAATTAATTTATTTCGATCCGACTAAAGTGACTGCCTGTATTGTCACCTGCGGGGGACTTTGCCCCGGGCTGAATAATGTGATTCGTGCTATTGTGATGGGTCTTTACCATGGCTATGGCGTAAGAAGCATCTTCGGGGTTCGCTATGGTTTTCAAGGGTTTATTTCTAAATACGGACATCCTCTGGTCAATCTTGATCCCA
The DNA here is from genome assembly GCA_018829445.1 of bacterium. Taxonomy (GTDB): domain Bacteria; phylum SAR324; class SAR324; order XYD2-FULL-50-16; family XYD2-FULL-50-16; genus JAHJTV01. The sequence goes on from JAHJTV010000038.1 coordinate 171,930, forward strand.
AAGCTGTTTCCGATATTCATGAACAGGGTGGAACTCTTTTAGGTTCTTCTCGCGGTGCCCAATCCATTGAAGAGATTGTTGACACATTGGAACGGCAGAATATTAACGTATTATTCATTATTGGTGGAGACGGAACCCTACGAGCTGCTGAAAAAATCGAGAATGAAGTGGCTGCCAGAAACCTGAAAATAGCAGTGGCTGCCATACCAAAAACGATTGATAATGATATCTCCTTCGTATCCAGGTCTTTTGGATTCGAAACCGCAGTTGATGCTGCCAGACACGCCATTCAATGTGCACACGCTGAGGCAATCTCCTATCCCAATGGAATCGGTCTGGTTAAATTAATGGGAAGATACTCCGGGTTCATCGCAGCCACAGCTGCCGCTTCACAAAGGGACGTCAATTTTGTATTAATACCGGAAGTGGATTTTGACCTGGAAGGCAAAAATGGTTTCTTTGACATTTTACAAAAAAGACTTGAATCCCGCTCTCATGCGGTAATTGTTGTGGCAGAAGGAGCCGGACAAAAATATTTTGCAGGTGAAGAAAAGAACAAGGATCAATCGGGGAATGTCCGTCTGAAGGATATCGGCAGTTACTTAAAGGAACGGATTAATGAGCATTTCGAAAATAAAAAGATTGAGATAAACCTGAAATATATCGATCCCAGCTACATTATTCGCTCTGTTCCGGCAAATACAAACGATGGTCTGTTCAGTGCCACTCTCGGCCAGAATGCTGTTCATGCAGCCATGGCCGGAAAAACAGGGCTGGTAGTCTCGATCTGGCACGGAGTCTACTGTCAATTGCCAATCCGATTAGCAATTTCCCAGAAAAAGAGCCTGCATCCCAGCTCACGACTGTGGATCAGCGTTTTGGAATCTACAGGACAACCCTCCTTCAAAAGCGATTCCCCGGAATAGGTCATTCGATAATACTGTTCATCTCTGACAGCGTGCCCTCAAACACTCTGTCAGCGCGATTGATAAGATCTGTCACACTATTTTCACCTATCTTATGCGCATTCATTTCAATCTCCCTGCCGAGTTGACTCAGGGCTGAGGCTCCGACATTCAGACACATCCCCTTCAATTTATGCCCAAGTTTAGCCAGCTCTGTCTTATTCTTTTTTTCAACCGTCTCCTTAATGCTAAGAATCAATTTGGGAGCCTCTTGACTGAACACTTCAACCAGTTTTCTGATAAAATCTTCTCCAATTTGCCTTCTTGATTCGAAAAATTCCTGATCAATCAGGAGGCATTTTTTATTACTATTCAGACCCATGTAAACAAGGATTAAAAGATTGAGATAATAAGATACGGTCACACTTGAGAAACAGGTGTTTCTCAAGTGTGACTTATCGTGTTTTTTAAGACTCGTAGGAATAGAATCCACGTCCTGATTTTCTGCCTAACCATCCTGCTTCAACATATTTTCTCAGCAAGGGACAGGGACGATACTTGGAATCCTTGAATCCATCGTAAAGAGTTTCCATAATTGCCAGGCAGGTATCCAGCCCGATCAGATCCGCCAAAGCCAGTGGACCCATGGGATGATTCATTCCCAGTTTCATTACCGTATCGATATCCTCCGGCTTGCCAACACTTTGATACACACAGAATACAGCTTCATTAATCATGGGCATTAAAATTCTATTCGCGATAAAACCGGGGAAATCATTGGCTTCTGCCGGTGTTTTGCCGAATTTTTTTGACAATTCCCAGGTAACCTTGAATGTCTCATCTGAGGTGGCAATCCCTCGAATCACTTCTACCAGTTTCATAACTGGAACAGGATTCATAAAATGCATACCGATAACCAGTTCTGGTCTTGAAGTGTTTGCTGCAATCCTGCCAATGGGGATAGATGAAGTGTTGGTCGACAGGATAACTCCCGGGACACAAATCTCATCAAGATCTCTAAATATCTTCAATTTAACCGGTTCATTTTCTGTCGCAGCTTCAACAACAAAATCTGCAGATTTCATATCCTTTAGATCAATGCTTGTCTTAACTCTTGACAGGATTTTGTCCTTCTCATCCGCAGATATTTTTTCCTTGGCGACGCTCCTCTCCAGATTTTTAGTAATAGCCTGCAGTCCCTTATCGACAAATTCCTCTTTAATATCGTTCATGATAACATTCAAGCCACTTGCTGCAGCCACTTGAGCGATTCCATTACCCATTTGCCCTGCGCCAATTACACCAAATGTTTTTATTTCCATTTTTTGTCTCCTTTAAAATTTGTCGATAGCTCTCAACATTGAATTTGAATGATATTCCACAAAAAGTCTTCTATAAAAGCAATAAGACGTGAAGAAGATAAATCATAAATCGGTAGAAATTAATCCGTTTTATTCTTCCGATCAGATATCAGGCACCAGAATCTATTGCTTTAAATATCGATATAATGCTGCTTTTAAATACTTTATACAAAATTAAACGTTTTACACCAGCAATTATATATTCCCGGAATTGCATAATGATTGCTTGTATTAATCAAACAAAAATTCAATTGATCAAAATATTCCTTAATAATACCTGTCTAAGTAACTGTTGCGGCTTGAAGAATAATGATTATCATTTTGTAATTTATACATATTTTATCATAAAACGTGAATATTGATAGATTCTGACTTCAAGATTGTGCCATAATATGAAAAAAGTGGAAAATCTTTACCACCCGTCGTCGTTAAAATACACATATCCTAAAGACACTCTTGCTGTGACGAGATTCCATAACCGTAATCGAACTGGCTAAAATTATAACTCAAGTTTCGCATCCTCGTTTTGCTGTTTTAAAACCTTATCAGCGTTTTTAATAGCAGAAGTATTAGAAAAGCAGTTGGCTTAATAGCTTTTAGCGATTAGCAATTGGCTGTTAGCTTTGATTTGACTCGCTTCGCTCCGTAATATTGTTAATATATTGAAACGCACCGAAGGTGCTCAAAATAAATCTAACTGCTATCTGCTAAAAGCTTTTAAGCAGGCTTGTGGATAATAATGGACCAATATGAGCACCAGCTATCAAAACAGATGCTAAATTTGAGTAATAAATCAAGAACCGAATAAGAAGGAGAACTCATCTTGCAAATAGACAAAATCAATTCTGAACGTATCAAGAATCTTCAGAAAGATAAGGTGTTTATGAAGTTGGGCGGCGGTGGTGATCGACTTAAAGCCCAAAATATCAAAGGAAAATTAACTGTATGGCAAAGAATTGAATACCTCTTTGACCCGGATACTTTTGTTGAAACAGGGAGTTTTATCGAATTGAGAAATGATAGTTTTGGTCTCGATAAAAGCAAAACTCCCGGTGATGGAGTTGTTACGGGATTTGGGAAGATAAACGGACAATTGGTGTATGCTGCTGCTCAGGATTTTACCGTGCTTGGCGGATCGCTGGGTGAAATGCATGGTAAAAAGATTGCCGCCATTATTGATATGGCGATACAAAACGGGGCCCCACTAGTTATGTTAAACGACTCTGTCGGTGCCAGGATTCAGGAAGGGATCTCAGCTCTCTCCGGCTATGGTGAAGTGTTCTTTAGAAATACAAAAGCCTCGGGAGTCATCCCTCAAATCAGCATTATCATGGGACCTTGCGCTGGAGGTGCCGTCTATTCTCCGGGACTGACGGATTTTATCATCATGGTAAAAAACACATCCAATATGTTCATCACAGGACCGGAGATAATAAAAACGGTTACCGGAGAAAAAGTAACAAAGGATGAACTGGGAGGCCCCGATGTACATATGGAGACATCAGGAGTGGCCACCTTCGTGGGAGAAGATGATGAATCAGCAATTGACTGGGTAAAACGACTCTTATCCTATCTGCCATCCAATAATCTTGAACCTCCCCCGGTATATAACCTTACCGATACGACAGTCGTTGAAGACATCCCTCAGGAGAATCTTGTTCCATCCAAGACAACTAAAGCCTATGATATGTTCAATGTTATCTACTCGATTGTCGATAAACACTCATTTTTGGAACTTCAGTCCGAATTTGCCAAGAACATTCTCATCGGATTTGCTCGAATCGATGGGCATTCAATCGGTTTGGTTGCCAATAACCCAAAAGAGCTTGCTGGCTGCCTGGATATTAATGCATCTGATAAAGCCGCCCGATTTGTTAGATTCTGTGATGCGTTTAACATTCCACTGCTAACCTTGGTTGATGTCCCCGGTTTCCTGCCCGGTACCGATCAGGAATATGCCGGAATCATAAGACATGGGTCCAAACTCCTTTATGCCTTCAGTGAAGCCACCGTTCCTAAATTGACAGTGATCCTCAGAAAAGCATATGGAGGAGCATACATCTGCATGTGCTCCAAACATCTGGGGGCCGATATGGTAGTCGCCTGGCCTGGATCAGAAATCGCTGTGATGGGCCCGAAAGGAGCTGTTAGTATTGTTTTTAAAAACGAAATAAAGAGCGCCAAAAATCGCGAGCAGTTTGCCAAAGAGTGTGAAAAGCAATATATGAAAAATGTAACCAATCCAAAATACGCTGCTTCTATGGGATATATTGATGATGTCATTGAACCGGGTGAAACCAGACAGATGATTATTCGCCATCTCGCAGCTCTTGTTAATAAAAATGTTGAAATGCCAAAACGCAAACACGGTAATATACCATTATAATTCTATAAACAAAAATGTTTTCAAGAGTACTTATAGCTAATAGAGGCCTGATCCAGGCAAATTGCGTCCGTGCCGTTCAGGAGTTGGGCGCCAAAGCCATCACCATTTTTGAAGATGAGGATAGGAATAGTGCCGGTGTCCGTAATGCCGATGAATCCTATGAATTGAAATCCACCTCAAGCGGCAGAGCATACGCTGATATCGAACAGATTGTGGAACTTGCAGTGACTCTTGGAGTGGATGCCGTCCATTCGGGGTACGGATTTCTGGCTCAAAACGCTGAATTTACACGACAGCTTAGAAAACATGGCATTACAACCATGGCACCCGAGCTGGAAGGAGCCATGAGCCTGGCTAATCGCCCCTTTGTCAAGGAGAGAGCAAGACGACTAGGCCTAAAGATCCTTCCCGGTTCAAAAAAATGCTCCGATTATGATTCAGTACAATCAGCTGCAAAATCGATCGGTTATCCCTTGCTGGTTAAAGCAACACACGGCTATGGGGGAAAAGGTTTGCGGGTGGTACAAACCGAAGATGAACTGCAGTCCGCATATAATTTTGTTTTAGCCCAGTGTCATAAGTTCTCCATGAATTCCAAAGAGGTATTTGTGGAAAAATTCTTTGAAAAAGCCCATCATGTTGAGTTCCCGGTATTAAGAGATCACCATCGAAATATCATTATCTTTCCTGAACAATGGTGCTCTATCCAGAGACGGTTTCAAAAACTCCTGGTGGAAACACCTTCCAGGGTTATCAATGAAGAAAAAAGAGTTCGAATTGAAAGGATCATCCGCAAAGTTGTCAATCGGCTCAATGCCACAGGATTTGTGTCCGTCGTTTTTCTGGTCGATGGAGAGGATATCTATTTTTTAAAAGTTAACGGCTATATTCAGCCATTTTATACTGCAACCACCCACCTTACAGGTGTTGACCTCCTCAAGGAACAGATCCGGATATTTTCAGGAGATCCGTTAACAGTCAGACAGGAACAACTTAATCGAAATGGACATGTTATTAGTGTTTCCATCTGTGCAGAAGATCCCATCAATAATTTTACCCCTTGTCCCGGGATTATTAACCGTTTTTACCTCCCTTTCGGTCAGGGAATCAACATTCAAACCAATTATTTTAGTGGTGACAATGTGGCGACTTTCTATGATCCCATGATTGCTAAAATTCTGGTGAGAGACTCCTCAAGAGATGCCGCCATAAAAAAGATGCAAGTAGCTTTAAATAATTGTTATATAGACGGAATAAAGACAAATCTGCCGTTAATGAGAGCCATATTGAACTCAAGGGAATTTGAGGCAAGAGAACTGAACATCGCCTACATCTCCAATAGAGCTAATAGACTAAAATTAATGGATAGTTTAAAAACAGACGAAGACAATGAAATTGCAGCTTTGGTGGCAGGATTATCACTTCACCATGAAAGCAATGTTGCCAATCCTGTAGAAACTTTGAGGAATATTCCCAAAACAACCATCTGGAACTCGGCAGCAAGATGGATAAATCGTAAAAAATTCTAAATATAACGATCAAACCCGTATTTATAAAAATCAATAATGGACTACGTTATTAAAACGGACAAATCTCATTCAATCCAGATTGAAAAAGAAACCAGTCTGTCCGATTCTTATAGAATAAAAGTTGGCGAAAACTCCTACCAGGTCAGCATCATCGAATTTCACCCCAACGGGCAAATAAAAACGCTGGTGGTGAATCAGCAAATTATACCGGTGGATATTGAAAAACAGGCTGATGGATCACTGACAACCGTCTTTCTGAAGGGGATTCCATACGACATCGAAGTAGAGAAGAAAAAATCCATCTTAACACGCCCTGCCGCGCCCATTAGAGTGATCTGTGGGGATATACGATCTTCCCTCCCCGGCCAGGTTTTGGATATTCTGGTGAATTTGGGGGACGAGGTAAAAAAAGGTCAGCCCGTGGTTCTTTTGGAATCTATGAAGATGGAAAACGAAATTCTCTCGCCTAAGTCAGGAACCGTAATAGAGATACTGGTAGAAATAGGACAGAATGTTAAGAAAAACGATAATCTGATTGTGATAGGTTAGGTAGTGTGCGACCGAAAAGTCGCAACTTTCTGCCTTGGTAATGCTTGAAATATGAAGATCGACTTGAAGCTTGAATTGATTTCAGCTGTCGGCGATCAGCCAAATACCTGGTCATTTTAAGTTTCTATAAATTTTATTACTGACTGCTGATCGCTGAAAACTGATAGCTTAAAAGGAGGTAGTCTCAATAATATTCGGATGCATACTTAATCACATCACCCACTGTAAATTTTTGTTCTTTCTCAGGATTTATCAGCAGGCTGCCATCTGCAAACTCAATATCCATTGCTTGTTCAAGCGATAATGTTACATCAACCATATCCAATTCATCAGCGCCCAGATCATACATCGTCAATTCGGGGGTTATATCCGCTTCATCTACTTCCATTATTTCTGCAATAATCTGAATTACCACTTTATCTTCTTCTCTCATAATGTTTTGTATAATTGGTAGGTTCGCCGGAAAATAATTGATATCGTGTCTATCCTTTTATGCTATGTGTTAACACTAAACAAGGATGAAGACAATACAAAATGCACTTGTCAAACAGGAGAGTTGATCTTGGAGTCTAAACCTCAACCAGCTTTGATTCATTCCTTGAAAAATCAGAATCACTCTAACACCAACCATCTTGTCTTTGCCGATATGCAATTTGATTTTTAATATTCGCAAAACCCTTAAAAGTTTCATTATTTTCCTTTTTTTCTTAAATTGAGCCGATCAATATACGCCGCAAACTCCTTTGTTTTTATAGACAGATGCCTAAATTCCCAATTAGTTGGAAAAAATGTAAAAAACATTTGACAAGATGATTTGTGAACGATAATTTTTTCAATACATTTCACAATATATTGCTAATTTTAAAGGTCTTCATGAAAACGACTCAAGAGATTCTTAACGAATTTTACTCCGGAAAAAGCATTGATACCATTCGAGCTTATCAAAAGGACCTGGAGTCTTTCTCTCAATACATGGGGACGACGTCAATTGTTGATGCTATTGATCAATTGCTGTCGCTGCCGGATAGCCAGGCCAACCTGACAGTTCTTTATTACCGCACCCAGATCCAGGAATCCGGCCTCAGTATTTCATCAATTAATCGCAGAATTTCAAGTCTCAGATCCTTGGCAAAAAAGGCATACAAATATAAAGCAATCAACTGGCTACTGGATTTAAAAAACATAAAAACGCCCCCTCAGAGCAGCAAACGGGAGATGGACGCCCATGCTGTTAAATCCCTGTTTTCAAGCTTTTCCGGTCGGCAAAACAGTAAAAAAGAAAAAAGAGATCTGGCAATCTTACGACTGCTATATGACCTTGCATTAAAGAGAGGTTCCGTTGTTCAATTGGATATGGAAGATCTTAAGCTAAGATCAAACATGATCTTTGTAACCGGTTTAAATGGCGACCAGAGACGAGCCAAAAGATTACCCCCTGTAACCAAAAAAGCCATCCAGGAATGGATAACGGTTCGAGGCGAAGAACCGGGGCCGCTTTTCGTAAATTTTGATCATGCAAAAAAAGGAAAACGACTCTCAAGTACCAGTGTTTACAGAATTGTTAAGGAGGCTGGCAAACAGAGCGGATTATCTATCACCCCGGATGAATTACGACAAGCAGCCATCAAAGAAGCCCTTAAAAATGCCTCAAGATTGGGAATCGAAGATAAGGATGTCCTGACCCTCACGGACCACAAAAGTGTCACCTCCCTGAAACGCTATCTGAAAAACCGTGAGGAAATCCAGGAGACTTTATCAATCTCCCTTTCAGAGCAAAATTGATAAGAGCCACTCTCTCCGCTTACACTTGATCGAATGACTGCTATCCACTCCATAATTTGAGTCCAATCACGCTGGTTTTTATACATTTATAATGACCAATTGAAGGCATTATATCCGGAAGGTTTGGGAGGGAATTTTATGGAATGATAAGAAATCAGTCCTTCAGAGTCAAGCAATGTTTTTAATGTCTCTTCTTCCAGATTCTGAAGGCTCGGATGTACTGCTGTGGAAATGGTTATGAAGCTGATACACAAAACCATGAACATGGAGTATATTGCTTTTTGAAATAAATGATTAATGCGGGAAAAAACAAATGAGGTTGCAGAACATAACTAAAAAGGATAGCCAATGAAAGCGGTAGCCTGAGCGCCTTCAGAGCCTTGTGCGTAATCAAAGCGAACTACAACCTTGCTGAAAACAAGTCGAAATCCAAGACCGTAATTGCTTTTCATGTTTTCAAAGAGTGTGTAATCGTTTTCAGGCGCCACCTGACCAAGCTCATAAAATAGAGCCAGTTGAACGCCATTAAAGATCCCCTTCTCTATGAGATAATCAAAAGGACTATTGCCGACCAGGAAATACCGGCGGTATTCGATACCAAAGAACACAGAACATTTATCATGAAACCGACCCTGAGGATAACTCCTCAAACGTTGAAGGCCTCCAAGATGTGTAGAATCGGCGTTATTCCCCTCATCTTCAATGAAACGGGTAATGGCACGGACAAATATCAGGCATCTCTCTTGTTCCTCACTGGTCAGATCATTTTCCGGATCTGTACAATAGCTTTCATCAATTTCACCAATGTTAGCAGATTTTGTGACCTCAGCTATCGAATAGAAGGCGTTAAGTACCAACACCCCTGATCTATCTTCATTTGGAATAAAAACAGTCAGGTTGTAATCGTCAACATGGTAGCTTTTCCAGTTTCCCTCGGTCTCAAAACCATACCGCTCAAATTGGAACCGGTAGCCCACATGCGGATCACGGCGGTCATCAGTATCATCTATATATAAACCCCTGCGGACGACAAAAATCCGTTGTAAATCCAAAAAACGCAGGTATTGGTAAAAACGTTCCTCCGTGACTTCAGAATCTTCCTCTTCAGCGGAGTCGGAATCATTAAACAATCCCACGCGTTTTACCATGGGAAAGCTAAGGGCATAGCCGTAATAGAGTTCGACTTGTTGATCAAAAAGGTTCAAACTGACTTCAGCCGCCCGTGTAAGCAGGCGATCCAGCTCCAATTCAATAACAGGTTCGGAAGAGGAATCAGGCCCTCGTTCATAAAAGGCAACACCACCATCATAAAGATCCGCATAGATCATTGAAAAGGTAATGTGTTTTGTCAACAGGGGCAGATCGGTAATAATTACCGAATCAAAAGACCAATCTCCCTTCAAATGCAGTAAAGTCACTTCCGATTCCTCTCCCAGCATGTCGGCTACAGTCAAGCCACCTCCTGCACCTTTCCCAAATCCGGGAACCGTATATACAGCCGGATAAAGGAAATATGAAGATTCTTTAATTTTAGGTTTTTCCCTTCGGTCAAAGACAAGTGATCGGGCTGTTCCGGGGAATACAATAAGAAATACGATAATCCATACCAAAAACGACCCTCTTTTATTGGCCATTTGTATCACCAAAACTCTTAATTCAAGGCATAAATTATGAGTCCACTCCGAAAAGTCGATTTTGTTGTGATTCCGGCTTTCGAACCGGAATCCAGTTTTTTTTGATATTTGGATAAATCCAGTGGATGCCGGATCGTGCCTGTCCTCAGCTTGACTGGGGATCCGACATGATAGTAGTTCAGAATTTCTATGGTGTTTCGGTTACTGAGTTTAAAACCAAAATTGAACAATTTAAAACTTTTATGAGTGGACTCAATTATGATGTTTTGAAATCTTCACCATTTAGGTTGTTCACGGGAAAAATGCAAAAATTAAACCCGAATAAAGAGAACAGCGGTCAGAGAATGGGGTAGAAAGTATGAAGAAGCCCGACATGGAGTTTTTGAATTAAATATCTATGAGCCTTTTTTGCACAAAAATGATGTTTCTTGAATAATAGAATGGAGTTATTCATTCATTTCCTTGCAGCATGTTTTCCTTTTTACACGAGGTTTAGTAGATCATTAGATAATAGAATATTCCAAATTGGAATATTCTATTATCGCACAATACCGATGTTATTAAAGGATAAAAATGTATTTAATAAAACAGAACATTAAAATTATTTGTAAAGCTTGAAAATAAAGGCTATAACAATATAAATACCCGTTGATATACCTGCACCAGTTAGGTTACGCCCTTGGTAAATTATAAATGCACCATAAGTAAAATTAAATCATACTGTTATAATAATTTAAAATAGGAAGGCTATGAGTTCATGGAAAGATTTGAAGATTAAATCGAAGTTACTAATTGGATTCGGAATCGTGATATCTCTGCTCATCGTTATTACTATTACCTCATATTCCGGTTTGATCAGCACGATACAATTGAATGGGGAAGTGGTGCAAAACAATGAAAAAACCATTTTGATGCTTGAAAGGGAAATTGATCATTTAAAATGGGTGCACGATCTGGAAGACCTTTTTATTAATGAAAAGGTGAATAAGGTAACGGTGCAAACCGATTATCGATTGTGTGCTTTGGGCAAATGGCTATACGGAGATAAAATCAAGGAGTTTGTAAATGGGGATCAGGAGCTGGAAAAGCTTGTTGAAACAATAAAACAACCCCATCAGCATCTTCACGAATCGGCGATTGAAATCCAATCTACTTACAAAAGTTTTGATCTTTCCCTGGAAACGTTATTATTCAATATCTGGATTAAGCATCTGAACTGGGTCAAGGAACTGAACCAGGCATTGGTTTCAGGTGTTCCTTTCACGGGTATCACAAATCCAAGAGAATGCTTATTTGGTAAATGGTACTATTCTTTCAAAGCCCAAGATGAACAGTTTTCACGGTTATTAAAATCATGGGAAACACCTCATGAAAGAATGCATCAAGCTGCAGTTAACATCAATCTGGAATTGAGAAAGGGCAACAATCAAAATGCAAGAAGACTTTATAATCAAGAGATTATTCCTGTATTGAATGAATTGGAAGGCCATTTTGACAGAACCATGGAGTGGATACAGTTGTCCAAAGCAAATCAGAATGCAGCTCGCGAAATCTTTCAAACCAAAACGATCCCCTCTTTGAAAGATGTTCAAGGTGATTTTTTGAAGATACGTCAACGAGCAAACATAATTTCTAATTTGGCCAATACCAAAATGGAAAATGGGCTTATCGTTGCGCTGACTGCGATTGCACTTGTCACTATTCTGGCCATTATTGGTGGAATTATATCAGCCCTAAAGATTACTCGCGGGATTACCCGGCCGATTATCGAACTTAAAGAGTTTGCCGAACAAGTTTCAATCGGGGACCTCTCTCGAACTATAAATATCGATCAGAAAGATGAGGTGGGATTGCTTGGAAATTCCATGAATCAAATGGTTTCAGATTTAAACACCATGGTAGAGGTTACTGAAAAAATAGCAGATGGGGATTTAACAATCGAGGTCAACGAACGATCTGAAAAAGATGCATTAGGTCTGGCCTTAAAGAAAATGGTTTCACAGTTGAGTTCACTAATTCAACAAATCAGTTCTTCTTCAAGTGAAGTTGCATCCGGCTCGGAACAACTGGCCAGCGCCTCCCAGTCAATGAGCCAGGGTGCTACCGAACAGGCAGCATCGGTTGAGGAAATATCAAGCTCCATGACGGAAATATCAACCCAGATAAAACAAAATGCTGAGAACGGTGAACAGGCCAGTTTATTGGCTAATGAAACCAGAGACGAAGCAGAGATCAGCAACAGGCAAATGAGCCAAATGATTTCGGCCATGAGTAAAATAACCAGTTCCAGTAAAGATATTTCTAAAATCATCAAGGTGATTGATGAAATTGCCTTCCAGATTAACCTGCTTTCTTTAAATGCTGCTGTCGAAGCAGCCAGGGCAGGAACCCATGGAAAAGGGTTTGCTGTGGTTGCCGATGAGGTCAGAAACCTGGCAACCCGCAGCGCAAAAGCTGCTAACGAAATAACCGAAATGATCACTATCTCAGTGAAACAAGTGGAAGACGGCACGGTAATCGTTGATAAAACCGCCGACTCCCTCCAGGGAATCGTTAAGTCCGTTGAAAAGATTACCGATATTGTTGCTGAAATAGCCATGGCTTCGAAAGAACAAGCCATCGGAATCAATCAGATCACGCAGGGCTTGGAACAAATTGATCGCGTTACCCAGCAGAATTCGGCCCACGCTGAAGAAAGCGCCTCATCATCCGAGGAATTATCCAGCCAAGCTATGATTCTGAGGGAGTTGATTGATAGATTTCAATTAAAACAGAATAAATCTATAATATTATCCAGCTAATGTCTGAACAAAAAGAACAAAATGGGGACGTTCTTTACTAAGTGTACAAACTGGTTTTGACCTGATAAAAGAGTCTGCAGTTGACTTACACAGATTCTTTTACTTGAGAAGATTCTGAACTAATTTTTCACCGAACAAAATAATCCTGCTAATACTCCATAGAAAAAACCTATCCTCTGTTGCGAATGTGGGAGCTCCCCTCTCCCACAATGCTAACCACCAAAATTCCCAACAAAACAATCATGGTAAATTCAAAATCACCAATCACAATCCAGCACGTCTATTCATTTGTATTCTTAAAGCTTTATTGTAATAACACGATTGATGAACCAAACAAAAGAAAAACCGATATGGAGTTTTACGGAATAATAATTTGTCCGTACAAAATGACAGGAAAGCAAAAGTGAGATTTTTCAGGATACGATATATTTTGCATGATTCTGGTGGATCCGGCGCGTAGCGCCTTGATCCCCCCTACGACAATGCCTGGACAGTATATATATCATCAAATATTCCAATAAGTGATGATGATCGATGTGCGTAGCTCCAAACAAGCCAAGGCTGATTAGCCGGCAAAGAGAGAGGCGATAAGTGCATAAGAAAAAGTTAAGCACAAGAATCAAATTTTTGGTTGAGATAATACGAAAAAAAATGTTAGAAGCGGATGCAACTCATTGATTTCATTTTTCCAATTTCACTGATTGGTGTTCAATTAATTGTACATTAAAGGAGAGATATGGCAGAACAGGGTAAAAACGGCAAACTGATTCATTTATTGTCTGATATGTTGCGCGATCATACTAGAATCTATCTATTCCTTGAGAATATGGAGGAGTACCTTCAACTGTATGATCTGAGCGAAGAAAAAATCGGCATTTTCTATCGATGGGGAGGGATGTCCAGAGGGACACTAAAAGATGTGGATGAGATCAACGAATTCTGGCTTTTCAAGGAGATCGCAGCAGAGATATCTGAACTGGCCTATCGGGGAAGATCATTATCATTGGAATGCTCAAAACAATACGGAAAACACAAAAGCAATAAGAGTGAAAAAATGCTGATACACCTGTTTTCAGATGCACTCAGGTCTCCCGTTTTAGGGCGGGAATTGCGTTTGGCAACCAATTCGAACGTAATCCGGGATCGAGTAACATCTGACAGGGTTGTTGCGCTTGAGCGATTTGCCAACGAAAACAACCCGACAGATCTTGAGGAGATTCTGAAAACAGAGACTAACAATAAGACCTGGGATATCTGGGATAAGCTAAGTTTTCCCGACCCCTTTCCCGGATGTATCAGAGAAATTCTTAGTGATGATGAATCCGCAGAAGTCAATAAGTACACATCACCGAGCATTCTCATCCGCTCCTGTAAATTGTGGAATGAGAAGATCTTCTATGAAAATCGAAGGATTGATGAAAAAAAGCTCCGCCTGGATGTTTTCGGCAGCACTTTTCCCCCGGACTCCTTTTTATATGTGGAGAAAGTTGAAAACGGCAAACAGGAACAGAGTGTTATGCGACAACGGATTCCACTTGAATCCTTCAAGCATGGTGGAACCTATCGATATTCCTACCTGCGGGCCATTCTTAAAGATTCTGTTGCAGCGGAAGATCTGGCCGATTTGAATACCGGAAGTTTTCATGCCAATGTTGCAGTCTATCTGGTGCGCTCAAAACGAATTGATCCGTCAGGTACAACCGACAATTCTCCATTAAAGGACGAGATCCTGACGACAGCGCCATCAGACAGGTGCCAGTATGTTGATCCTGACCCTAGACCAGAAATTGACTGGAAATTTATCGCACCATACAGGTCTTCAACGAAAAACAAAAAAACCAAGCCGCAGCAGAAGAAGGGATGATCAACTCAAATAAAACGAACGATCATCAAGGAACCGAATCTCCGGCTTTGGAAGCGGCTCTTGTACCACTGTGTGCTCTGGGCTCAATCAGAAATATTGTCTGTTTGATTCCAGAGTTTTACAATCTTGTCGGTCTTGAGTGCCGGTTGGGGGAAGCTCTGGATCAGGTGGATTTTTCCGTCCTGGTGACTAAGCGGCATGCTTCAATGTTATCCGGTCGGTCAAAAAATAAACGTTGGGAGGATTTAGCTCAATCGGATACTCGCTGGGCCATTGTTCGGGATTTTGCCTGCGAATGGGAAAAACTCGGGAGTACTCTGCATCACTGGATTCCTTTTCTATTCCTGGAAGTTGATATCGATCCGGAGTTGGATTCGGTTCCGGTTCCCAGTATCTTCGCTGCCCTGGATTCCCCGTTGGTAAGGCCGGATTCGGACTATCCGGAAGAGCGGATGCCGGAAATAAGGGCGTTTTATCAATCTGCTAAAATACTCTCCGGCCGGAAACTGGAAAAAGATCTTGTGGAGGAGATTAAGCTGTGTTTTTCATCTTTACCGCCCGACGGACGGGTATTACACCTTGGCAAAATGATCGGTAGGGGCCATCAAGGGATTAGGATGTCAGCAAATATGCAACCGGATGAAATCATCACCTTCCTCAAGAATACCAACCGGCCGGTTTCTCTTCTTCAAATTGGCAGTATCATAGAGAGATACAAGCGTTATATGCCGGTTGAAGGAGTACAGATTGACTTTGACCTGGGATGCGGTATAAGCCCCAATCTGGGGATCGGTTTCAGTTTTAACGACAGTAAAACCCGGGAGAATTTCTTTGACTGCCTAATTCAACGGGGAATCGCAGCACCTGTAAAAGGAGAGCTGTTAAAGAATGATACCTCTCAACGTACCCTCTACCATGTCAAACTTTCCTGTGTTCCGCAAAAGCAGGAAACGGCCAAAGCCTATCTTGGTGTCCCCTCCTGTCTGATATATCGATAAAACAACAAAAACGCTTGGAAGCCAGCCCTTTGCCCTGGCTGTTATCGTCATACTTGATAAAATATCCGTCCTAATTAAAGCTCTTGCCGTTTTATCGTAAGAAATAGATTGATGGAATTCGCCATGGTCTGGTACAAGGCTTTGAGTGTATTGTTTTCTCTGTAATAGCTAAACTCAGATTAATCTGTTTCCCAAAATCAAGTATTTGAGATTTCGTATTTTCTATTACCCGATATGAGCAATCGTTATCACATCATTGAAAAACTGGGCGAAGGGGGCTGCGGAGTTGTCTATAAAGCTTTCGACAATGATTTGCAAACGGAAATTGCCTTAAAAGAGATGCGGAATCTCAGTCTTGAGGAGAGATATCTGCTGAAGAGAGAATTTCGAATTCTGCGAGAGCTTTCCCATCGGAATTTGATTGAAATCTATGACCTGATTGAAACTGAAGACTCGTGTTTAATAACAATGCAGTTAATCGACGGCAACCATTTTAATAAAGCCGTTTGGAAAGCGGATGTTTTTTCGGGGGGAGCCGTTTACTATGATCTGCTGCGAAATTACTTCTCACAATTGGTTGACGGTCTACACTACCTGCACCAAAACAATGTTGTTCACCTTGATATAAAACCGGCCAACGTGATGGTCGGCAAAAACTCCAATGTTATCATCCTTGATTTTGGCCTGGCACTGCGCCAGAGACAGGGCACCATAAACAATGATCAGAATGTGCCTGCTGGTACTCCGGCCTATATGTCGCCTGAACAGATTTTTGGAGACAATACCATCAGCTTTGCTTCAGATTGGTATAGCGCAGGGGTTGTACTTTATGAATGCCTTACCGGTGAAATTCCTCCGATGATTAAAGGGATAGAGATCCTGGAACCCAGACAGATAGACTCGGATATCCCCAATGATCTGAATGATCTTACTGTTTCACTGTTGAAATACGATCCTGTATCCCGCCCACGTGGAAAACAGATTTCCTGTCATATCCGGGCGCTGCAGGATCGTTCCCAAAGACCTGCTCCAATCGTAGCATCTGCTTCAGGAGTGTTTATCGGCAGACACGCAGAATTGGAACTTTTAAAGGAGAAACAGAAAGATTCCTTAAATTTGTCCAGTCAGGTCCTTTTTATCCAGGGAGATGCGGGTGTCGGAAAATCACGTTTGATTGAGCAGTTTATTACCGAATACTGCCTGAATAATCAGATATTAACGCTGACATCACAATGCCATCCTTTCGAAACGATTCGATTTAATGCTTTGGACCAGATCGTGGAAACACTGACTGGCTTTTTACGATCTTTACCGACCGATCGGCTGAATAAACTCATCCCTTCCAAATACAGTCTTTTAACCGAATTTTTCCCGGTATTTGGTAAAGTTGAGATGCAATTTCAGTCTGAAGATATACCAGTTATATATGAACCCCGTGAGAAAAGAAAAGAACTCGTTGAGGTCTTCAAGGAATTGCTAGCGAATATTGCATCGGAAATTCCCTTCAGCGTTTTTATTGATGATTTTCAGTGGTCTGATATTGACAGCGTTCAGATCCTGGCTGATCTCATTGCCAATGATTGTCCGGGAGGATTGTTCATATTGGCTTCAAGAGATGATCAGAAAAATACCAACCTTTTAAAATCTATTCTTTTAGATCATGAAATTGGTGCTGATAAACTGACGTTCCTGCATTTGCAGGAACTAACGGAAAATGAGTCCTTCACACTTTCTAAAAATCTGCTGGGAGATTCAAATGCTTCTATTAATCAGATAATAAGGGAGAGTTCCGGTTCACCGTTTTTAATCGAACAATTCTCAAGATATTTCCTGGAGGAGAGCTCAAAGGAGAAGCCTGAAACCGGCAGTCTGACTGTTGATGATATTTTCCTCAGACGACTCACCAGAATTCCAAATGAAGAAAGAGAGATCATGGAATTGGCTGCAATTGCCGGTCGACCGATTGATGGTGAACTGGTTCTGGCAGTTTTAAATATGGAGAAGAGAAATCTGCTCAAAATAAGGCGGCTGATTAATCGATCATTATTGAGATCCGTTCCCTCCTCGAGATTTTTTGCTGTGCAGCTCTATCACAGCAGAATCAGCGATATGGTGATGAAGATGCTCTCATTGGACAAACAGAAATCGTATCATCTGGCTTTTGCGTCCACTTTGGAAAGATTACCGCTGGAGAATCCCGGTGATCTTGCGTACCATTACAGCGCTGCAGAGGTATTTGACAAAGCCGCCCGTTATGCATACCTGGCGGCTGAACAAGCTGAAAAGCAACTGGCTTTTCACAGTGCGGCGGAATTTTACCGCAAGAGTATTGAGTGGTTTCCCGGAGATAAGGGGAATCAGCTAAATCAGCTTAAAAAAAGGGCGGAAGCACTGGTCAATGCAGGATATTGTTCTGAAGCAGGGGATGTTTATTTCAAAGCTGCCGGTCTGGCAAGAACCGATTCAGCGATCAGAATTCTGAAAAGATTAGCTGCTGAACAGTACATGGCCAGCGGTCAGATTTTTAAAGGAGAGATGCATTTTCGTCCGCTGCTTCGAAGCTACGGAATCCCATTTCCAAAAAGCCCATTTACTTTAACACTGGGAGTCTTGCGAATGCTTCTGCTGGTGAAAACAAAAAACCTTGAAAAATCGTTCAAAAAGTCTCCATCTAAAAGAACCCCTGAAACCGCTGAGATGATCGACTGCTGTTTTGCTGCGTCCAAAGGTTTGCTGATGGTGGAATCACTGAAAGGGATCTACCTCTCTCTGCGAAGCTTAAAACTGACAGTTCAATATAATGATGAATGCAGAATCGGTAAATGCCTTTGTGAAGTGGGAAGCATGTTAATTCCTTCCGGAGGCTGGCTGAGAAAGAAAGGGGAAAACATGCTGTCAACGGCAGCAAGGTTTGGGAAGAGACTGAATGATCCCTATATCAAGGGAATGCATGATGTCTGCAGTGCTCAAACCAGCATGATGCAATCGAGATGGATGGAAATGCTGGAACGATGTGACAGCGGCAGGAAAACCCTGTTGGAACATTGCCGAGGCGTATCGTGGGAGCTCAGCATTGCCCAAATGGCGGCACTAAGACCGCTAGAGGAACTGGGGCGGATCAATGAATTGGTAATTCGTTCCAATGCCTTATTGTTTGATTCCAGAAAGCTAGGGAATTTTTATGGAGAGGCCGCAGCGGAAAATATGTTAAGTTTCTGGTACCACGTAAAAGGTGATCCCATTCAAGCGTCAACAAAGATCGCAACTGTCAACCGGTTATTCGAAAGCCAATCATACAATGTGTTAAAGCTGTATGCGTTTCGCTCAGAACTACAATGTCTCCTATATGAATCCGCTTATCAGACCTGCATGGAAAAACTGGAACGGGAACGCAAACTCATCGAAAGCTCAAACCTGCTGAAAATTGCCCCTTTCCGTTTGGATATGCTTTTGCTGGAAGCCAGAATCCTGCTCCGATTCATACTAAATGAACTATCAACAGACAAAAAGATAATCGGAAGACTCAAAAGAATTATCAAACAGATTCAGAAAGAGGGGCGGAATGATTTTTATGCACACGGCCTGATACTTCTGGCGGGGCTTCAATCCTTAATTTCAAGTCCGGTGGATGCTGAGAATCTCTTAACGGACAGCCTGAAACCACTAAAAATCCTTGGCATGAATCTGGCGGTAAGGAGTGTTGAACTGCGCTTAAAACAGATCAGGGGGCTGAAGCTGCAAACTGACGATTTTCATCTATTTAATGAACTTCAATTTGAAAACGGATTCAAATGGCTGGATTTTGCGGTGCCGATGATGCCTGCTCCATAGACGTTGCGTGAAATCATGATTGGATTATTCACTAAGATCTTCTCGATTCAAATCAAAGAGTTTAATGAGATTATTCAATTGTGACCTGGAGAGTCCCACTTTTTTTGATGTGAGACTGATATTCCAGTTGAATTCCTTCAGCTTTTCCAGGATGAAGGTTTTCTGGAATTGCTGGGTCGCTTCCTTATAACTCGACTCAGAGGTTTCATCAGGTTGGTCTTTCTCCTCTGTCGGGAAGAGATGCTCCGGCAGCAGTTCGCTTTTTTCGTCTGCTGCCGCCCTGATCAAGGCTGATTCGATAGTATGTCTCAATTCTCTTATGTTGCCTTTCCACTCCCTTGAGACCAGTTGCACCAGTGCCGAAGCAGACAGGTTAATAGGGGAAAGGCCGTGCTTCTGACATAAGGAAGAGCAGAAGTAATCAGCCAGTTCCTCTATATCGGTTTTTCTTTCGGCAAGATCAGGCATATTAATAGTAAATGTGTTGATGCGGTAGTAAAGATCTTCCCTGAATGATCGATTCGCCACAGCTTCTTCAAGATCAATATTGGATGCTGTTATAACCCTGACATCCGCTTTTTCCGGACTTGATGAGCCAAGCGGATAGTACTCTCCCGACTCCATAAGCTGCAAGAGCTTTGCCTGAGCTGAAAAGCTCAATTCGCTGATCTCATCCAGAAACAGTGTACCACTTTTTGCGGCAGCTATTTTGCCCTTAACCGGACGGGTTGCCCCAGAATGGCCCCCGGCATATGACCCGAACAGCTCATTTTCAATCAGATTTTCAGGGAGAGCTGCACAGTTCAATTCGACGAACGGGTACTCCGCTTGAAAACCATTTAAGTGAATGATCCTTGCCATCTGAGTTTTTCCTGTACCGGAATTCCCAGTGAACAAAACATTCACTGACAGTGGAGCAACAATTAAAGCTGATTTCAAAACCCTTGCCAAACTTTTACTTTTCCCGACAACGTTCTGAAGAAAATATTTTTTCCTCAGTTCGGAGGTGTAGTCAAATACCGGTTGACGACTTTGGTTAATCAATAGTTGATCCAATAAAGGAGCGATATGCCGGGTGAACAGTTTGATCTCATGAATCAGATGCTCAGAACCCACATTGAACTCACCTCCCCCTTGTAAATATAATACGCCGTAAACGTTCTCCGTATAGATGGGGACACAAAGAACAGCTTTAATGTTGGCTTGTTGGACACTTTTCCTTTCCTTGAATCTCGGATCGGTAATAGCCGAATGGGTTTGAATGATCTGCTTATCATCCAATGCCTTCTTAATCACACCGTGAGAAATTATTTTTTGAACCTGATCAATCTCTCTGCTGGAGAAACTGAGTGAGGCCCGAACCTCTTGTCCATGGATGTCCCTAACCTCCAGATAACCCTGATCGGCTTTCGCAATAGCAACCAGCAACCGTACAGCGTGATTCAGGAAATCATCCGTTTCAATGGTTTGATTAATGGAGAGCAGATGAAGATATAAGTCCCTTTGAAATCTTATTTGTCCGGAGTTTGCTGTCATACAGGTCTCTATTCCTATGGAAAGCCCAAGAAAGAATACTGATTAGCTGGATTGTTCACAAAACTGTACGACATTATCCGGCGATGTCAAGTTTTTTGGACACCTCACCTAATATCGATCGGTTTCCTTATCAAAGTTTTAAGTATCATTAAAAAATTCATAAAGTTAGGATTTCACGGATATTTCTGCTTTTGGCCTTTTATTAGCAAAGGATAAATCAGTATTCCGGCTCAGAATCGTAAAATGGACAAGTTCATTCAGCAGCAATTTTGAAAGGTCAATGGTTGGTTTTAAATTCAGCATCTACCGCTAATGTCTACTTGGTTGCTATTGATATTTTCGGAAGATTGTCATGCGATGATTTTGAATAGAATCATCGTATGATAATCTTGAATTAAGCTTTACATTTTCGACTTTTAGCAAACCTTTTCCATCATCAAATAGTCAAAATTAGTTTGATAGTTAAGTCTTTCATATGCAAGAGCTGTATCTTAAAAAACCAGCAATGGAGGCACAAATGAAACAAGCACATTCTTTCAAACCATGGTTAACGATCTTTCTGGTGATTGCATTGATCTTCCTTGGCGGATGCATCTCCAATGACGATGACGATGACGATGACAACGATTCGCCGTCAACCGCAGTAACGACAAACACCATCACAGGAACCGCCGCTGCGGGACTACCCATTATCGGAATCGTCAATGTCAAGGGAGCGAACGGCAATACAGCCTCTGCCGATATTGATTCGGACGGCAATTATGAACTTGATGTGACCAGCCTAACAGCACCCTATGTCCTGAAGGCAGTCGGCAGGGTGAACGATGAGAGCGTTGAACTCTATTCCACAGGTGTTGCCGCAGGTAATATCAACATCACACCGATCACAAACTATATCACGAGCAAGGTAATTCCTAACCTGGATACCGCGTTTGACAACTGGGCGACTGAAAGCACATCTGTCAACGCCACTGCCCTGCAGGCAGCAGAGGCAGCTGTCCAGAAGCAGATGGCACCGATCCTGAAAGCGTATGGCATCACAGACGAAATTGATTTGATGAGTGTAGAGTTCGATACCGATCACTCGGGAATGGATGCTGTACTGGATATTATCGAGATTGAGATCGACGATTCCAACAACGTGACTATCACCAACACAGCTACTAATACAACCGTTACCGGTGACGAGATTTTCAGCGACAGCGAGGGGACGGCGCTGGTACTGGTGATCAGTGAAACAGCAGCCATGAATGTTTTCTGGTCCCGTGTCTCGGAGCTGTTTGCCTCATCAATGCCAACGGCATCGCAGATTGATTCCCAGATTGCACCCTTTGTGGCAGATGATTTTATAGGAAGCGGCGGTACAACAAAGTCGGATGAGATGAACTGCTGGGTAGCGGGAAATTGCATGCCCACTGGTGTCAGCTTTTCTTTGACAATCAACTGTCCAATGGAAAGCTCAGAGTTCAGTGCCAGCTATTCCAAGGGATACTGGGTTAATGTCTATTACTCGTTTGGCTCAACTGAGGGGATCATGAGAACCGCTATGGTATATAATGGCACCAACTGGCTCTGGTACGGCAACCAAGAATGGGTGAATATCTGGTTCAAGTTCGGGGCAACAAAACGGATTAACACCGACGGCAGCGTTAACTACAACTCTGACTTTTTTATCGATGTCGAAGATCAAAAAAACTATGCCTACAATGCCGGAATCCGCTATACGCTGCTGAAGGGACCTGGATTCCCGGTGGACGTGGGAGACGGGTATCGGTATCTGTCCCAGGCAACCGGATTTCCGGATGACAATTTCAGCCCGGATACGTACACCTTCACGGATGATGCAAGTGTGTCAACGGTCCCCGAAAATTCGGAATATTGGATTATGCTCTTCGAAACAAACGACTTTTACAGTACATCACCGCTACAGACCTATAAAAGGACTGTTCCAGGAAAACCGTTTCTACCGACCGAGATAAGCGACAATATGTTTCCGACCTTCACCCAGCCGAACAGCAATAGCATTTCGGCATTAAATATCGGTGGCAATGTCACCTATACCTGGACCAACCATGCCGAATGCAAGGTGGAGAACGCATGGTTCTCATGGTGCACGGGAGGTGGCCCTTGGAGCGGCGGGACATGTCTGGAGATGAGCAAAGGTGTGACTCAGGGAGCGGAGACGATCACATTTGACACATCCCATAACACTATCTCATCACCTGACTGGGGCCGGGTTGAAATACTATGCAACGACCTGCAGGGGAGAAAGCGCTGGATTGACTGGTACATGCAGTAATCGAAGCAACGTAAAAGGGGACGTTCTTTACTAAGTGTACAAACTGGTTTTGACCTGATAAAAGAGTCTGCTGTTGACTCACATGCAGCAGTAGATATACTTGGAATTCCCAGCAAATTCCCTGTCGAAACTTTGGTCAATTCTAATAATCGGTGAATACTAGTGGCGGAGAGACAGGGATTCGAACCCTGGGTAAGTTCGCACCTACAGTTGATTTCGAATCAACCGCCTTCGTCCACTCGGCCATCTCTCCGGTTTACTGGATTTAGATTTTAAACATCCATTTAATTGCAGTCAATCAAATGTCACCAATAATGTCCTTTTTTGCCTCTGTATTCAAACTACTATGAGCATTATCAAAAGTTTCACCTGGTTTTGGTTTCTATTTTGTCCCTAGAATATGTCTTGCTTCGCTGATTGTTGCCGGTTCTCTTCCGGAGGCCCTTACCCGCTTTACCAACTCTGAAATCAGTTGCCCGTTGTTTGAAGCCTTTTCACCACTGGGAAGATAGAAGGTATCCTCCAATCCGGTTCTAACATTGCCGCCCAGATCAATACATTTTTGATGCAGATCCCATACTTTTTCTCTGCCTGGTCCTGTCGCTATCACTTGCCAATGTGATTTATCCGGCAGTTCATTTATCAGAATTGGGAGCAGATCACTGTTAGCCGGCATTCCACTATCCACACCCATGACGAAAGAGACATGTGCTTCTCCTGCAAACATCCCGTTTGCTTTGAACATGGAAACACTTCTCACAATCCCGGTATCAAAGCACTCAAATTCCGGAACAATGTTGTTTTTCTTCATGACTTCCGCAAATGTTGCCACTTTCTCCACCGGATTGTCGAACATAATTGGCGGCCAGGCCCATGAGCCATCTTTCCTTATTTTCAGGTAGTTGAGAGAACCCGCATTGCAAGCTGCCATTTCAGGTTGGAATGCCTCAAGGCAGGATATGGGGCCTGACAGGTCGTTTCCAACAATACCGGTACTCATGCAGATAATAATATCAGAGACTCTTTCCCTGATTGCTTTTAGTATGTCACCAACCTGCTGAAGATCCCAGGTAGGAAATGCTTCCAGTCCTGGTGCCTGGTTGCGAAAATGGCAGTGAACGACCGAAGCACCGGCGTTGTATGCCTGTTCGGTTGCGTCAGCCATTTCGGTCGGGGTGACCGGGACATTGAACTTTGTCGGATCCGTTAAAACGCCGGTAAGTGCACATGTTACAATCACCTTGTCAGATATTGCCATTATTTCCTCCTGATTGGTTGAAATTGATCGGTAAAAACTGGATGATTTTTGTTGGCGGAAAAAATTATTGCACCCCGCACATTTCCAGGTAACCACACAAATTAACACCTTGACAGTTATTTGCCATGTACCAGAATGGGTTAATAAAATCAATTTTTAATCGCTGTCAAAAGTCTCCACAAGGGAGCTTTGCTCATTCAGGAAAAAACCGTTCCATCTTATATATTCTGTTCCAGTTCTTTTACTCTATTTGTAGCTCTAATGTTCTTGCAAATTTATCTTTTTTCTGAAAGAGTTAGTTGCGATTTGTTTCTGACATTCAGTTTTGTTCCATACAAAACTGATTTGTAAGATGATATCAACATAAACAATAGAAAGGAGATGTGTGATGAAGAGATTTAGAAATTGGAAATTGATCCTGATTTCAGTGGCATTGTTTTGGTTGCCTTTAGGACTTTACGCTGAGGAAGGACTGACAGACACCGAAATACACATTGCAAGCTGGGGACCGCAAACGGGTCCGGCAGCAGCCTGGGGCTCTGTTTCGCGTGCCATTGATGCCTATTTCAAGATGATAAATGCCGAGGGTGGAATCCACGGTCGAAAAGTGATCTATCATCATTTTGACGATGCCTACAATCCTGCCAAAACTATTGCAGGTGTTAAACAGTTGCAGGAAAGCAGTCATGGAATTTTTGCCTGGGTTGTGGGTGTTGGTACCGCTCCCGGCATGGCAGTGAAAGACTATCTCATGGAAAGAAAAACACCATGGGTTGGACCTGCGACTGGTTCAGAAGTATGGACAAATCCGCCAAATAAATACCTGTTCGCTACGTATCCTTATTATTTTAATGAAGCCCAGATTCTGGTCAGATATGCTGCCAAGACAATGAATAAAAAACGGATTGCAATCGTTTACCAGAATGATGAATACGGAAAAAGCGGCTTAAGGGGAGCGGAAAAAGAGTTGGGGAAACTGGGAATGGAACTGGCTGCCGCACTGCCTCTAAATGTTATGGAGAAAGATCTTAAACCATTGATTATGGAACTAAAAAATGCTCAGGCTGATACCGTATTGTTGTGGTTAACTCCTTCCGCTGCTGTCCGTACTGTGGGAACGGGAAAGGCAATGCAGTTTGATACCCAGTGGATGAGCACCAGTACCTGTTCGGATTTTCCCCTGCTCTATAAAATCAGCCGCGGAGTCATTGAAGGCATGATCACGGGCAGCTTCGGTCTGATTGCAGACTCCGACGATCCCTTGTTGATGAAATACAAGACGGACGCTTTTGAAAAGTATGCACCAAAAGATGAACGTTGGGGAATATTCTGGTATGCAGGGATTGGCTTTATGGAACCGATTGTGGAAGGACTTAAGATGGCCGGTCGTGACTTATCAAGAGAAAAGCTGGTTGCAGAGATGGAAAAAATCGAAGATTTCCAGGGAATTTTCGGTAAGATCAGCTACAAACCTTTTGATATCAATGATCCCAAGAGTCGACAGGGGCAACACTCCGTTTTCCTGATTCAAAGTATTGAAGATGGTAAGACTAAAATACTGACCGATTGGATGACTGTAGATTAAGCTTCAAATATCTGGAGGGAAAAAAGTGGTACTTGGAAAAGTGGCACTTGGAATTTCAAGTAAAGATAATCCAGTGCCCTTTTTTCATTATTCTATCCACGCCTGACTCAAGAGATCATCCGGTCTTTACCCTCCCAATATTTCGCCCGGATGGTCTTCTTGTCCACTTTTCCCAGATTGGTAAGGGGGATTGTTTCCCAAAAATCGATCGATTTTGGAGCAACCAGACTTCCCTTTTTCTCTTTGACAAAGTTGATCAGTTCCTCCTGAGTGGCTCCGCCTTTTTCCCTTAATACAACAATGGCTTTTACCTCCTCGCCCCATTTGTCGTGAGGGATACCTATGACTGTCGTATCCTTGACAGCCGGATGTTCAAAGAGAACATCTTCAATCTCCCTGGGATAGATATTAAAACCGCCACTGATGATCATATCTTTTTTGCGATCCACAATATAGATAAACCCTTGTTCATCCTTGGTTGCGATATCTCCGGTATAAAGCCAACCCTCTTTTATGGTGTCCGCCGTTGCATCCGGATTCTTATAATATCCGCTCATCATATTGGCGCACCGGACAACTATCTCCCCGGGTTCGCCAGTTTTGGCGTCGTTGCCATCTTCACCCACCAGCCTGACTTCACAATGAAAGGTGGGGCGACCGGCTGAGGCGAAAACTTTACGTTCCCTTACCGGATCAGCGATTATATGATCTTCACGGGGAAGTACACTGAATGCCATGGGCGCTTCCGTCTGCCCGAACAATTGTGTAAATATGGGACCGAATGTTGTGATGGCCTGCTTTAAACGTTCGGGAGCGATGGCTGACGCACCATAAATTATATTGGATAGACTGCTCAGGTCGTATTTTTTCAGTTCCGGATAATCCAGAAGAACATATATCATGGTTGGCACAAGGAAAGTCATTGTGACTTTTTCCTTTTGAACCGTTTCCAGGAATTCCTTCGGGTCAAAATGATCCATGATGACACAGCGTCCGTTTCTCAGAAGAACCGGCAACATCAAACACCCTCCGGCATGGGTCAGTGGTGTCATATAAGCAAACACCTCTTCCCGCCCAAAGTCGAACTCCAAAGATTCGATCAGGATGGTATATACCCAGGCGCGATGGGATAGCATAACACCCTTTGGCTTCCCTGTGGTTCCGCCCGTGTAATAGATACCAACCAGGTCTTCGGGATCGATATCCGCTTTGAAATCCGACGGTTCGTTTTCCTTCATCATCGTCTGCATATGAAGGTGGCTTTCCGCCACGTTTGCGGGATTTTCGGCGACACAGATATAGTTTTTTACCGTTTCCAGCATCGGCATCATCCCTTTAATGCGTCCAGCCAATTTTTCATGGTATATCAGGGTTGTGCATTCGACCTGGTTTAACATATAGATGTGATCATCGGGATTCAGCAACACCGCCAGAGGGATCCGGGTACAGCCGATCTTGGCGACCGCATATTCGCAGAAAACATACTCCGGGCAGTTCGCCATTAAAAATCCGACCCGATCCCCTTTCCTTAGACCCAGTCCGTTTAGCGCTGTCACCAGACAATCGGCGTTGTATCCCATCTCACGATAGGTATAAGATTTATCTTTAAAAGTGATGGCCGTGTTGTTGCCATAATACTCAACACAACGGTCGTATAGATCACCAATGGTTAAGGTTATCATGATTTCTCCCTTGTGTTTTTGGTTTAAACTCGCATATGAAACATCATCTTGTAATCCAAATCCATCACAGTTTCATCTCTTTGGTTTTTAATGGTGTATTTCCAGGTTTGGATTCCCTGTTTAGGGTTTTTTGTTTCCCGTTTATCTTTGACTTCCACCTCAACCCGAATCGTATCACCGATTTTGACGGGAGCGTACATTTTCATGTTATCCACTCCCAACCAGGCAATCGCTGAATCGCCCGCAAATCCAGCTGACCCGACCAATCCGACTGCCATGGCGAAAATCATCGGTCCGTGAACCAGTCTTTCTCCGAATTGTGATTTGGCCGCATATTCCTTATCCATATGCAATGGATAAAAATCCATCGTCAATCCGGCCCAATTTACTACATGCGTTTCAGTCATGGTGATAGCCTGGGTGTGATAGATATCGCCGACGTTAAAGTCGTTTCCGTACATACTTGGAGCCATTATGTCCTCTTTATTCAGTTAACAGGTAATACTTGTAATTACAATTAGTGATTCAATGTCATCAATTTATGGTGTTGAAGCTTTATTGAACTTGCAAAAATGCCGAATATAAATGGTAGGGCGGGTCTACATCCCATAAGCGCATACTTAAGCATATATTACCAAAAGCAAGGATTATGGTAGGGCGGGGTTACATCCCCGCCAGAACCAATCAACGGCGGCCACGTAGGACTGCCCTACCGTTACTTCCTACAAAAAATGAAAAGTCTTTGTGATCCGGTTATGAAAAGGAGCAAGCTGCCTAATATCACGAGCTTTTATGCTACCGGCTTAAATTTTGGTAGTTTAAACTCATCATTCAGCTTCTCGAATACAACCTCAACAGGCATATCACAACTCACATCATAGGGGTCACAGCCAACAATATTGCTCAGCATTTGAATCCCCTCTTCCAGTTTAATAATGGCAACAACATAAGGACACTCGGGAACAAACGCTGTGGGTGCATTATTTTCAACAACCGTATAGGAATAAACAATTCCCTTTCCCGATGCTTCAACCCACTCCAGATTATCCGAGAAACATTCCGTACAGGCGATCCTGGGATAAAAAATATTCGCTCCGCAATCCTTACACTTTTGATAAGTTAATCTTTCTTCATTAGCCGCATCCCAAAATGGTTTTGCCCAGGGATTAACAACCGGTACCGGTCTTTGTGGTTTGTCCATTAGAATTCTCCTATATATTAATGGCGTTTAGCTATTGGCTTTTGGCGATTCGCTTGAAAGGAATAGTATTTTACTTGTTTTCTAATCACTATCTTCCTTATTTAGCTCCAGTAATCATTTTGTCTGTAAGAACCTGCCTTACGTATTACGGAATCTGGTTACCCAGGATTGTGACCTGTGAATCCATGTATGTTCCACCCGTTGCAGTTTCAACGGCATATTTGGCGGCTTTAACCTGGCGTTCTCCTGCCTTGCCCATCAATTGTCTCACTGCTTCCACCATTAATGCCACGGCCCCCCCGGCACCTGTATGGCCTTGCGACAGCATCCCGCCATTAGTTGTGCAGGGAAGTTTACCTCCCGGCCAGGTGTCGCCACTTAAGAACAGTTTGCCTGCTTCTCCCCGCCCACAAAAACCCAGTTCTTCCAGACCGATAATCTGGTAAATGGGGTATGAATCATAGATTTCAGCCACATCTATATCCTGCGGAGTCAAACCGGCTTGCTGAAAGGCTTCCTTTCCAGCTTTGGCCCAGCCAAATCTACTAATATCAGGCTCCTGGGAATAAACAAAATGAGTGACAATCCCGCTTTCTCCCAGAACGTACACCGGCGTGTCTGTAATATCCCTGGCCCTTTCGGCTGATGTCAGAAGAAAAGCAGCCCCGCCATCGAACAACATATTGGATTGTTTTGCTTTTAATGGAGTCGACAGCATCTTGGAGTTCATTACCTCTTCAATGGTCAGGGGTTTTCTAAAAAAGGCATGGGGATTGAGCTCAGCCCATTTTCGATTGGAAACACACACCGCGGATAGTTCTTCATCCGTGCAACCGGTTTCATATTTATATCTGGTTGTGGCCAGAGCAGCAATAGAGGAATAATGCTGTCCAAATGGGACTTCCCATTCGGCTGATATTCCGGCAGTGGAAAACAGATCAATCCCTTGCTGCAAATTAACACCGGTTCCCAGTCTGTCAGTATGTACAAACAGAATTGTTTTAGCAGCACCGGTTGTGATCAGGGTAGATGCGAGCAAGAGAGCGTTGCTGCTGCTTGATCCGCCTGAAAAGACCTGGACGTTTTTCTTACAGTTTTTTAAACCCAGTTCTTCCACAACCCGGCAGGTCACCAGTTCCGTATTAAATGCAGGACTGTAAAGTGATGCCGTCGGCATCACATAATCGATCTCATCCTTGTTTATTCCGGCGTCTCTAATTGCCAGTTTTGCAGATTCGATAGCATGAAATATTGCAGCTTTATCCGCATGTCTACCGGTTGGAACTTCGCCAATTCCAATAAAAGCAACTTTTCCTTTTAAATCAGCCATAACCGTTTTTCCATTAATAATTTCTTGAATTTTGATTCCAGACCAACAAGCGATTGGTCCGGAATCCTGCTAAAAATAGACTCGCCGTATGAGATTTGATTTATGATTTATATAATTCGATGAAATGCTATTTCCATAAACCAAATTCCAAAATTCCTTATTCTAAATACAGCTAAAGATCTTTTCTTAAAATCTTACCAACAGCGCTCTTCGGCAACTCGTCCATAAATTCCACAATTTTGGGAACCTTGTAGGCAGCCAGTTTTTCTTTACAGAAATCGATCACCTCCTGCTTGGTCAACACTTCACCCTCTTTTAGCACAATAAAAGCTTTCACTGTTTCCCCGCGATATTCATCAGCCACTCCCTTGGTGCAGGCTTCTGCAATTTTGGGATGGGTAAACAGAACTTCATCGATATCCCTGGGATAGATATTGTAGCCACCGGCAATAATCATGTCTTTCTTTCGGTCTACAATAAAGGTGTAACCATCATCATCGATTTTTGCAATATCCCCGGTGTAAAGCCAGCCGTCGACAAAGGTTTCTTTGGTTTCTTCCGGCATTTTATAATAGCCAAGATCGGAAACCTGGGGACCTTTGATGCACAACTCGCCTGCTTCATTTGCCGGCAGTTCCTTGTTTCTATCATCCAGGTCAACTATTTTCACTTCCGTATCAGATAGGGGTAACCCTATTGAACCGGGTTTATTGATACCACCAACCGGGTTGATGCTGGTTGCCGGACTTGCCTCTGAAATTCCAAACCCTTCAACAATCTGTGCTCCGGACATGGCTTCAAACCGCTTGATAACGTCAACCGGACAGGGAGCTGCGCCTGATACACAAATCTTTAAAGAGGAGAGGTTATAATCTTTCAGCTTGGGATGGTTTAAAATTCCGATAAACATGGTGGGAACGCCCGGAAACAGATTAACCTTGTTTTTGTGAATCGCTTCCATGATAAATTCAGCTTCCGGTCTTGGTATGAGAACAATTGACCAGACGCCCCTGACACACATATTAAGAGTAAACAATCCGAAAGCATGGAAAATGGGTAAACTGCCCAGAACTATCGATTCTCCCGGTTTCATATTGTAGATCCAGGCCAGACCTTGCTGGCAGTTTTTAGACAGATTGGAGTGGGTTAATACCACCCCTTTGCTGACACCTGTTGTCCCGCCTGTATACTGCAGCGCTGCAATAGCCCTGAAATCAACTGATATATTAGGATTGTCAGCAGGATATTTTTTCATCAGATCAAGCCATTCATAAACACCCTGCTGTTTCGGGATGTCCCGATGTTTATCCTTTGCCACCAACGGGAATAACTGTTTTAAAGGAAAAGAGAGATAATCCCGGATATGTGCGACAATAATGGTTTTAATAGCGGTTTTTGGCTTGAGTGCCAGCATTCGAGGACCCAACAGATCCAAAGTAATAAGAAAGGTGGATTCGGAATCGTTGAATTGATGTTCCAGCTCCACGTCGGTGTACAAGGGGTTGTTCATTACAACGATTGCCCCGATTCTCCAAACGGCATAGGCTGCAATGGCAACTTGAGGAACATTGGGTAACAATAAAGAGACCTTATCTCCCGGCTTAACCCCAAGATCGATCAAGGCATTTGCCATGCGGTTTACCATTTGATCAAATTCTCGAAATTTAATTTTGGTTTTAAAATAGATCAGACCTATTGTATTCGGATGGTTTTTTGCCACCCGGGTGAGACAATCGGACATCGTTATCTCTTCGTAATCCAGATAATGACTCACTCCTTCTGCGTATGAATTAAACCATGGTTTTCCCATACTTGCCCATTTTTGTTTTAGGTTAAAAAATCGGAATTCCTTCAAACCCCTGCATATACAGGGATCACATTTTGAGCTTGTTACTGATTGAAGATTGCTATTCGCCAACCGCCAAACCTTGAACCCTTAGGCAAGTCCGAATGAAGCTCCAATCTTTTCTTTAAGACTGTCCATACTTTTTCCGGTTGATAATAACGCTATGGAATCCCTGACATATCTTTGAATATCGTATTCCATAGTATACCCGTACCCTCCAAGTATCTGAAGACCGTTCATGGCGGACTTGACTGCCACCTCAGCTCCGATACACTTAGCCATTGCAATCTCTTTTGAACAGTTTTTCCCCTTATCCGCCATCCATGCCGCCCTGTAAACCATTAACCTGGCCGCTTCGATCTTGCAGGCTACCTCAGTTAACAGGTGGCCTATGGCGGGAAATCGACCGATCGCTACTCCAAACTGCTCCCTCTGTTTGGCATGCTGCAAGGCATAATCAAATGCACCTTGGGACATGCCAACAGCAGATGCTGCGTAAGCGAGCAGGGCAAAATCGTTAATTTTTTCCATCTGTTTTCTGCCCTGTCCCAACTGTCCTACTCCACCCAATATGGCTTCGGCGGGCAAAACAACATCATTCAGCTTAGTATTACAAAAACCTGCTCCTTGATAACCCATGGTTTCAACTGTTTCAATTGCCAATCCTACGGTTTTTGTATCCACACAGAATAAAGTCAAATCATTGCTGTTTTCCGGCGTCGATGTTCTTGCAAGCACGATCAGAAGATCAGCTTGATTTGCCAGGCTAACGTAAGCTTTGCTGCCTTTAAGGGTATAGAAGTCTCCCTGCTTCTCTGCCGTCGTGCTGATGATCTCGGCATCGGCATCATTTTGTTCTGAAAACGCCAGTGATGTAATAATGGAATCCCTGGCGATTTTTGGGAGATACTTTTCCTTCTGCGAGTTACTTCCCAATTCGCTGATAACTGCGCCTCCAAAGAAGGTGGGACTGATATAGCAATTAGCT
Source organism: bacterium (assembly GCA_018829445.1). Classification (GTDB taxonomy): domain Bacteria; phylum SAR324; class SAR324; order XYD2-FULL-50-16; family XYD2-FULL-50-16; genus JAHJTV01. The sequence continues at coordinate 205,295 of JAHJTV010000038.1, forward strand.
AAAGCCGGATACGCATAAGCAATCTCCTCAACTACGAGGCATGCCCCCAGAATGTTTTTACCTTCGCCATCGTACTCTTCCGGTATAATCATCCCTCCAAATCCAAGCTTGGCCAGTTTTTTTATTAGCTTTTTAGGATACTCTCCTTTCTCATCCAATTCGCTGACAATCTCCCTGGTACACTCCTTTGAAACCCAATCCCGAATTGCATTTTTAATCATCACGTTTTCACGTGTTAGTTCAAAATCCATTTGACAACTCCTTATGGTGCAAGTTACGTGAAACCTGACATTTCACGTATTAATAGTATAAATGCTAATTTTTCAGTTTTTCACGAAGCATCTCTCTTAAATCTCTTCGCAAGACTTTGTTTAGGGCATTCCGCGGTAATGCTGCCATTATCTCCAGTTTTTCCGGGAATTTGTATTTTGCTATTCCTTCCTTCTCCAGAAATTCGGTTATCTCCTCCAACGTAACAGTTTCACCCGGTTTGGGAATCACACAAACACAGGTTTTTTCCCCCAATCGTTCATCCGGATACCCAACTGCCGATACTTCCTGTATTTTGGGGTGACCTGAAACCACCATCTCCACTTCCTCAGGGCTGATATTATAACCGCCACGGATAATCAGGTCTTTAAATCTTCCGTGAAACAGGTATTTATCCATATTCTCACCTTCAATGGAGAAGAGATCGCCGGAATGATAATAGCCTTTGTTACTGAAAGATTTGACAGTTAAATCATCCCTTTGCCAATATCCATTAAAGATGGTTGGCCCTTTGAAGCATAATTCACCGGTAACACCAGTCTCTTTTATCTCCTCTCCGGTTTCGGTATTTAAAATGCAGCTTTGCAGACCGCCGATAACATCTTTTGAAATATTGAGTTTCACACCTTCACCACCAAACCTGGGGAAATAGATTGCCCTGTCTTCTGGTTGGGGGAAGAGTAAGGGACCACTGAAAAGAGCAATGCCTTCATTGGAAGCGAAAAAGTTGACGATGCTGATTCCCAGTTCATCCTGGTAATACTTAACCATCCATGGAGAGAGGGGAACAGATCCCGAAGCGATTACTTTGATGGATGTCTTTGCCAGTGCCATGGCCTGGCCTGACTTGGCCAATGTATCCAGAAGTGCAGGAGGCATTAAGGTATAGTAAAGATCCTCTTTCATCAACTGCCCCATGAAGACTTCAACATCAAAGGGGTGGTGCAACGTAAATTTCCCTCCAGTTAATACCCAGGGCACCATAAGACCGCCGATTCCTGCCATGTTGATCACAGGGAATGTTCCATGAATGTTATGCCCCCGCTCTACAATGCACCCTTCCACCACAACTTTGGCAATGGATATCCAATGATTGTGTGTTCGGGGAACTCCCTTTGGATCGGCTTCCGTTCCTGATGTCCAGCAGATAGTAAAAATATCATTTGCTCCTGATTGCTTCCCGGTCAAATGTTCTTTGAGATTACTGACTCCAGGCTCCTCCGCAAGCAGCGCTTCCAGACTTAACGCACTATCATCTAGCTTATCGCCAGCTAGAATCACATGTTGAAATCTGGAATCCGGTTTTTTGAATTTATTAATCAGATTCAGATGGTCATACCCGCCAAACTCTTTCACTGTGACGATGGCAACAGCGTCCGTCAGTTTTATGGCATGATTAATTTCCCGATCACGAGCAGCCATGGCGAGAGGACTTGATATGGCACCGATTCGTGCTGCAGCAAAATAGGCAATCACTGCATCAACAATGTTCGGAAGCTGAACCAGCACAATATCACCCTTTCCAATGCCCAGTTTTTCGAACTGAAAAGCCAAACGATCAATCGCATCGATCAATTGTCCGTAGGTCAATCGTTTTGCTTCTCCTCCAACAAGAGCGGGCCGATTGTAAGGATCAACAATTGCTTCTGCATCAGGTGTCTGTTCGGAGCTTTTCCACAAAATATCCAATATGGTCTCGTTTCCCCACCATCCGTTGCTGGTGTATTCCTTTATCTGCTCTTGCACTACTGGTAGCATTTTCTTCTCCTTTTTTAATCCATTTTAAGTAATCACAGCCCCAAAGTTTTGGCTATGATATTTTTCTGAATTTGTGAAGTTCCACCGCCAATCGAAAGAATGGGAATATCCCTGAAAAACTGTTGTACGCAGGAATCCATCGTATATCCATAAGCCCCCATTATTTCCATTCCCATCAACGCTATCTTTTTGCCTGTATCTGCACAGAAGTATTTACACATGGAAGTCTCTTTCACACATTCCATCCCCTGAGTCATCATCCAGGCTGCATAATACGCCAACTGTCTGGCCGCTTCCAGCTGAGAAGCCATTTCAGCAATTTTATGCTCGGTCTCTTGAAAGCGGATTCCAGGGGCATACTGCTTTTTCTTGTTCTTAAGATAAGATATACACTCCCTGATGACCGTATCAGCAATTCCGATTGAACATGCTGATAGAACAAGACGTTCACCATTTAGTAAACGCATCATTTGATGCCAGCCTTTATTAAAGCATTCGGGCCCACCCAGAATACTGTCAGATGAGACTTTCACGTCCTTATAATAGACTTCGCAGGTGTCGGATCCTTTATATCCCAGTTTTTTTATCGGTGTTGCACTATAGCCTTCAGACGAGGTGTCAACCAGAAACGATGTGATACCATTATACCTGTCCGGTGACGTCCTGGTATTGGTAACCGAGATATTGGCAACACTTGCACCGGAAATAAACATTTTAGAGCCGTTAATTACATAGTGATCCCCCACCAGCTCTGCACTGGTCTGGATGTTGGCCGCGTCTGATCCTGCATCCGGTTCTGTCAGGGCAAAGCAGAATATCAACTCTCCTTTCGCCAATCCTGGCAAATATTTCTGTCGCTGTTCCTCGTTGCCGTTTACCTTAAGAATATTGTTGCCATACAAAAGAACATCGCCTGCTGTCCATGACAGAACCGGTAATGCTTTGGATATCTCTTCAAAAAAGATCATCAAATCCACAACACTTCCATCATCTCCTCCGTACTGTGCTGGAATATTAATTTTCCAGAACCCTTGCTGACCCAGCTTATTCATCAGATCATGGGGAAACTTTCCACTGCGATCAACCTCCCGGGCAACGTCTCTGCTAATCTCACTCTTTACAAAGGCAATGGTTTTTTCACGCAATTCCTGTTGCGATTTTGAAAAGCTATAATCCATTAAAAATCTCCAAATACACGTGTCATTCTGGTTCTATAAGCCACTTGTTTTTTGGCTATCAGCTTACAGCCTTTAGCGATCAGCTTATAAGTAAAAAAAGTATAAACGTCTGATGATAGACTAGATTGTTATTATTACCATTGTGAAGCACCCTTAAATGAATACCGGGCAATCCTTAAAAATATGACATATAACTTAAGTTTTATATCGGGTTTTGTCTGTCAACCGGCGGCCATGCACGACCGCCCCACCGTTAAAAAATCATGGAAATTCTGAATCTGTGTCATGCCGGACCTGATCCGGCATCCAGCGGATTTAACCAAAAAACTGGATTCCGACTTGGTGAGGCACGAGACTCGCAGTGCCAAAGGGAATGAAAAGAAAATAGACTTTTCGAAGAGGATTCATATCTTAAATTTATGAAAATCACAAAATATTTCCCTTTACATTCCTCAGAGTTGATTCCAGCGTACAAAGACAACCCTCCGCCATTTTTTGAATGACCTCCCCGGCTGAAATAATTTCGTTAGCCTGAGCAACACTTTGTCCGGCGCTCCAGAGATCTTTCCACTTCCTTGATCCAAGTTCGGGACTTGCTTCAATTCCTTCGATACTGCTGGCGATCCAATAGGCTCTATTTCCCGTGAGTCGGTCTGTGCAGGTAATCCCTTCCGGTTCGGTATCAATGACTGCTTGTTTATAATCATCACTGATATCGGCTTCATGGGTGGCCAGTAATCGTGTTCCCGTAATTGCACCACAAGCACCCAGGCACAGTGAAGCAGCTAATTGATAACCCGTACTGACACCACCAGCCGCAATAATCGGTAACCCGGTGTTTTCTTTCAGGTAAGGCACCAGGACAATGGTCGGAATTTTACCACCGTGTCCACCGGCACCCGCCGCAACGGCTACCAACCCGTCCACTCCCCTTTCTTTCGCGCGTAATCCATGTTTTAGAGAAATAACATCCGCAAAAACCAGTCCGCCGCTCTTGTGTACATCCTCAATGATCAGGCTGGGATCTCCCAACGATGTGATGAAAAAGTTTACCCCGTATTCAAGACAGAGAGCCAATTGGTCTTTCCAGGGGAATTTTCCGGACAGGTGAATGTTAACCCCTATGGGTTTGTCCGTTGCATTTCTTATATTTTTTAAGGCTGTTTCAAGATCTTCGATTGTGCGGTAATTTGGCAGAGGGAACATTCCCAGCCCTCCGGCATCGGATACGGCTATGGTCAATGCTTCGTAAGATACAAGAAACATGGGAGCCCCAATGATCGGATAACGAATTCCCAACAGTTTGGTAAGTTCAGTCTCAATTGATTTCATTAATTCTATTACCAAAGATGTGCTGCCATTACATTTATAAGTATTCGATACATTAAAAACAACGGTAGGGCGGCCTTACATGGCCGCCTTTGAGTCGGTTCTGGCGGAGATGTAACCCCGCCCTACCGTATTCCTTGCTTCCGGTAACATATTTCTTTTTAAGCGCTTAGGGATATCATTTATTCATAAATATTCGGATCATTAGAAAATTAACGGTAGGGCGGCCTTACATGGCCGCCTTTGAGTCGGTTCTGGCAGAGATGTAACCCCGCCCTACCGTATTCCTTGCTTCCGGTAACATATTTCTTTTTTATGGTTCCATGAAAGCTGATCGTTATTTAACCATAAAAGATTGCGTCCACCATGGTTTATCAAAGCAGGGACAATCATTGTCCCTGCTTTGTCCATATCTACCAGGCTTTTACCCTTGCAGGCATTGCACGGTGATAAGGCTTGAAAACCTTTTCTTCCGTGTTTGAGCCCATCATACTATCCACGCACAGAGTCGCGCTCAATGCAGCCGCGTCAACCCCACATCCCCACAGGCGCTCTCCATACTGGTCACCTGCGAAATACAGTCCATCCACCATCTTGGATTTCACATCGATTCGGTCAGAGCCGATAGGCTGAATCCAGGCAAAAGCATGGTCTGAGCACATCCACAGCATGTAATCCATTTCGGACTCCCATTTATCCTTGCCGAAAGTCCGTTTCCACCACTTCTCGTTCCATTCAATAACCCGGGAAACCTTGTGGGGATTTCTCATTTCTTCATGCGTCAAGGCGGTTGAGAATATCCAGCCGTGTTTGCCTTCAGGCGCACTTCCCGTTTCCTTGGTTAGACTTGGATTGGAATTGCTGCCCTTGGCAGTGGAAGCAAGGTTCCAAAGAACCATGTCGATACATTCACTGTAACCCTCTTCCTTACCAATAACATCAGGCATATAAATAAAGCTTCTTTCCTCGATACCCTTGGCAGCCCAGACATCCGAATTCATATTTCCAAATCCGGTAATCATACCAGCTCCCCAAAATTCCTTTTGGATACTGCCAACAGTTTCTTGAGGGAAATAGCGGGGATGGATCACGTTCAACATCTGTTTTGACGGGATATTGCAAATCACCTTATCCGCATAAGCCGTCTCGATCCCTTTTGCCGTTTGATAGGTCACTCCCTTGACCACGCCTTTTTCGATAATCACTTCAACCACATTTGAGTTCCGCAGAACCTCACCGCCGTTTTCCTTAACAAGTTGTTCCATCAACAGGGCGAAAGAGATGGTACCGGGATTCGCTACAGTCGCACATGATCCCTCAACCAGATTCATCTTGATATCACCAGCGATACACATATGCCCCAGAACATCCGGAGCCGGGGTCAAATTGAGATCAGCCTGTCCCGTTTGTGATGCTGCCAGTACCTTGATATAGTCGTATGCTTCTTTGTGAACATTTCTGGCCTGCAGCCATTGCTCGAAAGACATATGTGCTGTCTGTGCCACATCATTGAACGTCATGGTAGCCATATCTCGCAGGGCTTTCATGGTCGACTTGAAGCCTTCCTGACTCATCCATCCGTACGGTTCACCTTTGCCCACCTGATAAGCCTTATTTCCTTTCTTATAATCCACGAAGGCGAAGCCAACATTGCAGGGCATATCAACGGGCTTACCGAGATAATCCATTAAATTACGGATCTTGCCCTTGTTTCCCCAAAACAGACCATGACCCGTATCCAGCGTTGTACCATCGAAGAGGCCCTTATCGAAACAGGTTTCCAGATCGGGAGAACATTTTGGCACCCATGCGCCTATCATTCCCAGAACGCGTTTGAAACCATTCGCATCCAGTTCAAGACCGTCAATGGTGACCTTGTTGCCTTTTCCGACAAAAGAGGCAAGACGTCCGCCGATAAAAGGGGCTTTCTCAAGCACCAGTACCTTCTGGTTGAAATCTTTTGAAAGGAGGGATGCAGTACCTAGTCCTGCTACACCTGAACCGATAATAATTGCATCGTATTGTTTTTCCATAATTAACACCTTTGTATTCTTAAGTATTGTTTAGTATTTTTGATCTGACATATTCTCAAAGATTGTATACCAGATCGTTTCGAAAAACACTTTTTGGAGCGGACTCAAGATTACTCACTTTGTCTGCAACTCCTTTAAACAGACCCATTCGTTGACGGATCTCCTCTGCTGCCAACATACCTGTTTTCACAACCGCCGGCAGCCCGTTGTACCCGGTTTGTTTGACTCCGTCTCCAACATTATAAAGATTAATAATTGGTGTTTTGCCGGGCATGTCCTTGCCAGGCCAGGAATGCATGCCTGGCCAGAAGTCCCGATAAAGCCCAGTCAACAGGACTGTAGCATTCTTGTTAAAATCGGGGAAAATGGATCTAAGATCATCAAGGCAGATTTCGATCTCATTTTTTCGACCTTTTTCAGTGGACAAGGCATCCAGTGATTCGGGTATCGCATTGGCAATCAACAAGTGGTTACCAGCAGGTGCCAGATCAGGGCAGATTTTTGTTGGCTGATAGACTGCATTAACCCGTTTTGAATTGGTAAGAAGAAGATGATTTTGTTCAAATAAAGGTTTCTCCAATCCCACCTGGATGCAGATCACTGCCGTAGGCCTCAGTTTACTTTCCAATTCGGACAAATAATCCCGGTCGAACTTCTGTTTTCCAACCAGTTCCACAGTTTTTTTGGGACCGGTATCACTAATGACAACCTGTGCATCAATCCGGAATTCCCTGTCCAGATTTCTTAAAACGGCTCCCTGTACAATGTCTTCATCGGTAATAATCTGTGTAACCCTGGAACTTGTCCAGATCTCCCCGTTGTTTCGTAAGACAATCTGACCCAGTGCTTCAGGCAGGGCGACACTTCCTTTGGCGCAATAACCGAACTCGTTCGCGCCTTTTAATGCCTTGATAAATTTAAAGAAATAGCAAGCTGATACCTGATCCAGCTTCACCATTAAGGCTGCTTCAACCAGAGCCTTAAAAACCTCCATGATTCCGGAATGCTTGCTGAATTGTCGTATCCATTCGTAAAGTGTAATCCCGGGAGAAGGTTCTTTCCAGTTTAATGCCCTTGACAAGGCAGACATGATTTTCTCAACCGAAGCCTGACTTGCGCCCGATGCTTCCAGTAAAACCTTCATACCTCCTTTTTGAGGAACTTTGAACGGTTTACCCTTAATCAAGTATTGAGCAGCTCCTGCCGGTACAACATCAAAGTCGGCCCCTGTTTGTGTGAAGAGTTCCTGTACAATTCCGTTTGTCTCAACTCCAATAACTCCCGTTGTGCACTTATACCCTTTGTATTCCAATGTTGAACAGCGACCACCTATACGTGGCATTTTTTCTGCCACCAATACCTTATAACCATCTTTGGCAAGAAGAGCTGCCGCACTCATTCCTCCCATACCGGAACCGATCACCAGAACATCAACCTGTTTTTTTCGCATAATTTTCCTTTAGCAATGCTATGGCTACTCTCCTTTCTTTTTCTTTTGCCGGTTCCCTGTGGATTAAAGCATCGGTTGGGCAATAATCCAGACAATCAAGGCATTCAACACATTTATCCATGTTGACAACTGCCATGCCGGGACATTCGATTGCTTCTTCCTGGCAGGCAGTAACACACATTGCACAGCCGGCGCAAAGTGTTTGATCAACCGTGATCATTAGAAGAATGCTCCTCCGTTGATCACCATAATATGACCCGTCATGTAGTTGGTAGCTGATGAAGCAAGATACAAGGCTCCCTGGGCTATCTCTTCCGGTGTGGCAACAACCTTTAACGGAGTCAGCTTGTATTCCTGCGCCATCAGCTTGTCATTACTCCACAGCGCTTCACTGAATCCTGTTTTAACAATTCTGGGCGCAATTGCATTTACACGAACATTGTAAGGCCCTAGTTCCATCGCCATCTGCTTGGTCAACATATTGATTCCAGCCTTGCTGATACAATAGGGACCAAGACCAGCAGCAGGACTGACACCGCCGGCTGATGAAATATTGATGATATTTCCCGATTTCTGGGTCTGCATAATTTTTCCAACCAGCTTGCTCAACAGAAAATAACCCTTAAGGTTTGTATCGATGATATGATTAAAAATCTTTTCATCGGTATCGACAATATCACCCATGGCCGGATTGGTGGCGGCGTTGTTTACCAGCACGTCTATTCGACCGAACTCTTCCATGGACTTGTCCACCAGGTTCTGCAAATCTTCCGGCTTTTTAGCGTGGGTTGGAATACAAACCGCTTTTCTTCCCATACCACGAACTTTTTCTGCTACTTTTTCCAGGTCTTCAAGCTTTCGACTGGCAACAATGATATCAGCCCCGGCATCAGCAAAAGCCAGTGCAATAGATTCGCCGATACCACGACTACCGCCGGTGACCAGTACTACTTTGTTTTCAAACGATAGATGAGAACAGTCCATTTTTTCTCCCTGTTTTTTTGGTTCTAGGCTGTCAATATTTCGACCAACCAACAACTATTTATAAATTATAAAAGATCTCTTTTATTTTTTCTCAATCTGGAAGCAATTTTCCAAATCCTGGTCCAAAATCAACGTCATAACGAGCCTGCAAAGCAAGCCCGTTAAACCAAGCTAATCGCCAATCGCTAACAGCTAATGGCTATTATTTACTGCGATCCACCTGCGCCATCTCTTCAACCAGCGCCTGACACTCTTTAATCACCTTGCCGCCTTCCATAAAAATGGTCATTCTTTCAGCCATTGGTGATCCTTCACCATGGAGACAGATCGTCTCCAGATCTGCTGTTGTGATTCTTCGAATCAGATCCAACATTCTCAGACGATTTTCAGTCGAGATATGCTTGGCTCCCTGCAGATACTTATCAATATCAGGTCGCAGTTCCGGCAGTTGGTAATCTTTGTAGGTCGGTGCTGTTACCAGCAATCCACCTGCCAGATCTTCAACAATTTTAATGACATCATGATAATTATGGGCAAAATGATATTTGGCCATATTGGTCGCTATCGGATTAGGGACAGCCACTCCACCTCTCATCACAAAGTCATAACAGGCAGTCTTGGACAGCGACTTCAATGTTTCCAGATAGATCACCAGATCTATCATTTTTTCTTTTACGTGTGGGGCTTTGGTAATCCCATTATACTCGGCTATGGCAGAGGCAACACCCACAAATTGTTCTGACAGCGGGATGCGGTATGAACACCCGGTTCTCCTGTGCATCAGTGCGAAGTTGTAAACCATGGTGGCTGCAAATTTCCATTCTCCACAAAGGAAAACCCTCTCCCAAGGCACCAGGACATCATCAAAAATGATGAGCGAATCGGTATGGACTCTCAATGGTCGACTGTTCGGGAATTCCAATGAACTGATGTGAGAGGTGAAAGGTCGGCAGATCTGTCTAACTCCTTTGGTGTTGGCAGGGATCGCAAAAGCAACGGCATAATCCGCATCTTGCTCTGTCATGGCATGACAAGGGATAGCGATAATATCATTACAGTAAGCCGCCCCGGTAATATGAACCTTGGCACCCCGAACAATGATTCCTTCATCTGTTTTTTTGACAACCCGCACATTAAAATCAGGATTGGCTTGATTCGGATCGGATGGTCTTAACATCCTGTCACCCTTAACATCGGTTACGGCAGCGCAAGTAGCCAGATCCTGTTCCTGTAAAACCTTGCGGTAATTGGCAATACGCTCCATGTAATCCTTGTTCCCCATCAGGTTGGCAGTGATTTCAATGGCGTTAAGCGCATCGGCTCCAATGTCATGAGCCAGGGGAATAAAACCGTCACCCAGTTCTGTTGCCTTGACAATCAATTCATGCGCTTTCAACAGATCGTCTGAATTTTGTGGTTTGTAATAATAACGACTGATCTCTTTGCCTGTTTCCGGATCCTTCATAACAGCCATATCGCGGTATTTCGGGTCTTCACACATTTCAAAATCGATCGCCATCAGATCCGCACAAACACTTAGATTGGGATGAGTAGCAACATTCTCTACCTTCTCCCCTTTGTAATATACGATCCGTCCGTCATTTAAACTTTCTCTGTATTGTTCCGGTGTAATTAATCCCATTGTTTGTTTCCTTCCAGGACACGTTTGTCCTGATATAATTTTAGGTTAATAATGCAACTTCCAGTGTATTAAAAGTGTTTTGTTATCAATGAAAAGCCACCTGAAGAAGAGATCAAAACACTAAAGAAGAGAGGGTGATGACACTAACCCTGTTTCAGATGGCTTTTCAAAGATTCTTCTCGGCCAGTTTAACCCTCGGACCGAGGTTCAATCCTTATCAATTCCAGATTCCAGGACTTGGTTATTTTAGGAATTCCGCGATATATGATTCTGTACTCTTCATCTTTTTTCCTCAATTTCTGGTTTAGGTTATCGTGGTTAGCCTGTTTGGTTCAATTTTCACCAATGCTATCGGTAACCATATCGATTTAAAGAATCCCTCCTGGGATTTTTACCTGGTGACCGCGGTTAATGCGCGGTTCTGCGTTAAGTCAAATTGTGACACCCCTTTCTGCAAATGAAGTGCCAAGTAAATTTTTCTATTATTTCAATGGCTTTAGAATTGTGTTCCGCTTTCAACACCTTCAATTAACAATATGTTGATTTGGGAGTCAATATATTGATCACGATTAGTCTGAAGACTGTATTTTTTGCAGACATTGCACAAAAACACGGCAATCTGATTATTATTAAGATTATAAAAATCGATCTCGGCGGCATACAGTGGTGGTATCCATATGTCAATTCCTGAATCCCGGATCAGAGTCCCATAAGCGCTTAAATGAGCACATTTTGCCAAGATCAGGGAATAGGGTAAGGCGGGGTTATATCCCCGCCAGAACTAGCTCAAAGACGGCCATGTAAGACCGCCTTACCGTTTTGAAAAACTGGATTTTTTATCGAAAATATTTTTATTTAAGCACTTATTGGGTTGGAGTCCAGGATGGCACGTCGCCGCAAACAGCGGGCCATTAAGCCCAGGCAACACAAAAAATCATGGTAACATCAACCGGATAATGATCGGTTCACGCTGTGTTAATAAACAGGTCGTAATTTCCATTGGCTCTTTAATTGCACCCACCTGAAAAACATTAAAGGATAACTGATGACATCAACACTAACGACTTATGGATCTGTTCAGCTGATAACCGGCAAAAAACACTCAAAATTTCCCTACTGCAATTCAATTTTTATTGAAGAAGCGGGTTTAATCATCGACCCGTCCTGCAACGGTAACATTCTGAAGGAGTTGCACCGCTCGGGAAAAATAAAAAATGTATGCTTGACCCACTGGCATGAGGATCATTTCAGGTATCTACATCTGCTGGATAATTGTGACCTCTGGGTTTCAGAAAAGGATGCCGTTCCCCTTGGGTGTATTGAAAAATTTATGGAATGGTACGGAATCGATGGGACTGAGGGTAAGGATCTCAACAAAATTATCCGACACAAAATGGAATCGGAAATCCATTTTAAAGCCCGAGTTCCTGATAAATTACTACAAGACGGTGATATTCTGGAACTGGGATCGGTCTCCATTGAAGTCATTGCATCACCCGGGCATAGCCCGGGTCATCTGTCCTTTTTCTTTCGTGAACCGAAAATTCTGTTTTTGGGTGATTACAACCTGGATAGTTTCGGTCCCTGGACGGGTGATCCCTATTCTGATATTGATCAGTGTATACAAACCATCCATCGTTTACGTCAGGTTCCGGCAGAGATATTGATCACCGGCCATCGCCCGACGCCAATAACCGATGACCCATCAGACTACTGGGATCGATACCTAGGGGCAATTGCAAAAAGGGAGAAAAAAATTCTGAAATTCCTTTCAAAACCAAGATCCATAAACACGATCATCGATCAATGGATTGTGTTGGGAAAAGCAAAGGAGCCCATCGAATATTTTCGTTTCGGAGAGAAAGCACATATAAAGAAGCATCTCCGCCGCCTTTTGAAACAGGGACAGATTGCCTATCAAGGCGGCTATTACCATTGTTCGAATTAACACAGTTCAAAATAAATGTTTGCAAACAAATAAAAAATACTGTTTGTATTTTTTTAAACCCAAGAAGTAAGTCAGACTTAATGACAACCGAGAAAAACCATGAAAAATATTGTCGAATTCGGCCCTGTTCAATTCATCCGCGGCACAAAAGGCGGACGCTATCCTTTCTGCAATTCCATATTTCTTGAATCATCAGGCATATTGATTGACCCTTCCAGCGATCGGGAGATCTTGAAGGGATTGTCTAAAAAAGTTAATTCCGTTTGGTTGTCACACTGGCATGAAGATCATATCATGCATCTGGATCTGTTTGAAGAAGCAACGCTTTGTATGCATGAACTTGATACTCCTCCCCTGAAAAGCATCGAAACCTTCATCGATTGGTACGGGGTTGGTGATCAAAATAAACCGGAATTAAAGGAGCGTTGGAGAAAAATGCTGGTGGAGATGTTTAACTATAAACCTCGCACGGTTATTTTGGATTTGGAAGAGGAGCGTTTGGAATTGGATGGAATAACCGTAGAGATTATTCACACTCCCGGTCACAGCCCCGGAAACCTGTCTTTCTATTTTGTCGAACCTGAAATTCTGTTTCTGGGTGATTATGATCTGACGCCATTTGGTCCCTGGTATGGCGATCGCCATTCCGATATCGATCAGATTATCAGTTCGGTGAACAGATTAAGACAGATACCGGCCAGAACATGGCTAACAGGTCACGAACACGGGATATTCGAAAGCAATCCTCATCAGACCTGGGATGACTACTTAAAAGTAATCGATACACGGGAGGAGAAACTACTGGCGTTCCTGAGCCAGCCCAGGACAATTGAGGAGATTGGTGAGGCATGGATTGTATATGGAAAACCGAAGGAACCCATCGAAGAGTTCAAACTGATGGAACAAATCAGTATGAAAAAACACGCCGACAGGCTCATAGAAAGAGGCGAGGTAAAGTATTCCGATGGAAAATATGTTCGCAGCTGATCTTTTGATTTTTATTTCGTAGTTTGACAGCGAATTTAGTGCATTCTTAGAGTCTAACAGTCAATATATTGACTGTTAGCTTTGATCAAATTCATCGTCATCCAGAACGATCATTCTATTGGAGCATATCAGAGCAGTATCACGTTTCGGGAATGATTTTACGGCCCTGGTTGACAAGGTTTTTTCAAAGAAAACATCATCTTCCTGTGAGAGCGCACCCGTCATCGCAATGTCTTTTAAACGGAACTGCTGCATGGTCTTCTGCAGGTTCAATGATTGACTCTTCAGATCGTCGGAAGAGGAAGCGGTTTCCTCAGATATGGATGAATTCTGCTGGACAATGTCATTCACCTGATTAAGCGCTTTTGTCATCTCTTCAATACCTGTCCGCTGCTCTTCAGATCCCAGGGCGATTTCCTGCACCAAACCATTGACTTTGTTCACACTCTCCATGATTTTGGTTAGATTCTCAGCTGTGCTGTTGACTTTTTCAACACCTTTTTCCATCTCCTTCATGGTGGTTTCAATCAGTTGAGTGGTGTTTTTGGCAGCTTCAGCACTTCTACCGGCAAGATTCCTGACCTCTTCCGCCACAACCGAAAAGCCCTTGCCGTATTTTCCGGCTCTGGCTGCTTCAACAGCGGCATTCAAAGCCAAAAGATTTGTTTGAAAGGCAATCTCATCAATTACCTTGATAACTTTTGTAACATTCTGACCGGTTTCAGCAATCCTGTTCATGGTACTCACCATATCATCCATCTGCTGTGTTCCAGCTGTAACAATTTCCAGGGTGCTTTCCGTTAATCGTTTTGACTGCCCGGCGTTATCATTATTCTTTTTGGTAAGATTTTCAATTTCACTCATGGAAGAGGAGATTTCCTCCAAGCTTGCAGCCTGGGTTGAAGTTCCATTAGCCAGTATCTGGGCTGATCTGGACAGCTCTGTTGCACCCGAATTGATCAAATGGCTGGCATCCACAACATTGAGGATGGTACGGCTTAGCAGGTCTATTGCCGTGTTGACACTCCCTTTCATCTTTTCCAACTCTCCATCCAACTGATAACTGATTCGTTTGGACAGATCACTTTGAGAGACAGAGTTCATAACCTGGTTTACATTCTCCAACGCTTCTCTCAGTTGGGCATTGATCTCCTCAGATTTTGCCTGGGCTTCTGTAAAGCGAACCAGGTTTCCATTACTGGTGATCTCAAAAATACTACCCAACACCATTGCAAAAACGACAAGAACAGCATAAGTCACAAGAGTGTATTTCTCAAGCTCATCTCCTGATAATCCTGACGGAGCCAATTCGATACCGCTGCTTTTTAAGGAGTAGATGAAAATCAAGGCCGCAATTGATATTAATCCCCAGAGAATTCCTGCTCTCAATCCCAACATCATCAAGGCGCACATGGAGACCAAGGCCAGGTATGAGGCTATGGTGCTCGTTATCCCCCCCCGCATTAGAACCACCAATACCGCGAGGGTAAACAAACCTCCAATGACAATGTTGGCTGAAATTATCTTTGATCCGGTATATTTGAGAATAAAGGGAGCAACCATAATAAACAGGCTGAAACCAATCACAACCAATGCAACTTTCAGGTTTACATTAATAAATATACTTCTGAAGCTTTGCAGTAAAACAACAAAGCCGACAAGCAGACCAATGCCAACTATCATTTTTGCACGACCGAATTCCCTGATTTCCTTCTTGATTTCATCAGGAACAAACCATTCAATGATACCCATAAACAATGAAGCCACGATTATCTCCTTATAATATTTTTCAGCATCATTTCTCTCCCTTAATGACAGTGAGTTATATACCAATGGCAGATACTACGTCAATCCGTGATAGAATCCGAATGATTTTAACAGTCTGGAAAAATGGATGGCTGAAAACCCGTGGTGTGAATGCATTGATAAAAATCGTGTTTTCTTCAGAGAAGGTATTCAACCAAAGTTGGAAATTAGCCTTGATGTCAGTCCATCTCCGGTGATCAGCAGAATCGATCCGCAATAGTCTTGGCAAGCTTAAGGGTGTGTTTTTTAATCTCTTCCAGACTGCGTCCCGGATATTTTGCGTATGAGATCATCAACCCGTTCAATGAAGCGAATATGGCGTGGGATGCAATCCTGGTGTCTTCCCTGAATCCGGATCGTATCAGGATTCTCTCAAGATTGTTCATCCAGGTCCTCATAATCGGGTCCATCTTGAGTGAGGTTTCGGACGGCAAACCGCCTCCCAACATGAAATGAGACATCATCTGATAAAATGTCATGTTTTCATTAAGATAGTGAACATGAAGTTCACAGTAGCGATGGATTGAAAGCGGTTTGCTTGCTGCCAGCTCTTCCTCAATCAACCGGTTGATTTCGCTGGCATGGGACAAAAAAATGTCAATGAACAACTCGTCCATGTTTTTGTAATACCGATAAATGGTACCGGAACTGACTCCGGCCTCCTTTGCAATCTCCCGAGCGGTTACTTTCCTGAAGTCCTTCTCGGAAAACAGTCTTTGTGCAGCTGAGATGATCAGATTTCTGCGTGCTTCCCGCTCCTTTTCCTTCAACTCCTTGAATGTTGTCATATTTTGAATACGTTGGGTTTACACCAACCGGACTCTGGATAAATATATTCAGAGTCCGGTTACGGTTTTTTGACTAAATTGTTTAGTCCACTCCGAGAAGTATTATAATGTTCAATTTGAGCTCTTAACTCAATGATCGGAAAACCATAGAAATTCTGAACCGCTGTCATACCGGACTTGATCCCTTACGCGCTTATTTATGCACTTTTTTGATACAAAATAAAAGTTCCCTGAATGGTAGGGCGGCCCTACGTGGCCGCCTTTCGGTACTAATTTTCTATTTTGCCCTCATGAACATCCCACATATCCTCATCGGTGAAACATCGCTCAGATTCATCCGGTTTCATGGCATCCGCCTCCATTTTTCTTCTGTCATAAGTATCGCTTAGCACTTCCTGAAAATACTCATGTTGAATGAGAAGATTCATAATTTCGCTGGTTCCGGTCCAGATCAAGGATAGCCGGGTATCTCGCAGCGCCCGTTCGACGGGGTAAACTTTCGTGTAACCAATACCTCCCATTACCTGCATGGCGTTGTTAACCACATTCCATGCTGTTTCGGTTGCGAATCGTTTTGCTTCACTGACAATTCGACGAGAATTGGGAGCGTTGGCATCAACCGCTTGAGCTGCCATGTAAGTTAGAGCCCGGGCTGCATCCAATTGCGTAATTGAATTGGCAATTGTAAAATTTACTGCTTGAAACTGTTTGATCTTCTTGCCGAAAGCCACCCGTTTATCCGCATATCTGACAGCCAGATCCAATGCCCCCCACAACCCCAAACACCCTGCAGCCGAGGTCAGTCTCTCGGGAATCATCATCTGGTTAAAACAGAGAGCTCCACCATGCAGTTCGCCCAATAAATTCTCTTTTGGAACTTTCACATCCCGAAACACGAGCCGACCGGTTCCGCCACCGCGACAACCCATCAAATCATAAAGATACTCAGCTTCAACGCCCGGTCCCTTATCAACAATCAATAAACTGATACGATTGTATTTATGAGCGTCGGGTTCAAAATTGGTTTTACAATAAACAACAAAAAAATCAGCTCCTTCGGCGCCGACCACAAACCGCTTTTGCCCGTTGAGGATAAAATGATCTCCATCCAAAACCGCCTTGGTGGTTGCTCCAAAAAAGTCGGACCCTCCCCTTGGTTCAGTCAGTGCTTCAGCAGAGATCAATTTGCCCTCAAGATAGGGAACCAGGTATTTTTGTTTCTGTTCTTCCGTGCCAAAACAGTTAAGAGCTTCACCAACAATGGACGGCATGGCGAAGGCACACCCCAATGCGATTCCCAAACAACCAATCTCCTCTGTTGCAGCGACCTCAGCCACCCAACTCATCTCCCTGCCACCGTATTTTTTGGGAAAGCGAATACCCCTCAGATTCTGCTTGGCTAATTTCTGTACAAATTCAACCGGATATACAATTTCATCATTGTCCATCTTTCTCAAGAAATCGCTGCTAATCTCCTCTCTTACAAATTGTCTGACCTCGTCTCTCAGTTCCCTTACCTCCGGGGGTAAAATAAAATCGTACATAACCATCCTCCTTAATCGATTATCATTTGTCAGTTCCGTAACATGAAATTTTATAATGAACATTGTTCATTATAAGGAACACAATTATTTTGTCAATCAAGAAATCACTCCAGTAATTGTTTTATTTCCACAATCACCGGGTTGTAGTCAATTGCATCCACCACACAGAATATTTTGATAAAACAGGATAAGTTCAATCGTGTATATGTTTTCACAGCCCCTTGTTTTGCTCCTTTAAAACTCTTTCAGCGTTTTTCGATAGCAGCAATATTAAAAGATCCATCAGATTTAAGTAGTGAGCCTTCAACTTTTCTCCGAGCACCTTCGGGAGGTTATAATAAATATTCAATTTGATGGAGCGAAGCGAGTCAAATTAAAGCTGACAGCCAATTGCTAATCGCTAAAGCCTTTTACATAACTATAAATACGTATCAATGCAGTACCAGCTATCAAAACAGGTTCAAAACAAGAGTAATAGATTATATGAGTTATACGCTCAAACCTTCATCCATCCCATTGACAATCAACAGAGAACTTTGACCTAATTGAATCATATTCAAAACAAACGCGTGTGTTACCAGACAAAACATCTTATTGAACATAATATCAAACCAATGGAATTAACTATTGAAGTTTTTGTCCTTCTGTTTTTTGTCGGTCTTCTGGCAGGTTTTATCGATTCCATTGCAGGAGGGGGTGGGCTTATATCTTTACCGGCACTGCTTTTTATAGGTCTGCCGCCGCAAATTGCTCTGGGTACCAATAAACTGCAAGGCACCTTTGGAGTTTGCACGGCTGCCTTCAATTTTGTACGAAAAGGTAAAGTCAATCTCAGGGAATGCCTGTTGGGCGTCCTGGCAACATTGGTAGGTGCAATGATTGGCGCTTATACCATTCAGCGTTTGGATTCGGAGTTTATAGGTAATTTGGTGCCGTTCTTACTACTTTTTGTACTGATTTATACTGCTTTCTCAAAAAACCTGGGATTTGAAGATCGAAAAGCACGATTGTCCAAGAATCTGTTTTATCTTTGGTTTGGACTGATGTTGGGATTTTATGACGGTTTTTTTGGCCCGGGAACCGGCTCATTCTGGACGGCAGGTTTGATGATTCTTTTGGGCTTTAATATTACCAAAGCCGTTGGCGTGACAAAAGTTATGAACTTCACCAGCAATCTGGTAGCGTTGATCGTTTTTTCATTGAAAGGGAATGTTCTTATTTCTGTTGGTATCACAATGGCCGCCGGTCAGATTATCGGTGCCCGCGTAGGGTCCAGTCTGGCCATCAAAAAGGGAGCTAATTTCATACGGCCATTGTTTCTATTGATCGTTCTGCTGACAATCATCCGGCTACTATATCGGAATTATTATGTATGATCGCTGATTTTTTATACAACGTTGTTGATAAAGTATACTAACTAAGCACAGCTACAACCCGCAATATTATATCCGCCCTCATAACCAGGAATTTCGAGCTCATCAATATAAAAGTTAAATCGTTTGTATACCTTGTCAACAACGTCCCCTTTTTACAGGGTCAAGTCTTTAATTTTGACATTTTTATATTTGCAAAAATAGTGGCCTGGCTGATTTAGTCAGAGTTTAACAGCAGTTTCAAAGACAAAGCTCTGCAAAAGGAAGTTGCAGAGCTGAAAAAATCTATTTGCGCATTTACGCATGCCTGCCCCCTTTCTCAACTCCACTCTTTACTAGCGGACTAAGTAGATATTCGAGTCCATTGATTTTTATTTCCAGCATCATAGCCATGAACTCGCCTAATTCTCCTTCAGGAAATCCGTTGTTGGAGAACCAAATAAAATAGGATTCCGGTATTTGGATTAGAAGTCTATTGGCATATTTCCCAAAAGGCATACGATAATTTGCCAGTTTAACAAGAATCTCTTTTTTGTGGTTGGGACCGGTTAGCATATTGAGTCGATTATTGGTCGTGTTGAAAAGTTGGGATCTATGATAGATGTTTTGATATCCAAGTCAATTTTCCAAAAAGGTTAGCCTTTAAGCTGGATAATGATCATCTTCAAACCAACGCTTTATTGTGTAGCTTGGATTTAATACCAAGCCGTTTGCTGCGGAGTAGTTCATTTATATTCTTATCGTATCTCGCTCTTTCTTTAAAGCGTTTAGTTCTTCTTCAATCTTGATGGAAAGAGAGCCAAGCACCACCACCTTTTCTTCTTTGGTGAGAGGCTCTCCCTTATAAAACTCCTTAAATGCCTTCTCAGCCCCTATATCTGGTGAAGAACGGACCCCACGAGGCTTAGCCCAATAATACCAGTTCCTCTTATCTTCTGTTTGAATTCTGTGTTCTGCTCCTTCAATAACCATACGAAAAGCTTTATCAATTTTGTCGGGATCAGCAAGTAATCGGGCTTTTTCTAAATCATAATCTCTGAAACAGGCTTCCAGACTGTAAGGGATTGCTCGTCCGGAACCCAGTACATCAGCAGCGTGTTTGTATCCCAGTCCTAACGCTTTGGTCTTTAAATTCATATCGTACCCCTTATAAAATTGAACCGGTTGAACAGTAATCCTTATAGAACGCAATGAAATAAGAGAAAGTGGTGAGAATACTTTCGCTTATATTTATAATTGTCATCCGGTAAAAACGCTTTGTCATCAAAATACTTCCATCTCATGCAGCAGCTTTTATCATCATGTGACGGTGTTATCGTATGCGAGATCGTTGCGGTGTATGATGGTGAGTAATGGGTGATCCTTTTTTTTCAGACTTTTACCCCTCTATTAGAAAACGAAATAATTCTGACCGAGGATTAATCCATTCTTTTTTAGAAATTGGTCGATCTGTTTCTGCTGCTGATCAGGTGGAATGACGGTATTGATTACCAATGGGTTCTCTAATTCATAGAACCGGTCCAGTGGGTGAATGATCTCTCCATAAATGCCACCGTCATATTTGTTGTTTTGCCAATCCATCCAGGTAAAAGGCTGATGGTTGTCCAATAGTTTTTTCGCTACAAGCTTGCCTTTTCTGGCGGTCCCCCAGAGTACGAGACTCGAATGGGATGTTTTCTCAAATTTCAGGAAGTGGTTCAATTTTAATTCGAAGAAAGCATCCTGTTGGTACGCTTTCAAAGTTCGTGATGCCCTATTTGGATGTTCGCGCCATAAATGGGTGATGTTTTTTGTCCCGATGATATTGAAGCCGTGGTCACGAAGCTGAAATACCATATCATAATCTTCCGGATAATGCATGGAGTCATATCCACCGATCGAAAAAAACTCATCAGCATGCATCATCCAGTTGGGAGAGGCAAGGGTGCACTCGCGATAGATCTCAGCAAAGAAAGATTCCCGGTCGATCACACCGTTCAACCAGTTCTGGTATTTTAAATATCCGGCAGATATCGGTTGATCGGAAAAATACTGTACCTTTCCCGTGGCAACGGATTTGGAAGGTGAACTCTGTAGAATACTCAGAAGGGTTTTCAGCTTATTTTCCGGCATTAAATCGTCGGCATCCATACGAGTCACATATTCTCCGGAGATATGCCGCTGGGCAAGGCGCAACGCAGGCAGAATGCCATTTCCTGCGTTTGTAACCCAGTTGATTCGCTGATCGCTTTGTTTGTATTTCTCGATTATTTCAGTAGTATTATCTGTCGAGTGATCATCGACAATGATCAACTCCCAATCGGGACAGGTTTGTTTGATTACCGATAAAATACAGACCTCTATATACAATCCGGCATCTTTAGCAGGCACCAGGATTGAAATCATATTAAAGTCAGGATTTCAGATCTCAGATAAGGATTGAGCTTCATTTTCTTCAAGATCGAAAAGAATACTTGGACACACAAAAAACAGGTTCTTATCATCTTTACTGCCCACGTCGGACACTGCTTTTTAGTTTTACGGCAAAACCCGTCGCTTTCCATGTTGCCTTCGAATATATCCAACCGAGAATCGAAGTCACTTCGGAATCGTATGAGTAATTCATGATTTCATCCCCGCCGATTTTTTCAGCCTCTTTCAGGAGAGCTTGGTAACCCTTTCCGCCAATCATCAGAACACCGAACCACAACGTTGTTTCTCCAGTAACCGACACACGATCAATGACTTCAAAATCGTTGCTGTTCAGTTGAAATACGGTTCCCGTTTGAATGATGCCTGCTTTTTCGGTTGAAGTGTAGATACAGCCAGACAGGCTGATCATCAATCCCATAATCGCAATTACAATCACTGAATGCTTCATTGTTTTACCTCCTTGAGTCATATTCAACAAATGATCAAATGATCTGATCATAGAAAAAATCTGAAGTATAGCGACCTTAAAAATGAATTCGGATTCACATTTAAGTTTTCATCCGTAAAAGTGCTTAATGGCAATGCATCACATTATAATAACGGGTCTGCGTAAATGTATATTATTTATTTTTTGTAGTGCAGAATTCCCGAATAACGAAAGGGCAAAGCAGGTTTGCTGCTTTGTCTACAAGGAATATGAAGCCAGCATAAAGGAGTTTCAAACGAAATTCATCAACCCTCAATAAACAACTCGAAAACAGAAATTCTTAAAAGACAGAGTCCTGCCAGAGGAAGATGCAAATCTGAAAAAATCCATTTACGCATTTACACAAGTCTGCCTCCCTTTTCAACAGGGGAAATCAAACTGGAGGTGCTCGTATCCCCTATAGTTTAAAAGGATTGAGGTGGTATTCTCTGATGATTTCGGTTGTTTTTACCAGATTTTTCATAAAATCATCCATCTGATTGGGGATTTTCCGAAACACCCGATGACCATACAGATTCACCTTTTCTATATTAATATCCTCATCGGCTGTAATGCTGATAAGGTGGGATTCCGGGTAGCGTGCTTTTAGGTCTGCAGCGGCATCATGACCGATACCGTCGGGAAGATTAACATCAAGAAAGCAGATATGGGGAGAGTAAAGTGGATTTTGTGCCAGATAGTCCTTCATCTCTTTAATGGTCTGGAACGATAGGATATCAACATAGGACAGAATATCTTCAAAATGCTCCTCAATCATTTTCACCAGGACTTTGTCATCTTCCAGCAGTAAGACATTGGTTCGCTGACCACTGAACTCCTGTTCCGCCTGCAGGCTGTTTTTATGGATGGCAACAAAGGCATCATAGTGATCCAGGAATATCTTCAACATTTTCGGATCAAATGATTGAAGCGGATTCAGTCGCTGATCACCTTCTTTTAACACGGTCATGGCATCTTTATATGAAAATGCTTTTTTATAACTTCTTTTTGAGATAAGTGCGTCAAACACATCCACAATGGCAGTTATTCTGGCTGCCAGAGGGATGGCTCGCCCCTTCAACCCATCGGGATAACCTGTTCCGTTCCATTTTTCGTGATGAAACATGGCGATTTCGTTTGCCATCTTAAAATCCGGATTTCTACCGATAATAATGGAGCCGTACAAGGTATGATTTTTAATCGATTCAAATTCTTCATCAGTCAGCCTGCCGTTTTTATTCAACATGGCAGAAGTAATATGGATCTTGCCGACGTCATGCAATTGAGCTGATATCTGAATATCCTTTTGATACTGCTCATTCATCCCAACAAGGTTTGACAGAAGTTGACTATAATTCCCAATTCGTATGGTATGATCTCCCGTATCCTGATCAAAAACTTCAGCAGCCCTGGCCAATGTTCCCACAGCATACTGAAACAATCTTTCCAGAGATTTTTCACTTGCCAGTCTTTCCGTTACATCCCTGATAATACCACGAAAACCAGCATTAATTTCCCCATCTTTGATCAGGGATATGGAGGATTCCAGGAATTTCTGCGGACCGTCCGGTCCAGGAACTTCCCACTTCATCATGGGTGCAGTTTTACCTGACTTGGAGACATATTCCAGTGTTTTTTCCAGTTTACTAATATCAACCTTTTTCTCCAATAGTCCGAACTTCTTATCAACCAGTTTATCCTTCGATGCATCCAGAATTTTGGCCAGGGAATCATTCAAAAACTTAAGATTCCCATTCATATCCAGTTCGTAATACCCCTCCTCTATATTCTCCAGTATTGAACGATACTTCTCTTCGCTTTTCTGCAGTCGCTTTTTGGCTTCCTGTTTCTCGTCAATCTCCTGCAAAAGATGATCATTGATCTTCTTCAAATCATTCGTCCTTTCCTTTACAATGCCTTCAAGATCATCCTTGTGCTTTCTTAATTCCTCTTCTATCTCTTTTTGATCTGTTATTTCCCGCCTTATCAAGGTGACACCGCTGATCTCGTCTTCATCTCTAATCGGCCCTACCCGGGTTGCATACCAGGTCGGATTGCCATTTGCATCCGGTAGCTTAATCTCATAACTGGATATTTGACCGGTTTCAAATACCGATTCAATTTTGTTTTTAACTGACTCTTTGAATTCGTCAGGGATAAAATCATAGATGTTGTTTCTCTCACTACTGGCTTGTGAACCTGCAATCGGTCGATTGATAAAGACAATATCGCCATTTCGATTCGCATGGATGATTATGTCCGGAGAATTATCGATCAGGGATCGATATTTCTCTTCACTGGTCTTTAGCGACTCCTCAGATTGCTTCCTTTTTTCCTCTTCCATGACCAGACGAATATGCACATTAACCTTTGCCTGCAATTCGGCATGATCAAACGGTTTTATCAGATAGTCATCTCCCTTGACCTCATAAGCCTTCAGCCGGTCATTCAGACTTGCCTTTGCCGACAGAAATAAAACCTTTATATCAGATAACTTTTTATCTTCACGGATGCGTCTGCAAACCTCATAACCATCCATTTCCGGCATCATGATATCAAGTAGAACAACGTGAGGCATAATCTTATGAATCTCAGCTAATGCTTCACTACCAGATTCAAACATATAAGTCTCGTAGTTGTTGTCTAATATCTCCGAAACCAGATCGCGTGATGATGGGTTGTCATCAATAATCATAACCCGGTACTGCTTGTTTGATGAGTCCATGGATATTTGGCTTTGCTGAATCATTTAATATCGGAAAAAAATGAGTACTTATGCAACAACCGCCTTAGAATCATTTTACTTTGAGAATTATTGACCATTGCGTTGTAGCTAATCTGCCGTAATTGCATCTCTGCTACTAACTATCCGTTTTAAACAAATATGTCCATTCTTGATTGGATTGGTATAGATTATGTCACATTGTAAATACGGCAAACAACTCCAATAATAAATACCAGTATCTCTTAATTCAAAAAGTTACCGCATATAACTTCAGTAGGTTAAGATTGCCATAACGACTTATAAAGGCGATAAGCAACCGCCAAATCAATATTTTAGATCGTAATAATACTATAGAAAAATAAATGGCGAAAAGACCGCATAACCTGAAAATCTATCCTGGATTTTACTACTCAAGATCGACACTCTCTTTTTAATCGAAACATGCATCAATGTAATTTGATTAAAAACCATATGAGCCAAAGGTCATAAAACTGAAGAATAAAGATATAAAGATGATCAGGAAAATGGTTGACTTTTTGTGATCAGGTATTATAAAAAATAGCAACTAACTGAGCGCTCAGTCACATTGATATAAATTCGTATATTTACTTGTAATATTAAAAGGATATCTGTTGATTCCGGATCAGAATATTGGTTTTCTTGGTGGCACTGCATTAAGCCGGATCCGTGTTCCAAAATTACATCGTATTTAGAACACGGATTCAGACAGGACATTTTTATAAAGGAGGCATCCGTGGATTTTGATCTTACTGCTGAACAGGAAATGATTCGAAAAGAGGTTAGAAAATTTGCAGAAAAGGAGATTCTTCCCGTTGCACTGGAGCTTGACGAAAAGGAGGAATTCTCAGCAAAGCTAACCAGGATGATGGGTGAGATCGGTCTTTTTGGCATGTTTGTTTTAGAAGATTATGAGGGACAGGGATTGGATTATATCTCCTATATAATTGCCGTTGAAGAATTGGCAAGGGTTGATGGATCACAAGCAGCCACGGTGGCGGCAGGGAATTCATTGGGGATCGGTCCCATTTACTATTTTGGTTCCGAAGAACAGAAAAAAAAATACTTGCCCAAACTCTGTAGCGGCGAAGGATTATGGGGGTTCGGACTTACAGAGCCCACTGCCGGATCAGATGCGGGGGGCAGTAAGACAAGTGCGGTTCGTGATGGTGATGATTGGATCATCAATGGTTCCAAGATTTTTATTACCAACGCGGCTTGTGAACTCAGCCTGGGAGTCACGGTTCAGGCTGTTACGGGTGTACGTGATAACGGTAAGCCGGAATACACCTGTTTTCTGGTGGAAAATGGCACTCCCGGCTTCAAAACCAATCCCATGCACGGAAAAATGATGTGGCGGGCATCAAATACGGCGGAACTCTTTTTTGATGATGTCAGAGTGACGAAGGATAATGTTTTGGGAAAAATAGGAGATGGTTTTCATCAAATGCTGCAAACCCTGGATGGTGGAAGGCTGTCAATTGGTGCCATGGGACTGGGTGGAGCACAGGGTTCTTACGAAATGGCCTTGGCATATGCGAAAAAAAGGGAGCAGTTTGGTCAGCCCATTTCCAAATTTCAGGCCATTGCCTTCAAACTTGCGGACAGTGCAGTCGAGATAGAATGTGCGAGAAATCTTTTATACAAGGCTTGCTGGTTGAGAAGTCAGAAGCGGTCCTTTGAAAAAGAAGCCGCCATGGCAAAATTATACTGTTCCGAATTAATGGGCAGAGTTGCCAATCATGCGGTTCAGATACACGGTGGACACGGTTTGATGAAAGAAAATCATGTGGAGAGGTTCTATAGAGATCAGAAGCTCCTTGATATAGGTGAAGGTACATCTGAGGTTCAACGTTTGGTTATTTCCAGGTATATCGGCTGTTAGCCGATTATGCTACTTAATTGACAAACTGAATAGGGACAAAACCGGATAAGAGGAGGGAGTTCAGAAAGGTGGTCTGCCGGAAGATTTCACCTTTGTTTAATAGTCAAAATTAATCACAGGCTATATTGTCATTGCGAGTGCAACATTTCATCGTTATAGTGAGAAAAAAACGGAAAGCTGTTTTCGAACTCCTTTGCCGCCAATGACGTTTAAATGGAAAGATTTGGAGATCGTCCCGATCAGTTGGTTTTGTTTCTTATCGGCTAACTGCTAATCGCTGACAGCTAAAAACTTGCAATGACAACGCGGTATTTTTTAATAATACCGTTGCCTATCAGACAACCCGAGGAGTTGATAATGAAAAAAGATGATCAGGTGCCTCATATCAATGTGGATTATTTCTCCGATTTGACCGGTGATGTTGCCTTGTCCGGGGAACACAGTGTTGAAGCCATTGGAGAAAAAATATTCAAACTGCGCGAAGAGAAAGGGATCTCCCTTGATGAATTGTCCAACATGACTGGATTTGATATTGATGTGCTGGCCAGCATTGAAAAAAATGAACTTCAACCCCAGCTTGGGACCATCATCAAGCTTTCACAAGCCCTTGACAGTGCCTTTGGCAGGTTAATCTCCGGTGTTGGTACTAAACTCTTCTCCATAACCAGGCGCAATGAAGCCAAAACCATCTCCCGCTCAACCTCGCGCAAAAGCAAAAAACAGATATATACCTATAAAAGTCTGGCTCCCGAAGTGAAGGGACGACACATGGAATCCATGATTGTACAACTGGAGGAGAATCCGGATGACGAACCTTCCATTCATGAGGGGGAAGAGTTTATTTATGTTTTGGCGGGGATGGTTTCTCTTAAAATCGCAGAGGATCAGTTTGATCTGGAACCCGGCGACAGTGTCTATTATCTCTCAACCACTCCGCACCTGATAGCAGCAAAAGAGGGCAAAGCCACCATTCTGGCAGTAATATATGGTGGTTAAATCAAGTTAAAACGGGGGAAACCATTTCCCCCCCTTAAATTCGAACCTTCCCAACCTTTTTGGGCTTTCGCTACGTTTTACTGACATTTTTTGCTCCCCAACCGATACTTCACAGGTCTCTGTCTGTTTTTTTACTTAACAGCCGTCTGATTTGACACTTTTTCAATAATCATCAAGCAACTGTTTTTGTGTTACTTCTCCTGTTAAAAAACATGCTATTTGCACTCCCCCTTGGAATGGCTTAAACTGAAACCAGGTTCACAGAAATCTCTCGCAATATTTCCGGGGCTCTCAGATTTTAGCCTCCTTCCGGCATGATTTACGATTTCCTTTATTAAATTAAAACAGAAGGAGAAGAATTGACAACGGATCTGTATACCAATGACAGTTATCTGAAGGAGTTTGATGCAACAGTTGAAGCTATCAACGAAGAGGAAGGATATATCATCCTGAACCAATCAGCCTTCTACCCGGGTGGCGGTGGACAACCCTGTGATTATGGGGTGATCCTTTTTGGGGACCAACAATGTCGGATTACCAAAACCAAAAAGAATGGAAACGACAGCCTGCATTTCACTCCCGATCCACTCCCCTCCAAAGGAACAGAGGTCAAAGGTATTATTGACTGGGATAGACGGTATCAGTTGATGAGAACTCACTCAGCGCTTCACGTTATGTGCGGTGTGATCTGGCGAGATTACCAGGCTCAGGTGACTGGTGGTAATATGGAGCCATGCAAGGGAAGACTCGATTTTGAGCTTGAGTCTTTTTCAGCTGAATTGGTCCGGGAAATAGAGGAGAAGATCAACCTGGAGGTACAGCAGAAACGACCGGTTACCATTTCCGTCCTGCCAAGAGAGAAAGCTTTTCAAATCCCGGATCTGATTCGTACAAAAATAAACCTGCTTCCTGAAAGCCTGAAGGAGGTCAGAGTCGTCACAATTGACGGTCTGGATATTCAAGCCGATGGTGGTACTCATGTAGCAGACACGAAGGAGATTGGCGCTGTTCGTATCGTAAAGCATAAAAGCAAAGGCCGCATCAACAAACGAATTGAAATCTCACTGGAACCAAACGGATAGTAAACATTATGAAAAATACCTTTCCCGGATTAGTTGAGATCTGCACCGTGTACAATCACCTGGATGCGGAAATAGCCAAAGGCATTCTTGAAGAAAACGACATTCAGGCTTTTATTCGTAAGGATGATTGCGGAGGAATGGAACCACAACTTCAAATAACCGAAGGAATTAAAATTTTGGTGAATTCGCAGGATAAAGATAAAGCTCTCTCGATTATTGAGTACACCACTAAGGTAACAAAGGAACACTCTTCACCCGAGGTTGCCATTCTTACTTGGAACTGTAAACAGTGTGGGGAAGAACTTGAAGAGCAATTTACTGCCTGTTGGAACTGCTCCACCCTCAGATCTTGATGCCAGTACTCTCGCTAAAACGCTTCGTCTCCCGGTTGGATAATCATACCGGTTATATTGGATTGGTTATCCGGGATTTATCCGCCGCATCACCTCTACCCTTATCCAATCAGGTCTCAAAATAGGAACTTATTTTCTAATGTTGCATCCGCTAGCCTTTCATTATACAATAAGGAACTTGAGATCACACAAGTCAATATCTCACTCAAGACTTTTTATTCAATGAAAAAGAGTTCCTCTTCAACAACCTATCAAAAAGCCGAGTCACTGCTCAATGCGTTGGCAGTGAAAATACAAAGTATTGAAATAAATGGAAATGATGCACTAAACGACAAACTCATCGAAATACACAAAATGCTCACTTCCAGAAAAATCGATGAGATGGCCATTGCCAACAACAAAATTGATTCAATGATTACCAAAAAAGAGGCTTTGATTGCGCAAAATGATTCATTTTTTAACGAAATTGCAGAAAAAACCGAAAAACTCACAGAAGGAGATAAAAAAAACAGGCTACCCTTCAATCAGATAAATGAATGGGTTTTTCAAAAAAACGTTTTATTAGACCAGGAATCCTCCTTTTTAGATACCCAGATCTCTCAATTTTCTCAGAAACTCGATAATTTAATCTCTTCCCTTGAAAGCAAAAAAAACGATTTGGATTCGCTGACAACTGAGTTGCTCATTTTAGAAAAGGAGAATGATCGTATAAGTAAACCTGATCGGTCATTGGAAATCAGAAACGAATTGATGGATCTGCAAAAGCAGATTGACGAGATAGAGATGTCTGCTGCCAGCCTCTGCAATGTAAAATATTCAAGATCCTTTGATATAAAAAAGCAGATCGTCAGGTTTCAAACCAACCTTGATCAAATAATCAGCAGGATTCAAACCCTTAGTCTGCCGTTGCCTGAGAGTGAATCTCCTAAAAATTCAACTCCAAAGGCAAAACTGTCTCAAAAAATAAAAAGTGAGCTTACGGAAATAGAAGCGGTCACCCTTCAGGTTGAAAACACTGTTCTTGAATTGCAGAATAAATTAGTCTCCCTTCAAAGTTTGGGTGACAGATTGGCCAAAGTCAAACAATTACAGAGAACAGCCCAATTGGAACTTCAAGGAGAGTTCAGCCGCCTTCAGAAAAAGGAAGCCCGGGAAAACATGATCAAGAGGTTTGCTGATGAGAAGAAGAATCAAAAAAACAGGATAAGAGACAATGAGAAAAAGATAAAAGAGATCAAAACCAGTATTAAAGACCTGGAGTATAAAAAGGGCGGTGTATTGAATCAAAAAGCCTCATACTTGCGACAATTGGATCACATTAAAACTCTCTATGGAAAAGTAGCTGCAAATGAAGAAAAAATTGACGGACTTGTCTCTGCGATTGATGTCATCACACCCCCTTCAAAGATCTGGGAAAACAGCATCAATGAAAGAATAAAGATGGCTCGCCGGGAAATAAGCCTGGGAAATCCTTTGGCTATTATCCTTTTCCCCCGTCGTACCGCTTTCAGGTTTCTTCTTAGTCAATATATCCGAAAAGAGGTCCTTTTTACCGAAAAAGAGCTTGAGGGCCTGGGCCTTTTGAAAAAAAGCTATCTTGAACAGATTGATGTTTTTCACAGGAAAAACAGACACGGACTGCAATTATGCCCTGAGATTCTAAGCCTTTAATATCACAGCCACACAGACAAAATAATCATCCCACCGTATTCACCAAACCTGCCGGATAATCGATCGACTTGATTTTTCTGTCGAATAGATCCAGAATTATCAATGTCGATTTGATATCCTGATTTTTTCGCTGAACCTTCTTAAAAGAGCAATTATGCCGGCCAATCTGCCTCCCGGTTATTTTGAGATTGAAAAACGGCTAAAAGATGCCAAGACACCCTCTGAAAAGGTCTCCTGTCTGGAAGAGATGATGAGTGTAATTCCCAAACACAAAGGAACTGATAAACTCA
The DNA here is from genome assembly GCA_018829445.1 of bacterium. Lineage (GTDB taxonomy): Bacteria > SAR324 > SAR324 > XYD2-FULL-50-16 > XYD2-FULL-50-16 > JAHJTV01. The sequence continues at coordinate 236,283 of JAHJTV010000038.1, forward strand.
GAGCGGAGATTCGAAAAAAAATATCCAAGTTGAAGGTTTCACCTCAATCAAAAAAAGGAGCAACCAGAAAGGAATCCGCTTATAACATCAATCGGGAAGGAGCAGGACAGGTTATCATATCGGGTCCTCCAAATGTGGGGAAATCTTCGCTGGTTGCGGTACTTACAAACGCAACGCCTGAAATCTCAGATTCTCCGCACTCCACCTGGAAACCAACGCCAGGCATGATGTCAATACATGATATTCAGATACAGCTGATCGATACGCCTCCTTTAAACAGGGACTATGTGGACAAAGATCTTTTTGATCTGATTAGAAGATCGGATCTGTTGCTGTTAACAGTTGATATTCAGGGTGATCCTTTTCAACAACTGGAAGAGACGGCTGACATCCTGAAACAAAATAGAATCGCCCCTGTCAGACTCAAAGATCGATATCCGGACCAACCTCGAATGACTTTTCTGCCGTTTCATGTTCTGGCCAATAAAAACGACTCGGAGCAATTTGATGAAAATGTAGATATTTTCGCCGAACTGCTTGAGGATGACTGGCCCTATCTTCCTGTTTCTGCAAAAACAGGACGAAATATGGAGCTGTTGAAAAAGGTTATTTTTGAACGACTGGAAATCGTTCGCGTTTATTCCAAAACACCAGGAAAACCGGCAGATATGAAGGCCCCTTTTGTTCTGAAGAGGGGAGATACGGTGGAACAATTTGCAGCCAAAGTACACATGACGTTCGCGGAAAAGATGAAACATGCTCGCATATGGGGAGATAACGTGTATGATGGACAACTGGTACAACGTGATCACCAGCCAAATGACGGCGATATTGTCGAAATTCATATCTGACAGGTTTGTAGGGAACTCAATTGTTAAATAGAGTACCTGTCCTTTTAAAATTGAAAGTAATGGATTTCATAAACAGATCGACAAGTGAGGTTTTTGAATCACAGGTACATACCTTTTACTGAGCGGTCTGGAAGTACTTCATCAGATGTATTTGTCTCACAATTTGGTAGGGGAAGTTAGCAGACGGCATCCTTCCCACTACCAAGATTCTATCGGCAATCGCTTTGTAGGCTAGCCATCAGTGGATGGTCTGTAAAATGGTAGCCAAAAACGATAGATATGTGGATGGCTATTTTGCAGATTTATACGCTTTCTTAATTTGATCAACCAGAACATCAATTTCTACGGGCTTTTCAAGATATCCAAATGCCCCAAGTTCTTTTGCTTGTCTTTCATCCTTTTCTGATCCATGTCCAGTAAGAATGATTACCTGTACTGCAGGATACTGTTTTCGAATTCGACGTAAGACCTCCATTCCTCCAATACCTGGCATTTTAAGATCCAGGATCATAACGTCCGGTTCTTCATTGGATACAATTTTTAATGCTTCTTCTCCGTTCAGCGCAATTTCGGAACCGAGTTTTTCCTTATAAAACTTACGTTTTTCTTCTTTCTCTTCTTTATCTTTTAGATATTGTCTAGCCATATCCGGACCGCCACCTTCAGCCAAAGATGCTGCCGTCGTCATCTCTTCGTAGCTTTTTAACAAACGCATTTTAATACGTTCCGCCAATGTATGAACGAATTCCTCTTCGTCATCCACCAATAGTATTTTAATTTTATCCATCCCTTTGCCTCATGGTTAAAAGTTATTGTTTTCCGTCAGAATACCATAATGTATTAAGTTTTGTTAGATGTATCTTCAATTTCATACACTGCCAGACTCCGTCAAGTTGATTCAGCGAAAACACTTGATATCTCTCAAACACTTAAGCACCTGTTTCTCGAATACATTTCGGTATTTTTAAACCAATAGACCGAATTTATATCCCCTTGGCAATATCAAACTCAAGAAATGTCACCCCTCCTCACTTTGTCGACTTAGACCTGTTCTCCTAAGAAGTAAAATCGTTTTTCTCTCTGACCAGGTTATTCCGGTAGTGTAAGTTCCATCACTATTTCCAATTTGGTTTCATTTAGATCCGTTTTGAACCCCAATTCCCTTGCAAGCAATTGGATTTTTTGCCATTGCTCCGTTAAATTGGGGTTCAGATGTGAGCTGTCTGTTTCTGCCAATTCATGCAACCCGGAAAATTGAATAAGGACCGATTCCGGCAGTTTCTCAGTCTGAATCTTGATATTTCCTCCCTGCGATAAAATTGATATCATGCATTCCAAGACCAAGATTAATAATCTTTGAAATTGAATCGGTTGGATACTAAAGCAAATTATTTCATCAGACTGAGCAAGCAATATGTTAACCTTATTTAACCTGGCACGATGACGATAGAGAATAATCATTGTGTTTAAAGTTTGCACCAAGTCGATCTCCACACACTCATATTGCAGACTGTGTGAGAAGCGGTTTAACTGTTTAAGTGTATCAATGCCCCGCCCGATCTGGGAGTTAATAGATGAAAATTGCTTTTCTATTTGTTCACGGAAAATAGAAGAATCACTCTTTGACATTATGAACAGATCTTCCATTAATCCTGTCATCTCTTTAATTGTTGCAAAAACATTTTTCAACTCATGTGTCACACCTGCTGTTACCTCTCCGATAAAGGCCACCTCATTTGTATTTTCCATAATAAATCTTTTACTCTCTCCTATGTTGCCTGCACTATCATTAATATTAACAGTCTGTTAGTTTATAAAGGTTGTTGATTTGGCCGCAAAGCTTACAAGGTTTGGTATTATCTCAGAATGCAAAACAATCGACAAATTCATTTCTTTTTCCATAGCTCCGCTTATGTTTCCGGACTGTTTTTGCGGATATGAATGGTGAAAGTTGCTCCTACTCCTTCTTCACTTTTGGCGATCAATTCACCACCGAGCTTCTTAATAATACCATAAGTAATCGGCAACCCTAAACCTGTTCCGTAACCCTTCTTTGTTGTAAAAAATGGTTCAAAAATATGGGTCATGATTTCTTCCGACATACCACAGCCATTGTCCGAAATTGTCACAGCTACCTTATCTTTATCATGATCCCAAGTGGATATGATTATCCGCCCTTCATCTTCAACCGCATCAAAGGCGTTTGTTAAGATATTGAGAAACACCTGTTGTAATTGGCCTTTATCTGATGAGATAATTGGCAAATTATCGGCAAACTTGAGAATGATCTCAATTTTTCGATAAAGTGCTTCTTTTTCCAGAAAGCCAATAACTTCTTTGAGTGTATCATTCAGATCCAAGTTTTCATACGCTACTTCAATGCGACGAGCAAATCCCAACAAACGGTGAGTAACATCTTTACAACGTTTTACTGATTGCAGGATAGACTTGGTAAGCTCCTGAAACCTGACTTTCCCTTCAAAATCTGCTTGGAGTTTGATTAAATCATCCATAAGGCCGGCTTTTTGATCAATTATAGCCATTGGATTATTGATCTCATGTGCTACTCCTGCTGCCAGTCTTCCAAGCGATGATAGCTTTTGCGTGTTTTCGAGTTCACGAAATGCAAGCTCTCTTTTTTCATCGGCATCTTTGATCTTTTTTATCAAATAATTTGTAATACTAATTACCATAATAATAATCAGAGCAGTTCCACCAATGAAAACAATGATCATTTGATTTTTTAGTTTGAACCATGACTTTAAGACAACAGATGTTGGTTTGACCACAACCAGAATGAATTCATGGTGATTGAAGCTGTTTAGTGCGACCACAACATTACGACCTAATCCGTCAACAACCTCCATGACTTCAGCTCCCTGAATTCCCAGGGGAACTTGGAGTTTGCAATTCTCCAGAACCTGACCATAATATTGCGACTGTATCTGCATGATTCCAGCTCTATTAATAAAAAATGCATCACTTTCCGGTTCTAATCTCACTGATTTAATAATGCTTTCAAATTTTTTGGTGTCGATAGTAGCACGAAGTATCCAGGAATGACCTTCTGAGGTAAACTGTTGGACAGCAATTGCAATATGTGGAAACTTACGATAACCCATAAAAACGTCGCTTATATAGTATCCTCGCAATGACACTTCATGAAACCATTCTTGATTTGAATAATCCCTTCCCACTAAATTATATGCCCCGGCGTATGCGACCTGTATTCCGTTACTGTTGATAACACCAAGATCAACTATTCCACCTATTTCCTTCTTAAGCACTTGGAAAAGGCGATTCAGCATTTCTTCTCTCGATATGTCATCGTATGTATTGGATGCAGCTGTATAGCGAATGACAGAAAGCCGTTCGTCTAAAAAAAGTTCAAAAGCAAAGACTGTTTTTGCTAGAAGTAATTGCATTGGATTAACGATTTCGGACTTTAGACTGGTCTGGTATTGATGATAGTTCAAAACAGTCATTGAAATCAGCGGGGTAAATGATACCAGGAACATCAGCACCACAATATTGCGACGCAACAATCGGTATCGCGTGGACAATGTCTTTTTATTCCCGAAAAATATGAAGGGGTTTAGTTTTTTAAATATTCTATTCATTGATAAATTGAGTAACAAGAGAACAACTCATTTGGTTTTTTATATAATGTCGAAACAGGAAAAATGGTGTTTTAAAGATGATCTTCGTATTATACAGATTCATTATTATTTAAAATGACTTTTGTGATATCACGGTTGATCTTTTCACGATAATAATTTACAGATTTCCCATTGGACATAATCATATCCAATTGTCGGCTATGAATAGTCAAATAGCCGAGAATCTTGAGGCAATCAACCGTAGAGGAGGCGCTGCGACTCTCCAGACGAGCCAACAAGACGTCTTCTTTGAGGGTCACATTGAATCCATAATCCTCTAAAATATCCCCAATAAACTGCACTCGTTTTGATCGTCTTTGATAATCGGCAGCCCCTCCCTTAAACATAAAACTGATGAAGTTTTCCTCGACCCTCTCGCTAACCATTGATTCAATAGTTGAGAAATGGAAACCCAATTTTGAGGACAAGCTGCAAAAATTTTTTGAAATTATAAAATAGTTTTTATCGGCTGTTCTAGTGCGGCTTCTGTCTCCAATAGTCCTATTGGCTGATCCTTGAAACATAACCGCCATAAATCCTCGGCCGTCGATGGGAGGGCCCGCCCAGGGCACAGCGATCATTCCGTCCCATATTGCTAGCATGGGAATTGAATTGATATCCTCCAGATAAATACGTTTCCCCGGTATTTCCTTATTAAAACCATCATCAAGATTTAATACCCACCACTGCATCGGTACTTTATATACCAGTTGTTTGGCGGACCTTTCAGCAAAGTGATGTTCCTTACCAAAGTTGAAGATTTCCAACACTGATTTCTCATGAATAAAGCGGGTGATGTCATGCAGGGTTTGACAATTGGACGGGTTAAAGTCAGTTGAATCCGGGTCGAGCAAATGAAGAGGTACAATTAGGCGACTAATATCCTTCAAGGTACTGTATACGGGACTGTCTGCAATTAGATTTTTTCTGGGCTTTTGAACTGTCAACACAGAAAGGACTTCCCCACGATAGACAGTTTTCCCAACAGTATCAATGGTTATAATATCACCGGACTTTATAATACTGCTGGCTTGTTGCAAGCCGAATAATGCCGGGATGTCAAATTCCCGGGCTACATTCGCCAAATGCCCGGCAAAGCTCCCTTCTTCGGTTATGACGGCTATTGCCCGACTCAATAATGAAGCCCAGCGTGGATTGGCTTGTTGTAAAACCAGGATTGCACCTTTAGGGAATATGAGTAAATCACTTCTTTTTTTTACCAGAAAAGCAGGTCCACACGCTGATCCGGCGTTTATGACGGTACCGCCGCTGAGAATCACATCGGCACCGGATAGTATTTTCCCGGCACTCTCAAAGCCCGTTGTTTCCTTCTCGATCTGCTGCAAAGGACGGCTCTGAAGCAGAACAATCCGTCCGGATTTCTCAATTGCCCACTCAATATCCTGCGGACAACCAAAATGAGACTCCAATCGAATAGCGATTTGTGCGACCATTAAAACCTGGCTTGGGTTCAATGATGGTTTTCTCTGCAATTCATAGTCAGGATTAAAATCGATAATACCGGCTTTGGAGTCATTAATGACAATCGTGGACTTGGTTGCTATTTTCTGATCCAGAATAACCAATGATGGTTCCCTTGATACAACAAACTGATCACACGCCGTGTTTCCATCAACTACTGATTTTGGAAGTCCCCAGTTACTGCTGATGAAAATAGCATCATCCCGAGTATCCAAAGGATTACGTGAGTAGATAACGCCTCCGCATTCTGCATCCACCATTGTGAGACATCCTACACACATTATATTCTCTTCGTCTTTGATGCCAAAGTTATATCGGTAGGTAATGGCAGGAAGGCTGAAATTGCTGGAAAGAACACGTCGATAAGCCTGCAGAGCACTGTCAAGAGTGACGTTAAGCTCAGAGTAATACAGCCCGGCAAATGAGGTTTTAGCAAGATCCTCACCAAGAGCACTGCTTCTTAGTGCAATTCGGACAGCATGACCAAATCGGTTTTTTAGTCGGTTCAATTCACCCTGGATAGCTTCCACTAATTCCAATGGCAATGGAGCCTCTTCTATAAGTTTTTGGATCTCTTCACTTGTATGTTGCAGGGAATTTAGATCATCAAAATCGGTGGTTTGAAAACGACGGTCAATTTCCGTCTGCAAATTGTTGCTGTCAATGAAGAGCAGGTAAGAAGCAGCCGTAATAACAAAGCCATCTGGGACATCTAGTCCTAAATTATTCTTTATTTCTGCCAACCGAGACATTTTATTCCCGGTTAAACCTGAACTGTTCTGATTAATGGCTTCAAAAGGGAGAATCAACGTTACGCCTACTACCGGTAACTTGGGTTTTAAAATCTGGCTGATTTTTGATTGGATGTCTTTAAAGCGAGAATCCAGTCCCTTATATTTACCCTGTGTCAGTTCTTCCAGATTTCGAATCATGCGGTAAACATCGACAGCTATTGCAGTGCATTTGCCTCTGACAAACTGCATGTTAAAGGGATCACCGCTAATAAGTGCTTTTTCAATGTGACCCATGTTATCAAGCGCTTTGTTATTAGCCCTTAACAGCAACTTAAAACCATGAAAGTGTGCCTTAAACTCAAGACTTAAAGCTTCAAAATCCCCAGTTTCAGGGTGCTTGTGCCTGGTTGAAAACTTTTTTGCCAGACGATGTAAACAATTGATAAGTTTCATATAAGTTCTATCGTCCAACCATTTCAACGTAAATCCCGGAGGACGATATGGGCAAATGGCAAATTTTGTATAAATTCATAATACCGATTCTGTGACTTGTCTTGCTTGCTTTACTGGAGTTTATTCAGTTCAGTTCGATTCAGAATATCCTTTGATTCCTGCGGGAGATCTTTTATCGCAGCAGCAATCCCTGCTTTTTTTTACAGGGATTTGCCACAGTCAAGAAGACTCACGCAATAAAAACAACTCCAGATCTTTTTTGCATCGACTAGCTATCTGTCACTCGATATCAAAGTTTCAGACCCGCTCCCTTGAACAGAAACAAGATGGCGAATCCAAACCAGAGGGTGTACACAACATAAAACATCAATGAGAAAACTACCATAAAAACACGATCTCTAATATTCTGAGCTTCGATACCATAGTAGTTATAAGAAGCTTCCACTCCTTTTTGTATAATTGAAGATACAAGTTTACTTTCGTTATATTTTTTCTGTTTTATCAGGAATTTATCAATCGCTTGCATTCCTTTCCACCATGTATATAGAACCCTTCTTTCCTGAATCCCATATCGAGTCCGAACTTTTTCGCCTTCATTAGCGTACATCAAGTCGGTATCATCAAGACAAATGCCCATTAATTGTCCAAAATCTGCGTTGATGATCAATTGTCCGTCTTCTGATTGGGATGGGATTCCGTTTACATTGAGTAAATTCGCCAAATCCCCTTTTAGCCTTTCATTGTCAATCAATAATTGAAGTCTTATGTATTGACCAGAAAAGGACTTGGCATCCTTTTTCAACTTTGGGATATAATAAGCTGATCCTTTGGAAATATTATTGTATAGATTATCAATTTTATTGATCAGGTTGTTGCCCTGAAAGAGTGGCATAAACATCAGCGTCAGAACAGCTGCAAATCCAAGTAAAAGTCCAATTCCAATAAAAAGATCTTTGTTTTTCTTGTCCATTAGGCCTCCTCTTCCCCACGAAGTATTTTGATATTTTTGATAAAAGTACTAATGACCCAAATTGCGAAAACAGAGATGACAATGAAAAAAGACCAGTTTCCTATTTTATCCAATATGGATGTAATCTGTTTGGAAAGCGGTATTATTTCCATTTCAGCCAGTTTCCCTGGAAGTGCAAAAGCCCGATTTACAAAACCGGCAAGTACAGCCATTGCATAAAAACCACGAATAGTAATCCCATTTACAACCTTGGTTGTCATGGCACCAACTTGAATTCCGATTAACGACCCCAGCAACATTCCTATAGCCATGGTGTAAAAAATGAAACCGTATATGGCATACTGGCTGATGGATGAATAACCCGCAGTAAAAATAATCTGAAATATGTCAGTTCCCACCGTAGTCATGGAGGATACACCCAGTACGTACACAAAAATCGGGAATGTTAAAAAACCACCTCCAACACCCATAATTGCAGCAAAAAAACCGACTAATGCGCCGCAGGCAATCAGAAAAACTGCTGATATTTGCCTTCCTCCGGGGATTAAATTCTCATCAAACGTAATCATCGGTGGAATTCTCACAGATTGAATCTTTTGGGGAAGAGTACCCATTTCTACTCCTTCCTGCTTTCCTCCATGAAAATCTGAGCTTTTTCCAGCGTTACGTGCACCAAGGAAATCAATCAAGGAATAACTACCAAGTATTCCAAGCATCACAACATAGATGGTGGTAATAAATGTATCACTCAGCACCGGATTAATCTCATAAAGCATTCGATTAATAACACCACCCCCGGTCGCTCCGCCTATTGACCCAACTAAAAATAAAAGAGCTAAGCGAATAGAGATGTTACCTAATTTCTTGTGAATAACACTGCCCATAATGGCTTTGGCAAAAATATGAAACAAATCGGTTCCAACAGCCAGAATACCCTTAATACCAGCACTCATCAATGCCGGTGCAATAATAAATCCCCCTCCTGCACCAATAGCACCGGTGATCAATCCAGCTCCCAATCCAATTAATATTGAGGCAATAAAAATGCCGGGAGTAAAAAAAGCGGGACTATAAGCTTTTTTCCCACCGAGTGTTTCGGGGAGAATATCTACTACTTGGTCTGCAATAGCTAATCCACCAAATAGTATTGGTATGATTAACAGACAAAGAATAATGATTCTCTTTCGATCATTGAATATGGTATTGGATATTTCCAACTCCCATTTAGCATGAGCTCTGGAAGCGCTCATTAAGAAAAATCCCATCGATTTTAATGCTTTTATCATGATTTCTCCTTTATTTCAGTTTCCTCAGATTTCTTTTCTCTATGTCGTTTCTGTTCTTCAAGAACCAATTTATGCTCATGAGCCATCTTTATTTTTTCTATTAATTCCCCCAAGTCAATCGGTTTGATAAGATAATCATAAACACCGGACGCCATTCCTTGAATAGCCGTTTCAATCTGGGCGTGCCCGGTAACAAAAATCACATGAATCTTTGGGTTGATGGCCTTCATTCTTTCATAAGTCATCATTCCATCCATAGTCGGCATTAGCATGTCCAATACTACAATATCATACTCACAATGACGAATCCGATCCAACGCAGACTGGCCATTGAATGAGATATCTACATCAAAATCTCGCAGTTTTAGACGTTCTGATAGACTCTCAATATACTCTTTTTCATCATCAACCAGAAGTATTTTAATCTTCATTGCTCTTTTCCAAAGATGGTTAAAATATTTTCAAATGTTTTAGATAGATTCAGCAATGTCCGGTTAGGTTATTGCAACAATAACGAGAAACGGCTTTCAAAATAATGGAATGTACAAAGACGCCATTACTTTAACTTTAGCTATTATTTGTTTAGAAAAAGTAGGATGGGCTACTCGTTGCCCATCAA
>JAHJTV010000111.1 GCA_018829445.1 bacterium
ACTATAAATGTCTTGAGCCATTCCAATGGTGGTTAATTTATCGGTTAAATAAATAACACAAGGCATATTAAGTGCAAAGCTTACATAAGTCGGTAAGAGCCATTTTTTTTGAAAGGATATAATAAGCAGCGTTAAATTTAAAATGAGGATATACCCCAGAGCTGTATATGTTGTATTCAAAGTAAACGTAAAATTAAATACATAAGAAAAAAACGGCAAATAACCGCCTATTAAAGCAAGAGTGCAGATTGTTTTAGAATTATAGCGAAGAGCTAATGCAATACTGAGTGTGGTAATCAGTATACTTAGAAATATTCCGGTATTTAAATTGATAATCTGAAGTGTAAAAAAACTGTAGAAAGCCGCACCGTATAATATGGATATTCCCCCGCCCAAAATACCTTTTGAAAAAATATCCTTTCCCTTGCGGTAGAACCATTCGCCAATAGCAACAAAACTCCCGCCCAGTATAAAAAAAGTTATTCCTTTCGCATAATTTGTAAACCATCGGGAATAACTATATTTAGATGCATACCCGACAGCAATAACAATTAAAAGAATACCGATTTTATTTATCCAGTTTAATCCAAATTTGAGTTCAAGTTTATTTTGTTTAATTCGTTTTTGAATAGTTTCATTGTCCACTCCTTCAGAATTAAATGCACGGTAACCCGCAGTCATTTTTTCTTCAACTTCCTTTTCCGCCTTTTCCTCAAGCCAAGCGCGCCTTTCTTCTACTTTTTTACGTAAAGCCGTTTCTTGCATGTTTAATTCGTGCATTATAACTAATTTATCATCATCAAGTTTTTCTTTAGCCAAAATATTTAACTGTTTCATTTTCCTTGTGATTTGCACTTCAAAATCATGAAGACGATTTTTAATCGGATGTGCAGAATTCCAGAAATAGGTATTTAATTTATCCTGTGATATTTTTAAAATACTTTTTTTTTCATCAATTATTTGTTCATTTAGGGACAGTCTTAAATCGTCATTCTCCGTTTTTAATTTTTGGGTCGCACTTTTGAGGATTGCTAATTCATTTTGTATACCTGTGTTTTCATTTTTCATTTTTATATTTTCATTAACAATGTCAGATTGTTCGTACTCTTTGACGAGTTTTTCATATTTATCGAGAAGCGCCTTATATTGCAGTAAAATCTGCTGCATTTCTTTTTTTATATTCACAGACAATTACCTCACAAGCATTATTATCTAAAATTATATCATAATAACAAATTATATCGTAATAACAAATAGTAATACTTCTGAAACTAAAAGTGTGCGTGTGCTCGTGCGATAAGAAATTTTAAATATAAAAAGTAATGATATACTTAATCTATAAACGAATTTATTCTATATTGACGGGGCGGCGTATGGGTCGAAATACTTTTGAAAAAGAATTAAACATGGCTGTGAAACTCTGCAAGGAGGCGGGGGCACTGCAGCTTAAACGGCGGTATAAACATAAAAATATTACTATAAAGGCGGACTCTTCTCCGGTGAGTACGGTCGACGTATTATGCGAAACTCACATTCGTCGGGGATTAAAGAGAGCATTCCCTGATGATGGTGTGCTCGGAGAGGAAGGAGGCCAGGAGGCGAAGGAAAGTTCAAGAAAGTGGATAATCGATCCTCTCGATGGTACGCGTCCTTACCTCAGAGGTATGCCGACATTCAGCGTGCTGCTTTCTCTTGAAATTGATCTGCAACCGGTAGTCGGTGTGATCTACCTTCCGGCTATGAACGAATTATACTGTGCCGCGCCGGGGAAAGGCGCGTGGTGCAATAATAAAAAGTTACATGTCTCCGAAACTAAAAAAATATCAGAGTCTATGGGAAGCGGTCTTGGTTTTCTGACAAAAAAAAATAATCCGGCATCTGATAAACTGCAGAAGCTCTTAACTGACGCAGACTATTACTACGGATTTATGGATGCATACAGCTATGGTTCGGTAGCGGCCGGCCGGCTTGATTTTTGTGTAAATCTGCTTGACAAACCGTGGGACTGTTCAGCAGCGGCAGCTATTGTGCAGGAATCCGGCGGCTGTTTTTCCGATATTGCCGGCAATAAAACATGTCATAACGGATCGATTATTCTCTCCAATGCCGGATTACATGAAAAACTGCTTGCCGAAATGCGATAAGAATCAATTCGCAAGGGGAATTCAATGACTGCAATTATGCAAATGAAAGAACATGGCATCAGCGGAGATCTTGATCAAAAACTGAAGAAAATCAAATTACGCTTTATTGCTTTGGTGTCTCTCATAAACTTTTTAACGTGTGTTTCAGTATTTCTTCTTTCGTTTTTTTCTGTAGAGCCGGTAAAACGAATTGCCGTTTCTTTCACCTTGATTATAATAATCATTTTAACTGTAACCGGCCTTTTCGTTTCATTGATGGTTTTTATCAGAAAGGTGAGTAGTATCTTCAGAACAAATGAGTCTGTTCAACCGCAAACCATTGCCTTGTATGATAAAAAAGCGAATGGACTGGTAATAAAGCAATCTTTTTTATTCTTTTTGCTTCCAGTATTATACGCGCTTTCAACTGTTATATTAGGGCGTCCTACTACATACGGAATTTTATTAATGTTGATTTTTGGCGGCACTGGAATAGGATTTATCTCCGGTTCAATGCAATACCTTTTGTTCAAATCTGTTTTATTTAATGTGTTGCGCTGCCGGAATTATTTTATTAAAAATGATTCCATCAGATATAAAATTATGTATCCTGCATTTGCATTCGCCGTATTGATGGTTATTCTGGTTGCATTGTATTCATATTCGCAGTTGATATTTCATTTTTCACAAAATAAACTTTCAAAAGAACTTTATGAATTTAAATACCGTTTTACCGGTGAAATGAAAATTACGGCGGATGATGATGGATACCGGATTTTGTTATCTCAGAATCAATTCAAAAATAAATATGTTTTTTTTCTTGATTCAGACGGAGTATTTATTAAAAGTGCGTTCCCGACTCTTGAAGGGAAAAATTTCCGTTCAATTCCGCGTTCCGCGCGTAAGGAGCGTGGTTTTA
>JAHJTV010000005.1 GCA_018829445.1 bacterium
GATTGCAGCACCATCACAATCCATAAGTTAACCGCCCATAGGTCTCTAACAATTACGAATTGCAAAATGAATCGAAAAACCATAAAAATCCTGCTTAGTATAGTTGCTTTTGTATTAGTGGTAGTCATCATCATCGAATTCAAGGAATCGGTTATATTTGAAAGTGATACGGTAGAAAAAAAACAGCCGCAAAAACAAAGCCTTAATATAAAAGCCGTTCCTTCTCAAAAGCCGGAAATCTCATCAACACCCGATTGGATTTCTCCGCAAAAAGCTGAGGAATCAAAGAAAGGAAACAAACCAGAACCGGTTGGACAGGCTGCGTCGAACACTGATAATTCGAAAGAAGTAAATATCAAGCAGAAGCCTGTTGTTACGGCGGAAGAAAACGCCAGAGAGTTAAAGCGAATGCAGGAAATGCTCCCGGGAAATATGTGGATTCCCAATATAGGCAGTAGTACCGGATCAGTTGATCGAAGCAGTGAGATGCGTGATCTCATTATTCTGGAGGGAAAGATCCGCAACAATACTGCAACCGTAGAAGAACAAAAAACCTATTATACCGGAAAAATTAAAATGGTCTCTGATAAAATTGATATTATTAATTATTATCAGGTAAGGACACAGGAGCTGGCAAAAGAAAACGGGACACAATACTTAAGCCAAAAAGATCTGGAAATCGGTCAGCAGGCAATTACCGCCAATCAGGAAATATTACAGACGTACCGCGCAAAACTGGCAGCCATCGAATAATGGAACTCTTACATTTAAACGGTCAGCTGAAGATTTGGGACATCATTAGTGCGATACTTCTATAAAACCATCTCTTCAAAAAATCGTAAAACTTATCAGATTTTACACCATGAATCATCAACATTTTTATTTCAAACCAACTTGTCTTTTCACGGTTGTCTGGACTATTTTTTTTCTGTTTTTCTCATTGACGACAACCGCTGCCCCTTCAAAAGACAAAATCACCCTACAATATCATCAATGGTTGGAAATGAAGGACAAGGCGATTCCGGAATTAAAAAAGGCAATTTTTGATGCGAACTGGAGAATCAGGACTCATGCTCTGCTGGCAATGGGAAAAACAGGGGATCAGACTTTGGTTCCCGTTATTCTAAAAAAGTTGGAAGAAGACCCCCATTTATCGGTTAAAAACTGTGCCGTAATAGCATTAAAAACTCTAAAAGCGAGGCAGGCGGTTCCAATACTGATAAACATGCTGCAGGAACAACTATCCGGCAATATCCGGGTGAAAACTCCTACAAAGCTTCTTATTCAAGCGTTGGGGGAGATTGGGGACCCGCGTGCAACGGACATTCTTTATCAATATCTGTTTATTCACAATCAGACAGAGAGAATTGCCGCAACCGAAGCATTGATAGCAATAAAAGATGAATCCGTATCCACCAGAATTTTAGATGAGCAGATCCGTTTTAAAACTGACTCAAGAACCAAGGAAGCGGCAATGATTCTGGGGGAGATCCCGGTTCCCGGTGCTGAGTCGTTTTTACTTGAGATAGTTACTGAAAAGGATCGGGTAGCCGGTACCGCTGCTATTGTCTCTTTGGGGAAAATTAAATCCAAAAAAGCCATCCCAATCCTATTGACCGGATTACAAAAAGAATCCGGGCAGCACCAGGCGAAGATTGCTGAGGCATTGATCGCAATCGATTCTCCTGAAGCTGTTGATCCCCTGTGCCTGATTATAAAAGATAATGGCCAAGAGGTCGCGATGAAAGCCGCTTCAGTGTTGGCGCGAATGACAGAGCCGTCGATATCTTTCAAAGTATTTAAGCTGTTTAATTCAAACCAATCCGTAAATGAACCGGCAGCATATGTATTGGGATTTAAAAAATATCGAGGTGCCGTTCCCTTAATCCGGGAACGCTTGAAGGATGAAACTCAACCGGGCCAGGACCAGTTGGCAAAATCATTGGGTTGGCTTGATGATTTTGAGTCTGTTGCGCTTCTGATAGAAGTCGCACAAAGGTCATCCCAAAATGGTAGTCTGGGGGCTGCCGCCGCACTGGGTGACTTGAAAGCTGTAAAAGCAGTGCCCACTTTGATTGATTTACTGGGAACAAACAACAAGCAGCTGCTTGCACAGGTTGTGGTTTCTCTGGGAAACATCGAAGATCAAAGGGCAGCCAACCCTCTCATCAAACTATCCTATGAAACCGGAAGCCGTTTTACACTCTTGATTGCTGAAGCATTAGGCAAGATCAGTGGCGATGTTGTTTTCAAGTTTATTCAGGACAGCATCGCCAGCGGTGATAAGGAAAGACTGCGTATTGCCGCCTACACGCTTAGACATTACAAAGTCACTGAAACACAAGTTCCCTATTTTAAGAGTCTACTCGAACACAACAATGCTTCTGTCAGTAAGGCGGCTCACCAGGTTCTGCGAAGAATTGCAGACAAAGATTAAAATCCTGCTCCGTAAGAGACACCCCCTAGGTCTACCCCATTCAAAGTAAGTTTAGCAGGTGTCTATATTGATCGTACCAGATCACGATTAGGCGGTCAGGATAGGGACGTCATATTTTGTGAACTCTTTATCGTGCGTCAGGATAGTAAATCCCCCGGATTTTGCCTGGGCAATGAGCATTCGATCAAATGGATCGCGGTGATGTAACGGCAGATCTCCAACTTTGTAGGCATCTTCTGCGGCAATGGGAATGATTTCAAACCCCTGTTGAGTAAGCACTTCAAAAAAATCAGGTGGAATCTCAAGTTTACCTATTGCCTGTTTAATTCTTATTTCCCATATGACAACGGCACTTACAATGATAACATTATCAATATTTGAAATTACATCTTTGATCTCTTTTTTTAGAGCGGTGCTATTATCCAGCCACCAAAGACAAACATGAGTGTCCAATAGAATATTCATGCCTATACCATTCCAAATGCATTCGCAATATCATCGGGTAATTCGTCAAAGTCTTCACTTATTTTTATCTTACCCTTAAGCGCACCTGGTACACGTTCCTGCTTGCCCTTTTCATACCGAACCAGTTTTGCAACCGGTTTCCCGGCTTTTCCAATGATAACATCTTCACCGCTTTGCACTCTTTCAATAAGAGCTGATAATTGTGCTTTAGCATCTGAAATATTAGTAATTTGCATGGTTTTTCTCCTGATTTTCTTGTCTGGGTTTACTATAGTCTGACCAGACCAGGTCAGATTGTCAAGTTAATTGAAAGTCTCTTGTAAGTGGATCCTTGATGCAACAAACGAAATTGATAATAGACTGATTGTTGACTTTCTAAAAAAGCTGGGCAACCAATAGCCGAACGCTATCGGAATTTGCGTTTCAAATATTTTTTTCATCAACGTCGGGATGTCCGAGTCAGACTTGGATTCCTGCATTTGTAAAGATCCGGCTTTGATTAAACGCGGAAAGACACGCTTGACAGTGTAGACGTCATAATATTAGGGAAAGAGAACGTATAATTGCTTTGATGATACTCACACTGGAGTCGAGACCATGAAAAAACTGATATTTATTTTTGTTGTTCTCTTTGGATGGACAGGAAGTTCAGATTGTGTCACTGCGGCGGAAAAATACACCATTGCGGTGGCTGAAATCATGCAGGAAACCAACTCCTTTTCACCGGTATTGACGACTCGTGAAGATTTTAAAGCCTGGGCACTCCACTTTGGAGATGAAATTCTGCCGATTGCCCGCGACCTTGACCTTGAGATCGACGGATTCCTGGAAGCGGTTGATGAACTGGGTAAGGGTGATATCACGGTTGTTCCCATCATCAAAGCCCGATCGATGTCGGGAGGGCCCGTACAACGCCCGGTTTATGAAGAATTTAAACAGACCCTTATCAACGGCCTAAAGAAAGCCGGCAGGGTAGACGGCATATATCTGGCGCTTCATGGTGCCATGGGAGTTGATGGTTTGCGAGATCCCGAGGGAGATCTGATTAAGGCAGCACGATCGGTAGTGGGTGCATCCGTTCCAATTGGAATATCCCATGACCTTCATGCCAATCTCACCCGGGAGCGGGTTCAGCAAGCGACCTTTATTGTCGGGTACAAGACCAATCCTCATCGGGATCATGCCGAAGTCGGGTACCGGGTAGGGGAGATTCTGGTGAAAACAGTCCGGGGAGAAGTAAAACCGGTAATGGCCTTCAATAAGATGAAGCTGTTGAAAGGAGGAGGAATGACGGTTGATCTTCTGTCCCCCATGCGTTCGATTTTCAGTCGTATGGAGGATATGATAGACGACTCGGAAACAGTACTGGACGCATCCAACTTCATGGTTCATATCTGGCTGGATGATCAGGAACTGGGATGGTCTACCATAGTAGTCACAAATAATGATCCCGCTCTCGCTCAAAAACTGGCAGATGAGCTGGCAGACCTTGATTGGTCCGTTCGCCACGTCCTTCCGCCGGCAGGTGAAACACCATCGGCAGCTATTGCCATTGCCAGGGACAAATGGCTGCGGCGAAAATTGGGCACTGTGGTATTCTGTGACGTGGCTGATGCTGTTGGTGCCGGTGCTCCCGGGGAAAGCACCTGGATTCTCAAATCACTGCTGGAAGAGGGAGCGGATCTGAAATCCTATCTCACTATCCGCGACAAGGAAGCGGCTGGAATTGCTTGGAATTATGATATCGGAGATCAGGTTTCACTGTCGGTCGGAGGCAAGCTGGATAAGGTATACAATCGTCCCCTGGACTTCTCCGGCGAACTGATCCACAAATCGGAAGAACGGTTAGGTAAAACGGTTATTCTGCGGCACAAGGGCATCCACCTGATTCTTACGGAGCTCTCGGATTCCCTTGCCGACCCCGGTTACTTTCCCGACCTGGGACTGAGTCTTTGGAAAGCTGATATTGTAGTGGTAAAAAACCTCTTTCCCTTCCGCTACCGCTATCTGCTTTACAACCGGAAAACCGTCAACGTCGTCACTCCCGGCACAACCGGGATAGATGTCAGCAGACTTGAATATTCCAAAATTTCACGGCCGCTTTACCCCTTGGATGACAATCCAAGCTGGCGATGACAGTAAAGAGAAACATTAAAAAATAGTAGCAAAGGAGCGCATCATGGCTGGAGGTTGGTCCCGCGACGGAGCGGTACAGGAACAGATCGACGCCACAATAGAAGACGGAGTGAAACGGGCCAGAAGCCGCTTGCCCGAAGGAGAGAGTTTAACACATTGTGAGGAATGCGAAACCACCATACCGGAAGCCCGCCGCAAAGCAATCCCCGGAGTTCGTTATTGCATCGCCTGCCAAACGGCACTTGAAAAAGAGCAGACGGATTTTGAACTCTTTAATCGACGCGGCAGCAAAGACAGTCAGCTGAAGTAGGCAAACTTAATGCTACTTGTTGTACTCAGGTCAGGCTTGCATTCTTGTTTTTAGATTGATTTGTTTATGATTATACTCAAAAACGCAAACTTTGCAGCGAAGACGGCAGAGAGATCCTATTGCCCCCCTATCAAATTATCCATTTAGTAGAATGAAACCCGAAATCCTCCAAAAAGCAAATAATCAGCCCCTGAAATCAAAAAATCTGTAAGTTTCCAGGAAGATACCTGCTGGTTGTGGACGATAACTCTCCGGATGGAACGGCTGAGGTGGTACGGCAATACACTAAGCAGAACCCCAATGTCAGCTTATTGGAACGAAATGGCCCCAGGGGATTGGGGCTGGCTTACATCGATGGATTTCACCATGCACTGGCCGGTGGTTACGATTTGGTAATTATGATGGATGCCGATCTTTCCCATGACCCCGACAGGATTCCGGCGATGATTGAAGCGACAGCCCAAGCCAACCTGGTTATCGGATCCCGCTACCTGCAAGGAGTTAATGTCATCAACTGGCAGCTGTCACGACTTATCATCAGCATCCTGGCAAACAAATACACCCGCCTGGTTACCGGTTTGCCGGTTAATGACTGTACCAGCGGTTTCAAATGCCTGCGACGTTCCGTGCTGGAAGATGTCCCTCTGGAAAGAATCAGCTCAACCGGTTATTCCTTCCAGATCGAGCTGCACTATAGAGCCTGGAAAAGAGGTTTCCAGTTGATAGAAATCCCCATTATATTTTATGAACGCAAGGGGGGGGGTGTCGAAAGTGTCAAAAGGAATTATCTTCGAGACGGTTTTTAAAGTCTGGTATCTCAAGCTACTCGGACTATTGGGACGTTGCTGATCAACAGACATTAATACGATGATACAAGCCCCGTCTCTATTACAGAACAAATGCAACAAAACAAGACTTGACCCCTTTTCCTACTCAGACGTAAAACACGGTAATACATCTTGTTGAAAATATGGCTCCTGATTTACCCAAAACATGTATGTAACCTTCAGGAAATCCTTCGCAAATGCATGGAGTAAGGGGACTATATTCTCTCGGTTCTTGGTAACTTTAGTTGAGTTCGTTTGACCAATGTAGTTACCATCTTGAACTGCAATTCCTATTGGAACGCTGTAAGTATGTTCATGCATCATGGCTAAAGCATGGTTTAGCTGTCCTTTCCTGCGAACCATTAAGTCGGGTGCACCCAAACCGACACCGATTTTTTCTCCATATTGATAAATAGATTTTAAGTAGCCCTTGTCCTCCCATGGTAACCATTCCCCTGGCATAAAATTAGCGTACTGCATGGTCGCTGATATAGGGAATGCTTTTTTTAGAGCCAACATATTGGTTTTTAGGGACTCAACATAAATAGACGGTGTGAATGATTTATCGAATTCATGAGAAACACCGATTGCTGATTCCTGTAAGTTGATTCCTTCAATTTTTCCATCAAATGCTTGACCAAGAGTCTTCAACAAGTGAACAAACCTTGCCTGGATGTTTTTATTCCATCGCTTGGCTGTCCACCCTTCCGGCACACCACTATCTGATCGTTGATAAATTGCTCCTCTATCATATTCTTCGGTCTCCAAATAATCTGGAATACCTTTGTACTTTGGATTAAATGTAGCGTCTTGCAATTGAATAAAGAGCTTTTTCCCTTTTGATTTTAAATAATTATAATCATCATGAATGATAGAAAAGTCATATTGTCCTTTTATTAGTTCAAGTTGCGCCCATGAATACATTATTTGTGCGCCTTCAAATCTTAAGTTACCCAAGAAAGGGTGATTATATATAGCTTCCCTGTCTCGAGCGAAGTAAACGAAATGTTTAATCTTATCTTGTGCGATAGGGCATTTGGCATCTACAAACATTTTATATGAATTCAAATACTTTTCACTCGGGTTTACCCATTCCGCAATGGCGCTAGTACTGGCCAAGACGCCTAATGCAAATATCAATACTAATTTCATGCTCCATCTCCAATTCAGAAATGGTTTGGTAATCATGCTTTTCAATAAACCTATCATTATTTTATTCGATTTTTCGCCAGCTTAAATTAATTCCAAGTGGAGGGTTGTGCTTAACAAACTCTAAATCTGCACAGAAATTCCCTACGTTATAACTGAGTTCTTTTATATGTTCTAAACGAAGGTTATTGGAGATGGCAGCCATTAAAATTTCAGTAAGTGAATGATGAAACCAGTAATTCTCTTTGGCATCGTACTTTTCTTTATTAAAATAGTCTAATCCATTACTATCTTTAATAGGTTCTTTGTTAAAGTATGATGAATCGATATATGATGGTTTTCCTTCTTCATACATTCCTAAAATTGGATGAATTTCCTCTACCAAGAGCTGTCCATCAGCAACCAAAAGAGATGAACAAACCTCCATAAATTTATAGATGTCAGGCATCCAGCCAAATACACCAACAGTTATTATTACTAGGTCAAATGAACTCTTGAATTCATCCGGAAGGTCATAGATATTTGAATGAAGAAACTCCATATCAGGTTGGTTTGCATCTTCAGATAACTCTTTTGCTTGAGAAATAAACTCTTTAGAACCGTCGATACCCAAGCATCGAGCTGCTCCTTTATTTTTCACAGAGAGAATATCGAGTCCGTTATTACAGCATACTTGGACAACAGACTTATTTTTTATATTGCATGAATCTACAAGTGCATCAAAGTCAGGATTAAGATTATTAAATGCCGGATTTAAAACCGTGCTGATTAATGATGAATTTATCGATGCATGTCGAGGTGCAGCTTCATTCCATGAATCAATATTTTTTTTTGTGTAGAACGCGATTTTGTCAGACATGTTCAAATACCTGGAGATTATAGTTATTTAAAACCCAGCATTGTCCGGTTAGAAATTTGCATCTGCTCGTAGCCCAACATTGCTTTCTATTGATGGGCAACGAGTAGCCCATCCTACTTTTTTCTAAACAAATAATAGCTAAAGTTAAAGTAATGGCGTCTTTGTACATTCCATTATTTTGAAAGCCGTTTCTCGTTATTGTTGCAATAAC